>CAWGPI010000003.1:0-230368 GCA_963824525.1 uncultured Gammaproteobacteria bacterium | reverse complement strand
GCCAGGTTGCGCGGCTGGTCGACGTCGGTGCCGCGCAGCACCGCCACGTGATAGGCGAGCAACTGCAGCGGCACGGTGAACACGGCAGGGGCGATGAAGTCGCCGCCGCCATTCGATGCGCAGGGTGACGCCGCGGCGCGTCGTTGCCGTCCAGGCCGGCCTCGCCATCGGCGAACACGATCAGCTCGCCGCCGCGCGCGCGCACTTCCTGCAGGTTGGACTTGAGCTTGTCCAGCAGCGGGTCGTTGGGCGCCACCGCGACCACCGGCATGTCCTCGTCGACCAGCGCCAGCGGACCGTGCTTGAGTTCGCCGGCGGGATAGGCCTCGGCGTGGATGTAGGAGATTTCCTTGAGCTTGAGCGAGCCTTCCAGCGCGACCGGATAGTGCACGCCGCGGCCGAGGAACAGCGCGTGCTGGCGATGGATGAAATGCGCCGGCCAGCTCGATGATCTGCGGCTCCAGCTCCAGCGCATTCTCGATCGCGCGCGGCAGGTGCTGCAGCTCCGTGCACAGAGTGCCGCATCGCGCTGCGCGATCGCAGTCCGCGCTGTTGCGCCAGCTCCAGCGTCAGCAGGGCGAGCGCCGGCCAGCTGGGTGGTGAACGCCTTGGTCGAGGCCACGCCGATCTCCGGGCCGGCGCGGGTCATCAGCTTGAGATCGGACTCGCGCACCAGCGACGACTTCGGGCACGTTGCAGATGGCCAGCGTGCCGAGATAGCCGCGGCGACGCGACTCGCGCAGTGGCGGCCAGCGTGTCGGCCGTTTCGCCGGACTGCGAGATGGCGACGAACAGCGTGCTCGGTCGGCACCACCGCTTCGCGGTAGCGGTATTCGCTGGCCACCTCGACGCTCACCGGCAGGCGCGCGAACTCCTCGATCCAGTACTTGGCGACCAGGCCGGCGTGGTAGCTGGTGCCGCAGGCGATGATGTGCAGGCCGCGCATGCTCTGCCAGCAGCGCGTCGCCGTCGACGCCGAAGATGTTCGGCAGCACGCCATGCGGGCCGATGCGCGCTTCGAGCGTGTCGGCCACGGCGCGCGGCTGCTCGAAGATTTCCTTCTGCATGTAGTGGCGGTACTCGCCGCGCTCGACCGCGTCGGCGGACAGCTCGCTTTCGTGCATCGGCGCGCTCGACCGGCGCTGCCGTCGAGACCGAACACCTGCACGCTGTCGCGGGTGATCTCGACGACGTCGTCCTCGTCGAGATAGATGCATCTTGTTGGTGACCTGGATCAGCGCCTGCGCATCCGAACCGAGGAAGTTCTCGCCGATGCCGACGCCAACCAGCAGCGGCGCGCCGCGGCGCGCGCCGACGACGCGGCCGGGCTCGTCGCTGCTGATCACGGCGATGGCATAGGCACCTTCCAGTTCGCGCACGGTGGCCAGCACCGCCTCGCGCAGGCTCATGCCCGGCTCGACGTGCTCGATCGATCAGCGCGGCCATCACCTCGGTGTCGGTCTCCGAAGTGAACACGTGGCCGCGCGCCTGCAGCTCGGCGCGCAGGCTGGCGTAGTTCTCGATGATGCCGTTGTGCACCATGCGACACGCTGCCGGCCACGTGCGGATGCGCGTTCGCCTCGTTCGGCACGCCGTGCGTGGCCCAGCGGGTGTGCGCGATGCCGGTGCCGCCGGGCAACGGATCGGCCAGGTACAGCGCCTCCATTTCGCGCACCTTGCCCTTGGCGCGCACGCGGCGGATCTCGCCGCGGTCCAGCACGGCCAGGCCGGCCGAGTCGTAACCGCGGTATTCGAGCGCCTTCAGGCCGGCGATCAGCAGCGGCGCGACATCACGCTGGGCGACGGCAGCAACGATTCCACACATGACGGGTGCTTACTCCTTCGATTCGGATGCGGGCCAAGCGGCCGCGACCGGCGACGTTCCACGCACACGATTTCAACGAACTTCCTTGGCAGCAGGCTGTCGATCCGATGCGCATCCTGCGCCACGCCGCAAGCCGTCTTCAATTCACCTTGCGGCGCAGATAATTCAGCAGGTCGATGCGGGTGATCAGGCCGAGGAACTGCTCGCCATCGACCACGATGGCCACGTGGCCGCGCTCGAACACCGGCAGCAGCGCTTCGATCGGCGAGCGCACGTCGAGCATCTGCAGGTCGGCTGATCATCGCGGTCGACACCGGGTCGCGGAACCGCGACTTCGTCCGCAGTGCACGTGCATCAGCACGTCGGACTCGTCGACGATGCCGACCAGCTTGCGCCCGTCCATCACCGGCAGCTGCGAGACGTCGTACAGCTTCATGCGGTTGTATGCGGTGATCAGCATCTCGTTCGGGCCCGATCACCACGGTGTCGCGCTGCGCGAACGGGCGCAGCAGCAGATCGCGCAGATCGCCATGCTGCTCGCGCTCGATGAAGCCGTTGTCGAGCATCCAGTAGTCGTTGTACATCTTCGACAGGTACTTGTTGCCGGTGTCGCAGACCAGGGTCACCACGCGCTTCGGCGTCGGTCTGCTCACGGCAGTAGCGCAGCGCCGCGGCCAGCAGGGTGCCGGTGGACGAGCCGCCGAGGATGCCCTCCTTCGCCAGCAGTTCGCGCGCGGCCAGGAAGCTTTCCTTGTCGGGAATCGCGTAGGCCTTCTTGACCCGGGTGAAGTCGCTGATGCGAGGGCAGGAAATCCTCGCCGATGCCTTCGACCATCCAGCTGCCGGACTTGGTCGAGAGCGCGCCTTCGTTGATGTACTGCGGCCAGGATCGAGCCGACCGGATCGGCCAGCACGAGCTCGGTCTGCGGCGAGTGCTCGGCGAAGAACTTGCGACAGGCCGCTCAGCGTGCCGGACGAGCCGCAACCGACCACGATCGCGTCGACCTGGCCGTCCATCTGCTCGAGGATTTCCGGGCCGGTGCGTGGCGATATGCGCGGCCGGGTTGTCCGGGTTGCCGAACTGGTTGATGAAGTACGCGCCCGGCGTCTCGCGCGCGATCCGCTCGGCCATGTCCTGGTAGTACTCGGGATGGCCCTTGGCGACGTCCGAACGGGTCAGCACCACTTCGGCGCCCATGGCCTTGAGGTTGAAGATCTTCTCGCGGCTCATCTTGTCGGGCACCACCAGGATCAGGCGGTAGCCCTTCTGCTGCGCCACCAGCGCCAGGCCCAGACCGGTATTGCCGGCGGTGCCCTCGACCAGGGTGTCGCCGGGACGGATCTTGCCGGCCTTCTCGGCGCCCTCGATCATCGACAGGCCGATGCGGTCCTTGATCGAGCCGCCGGGGTTGGCGCTCTCCAGCTTGAGGAACAGCTCGCACGGCCCGTTGTCCAGGCGCTGGGCGCGCACCATCGGGGTGTGTCCGATCAGTTCGAGGACGCTCTGGTGAACCGTCATGGGGACTCCGTTGCGAGAAAGCGCCGGTCGCGTCATCACGACCCGTTCGGGGCTCCTGATGATAACCGAGCCGACGGCACGCCCTCGCCCGACGCCAGAAACGCGGCGGCCCCGGAACCGTTCCCATGCGGGAAGGCTCCGGGGCCGCGTTCATGCGAAAACTCGCAGATTCAGTGGATGCGGTGCGCCCGATCGGCCCACATGCGCTGGAGCCGCGCCTTGGCGAGCAGTTTCTCCTTCTTCATGCCGGCAAGGGTGACATCGTCGATGGGAAGCACGCCGATATCGGCGTCGTGCACCTTGCTGTCGAGCTCTTGGTGGTGCTGGTAGAGCCGGCGGAATTCGGCGTCGGCCTTCATCAAGGCTTCGACATCATCACGCTGCTGGTTTTCAAACATGATCCGACCTCCTCTGCGAGTGAACGAGCGGATGACGCCGTCGGGGCGCCCGCAGACGCTGAACGACATGCACACACCCACGATCCATGCCGGTTGATCGGGCCATGGTTCGATGTTGGAGGAAAGGTAGACGCATGATTCAGGTCATTGACCCACGGGGCGAAGCGCGCCCTGGGGCTTTGACCCTACTCCGCCGGATCAGGGTCAGCGCAAGCGTCACAAAGCGGACTTGATCGAGCCCAATATTCGCAAAAAAACCTGTCAAAACAGTGTTTTGCGACGTTCAACAAACACGTTCCGGATCTTGAACGAAACGTCGCAGCAGGCCGCTGCGCGATGCCCTGCAACCGAAGCGACGAAGGCCGCCAGGGTCAACCGGTCGGCCTTCGGCGAGCTTGCCTCCAGAGCTCGGGCTTTACTTGCCCTGCTCTTTTCTGGAGCTGCCGGCGTCGGCTGCCGCGCCGCTCGCCCTGCATCTGCGCACGCATCGCCTCGCGCCGCCTGGGCCGCCAGTGCCGCCTGCGTCGTGGCGGCACTGGCGACCTTGGCTCTGCGCGGCCGCCAGCTTCTTGGCCTGCATCGCCTCGGCCTGCGCCTGGGCGGCGGCCTGCGAAGCACTCCTCGCCCCTGCTGCTGCAGGCGCGCCGCCTCCTCCTGCGCCATCTGGTACTGCAGGCGCTGGCGCTCCAGCTCGCGGCGGGCCATCTCGGCCTCGCGGCGGCTGTTTCGAGCAGGATCTGGTCGTGCTCGCGATCGAGCTGGTTGATCTTCAGCTGCGCGTCCTGCAGCTGTGCCGCGGCGCTTGGCCAGGTCCACCCGGCGCTCGGCCAGATACAGCGCATGGGCGCGGTCGTGCCGAGCGGGCCTGGGCCAGCTGGTTGATCGCGTCGCGGGCACGCGCCTGCTCCGCCTGGGCGTAGCTGCCCAGGCCGGGTCGTTGGCCAGCTGGTCGAGGCTGCTGTTCAGGCGGCTGATGTCCATATCGTCCTGTCGCGGCGTGTGCTGACGCCGACAGCAGCGACAGCGCCAGCACGAGCGGCCGCAGAAGGAGTGGTCAAGGCGTTCATGGCTGGCCTCCCTGGTCAGTGGTCGACTGAGGCGGACTGGTCTGGTTGACGCCGGGCAGGTCTGGAGTCCGGCGCTCGGCGGCGCGGACAGCACCGACGCGAGGGTGCCGGCATGTCCTGCACGGGCGTCTGCCGTCGAGGACCCGGCGCAGGTCGCCGCAGGCGCTGGCTCTGCTCCTGCTGCTGCTGCTGGGCTCGCGACTGCTCGCCTTCGCGCAGCAGACGGGTGTTCTCCTGCATCTTGCTCTGGATCTGGGCCGGGCCGCGCCCAGCCTGGCCTTGGCCCGGGCCAGCTCGGCATCGGCACGGGATTCCTCGGCCAGGTCGGCGGCGTCGTCGTACTTGCGCTCGGCCATGGCCGCCTGCGCCTGCTGGAATTTGTCCTGCGCAAAACCCAGGTCGACCGGCGCATAATCGGCGGCGCCGGCATCGCGCGCCGCCTGCAGCTGGCTCTGCGCCAGGTTCATCGAATCATCCGGCGGCGGCACCGTGGCGCAGCCGGCCAGCGCCAGAGTCAATGCCAGCGGCAGGGTCGAGCCGCCATGGCGAGCGGCCCGGGAAGCCGGCCAGCGGGGAAAAGATGTGCACCATCACATTCCTCGTGGAGTGTCGCAGCGTATTGTGGGCAGGCATAATCCATCTTTGCAATGCGCATTCGGAACTCAGGGGATTAGACGTGGACATCGGTTACTTCCTCAAGCTTATGGTAGACAAGGGCGCGTCGGACATGTTCCTGACGCACCGGCGCCCCTGTGAACATCAAGGTCGAGGGCAAGCTGTACCCGCTGGGCAACACCGGCCTGCCCAGCGGCATGGTCAAGAAGATCGCCTATTCGCTGATGGACGAGGGCCAGGTGCCGCAGTTCGAGCGCAACCTCGAGCTGAACATGGCGCTGGCGGTGAAGGAAGCCGGCCGCTTCCGCATCAACGTGTTCAAGCAGCGCGGCGAAGTGGGCATGGTGATCCGCGCGATCAAGAGCGAGATCCCCAGCATCGACCAGCTGCAGCTGCCGCGCGATCTTCCGCGACCTGATCATGGAGCCGCGCGGACTGATCCTGGTGGTCGGCGCCACCGGCTCGGGCAAGTCGACCACGCTGGCGGCGATGATCGATCATCGCAACCAGCACTCGCCCGGGCCACATCCTCACCATCGAGGATCCGATCGAGTACCTGCACCGGCACAAGCAATCCATCGTCAACCAGCGCGAAGTCGGCCTGGACACGCACAGCTATCACGAGGCGCTGAAGAACGCGATGCGCGAGGCGCCGGACGTGATCATGATCGGCGAGATCCGCGACACCGACACCATGGAAGCGGCGATCGCGTTCTCCGAAACCGGCCATTTGTGCCTGGCCACGCTGCACTCCAACAACGCCGACCAGACGCTGGAGCGCATCCTCAACTTCTTCCCGGAATCGGCGCACAAGAACGTGCTGATGAACCTGGCGCTGAACCTGCGCGCGGTGATCAGCCAGCGCCTGGTGATCGGCAAGGACGGCCGCCGCATCCCGGCCGCCGAAGTGCTGCTCAACACGCCGCTGATCCGCGACATGATCCGCCGCGGCCAGACCCACGAGATCAAGGAAGCGATGGATCGCAGCCTGCAGGAAGGCATGCAGACCTTCGACCAGTCGCTGTACCGGCTGTACAAGGAAGGCCGCGTCGAGCTGGAAGAAGTGCTCAACAAGTCCGACTCGCGCGATGGCCTGGCGCTGAAGATCCGCCTGGCCGAAGGCGGCAACAACAGCGAGGCACTGGCCGGCAACGATCCGTACGGGATGGGCTTCTGAGCGCCGGAAACGGGGAACGGCAAGGCATGCGCCACGCGAGTGGGGGAGAGCATCTCCCTGACTCAGGAGAAGTCGACATCGCCGTCTCAGCTCAGCGAGGCTTTGACGACGCTCCGCCATGGCTTCCGTCCCCGCTCGCCGCAGGCGCGTCCGGCTGCACTTCCGGCGCCGCCTGCTGGAACGCCTCCAGCGCCTTGCAGGCGCGCATAAATACGCTGGATGGTCGGGATAGTCGTCCATCGGCAGCTTCCAGCGCACGGCGTTGTAGACCTGCGGCACCAGGCAGGCATCCGCCATCGTCGGGTTGTCGCCATGGCAGAAGCGGCCGGTAGCCGACGTTGCCCGCGAGCATCGCTTCGAGTGCCCGGAAGCCCTCGCCGATCCAGTGCCGCGACCATACGCCCTTGGCGGCTCGTCGGCATCGAACTGCGCCTCCAGCTGCTGCAGCACCCGCAGGTTGCCCAGCGGATGCATATCGCAGGCTCACCACCTGGGCCAGCGCCCGCACCTGCGCACGGCCGCGCCGGGTCGGCGGGCAACAGGGCCGGCGTCCGGCCCGGGTTTCGTCCAGGTACTCCATGATCGCCATCGACTGGGTGAACACCCGTCCGCCGTCGAGCAGGCAAGGCACCAGCTCCTGCGGATTCAGCGCCTGATAGTCCGCGGCATGCTGCTCGCCACCGTCCCGCACCAGATGCACCGGCCGCGACTCGTAGGCCAAGCCTTTGAGATTCAAGGCAATGCGCACGCGATAGGCGGCGCTTGAGCGCCAATAGCCGTACAAGCACCAAATCCGAGTGCCATCAGCGTGTCCTTCTGCGGGCAGACTGACATGTGGATTGTGCCTAGGCATACCTGTCGCGCTGGTTTGCATCGCTGGCGGGCGGACAGGACAATAAGCGGTTCGCGCCTCCGGGCGTCCGTTTCCACGAATCCAAGCAAGGGAGTTCCGCCGTGTCCGTCATCCGCATGAGCGATCTGGATCTGCGCGGCAAGCGCGTACTGATTCGCGAAGATCTGAACGTACCGATCGACGACCACGGCCGGATCACCTCGACCCAGCGCCTGGATGCCGCCCTGCCCACGCTCAAGCTCGCTCGCGACGCCGGCGCCAAGGTCATGGTGCTGTCGCACCTGGGCCGCCCGAAGGAAGGCCAGTTCGATGCCGAATCCTCGCTGGCACCGGTCGCCACCTGGTTGAGCGACAAGCTCGGCCAGCCGGTGCGGCTGGTCGCCGACTACCTCGACGGCGTCGATGTCGCCGATGGCGAAGTGGTGGTGCTCGAAAACTGCCGCATGAATGTCGGCGAGGGCAAGGACGACGAGACGCTGTCGAAGAAGTACGCCGCGCTGTGCGACATCTTCGTGATGGACGCTTTCGGCACCGCACATCGCGCCCAGGCTTCCACCCATGGCGTGATCAAGTTTGCCCCGATCGCCGCCGCCGGCCCGTTGCTCTGCGGCCGAACTGGACGCGCTGGGCAAGGCGCTGGAGCATCCGGCTCGTCCGCTGCTGGCCATCGTCGCCGGCTCCAAGGTTTCGACCAAGCTCACCCTGCTCGAGAACCTGATCGGCAAGGTCGACCAGCTGATCGTTGGCGGCGGCATCGCCAACACGTTTATTGCGGCCATGGGTTGGTCGGTCGGCAATTCGCTGTACGAGCCCGACCTCATCCCGGCTGCCAAGAAAGTCATCGCCGAGGCCAAGCGTCGCCATGCCGATGTGCCCTTGCCGGTCGACGTCGTGGTGGCTCCGGAGTTCTCCGCGCATGCGCCGGCCACGGTCAAGCCCGTCGACGACGTGAAGGACGGCGAGATGATCCTGGACATCGGGCCCGAGACGGCGCGCCGCTATGCCGAAATGATCGCGCAGGCCGGCACGGTCGTTTGGAACGGTCCGGTCGGCGTATTCGAATTCGACGCCTTCGGCGACGGCACCGAAACGCTGGCGCGCGCCATCGCCGCGTCGCCGGCTTTCTCGATCGCCGGCGGCGGCGACACGCTGGCCGCGGTCGACAAGTACGGCATCGAAAAGGATGTTTCGTACATCTCCACCGGTGGCGGCGCCTTCCTCGAATTTCTCGAAGGCAAGGAACTGCCGGCCGTGGCCGCACTCAAGGCACGCGCGGCGTCACTGATGCTCTGCCTGTTCGACCTCGACGGCACGCTGATCGATTCGGAGCTGGGCATTCTCGGCTGCGTCCGACACGCGCTGACGCAGCTGGGCGTGCCGCGCCCCGGCCGAGAACTGCGCCACTGGATCGGCCCGCCGCTGCGGCACAGCTTCGCGCCGCTGCTGGACCACGATCACGAGCGCATCGAAGCAGGCAGTCGAGCACTACCACGAGCGCTTCCACACGCGTAGGCTGGCGCGAACACACGGTGTATCCGGGTATCGAAGCGATGATCGGGCAGTTGCAAGCGGCCGGTCACCAACTGGCCGTGGTCACCAGCAAGCCGGAGCGTCACGCGCGGCCGATCATCGAGCACCTGCCGTTTGGCGACGCCTTCAGTCGCCTCTATGGACCCGACCCGTCGAGTCCGCATAGCGAGAAGGCGGCGATGATTGCCGAGGCGCTGGCGGACTTCGGCGCCGTACCGGAGCAGACCGTGATGATCGGCGATCGCCACTTCGACATCGACGGCGCCGTCGCCAACCGCATACGCGGCGTGGGCGTGCTGTGGGGGTTTGGTAGCCGCGAGGAACTGGAGAAGGCGGGCGCATACGCGCTTGCGCAGGATCCCCAGCATCTGGCGACGCTGCTGGTCGCCTGAGATCTCTTTTGTAGGAGCGCACCCTGTGCGCGATAGCCTACGAAGCGGTAACGGCGAGGCGCTGCGGTCGCGCACTGGGTGCGCTCCTACATAGGGAAACCGCGCATAAAAAACGCCGCGATGATCGCGGCGTTTTTTGGGAGGTTTGGGCGAGCACCCGCCCCTCACCCCAGCCCTCTCCCCCATGGGGAGAGGGAGCAGCGGTCAGGCGATGACGCGCTTCACCGCGTCGACCACGTGGGCCACGGTGAAACCGAAGTGCTCGAACAGCTGCGGCGCCGGCGCGGAGGCACCGAACGTGGTCATGCCGATCACGTCGCCGTCCAGGCCCACGTACTTGCGCCAGAAGTCGGACGTCGCCGCCTCCACCGCCACGCGGGCACGGCACCAGCCCGGCAGCACGCCTTCGCGATATTCCAGCGGCTGTGCATCGAACACTTCGGTGCACGGCATCGACACCACGCGCACCGGCACGCCCTGCTGGGCCAGCGCCTGTGCAGCTTCCGTCGCCAGGCTCCACTTCCGAGCCCGTGGCGATCAGGATCGCCTTGAACTTGGTGTCCTGCGGATCGGACAGCACATAACCGCCGCGGGCGATGTCGGCCACCTGCTGCGCGGTGCGCTGCTGGTGCTTGAGGTTCTGACGCGAGAATACGAGACAGGCGGGATTGCCCTTGCGCTCGATCGCCAGCTTCCACGACATCGCCGATTCCACCGCATCGCACGGACGCCACACCTGGTTGTTCGGGATGTAGCGCAGCGAGGCCAGATGCTCCACCGCCTGATGGGTCGGGCCGTCTTCGCCCAGGCCGATCGAGTCATGCGTGTATACATGGATCGCGTGCGCCGGGATCAGCGCGCTCATGCGCACGGCATTGCGCGCGTAGTCGGAGAACACCAGGAAGGTGGCGTCGTACGGAATGAAGCCGCCATGCAGCGCCAGGCCGTTGGCGATCGCGCTCATGCCGAACTCGCGCACGCCGTAGTAGACGTAGTTGCCCTTGCCATCGCTGCTGTTGCCGTTGCCGGCATCGAGGCTGCCCTTCCACTTGGTGAGATTGGAACCGGCCAGGTCGGCCGAGCCGCCGATCAGTTCCGGCAGCAACGGCGCGAACGCCTCGATGCTCATCTGCGAGGCCTTGCGCGAAGCCACTTCCGGGCCGTCGGCCTGCAGCTTGTCGACGAAGGCCTGCGACTTGGCCGCCCAATCGGCCGGCAGCTCGCCGGACATGCGGCGCGTTGAACTCGGCCGCCAGTTCCGGATGCGCCGACGGGTACTTGGCGAGCGCGTCGTGCCAGGCCTGCTCGCGCTCGGCGCCGGACTGCTTGTGATCCCAGCCGGCGTAGATCTCGGCCGGAATCTCGAACGGCGCGTAGCGCCAGTCCAGCGCGTCGCGGGCGCCAGCGATCTCGTCCTTGCCCAGTGCCGCACCGTGGCTCTCTTCCTTGCCCTGCTTGTTGGGCGCACCGAAGCCGATGATGGTGCGGGCGCAGATCAGGGTGGGCTTGTCCGAGGAGGCCGTGGCCTGGGCCAGCGCCTTCTTGATGGCCTCGGCGTCGTGACCGTCGACGCCGCGGATCACGTTCCAGCCATAGGCCTCGAAACGCTCCGGCGTGTTGTCGGTGAACCAGCCATGGACTTCGCCGTCGATCGAGATGCCGTTGTCGTCATAGACCGCCACCAGCTTGCCCAGCTTCCAGGTACCGGCCAGCGAAGCGACTTCGTGCGAGATGCCTTCCATCAGGCAGCCGTCGCCGAGGAACACATAGGTGTGGTGGTTGACGATCTCGTGACCCGGACGGTTGAAGTGCGCGGCCAGCACCTTCTCGGCCAGCGCAAAACCCACCGCATTGGCCAGGCCCTGGCCCAGCGGACCGGTGGTGGTTTCCACGCCTGGGGTCTCGCTGGCTTCCGGATGGCCGGCGGTCTTCGAGTGCAGCTGGCGGAAGCGCTTGAGCTGCTCCATCGGCAGGTCGTAGCCGGTGAGGTGCAGCAGCGCGTACTGCAGCATCGAGCCATGGCCATTGGAAAGCACGAAGCGATCGCGATTGAACCACTTCGGGTTGGTCGGGTTGTGCTTGCAGGAAATCGTTCCACAGCACTTCGGCGATATCCGCCATGCCCATGGGCATGCCCGGGTGGCCGGAGTTGGCCTTTTCCACGGCGTCCATGGCGAGAGCGCGCACGGCATTGGCGAGTTCGCGGCGGGTAGTCATCTAGAGAATTCTCCGGGGCTGGGCGGCAGCTAAAAACGCTTATTGTCGCCGATCCGCGCGTCCTGTGTCGCCCGTCGATCGATCGGTCGCCATGCCAGTGTCGTGATTAACTGAAGCTTAATACTGGACTAACAAGTATTGAAACTCTCCGGTGCCTACCCCATCTAAGTCCCAGCACCATCACAGACTGGTGCGCGGGCTGCGCATGACCGAACCCCCGGCGACGCGGCCTGAACTTATAAGACGAAGAGGAATCCCCCAAATGAAGAAGACGCTTTTTGCTCTGGCCCTGGCTACCGCTGGCGTGATGGCTATTCCGGCTGCTTTTGCTCAGGACGCGGCCCCGACGGCTCAGCAGGGTTGGTACGTAGGCGCGAACGCCGGCTACGCCGATGTGAGCCGCGGCCCCTATGACAATGGTGAATTCGCCGGCGGCATCAAGGGCGGCTACCGTTTCGCGATCAATCCCGAGACCTCGCTGGGCGCGGAAGTGGGTTATGTCTACCTGGGTCGTGTCAGCGCCCAGAACAGCTACTCGCAGAACTTCGCCGGCAGCAACGACAAGTCCAAGCTGCAGGGCGCCACCGCCGGTCTGAACCTGCGCTACAACTTCAACCCGAGCTGGTACGGCGAAGTGCGTGGCGGTGCCTTCTTCGCCAAGGGCGAGGGCCTGACCAACGACCGCGCCAACCCGGAGTTCGTCAACTTCAACAGCACCCGCTACTACGCCGGCGCGGGCGTTGGCTACAACGTCACGCAGAATTGGAGCGTGGGCCTGAACTGGGACTACTACGACGGCAGCCAGAGCGACAAGAACATCCACCTGCCGACCAACCTGTACAGCGTCAGCGCGGAATACCGCTTCTGATCGACTTGCCACAGGGCAACAAAAAACGGGCGCCGCGAGGCGCCCGTTTTTCTTTGGTTATTCGCGCCGTGCGCTCCCGCGACGTCCTGTAGGAGCGCACCCTGTGCGCGATCACGGCGTTATCGCTACGTAGGCTTTTCGCGCACTGGGTGCGCTCCTACAAAGGTGCTGCAGGTCTACGCTTACTTGGCGTTCCACTGGCCCAGCGCGGCCAGGCCGTTTTCCCTGGCGCGCGCAGCGACGGTCTTCTGTGCTTCGGCGTAGTTGGCCTTCATGTCCTTCGCCCACAGCTTCAGCGCGGCCTGCTGCATGGCGCGGCCGTAGGAGAAGCTCAGCGGCCACGGGTGCGGGCCCATGCGGTTCATGGCATTGAGATGCGCGGTGGACTGCTCGTCGGTCTGGCCGCCCGAGAGAAACACGATGCCCGGCAGGGTCGCCGGCACGGTGGTCTTCAGCACGCGCACGGTGGCTTCGGCCACTTCCTCGACTTCGACCTGCTCGTCCGCAGTCCTTGCCCGGGATGACCATGCTGGCCTTCAGGATGGTGCCTTCCAGCATCACGTTCTGCTCGTACAGCGCGTTGAACAGGCTGCGCAGCACGGCTTCGTGCACTTCGTAGCTGACTTCGATGCTGTGGTCGCCGTCCATGATCACTTCCGGCTCGACCATCGGCACCAGGCCGGCTTCCTGGCACAGCGCGGCATAGCGGGCCAACGCGTGGCAGTTGGCCTCGATGGCGGTGGAGCTGGGGTTGTCTTCGCTGATGTTGATCACCGCGCGCCACTTGGCGAACTGCGCACCCAGCTTGACGTATTCCTGCAGGCGCTCGCGCAGGCCATCGAGGCCTTCGGTGACCACGTCACCCGGGAAACCGGCCAGCGGCACCGGGCCCTTGTCGACCTTGATGCCCGGGATGATCCCGTTCTTCTTCATCACCTGGGTGAACGGCACGCCGTCCTTGGTCGACTGACGAATGGTTTCGTCGTACAGGATCGCGCCGGAGATGTGCTCGGACAGGCCCGGCGCGGTGAGCAGCAGCTCGCGGTAGGCGCGGCGATTCTCTTCGGTGTTCTCGATGCCGACGGCCTCGAAACGCTTCTTGATGGTGTTGGTCGACTCGTCGATGGCGATGATGCCCTTGCCGGGCGCGACCATCGCCAGGGCGATGCTTTCGAGGTCTTCGATGCTCATGACAACTCCGGATACTAGGCGGTGTGGGCCGCACAAGGTTAAGCCGCCCGCAAGGGCGGCAAGGCTCAAAGTCCGCAATTATATGTCATAAGCCCAAACAGGGTCCGGAGGGCCCTGGATGGCGCCGTGGCGGGCCTCAAGCCTGGTCGTAGCCCGGCAGCTTGCAGGCGGCGACGATCGCCTTGCGCTGTGCCTCGTCGGCCGGCAGGTTGAACGGCACGATGAAGTAGGTGGAGACCGGCTCGCTGTTGCGATTGGTGAGCGACGGACCGTAACGGAAGTTGTTCACCACGCTCTTGGCCACCGCGTCCAGACTGCTCGGCGGCGCGACCTTGCGCACGGCAATGTTCTGCGGCACGCCATCAGAACCGATCAGGTAGCTCACCGCCACGCAGCCCGGCTTGTCCATGTTGCTGCCACTGTTGGGAATGTCGGCATCGACCTTGGTGTTGAGCATGATCCAGTACGACTGGATGTGCTCCGGCCCCACCATGCGCGCCTGCGACTGCGCCAGCAGCGGCGTCGCCCCGAACATGGCCAGCGCCAGCAACAAAGCCTGGCCACAGCGACGTGACATCGTGTTCATGGAAAACCTCCTACGCGGGTGGGGACAGACCACCGCCATTCTAGCGACACCGCGGTGGTGGGAGAGCTAAGGGGATGAGGGACGAGTAGCGAGGGCGCCAAGGCCAACCACTTGAGGCCGCCATGCAGTTGACGACTAACTTCGTCGCAACGCGTGGCTCGCCCCGGTAGCTGGTTTTTGCGCCCCCGCTACTCATCCCTCGCGCCGATACCCCTACCACATCACAGGTCGCGCAGGCACTCCACCACGCCCTCGGCGCCCACCGACAGCAGCTTGAGCGTATTGGTGCCGCCGCCCTGGCCGATGTGGTCGCCATGCGTCAGCACCACGCGGTCGCCCTCGGCCAGTCGGCCCTGGACAAACAGCTGGCGCACCGCGTCGCGGGCCGAACCGGCCGGGGTCTGCGATACGTGGGTGAATTTCACCGCCGTCACATCGCGGAAGATCGGCATGCGGCGACGCGCATCGTCGAACGGCGACAGTGCGTAAATCGGCACCGCACTGCGGTAGCGCGACAGCCACTGTGCGGTGGCACCGGATTCGGTCAGCGCCACGATGGCACGCACACCCAGCTGCGCTGCCAGCACCATCGCCGCGAGGGCGATAGCCTGATCGGTACGATCCAGCAGATGGCCCTGCGTGGCCGGATCTTCCTTCGGCTCGAACTGACGCTCGGCACCCAGGCAAATGCGGCGCAGCGCGGCCACCGCCTTGTCCGGATGCGCACCGGCGGCCGACTCTTCGGACAGCATCACCGCATCGGTGCCGTCGATGACGGCGTTGGCGACGTCCAGCACCTCGGCGCGCGTCGGAATGGGCGAACGCACCATCGACTGCAGCATCTGGGTGGCCGTGATCACGGCGCGATTGCGCTGCACGGATTCGCGAATGATCTTCTTCTGCAGACCGGGCAGCTCGGCATCGCCGATTTCCACGCCGAGGTCACCGCGCGCCACCATCACCACGTCAGAAGCGTCGATGATTTCGCCCAGTACGGGAATCGCATCGGCGCGCTCGATCTTGGACACCAGCGACGCCTTGCCGCCGGCTTCCTCCAGCAGGCGACGCGCTTCGTGCATATCAGCGGCCGAGCGCACGAAGGACACGGCCAGGAAGTCGCAACCGATCTCGGCAGCCAGCTTGATATCGGCCCGGTCCTTGTCCGACAAGGCCGATACCGAAAGACCACCACCCTGGCGATTGAGACCCTTGCGATCGGACAGCCGGCCGGCGATCAGCACGCGGCAATGGATCTCGACGCCCGCGACTTGCTCCACCGTCATGGCGACCAGGCCGTCGTCGAACAGCAGCACGTCGCCGGCCACCACGTCGTTGGGCAGACCGTAGTAGCTCACGCCCACGCGGGTCGCATCGCCCAGCGGCGCATCCGGACGGCAATCGAGTACGAAGGCATCGCCGACGCGTAGCTCGATCGGACCATTGGCGAAACGCTCAACGCGGATCTTGGGGCCCTGCAGGTCGGCCAGAACACCGACCTCGCGGCCGAGCTTGGCCGCCGCGTCACGCACGGCGATGGCGCGCGCGCGATGGTCGTCGGGCTGGCCGTGCGACAGGTTCAGGCGAACCACGTCCACGCCTTCGGCGATGATTTTTTCGAGCATGCCAGGCGCATCGGTAGCAGGACCGAGGGTGGCAACTATCTTTGTGCGGCGCAGCGGATTTTCATTTGTCATCTTTCGAGGCTAGCAGAACTGACAGCGTGCGCCAGGGGGTTTTCAAGGGCTTTTTTTGCGCCGTCCCGCGAGCCCAACTGGACTGCTTGTGGCATGCGGACCACCACGAGCCACTGGTATTACCAATTGACAAGGATGTTAACGACGGGGTGATGAACTGGTCTTCTTCATGGACGTCGAAACGCCCAAACACTGGTGTCATCGAGAGCCCATCGGGAATCCACTGCGAGGCCAGGTCCGAGTCGCTGGCAGAAGCCGCCCCGGAAGACCGTGCCAAGTCGCTGCTGCACGCATGGAATGACGTGCGGCGGCGCAGCAATTTAGGCTCCAAAAACGACCTATAGGCATCGCGAGTCAGGACATACACGCTGGAAACCAAGGACTCGGTAACACGTCTTCTGGAAAACTCAGTGCCCCAAGGTGACGTTGAGCACGCGCCCTCCCCGCTGCGCCCCGCTTCCGCACTTGTGCGCTCGGTCGCCGCGTGCCCCCCCCCCCCCTTCCCGCCGCAACGCCACCGAAGCCAGCGCACAGGATCGGCCAGGCGACGCCCGGCCTGGCGCAGGCGCAGCTCGGCGACCGGCAGCTCCTTGTCGACGTAGGCCTGGTCGATCTTGTGGCCGTCCGGATAGATGCCGCGCGAGATCGCGCAGGATTCTTCCGCCCACTGCGCGTAGATGTTGTCCAACGGCGGGATGGGCGGCGGCAGATCGACCGGGCCGCGGGCATCGAGCTCGTCCGCGTAGGCCTTCCATGCGAGGCCGCGCGTCTTGAGCAAGCCGGAATCCCACACGCTGTGCAGGTTCGTGCCCTTCCCGTTGAACTGCACCTGGTAAGCGTTGCCACCCTTGTCGTCGCGGGAGCCGCCGTGCAGCGGCTGATGTTCGTCGCCGATGAAATGCACCACGAACTTCAGCGCTTCAAGTCGCACCGCATCGGGCTGACCCTTGTCGCCAAGCACTTTGGCGTAATGGTCAATGCCAGCGACCACGCAGACACCATCGCGACAGTCACGCGGCGGTTGGTAGTTGCAGTCGCCCGAGGTGAAGTCGACGTAATGCAGGCCGCGGGTCTTGTTCCACAGGTCGGCCTGCTTGGGATCGTTGCGGATCTCGTCGGGCCAGCTGGCGATATCGGCCAATGAGCGCGTGTGCTCGGGAGCCAACAGTCGCTCCACCACGGCCTCTGCTGTCGGACTCAACTGACGCTGCGCCAGCTCCGCGACGACGCTGTGGCCCAAAGGACCCCAGGCCTGGGCGACAGGTGCCAGAGCAAGGCCAATCAGTACAGCAGCGGCGGAACGACGAAGAGACGGCATGGCGAGAGGTGACCGTGGGTAAGCGGGCTGCGGAGTCTGCCATAGCCTCATGACAGCTTGCCGCAAAGATAACGGGTCAAGCTGCCGCGGGCTTTGCCAGCAACTGCCCGGTCCCGTCGCATACGGCGACGTCCACCGCGATGCCCTGCCGCACGCTCTCGGTGACGATGCAGAAGTCCTCGAACTGGGCGAGCACGCGATCCAGATGTTCCAGTGTCGCAGCCGCATCGGCCAGCTGCAGGTCGACGGCAATATGGGTCACGCGCCAGCGGCCATGTTCATTGCGGGTCAGTGTCGCCTTGGCATGCGCGCCCAAGGTACCCGGTGCATTCTTGTACTTGCGCAAGGCGAACAACAGGCTCGCCGAGAGGCAGTTGGCCACCGCAACGGCCAGCAGGCGCGAAGGATTGGGGCCGGCGTCGTGGCCCAACGGGGCGTTTTCATCGGTGATCAGGTCGGGAATCGAGGTGTCGTCGAAACGGACCCGGAATTCGTAGTCGGTGGTCTGCTCCAGGGAAATCTCGATGACCTGCTGAACCTCGCTCATGGCGCTCTCCTTCCTGGTCGGCTGACCGTAGACCGTCGATTCAAGCGCTTTGCGACCCTCATGAACAGCCCCAGATGAGGCCGCCCCCCGGTTCAGGCTAAAATGACGGTTTTACGGCGGCCAGCGGCCGCCACTTTCGTCACCTCACCCCGGAGGACGCTGTCCCATGGCAATTAAGGTCGCCATCAACGGTTACGGTCGCATTGGCCGCAACATTCTGCGTGCGCTGTACGAAGCCGGTCGCACCCAAGAGATCCAGATCGTCGCGATCAACGACCTCGGCGACGCCGAGACGAACGCGCACCTGACCCAGTACGACACCGCCCATGGCAAGTTCCCGGGCACGGTGTCGGTGGATGGCGGCGACCTGATCGTCAACGGCGACCGCATCAAGGTGTGCGCCGAGCGCGATCCGTCGAAGCTGCCATGGGGTGCGCTCGGTGTCGACGTGGTGCTCGAGTGCACCGGCCTGTTCACCTCCAAGGCCAAGGCCAGCGCGCACCTCGCCGCCGGCGCCAAGAAGGTGATCATCTCCGCCCCGGGCGACAAGGACGTGGACGGCACCTTCGTGATTGGCGTGAACGACGACAAGCTCACTTCCAAGCTGGAAGTGATCTCCAACGCCTCGTGCACCACCAACTGCCTGGCCCCGCTGGCCAAGGTGCTGCACGACAAGATCGGCATCGTGCGCGGCCTGATGACCACCATCCACGCCTACACCAATGACCAGGTGCTGACGGATGTGTACCACTCCGACCTGCGTCGCGCCCGCTCGGCCACGATGAGCCAGATCCCGACCAAGACCGGCGCCGCCGCTGCGGTGGGCCTGGTGCTGCCGGAGCTCAACGGCAAGCTGGACGGTTTCGCCATGCGCGTGCCGACCATCAACGTGTCGGTGGTCGACCTGACCTTCGATGCCGCCCGCGCGACCACCAAGGAAGAAGTGGACGCCGCCATCAACGAAGCCGCGAACGGCGCGCTGAAGGGCATCCTGGCAGTGAACACGAAGCCGCTGGTGTCGATCGACTTCAACCACAACCCGGCCTCCTCCACCTATGACGCCACCCAGACGCGCGTCATGGGCGGCACGCTGGTGAAGGTGCTGAGCTGGTACGACAACGAGTGGGGCTTCTCCAATCGTATGCTCGACATGACGGTCGCGTTGATGGCAGCAAAGTAAGCCTCGTTACCAAGGTACAAAAAGGCCGGGCAATGCCCGGCCTTTTTCTTGCATCGGCAGGATGCCACCCTGCGGGCAAAGAAGTCGCTCAGCCTAGCGATGCTCTGACCAACGCTGCGCAGGCGTCATGATGTCCAGAAGGCCCGCAGGCGGTGTTGTGTGGCGCCGGGAAGACTGGCCGTCTTGCCAAGCCGCGCGGCACCGCCTGCGGGCCTTCTGGACATCACCCCATCACTTTGAATTGAACACGTGGGGGCCGGTCCTGTCTGTCCGCATCCCTTCGGTGCGCCGGCTCGACAGACGGCCAGTCTGCCGTCGCCGACGCCCCTGTGGTCTGCGAACAGACAGGACCGGTGACGCCTGCGCAGCGTTGATCAGAGCGTCCCTAGCGATGCAAGGGCTGCATCGTAGTTCGGCTCGTCCGCGATCTCGCGCACCAGCTCGGTGTGAACCACGTTGTCGTTCTGATCCAGCACCACCACCGCACGTGCGGCCAATCCGCCGAGCGGACCCGACGCGATCGCCACGCCGTAGTTCTTGAGGAACTCATGACCGCGCTGAGTGGACAGCGTCACCACGTTGTCCAGGCCTTCCGCACCGCAGAAGCGCGACTGAGCAAACGGCAGGTCGGCGGAAATGCACAGCACCACGGCGTTATCCAGCTTGCTGGCCTTCTCGTTGAAGCGACGCACCGAGGTGGCGCAGGTGGGCGTGTCCACGCTGGGGAAGATGTTCAGCACTTTGCGCTTGCCGGCGAACTTGGCCAGCGTGACATCGGCCAGATCCTTGCCCACCAGAGAGAACGCAGGCGCATGATCGCCCTTGGCGAGAAAGTGGCCGTCGACCTGGACTGGCTGGCCCTTCAGGGTAACTTGGGACATGGGACACCTCGTTGGATGGGGCCTACAAGTAGAACATGCCACCGACCCGAAGCACGATAGCTGGCCGGCCCGGGACCGCCCCGCGCGATGGGTTTGACCTGCGTCATGGCGG
This sequence comes from uncultured Gammaproteobacteria bacterium, assembly GCA_963824525.1. GTDB lineage: Bacteria > Pseudomonadota > Gammaproteobacteria > Xanthomonadales > Rhodanobacteraceae > Dyella. The sequence goes on along the minus strand of CAWGPI010000003.1, from coordinate 210,398 downwards.
CCAATCGCGACGACATCAAGCATCCACGTCCCAGCCATGTTCCCAGGACTCCGTATGAACTTCGCGCTGCTCGGCTACGGCCGCTTTGGACAGGCGTTTGCCCAGTTGCTGCAACAGGCCGGACATCGCGTTCGTGTCTACGACCCGCAGGCCGACCTACCCGAGGCGCTTGCCGTCTCGTCGACCGCTGCCGCCGTTGCCGATGCAAGCTGGGTGGTCCTGGCCATGCCCGTACCAGGCATGCATGCGGCGCTGCTGGAACTGCGGCCCCTGCTTCATCCGCAGCAAACGGTCATCGACGTCGGCAGTGTCAAGCTGCGTCCTTGTGCCTTGATGGGCGACCTGCTCGGCGCGCAGATTCCGCACGCCGGCACCCATCCATTATTCGGCCCGTTGAGCCTTGCGCGCGGCGAGCGCCCGTTACGCACCGTGCTATGCAGGAGTCCCCAGCACCCGGAAGCGGCCAAGCGCACGCGTCAACTGTTCAAGTCATTGGGCTGTGAGGTGATCGACCAGGACCCGATCGCTCACGACCGCGCCATGGCCGAAACGCACGCACTGACATTCTTTATCGCCAAGGCACTGGTGGACATGGGCGTCGGCGAGGATCTCTCGATGGCGCCACCCTCCTTTCTTGGACTGGCCAACATGCTGGCCGCCGTGCGCGGCGACGCGGGCCACCTGTTCAAGGCGATTCAACGCGAAAACCCTTATGCATCCGAAGCGCGCGCCCGCTTGTTGGACAGCTTGAGCACCATCCACCAAAGACTGTTGGCGGATGGCGACGGTAGCTCAATGTGCATTCCCGATCTGTTGGACCAGTGATCCGGAGATGGCGACTTAATCAGGCAATCCCATGGCCTCAAGGGCCTCGTGGGTCAGATCCTGGCGAATACGAGGCTCGCATTGGTGCCGCCAAAGCCGAAACTATTCGACATCACGGTAGCGAGCTCCGCTTCCCGCGTATCGCGCAGAATCGGATAGCCTGCTGCCCGCGGGTCCAACTCGGTGATATGCGCCGACCCGGCCATGAATCCGCCCTTGAGCATGAGCAAGCTGTAGATCGCCTCATGCACACTGGCCGCACCCAGCGCATGGCCGCTGAGTGCCTTGGTCGATGACAGCGGCGGTACGCTACTGCCGAATACCTCGCGCACCGCCGCCAGTTCGACAAGGTCTCCCAGTGGCGTGGCCGTGCCGTGCGTATTGAGATAGCTGATGGGCGCATCCATACCGGACAGCGCCATACGCATGCAGCGCGCCGCTCCCTCACCGCTTGGAGCGACCATATCGGCACCGTCGGAGGTGACCCCGTAACCTACCAGTTCCGCATGTATCTGCGCGCCACGCGCCCTGGCGTGCTCGTATGCCTCAAGCACCAGCATGCCGCCACCACCACCGATGACAAAGCCATCGCGTCCGGCATCATAGGGGCGCGACGCGACCTCCGGGGTTTCGTTGTAGCCCGTCGATAGCGCACCCATCGCATCGAATTGCGCCGTCATCCCCCAGTGCAGCTCTTCGCCGCCACCGGCAAACATCACATCCTGCGCGCCGTGACGAATCAGGTCCGCTGCCGCGCCGATGCAATGGGCAGAGGTGGCACAGGCCGCGGCGATCGAATAGCTCAATCCGAGTATCCCGAACGCGGTAGCGAGCGACGCGGATACGGTCGAGCACATCGTGCGTGGCACCATGAAGGGGCCGATCTTGCGCACGCCCTTTTCCTGCAGCAATTCAGCGGCTTCTATCTGCCACCGCGACGAGCCACCGCCCGAGCCGGCGATCACGCCACAGCGTGGATGGCGAATCTGCTCGAGAGCCAAGCCGGCATCGGCGATGGCATCGCGCATCGCGATATAGGCATAGGCCGCCGCATCGCCCATGAAGCGCCGCAGCTTGCGGTCGATCGACGCATCGAGATCAATCTGCGGCACGCCGGCCACCTGGCTGCGCAAGCCGCGCATCGCATACTCGGGCACGGCCCGAATCCCGCTGCGCAGATCGCGCAACGCATGCGCGACGACGTCGCTCGTATTGCCGAGGCAGGAAACGATGCCCATGCCGGTCACGACCACACGCCGCATCAGAAGCCCTCCGTCGAATCAAACAGTCCTACGCGCATATCCGTCGCTACGTAGATCGGCCGCTCGTCAACATACATACGGCCATCAGCCACCACCAGCGCGATCTTGCTGCGCATCACGCGTCGGATATCCACCTCGTAACGCACCAGCCTGGCACTTGTCAGCACCTGTCCGGAGAACTTCACCTGCCCTACCCCCAGCGCCCGCCCCCGCCCCGGCAGGCCAAGCCACGGTAGAAAGAACCCGCTCAGCTGCCACAACGCGTCCAGGCCAAGACAGCCTGGCATCACCGGGTCGCCATCGAAATGACAGCCGAAGAACCATAGCCCTGGACTGATATCCAGCTCGGCACGCAGCGAACCTTTGCCGAACTGTCCGCTCTGCTCATCGACATGCGTAATGCGATCAAACATCAACATGGGTGGCGATGGCAGCCGAGCATTGCCGGGACCAAACAGCTCGCCACGCGCACAGGCGAGCAATTGCTCGCGATCAAACGAGGATGGGTAGGACATCAGGGCACTCACAAGAGGGATAGGACATGAAAGGACTCACGGATATGGCTTTGCGAGTCTGTGTGCACAACCCTGCATTGGCCCTGATGTGGATCAGGCCTTCACGTCGATGTTTGTCGGCCGAGACGACGGTTTCGATCAAATGGTTCTCGAATAGCGCAGCGTCTCCGACGGTATCGACAGATACGCGTCGAAGCACATCGCGATGTTCCGCAGCAGCAACCTGCCACGCGCGGTCACGCGAATGGCGTCGTCGCCCAACGTCACCAAATCATCAGCGGCGAGGCTACGAAGGCGCTCGATCTCTGCGGCGAAGTAGTCGGTGAAGTTCAACTGATGAAGCGCGCTGAAGGCGGGAATATGCAGCTCGCCGTGACACATCAACTCGCCGATCAGGGAGCGGCGTATCAGGTCATCTTCGTTCAACATCAATCCACGCACCAGCGGCAGGCGCCCCGCATCCAGGGCAGCATAGTAGCCGGGGAGGTCACGCGCGTTCTGGCTATAGGTATGGCCGATACGACCGATCGAGCTCACGCCAAGGCCGATGATGTCGCAGTCGCCGTGCGTGGAATAGCCTTGGAAATTCCGCTGGAGCATACCGGCACGCTGGGCACGCACCAACTCATCGTCTGCACGCGCAAAATGATCCATGCCGACATAGACATAGCCGGCACCGCACAGCTTTTCCAGGGCTCGACCGAATAGCGCGAGACGGGCAGATGCGTCAGGCAGGTCGCCACCGTCGATTTGCCGCTGTGCCTTGAACAGATTTGGCAGGTGCGCGTAGCCGTAGACCGCCACGCGATCGGGTGATAACGCGATCACTTCATCCAGGGTGCGATCGAAGCCATCCGGAGTCTGGCGTGGCAGGCCATAGATCAAGTCGACGCTCACCGAATTGAATCCCGAGTCGCGAGCCACATCCAGTATCTCGCGCGTCTGATCGACGCTCTGGATGCGATTGACCGCGACCTGCACCGCAGGATCAAAGTCCTGAATGCCGACAGAGACACGATTGAAACCCAATACACCCAGCTCTCGCATGTAAGCGCCGTCGGCATAGCGCGGATCGATCTCGATGCCGTATTCGCGAGTGGCATCCCAGGTGACGTTGAAATGATGTGCGATCGAACCGAATAGTGAGCGCATCCTCGATATGTCGAGGAAGTTTGGTGTGCCACCACCAAAATGCAGTTGCCGCAGCGGCCGATGACGATCGAACAGTGGCGCGATAAGCGCCAGTTCCATCTGCAACCGTTTCAGATACGTATCTGCATGCGTGATATCTCGCGTGATGGTTCGCGTGCAGCCGCAGTAGAAACAGGGACTGCAGCAGAACGGCACGTGCATGTACAGCGACAACGGACGCGGAACGGCCGTGTCGTTCGAAGATTTGATGGCCGCGCGCAGCGCCGCCTCATCGAAGCCCGCATGGAACTGGGGCGCAGTTGGGTAACTCGTATATCGAGGACCCGCGGTGTCGTACCGCGCGATGAGTTCTGGGTTGAATTCAGGGGCGGTAGTGTGAGCTCGCATGGGCGAAATTATCCCCACCGCCCCGGATGACACGCCTGATATAGGTCAATTCATCGCGACATTTTGGCCCGCAAAGCCGCGGTCACATCGTGGTGACCGCGGCCATGCGCTGTTAGCGCTTGAGCGGCGCGACAACCTGTTCGATGGCACCGAAGATCGACGCGCCGGCCTTGTCGGTGACATCGATGCGCAAACTATCGCCAAACTTCAGGAACGGCGTGCTCGGCTTGCCGTCGCGCAGCGTTTCCACGGTGCGCTGCTCGGCCAGGCAGGAAGCACCCTTGCTGGTGTCTTCGTTGGCGATGGTGCCGGAGCCGACGATGGTGCCCGCGGTCAGCGGCCGCGTCTTGGCCGCATGCGCCACCAGCTCGGCAAAGCTGAATTGCATGTCGACGCCACACTCGGCCTCGCCGAACCACTTGCCGTTGAGCCACGTGCGCATCGGCAGATGCAGCTTCTCGCCCTGCCAGGCATCACCCAGTTCATCCGGCGTCACCAGCACGGGCGACAGCGCCGAGCGCGGCTTGGACTGCAGGAAGCCGAAACCCTTGGCCAGCTCGCCCGGGATCAGCCCCCGCAGCGATACGTCGTTGATCAAGCCGATGAGCTGGATGTGTTCGGCGGCCTGCGCAGGTGTCGGTGCCATCGGCACATCATCGGTCACCACCACGACTTCGGCTTCGAGGTCGATGCCGTAGTCCTCGCTCGGCACCACCACCGGATCGCGCGGTCCGAGGAAGCCGGCGCTGGTGGCCTGATACATCAACGGATCGGTATAGAACGACTCCGGCACCTCGGCGCCACGGGCGCGACGCACGCGCTCGACGTGGGGCAGATACGCGCTGCCGTCGACGAACTCATAGGCGCGCGGCAGCGGCGAGGCCAACGCGGTCGGATCGAGCGCAAACGCACTTGTCGCCCTGCCGGCATTGAGATCTTCCGACAACGCATTGAGGCGCGGTGCCACGTTCGACCAATCGTCCAGTGCAGCCTGCAGCGTTGGCGCGATGCCGGTCGCCTTGACCGCCTGCTTCAAGTCGCGGCTGACGACCACCAGCGTGCCGTCGCGGCCGCCTTCCTTCAGAGAACCGAGTTTCATGCCTTCGCTCCATAGGCTGCGCTCAGCTGCAGCCATTCACGTCTTTGATGCGGATGACTCAAGCCATCCTGGGATTTGTTGTAGCCAGCGCTCAGCCGCCCGTGAAGTGCTTGCGGATGCCCTGCCAGCACTCGTAGTAATTGCCCTGCAGTTGCGGTGCTTCCAGCGCCTGCCTGGTCGGGCTGAATCACCCGACGCGTCTCGAACATGAAGGCCATGGTGCCGGCGATCACGTCGGGCTTGGACAGGTCCGCCGCCGAGGCCTTTTCGAACGTGGCCGCATCCGGGCCGTGCCCGCTCATGCAGTTGTGCAGCGAGGCGCCGCCGGGCACGAAACCTTCGGCCTTGGCGTCATAGGCGCCGGTGATCAGGCCCATGAATTCGCTGGCGATATTGCGATGGAACCACGGCGGCCGGAACGTGTGCTGCGCCACCAGCCAGCGCGGCGGGAAGATCACGAAGTCCATATTGCTGACCCCTGGCGTGTCGCTGGGCGACGTGCAGTACCGTGAAGATGATCGGGTCCGGATGGTCGTAGCTGATCGAGCCGATGGTGTTGAAGCGGCGCAGATCGTATTTGTACGGCGCGTAGTTGCCGTGCCAGCCGACCACGTCGAGCGGCGAATGATCGATGGCGGCGCGCCACAGCTCGCCCTGGAATTTCGCGATCAGCTCGAACCCGCCTTCCACATCCTCATACGCGGCGACCGGCGTGAGGAAATCGCGCGGATTGGCCAGGCCATTGCTGCCGAGAGGGCCCAGATCCGGCAGACGCAACAAGGCGCCGAAGTTCTCGCACACATACCCACGCGCGGCCTCGTCCAGCAGTTCGACGCGGAAGCGCACGCCGCGCGGAATCACCGCGATTTCCAGCGGCTCCAGGTCGATGATGCCCAGCTCGGTGGCCAGGCGCAGGCGACCCAGCTGCGGCACGATCAGCAGCTCGCCGTCGGCGTCGTAGAAGAAGCGCCCCTGCATCGAGCGGTTGGCGGCGTAGATGTGGATGCCCACGCCTGCCTGGTCGGCCGCACTGCCGTTGCCGGCCAGGGTGACCAGACCATCGATGAAATCGGTCGGCTCGCTCGGCAGCGGCAACGGGTCCCAGCGCAACTGGTTGGGCGAGGCCGGCGCGTCGCCGAAGCGGTTGTGGAAGCGGCCCTGCGGCATCGCCTCGAACGGATGATGCATCGCGGCGGGGCGAATGCGATAAAGCCAACTGCGGCGATTGCTATGCCGGGGTGCGGTAAACGCCGTGCCCGAGAGCTGCTCGGCATAGAGGCCGTGGGCCACCCGCTGCGGCGAGTTCTGCCCTTCCGGCAGCACGCCGGGCAAGGCCTCGGTGGCGAATTCATTGGCGAAACCGGACTGGTACTGCTGCTTGCTGGCTGACATGGAAGCTCCGCGATCTGTCCGATAGGGCGGCGTCATGCACGACGCCGCACGATCCTATTACTCTTGCGTACTCGTTTTGCCTACGACTGCTGGCCCGCCTCGCTCAATGGATCAGGCGCTGTTGTTCATTCACTGCAATGACACCAAAGGAGACCACATGTCCGACTCTTTCTCATCGCTAGGCCAAGCCACTGCCGTCCCCTCGATCAAGGACCTCAGCCAGCCGCTTGCCTCGGGCAAGGGGTGGATGAAGTTCGTCGGCATTGTGTCCATCGTCCATGGCGCCCTCATCGCCCTCACCATCATCGGCATCCTCGTCGCCTGGCTGCCGATCTGGATGGGTGTGCTGTTGATGCAGTCCGCCAACGCCATCGAACGAGCCCAGCTCAGTGGTGATGCCGACGCCATGAAGGAATCGCTTGCCAGGCTCCGCACCTATTTCGTGGTCCTGGGCGTACTCATCCTCGTCGGCATCATCGTCTCCGCCGTGTACTTCACCTTCTTCGGCGGCATGATTGCCGCCATGATCAGGAACGGCAGCTTTCCTCACTGATCTTTCAAACCACGGTGGCTGCCATCGACAGCCACCGTGCAGGAGCCTTACAGCACGCCGCGCTTCATCTGGTCGCGCTCGATCGATTCGAACAGCGCCTGGAAGTTGCCTTCGCCGAAGCCTTCGTTGCCCTTGCGCTGGATGATCTCGAAGAAGATCGGGCCGATATTGTTCTGGGTGAAGATCTGCAGCAACTTGCGCTGCTTCGTCTCCGGGTCGGCGTCGATCAGGATCTTGTTCTTCGCCAGGCGCGGCACGTCCTCGCCATGGTTCGGAATACGCAGGTCGATCACGTCGAAATAGGCGTCCGGCGTATCGAGGAAGCTCACACCCCTGGCGCGCATCGCTTCCACCGTGTCGTAGATATTGTCGGTGAAGCAGGCGATGTGCTGGATGCCTTCGCCGTGATACGCATCGAGATACTCGTTGATCTGGCGACTTCGGATCGCTCGATTCGTTGAGCGGGATACGCACGATGCCGTCCGGCGCGGTCATCGCCTTCGACACCAGGCCGGTCTTGGCACCCTTGATGTCGAAGTAGCGGATCTCGCGGAAGTTGAACAGGCGCTCGTAGTAATCCGACCACTTCTGCATGTTGCCGAAGTAGAGGTTGTGCGTCAGGTGATCGATGAAGGTGAGACCGAAGCCGGCCGGATGCTGGTCAACGCCCGGGATCGGCTCGTAGTCGCCGTCATAGATGCTGCCCTTGTCGCCGTAACGATCGACCAGGTAAAGCATGCAGTCGCCGATGCCCTTCACCACCGGCGCATTCACTGCCTTGGTCTCGGCTTTTTCGCGCGACCGCCTCGCCACCATTGCCAAGCACGGTGCTCAGGACCTCGGCAGCGGGCTTCTGGAACCGGATGGCAAAGCCGCAGGCGCACGGACCATGCGCCTTGGCGAAGTCAGCCGCGAACGAATCGGGGTCCTCGTTGACCAGGAAGTTGACGTCGCCCTGGCGGTACACCGTGATGGGCCGAGACTTGTGCTTCAGCACGGCAGTGAAGCCCATGTTCTTGAACAGCGCATGCAGTTCGTCGGCGCGGCCCGCGGGGGCGGCGAATTCGACGAACTCGAATCCGTTGATGCCCATGGGGTTTTCGAAGGTGGTGACCTGCATGCCAAGATTGGGCTGCGCGTTCATGGGGATCTCCCGATTGATGTAATGACTCAATGGCCCTACGCCCAAGCGTGCGACCATCCAGTATGAGATGAGCGTTATAGTTACATATGCAACCATTTACAAGGAGCGTCGCAGCAGTGCCCGTTGAATCCCGTCCCGACCATGCGCCACTGGAACTCGAGCACTTCCTGCCGTACCGGCTCTCGATCCTGTCCAATGCCGTCAGCCAGGGCATCGCCGACGAGTATCAGCGCCGTTTTGACCTGAGCATGACGGAATGGCGCGTGATGGCCGTGCTGGCCCGCTTCGATGGCTTGTCGGCGCGCGAGGTGGCCGAACGGACCCTGATGGACAAGGTGGCGGTGAGCCGCGCCCTGGCGCGCCTGGTGGAATCGGGGCGGGTCAACCGTGGCACCCACGACGGCGACAAGCGCCGCTCCGTGCTCGGCCTCAGCGAGGCCGGCTGGCAGGTTCACGATGAAGTGGCGCCGATGGCGCGAGCCAGGGAACGGGAGCTGTTGGCCAAGCTCGATGCCGAGGAACGCGGCTGGCTCATGCGCATCCTCGACAAGCTGCAGCCGGTGGAACAGAAGTGAGAGGCGAGGGTGCGGATTCCACCTCGTTTTCTGGCCCACCCTCAAGGATGCTCTGATTAACTCTGCGCAGGCGTCATGATGTCCAGAAGGCCCGCAGGCGGTGTGGCGTGGCGCCGGGAAGACTGGCCGTCTTGCCAAGCCGCGCGGCACCGCCTGCGGGCCTTCTGGACATCACCCCATCAACTTGAATTCAATACGTTGGGGCCGGTCCTGTCTGTCCGCATCCCTTCGGTGCGCCGGCTCGACAGACGGCCAGTCTGCCGTCGCCGACGCCCCTGTGGTCTGCGAACAGACAGGACCGGTGACGCCTACGCAGAGTTAATCAGAGCACCCTTAAAGGGCCTGTTCTAGATTTCCGTGTGGCCCCAAGCACCCCTCCCCAGCCCTCCCCTGCAAGAGCAGGGGAGGGAGTAAGTGCGGCCGTGCTCGTAGCTCCTCCCCCTGCTTGCAGGGGGAGGCTGGGAGGGGGTGCTTGTGAGCACATGGTGATATTGAAGAAGCTTCTTGGCCTCGATCACTTCACGCCATGCATCAGGCGGTTGATCAGCGGCGCGATGAGGAACAGCAGCACGCCCGCTCCCAGCAGCGACCAGAAGCCGAAGGTGTAGCCGGCGAGCGCCGACTGCACGGTCATGCCGCTTTCGCCGCTCACATGGCCCGCGAAAATGCCGGACAGGTTGTTGCCGATGCCGGTGGACAGGAACCAACCGCCCATGCCGAAGCCGACCAGGCGAACCGGGGCCAGCTTGGTGACCATCGACAGGCCGATCGGCGACAGGCACAGCTCGCCTACCGACTGGATCACGTAGACCATGAACAAGGTCCAGAACGGGATCTTGCCGGCCTCATTGACCAGGCTGGACAGCGCGAACATCAGCAGCAGGAAGGCCAGGCCATTGAAGATCAGCCCCAAGCCGAACTTGCGCGGTATCGACGGATTGCGGCGCCCCATGGCGACCCAGATCCAGGCGATCAACGGCGCCAGCGCGATGATCGCGATGGAGTTCACCGACTGGAACCAGGCATTGGGGAAGGTGAAGCTGCCGAACTGGCGATTGACGATCTGATCGGCGAGGAAGGTGAACGAACTGCCGGCCTGTTCGAAGAACATCCAGAACAACACGTTGAAGACGAAGATGATCAGCATCGCGATCACCTTGTCGCGCTGCACCCTGCCCTCGCGAATGCCCTCGACCAACAAGAGCAGCGACAAGCCGGTGAACAGCGCACCGAGCACCCAGGCCAGCACGGTGGCGGCAGCGAGCGTCTTCTCGTAATCGACCACGCCATGGCTCAGCACGGGGTGGATGGCGCCGAAGCTCAGCAGTGCCTTGGTGACCAGCGTGGAAAAACCACCGCCCATCAGGAAGTACACCACCGGCACGGTCAGCACCACGCCGATCAGTACGTAAGCCACGCGCATCAGGCTCTCGCCTCCCGGAGGCGGCAAGCCCACGCCCTTGAGGCCGCGTCGGCCGATCCAGAACCACACCAGGCTGATCAGCATGCCCACGCCCGACGCGATGAACACATACTTGTAGCTGGGCATGCCCTGGGTGCCGAATATCGATTCGGCGAGATACTGGGTGATCACCGGCGAGATCATCGCGCCGAGGTTGATGCCCATGTAGAAGATGGTGAAGCCGCTGTCGCGACGGCCGTCGGCCACGCCGTAGAGCTGGCCGACCATGGTCGAGATATTCGGTTTGAACAAGCCGTTGCCGGCGATGACGGTGGCCAGGCCGAACTCGAACACTTGCTGGTTCGGTACCGCGATCGCGAACAGGCCCGTCATCATCACGGCCGCGCCAAGCAGGATCGAGCGTTGATAGCCCAGCACCCGGTCGGCGATATAGCCGCCGAAAATCGCCGCGGCGTAGACCAGGGCCAGATAAGCGCCGTAGGTGCGACTGGCCGGCGCCTGGCCGGCGGCGTCGCCGCCGAAGAACTGCGCCACGATGTAGAGCACCAGCGCCCAGCGAATGCCGTAGAACGCGAAGCGCTCCCAGAACTCGGTCATGAACAACATCCACAGCGGCCGGGGGTGACCCAGCGTCTGCGGGTAATCGGGCACGCGCGGTGCCGTGGTGATGGTGTCGCTCATGCCTTTCCCCAATGGGTACGGGTCGGCACGTCGCGTGCGGACCGGATGGTTGCCGACGGAGAGGTGTAACCGGCAGCTACCGAACCCGTCAAATGCACCGCAACATTTTACGATCCTGACGGAGCCCCCTGCAAAGCCTTGGCCGCCGAACGCAACGCTGTGGGGGGACACGGTGAGGGCGGCGCCAACGCCGCCCTCACCGGTTGACTCAGCGTACGCCGTGCATCAGCCGGTTGATCAGGGGCGAGATCAACAACAGAAATACACCGGCACCGGCCAGCAGCCAGAAGCTGAAAGTGAAGCCGCTCAGCGCCGAGGCGGCGGTCATGCCGCTCTCGCCGCTGATGCGGCCAGCCAGCAGGCCGGACAGATTGCCGCCCACCGCCAGGGACAAGAACCAGCCGCCCATGGCCACGCCGGTCAGGCGTGGCGGCGCCAGCTTGGTCACCATCGACAAACCGATCGGTGACAGGCACAGCTCGCCCACGGTTTGCAGCACGTAACACAGCGTCAACGGCCAGAACGGAATCAGTCCATGAGCATCGACCAGCCGCGACAAGGCATACATCAGCGCCGTGAAGCCCAGGCCGTTGAACACCAGGCCCAGGCCGAACTTGCGCGGAATCGACGGCTCCTGATGGCGTCGCGCCAGGAACGACCAGACCTGGGTCACCAGCGGCGCCAACACGATGATCGCCAGCGGGCTGACCGACTGGAACCAGCCGATCGGGAATTCCCAACCGCCGAACATGCGCCGGTCGACCATGTTCGCCGCAAGGAAGTTGAACGACGTACCCAGCTGGAAATAGAACATCCAGAACAGGATGTTGAAAGCGAAGATGATCAGCATCGCCAGCACCCGATGCAGCTGTACGCGATCGTGGCGCATCGCCTCGACGATCAGCATGGCCGCCACGCCGACGAACAGCAGGCCCAGCAGCCATTGCAGGCCGTTGGCGCCGACAAAGGCCAGCAGCAGATAGATCAGCGGCACTGCCGCCAGGATGCCCAGCAGCACCCACACCACGCGCATGCGGCTGGCCGCTTCCGGCGCCGGCCGCCCCACCCCGCCCAAACCGCGCCGGCCGAACCAGAACCAGAACAGGCTCAGCACCATGCCGACGCCAGCCGCGCCGAACACCAGGCGGTAATTCTGCTGCATCGGCGTGTCGGTGAAATAGCTGGCCAGCCAGCCGGTGAGCAGGGGCGCCAGCAAGGCGCCGCCATTGATGCCCATGTAGAACAGGATGAAGCCGCGGTCGCGGCGATCATCCTTGGGTCCATAGAGCTGGCCGACCATGGTGGAGATATTCGGCTTGAACAAGCCGTTGCCCACGATCACCATCGACAAGCCGAACAGGAACAACGCCTTGCTCGGCAGCATCACCACGAACAGGCCCGCCGCCATCACCAGGGCGCCGAGCAGGATCGAGCGCTGGTAGCCGATGATCTTGTCCGCCACATAGCCGCCAAAGATGCTGGTGGCATAGATCAACGCCGTGTACGCACCGTAGATCTTGCTGGCCCAGGCCTCGCCGGCGGGATCGCCATGAAAGAAGTGGGCCACGATGTACAAGGCCAGCGCCCAGCTGACGCTGTAGAACGCAAAACGCTCCCAGAACTCGGTCATGAACAGCATCCACAACGGCCGTGGATGACCGAGCATTTGCGGATAGTCCGGCACGGTCGAAGGTGCGCTCGCGGTGGTGTCGCTCATCTATGGCCCTTGGGGTGCAGGTCGGCACGGCGCGTGCCGACCTGGATGGTCACGGGCCGGCGGATGCGCTGCGCATTCCCCGGCTGGTCAAGAAATCGTGGTGCGCCCGCCCGGATCAGTTGCCGAGTTCGGTACGTACCTCCAGCAACTCGGGAAAGAACTCCAGCTCCAGGGCTTTCTTCAGGAAGGCCACGCCGGAAGAGCCTCCCGTGCCCCGCCGATGCCCGATGATGCGTTCCACCGTTTTCATATGGCGGAAACGCCAAAGCTGGAAACTCTCCTCCACATCCACCAGCTGTTCGCACATGTGGTATTCCGGCCAGAACGCAGCACGGTTCTCATAGATGCGCTTGAATACAGGCAACAGCGCGTCGTGCCGTTGATAGGGCTGGGTCCAGTCCCGCTCGAGCAAGTCGGGCGGCACGGCGTGGCCCCGGCGCGCGAGGTAGCGGAGGAACTCGTCGTACAGGCTCGGTGCCTCGAGCACCGCACGCAGCTCGGCCTGCGCCGCGGGGTCATAGGCGAACACCTGCAGCATTTGCGCGTTCTTGTTGCCGAGCAGGAACTCGATCTGCCGGTACTGCAGCGACTGGAACCCAGAAGAAGCACCCAGCACGCCGCGAAATTCCAGGTATTCCGACGGCGTCAGCGTCTCCAGCACCGCCCATTGCTCGAACAGCTGGCGTTGCACCTGTTTCACCCGCGCCAGGATCTTCAGGCAGGTATCCATGTCGTCGGCACGCAGATGCGCCAGCGCGGCCTTCAGCTCATGGATCAGCAGCTTCATCCACAGCTCGGCGACCTGGTGCTGGACGATGAACAGCATTTCGTCATGGTGCGGCGGGTTGCTCAGGGGACGCTGTGCCGAAAGCAAGGCATCCAGTCGCAGGTAACCGCCATAGGTCAGTCGCCCGTTCAGGTCGAGTTCGATGCCGGCCTCAAGGTCGCGCTGGTTCTCGGTCATGGCCTTCCAGTAGGCGGTAAAAAGCGCATGTTAACCGTTGTGGCGACCCCCTCCGTACCATCGCGCATGCTGCGCTGTACCTTGCAGCGCAACATGCCGCCCTGTTATCAAATGCGGTCTTGTCAGGGCGTTACGCGTGCGCCAGGCCCCACTGGATGGGCCACGGCCTCCCCTGCACCCAAATCCCCACCATTACTCACTCCGGGAGCGAGTCGTGTCCATCGCCGCCAAGTTTGAAATCGAATACCTGCAGTATCTCGATGCCGAAGGCAAACAGGTCCGTGACGATCTGCCTGAATTTGCCAAAGACCTCGACCACATGGTCGAGCTGTACAAGCTGATGTTGTCGACCCGCGTGTTCGACGCCAAGTCGGTCGCCTTGCAGCGTACCGGCAAGCTCGGCACCTATGCCAGCTGCCTGGGCCACGAAGCGGCCCACGTCGGCATCGGCAGCGCCATGCGCCCGGAAGACGTGTTCGCCCCCAGCTACCGCGAATACGGCGCGCAGCTGTATCGCGGCGTGCAGCCGCGCGAGGTGTACATGTACTGGGGCGGCGACGAGCGCGGCAACGACTACCAGAAGGAGCCGGCCCGCCACGACTTCGCATGGTCGGTGCCGATCGCCACGCAGTGCCTGCACGCCGCCGGTTCCGCGCTGGCGTTCAAGATCCGCAACGAGCCGCGCGTCGCCGTGTGCACCATCGGTGACGGTGGCTCGTCCAAGGGCGACTTCTACGGCGCCATCAACATCGCCGGTGCGCAGAACCTGCCGCTGGTGGCGGCGATCGTGAACAACCAGTGGGCCATTTCGGTGCCGCGCAAGATCCAGTCCGGCGCGCCGACGCTGGCGCAGAAGGGCATCGCCGCGGGCCTGTACTGCATCCAGGTCGACGGCAACGACATCATCGCCGTGCGCAAGGCGATGGGCGACGCGATCGAGCGCGCACGCGCCGGCCAGGGCGGCTCGGTGGTCGAGTTGGTGACCTATCGCCTGTCCGATCACACCACCGCCGATGACGCCCGCCGCTACCGCGGCGAAGCACGAAGTGAAGGACGCCTGGGCCAAGGAGCCGATGAAGCGCCTGCGCAACTGGCTGGTGGCCAAGGGCGTGTGGGACGACGCCAAGGAAGAGGCCTGGAAGGCCGAGTGCGACGAGTGGATGGACAACGAGGTGAATGCCTACCTCGAGACCAAGACGCAGCCGGTCACGGCGATGTTCGACTACACCTTCGCCGAGGTTCCTGCCGATCTCGCCAAGCAGCGCGATTACGTCCTTTCGCTCGAAAACAAGGGTCACTGAGTCATGGCACAAATCACTCTTATCGAAGCCGTCACCCAGGCGCTTGCCTATGAAATGGCCCATGACGACAGCGTCGTCGTGCTCGGTGAGGACGTGGGCGTCAACGGCGGCGTGTTCCGCGCCACCCAGGGCCTGCAGGAAAAGTTCGGCGAGCTGCGCGTGCTCGACACGCCGCTGGACGAAACCACGATCGCCGGCGTCACCGTGGGCCTCGCCGCCCAGGGCATGAAGCCGGTCGCCGAAGCGCAGTTCGAAGGCTTCATCTATCCGATGATGGAGCAGATCGCCTGCCACGCCGCCCGCCTGCGCAACCGCACGCGCGGCCGCATCACCGTGCCGGCCGTGTGGCGTGCACCGTGGGGCGGCGGCATCCGCGCGCCGGAGCACCACTCCGAGGCGAACGAGCACCTGTTCACCAACATCCCCGGCCTGCGCGTGGTGATGCCGTCGTCGCCGGCGCGCGCCTATGGCCTGCTGCTCGCCGCCATCCGCGATCCGGATCCGGTGATGTTCTTCGAGCCCAAGCGCATCTACCGCCAGTACAAGGAAGAGGTGCCGGATGACGGCGAGGCACTGCCGCTCGACGTCTGCTTCGTGCTGCGCGACGGCACCGACGTCACCATCGTGACCTGGGGCGCGCAGGTGAAGGAAGCGCTGGAAGCTGCCGATGAACTCGCCGCCGATGGCATCAGCGCCGAAGTGATCGACGTGGCCACGCTGACCCCGCTCGACTTCGACACCATCGCCGAGTCGGTGCAGAAGACCGGCCGCTGCGTGATCGTGCACGAGGCGCCCAAGACCGCCGGTTTTGGTGCCGAGATCGCCGCGCGCCTGGCCGAGGAATGCATGTACGACCTGCTCGCGCCGGTCGAGCGCGTCACCGGCTTCGACACGCACATTCCGCTGTTCCGCCTGGAAATGAAGTACCTGCCGAGCACCGAGCGCGTGGTGGCCGCCGCCAAGCGCACGCTGGCCGCCAGCTAAGCTCTTCACGCTCCTCCCCCTGCCTGCAGGGGGAGGTCGGGAGGGGGTGGCTCTAGCGCCTCGCCCAACCCTCCCCTGCTGCACGCAGGGGAGGGGGTCAAGCAACGAATACCCCAAAACTCTCGGAACTCCGATCATGGCCGACATCAAGACGTTCTATCTGCCCGACCTCGGCGAAGGCCTGCCCGACGCCACCATCGTCGAGTGGCACGTGAAGGAAGGCGACAACATCAAGCTCGACGCACCGCTGTGCTCGATGGAAACCGCCAAGGCCGTCGTTGACGTGCCCTCGCCGTACACCGGCAAGGTCACCAAGCTGCATGGCGCGCCCGGCGACATCATCGAGACCGGCTCGGCCCTGGCCGAATTCGAGCCCGACCCGAACGCCAAGCAGCGCGCCGAGGCCGAATCCACCGGCCACCACCACGGCCCGAAGAAGGGCGTCGGCAGCGCCACCGCTGACGCGCACAAGGTCGTCGCCTCCGACGAAGGCGGCGAAATCGACGCCAACGGCAAGCCCGAGCGCGAAGACGAAGGCACCGTGGTCGGCGCCATGATCAGCGGCAGCCACGTGCACGTCGAACAGGCCAGCAGCGTCGGCGGCGTGAAGGCCGTGCCGGCCGTGCGTGCGCTGGCCAAGAAGCTGAAGGTCGACCTGACCCGCGTGCGCCCCACCGGCGCCGATGGCGTGGTCACCATGCAGGACGTGAAGAACGCCGCCGCCAACGGTACGGCCGCCCTCGGCGCCGCTCCTGCGCGCGCCGTGCCCGCTTCCGCCGGTCGCCACCTGGCACCTGAGCTGCCGCAGCCTGGCCACGCTCCCGGAGCAGGCCCGCACCGCCACCTCGCTGGCCGGCAAGCCCGTGCGCACGGCGCCGCCGAGCGTGCACGCCAGCGGCCAGCCCGAGCAGCTGAAGGGCGTACGCCGCAACATGGCCCGCGTGATGGCCGAAGCCCACGCCAACGTGGTGCCGACCTCCCTGGTCGACGATGCCGACCTGCATGCCTGGATCGGCAAGCAGGACATCACCGCCCGCCTGATCCGCGCCATCGTGGTCGCCTGCAAGACGGTGCCCGCGCTGAATGCCTGGTTCGACGGCAAGAACCTCACCCGCACCCTGCATCCGCATGTGGACATCGGCATCGCCGTGGACACCGACGACGGCCTGTTCGTGCCCGCGCTGCGCAATGCCGACGTGCTGGACGGCGCCGGTGTGCGTGCCGCGATCAAGCGCCTGCGTTCGCAGGTGGAAGACCGCAGCATCCCGGCCTCGGAACTGTCCGGCTACACCATCAGCCTGTCGAACTTCGGCATGTTCGCCGGTCGCTACGCCACGCCGGTGGTGGTGCCGCCGACGGTCGCCATCATCGGCGCCGGCAAGCTGAGCCACGACGTGGTGGCCGTGATGGGCGGCATCGAAGTGCATCGCCGCATGCCGTTGTCGCTGACCTTTGATCACCGCGCCGTGACGGGTGGCGAAGCCGCGCGCTTCCTCAAGGCCATGATCGACGATCTGGCCCTGCCGAACTAAGCGCCATCAGTGTCATGAAAAACCCCGGTCATGCCGGGGTTTTTTTATGTATCAGCCGAGCACGGATCGACGATGATTTCGGTCGTGCGGTTCGCGCCCAGGCGCGTCGATTGACGACATCTCTACGGCTGCGTAGCTATACGGATGTCATCGACACCCCAGAGGAGCATGCCATGCACCACAGCAGGCTGTGCACGATTGTGATCGACTGCCAGACCGACGACCTCGCAGCGGCCACCACGTTCTGGAGTCACGCGCTCGGCAAATCCATCGTCACGCTCGACCAGGATGGTGACGGCCGCTATGCGGAGCTGGCAACGGCTGACGATGAGCCGATCATCCTGCTACAGCGCGTCGAGCACGACAGCCGCGTGCACCTGGATATCGAGACGGATGATCTGGAGGCCGAAGTCGAGCGACTTGAAAAACTCGGCGCCAGTCGCGTGGCCTGTGTGCGCGACCGCTGGTGGGTCATGCAGGCGCCAAGTGGTCATCGCTTTTGTGTGATACGCCAGCAGCGGGAGCGTTTCGGTCCGCATCTCAATCGGTGGGAGTGATTCGCTGGCACCCGCCGATCTCAACACGCCATGCATCGACCGCATCGTGTGCGCGGGACCAAGCGCCTGGTCCAGGTCTCCGCGTAGCCAAAAGCACCCCCTCCCAGCCTCCCCCTGCATGCAGGGGGAGGGGCCAAAGCATGCCGCTCGCTTATTCCCTCCCCTGCTGGCAGGGGAGGGTTGGGGAGGGGTGCTTTTGGCTACGCGGAGACCTGGAACAGGCCCCAAGGCTGCGCGGCAACTTCAATAATCGCGAACATCCAGCGCAACAAAGCCGCGAACACTATAGCCGGCACCTTCTGCCGGCCACGCCATGGACGCCAGCAAACGGTCGCCGGCCGGCCATGGCGCATTGTCGAGCAGCGCTTCGGCACTTACCTGGCCGTCCTCGGCGCGGCGATGGAACAGGCGCACCCAGTGCAGCACCGGGCTGAGTGATTCGTTCTGCAATGCGCTGCGCAACGCCGGCACGAGCTCAGCTGGCGCCTCGACGCCGTCGCGACTCGACACCAGCGGGCCGATGAATGCGTCCCACGTGCGCACGCCGATGTCCCAGCTCTGCAGTTGCATCCGGCGATCGTCGGTGACATACCAGCATGCCGCCAGCACGACATGGAACACGCTACGCTCGAACGCTTCCAGCGCGTTGCGGCAAGCATCCTCGCCAACTCCGACACCGGCGAAGCTCTCTTCGATATGGCGGTCCTCGCTGATCACGATATCGACATCGAGACGTCCAGGCTCGCCCATCGTGCCCTCGTGCCAGAGGGCCCGGATGGCAGGAAAATCGCCGTCTGTCATCAGCCACTCTTCGTCGGGTTCCAGTTCGACGTCGTGCCGCTCGAACAACCGAAGCAGGTAGCGTTGCAGCGTTGCGTCGTCCATGGGAATCCTCGTCGTTTCTAGGAGCGGGCGCGGGGACGCCAGAGAAGATGGCGGATGATCATCGCCAACACCAACACCAGCACACAGGCGCCATAACCATACAGAGCCGGCAGCACCTGTTGCCAGATGGCGCCGCTTGAAGGCCCGTATTCACTAACGGCGGGCACGTTTGCCGTATCAAAGGCCACGATGTCGCACTGCACTGCCGCGAAGGCCGCCAGCAGCAAGGCGGCCACGTCAAAACTGCGGCGTGTGCGCGTGCGCGGCAGACTCTTGGGGTAGGCCCAATAGGCCCAACCAAGGATGAGCAGCCAAGGCGCCAACAACAGGATGGCGAGGAAACGCATAAGTCAGGTCACTCCGTAAGCGCCAGCGCCCATTGCACTCAATCCTGCGCAGCGAGCTGATCCAGTGCCCCACGCAAACGCGCGAGGGCTTCGTCCCGCGCCTGCTCGTCGCCGTAGGTCGGCGTCGTGGCCACATGTTCGCCGTCCAATTCCAGCGCCAGCGCGAACGGTTGTGCCTGCAGCACGGCCGAGACCGCACCCAGTTCCTTGATGCGCTTCTGCAACGCGCCGGCCGACTTGGGATCGGCAAACGATTTCGACAGCAGCAACTCTTCGCCGTCCGCGGAGAACAGGCGGAAGCGGAAGCTACCATCGGCATCGCGAAAACTGGCGAAGCGCGGCAATTTGCCCGTCTTGGGCGCAGCCTTGGACGCTGCCTGCGGCGCGGCCGCGACGCCCGAGCGCAGACCAATCGCGTCGCGCAGTTCGGCAATCTTCGGCGCGGCGATCGCGCGCGCCTTCTTCGCACCTTCGTGCAGGATCTCTTCGATCATCGCGGGACGCGCCATGAACGCATCGTAGCTTTCGCGCATCGGCGCGACATCCACTTCGATGCGCTCGAACAACACCTGCTTGGCCTCGCCCCAGCCGATCCCGTCGACCAGGGCCTGGCGGAACGCCGCCGATCTCGGCTTCGCTGGCGAACGCGCGGAAGATGGTGAACGAGCGCGGAGTTGTCCGGGATCCTTCGCCTCGCCCGGGCAGGCGCGAGTCGGTGACGATGCGCATGATCGTCTCGCGCAAATGCTTCTGGCCACCGGCGAACAGCGGAATGGTGTTGTCGTAGCTCTTCGACATCTTGCGCCCGTCCAGGCCCGGCAACGTCGCCACCTGCTCCTCGATCACCGCCTCCGGCAGCACGAAGAACTCGCGGCCGTAGATGTGGTTGAAGCGCTGCGCCGATATCGCGCGCCATCTCGATGTGCTGGATCTGGTCGCGCCCCACCGGCACCTTGTTGCGCATTGAACGCGAGGATGTCGGCCGCCATCAGCACCGGATACATGTACAGGCCGGCGGTAACGCCGGCGTCGGCGTCCTCGCCTGCCGCGGTATTCTTGTCCACCGCGGCCTTGTAGGCATGCGCGCGATTGAGCATGCCCTTGGCGGTGACGCAGGTGAGGAACCAGGTCAGCTCCGGGATTTCCGGAATGTCGGACTGGCGATAGAACGTGACCCGCTGCGGATCGAGGCCGGCGGCCAGCCAGGTGGCGGCGATCTCCAGCCGCGAGCGCTCGATGCGCGCCGCATCGTCGCTCTTGATCAGCGCGTGATAGTCGGCCATGAAGTAGAACGCGTCGACGTCGTCGCGCCGGCTGGCCGCGACCGCCGGGCGGATCGCGCCGACGTAATTGCCCAGATGCGGCGTGCCGGTGGTGGTGATGCCGGTGAGTACTCGGGTCTGCATGTGCGCTTCGTTTATTGCGTGTTGTTATGTCGGGACGTCTAGGGCAACGCTGCATGAATCAACGGATCAGCGTCGACTTGCCGAACAGCGATTCGACCAGATCCACCGCCAGCTTGCGCGGTCTGATTGCGCTTGTCGAAGGCCGGATTGAGTTCGACGATGTCCAGCGAAGCCATGCGCCCGGTGTCGGCGATCATCTCCATGCACAGCTGCGCCTCGCGATAATTCGGCCCGCCACGCACGGTGGTGCCCACGCCGGGCGCGATGCGTCGGATCGAGGAAGTCGACATCGAAACTCACGTGCAGATGGGTGTTCTCATCGACGCCGGCCAGCGCCTGCTTCCATCACGCGCTTCATGCCCACTTCGTCGATGCGGCGCATGTCGTAGATGCCCACGTTGGCCTCGCGCACCAGCCGCTTCTCGCCATCGTCGACCGAGCGGATGCCGATCTGGCGGAACACGTCCGGCGTGGTCGCCGGCACGTGGCCGCCGAGTTCGACCAGCGCCTTCGGGCCGTTGCCGCACAGGCAGGCCACCGGCATGCCGTGGATGTTGCCCGACGGCGTGCCTCGGCCGTATTGAAATCGGCATGCGCATCCAGCCACAGCACGCGCAACTTCTTGCCCTGCTCGCGGCAATAGCGCGCCACGGCGCTGATCGAGCCGATCGCCAGGCAATGATCGCCGCCCAGCATGATCGGCAGCCGCCCGGCCTGCAGCTCGTTGATGGACGGCCGTATGACGGCCTATTCCACGCCACCACCTCGGCCAGATGGCGATAGCCACCCTGCGGCGGCTGCCAGGGATTGACCGGCCCCTGCAGGTTGCCGCGATCGATCACCGTCGAACCCGCGCCGCTCCAGCTTGCTGGCCAGATTGGCCACCCGCAGCGCCTCCGGCCCCATCGAAGCGCCGCGATGGCCTGCGCCGATGTCGGTGGGCACACCAATTAGGGATAGTGCCTTGTTGCGCATGAAGTCTCGTCAGTGAGGAGGGTTTGAATCGGCAGCGCTCTCGCGCACCAGCGGCAGATGACGCTGCCGCCACGCTTCGAGGCTGCCTTCGAGCTGGCGCACATGGGTATACCCCAGGGACAGCAGGGTTTCCTGCGCACGCGTGGCACGACGCCCGGAGACGCAGTACACCACGATTTCGCGATCGCGCGGCACACCCAGGGCGCCGGCGCGACTGGCCAGCTCCTCCACCGGGATACTCAGCGCACCCGCGATATGACCGTCGCGGAATTCATCGGCATGACGCACATCGAGCAGCAAGGGCGTTTGCCCTGTCTGTTGCTGCGCCAGCAGCTGGTCGGCCGCCAGCGGGGCGTCCACCGCCATGGCCACGTTCGCCCCCGCCAGCATGAGAAGGGCGGCCAAGGACGCATTGCGCATGGGGGAATCCTCGAATGGTGCCGGCAGCAGGAATCGAACCCGCGACCTACTGATTACAAATCAGTTGCTCTACCAACTGAGCTATGCCGGCGAAGAAGGCGAAGTCTAGCAAACCCGCACGCGTTGACGCCAAAACATGGGTTTCAGAAACAGCCCGTGCTGTGCGAGCCCACGCCGCGGACACGATTGCGCCAATCCGGGTGGCCGCTGTCGGCCATCACCACGTCCAGCCAGTACTCCGGCACGGCCTCGGTACGCTCGCTCATCTGGGCGGGGAATCCGGCCGCCACCACCTGGTCGCGACGACGGCGCGCATTGGCCGGATCCTTGAACAGACCCAGCGAGATGGTGTTGGACTGGTCGCCCGTACTGACGATGAAATACTCGCCGACGCTGGCGGCGGTCAGCCGGCGCGCCAGTTCCAGCGCCTTGTCGCGGCTGCCACCACCCGGCAGATAGACCCACCAGCCCGTGGTCTGGGTGGTTTGCTCCTGGCGAGAGCGCATGCGCGCGGCCTGGTTGCTGAGCGCGGTACGGGCGTTGCGCAGGTCGATCGGCGTGGCGAAAGGCCCCAGTGCCATGCAGCGTGTAAGAGGTCTGCCGCGGCGGTGAGGGTGGGGCTGCCGGCGGCGGCATCGGCTCTGACGCCGATGCTGTCGGAGCTACGGCCGACGTCGCGGCCACGGGCGTCGACGCTACTGTCGCGGGCGGCGCCGGGCGCTCGGACAGCAGCTTCAGGGCCGGCACACCCGGATCGGTGGCGCTGCGACCATGCACGTCGTCCTGCCCCAGCAGCAACCAGGCACCCACCGCGATATTGAGGGCAATCAGCAGAACGAACAGCAGGCGCAGGAACATCGTCGATCCGTCAGGCAAACGCCACGAGCCGGCATTCTAGACGGCCGACCCGACAGGGAAATGTGCGTCCGACCCACACGACCAGGCCACGCAGCACGCTATCGGTGCCAGCCTGTGCCGGCACGGACAGCAGGGGCAACAACGCTTCGCGCGTCGCCGCCATCCAGGATCAGCGTGGGCGCACGCGCCGAGTGCCGGCGCCATGCGCGCCACGAAACGCTCGATCAGCGCGGCGGCGGCCTGCCAGCAACCGGAAGCCACCGCATCGGCGGTGTTGTCGGCCACATCCAGCGACATCGCCCGGGCCGCTCGGCCGCACCCGCGCGGTGGCGTCCAGCAGGGACTGCTGCATCAGCCGCGGCCCCGGGGCGATCAGGCCGCCCAGATGCCGGCCATCCGCCGCCAGCGCATCCAGCGTCAGCGCAGTGCCCACGCCGGCCAGCACGCAAGGCGCGCAGTCCGCGGCATGCGCGGCGACCATGGCGAGGAAGCGATCCACGCCCAGGCGCTGCGGTTCGGCATAGGCGTTGCGCACGCCGCAGGCTTCGGCCGGCGTGCGCAGCCAGTGCGGTATCGCGTGCAAAGCACCGGCCGACGCCACTGCGGCGACCTGAGCCTCGCGCGCCCGCATCCACCACCGAGGCGCCCACCACCGCACGGTCGCGGCAAGCTTGCGCCAGGCCTCGTGCCAGCAGCCAGCGCGATGTCCTCCTCCAGCTCACCGCGCCCGTGCGCCAGCCAGTCGCCGCCGCGGCACAGCGCCCACTTCAGCCGTGTATTGCCCAGATCCAGCAGCAGTTTCATGCGCGACGCACCGTGACGTCGGCGCTGTCGATACCGCGCAAGCCGCCGTCGGGCATGCGCACCTGCAAGGCACCACGCGCATCGACGCCAGCGCCGATGCCATCGAGCTCACCCAGCGCGCCGCTCAGTTGCAGGGGCTTGCCGCGCAGCAGGTCGTGCCGGGCGTATTCGTCGACGAACGCGGCGAAGCCTTCGCGCTCGAACTGGCGCAGGCCTTCGACCAGGGCGGCGATCAAGCTCCGCCGCCACCTGGTTGCGATCCGGCGGCGCTTGCCATGGGCGAGGCTGGCCAGATCGCGAGCCGGCTGCCCGGCCTGCTCGCGCAGGGCCGGTGTCAGGCGCACATTGAGGCCAACGCCGATGATGGCGGCGCACGGCCCTTGGTATTCGCCGCTGAGCTCGACCAGGATGCCGGCCAGTTTGCCGCCGCCATCGCTCAGCACGTCGTTGGGCCATTTCAGGCCCGGCGCCGGCGATGCCCAGGCCGTCCAACGCGCGCAGCACGATGACACCCGATCGCCAGCGACAAGCCCGACAGCGCGGCGAAGCCCGCGTCGAACCGCTTCAGGCAGGACAGATAGAGGTTCAGCCCCGGCGGCGACAGCCAGCTGCGACCGCGGCGCCCGCGGCCAGCGCGTCTGGCGTTTCGGCGATGCACCATGCTCAAGTCGGGCGCGGTGCCAAGGCGACGCTGCAGCTCGCTGGAGGTCGAGTCGAGCTCCCAATGCACCTCCAGCGCGCCCAGCGCTTGCGCACAGGCGCCGGCAGCGCGGCACGGATCTCCTGCAACGCTCAAGCATCTGCACCGGCCAGGGCAGGCGATAGCCCGCCGTGCCACGCGACTCCACCGGCATGCCCCGCGCACGCAATGCCTCGATCTGTTTCCAGATCGCCGCCCGCGTCACGCCGGCGCGCTCTGCCAGCAAAGCACCGGATACCGGTTCACCGTCCGCCAGGCGACAGCAGTTCCTGCGCCTGCATCAGCGTAAGCCACACGCCAGGGAGGCCAGCTGGACAGCTAGCAGTGCGTGAAATCACGCGAGAGGAAGATGTGACATCGGGCGATTCTAGCCTGCCGCGTGCACGCCCCAAAGATCGGCGCGCACGTCATAGCCTGTGACTTCTGGGACTCGCGGGTTCTTGCGGGAGGCTGACGGGGCACTGGCATCGAGTGCCCATTTCTGCCAGCATCCGGTGCTTGGATTGCTGGATCAGGGGTTGCGACCGCCATGGGTGCATCGGATAAGTTCTTGATGGTTGTGCTCTGTGCGTCGGCAGCATGGGTGCTGCGTCGGCGGCGGACGTCGACGCCCAAGACGTGACCTGCCATGCAGCGTTCGGTGGACAGCAGCTCGAGCAATCACGCATGACGGCGGCAACAGCAGCAGCGACGCCACTGGGCCTGCCACGCGATGCGTCCACCATCATCGGGGTGCCGCCGGATCCTCGTCGAGCAACGATCACTGCCCGGGCGTCAGCCCCGCCACGGCACCGCGCCAGTCACCGCGGCCAATCTTGGCTGGCAGTCACTGCTGCCCGGCTCTATCCAGTAAGTCTTCGGCCTGTGCCGGAATCATGGTGGCAGTCGCTTCCGCTCCTATTTTACGGCTCCACCGCTCCCTGACCCGCTTTGGCAGCGTGCGCTCGCGGCTGTCCGCTGGCGCTACGGCTGGATAGCGCGCGCCAGGATGAACTGCGGCGCTTGGTGGCAGTTTTCCTCGCGCGCAAGCGCTTTCATGCCCTGGCTGGGGCGGTACTGACCGATCACCTGCGCGCCTCTGATTGCCATGCAAGCCTGTATGCCCGCGCTCCAGCAAGGCCCGCGCGCGTTGCGCGGCTGGCGTGAGGTGCTGATCTATCCCGGCGAGTTCAAGGTGCAGCGCAGCCACCACGACGAGCGCAGTGGCGTCGTCAGCGAGGGCGACGATATGCTTATCGGCGAAGCCTGGGAGCACGGGCCGCTGGTGCTCTCACTGGCCGATGTGCAACTCGATCTGGAGCATCCGTGGGACGGCTACAACGTGGTCGTGCACGAGATGGCGCATAAGCTCGACATGCTCGATGGCCCACCCGACGGCGTGCCGCCGCTTCCTGCGCATATCGTCCGGCGCCATTGGATCGTGGCTTTTCAGCGAGCCTTCGATCATCTTGCCAATGACGTGGCGCGCGGGCGCGAAACCTTGATCGATGCGTATGCCGCCGAAAGTGCCAGACGAATTCTTCGCCGTCGTCAGCGAGCTGCACTGGTCGCAACCGGCCGTGCTGCGCCGTGCCGATGCGGCGGTCGCCGATTTGCTGGATGCGTATTACGGACCGCTCGCCGGCACCTGGTTAGGTGGCGGGAGTTGGGGGTGGGTAGCGGGGGCGCATGCTCGTGCGTTCCCGCAAGCGATCAGCATCTCGCCAACAGCGTGCATCGTCGCAGACTCGCCGGCGGCCTCAGGTGGATGGTGTGGGCGCCCCCACTACCCATCCCCAACCCCCACCCCACGCCCTAGCCCGGCGGCAACCGCACACTGAAGCGCGCGCCATCGAGCTCGGGCGAGCGATCGACGATCAGCTCGCCCTGATAGGCACGCACGATGTCCTGCACGATCGACAGGCCGATGCCGTGGCCCTGCACGCGCTCGTCGCCGCGCACGCCACGCTGCAGCACCTTCTCGATCTTGTCTTCGTCGATGCCCGGGCCGTCGTCCTCCACACTCAGCCACAAGCCCGGGCCGCTGTCGGCCCGGCGACGGGCTGCATCTTCACGACCAGCAGCACCTGGTGACGGGCCCATTTGAAGGCGTTCTCCAGCAGGTTGCCCATCAGTTCCAGCAGATCGCCCTGCTCGCCGTAGAACGCCGCGCCGTCGTCGATATCGAATTCGCACAGCACATTCTTCGCGGCATAGACCTTCTCCAGGCTCTGCACCAGATCCTCGGCGTGGCCGGCGATCGGCACCGCGCTGCTGCAAATGTCTGGCGACCGGACGTAGCCGCGCGCGCCAGCTGATAGGCCACCAGCTCGTCCATCCGGCGCACCTGGTCCAGCACCTGGCTGCGCACGCGCCGGCCTCGTCGCTGGCAGTCGATTCCAGCTGCGAGCGGATCACCGCCAGCGGCGTCTTCAGGCTGTGCGCCAGATCCGCCAGGGTATGCGCGGTAGCGCATGCGCTGCTCGCGCTCGCTGTCGATGAAGGCGTTGATGCGCTCGGTAAGGCCCGTGAGCTCGAGCGGATACTGGCTGCCCAGATGCTCGCTGTCGCCGCGCTCGACCCGGCGTCATGTCGCTGGCCACCTTGCGCAGCGGCGTCAGGCTCCAGCGCAGCAGCAGCATCTGCAGCACGATCAGCATCACGCCCAGCGATCGACGAGCCAGATCACCAGGCTGCGCCGGTAGACGGCGTTGCCGCCTTCGAGCTGGTCTTCGGTCTGCGCCACCATGATGGTGAGGCGCACCGACTTCTTCTCGGCGCGTATCCAGCGCCACACCGTAGCTGTAGTAGTACAGCCGCCCCATGCGCGTATCGACCGGGCCGACGAAACTGTCCTTCGCCTGGCGCCAGCGGCTTGAGGAAACCAAAGTCGCGCCCGATCGCCGAAGGCGATTCCCATTGGAAGCCGTTGTCGCCGATGGCCACGGCATAGAGCCCCGAGCCTGGCCGCGAGAAACTCGGGTCGGGCGGCGTGTCCGGCAGCAGCACCTTGCCGTAGCGGCTCGACCTCGGTGCCGGCGATGATACGCGATCGACGAAGTTCTGCAGACGGTCCTGCAGGCCTTGCAGTGCGCTGATCGGCACTGGTGCGCGACAGCGTCAGTCCGACCAGCGCCAAGGAAGGCCGCCAGCACGAAGCCGGTGGCTAGCGCCGCGCGCGCCGCCAGTGAAAACGGGCGGCGCGGCGGTTGCGACTCACTCGTCGTCGGCTTCGCTGCGCGGGATGGCAAAGCGGTATCCGCGTCCACGTACCGTCTCGATGGGCTTGAGGTTGCCGTCCGGATCCAGCTTGCGGCGCAGGCGGCCGATGAACACTTCCAGCACGTTCGAGTCGCGGTCGAAATCCTGCTGATAGATGTGCTCGGTGAGGTCGGCCTTGGAGACCAGCTCGCCGGCATGCAGCATCAGGTATTCCAGCACCTTGTACTCGTAGCTGGTCAGGTCGACGACCTTGCCTTCGACCGTCACGGTCTGCGCGGTGGTGTCGAGCTTGATCGGGCCGCAGGCCAGTACCGGCTTGGACCAGCCGCTGGCCCGGCGCACCAGCGCATTGATGCGCGCCAGCAGTTCCTCGACGTGGAACGGCTTGACCAGATAGTCGTCGGCGCCATGCTTCAGGCCCTCGACCTTGTCCTGCCAGCCGCCGCGGGCGGTGAGGATCAGGATCGGGTAACGCTGACCGGCCTCGCGCAGCGCCTTGATCAGATCCATGCCCGACATCTTGGGCAGGCCCAGGTCGATGATGGCCAGGTCGAACGGCACCTCGCGACCGAGGTAGATGCCCTCCTCGCCGTCCTGGGCCGCATCGACGGCAAAACCGTCGCGCTTCAGGCGGGCGGCGAGCGTTTCGCGCAGCGGCGCCTCGTCCTCAACCAAAAGGATGCGCATCAGTGTTTCTCCTTGTTGCTATCACCGTCAGCGGACGGATTCTTGGTCGAATCGTTGGAAGCCGGCCCCTTGCTGGCCTCCGTGGTCACGGTCACTACCCGCACATGGCCGTGGGCGTCAGCACTTTGACCCGATGCTCGAACGAGCTTCGCCCGACGCCGAACGGTACTGGCCGACAGCACCTTGCCGCCAGTCTCCTGCTGCACCTGGATCACCGCCTGCTCCAGCGTCATGGCCGGCTCGATGGTCTGCGCAGCAAGCGCAGCCGGGCCCGCCGACAGCGAGAGCAGCAACACCGAGCCACACAGAATTGTTTTAATTTTGTTAAACAAACCCGGATAACCTGCGGGGACGAAAGGCATCTTCGTTCAGACTATGGAATCGGGGCTGAATATTGACCGGATGAGCCGGCAACTGTCACGCGGCAACCTGGGACGGCGCCATGGCCTGCTCGATCAGCGCCCAGCCCGCACCCGGCAAATGCGCGCCCTCGCTCAGCCGTCGGCGGAACCCGCGGGCACCCGGCTCGCCCTGGTACAGCCCCAGCAAATGGCGGCTGATGTGCTTCAGCGCGGTGCCGCGCGCCAGCTCGGCCTCGATGTAGGGCCGCATGCGCCGCAGCACGTCTTCGCGCGCGGGCATGCGGCTCGCCGTACAGCGCAGCCTCGACCTGCGCCAGCACATAGGGATCGTGATAAGCCGCGCGGCCCAGCATCACGCCATCGACCTGGCGCAGATGCGCCTGCACCTGCTCCGACCGTGGTGATGCCGCCGTTGATGACCACGACCAGCTGCGGAAACTCGCGCTTGAGCCGATACACGCGCTCGTAATCGAGCGGCGGAATCTCGCGGTTCTCCTTCGGCGCTCAGTCCCTGCAGCCAGGCCTTGCGCGCATGCACCACCAGCACTTCGACGCCGGCCTCGAGCATGATTTCGGTGAAATGCTGCAGATCGGCGTATTCGTCCTGGTCGTCCACGCCGATGCGGCACTTCACCGTCACCGGCACGTCGACCGCATCGCGCATCGCCTTGACGCAGTCGCCCACCAGCGCGGGCTCACGCATCAGGCAGGCGCCGAAGCGCCCCGACTGCACGCGATCGGACGGGCAACCCACGTTGAGGTTGATCTCGTCGTAGCCCGCCGTCGCTGCCAAAACGCGCCGCCTCGCGCCAGCTCCTGCGGGTCGCTGCCGCCAAGCTGCAGCGCCACCGGATGCTCCTGTTGGCTGTGCTCCAGCAGCCGCAGCTGCTTGCCACGCACCAGCGCAGCGCTGGTCACCATCTCGGTATACAAGCGCGCATGCGGCGACAGCAGCCGATGGAAATACCGGCAGTGGCGGTCGGTCCAGTCCATCATGGGCGCAACGGTTAGACGCCATGGCGCCGCTTCCGCGCTGAGGCCGCACCCGACCTGGCTTTGTTGGTGTTCGATCATCGTTTCATTATCGGTCATTTCGGGTATTTTCCGTATGGTTTTGCGCGCTTGGCACCACGTTCTTTTCCGCACAAACATAGATGTGGCACCGCGCGCACGATGACCTCACGTCGTCGCAAGGACGGCTCGATAGGCTACACCGCGCGGATCCGCCTCAAGCGCAAAGGCGTCGTTATGCACAATGAGGTTGACAATTTCGTCCGCAAGGCGCTGGCCAGTGAGCGGGGCCGTCGGCGCGAAGCTGACCTCGATCACATGCGAGCACGAGGCGAACCTTGCATGTGTCTCCTCCACACGTGGTTCCGCAGAAGGAAGCCGAGGAGACTATTGGCCGAAAGGAGGGAACGCCCAAGCAAAGCACTACGGCATCGCGACCGGCTCTAGGCCACTGTAGAACTCTCATTGAGCCGTTTATACGTATATCTACCCAGTTCCGCATGCGTACTTCTTCTCGCCGAGCGATTCGATTGGCTCATTTCAGCTCGCTCCTTGATTCGAGCCCGTGCCCATCGAGGCTCCGGCTTCACGTCCTGAACAGGAGCTTAGTCTCAGTATTTCCAGTCCGGCGGACGTGGGCCCGCGGCTTCGGAGTGGGAAATGAAGGACACATCGAAAATCTGGAACGGGATTCTTGTGGGGGCTCTTGCCAGCCTCATTGCGATGCCCTTATTGGCTGTTGAGATCGTCACCAAGCAGGACATTGTCAACAACGTCGTGAAAAAGGACCAACTGGTCAGGGTTGCGGACAACGCGATCTTCCTCCTCGACACATCGTCTTCGACCAACAGCAAGTTCGGTGACACGAAGCAGCGTGTGATCCAGGTCATGAAGAGCGAGCTCAAGAACAGAAATGCCTATCTCCCCGATCTCGGGTACAACATCGGCATCTTTATCTATACGGAGTGGCAGGAACTCCTTCCGGTGCAGCCGTTCAACCGCGAGAAAGTCGACGCTGCGCTCAGTGCCATCCCGGATAGGGGCAGCGGCATCACGCCACTCAACACGGGATTGAAGAAGCTCGAGAATGTCTTGAAGCCGCTGTCGGGGAGGACCGCGGTCTTCGTATTCTGGGACGGTGACTACACTGGGCAAAACCCGGCCGAGACTGCCAAGCGGCTGGCCAAGGAATACGACGTTTGCTTCTACGTGATAAGCAGTGCGAGGCCGTCAAGAGAGGTGACTCTCACGCAGGATGTCGCGACCCTCAACGCGTGCTCGCGGGTGATTCCGCTTGCCAGCTTCTTCAATCAGCCCGACTTCATGAGCGGAGCACTGTTCGATGTAAAGGCTACCGAACATGTCGTCACGACCACGGACACCAAGATCGTCGGGGTCAAAGTCGACAACATCAACTTCGCCTTCAATGAGACCGATCTCGCCCCCAAGGACAAAGCGGAGCTGGACAAGCTGGCCGAGTTCATGAAGGAAAAACCCAAATCATATGCCGTGATCGCCGGCTACACCGACAACGTCGGAACCAGGGACCACAACGAAGGCCTGTCCCGTGGTCGCGCCGAGATGGTCGCGCACTATCTGAAGGAAAAGCATGGCATCGACGACGCCAGAATGGTGCTTTTCTGGTACGGACCCAATAACCCGATCGTGCCCAACGACACCCCTGCAAACCAAGCCAAGAACCGACGTGTCGAAGTCAACGTGGGGCTTGGAGAAGGCTAGCCCCGGGTCGCCGCGTTGTTGCCAGCAGGGGCGAGACATCAATTAAGGGGGCCACGCTCACTTCCCTTCGAATGGAAGTGCGAACCTATCCGCATCGTTCCTGCGTTCCTTTATCAACAAATAGAAGTCTGCGCGGAAACGATCCGCGCAGACTTTTTTGGTACAAAAACCGGGATCGCAGGTGCGCGTCCATACGTGCCCCCCTGTTAGGGATGGTCTGATCATCCCCCTTTCGTAGCAACAGCGGTCCTCTGGGCCGTCGCCTCACGGTCGACGACGGCTATCCATGCCACGTCATGGTGATTTGACAGCTCGTTTTGCCGCGTTTGATCGCGGCAGTGTGCGCGGCGGGCGCACCTATCCTGTCGCGGCCAGCAGATGCTTGCGGGCCATCCACACATTGCTCAGCGCAAACAGCGTCAGCACCTGCGCGCCGTTCTTGGCCAGGCCTCGGTAACGCGCCTTCACGTGGCCAAATTGCCGCTTGATCACTCGGAACGGATGCTCGACCGCCGCCCGTATCGAGGCCTTGGCATGTTCCAGTTTTTCGATCAATCCGCGCAGTTTCTTATCGGTGATCGCCTTGACCGTGTTGCGCTTGGCCGCGATCCACCATTGGCGACCACGTTTGGCCGGTGCGTGCTTCTGGGCGCCCGTGTAGCCGGCATCGCCAAACACGGCTTTCTCCCTGCCGTGTAACAGTTGCCCCACCTGGGTCACGTCCGCCACATTCGCCGCCGTCGTCACCACGCTGTGCACTAGGCCAGTCGCTTCATCCACGCCAATGTGCGCCTTCATGCCGAAGTACCACTGATTCCCTTTCTTGGTCTGGTGCATCTGTGGATCGCGCGCCTTGGCGCGGTTCTTGGTCGACGAGGCCGCGCCAAGGATCGTCGCGTCGACGATCGTGCCCTGCGAGAGCTTCAGGCCGTGGTCGTATAGATGTTGGTTCACTGTCTTGAACAGCTTGTCGGCGAGCCCGTGCCTCTCCAGCAGGTGCCGGAATTTGCACACCGTGGTCTCGTCCGGTGCGGGCTCGCGCCCCAGATCAATGCCGACAAACCGACGCATCGACGCCGAGTCGTACAGTGCTTCCTCCACCGCCGGATCGCTCAACGCGTACCACTGCTGCAGGAAGTGAATGCGCAGCATCCGCTCCAGACCTACCGGACGACGACCGCCTTCGGCGCGCGCCTTGGGATAGAACGGTTCAATCACCGCGCAAAGCTGGGCCCACGGCACCACCTTGTCCATCTCGGCCAGGAACACATCGCGCCGCGTGGGCTTGCGGTGCGCCTCAAATCCACCATCGGCTTGGGTGGCCAGGGTCAGCTGCTTCTCGGACATCATCTACATTCTGTCGGTGGGGGCTGATCTTCGACCGCGAGGCAAAATCAGAGTTTCCTTAGCGGACTCTAAAAGTGGAGCGATCACTCGCCGCTTGATGGTGATAAGCATCAATTACCACCGGCCAATGGTTGACCGGATAATTCAGGCGAGCTGCCGAAAATAGAGCCAAGCGAGCATTATCGTCAGTGTCGCGGGCAGCAGGTTTGCCAGCAGTGGTGGAGCGCCATACACCACACCAAAGTTCACGATCACTTGCTGGCCGAAGTACCAGATGAGCGCAAGCAGCAGGCCCAAAAAAACGCGTCTGCCGGCACCGCCCGAGCGCAATGTGCCAAAGGCGAACGGCATCGCGCTCAACGTAAGCACGAGTATATTCAAGGGGTACAGAACGTGCCCCCAGAACGGCGTCGTATAGGCCACGGGATTCTCGTGGTTGCGTTCGAGGTACCGGATGTTACGCAATTGGTCGCGCGTCGACAGGTACTGCGGCTGGATCATGGATTTTTCGAGCACGTTCGGATCCAACTGCGACTGCCATCGCTCGCTGGCGTGGGTGGTACTGTGCACACCACTGTCATCAATGACACTGCTTCGAACCTGGCCGAGTATCCACTGGTTGCCGATGTGCTGGGCGGTGTCGGCGTGATCGAAGCGGCTCAGTTCTCCGTCCGGTGTCAGGGTGAATACGTTGACGTCCAACAACTGCACCCGCACATGGCCATCGTTGCCGCGCAGGATGCTTCGCCTGGCGTTGATGATGCGATCACCATCGCGTGCCCAAAGGCCACTTTGGCCGCCCCCCATCGCTCCCGTCCGCAGGCGCAACTGCATCGCTTGATCCTGCTGGTCGCCCCATGGTCCGATGGTTTCGCCGATGATCACGACACCCACGATCAACACCGCCACCACCCCTGTCGCCGATATGGCGATGCGCAAACGCGACAGCCCGGCGGCGCGCAGCGCGGTCAGCTCACCCGTAGAGGCCAATCCGCCAAGCCCTAGCAGGCTGCCGATCAAGGCGGCAGACCCGTACATCTCGTACATGCGGCGCGGAATGGTTACGGAAACATAGTACGCCGCATTGCTCACACTGAATCCGTTCTGTCCGACAAAGCGAAGCTGGCGCAGGAACTGCAGTACGGTATCCAGGCCCACCAGAATGAACCAAGCTATCAGCACCCAGCCGAGTACCGTCAGCCCCACCAACAGATCGACACGTTTGATCCATAAACGCGTCATGGGGTTCATGCTCATGGTGCAAACGCCACTTTCCGCAGCAGCGCCACATGCGCCGTCGACAGTGAACCGAGTTCCACATGCTGTCGCCCCGGGCACTGGGCCAGCACTGCTGGCAAGGTGGCTGCGCCTATGGAACCGTCTACGACCAGCAGCAACGATGAATGCCTGTCGGATAGCCGGCAGATCTTCTGGGCCGCGTCCGGGCTTTTCCATGCGATGGCATAGATGGGTTTACCCAGATACAGGCGCATACCCCACGGCGTATGTTCTACCCTTTGCTCCGTGGATTCGACGGCCTCAACGAACGCTATGGCCGAGTAATCCGTCTGGCCAACCCTCGACGCCAGCTGCCGGGCGAGAGCCCGGTCATCTGCGTGCGGATGTCCGTATAGCGCCACGCTGCCCTTTATCGCCAGCAGTAGCACAACCCAAATGCCGAGCATGATGCGCTGGCGCCATGAGGAAAGATCGATGCGGTCGCGCAAGGCAAGCGAGATGATCAACGCCATGGGCAGAAACAGCGGCAGCACATACACCGGCAGCCTGGAGCGGACGATGCAGAAGACGAGCAGCGGAAGGGCCAGCCATAATGCCAGGAAGAGTGCCGGTGATCGCTCGTGCCACAAGCGGCGCGAGTTTCGCAGCGAAAGGGCGGCCTTCAATTCGGGCCCCAGCATGGGCCACCAAGGCAATGTCCCGAACACAAACACCGGGACATAAGCTACCAGCCAGCCGTACCACTGCGGGTTGCGATTGTGTGTCGAGGTGAATATCCGATCGAACAGCTCATATCTCAGGTAGTAATCGAGCAACTGTGGATATCGCAGAACGACGACGGCGTACCAGGCAAACCCCACGAGGGCGAACAACACCAGCCCCATCCACGGAAAGAAGCGGCGCAGCCCGCGCATGCCATCGCGCCGGGTGATGAAGACGACGATGGCCAGCAGCGGGATCAGAGCTGGCGTCCCCTTGGTGAGGAACGCCAGCCCGAAGCCCAGCCACATCACCAGCACAGGAAGACGGTGCGGCGTCTCGGCGGGGCCGAAGGCCGCCTGGAAAAACCCACACATCGCAATCGCTTCGCACAGGGCGAGCAGATCATCGGTGCTCACCACATTGCCTGCGATGAATGGTCCCACCGTACAGGCGTAAACCAATCCTGGCAGCCAGGCCTTGTCGGGCAGCAGGCGCCTGCCCATGACGCACAACAGTAGCGAGGTCAACACGAAAGCCAACGCGGAGGGGATGCGTACAGCCCAGGTGTTGGGGCCCATCACACGGACGGTGGCGGCGATGGCCCAGAGCGTCAGCGGCGGCTTGGCGAAGTTCGTGTGGTCGACGTTGTAGGCTGGGACCAAGTAATTGCCTGAGTCCAGCATCTGCAAGGCATTGCCGACATAACGGCCCTCGTCGGTATTCCACAATGCGCGCGTGCCCTGGAATGAAAACCCCAGCGCTAGCAGCAACAAGCTTAGCCAGACGTAGACAACTGACTTCGGCATGTCGCCCATCCTAACGGGATCGATTGTAGGAGACTTCGATGTAGTCGAAGACGTCAACAAAGGCTGGGTGCGGGCAAAACGGCGCACCCCTCAACGTTTGGCGGCCTGGTACAGGTTGAGAGGGCTCCCCCCCCTTCATCCTCAAGGAAAAGGCTACCAATAAGCAACACCGGAAAGGTGGGTCAGCATAAGCAGCCTATTCGGTCCTTTACGAATTCGCCGGGTCGGCGACTGCCTGATCGGACTTGAAGGAAGCGTCGTCCTGATGCTGCGCGCTATAGGTTTGCAGGGCCAGTCCTCGCGAGTGACGAAAGGACCCATCGATTCGAGCGACGGCGTTGGGATAGGCGGACACACGAAAAAGAAGATCTACTTCGGCCCGGAGCAAGACATAGGGTTCGGGCTTGGGCTCAGATGCCTGAGAGCTCGCGTCGCGTTCGTCATCAAGTAGGTCATGTCCAAAAAAATACAGTGGACAAGGCGTTCTAATAGAGCTCACGACGCCCCCGCCTATCGCCGCGTAGTATCTGTCCTCGCAACCATCGGGCCCATGATGGCCATACCGCCCATGGCGGTGGCGGTCGCACGCAGCAAGAAGGTGGGCATATCCACGGCATGAGGTGTCTTCGACCAGGGTTGCCATGGCCCTGCGATGGTTCGATACCATCGTGTCGCCCAACCGCAGTTCCTTCCTCCCTAGGCGGAGGCGACTGCACTGCACGGATAGGTGTTCGGCCGGATCGACAGCGCAAAGCGCCCATACGCCTGCAACCTGATTTCCGGGCAGGCGGGTGATCCGAAGCAACCCTCCGGCAGCAACGCTTAGGGCCATCGCTTTATGTGCTTGCACGATCGCAATCCCTGACTCAGGCCTCGACGTCACTGCCGTACTTCCATATCGCCACACATTCCGCACGGAGCGCTCTTGAACCCTCATGGGTTGTGCCATGCCGAGATACCTCTTGCACAGGCCGCTGTTTCCACGTGGGCAGAAATTCGTGAATTGCGACGCCGCTCAATGGGGGAAACGGGTCGGCAATGTCGCCAAGCAACGCATGACTTCCGCACCAGCAACTTGCCGCCCTCCAATGGAAAACAGGCGTGCCAGTCCGGTAGGCGCAGTTACGTACCGCTATGCCAGTACATTTGACATGCATGCCGAACGTGCACATGTGGCATAAGTAAGGCGGCAGGATGTGGCGGTTGCTCCTTGCGTCGACGGCGGTTGCGCCACCTCGAAAAACGTCAGTCAGCCGTTAGGTTCGCAACCACCGTTTCACCGCGCCTTTGTAACGATTTCACCGCAGTTGGCGCCGAGGAACCTTCAATGTGCGACCGCGGTTGTCGCGGCGCGCAGATCGTCATCACCAGTCACCGCCCAGGCCTGACCACCGCCAGGCGACTAGCCCAGACCTGATGCACTCCATTGTGGATGAGCGTCCACCTATGGCGATGCAACGCAAACCTGCCTTCGTTCTCGACATGCATGCCGATCACGAGCACGCGATCATCATGCGGCGAACGGGGCGAAGAGGATGAGCAACATGCCAATCGATCGCCTGGGCTGCAAATTCCAAACGGACTCCGTCGCAAGCCTTGTCCGCGCACTACCTGCGCAAATGCAAGTGAGTCATACAACGCGATCCGACTGATCGCGACGACGGGCCAAGTGCCATCGCTTGCGGTCGCATTCCCTGACCATGTCGCACGCATTGCGGAAACACCGGGGGGGGCATAAAGAGGTAGGTTTTGGGATTGAGCAGACAAGTGGCGATGTGCCGAGGAAAGGTCAGGTAGTGCGAAGCTTTCTTTACCGCGCACGCCGGGCTCGATGTCATATCGCGGCATGATGCCGCAGTTGCTTGTGCTGTCCGGCAGCCGGCATCGACCTGACACGGCGGGCAATGCTTCAAAACCCGGCTGGGCCACGTGATCCCTGGAGCGCGCCTGCGGGAGCGTCGTAGCAGGAGCGTCGGGCCAGGCAATGGCATAATGGGGCCCCTGGCTGCACGCGTGGCAGCACTCGTCAGGTGCAGCGGCTTCCGCCTTCCCCCCTACGAGTCCGGTACCGGTCCCCAGCCGGGACCCTGCCCGCAGCTCTCCCCCTACTCTGGACGGTAACCTGCAATGGTGGCATTGGCGACGGAGCACGTGATCGACGTGCACCACTGGAACGACAGTCTTTTCAGCTTCCGCACCACGCGCGATCCGGGCTTTCGCTTCGACAGCGGACAGTTCGTGATGATCGGGCTCGAGGTTGACGGACGTCCGCTGATGCGCGCGTATTCCATTGCCAGTGCGAACTACGAGGAACACCTGGAATTCTTCAGCATCAAAGTGCCGAACGGGCCGTTGACCTCGCGCCTGCAGCACCTTCGGCCCGGTGATCCACTCATCGTCAGCCGCAAGCCGACCGGCACGCTGGTACTCAATGACCTCAAGCCGGGCAAACATCTCTATCTGCTTGGCACCGGCACGGGTCTGGCGCCGTTCCTCAGCCTGGTGCGCGATCCAGAGACCTACGAGAGATTCGACAAGATCGTGGTTGCCCACGGTGTGCGCAACATCAGCGACCTCGCCTACGCCGACTACCTGCAGCATGAATTGCTGCAGCATGAATACCTGGGTGAGCTGGCTCGCGAAAAACTGATCTACTACCCGACAGTGACGCGCGAGGCGTTTCGCAACCAGGGTCGCATCACCGACGCCATCGTCGACGGCGCCATGAGTCAGGCCATCGGCCTGCCCCCGCTCGATCCCGCCACGGATCGCGTCATGCTATGCGGCAGCCCCGCCATGCTGGACGATACCTGCGCCCTGCTGGACAGCCGCGGTTTCGAGATTTCGCCGCGCACCCGCGAGCCTGGCGACTATGTGATCGAGCGCGCGTTCGTCGAGAAGTAAGCGAAGTGGCGGCACGTACCTGAGAGGGGGAGTCAGCATGCTGGAGATTGCGCTCTACGTATTGGCTGCTGCGCTCATGGTGGGCGGACTGGCCGGCACTATCTTGCCGGCGCTTCCGGGCATCCCGATGATCTTCGGCGGCATCTGGCTGGCCGCGGCGGTGAATCAGTACCAGCACGTCGGCCTGTGGTGGCTGGTGGTCATCGGCGTACTGGGCACCCTGGGTGTCATGGTCGACTTCGTTGCCGCCACGCTGGGTGCCAAGCGCATAGGGGCGAGCCCGCTGGCATTGTCGGGGGCGGGCCTGGGTACGCTGATAGGCATGTTCTTCGGCATCGCGGGCCTGCTGCTGGGGCCGTTCGTGGGCGCGCTGCTGGGTGAACTCGCCTCGGGCACGAGCGTGCTGCGCTCGGCCCATGTGGGAGCGGCCACCTGGATG
This sequence comes from uncultured Gammaproteobacteria bacterium, assembly GCA_963824525.1. GTDB lineage: Bacteria > Pseudomonadota > Gammaproteobacteria > Xanthomonadales > Rhodanobacteraceae > Dyella. The sequence goes on along the minus strand of CAWGPI010000003.1, from coordinate 171,502 downwards.
GGGCTGCTGTTCGGCACCCTGATCAAGCTGGTGATCTCGTTCATCATGATCGGCCTGTTCGCCTTCGCCATGCTTGTCGGCTGATCGCCTGGCCGGGGCCGCCCCGAGACCTTCGGCACATGGCGCCCGTCGCGGCCTGCCTTATAGGCTCCGGGTACCACTTCCTTGGGGAACAACATGTCCAAACGTCTCGCCCTTGCCATGGCGGTCTCGCTGGCCGTCGTCGGATCGGTTCACGCAGAAGCCAAGGCGCCCTCCTGGATCGAGCGCAGCAACGCCGACTCCAAGGTGATGCTCGATGTGCTCGCGAAGTTCAGTCCGGAGTTCGCCTCGCAGATCGGCCTGCCGGAGTACGACGCCAAGGTCGCCGATCTCAAGCCCGACGTCGATGCGCGCTCCCGTGCCGCGCTGGTCGAGGCGAAGGCCAAGCTCGAGAAGATGCTGGCTGACGAGAAGGACACCAACGTGAAGCAGGATCTGCAGATCCTGATCAAGGCCGCCGATCAGCAGATCGAAGGCAACGACCTCAATCACAAGTACCTGCTCCCGTATCAGGACGTAGGCCAGCTGATCTTTGGTGGCGAGTTCGCCTTGCTGAAGGACGATGTCGCCGCCAAGCGCCGTCCCGCCGCACTGAAGCGACTGGAATGCTATGTAGGCAAGGCACCCGGCTGCACGCCGATCACGGAGCTGGCCAAGGCGCAGACCCAGGCACGCCTGGGCGAGAAAGACCTGATCGGCCCGTACAAGGGTGAAGTGGAGCAGAAGCTCGCCAACACGCAGCGCTACGCGCAGGGCATCCGCCAGCTGTTCGCCAAGTACAAGCTGGACGACGCCGAAGGCAAGGCCGCGCTCGATGCGCTGGACAGCCAGCTGAAGGATTACGACACCTGGGTACGCGCCACCATCGTGCCGCGCGCACGCGCGGACTTCCGCCTGCCCGAGCCGCTGTATGCGTACAACCTCAAGCAGGTTGGCGTGGACATTCCGCCGGAGGAGTTGATCAAGCAGGCGCAGCTGGAATTCGTCGAACTGCGCTCGATGATGCAGATGATGGCGCCGGTGGTGGCCAAGGCCGAAGGCATCCAGGCCACGGATTACCGTGACGTGCTGAAGGCGCTCAAGCAGCAGCAGCTGGGCAAGGACAACGTGGTGCCGTGGTATCACGAGATCATCGGCAAGATCGAAGACACCATCCGCCGCGAAGACATCATCACGCTGCCGCAGCGCAAGATGCAGATGCGCCTGGCTTCCGAGGCGGAAACTGCCGCCGTGCCCGCGCCGCACATGGACCCGCCGCCCTTCATCAACAACCACGGTGAGCAGGGCACCTTCGTGCTGACCATGGGTAACCCCTCGTCGAACGGCGACAAGTCGCAGTCGTATGACGACTTCACCTATAAGGCTGCCGCCTGGACGCTGACCTCGCACGAAGGCCGCCCGGGACATGAGCTGCAGTTTGCCGCCATGGTCGAGCGCGGCGTGTCGCTGGCGCGCAGCCTGTTTGCCTTCAACAGCGTCAACGTGGAAGGCTGGGCGCTGTACGCGGAGTCGGAGATGCTGCCGTATGAGCCGCCGGCCGGTCAGTTCGTCGCCCTGCAGGCTCGCCTGCAGCGCGCGGCCCGCGCGTATCTCGACCCGATGCTCAACCTCGGCCTGATCAGCAAGGAGCGCGCGCACGATGTACTGCGCTACGACGTGGGCCTGTCGGAGGCAATGACCCAGCAGGAGCTGGATCGCTACACCTTCAACAGCCCGGGCCAGGCCACGGCGTATTTCTACGGCTACATGCGCCTGCAGCAAACGCGCCTGGAAACCGAGCTTGCGCTGGGCAAAGACTTCAATCGCCGGGCCTTCAACGACTTCGTGATCGGCCAGGGCCTGCTGCCGCCGGAGCAACTGGCCGAAGCGGTGCGCACGCAGTTCATCCCGTCGCAGAAGAAGAAATGATCCAGCCACGCGGGGACATCGCCGTCCCCGCCGACGGTCAGGGCCGCGTCTTCGGGCGCGGCCCTTTCTTTTTCGTGTTCGCTATCGCCTGCGCACTGCGCGCCAGCCACCGGGCCAGCTGCGCCGTGTCAGCGCACAACGATGGCGGCAACACGATGTATTGCCGGCTCGGCGGCAGGCCCGGCCGCGCTTCGAGGCGCCTGGCACCTTCACGCGCCAGCAGTTCAGCCTGATCGTCTGCGGCCAGCTTCAGCGCCAGTCCCTGCCCCGACAACCACGCACACGGCTTCTCGCCGAAATAAGCCATCAAGCCGCCAAACATGGGGTGGAAGCGCAGCTCATGGGGCCGCCCCAGGTGGGTGGCGGCATCTTCCAGATCGCGCCGCAGCGCATCGAGCGCAAGGCTCATACCGCTGCGGCGGGTATCACGTAGAGCAACACGGCCAGGTAATGCAGCACGCTGCCGGCGAGCACAAAGAAGTGCCACACCGAATGGTGGTACGGCAGCTTGCGCCAGAGATAGAACGGTACGCCCAGCGTATAGGTCACACCGCCAGCGATCAGCAGCACCATGCCACCGAACTGCAGGTGCTCGCTCAACGGCTTGAACGCAATCAGCCCGACCCAGCCCATCGCCACATACATCAGCACGGCAAGGCGGCGATAGCGCTTCAGCAGGCCCAGTTCCAGCGCGCTACCCATCAGCGCCAATGCCCAGATCGTGCAGAACAATCCCCAGCCCCAGGCGCCCGGCAACGCGATCAAGGTGAACGGCGTATAGGTGCCGGCAATCAGCAAGAAAATCGCAATGTGGTCAAACGTGCGCAGCACTCGCTTGGCCAGCACACCGGGAATCGAGTGATAGAGCGTCGAAGCGGTGTAACAAAGAATCAGGGTCGTACCGAAAACCGCGCTGGCAACGACAGCGCGCACATCGCCATAGAGGGCCGAGAACGCCACCAGGGTAGCCAGGCCGGCGATGCTGAGCAGGATGCCAAGGCCGTGGATGACACTACTGGCGAGTTCATCGCCGTAGGCATAACGGGGGAGCGCCGTGCCGGGGTTGGCGGACATGGTGGGGGATTCCTCGTCAAACGAAACGTACGGGGTCGTACGTACCCCGCCACCTTAGCCATCCCCGGACCGAATGCAAAGCCTGACGCAGCGCATGCATCGCCTCACCCGGTCCTGGGTCATTCGAGGATGAAGGCGCCAAATGCCACACCCAGATCCCAGCCCTTGCCCGTTCCACTAAGCGCCAGCGAGACATTACCCTTGGTCATCACGCGTGCACCTGCGGATTTCGACGCGCCCGCGTGAACCCCCGCATCGGCGTAGTGCCCCTTGATCTCGCTGATGCTGGAGATGCCGGAGAACTTGCCGATGCCGTGGTCGATCTCGTTCTTTCCAAACGTGAGGCCGCCGCCCTTCACTCGGATACGCACGCCCATGCTTTGGCCGTTGCTGCAATGGACCGTGCCGCTTCCCGTGGCCGTTTGATAGAACACCGACCAGCCGGACAGGTGGAAATCCATCTTGCATTCGATGTCTCCCGCGTGGGCCGAGGCCGAGGCCATCCAACAGGTCAGGACCAGCGCCACCGCACCCAGACTCTTCCACATCATCATTCCAGTCTCTCCTGTATGGCCGTTGCCCACGCCGACGCGCGGCGGAAGCGTGATTCTGGCAAGCATCCTCCTGCTGACACGTGAATGCCTCCTTCACCCAGGCTGTACACCAAATCAAGCCGGGCGCCGGGAAGATACACGGGCCGGGCATCCCCTCTCTCTCCCCCGATGCTCGGCTTTGCCGCCCCGCCACCCTGTGCGGGGCTTTTTTTGGGCGAATCCGTACCTCTCAGGCTGCCCTGCGGCCCCGCGGCCTGGCTGCGGCGACATGGGCTACGCAGAGCCATGGAACAGGCTCTAAGCTGGGCAGGGACTGGAAACAGGAGGACCGCGCGATGTCAGCCATCGATCTGCTGTTGCATCTGGACCATTGTGACCTGGACGTACCCGCCCCGCGCGCGGCGCTGGCACTGGCGAAACGCCTGGGTGCGCGGCTAGATGCGCTTTACGTGGCCGACCTACCCGCCGCTGCCTTCAGCCTGCCGGAGGCAGTACCCGTGCAGTTGGAAGAGACCCAGCGGCGGATCGCCGAAGCCCAGACGCACGCCGTCGACTGGCAACGGCTGCTCGGCGCCCATGGCTTGGCCGGTGCCTGGCGAGTCACCCAGGGTGACACCGTGCAAACCGTCAGCCAGGCAGCCTCGGGCTACGATTTCCTGATCATGGAGCGCAGTCAGCAGCGCAGCGACGCCCCTGTCGGTTTTGGATCGGTGTCGCGTTGCGTCTTCGCCAGCGGCCGGCCGGTGCTGGTGGTGCCGGATCTGGCTCCGGTCGCCGACATCGGCGCCCGGGTGCTGGTGGCGTGGAACGGCAGCCGCGAATCGGCGCTCGCACTCGCCGCGGCCGTACCCATCCTGCAAAAAGCGGACGATGTGCTGGTACTGGATGGCAGCGAAATGAATGCGGACCTGCTGCCCGTCCTACCGCCTCCCGGATTGGCCGATTGGCTGCAGCGTCACGGCATTCGCGCACGGGCCGAGGTGTTCGATAGCGGTCCCAGCCATGCCGCTGGTCCTGCCGTGCTGGACGCGGCGCACAAGCATGGTGCTGATCTTGTCGTGATGGGCGCATGGAGCCGCTCACGGCTTGCCCAGATGATGTTGGGCGGCACGACCCGCCACCTGTTCATGCATGGGGATGTGCCGATGCTGGTCGCGCACTGAAAATCCGCGCTCACGCCCCAAGCGGCCCCGCCGCACAGAATAGCCTTCCATACGGCCACTTGCGCAAGTCATTTTTGCGGGCTTAGGCTGGTTTCGCATTCGCACGATCCCCACCGCGTCCCCACGCGGCGCTGCGGATGCCATCCCAACATCGAGCCGTCAGGAGGTCGCTTATGTCGTCCGCAAGCCTGGCTGTATCCCGTAGTAGCCACCCCGATAACGTGCGCATCGCAGCACTCAGTACCGCCATCGCGCTCAATCTAGCCGCCCTCCTCGCCGTCATGCGGCCTTTGGCTCCCCACCTGGCCGAACAGGTCCAGCGCTTGTCCGACATGCAGATCCACTGGGTCACGGCTCCGCCCGAGGTAAAGCCGCCGCCGACGCTCGAAATCAAGCCCCTGGTCCTGCCCAAGCCCATGGCCCATCCGCAGGTACAGCCTCAGCCCGTGATCGCGCCAGAGCCGATGGCCAGCGAAGACAGCCCCATGGCGGTACCGACGGTTACGCCCACGATCGTCACCGACGCGCCCGCCACGGGAACCGAGGCGGCGCCGGTCGAAGCCACCCTTGCCTACAAGGCGGTGCCTTTGAAGTATCCGCCCCAGGCCCTGCACGCGCGCATGCAGGGCACCGTCTTGCTGAGAGTGCTGGTGGACGAACATGGCGTGCCGCAAGACGTCGTGATTGCCAGGAGCAGCGGCTATGCCTTGCTCGATCGCAGCGCGCGCGAGCAGGTACTGAAGGGCTGGACATTCGAGCCCGCCATGGCCAACGGGCGCCCCATCCGCGCCTGGGCGCAAGTGCCGGTCAAGTTCGATCTGAATCAACTTTGACAAGGCAGAGGTAGATCCGCGCGGATGGGGCGATACCCGACGCGCGAATCGATGGACAAGAAAAGGCCCGGCCTGCATGGAACGCCAGGCCGGGCCATTCCACGGCAAGCGGGATGTTTAGCGCGCTGTCATTGGTGCCGGCGACACCGGCCGGTGCATGGCTCGTGCGATGGCCCAGACCACCGCCACCAGCAGAATCACCGGCAGGCAGAACGGCAATACGGCCAACGCCACGAGCGGCGCGATGACAAGCAGGGCCACTCCGCCGAACAGCAATCCCAGTGCCGCGCCGACGATGCTGAACAGGCCGCCGATCAGCGCGAAAGTCAATTTGAATACGACCCCGATAACGGCGGCCATCAGCCATAACGTCAGTACCAGCATCAAGAGCAGGCTAATCGCGATCATGGCGCTCCTCCTTTCCGTGCAGCCCAGAGGCTTCATACGCTGCCGTCATATTGGCGGCCAGCGCGAGTTTCAAGGCCTTGACGGCCATGATCTTGCGCGCTTGCAACATCGTTCGCATGGTGCGGAAGTCATAGGCTGCCGGAGCCTTCCGGCACGTTCCCGGTTACGGGACTTTAACGATGTGCATGGTCCACTGCGCCCCCGGTTCCTGACGAGGCCCCTCGCATGGCTAAACACATGCAACACCTAAAGGCACTGCGTGACATCGCATTTTCCTGTGGTGTAGGCGAGCATCCGGATCTTGCCTCGATGGCAAGAGAGCTCGGCCGCATGGTGTATCAGAACCGGCAGTCGCTGAACGACGACCTCGCCGAATTGCGTACACATAACAAGGGCTTCGAGCGTTGGCTGGTTGCCTTGCGCAGCAAACCGGACATCACCGTGCTGGTGAACGCCTGGCCCGCCAACCATGCTACCCCGATCCATGATCATGGCGGACTGTGGGGGCTGGAGCTGGCCTTGCATGGCGCCCTCGAAGTGGAGTCGTGGGAACGCGACCCGCAAGGCCGCTCCCTGAGGTCGGTGGGACGCGACTGGATGGGCCCCGGCGATGCCAGCTGGTTCGATGCCGATGATCGCTATGCGCATCGCTGCCGCAACCTCTCCCGCCACGACACTGCATTGACGCTTCACGTTTACGGTGGCGATCTGGCACAGTACTTCACCTACGAAAGAACCGGCGAAACCGGTCAATGGCTCACCAGGCCGCAGCGCAGCGCCATTGCCGGCCACCTGCACGCCTGAGCCGCACAACGCGCACTTAAGGGAGTGGCATGTATCGAAGAGTCGCCATCATCGGCGGCGGCGCGGCAGCGGCAGCGCTGCTAAGCGAGCTGCTGGAACGCCAGCCGGCGCAGCCGTTGCATCTGGACTGGTACACCGGCGGCGATACGTCGGCACGCGGCGTCGCCTATGGCACACGTTCGGACCGGCATCTGCTGAACGTGCGCGCGGCTTCCATGAGCATGTTCGCCGCCAAGCCGCGCGGCTTCCTCGACTTTGCCCAGCGCGGCGATCACACCATTACGGGAACCGACTTCCTGCCACGACGTCTGTACGGCGACTACCTGGAAGCGGAAGTCGCACGCGCGCTGGAAAACGCTCGCAATGCTGGCCATGACATACACATGCTGCCATTTGCGGTCGATGCCGTGGTGCCGGAAAACGAAGGTGTCACGATCATTCATGGCGAGGAGAACAGCCGCGTCGACGCCGCCGTACTCGCACTGGGATCGCTACCGCCACAGCCACTCGGTGGCGTCAGCGAAGCGGCCCTGGAGAGCGGCCAGTATGTGACCGAACCATGGGGTTTCCTCGCCTCGGTAGAGCCGGACAGCCGCCCGCTCAAGGTAGTGCTGATTGGTCTTGGCCTCACCGCGGTGGATGTGCTTCTGGAGCTATCCGCGCAATGGCCAAATGCGCAGTTCACTGCCATATCGCGACATGGCTTGCTGCCGGAGTCGCATCTGGAAGCGGCTTCCGCACCCGCGGATGACGGCAGCGACCTGATCGAATCCATGCGCGATGCGCCGGATATTCGCACTTGGGTGCGTCTGCTGCGCGAAGCCGCGACGCAGAGCAACGACTGGCGCACGGTCATCGACAGCCTGCGACCGCATACGCCGACGCTGTGGGGTCTGCTGCCTTTGGCCGAACGCGCCCGCTTCCTGCGCCATGCGCGCTGGGCGTGGGAGCGCGTGCGTCACCGCATGGCACCACAGGTCATGACATCGATGTTGGCGCTTGAAAATGACGGGCGGCTGCAACGCCGTCGCGGCCGACTGCAGGCGGTCGACGTGGCTGGCGGCAAACTGCACCTGGACCTCCGTTCGCCACATGACGGCTCGATCTTGTCGATGGACGCCGATGTGGTGATCCAGACGGTCGGCCTCAATACCGATGTACGTCGCACCAAGCATCGCCTGATTTGCCAGTTGGCAACCAACGGGCATGTGACACCCGATCCACTTGGACTGGGATGCGAAGGAACCACCGAAGGCCGCCTGCAGCATGACGGCCAGACCTGGCCACACCTGTACGCCATCGGCACCCTGCTGCGCGGCACGCTTTGGGAGTCCACGGCGATACCGGAGATCCGTCAGCAGGCTCGCAACTTGGCCGATCGTATCATCGCTGCGTGAACGACCCGCGGCGGATGCCGAGGCATCCGCCGCGCGACCGCCGTCTTTAGGCGAAGCCGCCGAGCACGAGCTTGCCGATCGTGCTGGCGCTCTCCAGTTGCGCATGTGCGCGGCGCAGGTTCGCCGCATTGATCTTGCCGACATGTTCGCGCAGCGTGCTACGCAGCACGCCGGCATCCACGAGATTGGCTACTTCATCGAGCAACACGTGCTGCGCCTGCATGTCGTCGGTGTGATGCAGCGAACGCGCATACATGAACTCCCAATGCAACGAGAGGCTCTTGGATTTCATCAGACGGATATCCAGCGGCGTTGCCGGGTCGTCGATCAGACCCAGCTTGCCCTGCGGCTTGAGCAACTCCACCAGCGCGGGAAAGTGCTGCTCCGTATGGGTGAGGCTCAGCACATAGTCGACGCCCGCGGGCGAGATCGCCTTGGCCTGGGCAACGAGGTCGCCGCGATGGTCGATCACCTGATGCGCGCCCATGTCCTTCACCCAGGCACGGCTGTCGTCGCGCGATGCCGTCGCGATGACGGTGAGGTTGGTCAGGCGGCGCACCAGCTGGATCGCCATTGAGCCCACGCCACCGGCGCCGCCGACCACCAGCACGACACCGCTGCGTGCCGTACTTCCGCGTGGCACGCCAAGACGATCGAACAGCAGCTCCCATGCGGTGATGGTGGTTAGCGGCATCGCCGCCGCCTGCGCGAAATCCAGCGTGGATGGTTTGCGCCCGACGATACGTTCATCGACGAGATGAAGCTCGGCATTGCTGCCGGAGCGGTCGATGGCGCCCGCGTAGTAGACCGCATCCCCCGGCTTGAACAAGCTGACGTCCGCACCGACCGCCACCACCGTGCCGGCAGCATCCCAGCCAAGCACCTTGTCCGCACCCTGCGGATCGGTGCGCATGCGTATCTTGGTATCGACAGGGTTGACCGAGATTGCTTCGACTTTCACCAGCAGGTCGCGTCCCTGTGCCACGGGCGCGGGCAAGTCGACATCGAGCAGGCTTTGCGGATCGTCGATCGGCAGGCTATGTCGATAAGCGACGGCTTTCATGGTGGACTCCTGAGACCTGCTTCGGACAGCCGACACGCGGCGCCAGGCAACGATTCTGCGCCGGCAAGAATCGACGGACAAGCGCATGAACATCGACTCGATCGCATCGCGCACATGGACGGCGATAGCGAGCGACTAAGTGCTTGCTACAACCTCCGCCATCGCCGCGGTTCGTCGACGCCCCAACGCAATACTGGCCAGCGTGACCAACAAGCCGAGTACGGTGACCGCGGCACCAGCGATGCTGACCGATGGCAGTCCAAGACCAAGATCGATCATCGAGCCACCGATAAAGGCGCCCATCGCGTTGCCCAGATTGAACGCGGCGATATTGAGCGTCGATGCCAGATGCGGCCCGTCGCCGGCCTGCTGCACGACGCGCATCTGCAACGGCGGCACCGTGGCAAACGCCGCAACGCCCCAAACGAATACGGTGATGATGGCCGCCGTGGTGTCGTGCATGGTCCAGGCGAATGCCAGCATGATCAGGGCCAGCAGCACCAGCACGCCGACCAGCGACGGCATCAGGCGCCAGTCGGCCAGCCGGCCGCCGAGCATGTTGCCCACCGTCGTGCCGGCACCAAACAGCACCAGCACCCAGCCCGTCGCGCCAACGCTCACATGCGACTGCTGCTGAAGAATCGGCGCGATATAGGTGAATACGGTGAACACGCCGCCAAAGCCAAGCACCGTCATCGCCAGTGCAAGCAATACCTGCGGCTGTCGCAGCACCACCAGCTCGCGACGCATATGGGGCATGGGGAGATCCGGCAAGGCCGGCACCAGCCGCCATACGGCCATCGCCGCCACCACGCCCAACCCGGTGACCGCGCCGAAGGTCGAGCGCCAGCCGGCCCATTGGCCGAGAAAGGTACCGAACGGTACGCCCAACACGTTGGCCAGGGTCAGGCCGGTGAACATCAAGGCGATGGCGCGTGCCGCCTGGTCACGCGGCACGATATGCGACGCTACCACTGCGCCAATCCCAAAGAACGAGCCGTGACAGAACGCGGCGACCACGCGCGCTACCATCAACACGCCATAGTTGGGTGCCACGGCACAAAGCGCGTTGCCGACGATGAACAGGCCCAGCAACAGCAGCAAGGCGTTGCGGCGCTCCATCCGGGCGGTGAGCACGGCCAGCACGGGAGCCCCGGCGGCCACGCCCAGCGCATAGCCCGATACCAGCAGGCCCGCCGAGGGGATGCTCACATGCAGGTCACCGGCCACTTCCGGCAACAGGCCCATGATCACGAATTCGGTGGTGCCAATGGCAAAGGCCGCGACCGATAAGGCAAACAGCGCCCATTTGGACGAAACGGCGCTCATCGTCGCCGTCCAGCGGTTCGAAGTGTCATGAGGTGGCTCGAGGAAAGGAATCTCGCGCACTTTGCGCCTTGTCGAGCCATGCGTGAATTGAGCAAACTAGAGAGGCATCTTTTCCAAAAAGTTGAAGATGGTCGATTTCGAAGACATGCGGCTGTTCGTCCGCGCGGTCACCGATGGCAGCCTCTCGGCCGCCGGGCGGGAGCTTGGCTTGTCCCCCGCCGCGGCGAGCAAGCGCCTCAACCGGCTGGAGCAGGCGCTGGGCGTTCGGCTCATGCAGCGCAGCTCGCGCCGTCTCACGCTGACTGAAGAAGGCAGCATCTACTACGAACGCTGCCTGGCCATCATTGCCGACGTGGACGACGCCAACTCAGCGGTCGGCCTGGGTCAACTGGAGGTGCGCGGGCAACTGCATGTGTCCTCTCCGGTGGACATGGGCCGGCAGTACATCGGCCCGATCGCGGCCGACTTCGCCGCCCGGCACCCGCAACTGACGCTTCGCCTGACCAACTCCGATGCGATGCTCGACCTGTTCGAGCACGGCGTGGACGTGGCCGTACGCGGCGGCAACCTCACCGACTCGCGACTGGTCTCGCGCCGGCTCGCGCGCAACTTCCGCGTGGTGTGCGCCGCGCCTTCCTACCTGGCCCGACGCGGCCGCCCTGCCAGCGCCGACGAGCTGCCACAGCATGATTGCCTGATGCTGCATCGCCCGGGACACGGCATCCTGCCATGGATCCTGCAAACGCCGGAGGGGCCCCGCACCCTGCGCATCGACGCCAGCATCACCTGCGACAACGGCGACCTGATGCGCGCGCTGGCGGTGGCCGGCCATGGCCTCGCCTTCAAGTCCGCCTGGGATATCGCCGACGATGTGCGCGCCGGAAGGCTGGTGCCGCTGCTGGCCGATGTGATCCTGCCGGAGGCGAACTTCTACGCCATCTATCCCAGTCGTTGCTACCTCCCGGCACGCATCCGCCTTTTCGTGGATCATCTGCAGCACGAGCTCGAGCAGCGCGAAAGCCATGTATTGAACGCTGTACGCAGCGCCATGACCTGAGACCCCGTCCGCAAGCCTCCTCTACCACGCGACGCTATTCACGAGGACATCATGTCGATCCATGGCAACCCGCCCGCCTTCGGCACGACTGAGCGCCACGCATGCTGAGCAGCATCATCGGCGCGGTCGTCGTCCTGCTGCATGTGGCTGGCGTGCTGGCGGCCATGCATGCGGTCATGAACACGCGCACGCCGCAAGGTGCTTTTGCGTGGGCACTCGGCCTGGTGTTGCTGCCCTATGTCACGCTGGTGCCCTACCTCTACCTGGGCCGCAGCCGCTTCCATGGCTATGTCGACCTGCATCGCCTACGGCGCGAGCAGATGCAGGCCATGGCCGAGATCCAGCTCGAAGCCGCGCAGTCGCCTCCCGAGACCTGCACGCGCTACGCCGAAATCGCCCATATGCTGCGCACGCGCTTCCATGCCGGCCAGAAGCTGCGTCTGCTGGTCGATGGCGAGGCCGCGTTCGATGCCATGCTCGCCGCCATCAGCGGGGCGAAGCATTGCGTACTGGTGCAATTCTTCATCATTCACGACGACACCCTGGGGCGGCGGCTACAGCAGGTATTGCTGGAGCGCGCGCGGGCCAAGGTCGAGATATGCGTGCTCTACGATGGCATCGGCAGTCACGCCCTGCCGCGGCAGTATGTGGACACGTTGCGCGATGCCGGCATCGCCATCCATCCGTTCGCCACGCAGCGGCGCAGCAATCGCTTCCAGCTCAACTTCCGCAATCACCGGAAGATCGTGGTGATCGACGGCACACTCGGCTTTGTCGGCGGCCTCAACGTGGGCGACGAATATCTCGGGCTCAAGCCACCGCTTGCGCCATGGCGCGATACGCACCTGCAGATCGAAGGGCCCGCCGTTGCCGACCTGCAGCGCAGCTTCGCGGAGGACTGGCATTGGGTCACCGGCGCCTTGCCACCGCTGTTGTCGCCCACGCTCAACGAAGGGCATGCGCATACGCTGATTGCCGCCACCGGTCCCGCCGACCGGCAGGAAACCTGCTCGCTGTTCTTCGTCACCGCCATTCATGCGGCGCGCAGGCGGCTATGGATCACGACGCCCTATTTCGTTCCCGACCAGGCCGTGATGGCCGCCTTGCGTCTTGCCGTGTTTCGCGGCGTGGACGTACGCGTGCTGATTCCTTCGCGGCCAGATCACCGCACGGTGTTTCTCGCCACCGGGCTTTATGCGCACGACGCGGTGGGCGCAGGCATTCGCATCTTCCGCTACCAGCCCGGCTTCCTGCATCAGAAGGTGATGCTGATCGACGACGATACCGCATCGGTCGGCAGCATGAATCTAGACAACCGGTCGTTCCGCCTCAACTTCGAGATCGGCGCCCTCAATGTGGATCGCGATTTCGCCATGCAGGTACAAGCCATGCTGCATGAGGATTTCTCGCACGCGCACGAGGTGACCGAGGCGGAGTATCTCAGGGCGCCCTACCTCAGGCGCCTGGCCATGCATGTGGCGCGACTGTTCGATCCTGTGTTGTAAGAGCCAGTTCAATATCAGCGCGTAGCCACAAGCACCCCCTCCCAGCCTCCCCCTGCTCGCAGGGGGAGGAGCTAAAGGCATGCCCGCAACTCCCTCCCCTGCTTGCAGGGGGAGGAGCTAAAGGCGTGCCCTCAACTCCCTCCCCTGCTTGCAGGGGGAGGAGCTAAAGGCATGCTCTTAACTCCCTCCCCTGCTTGCAGGGGAGGGCTGGGGAGGGGTGCTTGTGCCCCCTCAGAGATTTTGAACAGGCTCTAACAACTAGCCACGCATCGTGTTGCCGTACGTCACGTAGAGCACGCCGGTAAGCACGGCAGCCGCCAGGGACATGAGCGCAGCGACGACGAACATGGGCGCGTAGCGACCGCCGGAAGCGATCCAGCCGCCGAGCGGTCCGGTGATGCCCAGTGCCACATCGATGAAGACCGAATACGCCCCCAGCGCGGAGCCACGATTGCTCACGCTCACTCTTTCCACCGCGACGACGCCAAGCGAGGGGAAGATCAGCGAGAAGCCGATACCGGTCAGCGCTGCTCCCAGCATCGCCACCCCGGCATGGTTTGCACTGGCCAGCACAAGCAGGCCCAGGCACTCGACCAGGAGCGACACCAGCGCCACGCGATAGCCACCAAAATGCGCAATGGTCCAACCGAACACCAGTCGCACACCCACAAAGCACAGCCCGAACAGGCTTAGCGTCGGTGCCGCGCCCGCCCAGCCCTGGCTGGCGTAGTAGAGCGTGATGAAGGTCGCGATGACGCCGAAGCCGATCGAACCCAGCGCCAGCCCCATGCCATACGGTGCAACACGTCCGAACACATGGCGCATCGGCAGACGTTCGCCCAGTTCGACGCGCGCCGCCGGACGTCGCCATGCCAGCAGCAGGGAGAACAGCATCAGCGCAACGCTGGCGATGCCAATGGCAACGAAGCCAAAGGCCGAGGACAGCAGCACGCCGAGCGGCGCACCCACGGCCAGCGCACCATACGTGGCGATGCCGTTCCAGGAAATTACCTTGGCCGTGTGCTCGTTACCCACCCGCCCAATGCCCCACATGATGCAGCCCGTGGCCACGCAGCTCTCACCCATGCCCAGCGCCAGCCGGGCCAGCAACATCACGCCCAGCGATACGGCTGGCAGTTCGCGCAACAGCGCTGCGCCAATCATCAACAGACCGCTGCCGCCACATGCAGCCAGACCGATCACGGCCGCCCGCTTGGGGCCGGCCGTGTCGGACGTGCGTCCGGCGAACCCGCGGCTGAGCAGGGTGGCGACGTACTGCGTGCTGATCACCAGCCCCGCCAGTACCGCGCCAAAGCCCAGGTCGTTATGCACGAAGGGCGGCAGCACCGCCAACTGCATGCCGATGATCAGGTAGGCAAGGAACGTAAAACAAACGATCTGGACGATGCGAAGGGTCAACGACAGGCCGCTGCCGACAACTTCAGCTTGAGTATTCATGACGACAACGTGCCGGGAGGGGAAGGCAAAACAACCGAGCCGGGCGCCAGGCATTGCAAGCTGGGCGCCGCGACAGCAAATTCAGGACAGTCGGCGGCGGGCGAACAGGAACCAACCAAGATAGACGCCGATGCCAACTCCGATGAATTCGCACAGCACGCGCAAGCCGATGCTATCGGGATCGTGCACTTCGGCCAGTCGCGCGCGCAGCAACTCCAGCGATTGCAAGCGGCCGTAGTTGAAATAGAACAGGTTCCACAGGTCACCACCGCCGGCCAGCAGCATGCTCAGCACCGCGGCCCAGCTGATTTCAAAGCCCAGGGTCCAGCCTTGGGTCCGGCCGATCCAGTGGATTAGTCCAAACAACAGAAAAGCCACCACGGCGGCGATGGCACCGGCTTCCAGGCCACCCATCAGGCCGTACCCCATCCACGACTGGTCGTAAGGCATACCCCTGTCCACCACTGTTGTTGTTTGCAGGCATTATGCCCTCAGCAAGGCGGCTTACGAACGATCCGACGGCTGCGAGTAAGAGCCTGAACAGCACACATTGCGTACACATCTCTCGTCGAATGGGTCACATCGTCACAAGCAGCGGGGCGACTAGACTCGGAAAACGCCACCTATGACGAGTTCCGAACGACGCATGAGCCAGCCCATCAGCAGACGCGCCGCCCTGATCCTGGTCGACGTGCAGCCAGATTTCATGCCCGGTGGCGCCCTGGCCTGCCATGAGGGCGATGCCATCGTGCCCGGCATCGAGCATTTGCTGAAACGGCGGGTGTTCCGCCATGTCGTCGCCACGCAGGACTGGCACCCCGCCGGCCACATCTCCTTTGCCAGCTCCCATCCAGGCCGCGAACCGTTCGAGCGCATCCCGCTGTATGGCCACGCCCAAACGCTATGGCCTCCCCACTGCGTGCAGGACACGCCGGGGGCAGCGCTGCACCCCGGCATCGACTGGTCCAGCGTGGATACGGTCATCCGCAAAGGCGACGATCCGCGGGTGGATTCCTATAGCGGTTTTCGTGAGAACCACGGACCCGGTGGCGAGCGCCCCTCGACTGGACTGGCCGACTGGCTGCGTGGGCATGAAGTGGACGAAGTGTATGTCTGTGGACTGGCGCGGGACGTATGCGTCTTGTGGACGGCACAGGATGCGCTCGAGCTGGGCTTTCGCGCGCATGTGCTGTGGGACCTGACCCGCCCGGTTTCAGCCGATGCCGATGCCGACCTCGCTACCCGCATGCGTTATGACCAGTTGGGCGTCGACGTGATCGACGCGAGTGCACTGGACTGAGTCGGGACGGCACGATCAGCCGTCGTTCTCAGAGGTGACGCCGACATGCAGTTCGCCGTCCTCGCCGATGTCGACGGCAATCCCGATGGGACGGCAGCAGACCTGGCAGTCCTCGATGTAGCGCTGACTGTCCACCGAACCGTCGACCAGAATCTCGATCGGCTCGCCGCAGTACGGACAATGGATAAGGACAGGGTCAAGCATGACGCTCACTCCATCATGGTCGCCCGGGCACCGGACCGGCCGTCACTTAGCGCTTGGCCATCGACAGCGACGATCCCCGCGCATTCACTTGCACGGTGACGTCCTCGCCAGCGCCCAGCGTCGCATCCACCTTGGCATCCCCCAGGCGGCGACAGGCGCCGGAGTGTTGCAGCGAGATCGCATGCGTGCCGCTGGGCATACGGAACGCCGCCTGCTCACCGATTTCCAGCTGCGCCGCCTGCTTGTCGTCGATGAAGATCTGGCTGGAGCAGCCGCCGCCAAACAAGCCGTTGTCGCGGATCACCAGCAAGGTCGCGTCGCCGTCGCCGGGTGCCTGATACAGAAACAGTCGATTGCCGACAGCGTTGCGGATCGCGGTGTCATGGGTACTCGCCGTACCGCAGCCGGCCAGCACCATGGCGGCCAATCCACATAGCATCGCTTTCATCGCCTGAGCTCCTCGCGTCGACACACCATGGACGAGCATCGCGTTTGTGCGATCAAACCAGCGTGAATCGCGCACTCACATCACCGGGGGCACCCAGGCCGACGGCGTCAGGATCTCGAACCATCCCTCGCGCGCGGTGCGCCGGGCGAGTTGCAGCACGGCCTTGTCCTTGCTGAGCAACCACTGCGCGTCGGCCGCCAGCGCCAGCTCGAGGAACTTCTGGTCATCCGGATCGGCGCAGCGCGGGAGCCTCACGTCGCGGCGCAGCGCCAAGCTCGACTCGGGCAACCGCTGTGTCCATTGGTCGAACGCCAGGCTGGCCTCACGCTGGACGTCCTCCGGTAGCGCCAGCGCAGGGTAGCCAAGCACGGCCAGCCATTCCTCGCGGCAGGCGTCGTCCACCACGGCCAATACCGCGCCCGCCTGCAACGCCGACCACAGGCGGGCGCAACCGGCGTCGCGGAACACGAAAAGGTCAAGCGCGACATTGGTGTCGAGGACGAGACGGGGGGGACGGTCAGGCATGGCGCGCATGGTGGCACAGCCGGCCACTCGCGGCGCGCAGGTACACTAAGGCCCCTGCCCTATTGGACGACCGCCATGACTGAACGCCTTTTCGACGACTTTGTGGTCCGTTCCACGGCGGTCGCCGAAGGCTCCCGCTTCACCGCCTGCATCGTCGTCACGCCGCGCGGGCGCAACGGCTACCCGGTGTATTACGCGGTATGCGAGAACCGCAGCTTCCGTCAGGAAGAACAAGCCGAGCAGGCTGCAGCGACCGCGTTGGCCGCGATCCTGGCGCTGGAAGGCGACGGCACGCCCGTGTTTCCGGAAGGCTATACCGGCTTCGATGATGCGCCGCCTGAGAACACGGATTGATGACGGCGCTCAAGTATCTCGGTGGCTATCCGCCAGCGCTGCTGGACAAGGTGCGGCAGCTGATTGAACGCGACGAGCTTGGCGACTATTTGCAACGTCGCCATCCTGGACGCCATGACGTCCAGAGCGACAAGGCCCTCTACGCGTATACCAATGCACTGCGCCAGGAACATATGCGCAACTCTCCCGGCATCGACCGGGTCTGGTACGACAGCAAGCTGGACGTGATCCAACGTGCGCTGGGCCTGCACACGGCCATCTCGCACATCCACGGCGGGCGCCTGAAGGCGCGCAAGGAGATCCGCATCGCCTCGTTGTTTCGCGAGACGGCGCCGGAGTTCCTGCAAATGATCGTGGTGCACGAGCTGGCGCACCTGAAAGAGCCGGAGCACAACAAATCGTTCTACCAGTTGTGCGAGTACATGCAGCCGGATTACCACCAGCAGGAACTCGACCTGCGCCTGCACCTCACCTGGCGCGACGTGCTCGCCACGCGCGCCTCGTAGCCCGCCATCACCACCCCAGGGCGTGTTCACCGCCACCAAGCAAGGCGTGCCGGGCCGTCTTGCCCGAGCCACCAGGCCGCAACGCGACGCCAAGTACTTGCTTGGGGTGAACACGTCTTAGAATGACCGCCTCCCGCGTCCATCCGAACGGCGCGGCTTAACCTGAGTGGATGGTGTCGCTCCATGAGCCGCAAGCTGTTGCAGCTGTTTCATCGTCGCCCGCGCATGGTCCGCATCGGTACCCGTTCGTTTATCAGCGAGGGGCTGACGCGACGTTTCTGGGACGACATCTACCACTTCGCCCTGACCATTCGCTGGCCGGTCTTCTTCGGCCTGGCCGCCACGATCTTCCTACTGCTGAACGTGCTGTTCGCCGCCTTCTACCAGTTTGGCGACAACGCCATCGCCAACCAGTTTCCGCACAACTTCGCTGGCGCGTTCTTCTTCAGCGTGGAGACGCTGGCCACGGTCGGCTATGGCGACATGCATCCGCAGACGGTCTATGGCCATCTCGTGGCCACGGTGGAGATCTTTAGCGGCATGCTCAGCATCGCCCTGGTCACCGGCCTGGTGTTCGCGCGGTTCTCGCGACCGCGCGCGAAGATGATCTTCGCCGATCATCCCATCGTGCGCCGCATCCACGGCCAGCCCACCCTGATGATCCGCGCCGCCAACGCGCGTCAGAATGTGATTGCCGAGGCCACGGCCAAGCTGCACCTGCTGCTGCGTGAAACCTCGCCCGAAGGCTTTCGCCTGCGACGCATTCACGACCTCAAGCTGGTGCGGAACAGCCATCCGGTGTTTTCGCTGAGCTGGAGCCTGATGCACGTGATCGATGAAAGCAGCGTGCTGTACGGCATGACTCCCGAATCACTGGCGGAGGCTGAGGCGACGCTGATGCTGACGATCGAAGGCATCGACGAGACCACCTCGCAATCCATGCTGGCCCGGCGCCAGTGGAACCATCGGGACTGGCGCTGGAACCACCGCTACGTCGATCTGGTTCACGACGACGAACTGGGCGTCAGCCACATCGACTACGGCGTGTTCCATCACGTGCTGCCGGTGGGCGAAGACGAGGACTCCGATCGCTTCTGAGGTACGTGCTACAGCGTCAGCAGCACCTTGCCGACGGCCGCGCGACTTTCCAGAAGCGCATGCGCCTTGGCACCGTCGCGCAGTGCAAAGCGTGCGGCGATGTGGGGCCTGAGGGCGCCGCAACGCATCTGCTCGAACAACGCCGCAGCCCGCTCTCGACGACTCTCGGCGCCCGTCAGCACGTTCCACAAATCACCACCGGTGAGAGTGAGCGAGCGGTCCATCAGCAGGCGCGGATCGACCGGATCGGGATCGCCCGCGGCCATGCCGTAGAAGACGACCGTGCCGCCGATGCGTGCCGCAGCCAGACTATCGGCCAGCGTGCGCCCGACGGAATCGTAGACCACATCCGCACCATGGCCGCCCGTGAGCTCCCTGGCCGCCGTCACCCATTCGTCGTAGCCCACGGCCACGTCGGCACCCGCGGCAATCACCGCATCGCGCTTGGTTTCACTGGAGGCGATGCCCAGCACCACCGCACCCAGCGCCTTCAGCATCTGCACCAGCAACAGGCCCACGCCACCGGCCGCGGCATGTACCACGGCCACGTCGTCCGGCCGGACCATGAAGCTGTCGGTCACCAGATACTGCGCGGTCAAGCCCTGCAGCAGCACGGCGGCCGCGGTATCGAAATCGATGTCATCGGGCAACGGGATCAGGCGGTCCCGGTCGACCACGACCAGTTCGGCATTGGCGTGGGGCATGTCGGCAAAGCCCACGCGTGTACCCGCGGGAAACACGTGGTCGCCTGGCGCCGGTGTCTCGACCACGCCAGCCCCCTCGTAGCCGAGAGTCCACGGTGCCGCCCCGCTGAGGTGGTAATTGCCGTTGCGGCGATACACATCGGCGAAGTTCAACCCCACGCTATGCATGCGCACCCGCACCTGCCCGGGGCCGGGCACGGGATCGGGCTGTTCCGACCAATGCAGCACAGCGGCGGGACCAAAGCGATCGAAGGTCAGAGCGTGCATCGGAAGATTCCTCAAAGCGATATCGGATCAGGCCAAGGATGCCAGCTTTGATTCCCTTGCTAGCACCTTCCACCGCGTGTGTTTTCAGGTCAACCGGATCGCAAGGCGGCCATCCACGGCCAGTTGCGGGAGATGGACCGGAAAGTGGAAGGCCTGTTCGTTCCGCGGATGCAGCCACATGTCGCCTCGTATGACGACTTGCAGACCCCGATGCTGCCGATCGCACGCGCCCTACGGGTCTTCCGGCGGTGGCTTACGAGGCCAAAAACCATGCGTATCGGCTAAGAGCTTGTTCAAACTCTTCGCGGCGGCCAGAAGCACCCCCTCCCAGCCTCCCCCTGCTTGCAGGGGGAGGAGTGAAAAGCATGCCCGCACTACTCCCTTCCCTGCTTGCAGGGAAGGAGTGAAAAGCATGCCCGCACTACTCCCTCCCCTGCTTGTCCCGAAAAAGGGACTCCCTACGGTCGCAGGGGAGGGTTGGGGAGGGGTGCTTTTGACCACGCGAGGGCGTTGAACAAGCTCTAAACGCCCGTCCACCAGCCCCGCCTGGCCCGCCACCCATCAGCCCGACGGCACCGGCACTTCGCTGGCCCGATTGAAGTCGCCGATGACCTCGACCAGGTCGGTCACGGCCAGGCGCTCGACATCCGAGAGGTCAGGGTTCCAGCTATCGAGGATCAACACCACGCGCGTCTCGTGGCTGTTGTTCCAAGCTTCGTGCTCGAACGTATCGTCGAACGTGACGCAGCGCCCTTCCTGCCATTCGTGAATCTCACCGCCGACGCGGATCGCGCAGTCCGACGGCACGATCAAGGGCAGGTGCGTGACGAGACGCGTGTTGGTGACCCCGCGATGCGGAAGGATGTGGGTGCCCGGACGCAGCACCGAGTACAACGTCTCCGGCGCATGGTCGCGAATGCGCACCAGCGGAAGCGAGTCCAGCAGAGCCGAGGTACGGGGGCAACGGGCGCACTGTTCGTCATAGCGCTCGCCATGCCGATAGAAGAAGTAGCCATCCCATACGGCCGCCTGGCTGCCGGACGAGCGCAGATGATCCTTGAGCTCCTCGGGCGACCGCTCGCCCAGGAACGGCTGCAACGGCTGGTTCTCCGCCAGCACCGCCATCAGCTCCTCGCGGATCGCCGAGGTAGCGGCCTCCAGTTCGGCCTGCCACGGAAAACGGGAGGTCGGGTAATAGGCCTGACTGGGCACGCCAGGGAAATACAGAAACTTGGGCTTCTGTCGCGGATCAGGCAAGGGCGCAGGCTGCTCGCCGAGATAGATGGCCAGGCAATGCTCCACGCGCGCCAACTCGGCCCGCCCGTAGCGCTGCCGCAGCGGCTCCAGCGCGGCATCGAACACCGGACGTCGGCCCGCGTCGATGACCTGGATCGCGTGTTTCACGGCCCCCTGCAAGCCGGGCGCTGTCGTCGCATCGTTCAACCAGCGGCCTTGCGCCTGCGCGGCGTTCACGGCGCCAAAATAGGCGAGCAGTGCGCTATGCGTCTCGCCCAACTGCTCCAACGCGATACCCAGGCGCAAGCGTGCGACGAAGATCTGGGGGGCCAGCTGCAGACAGCGGCGCAAGCTGCGCACCGCGCCTTGCAGATCACCCGCGGCCATCTGCGCCGCGCCCAGCTGATGCAGTGTGTCGGGAGCATCAGGTCGTGCCTGTTCGGCGCTCAGCAACATCGCCACGGCGCGTACGGCGTCCCCGCGCACCAGGTGGCGACTCGCCAGGAACTGGAGCGCCTCCACGTCGCCAGGAACCAGTTCGAGCAGCCGGGCGAAATACTGCTCCGCCAACATGGCGTCACCCTGCCGCAATCCGTTCACCGCCATCTCGCGCAGTGCCGCGGCACCCGCGTGAATCCCGCCATTCATCGTCTGATCGACTGCCATGCCCCGTTACTACCCCATGGAAAGACCGCCGGCCTCGTCGCGGCGGGTACGGGCATAATAGACGCGTTTCTAGAAGCCGTACGCATCATGATGCCCGCCGGATGATGCACTGCGGAAACACCGTCCTGATAGGGGTTTTGATGAATCCGCGTCTACAAGGTCTGGGACCTGCCGCCACCCAACACCTGATGATCGCCGGGCAGGCGCTCGACGCCGGGCGAGTGGCCGAGGCCGACCAGCATCTATCCGCCGCACTCGCCGCTTACCCGGACCACCCCGAAGTGCTGCGAATGAAGGCTGGCGTGCATAGCCTGCGCGGTGAACATCAGGACGCCATTCGGGTCATGCAGCGCGCGCTGACGCAACGCCCGCAGGACCCGCTCTACTACAACACCATGGGCTCCCTGCTGGGCAGCAGCGGCGAATACGAAGCGGCGATCCAGGCCCTGCGCCGCAGCTGCGAGCTGCAGCCCGGTCTCGCCCTGGCCTGGTACAACCTCGGCATCATGCTGACCAAATGCGTGCGCAACGAGGAAGCGGTGGAAGCCCTGCAGCGCGCCATCGCGCTGGCGCCCGACCATGTCGCCGCACGCGCGCTGCTCGCCGATCTGCTGCGTACGCGTGGGCGGGTGACGGAAGCCGCAGCGGAGTACCGCACGCTGATCGCCAAACATCCCGCCGCGGGCATGGCCTGGTGGGGCCTGGCCGATCTCAAGACGCCGCGCTTCAGCGAGGATGACGTCGCACAGATGCGTGCCGCGCTTCAGCGCCCGGAGGCGAGCGAACACGACCGCACCGCGATTGGCTTTGCCCTGGCCAAGGCGCTGGACGATGCGGGGCGATACGACGAATCGCTCGGCGCCCTGGCGACGGCCAATGCCATCGCCCGACGCCAGCAGACCTGGAACGCGTCGGCGTTCTCAAACAGCGTCGCCGCCATTTCCAGTGCATTCGAGCCGGCCCCTCAAGCTGCGGCCGAATCGCTGGGGCATGAGGTGATCTTCATCGTCAGCCTGCCACGCTCCGGCTCGACGTTGATCGAACAGATCCTCGCCTCGCATTCGCAAGTGGAGGGCGCCGGTGAACTGCCCGATCTGCCGCAGGTGCTGGCCGAGGAATCGCGCCGCCGCGGCAAGCCATTCCCGCAATGGACCAGCGATATGCAAGCGCAGGACTGGCAGCGCCTGGGGCAACGCTACCTGGAGCGCACGGCGCACTGGCGCCGCGAGCGTCCGATGTTCACCGACAAGCTGCCCAACAACTGGATCTACATCGGCGCCATTCGCGCGATGTTGCCGGGTGCCCACATCGTGGTCTGCCGCCGCGATCCGCTGGAGACCTGCTTCTCCTGTTATCGCCAGCAGCTCGACTACAGCAATGGCTACAGCCGCACGTTCGACGACCTCGCCAGCTTCTGGCGCGACTTTGATCGCAGCGTGGCGCGCAGTGCCTCGCTGCACCCCGGGTTTGTCCGCGAAAACAGCTATGAGGCACTGGTGGCCGAGGCGGAGCCGCAGATCCGCGAGCTGCTCGCGTTCTGCCAGTTGCCGTACGAAGAAGCCTGCCTGAATTTTCACGAAAACGCGCGCGACGTGCGTTCGCCCAGCGCCACCCAGGTGCGCCAGCCCTTGCGCCGCGATACGGCCCGCACGCATCGTTATGGCAACCTGCTCGATCCATTGCGCAAGGCACTGAACCTGCCACCGTTTCAAGCATGACCGTGTACGCAGGCAATCCCGTGCAAGCCTTGGACGCGAGCCAACTCGGCCTGGCGATCTACGATCAGCAGCTCGCCCAGGGTTCGCCGCAACGTGCTCGTCAAGCACTGATCGATGCGCTGTCGGCTGCCCCCGAACAGGCGTGGCTGGAATGCGGCCGAGCCCTGGTGCTGCGCACCGAGCTCGAAACGGCGTTGGAAGTATTCGCGGCCGCGACCACTCGCTACCCCACTTCTGCTGACCTGAACCTCGGACTTGCGGGCCTGTGCTGGCAAATGCAACGACAGGCACAGGCCGAAGCGCTACTGCGCGACTGGCTATCCAGGCATCCAGACGATATCGCGGCAAGCTTTCTGCTCGCCCGCTTGTTGCGCGAACAAGGCCGCATGCAGGCCGCTGCGGAGGCCGTGCATCGACTGTTCGATCACGGCCCGCATGATGAAGACACCGTGATTCAGGCCGTGGAGATGCTCGACGACTACGGACGCCCGCAAGATGCCGCGCGAATCTGCGAAGTGGCCATCGCCGCTGGCTCCGAGGATCCGCGCCTGCATGCCTATGCGGGCATGCTGGGTATCCAGCTTGGCCAGTTTGAGCGCGTACGCGAACATTACGCCTTCGCGCTGAGCCACGACGCACAGGCCGTGGAATGGAACATCCCGATCGGCTTGTCCGGCTTGCAGCGTTACCGCGACGCCCATCATCCCGACTTCGCCCTGTTTCGGGACGTGCTTGCACGCCCCGAGTTGAGCGACGCGGCGCGTACGACCACCTTGTTCGCTCTCGGCAAAGCCCATGACGACATCGCCGACTACGCCCAGGCCGCGCGCTATTTCAGCGAAGCCAACGCACGCGCACACGCCGCCCGCGCCTGGCCGCGCAAGCCGTGGAAACGCGCCGTCGAGGCGCGCCTGACCGCTCCTGCCTATCCGTTGGCGCTACCCTCGCCCGCCGACTGGACACCGGTGTTCATCGTGGGCGTGCCGCGCTCCGGCACGACGCTGCTGGCGGAACTGCTCGCGCGGCATCCGCAGGTATGCAATCGCGGCGAACTGGGCTGGTTGCAGGTGATCGCCCAAAGGCTTTCGCTGGCGCCAACGAGCGAACGCAAACCGTTCGAGGAAGCGGCCGCGCTCTATGCGGCACAACTGCGCCAGGACGACTCGAACGCTCGCTGGTTCATCGACAAGCAACCACTGAATCTCTTGCACGTCGACCTGATCATGGCGCTGTGGCCGAACGCACGCATCATCCATTGTCAGCGCGACGCGCGCGATACCGCGCTATCGCTATGGTCGCAATCGTTCCATGACCAGGCGCACGACTACGCCTATGACTTCAACGACATCGCCACGGTGATCCAGGGTTGCCGCCGGCTGATGTCGCATTGGTGCGAGCGCTATCCCTCATCGATTCGTACCGTGCAATACGAGGCGCTCGTGGCTACGCCCGACGATCATGTGGCGACATTGGCAGAGTGGCTGGGGCTACCCGCTGGTCTTCCCATCGATCGCTCACAGGAAAGCCGGACCATCAGCACGGCAAGTGCATGGCAGGCGCGCCAACCTGTGTATACCCGGTCTGCCGGGCGCTGGCGCGATTACGCGCCGTACCTGCCGGAGCTGCTGCGGATTCCCGAGCACTGAAGCCCATGGTAATCGGTTGCTGCCGGCGCCTCGAAACGGGCGCCGGCAAGCGAGAGCGGTGACTCAGCCGCTCTCTTCGGTCGAATATCCCCAGTGGCGCAGCATCGGCTCAACAATCGGCAGCACCACGTCGAAGTCGCTCCGGTACTTGTGCCAGCGCCCCATGCCCTTGCGATTGACCGGTTCGATCACCTGCGAATAGCTAGGCGTACCGATGTAAGTCTTGTTGCGTGCATGCTCGTCGAAGTGCAGCATCGGCGAGGCATCCTCCAACGCAAGGAACTGTGCGATGCGCTCCGCCTGTTGCGGGAAATCCGTCACCAGCTCTTCGTAGCGCGACACCATCACCGTCGGCTGCAGGATGCTTACCTGCTCGAGCCAGCGCGTCATCGTCTCCACATAAGCATGTGCCAGACGCTCCAGCGTGCTGCAGGCGGCCGCCAGGCCGCTAGAGCGGAAACTCTGCATGTAGCAGCTGAGGATGACGTCGCAGGGATGCCGCAGCGCGAGGATGAACTTCGCTTCGGGGAACAGCCGATGGATCATCGGCAACCACTGCATGTTCAGCGGATTCTTGTCGATCAGCTGCGTATCCATGCGGCGTGCGATGCGCTCGGACACCATCTGGTGGTAGCGCTTGCGCAGCTCATCGCAGTCGTATTGCCGCAGTACGCCGAGGTCGTCCAGGATGCGTGGATCATGCTGGCGCAACGTATTGGCCAGGCTGTTGAAAAAGGGATTCTCATCCATCGATTGCAGGCCGGGATGCGCGTCCAGCATCTGCTCGAGCAAGGTCGTGCCCGAGCGCGGGAAGCCGACGACAAAGATCGGCGAGTCCTGTGCCTGAGGCGCGATCAACCTGGGCCAACGGGAATACTGCTCGACAGTTATCTGCGGGGCGTCCACCGGCATCGCGGGGGCGTCTGGCGTGAAATACTCGGGCGAGTCGAACCGCCTTTCGCGGGTTTCCACGCGATGAGCTTCGCGCAGGGCAACCATCGCCGCAGCGGTCTCCCCAAGCTTGTCGTACACCGCAGACAACTGGAAATAGTGGGCGTAGTCGTCGGCGTCTTGCGGGCCACATCGTTCGAGCAACTGCTTGGCGCCGGCCGGGTCCTTCCTGCGCAGTGCCAGCGTCGCCAACAGGTGGGCGGCCTCGTTGCGCTGGACGTCGGTCGTGCCGATGGCAGCACCGGACACCGGCAAGGCCATCGCCTCGGCGTCCTCCAGTCGATTGAACCGCTCATAGATGCTGGCCAGCAGAAGTCTCACATCCGGGTTTCCCGGCTGGCGCGCGATCAGGTCCTCCAATACCAGGGCCGCCTCGGGAACATCGTTCCTGAGCGTCAGCACCTGTGCCAGCTCCAGCTGGAGCGCATCGTCGTTCAAGGGAAACCAGTTCCGCCAGGGCTTGAGCAGATCGCGGGCACCCTCGACGTCCTGGCACAGACAGCACGCTCTCGCGGCGTGAATACGGGCCAGCACGGACTGCGAATCCAGTGCAACGGCATCCAACAGGATGTCGCGTGCGGTGAGGTACTCGCGCCGCTCGATCATCAAGCGTCCCAGATGAATCTTTGGCATCGCGTTCCTGGGGTCCAGCTCGATCGCCTTCGCATAGGCCGCCCGCGCATCGTCCAGCTCGCCCGCCTCCGCCAGAACCGTGCCGTAGTTGCTCCAATGCACGCTGGATGTCGGGAATAGCCGCGCCAGCTCGGCATAGATCGATAGCGCTTCTGGCAGACGCTTCTGAGACTGCAGGCTTATCGCCAGCAGCAAAAGGAGATTCTCGTCGCCGGGCTGTTCCAGCAAGGCAGCCCGGCATAGCTGCTCGGCATGCAGCGACTCGCCGGCGCTCAATGCCGCGGCGATCTGGGAAATGAGGTTATGCATGATGGCCCATAAAAAAGGGCCGCGTGAGTGATTCACGCGGCCCTTCAAGGTTAACGCTTCTTCTAACGACTTAGAACTTGACCGTCACGCGAGCCCACCAGTAGCGGCCCATCAGATCGAAGTCGCTCGGGTCGGTATTGGCGTTCAGCGTGTTGTTCGCGTACAGCATAGGCGGCTGCTTGTCGAACAGGTTGTTCACGCCGAAGTCGACACGCGTATTGATCGGCGCGATGTTGTAGCCGAGCGAAACGTCGTTATACATCGTCGAACCGTAGTGCAGGATCGTACCCGGCTCGAAGTTCGGCTGCGTGTCGTTGACCGAACCCGCGGCACCACCGTTGGAGAACTTGCCAATCCAACGCATGCGCCACTGGGCACTCCAGCCACCCTGCTGCCAATCCACGAAGCCCTGTGCACGCCAGCGCGGGAACAAGCAAACGCCCACGTTATCCGGGCAGGCAGCCGACTGTGCGGAGCCATACGGCAGGAAGCGACCGGCATTGTTATACGTGACGTTGCCTGCCACACCCGGTGCGGTGTTCTGCGTGTAGTACTGCAGGTAGGTGGCGTTGACGCCAACGTTGAACTGACCGAACGAGAACTGCGGCAGCTTGTAGTTCGCCGACCAGTCGATGCCCGCGGTGCTGATGCTACCCAGGTTGCCGACCGGCTCCACCGTGGACTGCTGCAACTGACCCGCATTCGGACCGCTGGGCGTACGGTGGATGTACTGGCAGTACACGGTCTGACCGGCCGCGCACAGGTTGAGCAAGCTCTGCAGACCCACCGTGGTGATGGTGTCGTTCAGCTGCACGCGCCAGAAGTCGACCGTGGTGGACAGGCCCGGCACATACGACGGGCTATACACCGCGCCAAAATCATACGAGGTGCCATGCTCAGGCCTGACCGGGAAGCCGGAAACGCGGGCACCCTGCACGACCGTGGACGCCTGCGTCTGCGACACCACCGAAGTGTTCTGGAACGTGCCATTGGTCGGCACGTACTGGCAGGCCAGGGCCATCGGCGAACCAGCCGGCGCACCGGTGAAGCCGGTACACGGGTCGGTGTGGATCAGCGGTGCGTCCGAACCGGAGCTGTAGAGCTCAGTGAGGGACGGCGCGCGGAACACGTCTTCCATCGTGCCGCGCAACAGCAAATCGTCGAACGGCTTGTATTCCAGGGCGAACTTGAAGTTGTTCGTGCTGCCGAAGGTCTGGATCTTCGAATAACGGTCGCCAATGGTCAGGTTAAGCGACTGCACGCCCGGCAAGCCGGCGAGGATCGGGATGAACGTTTCGGCGTAGATGTCCTTGGTGCTGTAGCCACCCTGGACGGCGCTGAGGCACTGACTGCCCAGCACGCAGGTACCGGTGGTCGGATCGATCACCAGCTGCGGAGCCGGAATGGCCCGCTCGTAGTCCGTGCGGTACTCGGCGCCAACGGCCAGCTGCACACTGCCGGCCGGCAGGGTGAAGACTTCACCGCTGAGGCCCGCGTGCCAGGTCTTCTGGATCACGTAGGTATTGGAGGGCGCAGCGACGTTCGCCGCCTTGATCGCCGCGACCGTACCAGGCGCATTGATGTCGAACGGATTGAACTGGCAAGCAACCGCGCTGACGCCGGTCGGGCAGACGGCCTGGCCGTTTGCGCCGATCGTGGAAGAACCCGTATACAACTGGGTCTGATCGACCAGGCCGCCCGTCGTGGCGACGACGCTCTGGTGGCCGTAGTTGTAGCCAGCGTCCCAATTCCAGTTCTTGTCCCAGATCGTGAAGTCGCCCTTGAAGCCCGTGTTGATCTGGGCGTCGGTCCTGCCGAACGAGGCGGTACGGTTGCCATTCGAGGTCAGGCGCGAACGGAACGAATTACCGGAGCTGTTGAAACTCGTGCCGAACTGGTTGAACGCGTTGTCGGCCGCAATATTCGCGCCCGTCGTATCGGAGCCATACACCGCCGGTGCCAGCTGGAAGCTGGACGAGGTCTTCTGGTAGATCGCATCCACGTAAGCCGTGACGTGGTCGCCGAGATGGTAGTCACCGTTGATGAAGCCGCCGGTGCGCTCCTGCGGGGTCATGATGAGGTTGACCGACGCATAGTTGTACTTGTCGGCATTGCCGTAGCAATGATAGTTCGCGCTGTTGACCACCTGGCTGTTGCCACCGGGGCTCAGCGACACGTTCTTACAACCGAACTGGTCCACCAGACTGCCCGGGATGACGTTTCCGGTAACAGGGTCGATGCCCGGCAACTGAATGCGGCCCACCGGCGTGGACGACGAACCACCGACGAAGACCTGGCTGCCCGACAGGGTCAGCGCATTCTTCGAGAAGGCGCGGTTGGCCGACTCAACACCGTCCTGCTTGTTGTAGTTCAGGCCGGCCATGATGCTTCCCTTGTCGGACGTCTGTCCGAAAGTGAAGGTATAGCCGCTCTGGTCGCCGTCGTTGCGGTCGGACTGACCGACGTTGGCGGTGAACGTGGCACCCTGGTAGTTCTTACGCAGGATGAAGTTGACCACGCCGCCGATGGCGTCCGAACCGTAGGTCGCCGAGGCGCCGGTCGGCAGCACTTCGATGCGCTCGATCGCGTCGGCCGGAATGGCGTTCGGATCCTTGCTGAGCAGGCGCTGGCCATCGACCAGGATCAAGGTGCGCTTGGAACCCAGGCCGCGCAGGTTGATGCTCGACTGGCCGGTACCGCCACCGTTATTGGTCTGCGGATTGACGTTGCCACCGGTCATGGCCGGCAGCTGCTGCACCAGGTCGCCCAGCGTCTGCTTGCCGGTGGCCTGGATCTGGGCGCGATCAATGGTCACGACCGGGCTGGCCGTCTCGACGTCGACGCGGCGGATCAGCGAACCGGTCACGGTGACCGTTTCGAGCGTCTTGCTCTTGGCCTGTTCCGGCGCCGTGCTGGTGGTCTGCGCGTCCTGCGCGAAAGCGGCAGTGCCGTAGGTGCTAGCAGCAAGCACACCGAGCGACAGCGCCAAGCGCACCGACGTGCACAGTTTATTTTCCCCGAACTTCATTGAGACACCCTCCCGTTATTTATTTATGACTGGATTTGGAAAAAATCCCCGCTCCAAACCTGCGCCCTACTCACCCATCGCAGGGAGATCTTGTAGTCAAAGCGCTACGCATTTTATTGCGCTCTGCTTACGAATAGTCAACAAAATTTATACATTGTGCAACGGCATTTTCCCACGCATAATCGCAAGGCTTTGCGACTTGCGCTGGCTATCCTAACCGGTCTGGGCCGCCCCGCAGCGCTGCACTGCGGGGGCACCGATCGGGCGGCTGCGAGCGCAAGGGAACGAATGGGGTGATGGAAGCGCGCGGAGCGCGGACGTAGAACAAGCTCCACGCCATTGATTTGCAAAGATTTAACCTGAAGTCGTCAGCACGCCCCCCAAGCGGAGCGTCTTGCATATCAGCAAGGACGACGCGCCCGCTTCATCGCATCAATACCGATGCGTATGCGACACCCAATAAATTGCGCTGCGACCTCGTGATCGCTCATTTCGGTTTTTGATTCCTTCAGGAATCGAGGCGAATTCGTGGCCGGAATGGCCTGCGCCAGCCATCTCGGCGGCCCACGCAGGGTCAAAATGACCATGACCCTCCCTGTCCCAGCCCCTCAGGCTTCTCAAGACTCACGGTGGCGTACTGGTGGAACGACCCACGCGAATACCCGACCTCGCCCGGCATTCCGTCGGATTCGCCGTTCGGCGGGTGGCCGCAACGGGAATGCGTACGCTTGGCAGCCACTAAAAAGGGCCGCGTGGTCATCCACGCGGCCCTTCAAGGTTGATGCTACGGCTGTCGAGTTAGAACTTGACCGTTACGCGAGCAAAGTAATAACGGCCCATCAGGTCGAAGTCGCTCGGGTCG
Organism: uncultured Gammaproteobacteria bacterium; assembly: GCA_963824525.1. Classification (GTDB taxonomy): domain Bacteria; phylum Pseudomonadota; class Gammaproteobacteria; order Xanthomonadales; family Rhodanobacteraceae; genus Dyella. Next base: position 140,452 of record CAWGPI010000003.1, on the reverse strand, counting down.
GTATTGGCGTTGAGGGTGTTGTTCGCGTACAGCATAGGCGGCTGCTTGTCGAACAAGTTGTTCACGCCGAAGTCCACCCGCGTGTTGATCGGCGCGATGTTGTAGCCGAGCGACACGTCGCTATACATCGTCGAGCCGTAGTGCAGGACCGTGCCCGGCACGAAGTTCGGCTGCGTGTCGTACTGGGAGCCCGCGGCACCGCCGTTGGAGAACTTGCCAATCCAACGCAGACGCCATTGGGCATTCCAGCCACCGAGCTGCCAATCGGCGAAGCCCTGTGCACGCCAGCGCGGGAACAGACAGACGCCGACGCCATCCGGGCAGGCTGCCGCCTGCGCGGAGCCAAACGGCAGGAAGCGACCGGCATTCTGGTAGGTAATATTGCCAGCGACGCCTGGTGCGGTCTCCTGCGTGAAGTACTTCAGGTAGGTCGCATTGACACCAATGTTGAACTGGCCGAACGAGAATTGCGGCAGCTTGTAGTTCGCCTGCCAGTCGATGCCGGACGTGGCCAGACTGCCCAGGTTGCCAACCGGCTCCACGGTGGACTGCAGCAACTGGCCCGCATTGGGGCCGCTGGGTGTGCGGTGAATGTACTGGCAATAGATCGTCGACCCAGCCGCGCACAGGTTGAGCAGGCTCTGCAGACCCACATTGACGATGGTGTCCCGTAGCTGCACGCGCCAGACGTCCAGCGTGGTGGACAGGCCCGGCACATACGACGGGCTGTAAACCAGACCGAAGTCATACGAGGTGCCATGCTCCGGCTTGACCGGGAAGCCAGCCACGCGGGAGCCCTGCACGACCGTGGTCGACTGCGTCTGCGACACCACCGAGGCGTTCTGGAACGTGCCATCGGTGGGCACATACTGGCAAGCCAGCGCCAGCGGTGAGCCCGCCGGTGCGCCGGTGAAGCCCGTACAGGGATCGGTCTTGATGAATGGCGCATCGGAACCGGAGACGTAGAGCTCGGTGAGATTAGGCGCGCGGAACACGTCTTCCATCGTGCCACGCACCAACAGGTCGTCGATCGGCTTCCATTCGAGCGCGAACTTGAAGTTGTTCGTGCTGCCGAAGGTCTGGATCCTTGAGTAGCGGCTGCCGACCGTCAGGTTGAGCGACTGCACGCCCGTCATGCCGGACAGGATCGGAACGAACGCTTCGGCGTAGATTTCCTTGGTGTTGTAGCCACCCTGCACGGCGCTCAGGCACTGGCTACCCAGGACGCAGGTGCCGGTGGTGGGGTCGATCACCAGCTGCGGAGCCGGGATGGTCCTCTGGTAATCCTTACGGTACTCGGCGCCGACGGCCAGCTGCACCGCACCGGCAGGCAGGTTGAAGACCTCACCGTTGAGTCCAGCGTGCCAAGTCCTTTGGATCGTGTAGGAATTGGAAGGGGCCGTTACATTCGCCGCCTGGATGGCCGCGATCGAACCTGGGGCATTGATGTCGAACGGATTGAACTGGCAGGCCACCACGCTCGGGCAATTGGGGCTGGTCGCAAGGCCGTCCGGGCCAATCGTGGAGGAGCCCGTATACAGCTTGGTCTGGTCGACCAGGCCACCGGTCGTGGTCACGACACTCTGGTGACCGTAGTTGTAGCCAGCGTCCCAGTTCCAGTTCTTGTCCCAGACGGTGAAATCGCCCTTGAAGCCGGCGTTGACCTGGGCGTCGTCCCTGCCGACCGCAGCCGTACGGTTGCCATTCGAAGTCAGGCGGGACCGGAACGTGTTACCGGTGCTCCCGAAACTCGTGCCGAACGGGTTGAACGCGTTGTCGACCGCAATATTTGCGCCTGTTGTATCGGAGCCATATACGGCCGGCGCCAACTGAAAGTTGGACGAGGTCTTGTTGTAGATGGCATCCACGTAAGCCGTCACGTGGTCGGAAAGGTGGTAGTCACCAAAGATAAAGCCGCCGGTACGCTCCTGCGGCGTCAGGATCAGGTTGACCGACGCATAATTGTACTTGTCAGCGCTGGTGTAGCAGTGGTAGTTCGCCGTGCTGACCACTTGGCTGTTGCCACCCGGGCTCAGCGAAACGTGACTGCACCCAAAGGTGGAAGCCAGACCCGGCGACAGCTGGATATAGCCCACCGGCGTGGACGACGAACCACCGACGAAGACCTGGCTACCCGACAGGGTCAGCGCATTCTTGGAGAAGTCTCGAGCGGACGAGGAGACCGGGTCCTGCTTGTTGTAACTGATGCCGGCCATGATGCTTCCCTTGTCGGACGTCTGCCCGAAAGTGAAGCTATAGCCGCTCTGGTCACCGTCGTTGCGGTCGGACTGACCCACGTTCGCGGTGAACGTCGCCCCCTGGTAGTTCTTGCGCAGGATGAAGTTGACCACGCCGCCGATGGCGTCCGAACCGTAGGTCGCCGAAGCGCCGGTCGGCAGCACTTCGATGCGCTCGATCGCATCGACTGGAATGGTGTTCGCATCCTTGCTGAGCAGGCGCTGGCCATTGACCAGGATCAGCGTGCGGCGTGAACCCAGGCCGCGCAGGTTGATGGTCGAAGCGCCGGTACCGCCACCGTTGTTGGTCTGCGGATTGACGTTGCCGCCCGTCATGGCCGGCAGCTGCTGCACCAGGTCGCCCAGGTTCTGCTTGCCGGTGGCCAGGATCTGGGAGCGGTCGATGGTCACGACCGGGCTGGACGTCTCGACGTCGACGCGGCGAATCAGCGAACCCGTCACCGTGACCGTTTCCAGCGTCTTGCTCTTGGCCTGATCCGGCGGTGGCGGTGGGGGCGGCGTAGCGGACTGCGCATCCTGCGCGAAAGCTGTGGTGCCATAGACGCTCGCTGCGAGCATGCCGAGCGACAGCGCCAGGCGCACCGACGTACAAAGTTTGTTTTCCCCGAACTTCATGAGACACCCTCCCGTTATTAGTGTGACTGGATTTGGGAAAAGTCCCCGCCCCAAACCCGCGCCAAATACACCCAGATATTAGGGATAAGCCATAGGCCAAAGCGCTTGGCATTTATCACGCTTTACTTACAGATAGTCAATAAAATCTATACAGCAAGAAATAACCTGTGGAATTAAATATGAACGCACTAAATATCGATTATGTGTAGATTATGTGAATCACAATTTCGGATTATATTTCGCAGTCCTTCACGCGCTCTTCATAAGATCGAATGTAATTTCGAATTGATTTAATTTGTTAACTCACCAGGCAGCACAAGGCGGCCCGCTTTACGCAGACAATCATGGGTTTGCAGTGAAACCACAGTGAAAAGACTGTGAGTACAGGCCGGCCGCGATGTAGCGCCCGACCCGCGTTCTTCATTAATGAAATAACCGCAGCTCAGTCGGACCCGGTATCGTCCTCAAAGCGCAAATGCTTCACGCTGCGTCCATTGCGACGCACCAGCTTCAAGGCCTCGACACCGATGCGTATGTGCCGCTCGACAAATTGCGTCGTGACAGTGCGATCGCTGGCCTCGGTTTTAATGCCATCGGGTATCATCGGCTGATCCGAGACCAGTAACAGGGCGCCACAAGGAATCTTGTTGGCGAAGCCAGCCGCGAAAATGGTCGCCGTTTCCATATCCACCGCCATACAGCGGGTGCGCCGCAGATAATCCTTGAAATCCTCGTCATGCTCCCAGACCCGGCGGTTGGTGGTGTACACCGTGCCCGTCCAGTAGTCGTGGCCGAGGTCGCGAATGGTGGTGGAGACGCCGCGCTGCAGTTGGAAGGCCGGCAGCGCCGGCACTTCCGGCAACAGATAGTCGTTGGACGTGCCTTCGCCGCGAATGGCGGCAATCGGCAGCACCAGGTCGCCGATCGCGTTCTTCTTCTTGACGCCACCGCATTTGCCGAGGAACAACGCCGCCTTGGGGCGGATGGCGCTGAGCAGGTCCATCACCGTGGCCGCGTTGGGACTGCCCATGCCGAAGTTGATCAGCGTGATGCCATCGGCGGTGGCATTGGGCATGGGCCGATCGCGGCCCTGCACTTCCACCCCGTGCCATTGCGCGAACTGTTCCACGTAATGGCCAAAATTGGTCAGCAGGATGTGCTGGCCAAACTGCTCCAGCGGCGTGCCGGTATAGCGCGGCAGCCAGTTGGAGACGATTTCCTGTTTGTCCTTCATAAGACCCCATGAGGTCGGCGCAGCCTTGGTTCTGCTGCGCGTTACCGGCGACGCCACGCCGGCACGATGCCAGATCAGTGCGCGCATCTTACTCGCGACAATGGGCGATCGGGCGGGTGCCCTCCTTAAGATCTGCCTTTGCGTACGCCGCACGGAGCGGGGCCATCGAAGCAGACGACGCGGCGGATCAAGTGGATGCGTTCGACGCCTATACGCAACGGCGGCTGCGATAAACGCCGCCGCGCGTTCCAGTGCCGGCCAGCCGGCGCCACCCTGAATGCGCACGGCGGGACATCACCCATTCGTCGGGGTCCGCAGCTCTCACGGCCCATGCTATGTTGGCAGCGCCGTTCACTGGGGGGTGACATGATGCGGATGGGGCTAGCCATCGACGCGTCCTGCGATATACCGCAGGCGTTTCTACAGAAACACAATATCGCGGTCATGCCGATTACCGTGCGCGTCGATGACGAGGTGTTCCTCGACAATCGCAGTCAGGTCGAACTTCATCGTTTCCTCGATCGCAACCTCGGCAGTCGTAGCCATTCGGCGGAGACCGAGCCCTGCTCCGTCGAGGAAGTACAGAAACTGTTTCTCGAAAAATTGGTGCTGGAGCAGGACTGCGTGTTCTGCCTCACCATCACGGCCACGCGCAGTCCGATCAACGAGCACGTGAACAAGGCCAGCTTCGCGGTGCTCAAGAACTATCGCGCGGTGCGCGAGAAACATGGCATCACCGGCCCGTTCCTGATGCGCGTCATCGACACGCGCAATCTGTTCGCCGGTACGGCACCGGCCATCGTCGAGGCCATCCGGCTGATCGAAGCCGGCGAGACACCGGCCGCCATCCGCGAACGCCTGACCTACATCGCCAACAATTCCTACGGCTACATGCTGCCACGCGACCTCTACTACCTGCGCGCGCGCGCAAAGAAGAAGGGCGATCGCAGCGTAGGCCTGTTCAGCGCCATGCTTGGCTCGGCCCTGGATATCAAACCACTGCTACGCGGCTATCGCGGCGAAACCGGCCCCGTCGGCAAGGTGCGCGGCTTCGATCATGGCGCCGAGACCTTGTTCAACTACGCTGCCGAACGCGTGCGTGCGGGCTTGCTGGTGCCGGTCGTCTGCGTGAGCTACGGCGGCGAACTGGCCGAACTCGCCAAGCTGCCGGGCTATGCCGAACTGCGCACCGCCTGCGAAGCATGTGGCGTAGAGTTGATGGAAGCCCCCATGAGCATCACCGGCATGGTCAACGTGGGTGAAGGCGCCGTGACCCTGGGTTTTGCCGCCGAGGAGCACGTCGCCGATTTTTGAGGCTCGCTACGCGGTGGGCGAGCCAACCTTCCGAGCAGGCTCTCGCATGATCCGTCTGTTGGTCCTGGTGATCCTCGCCTTAGTTGGCCTGCCGGCCATCGCCGGCACGGCCTACAAATGCACCACGGCCGATGGCAGGGCGATCTATCAGGACAAGCCCTGTCCCGGGACCCAGCACCAGCAGACCTTGCAGTTGGACGATTCCAAGCCGGTGATACGTCCGGCACCGGCGCCGGCTCCCGCGGCCACCGTCGCGGCGGAACCGTCGCCACCACCGGAGCCGGTCGAACCGCTGCCTCCCTTGCCGCTGATGTATACCTGCATCAGCGCCACGGATGGCAAGACCTATCTCAGCGACAACGGTGACCCGCAACCGTACCAGGTGCCCTACGGCATCCTCGGCGCCGGGTCACTGCCACTGTCGCAGGTCTACGGACCGCCCAACAACGCCGGTGCATCCGCACCCGAACTCAATCGTGGCCGTATAAGGCCGGGGCTGATCGCCAACTACTACGTATGGGTACAGGATCAGTGCCGCGAACTGACGCCACAGGAAACCTGCCACGCGTTGCGCGAAGCCCTGGATGCCACCGAGACCAAGCTCAAGCGCGCGTTCAAAAGCGATCAACCGCCGCTGGAAAAGCGCGAGCAGGAATTGCGCGAGCAGCTACGCGGCTGTTGAGCGGGATTGGCTGCGCATTTTTTGCGCAATGCCATGCAAGTCACCGCCACGCAAGGCCGTTGCAGACTTTTCCACAGGCTTGCTACCAGGCTTTCCCCAAACCCTGTGGAAAACCCCGCAGCGCGTGACGCCAGATTGAGCAGGATGATGAAATCGTCGCTCTGACAGGCACTTGCCGTGCCTATCCACAGGCTTGTCCGGTGACTGTCCACACCTGCTGTGGATAAGCGTGCGATCAAAAACCGTAGTTGAGGAAACCGCCATCGACCGCCAGCACCTGGCCGGTGATGTAGCTCGCGGCCGGCAGGCACAGGAAGGCGATCGCCGCGGCCACTTCCTCCGGCTCCCCAATGCGGCGCAGCGGCGTACGGTCCAGCACTTCGTCCAGATACTCATCGTTGGCCAAAGCCGGCTCCGAGCGCTGCGTGCGGATGTACCACGGCGCCACGGCGTTGACACGGATACCGTCCATGGCCCACTCCACGGCGAGGTTACGCGTGAGCTGATGCAAGGCCGCCTTGCTCATGCCATAAGGCGAACCCGTGCGCACGTGCGTCATGCCAGAGACCGACCCCACATTGACGATGGCCGCATTGGCATGCTGCACGAGCTGTGGATGGGCCAGCCGGCACATCTCGAAGGCGGAGAACACGTTCTGCTCGAAGATGGCGTGGTATTCGTCCTCGCGATAGGACAGCGTCGATGCGGGCTGGTTGCCACCTGCATTGTTGACCAGCAGCGACAGCGGCGCACCGAGATCGGCAACCCAATCGAATACCGCCAGCCGCTCCTCCTGTTCGCTGAGATCCGCGCCGAAGGCAAGTACCTCGATGCCCGGAAAATCGTCGACTAGTTCCACCCGTACCTGTTCGAGGTAGTCGACATCGCGTGCGACCAGCAACAGGTTGGAACCGAGCCCGGCCAGCTCGCGCGCGGCGGCATAGCCAATGCCCTTGCTGGCACCGGTGATCAATGCGGTATGGCCCTGCAGCTGCCAGGCGTCGATGCGGCTATTCATGCGCGAAGCTTAGAACCTGCCCAGGCGTTCCGCCAACCGGGAGGTGCTTGCCCCCTATGCCTTCAGGCGCAACACTGACATGGACCCCAACGAGGATCGTCCATGAAATGGCTTGCTCCGATGTTCTGCATGTGTGCCCTCGCTGCCTGCTCCGGCAAGCCGCCAGCACCGGAATCCCAACCAGCGGCAGCCAGCACCGCCCGCGTCGCCACGCCATGGGACAACATGAAAAAGGACGAACAGCGGGCTCGCGACGTGCAGAAGACGGTCGACCAGCAAGCCGAGAAGCAGCGCCAGGCGATGCATGCGGCCGAGCAATGACGGCCGCACCAAGGTGAGCGGAGGACTTGGCAAATCGACGTCCATACGGGCATCGTGTTCGACATGAACGCTCCCTCCCCCGAAGACCTGGGCGCTGCGCCCTTGTTGGAGATCGACGACGCCAGCGTGATGCGCGGCGATCGTCTTGTCCTCGATCGCTTCAGCCTGCGCATCAACGCGGGCGAACACACCGCCATCCTCGGCGCCAACGGTGCCGGCAAGTCCACCCTGGTGCGGCTTGTCACGCGCGAGATCTATCCACTGGCGCGCGGCGATGGGCGTGCGTCCATGCGCGTGTTCAATCGTGATCGCTGGCATGTTTCCGAATTGCGTGGACTGCTGGGCATCGTCTCGCCTTCGTTGCAGGAGGACTGCACCAGCGACGCTGCGCTGGAGGTCTCCGAAGCCGTGCTGTCGAGCTTCTTCGCTGCGCAGCGCCTGGGACTCGATCATCGCGTCACCGAATCCATGGGCGAGCGCGCCAACGAGGCCTTGGCGCACGCAGGCGCGGAGCATCTGCGTGGACGAAGCATGGCCAGCTTGTCTACCGGTGAAGCGAGACGCGTGCTGATTGCGCGCGCATTGGTGCACCGCCCTCGCGCGCTGCTGCTCGATGAGCCATGTGCAGGCCTCGATATGGCCAGCCGTCGACGCTTCCTGGAAAGCCTGCGCCATCTTGCGCGCAGCGGCACGACGCTGATGCTGGTCACGCATCACATCGAAGAGATCCTGCCGGAGATTGCGCAGGTCGCGTTGTTGCGCGATGGCCGCCTGGTACGGCACGGTGACAAGGCCGACGTGCTTACCGATGCCGCTTTGTCCAACGCGTTTGGCATGCCGGTACGCGTGCAGCGGCACGGCGACTACTACAGCGCAGCGATCGAGTAGCGCATCGCCGGAATGGAGAACCCCGGTTCGACCGGGGCATTCCATCGACTGAATACGCCGCGCGAAAACTCAGCGCGGCGAGCAGAAACAGTAGGCGTAGACGTTGGGATGACCGGCCTTTGCGTTACGCAAAAGCTTCAGTTCCGGCGCCATCGTATCGAGCTGTGCAACCCATGCCGGCAGGTGCACGCCATAGGCCTGTGCGACTTGCACCATGGCGCTGTCATTGAGCCCCACCAGGAATTGCTCGAAGCCGCCGAGCGGTTCTTCCACATAGCGCACGGGGTAGCTCTTGCCCAGCTTCGCGCGGGAGGCAGCGTCAGCCACCGCCTCGCGCAGGCCGCCGAGCTCGTCGATCAGTCCACGATCGAGCGCCTGCTGCCCTGTCCACACGCGGCCCTGCGCGATGGTGTCGACGGCGTCGTACTGCTTGCCACGCGCCTTGGCTACCTGACCGACGAAATCGCGGTAGCCCTTTTCGATGATCGCCTGAATCACGCTGCCGGCCCTGGGATCGAGCGGACGCGTGATATCGAAGCCACCAGCAAGCGGGCTGGTGCTTACGCCATCGCTCCGAACTCCAAGCTTGTCCAGCGTGCCGGGCACCGTCAGCACCATGCCGAAGATGCCGATGGAGCCGGTAATCGTATTGGGCTGGGCATAAATGCGGTCGGCATTCATGGAAATCCAATAGCCACCGCTCGCGGCCACGTTGCCCATCGACACCACCACCGGGATGCCGGCTGCACGTGTCAGTGCGACTTCGCGACGAATCTGCTCGGCCGCATACACCTCGCCACCCGGCGAGTTGACGCGCAGCACCAGCGCCTTGGTGCGCCTGTCCTGGCGAGCATCGCGGATCAGCTTGGCAGTGGATTCACCGCCCACGGATCCCTGCGGCTGCTTGCCACCGGAAATCTCACCCTCGGCCACCACCACGGATACACCGGGGGCGAACGTGCCATCGTCACTAGGCAGGTTGCTGGAGTAACGCTGGAACGATACCTGGCGGAAACCCTCACCCTTCTTGCCGGCAGGCACGCCTTCCTTGCGCATCATGTCATCCAACTCGGCCGGCGTGGCGACGCCGTCGACCAGATGCTGGTCAAGCGCCAGCTGGCCGAGATCACCACGCGTACTGGCGATCTGCTCCGGCAGGCCATTGATATCCGCGCGCAAGGTGGCGGGGTCGAGCTTGCGCAGCTTCGCCACTTCGTTGATGTAGGTATCCCACAAGCCGCCCATCCAGAAGCTGTCCGCCTCCTTCGCTTCGGGCGAGGCATGGTCGAGGATGTACGGCTCGGCCGCGCTCTTGAACTGGCCCACGCGGAACAGGTGGACATCCACGCCAAGCTTGTCGAGCAGGTTCTTGTAGAACAGGCGGTAGTTGGCGAGGCCGGTAATCATCACGCCGCCCTGCGGATCGACCAGCACGCGATCGGCATGGGCGGCGAGGTAGTACTGGCCCTGGTCCAGATCCGCAGCCCATACGACCACCGGCTTGCCAGCGGCGCGAAAGCGGTCCAGCGCAGCCCCAACTTCGCGCAGCGCGGCAAAACCGCCGCCCTGCATGTCGCTCGGCTCGAGCAGGATGCGCGTAATGCGCGCATCCTTGGCCGCCGCGTCGATGGCGCCGACCAGATCACGCAACTGCACCTGCCTGGGCGGGTTGCCCGAAAACGTCTGCAGTGCGCGCTGCAGCGGATCGAGGCTGTATTGCTCGACCAGTTCACCTTGCGGCTTGATCACCAGCACGCTGTCGTTCTGGACGATGCGATCGGCACGGCTGCTAATAAGCCCGGCTGCCAGCACCAACAGCAACAGGAACAGTACGAAGAAAAAGACCAGGTTGAGGATGACCAGCCTGGCCACGTTGATGCCGCGCCCAAAGACGCAGAGAAAGGCCCATAAGCCGTTGGGGCGACGCTCCGTCATGCAAAGTTCCTCAGAATGTCCGCAACAGCGTAGCCGTTCGCGCGGTGAAGGTCATGTGGTGCTGATGACACATGGGATTGGCGCTGGTTCCTTCTCCCTGGGCGACCCTAGGGCAGCCCCCCCGACACCGCCGCTACCGATCATATCGCCTGTTTGGCGCTTACGATCGAACGCAGTCCGTGTGGGACGCAGTGGGCGTTTCAGCTCGCTGATCCACTCGCTTCTGCCCCTTCTCTCCTCTGGGGAGAAGGTTGAGATGAGGGGCGGGTGCTCGCGATTGGGCGACAACTGGGCGTTATCGCCAGGGTGCCGCTTACGCAGCGGGCGTTTCGATCGCCTGCCGGCGCTCGAGTCACTTTTCTTTTGCGGGGGCGGTTTCAACTGGTCGATGCAACACCACATGGTGCTGATGACCGGGAGAGACGATGAGCAAAGCAGGATCAACCGTAAAGCGTCTGAGCGCAGAACAGAGGAAGCGGCTATGGAATCAGTGGCGGCAAGGGGAGTCGATTGCGGAGATCGCGCGCGGGCTAGGCCACTACCCGGCGTCAGTACGCTGGGTATTAACGACCAATGGAGGCATGTCGCCACGGGAGCGGCAGCGGTCTGAGCGGGCGTTGAGCCTGGCCGAGCGTGAGAGTATTTCGCGCGGATTGGCCCAGGGCCAGTCGTTGCGACAGCTCTCCCGAGAGTTAGGGCGGTCCGCTTCGACGATTAGTCGCGAGGTGAGCCGTCATGGCGGGCGTGAGCAGTACCGTGCGGAGCCGGCGGACAAGCGGGCCTGGAAGAATGCGCAGCGCCCCAAGCGATGCGTGCTGGCTAGCCGACTGCGGCTACAGCAGGTGGTGGCTGCAAGGCTCAAGCGGAACTGGTCGCCTGAACAGATCGCGCAGTGGCTTAAGCTAGCGTATCCCCACGACGAGACGATGCGTGTGTCGCATGAGACGATCTATCGCAGCTTGTATGTTCAGGCGCGCGGCGTCCTGAAAAAAGAGCTGATGTCGCATCTGCGTTTCGAACGGTTGATGCGGCAATCGAAGCATGTGCGAAGTAAAGATGGCCGAGGAAAGATCCTGGATGCCGTGTCGATCAGTGAACGGCCTGCAGAGGTGCAGGATCGTGCGGTACCTGGCCACTGGGAAGGGGATCTGCTGTCAGGCGGCAACAACAGCCATATCGCCACGCTGGTGGAGCGCCAGACGCGTTATGTGCTGTTAGTGAAGGTTTCCAGCAAGCAGACTCAGGACGTGGTGGGGGCACTTAAGCGCGTGATAGGCCAGCTGCCAGCACAGCTGCGACAGTCGTTGACCTGGGACCGGGGCAAGGAGTTGTCCCAACACAAGGACTTCAGTCTGGCGACCAACATGCAAGTCTACTTCTGTGATCCCTATAGCCCTTGGCAGCGCGGCAGCAACGAAAACACCAATGGGTTACTGCGGCAGTACTTTCCCAAGGGCAAGGACCTGGCATCTCTGACGCAGGCACAGTTAAACAAAGTAGCGCGTGAACTCAACGAACGGCCACGCAAGACATTAGGCTTCTTGACACCCGCCCAGAAATTACAGGAAATGGTTGCGTCGACCGGTTGAAACCGCCGGCCCAAAAGAAAAGTAACCCAAAGAAAACGGCCTCAAGAGCTGGTAGCACTCCGTGAGATAGAAGCGTTGGAAGGTTTGCGCGAACAAATAGCTGGTTGCCCAAGGCGAGACACCGCGGCTACACCGCAACGCGCCAAGGCAGTGAGGACTTAAAGCAGGCTCGGCCGACGGTCGAAACGCTTGCGGTATCCCGATGCTCAGGTGGCCACCCACCACCCACGATTTAAGCCCTCTGTGCAACGGCGCGTTGCGGTGTAGCCGCGGTGTCTCGCCATGGGCCGCAACCTATCTATCTGGCCAGACCCTTCAGGCTCGTATCCAACGCAATGCTATGAGCTTTTTAGGCCATTTTCTTTGGGTTACTTTTCTTTTGGGCCAGCAAAAGAAAAGTGACTCGGCTGCCGGCAGGCAGTCGAAACGCCCGCTGCGTAGGCGGCACCCTGGCGGCAACGCTTAGTTGTCGCGTGATCGCGAGCACCCGCCCCTCATCCCAACCTTGCTCTCCCACAGGGACTACCTTCGGGTCGCCCGAAGGGGAGAAGGAGCTAAAGCGCGGCGAGGCAGCCCAAAATCCTCAGCGCGGCCGCCGCCAGCTTCCATGAAACGCGTTGCGCCAGAAGCGTGCAAATAGCAGCACGGCGGCCATGCTGAGGCCGGCAATCAGGCCCATCCACATACCGCGTGCACCCATGCCGAGGTGGAACGCGAGCCACCAGCCCACCGGCATGCCGACAACCCAGTAGGCGAACAAGGTGATGACCATGGGCACGCGCGTGTCCTTGAGCCCGCGCAAGGCACCATTGGAGGTGACCTGGATGCCATCGGAGAACTGGAACAGGCCTGCCAGCAGCATCAGCTGGGCGGCGAGCGCGATCACGGCCGCATCGTGCGTGTACAGGCGGGCCAACAGATGCGGCATGCCCAGCATCACGCTCGAGGACACCGACTGCACGCAAAGCGCCAAGGCGATACCGCAAAAACCGGCGTAGCGGACCCCCCGCGCATCGTCACGGCCGACCGCATTGCCCACTCGCACGGTGATCGCCATCGACAAACCCAGCGGCACCATGAAGGCCACGGTGGCCACGCTCAGCGCCACCTGGTGACTGGCCACGACCGTTTCGCCGAGAGTCGCAATGGCCAATGCGACGGCCACGAACAGACCACCCTCGGCCAGCAGGGTGACCGCCATCGGGCCGCCGATCTTCAGCAGTTCTCCCAGGATCTTCGGGTTGGGCCACGCCATGCCGGCACGCAGGCCCAGGTCGCGATAGGCCGGGTGCCTGGCCACGAAGACGGAGAAGCCGATCATCTCCAACCACAGCACGATAGCCGTGGCTATGCCGCTACCCAGCGAACCCATCTGCGGCAGGCCGAGTCGGCCATACATCATGACGTAGCCCAGCGGCGCCAGCAGCAGCAGGCCGCCAAAGCTGAAGTACATCGACGGCCGCGTCATCGACAGGCCTTCGGACAGGCCGCGCAGCGCGAAATAGCTGGTCAAGGCCGGAGCCGCCCAGCTGATGGCATGCAGGAAATGCGTGACATCGGTGCGCAAGGTCGGCACCACGCCGATCCAGTCCAGCATCGGCGAAGCATGGCGTACCAGGAACCACAGCACGATGCCCATGCCCCAGGCCAGCCACAGCGCCTGCACGAAGACGGCGCCGACTTCGTGCCGGCGGCCGGCGCCATCCAGCTGCGCCACCGAGGGCGGCACGGCCATCATCATGCCCATGCCGCTGACCAGGGCGAGCGCCCAGATACTGACCGCCGTGGTGACGGCGGCCTGCACATGCGCGCTCAAATGGCCGGCCAGCACCGCATCGACAAAGTTCGGGCCTACCGCCGCCAGCTGGGCAGCGATCAACGGCAGGGCGAGGCGCACCGTGGCGCCGACCTCGTGCGCCACTCTGGCGCGATCGGGGCGGAAAGACGTCATGAAAGGGGACTCCTGGGGCGTGGAGTCTACAGGAGCCATGGAAGGAGCCGGCCCCTGCCAGGGCGTAGGTGCCGGCTGTCACCCGCTTGTGCCAAGATCGCTCGCTTGTTGAACTCGGGGGAGACACATGAAGAAGGAACTGGTGTCGTTCGAGGGCGTCCACTGCACCAACTGCGGTACGCCCATGCAGGGTGAGTTCTGCCACGAATGCGGGCAATCCATCCACGGCGTGCTCAGGCCCATGCATCACATGGTCGAGGACACGCTGGAAATGATCCTGCACGTGGATGGCCGCGTGGTGCATACGCTGCCGCCGCTGCTGTACCGGCCCGGTTTCCTCACCATGGAGTACTTCTCCGGCCGACGCCAACGTTATGTGCCGCCATTTCGCCTGATGTTTGTGCTGTGCCTGCTGGCGTTCTTTCTCTGCCACCTGGCGATGGACAACCTCGGTTTCGTCAAATTCGACACGACGGCCAGCGCCGGCACCGGCGAGTACGCCAAGGACAACACGGCCGACGCGGTGCGCGCGCACTACCAGCAGGTGCGCCAGAGCGGCGAGAAGTCCCCCGACGGCACCGAGCTGCACGGCAAGGCTCTGAAAAAGGCGTTGTCGGTCGAGCGCGACCATGCCAATCATCGCCTTGCCCAGCTTGGCGCGATGCCACTGGAAAACCTTGATGCCAAAGGCTGGATCCTGGAGCCCCATCAGGTCCATCTGGACTGGCTGCCCGACAGCATGAACGCCAGCCTCACGCGCTCGCTCGCCCACGCCACGGCCAACGTGAAAAGCATCAGCGCTGGCGGCGAAGAAGGCGCCGAGGCTACCGAACGGGTGCTATCGGGCACGTTCGCCGTGCTGCCGCAGACCATGTTCCTGCTGCTGCCGATGTTCGCCCTGCTATTGAAGCTGATGTACATCTTCAAGCGCAGGCTCTACATGGAACACCTGATTGTGGCGTTGCACAGCCACGCTTTCATGTTTCTGGCGCTGCTGCTGGGCATGCTGCTACTCCTGCTGCGCAGCTGGGTCGTCCCACATGCAGCATGGGTGGGTCTGCCTCTGTCCTTTATCGGCTGGGCGCTCTTCGCATGGGTGCCTGTCTATCTGCTGATCATGCAGAAGCGGGTCTACCGCCAAGGCTGGTTCATGACCTCGGTGAAATACCTGTTCGCCGGCTGGTGCTATGTGTGGCTGCTTGGATACGCGCTGGGCTTCGCCGCGCTCTTGGGTTTCACGCACTGACGTCCACCGCTATTTTGTGATGCTCATCACATTAAATTCGCGAAGTGGCGCGGGTTTGCGGGCGATCGGAAGGGTTCGCGTTGGGGGTTTTACACAGCGTCACATGGCTGTCAAGGCAAGTCTCATGCCTATGTCAGTTGTATGAACGCTAGTCGAGCAAAAATTTTAACTGCATGTTTTTTAATACTATTTTTGCTTGGTTAAAACTTACACAGAGCGTCATGAAGGGCGTTTTCATGCGCGTTACGGCACTCCCTCAACGTTACATCCACAGACTTATCCACAGATGCTGTGGATAAATGGAAAAGACCCCTGCCAAGAGTCACTTAGCCTCGACTCCTAGATGATGAGGAAGCAATCGGGCGCAAGCCCCGGACAGCCGACCATTCGCCGCCGCATGTAAGGCTTCGTCGCACCGTCCCGGTCCGTAACTGGCCCAGTTACACTGAGCCGCCATGAGGTCTTCATGCCCGCCGTCCTTCGCATCGCCCTCCCGGTTCCGTTACCGACCCTGTTCGACTACCTGCCCCCTGAAGCAGGCCAGGCAAGTGTGGGCAGCCGCGTGCTGGTGCCGTTCGGCAAGAGCACGGCCGTCGGCGTCGTGGTGGCGTCGGATGTGGAAACGACCGTCGGCCAGGCGCGACTCAAGCGGGCGTTGCGCGTGCTGGATGACGCCCCCCTGCTCGACGCCGAGTTGATGGCCGACCCTGGCCTGGGCCGCCGACTACTGGCTTGGCGCCCCTGGCGAGGCGTATGCCAACGCGTTGCCGCTGGCGTTGCGCGAGGACCGTGCGCTTCCCGACACCCGCGAGGAAATGTGGGAGCTCACGCAGGCAGGTCGCAGCGCGCTTGATGCCGCGAGCCGCCGTGGCCGAAGCCGGGCGTTGCTGGAAACGCTTGCTGCCGGGCCGCTGACCGCCGACGTGCTCCACGAGGCACTAGCCCGGCTGGCGTGACGCGGCGCGTCGGTTGGCGGAAGCGGGCCTGATCGCACGAGTCGAATCCCGGCTCGCTGCTCATACGCCGTCTACGGTGGCGCCAATCTTGAGCGCCGAGCAACAACAGGCCGTGTCGACGATCGGCGCATCGCTCGGCCGGTTTCAACCGTTCCTGCTCGATGGCGTCACCGGCAGCGGCAAGACCGAGGTGTATCTGGCGCTGATCGAACAAGTCATCGCGCAGGGCAAGCAAGCCCTGCTGCTGGTGCCGGAGATTGGTCTCGCGCCACAGACCGTGCGTCGGCTGCGCGAACGGCTCGGCGTGTCGGTGCAGGTGCTGCATTCCAATCTGGCCGAAGGGGACCGCGCACGCGCGTGGTTGCGCGCCCGCAGCGGTGAGGCCAAGGTCATCCTGGGCACGCGCTCGGCCGTGTTCACGCCACTTCCGCAGGCCGGCTTGATCGTGGTCGATGAGGAACACGACAGCGCCTATAAACAACAGGAAGGTTTTCGCTATCACGCACGCGATCTCGCCTTGCTGCGCGCGCGCGCACTCGACGTGCCGGTGGTGCTGGGCTCGGCGACGCCATCGCTGGAATCCCTGGCCAATGTAAAAGCCGGTCGCTACCAGTCGCTGCATTTGCGGGCACGCCCGGGCGCCATCCGGCCGCCGCAGGTACAGATCGTGGACATGCGCGCGCAACGGCTGGAGCACGGCCTTTCGCCGGCCTTGCTCGCCGCGGTGGCCGACACCGTGGCGCGTGGCGAACAGGCGCTGGTGTTTCGCAACCGTCGTGGCTATGCGCCGGTCTTGCTCTGCCACGCCTGCGGCTGGCATGCCGAATGCCCGCGCTGCGAACACCCGCTGACCTTGCATGCCGGCCGTCGCCAGCTGATCTGTCACCACTGCGATTACAGCTCGCGCGTACCCGAGCAATGTCCGGCCTGCCAGGCGCCCGATCTCAAGCCCCAGGGCCAGGGCACGGAACGGCTGGAAGAAGCACTCGCCGCACGCTTTACCGACGTGCCGGTGCTACGCGTCGACCGTGAGACCACGCGCCGGCGCGATGCGTTCGAGCAACTGCTGGAAGGGCTGCATGAGGATCGTCCCGCGATCCTCGTCGGCACCCAGATGCTGGCCAAAGGCCACGACCTGCCCAACCTCACCCTCGTCGCGATTGTTGGCGTGGACGAAGGCCTGCACAGCGTGGATTTCCGCGCCAGCGAACGACTCGCCCAGCTGGTGGTTCAAGTCGCCGGACGCGCGGGACGCGCCAGCAAGCCGGGACGCGTGCTGCTGCAGACCCATCATCCGGATCATCCGCTGTTGCGCCAGCTGCTCGCCCAGGGTTATGCCGCTGCTGCCAGCAGCTTGCTCGATGAGCGTCGCAGCATCGACCTGCCGCCCTACGGCCATCAGGTCTTGCTGCGCGCGGATGCGCACCAGCGCGAACACGTGGATGCCTTTCTCGCCGACGCCCACGCCGCGCTGGCCGGCGCGTCGTTGCAAATTGCCGGTCCCATGCCTGCCCCGATGCCCTTGCGTGCAGGGCGTCATCGAGGGCAGTTGTTGATCGAAGCCACCAGCCGCAGCGCCTTGCACGCCGTGCTTCGTCCCTGGCACCAGTCGCTGTGGCGCCTGCCTTCCGCGCGCCGCGTACGCTGGTCGCTCGACGTCGACCCCATCGATCTCTACTGAGCAAGAACGCAAGGCAGCACGGCTTCCCTAGGCACCATGGTCTCTTGCAGCGAGGCATAGCATGGACGACAGCAACTTAGGTTCTTCCTCGACAGCGCCTCACGTCGTGATTCTTGGCGGTGGCTTCGGCGGGCTGGCCGCGGCCCGGGGGCTCGCTGACACCGAGGCCCGCGTCACCTTGATCGATCGGCGCAATCACCACCTGTTTCAACCCTTGCTCTACCAGGTGGCCACCGCCGGCCTGTCGGCGCCCTCCATCGCGGCGCCCCTGCGGCAGATCCTGCGCAAGCAGACCCATGTCACCGTCTTGATGGACGAAGCCTTGGATGTCGACCTTGCGCAACGCCGCGTTCGCTTGAGCAACGGCGAGTTGGGCTATGACGTCCTCATCGTCGCCACCGGCGCGACGCATGCGTACTTCGGGCATGACGAATGGGAAGCCCATGCTCCGGGCCTCAAGACGCTGGACGACGCTTTCACCATCCGTCGCCGCGTGCTGCTTGCCTTCGAGCGGGCCGAACGCGAGGACGACCCGGCACGACGGCAGGCGTGGCTCAATTTTGTGGTGGTCGGCGGTGGCGCTACCGGCGTCGAACTCGCCGGCACGCTCGCCGAGCTCGCCCGGCATACGTTGCCGCGCGAATTCCGCCGGGCCGATCCACGCAAGGCCCATGTCTTGCTGGTGGAGGCCGGGCCGCGGCTATTGCCCGCCTTCGATACGGACCTCTCCGAAAAAGCGCGCCGGCAGTTGCTCAAGCTCGGCGTCGACATCCGGCTCGACACCGCCGTCACTGCCATTGACGGCAGCGGCGTCATGTTCGGAGATACGCCGCATACCGCACGCACGGTGCTGTGGGCCGCGGGTGTCGCCGCCTCGCCCCTGGGCCGATTGCTGGGCGCGCCCGTGGACCGCGCGGGACGCGTGCTGGTGCAACCGGATCTGAGCCTGCCAGACCATCCGGAGGTGTTTGTGATCGGCGATCTCGCCAGTGTCACGCAGGAGAACGGCAAGCCGGTTCCCGGCGTGGCGCCCGCCGCCAAGCAGATGGGCCGTTACGTCGCCGATACCCTGCGGGCACGTTGGCGGGGCACCCCGCTCACTCGACCGTTCCGCTATCGCGACGATGGGGTGCTGGCGACCATCGGACGCATGGCCGCCGTGGCGCAGTTTGGCCGCCTGAAGCTCTCCGGCCTGCTGGCCTGGTGGGTCTGGCTACTGGCCCATGTGACCTTCCTGATCGGCTTCCGCAACCGGCTGGTCGTCCTGCTGGATTGGGCATGGTCGTACTGGACCTATCAGCGCCATGCCCGCATCGTCACCGGGTCCGATGAGCCATCCCGTGCTCCACGGCCCTTGCCTGATGACCCATAGCGTGGAGAATCCACGGTTCACCCAGACGGAAATCGCCGTGTCTTCCCAACTAGAGCAACTGCGCCAATACACCACCGTCGTCGCCGACACCGGTGACATCGAGGCTATCGCCCGCTATCGGCCGGTGGATGCCACCACCAACCCCTCGCTGCTGCTGAAGGCCACCGAGCTGCCGGCGTACGCGCCGCTGATCGAAGAAGCCGTGGCCTGGGCCAAGTCCAAGAGCCATTCGCGCGAGCAGCAGCTGGTCGACGCGGGCGATCATCTCGCCGTGGCCGTCGGCCGCAAGATCGTCGAACTGGTGCCAGGGCGCGTCTCCACCGAGGTCGATGCGCGCCTGTCATTCGACACGCATGCCACCATCGCCAAGGCCGAGCGTCTGGTCGAGCTTTACGAGCAGGCCGGCGTGCCGCGCGGGCGCATCCTCATCAAGATCGCGTCGACGTGGGAAGGTATCCGCGCTGCCGAGCAGCTTGAAAAGGATGGCATCCAGTGCAACCTCACCTTGCTGTTCTCGTTCGAGCAGGCCGTGGCCTGCGCCGAGGCGGGCGTGTTCCTGATCTCGCCGTTCGTCGGCCGCATCATGGACTGGTACGTGGCAAACACGGCCACCAAGAGCTATGCACCGGACGAGGATCCCGGCGTGCTATCGGTGCGCCGCATCTATGCCTGGTACAAGGAACACGGCTTCCATACCGTGGTCATGGGCGCGAGCTTCCGCAACGTCGGCCAGATCCAGGCGCTGGCAGGCTGCGATCGACTCACCATCAGTCCTGACCTGCTCGAAAAGCTGGAGCAGGACCCGTCGCCGCTGGCCCACGCGTTGAGCGACGACGGTGTGCGCAAGAACAGGCCCGCCCCGATCAGCGAGGCTGCCTTCCGCTGGGGCCACAACGAAGACGCGATGGCGACCGACAAGCTTGCCGATGGCATCCGCAAGTTCGCGGCCGACCAGCGCAAGCTGGAGACGCTGCTGGCTGCCGAGCTCTGAGGCGTAAAAGCTAGCCACGAAGTTCTTATGTAGGAGCGCACCCTGTGCGCGAAAAGCCTACGTAGCGGCAGCGCTGCAGGCTCCGATCGCGCACAGGGTGCGCTCCTACAATTCGCCGCGATGCGGGCAGGCAAAGACGGACACTGGCACAAAGTTCTTAGGTAGGAGCGCACCCTGTGCGCGAAAAACCCACCCAACGGTAGCGCTGCAGGCCCAGATCGCGCACAGGGTGCGCTCCTACGACAAGATTCGCCGCGGAAAGACGGACAACAGTCCGTCTTTCCGTTCATCACTTCGTCGAGCCCATCATTTTCTGTTCCTGCGCGAGATGGTCCGGCGCCAGCTCGTCATTGGACCAGCCGCCACCCAGCGCGCGCACCAGGCCCACGCTCGCGCGCAATTGGTTCGTCTGCAGGCTGAGCAGGCCCTGATGCGCATCCAGCGCAGCAACCTGCGCCGTCACCACATCCAGGTAACTGTTCGCACCCTGCTTGTAGAGCGCCAGCGACAGTTTCAGCGTGTGATCCGCGGCGTTGACCGCGTCGCGCTGATCGACCATCGCCGTGCCGAGGTCAGTCAGGATCGACTGGTTGTCTTCCACTTGCTGGAACGCCGTCAGCACGACACCGCGGTAGCGCGCACCTGCCTCGTCCGTGGCGTGATGCGCAGCCGCCACCTGGGCGCGACGGCGGCCACCATCGAACACGTCCATCAACAGGCTCGGGCCCAGCGCCCAGACCTGGCTCGGCGCCGTCAGCAGGTTGCCCCAGGCGCCACTGCCGAAGCCGCCGCCGGCGCTCAGGGTCAGGGACGGAAAGAAAGCCGAACGCGCCACGCCGATTTGCGCATTCGCTTCGGCCGTGCGGCGTTCCGCCGCGGCGATATCCGGGCGACGCTGCAACAACGTCGACGGCAGGCCGACTGGAATTACCGGCAGATTGGGCAGATCGGTCTTCGCATCCAGCGCGAACGTCGAGGCCGACTGGCCCACCAGCACTGCGATCGCATGCTGCAGCAAGGCACGCTGCGCCTGCGTCTGCGCAAGCTGCGAACGCGTCGATGACAACTGCGTCTGCGCGCGATTCACATCCAGCCCGGATACGGCGCCGCCGGCCTGCAGGGTCTTGGTGAGCTGCAGCGCACGCTGGTAGGCATCCACGCTCTTCTGCAACAGATCGATCTGGCGATCCTCGCCCACCAACGCCAGATACGTGTCGGCCAGCTCCGCTTCGAGGCTCAAACGCACCGACGCGAGATCCGCCGCCGACGCCTGCATCGAGGCGCGGCCGGAGGCCACGTTGTCGTGCACGCGCCCCCACAGATCGACTTCGTAGCTGGCCTGGCCGGTCAACGAATAGGTGTCGTACCAGGCCGGCGACGTCGCGCCGCGCAACGCGGCGTTGTCGGACTGGCGGTTGCGGATCGCACCCGCGCCCAGCGATACCTGAGGAAACAGATCGGCGCGCACCTGAGCCAGGAAATCGCGTGACTGCTGGTAGCTCGCAAACGCCGCGGCAAGATCGGCGTTATGCGCGAGCAGCTGATCTTCGAGATCGTCCAGGCGCGCATCGCCGTACAGTTTCCACCAGCCTTCGCGCGGCCATTGATCGGCCGGCGCGGCCGTGGTCCACGGGCCAGCAGGCTGGTACTGGGGCGCCACCGGTGCATCCGGCACCTTGTAGGCTGGCGCCAGCGAGCAGGCACCAAGCATCAAGGTCGCCGCCACGGTGGCGGCCAGGCTCTTAGGCTTTTTCATGGGGCTTCGTCGCCGGCTGCGTGTTCTTGGCAATACGGACCGAATCACCGTTAGCCAAGCCGTCGGGTGGGTTATCGATCACGCGATCAGCGGGCGCCAGGCCCGAACCCAGTTCCACCGTCTTGCCGAAATCGCGACGGATGGTCACCGTCTTGAATTGCACGTGGTCCTCGGCATCCAGCGTGGCCACACGCAGCCCCTTGTCGTCGAAGATCAGCGCTTCGGCGGGAACTCGCACGCCATGCATGTCCGACGCCACATTGAAGCTCACGCTGGCATAGCTGCTCGGCAGCAGGCGGCCATCGGGATTATCGACCAGCAATTGGACCAGGGTCGTGCCCGAGGTGGGTGCGATCGCGCGCGCATCGGCCTCGACCTTTGCGCTGAAGGTCTTTCCGGGATACTCGGGCACGCTCAGCGTGGCGACGTCGCCGCGATGAATGCCCGGTGCATAAACCTGCGGCACGCGCACATAGACGCGCAGCTTGCTGGTGTCCGATACCGCGAACAGCGGCGTGCCGCTGCCGCTGCTGTCGGCCGTGATCAAGGCGCCGACGTCGGTGTTGCGCGCGGTGACGCGACCATCGAACGGCGCCAGGATGCGCGCATAGGACTTGAGCGCCTTCAGGCGATCGAGGTTGGCCTGTGCCGCATTGGCCTGCGCCTGCTTGGCAGCGTAGTCGCCGTTGTATTGATCCACCGACTGCTGCGACACCGAGTCGGCATCCGTTGCCCGCAACTCCTGCCAGCGCTTGGCGGTGGTGGCGGCCAGCGCGGCGTTCGCGCGCGCACTGGCCAGGTCGGCCTGCGCCTGCAGCAGCTGCTGGTCGAGATCAGGCGTGTCGATCACGCCCAACAGATCGCCGGCCTTGACCTGCGCGCCAATGTCCTTGTCCCAGGACTTCAGGTAACCGCTGGTGCGCGCGTAGATCGGCGCGTTGGTGAAGGCATCCATCTGCGCGGGCAACTCAAGCGGCGCCTTGCCATCGTTGGGCTCGGGCGTCGAGATGACCACGGTGGGAATCGCCTGCGCGTCGGTCCACTGCCGCAGGCTGCGTGCCTCGGTAAGACGCGTGGTGACACCGATCACCACGATCGAGCCGAACACGACCGCGCCGATCGCGGCGGCCAAGCGCAGTCGACGCGGCGACGGCGTCGACTCGGGAAGCGAAGTGAGATGGTCAGAGCCAGTATTCATATGCCAAGTACCCCGCGCCGGGAGCTGTTTGCCCGCTGGGCAAGGAAGAACGAAGAAGTGTATGTCGATACACGACTGAGTGATGACGCCGCCCAGAGGGCAAACAGACCCGGCCCGAAGGGTTGCGCCTGAGTGGCCGCCACGCGACCGCGCTCGGCTTGACTTGACGGCCAGTCAAGCGCTGCGCCAAGCACGGCCGCGTGGCGGCCACTCAGGCGCAACGCGGGGTACTTGGCATATGAATACAGGCTCTTAAACATGGACAGGCTCTCCGGCGAGTGGGGCCGAATCAGGCGCGCGGCCACGCCGCGCATGCACGATGGAAAAGACGACGGGTACGAAGATCAGGGTGGCGGTGGTGGCGAACAGCAGGCCGCCGATGACGGCACGGCCCAACGGCGCATTCTGCTCACCGCCGTCGCCCAGGCCCAGCGCCATGGGCACCATGCCGATGATCATCGCCAGCGCGGTCATCAGCACGGGACGGAAGCGCACGAAACCTGCTTCTCGCGCCGCCAGCGTGGCATCGCCGTGCTCGGCCAGGCGCTCGCGGCAGAAGCTCACCACCAGCACCGAGTTGGCCGTGGCCACGCCCATGCACATGATCGCGCCCGTCAATGCCGGCACCGACAACGTCGTGTGCGTGACGAACAGCATCCACACGATGCCGGCCAGCGCGGCAGGCAAGGCGGTAATGATCACGAACGGGTCGGTCCACGACTGGAAGTTCACCACGATCAACAGGTATACCAGCACACCCGAACCGAGCAGGCCGAACAGCAGGCCGAAGTAAGCGTCATGCATCGTCTGCACCTGACCCAGCAGCGCGACATTCGCGCCCTTGGGCTTGGCCTGCTCAGTGTCCTTGAGCAACTTCTGGATGTCGGCGGACACCGCGCCCAGGTCGCGCCCCTGCGTGGTGGCGAAGATCTCCACCATCGACTGAATGTTGTACTGGCTCACCACGGTGTTGCTGTGCGAACGCGTGAATTCGGCCAACGCACCCAGTACTTGCGAGTTGCCGCCGGTCTTCGAAGTAATCGGCAGGTTGCTCAGCGAGGCGAGGGAATCGAGCCGGTATTGCGGCACCTGCGCGGAAATCGGATAGGTCACGCCGTTGTCAGGATTCAACCAGAACGTTGGTGCCACCTGCGACGTACCGGAAAGATCGGCAACCAGGCTGCTGGTCACATCAGCCTCGGTCAGGCCCAGCAGCTGCGCACGCGTGCGATCCACCTTGATCTTGAACGCGGGTTCCGCCTGCGACTGCTGGATGCGCGCGTCGGCCACCCCGGGGATCTGGCGAATCCTGTTCAACAGCTGGTTCGCGTACACGAAGTTATCGGACAGATGGTAGCCACGGATCTGCAGGTCGATCGGCGCCGGCGAACCGAAGTTGAGGATCTGGCTGACGATATCGGCCGGCGGAAACGAGAACACCGTGCCCGGAAACAGCCGCGGCAACTTCTCGCGCAGGATCTTCACGTACTCGGCGCTGGGGCGATGACCTTGCTTCAGCGAGATCTGGATGTCGCCATCCTGCTCGCCGATCTCGCCGGTGTTGTTGTAGATGGTGTTGATCGAGCTGCTGTAGAGGCCGATGTTGTCGACCATCGTTTCCAGCTCGTCCGGCGGAATGATCTGGCGAATGGTTTTTTCCATGTCGGCGAACTGGGCGGCCGTCACCTCCACGCGCGTACCCACCGGCACACGGGCATGCACCAGGATCTGGCCGCCATCGACATCGGGGAAGAAGTTGCTACCCAGGCCCGGCAACAGCGCAAACGACAGCACGACGAAACCGAGGAAGCCCAGCACGAACACCTTGCGGTGCTGCAACGCGAGGTCGAGCAGGCCGCTATAGCCGGCGCGAATGCGCTCGAAGCGGTCCACGAAGGCGCGCTGGAAGCGGCCCAGCGCCGTCTTCGGCGGCGGCAGCGGCAGGTGCTGGCCATGTTCGTCTGCGGTGGGCGGATGCGCCTGCAACAGGTACTTGGCCATGGTCAGCACCAAGGTACGCGAGAGGATGAAGGAGAAGATCATCGCGAAGATCACCGCCTCCGCCATCGGCACGAACAGGTAGCGCGCCACACCCGGCAGGAAGAACATCGGTACGAACACGATGCAGATGCACAGCAGCGAGACGAAGGCCGGCACCACGATTTGCGCCGAACCATCGATGATCGCCGTGATCACATCCTTGCCCTGTTCCAGGTGCCAGTTGATGTTCTCGATGGTCACCGTGGCTTCGTCCACCAGGATGCCGACCGCCAGCGCCAGGCCACCCAGCGTCATGATGTTGAGCGTCTGCCCGATGGCCGACAGCGTGAACACCGAACCCAGCACGGCCAGCGGTATGGACGTGGCGATGATCAGGGTCGAACGCCAGCTACCCAGGAACAACAGGATCATCAGGCTGGTCAAAGCGGCCGCGATGATGCCTTCGCGGACCACGCCATTGATCGATGCGCGCACGAACACGGACTGGTCGCCGATCGGCGTCACCGTCAGGTTGTCCGGCAGCGCACCCTTCATGCCTGCCAGCTTTTCGCGCACGCCCGCCACGATCGCCAGCGTCGAAGTCGAGCCGTTCTTCAGCACCGACAGCAGGGTGGAACGCACGCTGTCGACGTGCACGATATTGGTCTGCGGCGGATTGCCGTCACGCACGTGCGCCACATCGCGGATATAGATGGTGGTGCCATTGGCGGTCTTGATCGGCAGGTCTTCCAGCTCCTGTACGTGCGTCGCAGCGTTGTTCAGATCCATCACGTATTCGTACTTGCCGATCTTCTGCGTGCCGACCGGATTGATCTGCTGCTGCGCCGCCAGCGCATTGGCCACGTCCTGCGTCGACAGGCCGCGCGCCTGCAAGGCAGCGGGATCCACATCCAGCTGAACCTGGCGCGTCTTGCCACCGAAGGGATACGGGATCGCCGCACCCGGCACCGTCACCAGCTGGGGGCGCAAGAGGTTGAGGCCGAGGTCGCCCAGCTGCTGCTCGCTAAGGCCCTTGCCCGACAATCCCAGCTGAAGAATGGGCACGGTCGACGCGTTGTAGTTCACGATCAGCGGCGGTGTGGCGCCCTGCGGCAACTGCTTGAGCAGGGTCTGTGCGACAGCAGTGACTTGGGCATTGGCCACGGCGATGTTCACGCCGGGCTGGAAGAAGATCTTCGTGACGCCGATGCCGTTGATCGATTCCGCTTCGATATGCTCGATGTCGTTGACCGTGGTGGTCAGCACACGCTCGAACGGCGTGTTGATGCGCCCCGCCATCTGGTCGGGCGTCATGCCGGTGAACTGGAACGCCACGGCGATCACCGGAATATTGATCTCCGGAAAGATGTCGGTTGGCGTACGCGCTGCTGCCATGACTCCGGAGAGCAGGATGAGCAGGGCGAAGACAACAAAGGTATAGGGCCGCGTAAGCGCGATCCGGACGATGCCAAGCATTCGGGGGAATTCCGTGCGCGAAATGATGCGTTGC
This sequence comes from uncultured Gammaproteobacteria bacterium, assembly GCA_963824525.1. Taxonomy (GTDB): domain Bacteria; phylum Pseudomonadota; class Gammaproteobacteria; order Xanthomonadales; family Rhodanobacteraceae; genus Dyella. The sequence continues at coordinate 113,957 of CAWGPI010000003.1, read as the reverse complement.
GACAAATTTTCGCACGCGGATGCGCTAAAGGGTTGACCGTGCGGATGAAGATAATTTCATGTTGCCACTCAGGCTTCGTTCTTTTCCGGGTGACGTTGTCGCCAGGTTGCCACTTACGACCGCAGGGAGTCCCTGTGGGACGCCGTGGGCGTTGCGCTCGCCGAGTCACACACGCTCTTACCCCTTCTCCCCTTTGGAGAGAAGGGCGGGATGAGGGGGCTCTCGTTCACGCGATAATTGGGCGTAGCCGCCAGCTTGCCGCTTACGCAGCGGGCGTTTCGATCGCCTGCCGGCGCTCGAGTCACTTTTCTTTTGCTGGCCCTGTATAGACCGGAGACATAGGTAACAGGTGTGCCAGGACATGGGTTACACCTCGGCATCGCCTTAAGGCGCTAACGAGGTGCCGATTTCCATGCCTTGGAAGGAAGCCACACCGATGTCTCTTCGTACCGAGTTTGTCGCCCTGGCACACGGCCAAGGCGTGAGCATGAGCGAGCTGGCACGCCGTTTCGGCATCAGTCGCAAGACCGCCTATAAGTGGTTACAGCGAGCGGCGGCGGACGAGCCGCTGAGCAATCGCTCACGCCAGCCACATAGCTCACCCACACGCACCGATGAGGTGATGGAGGAGGCTGTGGTGCGCTTGCGTCAGCAGCATCCGTGCTGGGGTGGACGCAAGCTAGCGCGCGTGTTGCACAACCGCGGCCATAGCGACGTTCCGGCGCCAAGCGCGATCACCCACATCCTGCGCCGGCACGGGTTGCTGTGCCCCGCCACCCCGGGAACCTCGCCGGGATGGCAACGCTTTGAACACGCCGCGCCCAATGAGCTGTGGCAGATGGACTTCAAGGGGACGGTGGTCCTGGGGTCAGGGCGCTGCGATCCACTCACCGTGCTGGATGACCATTCCCGGTACAACCTGGCGTTACGCGCGGTGCCCGATATGCGCGCCGCCACCGTGCAGACCGCGCTGACCCACACCTTCCGTCGGTATGGCTTGCCGCTGCGCATGAACATGGACAACGGCTCGCCCTGGGGAAGTCCCGGCGGCGATTCCCGGGGTCTGTCGGCCCTGAGTCTGTGGCTGGTCCGCTTGGGGATTCGCGTCAGCTTCAGCGCGCCTGCGCACCCGCAGACCAACGGCAAGGACGAGCGCTTTCATCGCAGCCTCAAGGCCGAGGTCCTGCAGGGCGCTGCCTTCACCGATCAGGCGCACATGCAGCGAGCCTTGGATCGTTGGCGCACCATCTACAACCAGATCCGGCCGCACGAAGGGATCGCCATGGCGGTGCCTCAGGCGCGCTATCGACCCAGCTCCCGGGCCTTTCCCGAGGTCTTGCCGAGCATTGAGTACGCGCCTCAGGATGAAGTCTTGACGGTGCTGGCCAATGGTCGGGTGTACCTGCATGGCCACGCCCTCAAGGTCTCCAATGCCCTACGCGGTCACCGTATCGCGGCACGACCACGCGATGCCCAGGACGGCCTCTACGACCTCTATTTTGCTCATCACCACCTGACGACCATCGACCTGCGCGACGTGGACTAAACTGTTACCCATGTCCTGGCACGTCTGTCACCCATGTCTCCGGTCTATACAGCTGGCCCAAAAGAAAAGTAACCCAAAGAAAACGGCCTCAAGAGCTGGTAGCACTCCGTGAGATAGAAGCGTTGGAAGGTTTGCGCGAACAAATAGCTGGTTGCCCAAGGCGAGACACAGCGGCTACACCGCAACGCGCCAAAGCGGTGAGGACTTAAAGCAGGTCCGGCCGGGGGTCGAAACGCTCGCGGTATCCCGACACTCAGAAGGCCACCCCACCATCCACGCCTTAAGCCCTCTGCGCCTCGGCGCGTTGCGGTGCAGCTGCTGTGTCTCGCCATGGGCCGCAACCCATCTGTCTGGCCACGCCCTTCAGGCTCGTATACAACGCAATGCTATGAGCTTTTTAGGCCATTTTCTTTGGGTTACTTTTCTTTTGGGCCCGCAAAAGAAAAGTGACTCGGCTGCCGGCAGGCAGTCGAAACGCCCGCTGCGTAGGCGGCACCCTTGCCGCCACGCTCAGTTGTAGCGTGATCGCGAGCACCCGCCCCTCATCCCAACCTTCTCCCCGGAGGGGAGAAGGGGTAAGAGCGAAGCTCGCGCTCACACCGTCAAAGGCGTCACATCCGGCACGGCACGGGATAGACAGGTTCCGGGCTTCTCGCCCGGTGCCACCGGATAGCAATACAGCGTGAGACGCGCGCCCGTGGTCGCCTGGCCAATATCCAGCGCATAACCATGCAGGCGCACGATGGCGCTGACGATGCTCAAACCAAGCCCCGAGCCCGCCGTCGTGCGGCTATTGTCGCCGCGGTAGAAGCGGCGTGTCACCGCATCGCGCTCGTCGGCAGGTATGCCCGGACCACTGTCGATGATGTCCACCCGCGGACCACGCTTGTCCATGCTCGCGCGCAAACTGACCTTTCCACCGGGCGGCGTGAACTTGATCGCGTTGCCGACGAGATTCGCCAACGCTTCAAACAGCAAATGGGCATCCGCGCGAATGGGCGCCAGCGGCTGCATATCCAGTTCGAACGGCTGACCGCGGTCTTCGGCCACGGGCGCATAGAACTCGTGCACCTGAAGCAACACCCGGCCGATATCCACCTCGTCGAAACAGGCCGCGCGGTTGCGGTCTTCCAGTTCGGAGACGCGCAGCAACGCGCGGAAGCGCGTCAGCACCGCATCGATGTCGACCATGCTCGCTTCCAGCAAGGCCGCCTCGGGCTGACCTTCCAACTGCTGTTGCGTGCGGTACAAACGGGCACGCAAGCGCGTGAGCGGCGTGCGCAAATCATGCGCGATGTTGTCGCACACCCCTTTCACTTCGCTCATCAGGCGCTCGATCTCACCCAGCATGGTGTTGACGATGGCGGCCAGCTGATCCAGCTCGTCACCACGTCGACTCAGGGGCAAGCGCTTGGAAAGGTCGCCCTGTCGGATGGGATCCGTCGCCTCCTGCAGCGCGCGAATGCGCTTCCTGGGACCGCGCCGCAACAGGAATCCGCCAAGCAGGCCGGGAATGATGGTCAACGAGATAGCCCACAACAGCGCGCGGCGAATGATCGCGCCGAGGCCATCGATGGTGCTGGTGTCCTTGGCGATCACCAGGATGTCACCGTTGGGAAGCTTGCTTGCTAGGCCACGCGCGCGTACGCGCTCGGCGTCGCGGTCCGGGCGCGGCAGGCCATGCTCGAGCAGGTGCACCTGGCCGTCCCGCGCCAGCGATACCGGCAGCCGGTCGATATTGCCGGCCAACGGGCGATGATCGGGATCGAACAGCCCCACTGAGATGATGCCGTGGGGATCGATGGCGCTGGCAGCATCCACGGTCGCCGGCATGCGTGCGGGATCGGTCGAGGCGATGTAGTGCATGCGCTGCAGCAGTATCTGGTCGATCACCCCGTTGAGGTAACGGGTCGTCTCCCACTGGATGACGCCTACCAGGATGAATCCCCACACGGCAAACAAGGCACCGTAGATAAGGATCAGGCGCGACGTGGCCGAGTGCCAGGCATGCGGACGTGCGTTCATGAGGTCACCGGCAAGGTGTCGTGGGCGGCCGTGAGCATGTAGCCGGTGCCGCGTACCGTGTGAATCAGGGCCAGTTGTCCGGCGCTATCGATCTTGCGCCGCAATCGCCCGATATGGACATCGATGACGTTGGTGCCGGGATCGAAATGGAACCCCCACACCGTCTCGAAGATCATCGCGCGGGTCAGTACCTGATCCGAATTGCGCATGAGAAATTCGAGCAGCCGATATTCCGTCGGCAACAAGGTGAGTGGCTGGCCGTTGCGATAAGCGCGGTGACTGACCAGATCAAGCTCAAGATCGGCCACGCGCAGACGCTGGGCCGGCTGCGGCTGACGACGACGCAGCAACACTTCGGCGCGTGCGGCCATTTCGTCCGGCGCGAACGGCTTGGTGAGGTAATCGTCCCCACCTGCGCGAAGACCACGCACGCGGTCGTCGACATCGCTCAACGCGCTGATCATCAGTACCGGCGTATCGATCTGCGCGCGCCGCATTTCGGCCACCACGTCGATGCCATCCATGCCGGGCAGCATGCGGTCCAGGGTGATCAAGTCGTAGCCACGCTGGGACGCGCGATCGAAACCCTCGCGGCCGTTCGCGACCCATTCGGCCAGCATGCCGTGCAGCGTGAGCTCGGCGACGATTTCTCGCGCCGTGGCCTCGTCATCTTCGATTACCAGGACTCTGGGCATGGCGTGGCGGACCGAACATCCGATTAGGGGGCACGGAAGCGACCATGTCTCCGCAAAGCCAAACGGCCCCGTCGGGGGCCGTTGGCATCGTACGCCGATCGAAGCGATCAGGCAGCGAAGAGGCCGCGCATCTTCTTCATCGCATTCGCTTCGACCTGTCGGATGCGCTCGGCCGATACGCCGTACTCATCGGCCAGGTCCTGCAGGGTGGCCTTGTCTTCATCCAGCCAGCGGCGCTGGATGATGTCGCGCGAGCGGGCGTCCAGCTTCTTCAGCGCGGTGGACAGCGTGTCGAGCTGGTTGTCCGCCTGGTCGGCGTCGGACACGTTCTCGTACGGGTCGGCACCTTCGTCGATCAGAAACGCTTCCGGCGCCGGCTTGGCGTCTTCGTCGGCATCTGCCGGGGCCTCGAAGCCGATGTCACGGCCCGACAGGCGCGATTCCATCTCGCGCACGGTCGCTTCCGGTACACCCAGATCCTTGGCCACGGTGCGCACTTCCTCGGCGTTCATCCAGCCCAGGCGCTTCTTGCTCTTGCGCAGGTTGAAGAACAGCTTGCGCTGCGCCTTGGTCGTGGCGACCTTGACGATGCGCCAGTTGCGTAGGATGAATTCGTGCATCTCCGCGCGAATCCAGTGCACCGCAAAACTCACCAGGCGCACACCCTGGTCGGGGTCGAAGCGCTTCACGGCCTTCATCAGGCCGATATTGCCTTCTTGAATAAGGTCCGACAGCTGCAGGCCGTACCCGTTGTAGCCACGGGCGACATGGACCACGAAGCGCAGGTGCGACATCACCAACTGGCGAGCGGATTCCAGATCGTTGTCTTCATTGAAGCGGCGCGACAGCGCCTGCTCCTCGTCCTGGCTCAGCACCGGTATCCGATGGACCGCCGAAATATAGGCATCCAGACTGCCGACGACACTCGGCACCGGCAGGTTGGCGGTCACCAAAGCTTGAGACATGTGTGGAACCTCCTGTGAGGGGATCAGCTTAGCACTCGGGTACTACGAGTGCTAAAGGACCGGAAAGGTTCCAGTCCTTTTAATGCACTGTATCGTACAGTAATGCGGGTCATTCGTCCAGCGTGACGAATGGGGGAGGCCTACTGTGCCGTCCGGGCGGTTCAGAAGTCGTGAACGGCCGCTCAGCCGAGCTGAGCGCGTGGCGGCAAGGACCAGTCGATGGGCGCCACTCCGTGGGCTTCCAGGTACTGGTTTGCCGACGAAAAATGCCCACAGCCGATAAAGCCACGGTGTGCTGATAGAGGAGATGGGTGCACCGACTTCAGCACGCAATGGCGGGCCGGGTCGATGAGCTGCCCCTTGCGCTGGGCGTAGGAGCCCCAGAGCATGAACACCAGCCCTTCGCGCTCCCGATTCAAGGCCTCGATGGCCGCATCGGTGAAGCCTTCCCAGCCCTTGCCCTGGTGCGATGCCGCCATGGCCTGCTGGACCGTCAGCACGCTATTGAGCAGCAGCACGCCGCGATCGGCCCAGGGGGTGAGGCAGCCGTGGTCCGGCGCCCGGAAACCCAGGTCGCGCTGGATTTCCTTGAAGATATTCTGCAGCGAGGGCGGCGGCGGCACGCCCGGGCGCACCGAAAAACACAGCCCGTGAGCCTGACCCGGCCCGTGGTACGGGTCCTGGCCAAGGATCACCACGCGCACCGCGTCGAACGGGGTGTGATTGAAGGCGGCGAAGATTTCTGGCCCTGGCGGGTAGATCACCTTGCCGGCCTGTTTCTCGGCGCGCAGGAATGCCCCGAGGGCCTGCATATCGGGCCGCGCCAGGTAGTCGCCGATATGCGCCTTCCAGGAGGGGTCCAGCTTGACGTGGTTGTCGGTCATGCCGCTTCGTCGTGGTCGCGCTGGTGTCGCGACACGCGAAGCTGGAACAGCAGCTTGGTCATCAACAGCTTTTCCTCGATCGGCTTCTCGACCAGGTCGTTCGCGCCAGCGCGGAGCAAGGCGGCCTGGTTCACCGGATTTTCGTCGCCAGTCATCACCAGCACCGGCAGGCGGCCCTTGCCGTAGCCGTAGTCGCGACGGATCCGCTCGAGCAGGTCGCCGCCGGTCAATTCGCCCTTGAGGCTGACGTCGGTGAGCACGATATCGGCGCCCACCCTGCCCTGCGCCTTGGCGCTATCGAGCAGCACCAGCGCGTCCTCGACACTGACGACGTGGTGCACGGTGAGCCCGTGCTTTTCCAGGATGCGGCGCGTCGCCAACGCCACCACGCGGCTGTCCTCGACGTAAAGCACGTCGCCCTCGGCCCGGTCCTGCGGGCGCGCATAGCCGCGAATGAACTCGGCCAGCGCCTGGAAACCCAGCGACTTGTCGAAATAGTCGGTAACGTGGTCGCCCAGCGTGCGGCGGTGCAGGCGGTCATCTACATCGCCCGAGACCACCACGATGGGCACATAGGCCTGGGCGGCCGATTCGCGCACGTGACGCGCCAGTTCCAGGCCGTCCATATCGGGAAGACGCAACGCGATGGTGATGAAGTCGAAGGCGCCGCCGTCGAGCAATTCGTGCGCCTCCGCGCCCGCTGCCGCAGCCGATCACCTCGGCTTCCGGGAGTTCGGCCTTGAGCACCCGTGCAATCAACTGGCGCACCACCTTGGAGCCGTCGACGACCAGCACCCTGGGCGCCGCCCCCATCACGCGACTGCTGAAACTTGCACTCATCCCCGGTCATCCACGTCTTGGCCGGCGTTCCCTGTCGGCAAAATCTCGGCGCAACCACCCTGCGCCGTCAGCTCGATGGCCGGCAGCATGCACCGGCAGCACAACCCTCTCATTACACCTCTGGCGCGGCCGTGAGCCCGCGCACGGTTCAGGCGGCCTTGCGCAGCTGCCATGCACTCACCAGGCGCGCGCCAAGCCAGCCAAGCACCGCGGCGGCCACCGGCACTGACGCCAGCAGCCATAACGGCAGCACGTCGATGTGCAGCTTGCCGGCATAGGCATGGCCCAGGCGCGCGACCGGATCGGCCAGCGAAAGCTCGACCAGCACCGCGAAACCTGCCGCCAGCACACCGCTGAACAGGCCATACCAGATGCCCGCGTAGAGATAAGGCCGGCGCACGAAGGCGCGGCTCGCTCCCACCAACATCAGCACGCCGATCTCCTCGCTGCGACTGGCGATGTCCACGCGGATGGTGTTGCCAACCACCAGCAGCACCGCCAACGCCAGCAAGACGGCAAGAATCAGCACCGCGCGCTGGCCTACGCCGAGCAAGGCTTCCAGGCGCTGGCGCCAGGTGCCGCTGTCCTGCACCTGATCCACGCCCTGCATGCCGCGCATATCCGCGACGAGGCGCTCGACGCCATCGGCATTGACACCTTGCGCAGGCAGCACCTCGAGCACATACGGCAACGGGTTGTCTTCCAGCGTATGCAGCGCACCGGAGAAACCCTGCATCCTGGCCAGCTCGTCCATGCCCTGCTGCGGCGTCTTGACGGTGACGGCTGCCACGTCGGGACGATCACGCAGTTTCTTGGCCACCAGCTCCGCCGCGGAACCGCCCTGGCTCGGCCGCAGGAACACGCTGACCGTCTGGTTCTGCCCCAGGGCCTCGCCCATCTTCTGCACATTGCCCAGCAGCAGATAGAAGGTCAGCGGCAAGGCCAGCGCGATGGCCATCACCGCCACGGTGAGCAAGGTGCCGACCGGGCGCGACATCAGGCGGCGCAGGCTGGCGCGCCGCGCTCCAGCCATGGTGTTCGCGCCAGCTCGCCACCGGACGCGCGCGCGTGCGGCCGCCTCGCGACGGGGTTTCGGCAAGCAGCGGGCTTTCGTTGAGAGGTATTTCGGGCTGCGTGCTCACAGCACCTCCTGCGCGGCCACGTCGGCGACCAGGCGGCCATGATCGAGCACGACCACGCGCTTGCGCATGCGCTTGATCAAGGGCAGATCGTGACTGGCAACCAGGACCGTGGTGCCCACCTGCTGGAACTCGGCGAACAGACCCATGATCTCCACCGCCAGTTGGGGTCGAGATTACCGGTGGGTTCGTCGGCGATCAGCAGCATGGGCTTGGCCACGATGGCGCGCGCGATGCCTACGCGCTGCTGTTCGCCGGCCGACAGCGTCGCGGGCAACTGGCGTTCGTAGGCCAGCAGGCCCACCTTTTCCAACGCGGCACGCACACGCTTGCTGCGCTCGGGCGGCGCCATGCCGCCAATCATCAACGGCAGCTCGACATTCGCGAACACCGTGCGATCCATCAACAGGCGGTGGTCCTGGAACACCATGCCGATACGACGACGCAGCTTGGGAATGCCGCTGCGGCCGATCTTGCCCAGGTGCTGCCCTTCCAGCGTGATCACGCCGTGCGAGGGACGTTCGATCAACCCCAGCAGCTTGAGCAAGGTGCTCTTGCCAGCGCCGGAATGACCGGTAACGAAGGCCATCTCGCCTGACGCCACCTCAAAGGAAAGCTGCGAGAGGGCCTCGTGGCCGCCTTCGTAGCGTTTGCTGACTTGATCAAAGCGGATCACCGCGTGTCCCCGATCCTAAGAGCCCTTGCCCGAAGGATAAGCGATGCACGCGCGCAGGTCAGGCGCTTTCTGTCGATCAGCTGCCGCGGGTTATTCCCGCGACAGCTTGGCGCAAGTACGTCGCCCGTTCGATCACTCAACGACCGGTAAAGAAGCGGCCCAGGCGACGGAAGAAACCATCCTTCTTCGGCGAGGACGACTCGTTCGACACGCCCGACGTGATCGCCACCTGGCGCGAAGGACGCGCGTGCGCGGCATCCGCACCACCGCGCTCACGGGACGAGCGACGCTCGCCACGCGGTGCCCGGCCGTTCTCGGCTGCCGGGTTTGCTGCGGTCTCCACTGCGGGCGCATCGCCATCACGGCGACGACCACGACCACCGCGACGACGACGGCGCTTGCGCTCCACGCCATCGATGGTTTCGCCATTTGCCGTCGCCGGCACGGTCTCGGCGGGCGTTGCCACGGCGACGGCGCTTTCCTGAGTAGCTACCTCGACGCGCGGCTTGCGCGGTTCACGCGGCTTGTCGCTGCGTGCGGGACGCTCGCCATCACGGCCGCGACCGTTGCGGCTGCCCGAGCGCTTGCTCGGCGAACCGTCCTTCTCGCGCGCTTCCACCTTGTCGCCGAACGCGGCGCTATCGGCGGCGGCATCGGCCATGAACTCGGCGTCCTGCTCGCGCGGCTTGGGCATCACCAGCATGTCCGGCTCGATGTTCGCCACCGGGATGCGCTGGCCGATATACGTCTCGATATCCGGCAGCGACATCGCATAGAGGTCGCAGGCGAAGCTGATCGCATCACCCTCGGCGCCCAGGCGCGCGGTACGGCCGATGCGATGCACGTAATCCTCGGCATCCTGCGGCAGGTCGTAGTTGAAGACGTGGCTGACCGCCGGGATATGCAGGCCGCGCGCGGCCACGTCGGTGGCACACCAGCATGTCCAGCTGGCCTTCCTGGAAGCGCTGCAACAGTTTCTGGCGCTTGAGCTGCGGCACGTCGCCGGACAGCGCCCCAACGCGGTAGCCCTGGCGCTTCACCCGATCGGTGATGCGCTCGGCGGCCGCCTTGGTGTTGACGAAGATGATGCTGCGCTCGGCCTTGGTGCGGTCCAGCAGGTTGAGCAGAAGCGGCATCTTCTCTTCCTTGGCGGGGAAGTAGACCAGCTGGCGCACGTGGTCGGCGGTGACGTTTTCCGTCTCCACCACCAGCTTCTCGGCGTTGTGCATGTGCTCGTAGGCCAGCTCCAGCACGCGATGGCTCAGCGTGGCGGAGAACAGCAGCACCTGGCGCTGCTCGCGCGCCGGCAGGCGGCGGAAGATGAAGCGCACGTCCTTGATGAAGCCGAGGTCGAACATGCGGTCCGCCTCGTCGATCACCATCACCTCGACGGCGTTGAGGCTGAACACGTGCTGCTTGTAGTAGTCGAGCAGGCGGCCCGGGCGTGGCGATGATGATGTCGCAGCCATCTTTGAGCTGCTGGCGCTGCTTGTCATAGTCGACGCCGCCATAGATCAGGGCAGTGCGCAGGCCGGTGTGGCGGCCGATGGCCTTGGCGTCCTTCTCGATCTGGATCGCCAGCTCGCGGGTCGGGGCGATCACCAGCGCGCGCGGATCGCTGTCCTTGCGCTCAGCCACCGCCGAGGTGGTCAGCAGGCGGTTCATCGTCGCCACCAGGAAGGCGCAGGTCTTGCCCGTGCCGGTCTGCGCCTGGCCGGCGACATCGCGGCCGGCAAGCGCCATCGGCAGGGTCATTGCCTGGATCGGCGTGCAGCGGGTGAAACCGCCTCGTCCAGGCCTTGCTGCAGCAGTGGATGGAGATCGAAATTGGTGAAAAAAGTATCAGTGAGTACGGTTTGTGACATCGATGGGGATTATTGATCGGGCACCGCTGGAGCAGACTGCCCGGCTCCTGGGCGTTGAGACGCCTCGAGGAACAGGTGGATGATCGGCATGGCCAGGGCGTGGTGGCAGGCAGAATCCGAAGATTGCGCGTGCTGGCGACACGTTTCCGTGGCTGGCGCCGGAGGGAGGCGGCAAGTACCGGCAGCTCCGCTGGCATAGGTCAAAGGACTGCGTCCTAAGAGGCTGGGCCCCGAGGGAACCCTTTCACCTATGTCAACGGAACTGTCCGTGGCCGCCCTTGAATCGCTTGAATCGTGCCCCGAGTTAGGCTGGAATGGAGGTCTGCCGCAACGGCACCAACCTTCTTCTCGGAACGACCCCGCGCTTCATGGGCGCCCCAGTGTAGCCGATGCTGGGCGCGAGGTCGTCAAAGCCCTTCCCGCCTACCCTCGGAGACCCCGGTGAGCGACCTGATTACCCATGTAAGCGACGATGCCTTTGAGCAGGAAGTGCTCAAGTCCGACACCCCGGTGTTGCTGGATTTCTGGGCGGAATGGTGCGGCCCGTGCAAGGCCATTGCGCCCATCCTCGATGAGCTCGCCAAGCAGTACGAGGGCAAGCTGCGTATTGCCAAGATCAATATCGACCATAACCAGAAGACGCCCGCGCAACTATGGCGTCCGCGGCATCCCGACCCTGATGGTGTTCAAGGACGGCAAGGTCGAGGCAACCCAGATCGGCGCGGTCAGCAAGGGTCAGCTGACCCAGATGATCGACAAGGCCATCTAGTCGTTGAAACGTCGTCATCCCAGCGAAGGCTGGGATCCGGTGCCTTTGCAAGGCATTGAAGGCGCTCGATTCCAGCGGGCGCTGGCATCACGAACCACGGTCCCCGGGCTAGCCCCGGAGACCGGCTCCGGGACCATGAACCGCTCCAATTCTGAATTACGTCGATCACGGCGCTTTACGCCGCCGCGGATCGGGTGCTAGATTTCATGCGTCCGTCGGGACAGTCCTGTCCCCCGCGCCGTCCGCGCGACCGTCACCCTCCCTGTGTAACCAACGGCGCCCCGCAGAGGTTTGCCCGTGTCTGATACCGAAAGCAAAGAAACTGACCGACGCCAAGGGCGCCGAGTCGAAGCCTGTGGCAGAGAAGCCCGCACCCGAGCACCACGCAAGTCTGCCGCAGCGGCCGAGGCCGCCAGGGCGGAGAAGCAGGCGCAGCTGGATATCCCGCCGCCCCCGCCGGTCGAGCGCTCCGCGCCGGCTGCCGAGGCGCCCGGCTCCAGCGCCCGCACCCGGTGAACGCGGCCCCGCTCCGAGTCCGCTCCGCAAGGCGATGGCGCCCAGCGCCCGCCCCAGGAAGCGCGCGAAGGCGGCCAACCGAACCAGGTGGCAACCCAGGGCTTCAACAATCAGCAACGGACCGCAACGACCGTGACGGTCGCGGCCGCCGCCGTCGCCATGAGCGCAATCAACCGCGCGGCCCCGGTGGCCAGCAGGGCGGGCGGTCATCCGCGCCCCAACCCCAACGGCCTGCCGGTGGACGATGACTAACGCCGATGCCGGCAGCAACGACCGCCTGATCAACCTGACCGAGCTCAAGCGCAAGAACGCGATCCAGTTGCTGGAATTCGCCGAATCGCTGGGCGTGCAGGAAGGCGTGGCGCGCGCCCGCAAGCAGGACGTGATCTTCAACGTGCTCAAGGCGCATGCCCGCTCCGGCGGCGGCATCTGGGCCGAGGGCGTGCTGGAAATCCTGCAGGACGGTTTCGGCTTCCTGCGCTCGGCTGACGAGTCGTACCTGGCCGGTCCGGACGACATCTACGTGTCGCCCAGCCAGATCCGCCGCTTCAACCTGCGCACCGGCGACTACATCACCGGACGCGTGCGCCATCCGAAGGAAGGCGAGCGTTACTTCGCCATGCTCAAGGTCGACGACATCAACGGCGATCCGCCGGAGGCGTCGAAGAACAAGATGCTGTTCGAGAACCTCACCCCGCTGTTCCCGCGCAAGGCTTTCAAGCTTGAGCGCGGCAACGGTTCCAGTGAGGACATCACCGGCCGCATCCTCGACCTGGTCGCCCCGATCGGCCGCGGCCAGCGTGGCCTGATCGTCTCCCAGCCGAAGTCCGGCAAGACGATGATGCTGCAGAACATCGCGCAGGCCATCACCGTACAACCACCCCGACGCGCACCTGATCATGCTGTTGATCGACGAGCGTCCGGAAGAAGTGACGGAAATCGCCCGCACCGTGCGTGCCGAAGTGATCTCCTCCACCTTCGACGAGCCGGCCGTGCGCCACGTGCAGGTCGCCGAAATGGTGATCGAGCGCGCCAAGCGCCTGGTCGAGCACAAGAAGGACGTGGTGATCCTGCTCGACTCCATCACCCGCCTCGCCCGCGCCTACAACACCGTGGTGCCCAGCTCCGGCAAGGTACTCACCGGTGGTGTCGACGCCAATGCGCTGCAGCGTCCGAAGCGCTTCTTCGGTGCCGCGCGCAACGTCGAGGAAGGCGGCAGCCTCACCATCATCGCCACCGCGCTGACCGACACCGGCAGCAAGATGGACGAGGTGATCTACGAGGAGTTCAAGGGCACCGGCAACATGGAAGTGCACCTGTCCCGCCGCATCTCCGAGAAGCGCGTCTACCCGGCCATCGACATCAACCGTTCCGGCACCCGCCGCGAAGACCTGTTGATCGAACCGGATCTGCTCTCCAAGATCTGGATCCTGCGCAAGCTGCTGCATCCGATGGACGAGCTGGCCGCGATGGAGTTCATGCTCGACAAGATGAAGAACACCAAGTCCAACGACGAGTTCTTCAACTCGATGAAGCGCTGATCGGTCGGCGCGTCATCCAGAACAAAGGCCGCCGCAAGGCGGCCTTTTTTTGTCACACGAGGGCACTCACCGATGCAGTGATGGGCCCTCATCGGCAAGCGAACACGCGACGGCTCGCACACCGACTTGGGCCGCAGGCGCGCCGACTACGGAAGATGTGGTGGACAGCCGCATGCGGCGTTGCGGCCCGCGGCCTTTGCCGAATAAAGAGCGCGATCGGCGTTGCTGAGCAACTCGTCGACAAACTCCTGCAAGTGCATGGACGATGTATTCATGCTCGCCACGCCAATGCTCAGCGTTACGCATCCGTAGGGGCTGGCCGGGTGCTTGATATCGAGTCTATGCATGGCCTGAAGCATGCTTTGGGCCACGCCATGCGCGCCGGACATATCGGTGCCCGGAAGTATGGCCATGAATTCCTCGCCACCATAACGGCCGACCACGTCGCCCTGGCGGCGAACCATCCCCTGCAGTTGGGCCGCGATGGCGCGAAGACACTCATCGCCGCGCTGATGCCCAACATGGTCGTTGTACTTCTTGAAGAAGTCGACGTCGATCATCAGGACCGACAAAGGCGTTCCCGCGCGCGCGCAGCGGCGCGACTCGGCTGACATGACCTGATCGATATGACGGCGGTTTGGCAAGCCGGTCAGGTGATCGTGACTGGCATGGAATTGCCATTGCCGGCTCACTTTCTCCAGCGCCAGCTCCATATGCCTTCGGGTTGTGATATCGATGAGCGCCACCGTGAGGCCAATCACCCGCCCCTCGGCACCCTGTATGGGCTGGACTGCCTGGATGTAATGGCAGCCGGCGCGGCTGACGTCACGTTCGATCATGCCGAACCCGGCATCGAAGCTCATGAGGTCCTCCTGCAACAGCGGGTCCGCATCCGACCCGAAGTCGCCGACCGCCCTGCCCATCATCGCTTCAGGCGACGTATCGTAAATGGCCGCATACATGGTGTTGACCGTCAGATATCGGCAATCACGCCCGATAACGCCCAGTGCGGTTGGAATGGAATTGTAGAGTTGCTGCAACGACGCCGCGGGAAACGCTTGAAATGCGATCGGCCCGCTTCCCGACAGCTTACCTTCGACACGCCCTGGATGATCCCGCTTTGCACTCCTCGCGGCATGCTCCGTCACTCGGGGACGATCGCCTGCGTGAGCTCTCGCGCTACCAGAAACCTTGGCACGGCTGGTGAAGCTGCGCCTGGCGATGCTGCGCCCCTTCGAACAGCCCGTTCCAAACGCAACGGCGCGACGACCTTGCGGCCGACATCTCAACCTCGTGAAGTTCCGTTTCATGACTGCACTCGCAAGCGACGTCCGCATGATTCAGGGCTGACATTCAGTCGCTTTCCCGCAAAAACCCGGCGACCAGAGGATGCGCGTTAGAACGAGCCAAGCCGTCGCTGTTCGCAGGCTCCGTGTGGCGCACGCATCAGCCGAAGCCCGGCCGCAGACCTCATGGTGCGCTAAGCGACACTGCATTTGCTTCCAGTTTTGCCCCCACGCTCCCCGCGATACCCACTGACTGGAACTACCGGGTCCGCCCTGGCGATAACCTGTGGGACCTCGCGGCTCGCTATATGAAGCCCGATGTCCCCTGGCAGGCATTGCAGGACTACAACCGGGTCGGCGACCCCCTGCACCTGCCACCCGGCATCACGCTACGCGTGCCCGTGGCTTGGCTGCGACTGGTGCCTGCACCGGCGCGGGTGCTGGCGATCATCGGAGATGCCGAGGCCAAGGCCCAAGCCTCGATCCCAGCCGTACCAGTGGCCCAGGGCATGTCGGTCGGTTTTGGCACGGAACTGGTGACGCACCATGACGCCAGCCTCACGCTGGAACTTGCCGACTGCTCTCGCGTATTAATGCTGAGCGACAGCGCGCTGGTGCTGGATCGCCTTAGCGAATACGGCCGCACCGGCATGGTCGACACGCGCATGCGCCTCAAGCGCGGACGCGTCAACACCGATGTAACACCGCTGACGGGCAGTGCCGCGCGCTTCACGATATCGACCCCGAATACCATCTCGAGCG
Organism: uncultured Gammaproteobacteria bacterium; assembly: GCA_963824525.1. Taxonomy (GTDB): domain Bacteria; phylum Pseudomonadota; class Gammaproteobacteria; order Xanthomonadales; family Rhodanobacteraceae; genus Dyella. Next base: position 98,448 of record CAWGPI010000003.1, on the reverse strand, counting down.
TGCGCGGCACGCATTTCCGCGTGGTGGCCGATGCCGATCGGGGCACAGCGCGCACCGAAGTCGTCTCCGGCCGCGTCGATGTGAGCAACGACAAGCGGCACGTGCTGGTGGGTACCGGAACCGGCGTGACGACCACCTCCGGCGCCAGCCCCGGTGAACCGGAAGCACTGTTGCTGGCGCCCGAAGTGGACTGCCCGCGCCAACCCGTCGGCCAGCTACCCGGGCAGGTCCACTGGAAGCCACTGGATGGCGCCGCGCGCTATCGCATCCAGGTGGCGTCCACGGACAGATTCGAAGCGCTGATCATGGACCAGGTCGTCGATGACCCCGAGGCCACGCTGCCCAGCCTTCCCGATGGAGCTCACGCATTCCGCGTGCGTGGCATCAACAGTAGTCGCCTCGAAGGGCTGGATGCCGCCTGCAGCTTCGTGGTCGCAGCCCATCCACAGCCGCCGCTGATCATCGAACCGCAACCCGACACGAAGGCACGCGGGACGCATCCACGTTTCCGCTGGACGGAAAATGAGGAAGCCGTCAGCTATTCATGGCAGCTGTCCGGCGACGCTTCCTTCGATCACATACTGGACGGCCATCCGGCCATCGCCGGCGACCGGGCGCGCACGCACGCATCGTTGCCCTACGGACACTACTACTGGCGAGTGGCCAGTCGCGACAAGGATGGCAAGCTGGGTCCGTACACGGAGGCCATGGCGTTCGAGCTCGTTCCCGAGCCGCCTGCACCGGAACCGGGCGCACCAAGGCACCGGCACGGCGACTTCGTATTGAGCTGGCCCGCCGGCACACCGGAGCAGCGCTTTCGCGTCCAACTGGCGCGAACACCCGACTTTGCAGACCCGGCCGTGGACGAGGCGCTGGACAGGCCCGAGCTCAGCCTGAAAAAGCTGTCGTCAGGCACGTGGTACGTACGCGTGCAGGCCATCGATACCGACGGCTACGCCGGCCCGTGGGGAGCGGTGCAGCGCATGCGCGTTCCATGCACGGCATGTCGCTGGGTGGCTGGCGGCGGCGGAGTCGTCCTGCTGTGGCTCGTGCTTTGATGGGTATGGCGCACCTATCGGAAAACGTCTGATGGTCAGCGCGCTGCCCACGCTCAAACGTACCCTCGCCTGGATCGCGGGCCTCGCTGCCTTGGTGCTGCTGCTTGCCGGCGGCGTCACCGAGCGTTTCGACAACGCGCTTTTCGACGCCCACATGCGTCACTGGTCCTATCCGACCAGTGACAAGGTGATGATCGTCGCCATCGATCCGCAAAGCCTCGCCGTGCTCGGCAAGTGGCCCTGGCCACGCTCCATTCACGCGCAACTGGTCGAGCACCTGATACAGGCCGGCGTCCGTGGCATAGGTGTCGACATCACGATGGCCGAGCCGGATATCCACCATCCCGACAACGATCGCGCCTTTGCCGAGAGCATCAGAGAACATGGACATGTCGTGATGCCCGTCTTTGCGGAGGCCGCTGACTTGGGCGGCGTACTTGAGGAGGTGTTGCCGACGCCCGAGATCGCGCGCAGCGCCACTGCGCTTGGTCATGTGGATACCGCCAGAGATAGCGATGGCGTGACCCGCGGGGTCTACCTCCAGGCAGGCCTGGATAGACCGCAGTGGCCAGCGCTGGCGCTGGCGCTCTACAACATGGGCAATTCCGAACCCCTGCGGACACTACCCGGCCTGCGCAGGCCGGACGATCATCTCGATTCACCCTACCAGTGGATACGCGACAACTACGTGCTGATCCGATTCGCCGGCAAGTCCGGCAGCTTCGACCAGGTGTCGTATATCGATGTGCTGCAAGGGCGTGTCTCCGCCGAACTGCTCAGAGGGCGCCGCATACTGATCGGCGCCACGGCGGCAGGCCTCGGCGACCAGCTCGTCACATCCGCATCAGGCATCAACGATCCCATGCCGGGCGTCGAGTATCAGGCGAACGTGCTCGAGTCCTTGTACGACAGCAGCTTGATCACGCCGCTGAATCTCTCCGCCCAATGGCTGCTTGGCTCACTGATGATCGGGTTGCCACTGGCACTCTTTGGCCTGCCCGGCTTTCGACGCACGTGGCAAATGGCCCTCTTCGCCCTGACAGCCACGCTCCTGCTCAGTCTTTTGCTGCTGCGGCTGTTTAGTATCTGGTGGGCGCCGGGCTGCTGTCTGCTGATGACGGCATTGGGGCTCATGGCGCATGTGGCACTGCGCAAGTTCGATCAACGCCACGAACAACGCATGCAGTCGCGCGCCTCCATCAACGACGCCTGGTGGACCAAGGAAACCATGTGACCGGCCGGCTGGCGATTCGACTTCGACTGACGACGACTTCGGCGCCGCCTTGCGCTAGGGATGCTCTGATCAACTCTGCGTAGGCGTCACCGGTGAGCAACCAGGGCAGCGCCGATTCCGGCTTGGTGAAGCCTGGATGCAGAATCAGAAACGTCATCATCACAAACATCGGCAGGCCACAGGCCAGCACGCCGCTCAACCGCGCGAATCGAATGTGCTGATATGCAGCTGGCGTGACTCAGTACGCATTTTTGACGTTGTCATGTCGACGCCACGCAGCGGCCCGTACGCCTCTTTACTGCGATGCGGTCCATGCATGTAGCCGTACGCAAGCGCGCTTCGCCGCGTGATCGAAAGTGCGGACCCAGGGAATTCGCGCCGCAATATACGATTACGCCATGTGCTGAATATCATCCGGCAGAGTCACCCAGTGGTGCATGCAATCTTCGTAGACCGAGATTTGCGGCGCCGGAAAGTTCGGATTCGCGAAGGCGCCAATGGGGACGCCTACCAGGTCATCCAACCCTTCCAGCTGGTAGTAAACCGTCGCGCCGCACACCGGACAAAAGTAGAACGTTCCCGTGCCGCCGGAATCGCCGGCACGCACGTATTTCGTCGCGTTGCCGCGAATCACCACGCTCTTCGTGCGAAAGCGCGCCTGCACCCCGAACACACTGCCCGTGCGTCGCTGGCAGGCGTGGCAGTGGCAGATGGAGATGCGCATCGGCTCCTCCGTCGTACGAAGCATGAGTTGCCGGCAACTGCAGGTTGCGACACGCTGAGTCATACAAAGTTGTCCCCATACGCTTCAAGGCCACGGCTGTCCCCTGCCCGCTATTCTTCACCCAGCGCGAGGCTAAAGCCAAACACCGGCAGCGCCGCCTGCAGAAAATCGATTTCCGGCGCCCGCTGAAACCCCATCCGCTCGTACATGGCCCACGCCACACGCATGGCCTCCGTGCTATGCAGCACCACCCGCTCGTGTCCCTGCTCCCGTGCAAGCTTGATGCAGGCTTCAGTCAACGCCTTACCCACGCCCCTGCCGCGCGCTGCAGGACTCACGCCCAGCAGTCGGATACCTGACGCGTTCTTTATCGCTGTCGCTACGCTGGCAGCGCCGTAGTCAGCCATATCGCCGAGATAGACCACACCGCCCACCAGCCCGCCGTCCAGCAGGGCAACCAGCACTTGGGCGCCCTTCTTCTGGGTGAAGTCACCGATATTGGCCAGCATCTCGTAATAGCGCGGCTGTTGGGCCGGCGTAGGAAAACCTTCCAGTCCGCTGTATACGCCGACCAACAACTGGCCGAGGGCTTGAAACTCTTCGGGGCGAATATCGCGAACGACGAGCGGCTGACTCATGGATGCTCCCAGCAAGAAGGCGGCGGGCACTATACGCGCTCCACGGCCGGCAATCCTGCGCGACATCTCGCCCGGGAATGCTTCCGCCCGTTGCGCATGGTCCCTAAGAGCCCGTTCACTGTCTCCAGGGTGGCCACAAGCACCCCCTCCCAGCCTCCCCCCGCACGTCCCGAATAGGGGACTCCCCATGGTCGCAGGGGAGGAGCCAAGAGCATCCCTAGCGCCCCAGTCGATCACGCTTCGCTCGCATCACTCCCTTCACCATGGCACCGAACTGACGGCTTCGTTCGCGTTTCTCTCGCAACGTGCGTTGTGCCTCAGCGGCTTCGCGTTGAAGCTTTCGATAGTTGGCGAGTCGCCGGTGATCGAGCGAGCCTTCGGCCAGCGCACGCCCCACGGCGCAATCGGCGTCGCCTTCGTGGTGGCAATCGCGGAATCGGCATTGCGCAGCCAAGGCCTCATGTCGTCGAAGGCGATGCCGAGGCCCGACTCGAACGCACCGATGCGAAGCTCGCGCATGCCTGGCGTGTCGATGACCCAGGCACCGGAAGCCGTTGGGAACATTTCCCGTGCCGGCGTCGTATGTCGCCCTCGGGCGTCGTCTTCGCGAATGCCCTGCGTGTGTTGTGACGCGTCGCCGAGCAAGCTGTTGGTCAGGGTCGACTTGCCCACGCCGGAAGAGCCGACGAAGGCCACGGTGCGCCCTGCTTCGAGCCAAGGTGCCAGTTGCGCGACGGCTGCTGTGCCCGTCGCGTTCATCGCGAGGACGGTCACTGCCCCCAACGCCCCTAGCTCCTCGGCGACGTAGTCGTCGGCCTCGTTGCTCAGATCGGCCTTGGTCAACACGACCACAGGCTCGACGCCAGCCTCATAGGCCAGGGCGAGATAGCGTTCCAGTCGCGACAGATTGAAGTCGTCGTTACAGGAGCTGACGATGAACAGTGTGTCGACGTTCGCGGCGATGGACTGACGGCGATGGTCGCGACCGGCGGCCACACGGTCGATCAACGACTGGCGCTGCATCAAGCGCAGCACGCGATCTGCCTCGTGCTCGACCAGGACCCAATCGCCAACGGCAACAGCCGACTCCGCCTCGACAAGCGGATGAGGCAACACGACCGCCCCGGGCCCGCGCGAGGAAAGCACGGACAGGCCACTGCGATGCACGGCGGTCACGCGCGCCGGATAACCCGCTTCGAAATCCGTCAACGTCAAATGCTGGGCGTAGCTAGGCCGCCAGCCGAGCTGGGAAAGCGTTTGAAAACTCATGGGGGAACCCTGGATACAAGGAATACGACGACCTCCCGCCAGGAGGCCGAACGAATCGCCAGGGAGCAACGCGAGTGGGAGAAACGAGCCAGCCGAGCGGCTGGCACAACAATCAGGCGCGCGTCGACCCGGCGGAGGCAACTGCTACAACAATCATGGTCATGACCTCCTCTTGCTGGGTTGACGGGAGGCGCGGGGTAGCCCCGCACGGACAGGCTTGCAAGTGCTGTGTTGCGCCGGCGCGTGTGAGGTGTACGCACGCACGGAGGGGCATGGATCGACCTGATTAGCGTCGACTCTCAGCCATGCAACTTCCCGCTCATCCCAAGATGTAGGAGCGCACCCTGTGCGCGATGGGCTATGCCTCAGTTCCCATAGTCATCGCCAGCGTACCGCGTAGATGGCCCGCTGGCGGCAGCGATGGGAACAGAGGCTAGCGCGGGTCGCGCACAGGGTGCGCTCCTACATCAAGCACGCTCCAGCTGAGATTCGACGCTAATTAGGTGGATCGGAGAATTGCCTGGGTGATGACGCCGCCGTGCCGCATCCGGGCACGGACTGAATCACACCTCCAACCGGTCGTCGGGACGCGCGACCAGCGTATAAAGCGCCGGCATCAGGAACACGCTGATCAGCAGCCGCGTGAACAGGCCGCTGACGATGACCAGCGCGAACGGCCGCTGGGAATCGGTGCCGACGCCGGTGGCCAGCGCCGCCGGCAACAACCCCAAGGCCGCCACCAGCGCCGTCATCATGATCGGGCGCAGCCGCAGGATCGCGCCTTCGCGAATGGCTTCGTCGAGTTCGGTGCCGCCGCGGCGCAGTTCGTTGACGTAGGAGATATAGACGACGGCCGTCTGCACCGAGACGCCGAACAGCGCCAGAAAGCCGATGCCGGAGGAAACCGAGAACGGCGTGCCGCGTGAGCCACAGCGCCACGATGCCGCCCACCGGCGCCGACAGCACCACGCCGAGCACGGTGATGAAGCGGGAACTTGAAGTTGCTGTAGAGCGCGAACAGCAGCAGGAAGATCAGGAACAAGGTCAGCGGCAGGATGACGTTCAGCTGCGCGCGCGAAGCGGTGTATTCCGTGTATTCGCCGCCCCAATCCAGCCGGTAGCCCTCGCGGCAGCGTGACCTTCGCGTTGACCTGCTCGCATGGCGTCGTCCACCGCGCCGGCCAGGTCGCGTCCTTCCACCGAGAACTGCACGCCGATGTAGCGCGAGTTGTCCTGGCGGTAGATGAACGAGGCGCCGTTGGTCACCTGGATGTCCGCGAATTCCTTGAGCGGAATCTGCTGCGCCGTCCGGCGTGGCCACCAGGATGTTGCCGATCTCCTCGGGGTTGTCGCGGTACTGCTGTTCGAGGCGCACGACCAGGTCGAACTGCTTTTCGCCCTGCACCACCTGCGTGGCCACATCGCCGCCGATGGCCGTCTGGATCAGGCCGTTGATGTCGGCGACGTTCAGGCCGTAGCGGGCGATCTTGGCGCGGTTGATCTTGATGGTCAGGCTCGGCTGGCCGAGTTCCTGCACCAGCGTCACGTCGCGGATCCCGCGCACGCTGCTCCAGCACGCTGCTTGATGGCCTTGCCCTTCTGTTCCAGCGTCTTCAGATCGGAGCCGAAGACCTTGACGGCCAGCGCGCTTTTCAGGCCGGTTTCCGCCTCGTCCACCGCATCTTCGGCCGGCTGGGTGTAGTTGAAGATGATGCCGGGAAACGCCTGCGAGCTTCTGGTTGATGGCCTCGATCAGCGCCGCCTTGGTGCGATACGCGCCGGTCCATTGCGAGTACGGCTTGAGGCCGACGTAGAATTCCACGTTGAAAAAGCCGGTCGGGTCGGTGCCGTCGTCGGGCCGGCCGAGCTCGGAGGCGACCGTGGTGACTTCGGGGAAGGAGCGCAGAATCTCGCGCACCTTGCGGCGCGATCTTCGCCGATTCCTCGAACGAGATCGTGTAGGGCATCGTGGCGCGCACCCACAGCGCGCCTTCGTCCAGTTGCGGCATGAACTCGGCGCCGATGCGCGGGAATCAGCAGCAGCGAGACCGCCGAGCACGCAGCGCCGAGGCCAGCGTCGTCGCCCAGGGATGGGCGAGGCAGACATCGAGGCCCTTGGTGTAGACGGATTTGATGGCTTCGAAGCCGGCGTTGCGCCGCTCGCGCACGCCTTTGCGCATGAACCACGAACACAGCACCGGCAGCAGCGTCAGCGTGACGATCAGCGAGCCGACCAGCGCGAAGATCATCGTGTCGGCCATCGGCTTGAACAGCTTGCCCGACGGCCCCGGACAGGACGTAGATCGGCAGGAAGCCGGCCACGATCACCGCGACGGCGTAGAACAGCGGGCGGTCCACTTCGGCCGCGGCGTCCGCGATGATCTCCCTGACGTTGAGCGGCGTGCCCTTGCGCGCGGCGATCTGGCGGAAGATGTTCTCCACCATCACCACCGCGCCGTCCACCAGGATGCCGAAGTCCACCGCGCCGATGGACAGCAGGTTGGCCGAGGCGTTCTGCAGATCGAGGCAGATGAAGGCGAACAGCAGCGCCAGCGGAATGGTGGTGGCGACGATCAATCCGGCGCGAAAGTCGTAGAGGAAGAAGATCAGCACCACGACGACCAGCACCATGCCGCGCAGCAGGTTGTCGCTCGACGATCTGCGTGGTCAGCGCGATCAGATCGCTGCGGTCGTAGAACGGCACGGACCTTGACGTCCTTGGGCAGGACCTGCTCGTTGAGTTCCTGGGTCTTCGCCTCGACGCGCTTCAGCACGTCCTGGGTCTTCTCGCCGGTGCGCAGCAGGATGACGCCTTCCACGGCGTCGTCCTGTTTCTCGTAGCCGAACTCGCCCAGGCGCGGCGCGATGCCGATCACCACGCGGCCGACGTCCTTGACCAGCACCGGAATGCCGTCATGCACCGCCAGCACCACGTTGCCGATGTCCTCCAGCGTCTCGCAGCCGGCCCAGGCCGCGCACGTAATAGAACTGGCCGCCCTGCGAATAGAACCCGCCGCCGGCGTTGCCGTTGTTGGCCGCCAGCGCGGCTCTCCACCTGCGCCACCGACAAGCCCGACCGCCGGCGATCTTCGCCGGATCGAGCAGCACCTGGTACTGCATGGTCCCGCCGCCGAAGCCCGAATCGTCCGCCACGCCGGGAACGGACTTGTATTGGCGGCTCGACGATCCAGTCCTCGATGGTCTTGAGCTCCATCGGCGAGCGGTCGGGGCTTTGCAGCACGTAGCGATAGATCAGGCCCGACGGCGAGGACAGCGGCGACACCGAAGGCGTCACGCCGCTGGGCAGGCTCAGATCGCGGCAGCCGGTTGAACACCTGCTGGCGGGCGAAATAGTTGTCCGTGCCGTCGTCGAAAGTGAGGATGACGTCGGACAACCCGTAGAGCGAGATGGAGCGCATGGTGGTCATCTTCGGGATGCCGTTCATCCCGACCTCGACGGGCACCGTGATCAGCCGCTCCACTTCCTCGGCGGCGTGGCCCGGGCCATTGGGTGATGATCTCGACCATCGGCGGCGACAGATCGGGATAGGCATCCACCGGCAGCCGCTTGCAGCGACCACGTGCCGGCGCCGATCAGCACGAGCGTCATGAGGACGACGAGGAACGCGCTGCCGCAGCGACGAGGCGACGATCCGGTTCATGACCGAGGCCGTGCGCGGCGGCGATTCGGCTGGAGGCAGTTGGTCGCTCATTGGTTTTGCATGAATTGGACGAAGAGGCCGCCTCGACCACGACCTGGTCGCCGGCCTGCAGGCCGGCGGTGATGTCGTACCGGTCGCCGGCGCGATAGCCCAGCGTCACGTGCCGCCGCGCGAAGCTGCCGTCGGGCTGCGGCGACATAGACAAACGGCAGGTTCTCGTCGTCGCGCAACACCGCCGAGACCGGCACCAGCAAGCCGCTGCTTTCCTGGCGCGCATGGATCAGCACGCGGACATACATCTGCTTCTTCAGCAGTCGCCGCGGATTCTCGACGACCACGCGCACCGCCACCGAACGGGTGTCCGGGTCCACCAGCGCCGAGATGTTGTCCACGCGTTCCCGGAAAGCTGTTCGATGCCGATGCCGCCGTCACCACTTCAGCCGGATCGCCGACGCTGACCGACGGCGAGGTCCGATCCGAAAACCTGCGCCATGACCCAGACGCGCGAAAGATCGGCCACGGTGAAAGCACGGCGTGGTGCCGGCCTGCAGCAGTTGCCCGGGCGTGATCAGCTTTTCCACCACCGTTCCGGCGATCGGCGAGCGAATCATGCCCTCGATGGGCGCAGATCGGCCGGCCTTCCTGAATGGCCTTGATGGTCTGCGGGTCAACATTCAGCGAGACGAGCGCCTGCAGCGCCGCGTCGCGGTCGGCCTCGGCGTTGGCGGCATCGGTTTCGGCCTGCTCTTCTTCGCGCTGGGCACGCCGTGGTGCTGCGACCAGATCCTTGTCCAGGTCGGCCAGCCGGCGGGCGGTCTGCGCGGTGGCGAGCGCCTTGCGGTAGGCGCTGATGGCCGCGGCAAAGTCGGGCGAATCCACGACGGCCAGCGGCTCGCCTTTCTTGACCTGTCGCCGAGTGAACCAGCAGCCGCGACACCGGGCCGGAGAACGGCGCCAGCACGGCTGGTGGCCTGGTCGTTGTCGAAGTCCACCGTGCCGGTGGTCTCGACCGTCTTGTGGAACCTGGACGCCGCGACGGTGTAAAGATGAATGTGTTCGCGCTGCGCCGCCGTCAGCGTCACGTTGTGCGCTTCGCCGGTGGCGGGCGGCTGCGTTGTCATCGGTCTTGCTCGAGCAGCCGACAACGCATCAGCAGAATGGCCACTGACGAGCAAGGCCAGCGGCAGGCACGAGTCCGCCCGCACGCCACCGCAATCGGCACGCCATGAAACGCGTCTATTTTTCATGTTTATCCCGGGCTAGATCCGCGCGTGCCACCATCCGCCGCCCAGCGCCTGAAACAGCGCCGCCGTGTCGGCATAGCGATTGGCCTGGGCCTGCACCAGGTTGATCCGCGCTTGCTGATAGGCCTGCTCGGCGCTCAACAGCGAGAGATAGCCGGCGTAGCCGTCCTTCAACTGCCGCTGCGACAAATCCAGCGTGAGCTTGGCCGCATCGGCTGCGGCGGCCGCCGCCTTCAGGCCTTCGGCATCCTGTTCCAGCGCCGCCAACGTGTCGGCGACGTTCTGAAAGGCGGTCAGCACCGTGCTGCGATATTGCTCGGCCGCCTGGACATAGGCGGCCTTCGCGGCGCGCTCCTGGTGCAGCAGGTGCCGCCCTGGAAAATCGGCGCGGTGATGTCGGCGCCCAGACCCCAGAAACCCGTGCCCGACGTGAACACCTGGTCCATGGCCAAGCGCCGTGCTGCCGGCATTCGCCGCTCAACGCGATATTCGGCAGCCGGTTCGCGATGGCGATGCCGATCTGCGCGCTGGCCGCGTGCAGGTTCGCCTCGGCCTGGAGCACGTCCGGACGCTGCGCCACCAGTTCCGAGGGCAGGCTCACCGGCAGCTCCTGCGGCAATTGCAGACTCGCCAGCTCGAATTTCTCGTCCGGCGCCTGGTTCGGAAACCGGCCGGCCAGCACCGCCAGCAGGTCGCGTTGCTGGGCCAGCTGCTTGATCAGCGGCGGCAGCGTGGCCTGGTTTGCGCGAGCTGCGATTCCTGCGCGGCCACGTCGAGCCGGCTGGCATAGCCCTTGGCCAATTGGTATCGCAGGATCTCGACCATGTGGGTGTTGATGTCGATGAGCTCGCGCGTCGCATCGATCTGCGCCTGCAACGAGCCTCCTGGATCGCCGTGACCACCACATTGGCGCTCAGCGTGATGTACGTCGCGATCATCTGGAAGCGCACCGCCTGCTCCTGCGCCTGCACCGACTCCACGGTGCGGCGGTTCAGGCCGAAAACGTCGGGCACGTAGGAAACGCTGACCTGCGGGGTGAACAGGTTGTACAGAAAGGCATTGGAGTTGGGCGTCGGGCGAGATCGACTCCGATTGCTTCTGGCGGCTGGCCGAGAAGCTGGCCGCCGACACTGGGGTAGTAAGCGCCGCGCTGCGCCAGCACATTTTCCCTGGCGCCACCGACAACGCCGCCTGCGCCGCCTTGAGGTCGTGGATTGTTGGCCAGCGATTGCTCGATCAGCTCATTGAGCGGCGTCGAATGAAACAGGGTCCACCAGTCGCCAGGGATGTCGCTGCCTTTGGCGAAGCGCTGCGATTCCCCCCCGGCAACATTCGCCGTGGCGACGGTGGATGAAACCGGATGAGCGGTGTATTCGCTGGCGCTGGGCGCGTCGGGCCGCTTGAAGTCGGGCCCCACGGCGCAGCTCGCCGTCAGCGAAGAGGCCAGCACCACGGCGAAACGCAGACGGCGAGAAGACGACAAATTGGCGTACGCGGAAACTTCCATTACAGGATCAGTTCTCTTCTTGTCTGCCTTTGGCCAGCTGAACGCCCCCGTCAAACCAGGCATCGGGTGCCCGCGATATCGTCGGCGATCCCCGGCCCCGTCTCTTTGCGTCCCGCACGGTCGCCATTCCCCATGGCACCGGAGATATATCACACGGCCGCTCGAACAGCGTCGGGAACGGCGGCGAAAGTTTTCACGCCGGCGCCGTGGATATCCACGGGTGAGCCCGCATGACGGGACAAATGCGCCGGGAATCACTTCCCCCCGGGTCGCGAATATCACCACAGCAGCCGTCGTCATGACCGCGATACTTCGCACGGGCGAGGTGACAGGCCAAGCCTTTGCCAACAGCGGCCCCTGGTCCCCCAAGCAAACCGATGCACTGGAGGCTGCACTGAAGTCGCAAGCGAAGAACGCACCGCGACGGTGAGCAAGCCTGGTCCGTTCGATCCCTTAGGAGCAACGTCCATCGGTGGAGATAACAAGACCGGCCGATAACTCGACCGGGAACCGCATTAGTGAAAGTCTGAATAAGTGACAGCCCGTCATTCCCGCCTTCGCGGGGATCACGACTTGTTCAGACCTTCCTTAGGCAGAACGCTCGTGCGCGTTGAAAGATCCACTCAGCCAATGGATCCTTCGAGGGCGACTGGTGTTCGCCCTATGGCCCCGCCACGGTCAAGCCATACTTGCTGGCACGCGTTTCGATTTGCGGATCAAGCGTGCGCGCGGCGACCAGATCGGCCTTACCCGCGTCCGCCTGGCCACCGCGGATTTTCGCCAGGCCAAGGCCATAGCGCGACCAGGCGGAATCCGGGTTCTTCGCGATGGCCTGCTCGTAGGCCTTGATCGACTCGGAATAATGTCCCAGCCGCAACTCGACCAAGCCGAGACTGTCGAGATAGGCCGGGTTCTCGCCATCGCGCTTGATCGCCTTGCGGCAATCGTTCAAGGCGTCGTCGAGCATCTGATTGCTCAGGCCACGCGCCCAACAGCGCTCGTTAAGCACGAAGCCAAGCATGGCATCGCCGTTATGCAGGCGAATCCAGTCGTCGAGCATCGGTAACGCGGCAGCGGGCTGATCGAGTTGGATGTAAAGGGCGGCAATCGAACGCGCCCGCGTTGACCCGGAAGGCGCCTCGGCGCTTGCCGCCGCCACGTCGGACTGCGGCCCCCGTGCGATCCTTCTGCGCGAGGCGAAGCTCGGCGCGCATCAGCAACGCATCGACGTTCTTCGGATCCAGGCTCAAGGACTTGTCCAGATCGGTGAGCGCGGCATCGGGCCGTTTGTCCGCCACATGCGCCGCTGCTCGGGCGGCATAGTAAGCGGCTTGATCAGGCGCCATGCGGATCGCCTCGTCGAGATCGGCTACGGCAGCGTGCGATTCACCGCGAGACAGGTGAGCTTGGCCTAGCAAAGCGTAGTCGCCCGCCGTTTTTGGCGCTGTGCCATTTGCGCCCGCGGCAGCGCCAGCATCGGATTTGTCACTGTCACTCGGGGCTGCGGCCAAGGCAAACACGCGCCCACCGTTATAGGTGAAATAGGCCTTCTTCTTGCCGTTGGCAATGAACATATGATGGGCGAGGAGAAAGTCCACGCCGAGCAGCATGTCGGTGTTGTCGCCCATTCTTCCGTCCATGACCTGCATCTGGCTGTGCTGGATCGTTTCCGAACCGACCGAGAACGAGTCAATGTTGACAGTCCATGTCTTGACCTTCTTGGCGCCGATGCCGTAGCTGCTGCCAGCCTCGGCGTCTGGCGCACTTAAATTGATACCGGCTCGCTTGGCGGCGTCACGACTCAGTACGGTGGCGGATGCCCCTGAATCGAGCACCGCTCGCACCTTCTTGCCATTGATCGTCACGCTGAAAAAGGTGCGTCGGTCGGACTCGGTAGAGGCAGGCTCGATATCGGCGACGTTGTAGCTGCCATCCTTTACCCAATACGCCAACGACGCCTTGTCGCAGTGATCCGCTTTGAAAAGCGTCAACTTGCCCTGAGCAAGATCGATTTCAAGGTCGGCGAAATCGAGCAGGTTGGCACCAAGCAATCCATCGCCGATATCGGTGCCGCCGACAATGAAATCAACGTTTTTCAACGTCGTGTCGAGGATACCGAACTCCTTGACGTGTGCTTGCTGGATGTTCGCAACACCTCCAATGCCGCTGATGCGAAAACCAAATGGCGCAGGTTCCAGCTTGAGCCCAAGCGACGACGCGTTGGCACTCGACATGATGTTGAAGAAAGCCCCGGTATCGAGAATGAAGCGCGTATCCTTCCCATTAATCTTCACCATGGTCGTGGCTCGGTCGCCGACCATTTCCACAGGCAGAGTGCCGTAACTCGTCAAATGGCAACCGTCAGCCCAAGCCTGACCTGCGAGCAGAACACCTATGCCAAGGCAGTAAGAACGCAACATAACCATCACCACCCCCCGGTTTGTCATGGCGGCACCATCCAGTTGCGACAACGAGCAGCGCAACGATCATACTTTCTCCCTGCCCCCTATGCTGCGCATCGTTGTTTGCCTGGTTTCCGCATCCGGTGGCAGAAGAAGAGGGAGACGGAGAGATCGTCTATGACGTTCTCTATGACTTCCCAGGATGGCCTCGCGTCATCGAAGGGCGATCGGACCTGATGGAGCGTTTCCGCGGGTACGGCAAGCACATCGTGATCCGTTCCGTAGATCACCTAGCCGACCATCGGCGGGTGATGGTGATCGAGTACGAAGTTCACGGGACCATGCTTTCCACGAACGTCGAATACAACAATCGGTTCTGCTCGATCATCAGGATGGCGGACAGGCGGATTGCTCATTGGGGGGACTACATGGATTCCCTTGCCGCCTGGAGAGCGCTGACAGCGAGCTGGCGCGCCTTCCTTGTCGAGCAGCAGCGCACAGCACGGATGGCCGAGTGTATCGGTGCGAGGTGTGACGCCGTTCGGCGCGGAAGGAAGTGCGGCTGCGTATGATCAAACGTAGCCACGATCAACTCCTAAGCACGTTGGTCGTGGTCAGCGGGCCGTCTGGGTGGCTGCCCTTTCGGCCCGCGCTACTTCACTTGTGGTGAAGCATGCGGTTTGCACGGGTGGCCACCCATGGACCGGTGGCGAGACATGACGCAAGCCGAGGCCGTTATGGCGCGTTCGCCAAGGCAAAATCGATCGCCGCACGCACTGCCGTAGCCTGCGCGGCGTTGCATTGCTCGGGGCTGGCGCGCGGGCTATCGGGATAAACCTCGGTGGTCGTCTTGTAGGGTGCGCTGGTGATGCCGGCGCACAGACCGAGCCGCTTGAGCGGGTACTCGATGACGCCCGGCGCGACCACCGGCGAGCCGATGATCTGGCCATGACTATCGGCCGGAGCGATGTGGGTGACCTTCGCCACTGCCGCGATCACTGCCTGCTGGAACGCCGGTTGCGGCCGCGCGCTGTCGTCGACCAGGTAGAAGCCGTCGGGAACCTCGCCCGGTACGTAGGTCACGCCATCGCGGGCGGCCAGTGCCGGACGAAACTCGGACTCGTCGCTGTCGGTGGTTTCATGCAGATCGATATGCACCAGCACGCGATCGCCAAACGGCGCAACCAGACGCATGAGAGCGGCCGATTCCTGCGCCGGACTGTCGTCACGAAACGAGCGATTCGGATCGAGCGCGTTGGCGTTCCAGCGATGTATCCGCTCATACGCCCACGGGCTCACGCAGGGCGCAACCAGCAGGTTGACCCGGCCCCCATAGCTGGACGCATGCTGGTCGACGAACTGCAAAGCCCCATGCACGCCACTGGTTTCGTAGCCATGCACGCCGCCCGTCACCAGCGCGACGGGAAGCTCGTCGCGCCAGCCACG
This sequence comes from uncultured Gammaproteobacteria bacterium, assembly GCA_963824525.1. Lineage (GTDB taxonomy): Bacteria > Pseudomonadota > Gammaproteobacteria > Xanthomonadales > Rhodanobacteraceae > Dyella. The sequence continues at coordinate 83,264 of CAWGPI010000003.1, read as the reverse complement.
ACTCTTGATCGCCAGCAGGGGAAATTTGTCGCCCTGGTAATCCAGTTGACCGTACTGCTCCACGTCAAAGCGCTCGCGCAGCCTCTCGATCGCGCTCAGCACGTCCGCTTCATAGCTGCGCTTGCGGGTCTGCTGCGACCGCCAGAGGGTAACTTCCGCGCTCCCCCACGGTTGTCCGGGCGTGCCGATGGGATAGGTTGCGTCAGTGGTCATCGTGTCGCTCGCTTTGTGGGGAAAGTGGGGTCGCGTGGACCTCCTTATAAGCAAACCTTGGCCGGTGAAGAGAAATAACGCAACCTGGCCTCGTTCGGACACATTCCTGGATCAAGTGTCTCTGAGCCCTTTGCTCCTGGCGCCCATCTCAGCCAGCTTGGCCACGGTGTTCGGACTCGCCCGATACGCACCGGCATCGTCCGTGAAAAGCGCGGGAGACTCGCACTCCTCATCCACCCGACCCTAAGGATGCTCTGATCAACGCTGCGCAGGCGTCACCGGTCCTGTCTGTTCGCAGACCACAGGGGCGTCGGCGACGGCAGACTGGCCGTCTGTCGAGCCGGCGCACCGAAGGGATGCGGACAGACAGGGCCGGCCCCAACGTGTTGAATTCAAAGTGATGGGGTGATGTCCAGAAGGCCCGCAGGCGGTGCCGCGCGGCTTGGCAAGACGGGGCCAGTCTTCCCGGCGCCACGCAACACCGCCTGCGGGCCTTCTGGACATCATGACGCCTGCGCAGCGTTGATCAGAGCATCCCTAAATCTCGCTGACCTTGAGGGACTGCTGCGTATATAGTCCCCGTGTCCAAGCACTTCCATCCAAGAACATGATTCGAAGCAACCAGGTTTTAGTCACCATCGGCACGGCCTGCACGATCTCCGCGGTCGGCTCCACGGAAACTTACCAAGCCCTGGTGGCAGGGACCGAGGAGTTTTTGCCGTTGGCCGCGTTCGACGCCGGCCTCATCGATGTCGACCCCGACGCAGCGAACGCGGCACATGGCATGCGATGGGCTACGGGCGCGCGGGCGGGCGAGTCACTGACGGGGCAAGAGCTCGAACAGCTTCATGGCGATTCCTTGCGTGCCAACTCGGGCATTCGTCACGTACCTGGCGTGCGCGAACTCGCGCCGCGGGTGGTCACCGACATCGCGGCCCCTCTGCCACACGACCTGGAGACGGTAGGCCTTCGCAGGCTGGCAGGCCTGCGCTTCGACGATATCCGTGGCTCGGGCCTGAAGGACATGCATGGACTGTTTCAGGACGACCCGTTGCTCAGTCCCTCGTTGCAGTCGCAGCTGTTTGCCTATGGTGCGCTCGGTGCGCTCGCCGGCCTGCCACGCGCCTTGTCCGAACTCGTACCCAATCCGTTCGGCTTTCGCGTCGTCTCCGCCACGGCCTTCGGCGGCATGGATGCGCTGGGGCAGTGGTTGCGACCCGATGCGCCCTCGCCTGAAAGCGGTATTCCCAAGGATACCTTCGCCGTTCGCCTGGCCCATTCGCTGGGCTCACATGGGCCGGCCTTGGTATCGACCATGCTGGCTCCGTCGTACAGCATCAGTCGTGTGTTGAAGAACCCGGCATTGCGCGAATCGCTCCGATCCGACGATGTCGGCTTCATGCGCGTGCCGCAGGCGCCGATGACCGCCGTGGGCGCCTGTGCGTCAAGCCTCATTGCCCTTGCCGATATCGCCCCGCAGCTGTTGTTCGACTACCCGGGTTTTCAGAAGCCGCAGATGGTGCTGCTGACCGCCGCCGATGCGGCCCTGCAGCCGAGTTACGGCATCCTCGAGGCCTTCGGCGGCGGCGCGCTCATGACGGGCGAAAAGCTTGCCGCCAAGAACGCCGCCCATGCCGATGGCGTGGCGCGCAGCGTGCATGACGCGCTCGCCCCCTTCGACATCGATGCCGACGGCACGGTCGTCGGTCATGGCGGCTCGGGATTACTGATCACGACCCTGGAGTTTGCCCTCAAGAACCAGCTGGACATCACGTCGATCATTGTCGGCTGGGGCCAAAGCGCCGAAGCCGGCGGCAAGGCGCACTTTGCCGGCGTCGGCTTCGGCGGCGAAAACGCGCTAGTCCAGGCGCTCGACATGGCCTTCCTGGGTCACGGCTATGGCGTCGGCGACTTTCATTACCTGGCAGCTCACGCCACGGGGACGCGCACCAATTCCAAAACCGACCTCGGTACGGCATGGGCAGGCTTGCAAGGAGCGGCGCAGCGCCAGCGGTTTGACGGTCCGTTGCCCCAACTCTTCGTTGGCACGCCCAAAGCCGTCGGCGACGGGCACACCATGGGCGAGACCGGGCTGAAGGCCATGGCTCAGGCGCTACAGTTCGTCTTGGGGCGCCCGGCGCCAGGCGTACCGACGCTTCGCCGATTGGACCCGGACCTGGCCGATGTCGCCGGTCATTTCCATTTGCAAGCCAAGCCGTCGCCAGGCCATACCAATGGCGGTGCGTTGTGCGTCACGCAGGGGTTTGGCGGTTACAACGGAGCCGTGGCGCTACGCTCGGCGACACCCGAGGCGCTGGCGCGCTACGAATGCGACGCGATCCTACTCGCAAGCTATCTGGAAGCTTGGCCGACCATCCGCGCCGAGCGCGAAAAGCGCGAGCGTGTGGCGCGGCGGAGTCCCAAGTTGGCCCTGGCCATGACCGAGCGTCACCGCTGGCTTGGCCTCGAGTGAGTCCCGATGGCGCCAGTGACCCATCAATCAGCATTGGGCAAGGCATAGTACCTACTCGCCAGCATCAGGGCTGTGCCCAGCCCTGACCGGCGTTGGTGGTCAAGCGGTCCGCAATCCGCGGCCATCGCGAGGCCCAAAACGCTGGGCGTGAAGCGCGCCTCAAGTGCCAGCCGACGGTGCTTCATGGCTTGTTACAACGCCCCGCACGGCGTAGCAGAGGTCCACGACGCCACTTCTGTAGGCGTTCACGTCGGCCAGATGGAGGGCCATATCGGTTTCGAGCCTGCAGAAGAAGGGAATGCCATCGCCAATCAAGATCGGGAGGATCGAATAGCGAACCTCGTCCGCCAACCCGCGACGAAGGCACTCGCCGCAGGTGGCACCTCCGCCGACGAACCAGATGCTGCGAAATGCCGGGCGAAGAACTCGGCCGACGAATTCCGCGAGGTCGCCCGAGTGACATTCGACCCTGTCGCGGATCTTGGGGAGCGCGCGGGTAGTGAGAGCGAATACCGCTTTGTCGCCATAAGACCAACCAAAGCCTTTGGCTTCGAAACTCAACGCGGTCTCGTAGGTCCGCGACCCCATGACATAGCAATCGATCGTCTTGAGGAAGGTCTCGACCGTTGCCGGATCCAGCGTGCGCCCGCCTGCGAACACGTCTGAAGTTTCCATCCAGTCGACACGTCCGTCCTTGCGTGCGACAAAGCCATCAAGGCTCCTGATTAGCCTCGAATCTCAGCCATGCGACTTCCCGCTCGTCCCAAGAAGGTAGCGATCTTGTAGGAGTGCACCCTGTGCGCGATAGGCTATGCCCCAGCTTCCATAGCCATCGCCAACGTACCGCGTAGATGGCCCGCTGGCGGTAGCGATGGGAACAGGGGCCAGCGCCGATCGCGCACAGGGTGCGCTCCTACACCAAGAACGCTCCAGCTGAGATTCGGCGCCAATCGGGTCAAGGCTTGCCGCCATGTGGATCGTTACGCGAGAGTCTGTACCTGCCATCGTTCTTCGCCACGCCGTCAAGTGCGACGCCGCCGCAGTGACACCGCGCAGCCCCCGCTTCGCGCATCCGCCAAGGAAGGGCGATCTTACACCCGAGGTCCGCCACGACCCGTGGAGGAGCGAGCTTGCATGCAGAGTATCCGGGACCTTCATAACGGAGCCCATGCCATCGAATTCTCGCCCGCCGTAGCGTCCGCCACGGTTCGGAAGCGCACACTTCTTGCCCTGAGGTCGAGACCCTCAAAGTAACACCCGAGCAAGAACTCACTGACTCGTCACAAGCCACTGCAATGTTGGATTTCCGTGGCCAAAGACGATGCCCGGGATCACGTGCGCGTGACGACCGGTGATGTTCAATCCGGCACTGAGTGTGCGAAACCGCCCAGGGGCCCATCTCTACTGTCGGCACAACTCAGCTTGGCGTGGGTGGCGTTCACTCCACGCGCCTGCTTTCTTCTTTCATGGGGCTAAATAAGAAGTTGGTCACGTGCAGCGCCAACACGGCGGCGCCTGGGCTTTCTATGAGTTGTCCGACGTTTCACTGGAACCGGAACACTGCGCGCCTGAAACCAACCGCACGCAAGCCAGGCGCCGTTCGTGCCCTCTCACAGATAGGAGTTCGTTCCCATGCCTAGTTACCGATTTGGAAAACACCCACCCAAGCAGGACTATCGCACCATTCGCCTGCGGAACTATCTAACGGCACAGCTTGCCCCGCCACCGCCGTCCTACGACACCCTACCCGTTGTCTATCAGAACCTCGGAATCTCTGACCCTGCCGTCTTGTTCCCGATGGATGGGAACGATACGTTGGGAGACTGCACGATCGCCGCATTAGCCCATGCCATCACGGTCTATGAGGGCAAGGTGGCAAAGAAGAAGATCATGACCAAGCAGTCTGTCGTAAAGCTGTATATGCATTTGACGGGAGGTATCGATTCCGGACTCAACGAACTGGACGTCCTGAACCACTGGCGCCAGTCATCGGTCTCGGGAGACAAGATCCTGGCCTACGCCGCTGTCGACGTGAAAAATCACACGCATATCCAACAAGCGATCCAGCTCTTCGGCGGCGTCTATCTGGGGTTCCAAGTCCAGCAGAATTGCATTCAGGAATTCGATAGTCACCAGCCCTGGACGCCGGGTCCGCTCACGCAGGACGGCCACGCGGTATTCGCCGTAGGGTATGACGCCATGGGCTTGACTGTGCTCACCTGGGGAAACACCCAGAGTGCGACTTGGGCTTGGTGGGACGAATGCGTGGATGAAGCGTACGCGATCCTTCCCCCGGAAGCTAAGGCAGCCGATTTTGCACCGGGGTTCAATTTCGCACAGCTGAAATCCGATTTGCAGGCGGTGGCGAACTAGCCGTTCGAATCGAGATGTTCACGCGTTCAGCGATCCGCTTCCGCGTCGGACCGATGCGATATCTTCCCAACGTGATTTTGAAACCGACGGCAGTCTCTGACTGCCGCTTCGGGGATGAGCAACGCTGATCAAAACCATTGGGTGCGTGTAGATGCTCATTTGATGGCTCCCCGCTCACCGCTGGACTTTCGAGGCATTTAGGTGGCTTCCTTCCACGGGTTCGGTGCTCTTTACCAGCGCTGGTGAACGTGAGGCGATATATGACGCTCATAGACATCACGGACGTGTTGCATTACCTCATCGGACAGCGGCGCGAGGCTCGCGGCGGCGACGTTCGACGCCGCCTGGGCCGCGTTCTTACTGCCCGGGATGATGACGGAGACGGCATCCTCCATGAGAATCCAGCGAAGAGCCAGTTGCGCCATGGAAGCGTCCACCGGTACCAGGCCGCGCAGTTCGTCGACCGCTTTCAACGCGATGTCATAAGGCACGCCGGAAAACGTTTCGCCGACGTCGAACGCCTCGCCATGGCGATTGAAAGTACGATGGTCGTCTGAGGGAAATACCGAGTTCGCGGACAGCTTGCCCGTCAGCATGCCGCTCGCCAGAGGGACTCGCGCAATCACCGCCACGTTTTTCTTTTGCGCCTGGCTGAAGAACAAGTCGGCAGGGCGTTGGCGGAACATGTTGAAGATAATCTGCACCGAAACCACATGGGGGTACTCGATTGCCTTCAGCGCCTCCTCGACCTTTTCGACCGACACGCCGTAGAAGCGGATCTTGCCGGCGGCGACAAGATCGTCCATCGCGTCGAACACCTCCGGTTGGTAGTAAACCTCCGTCGGCGGGCAGTGCAATTGCACCAGGTCGAGCGTATCGACGCCCAGGTTCGAAAGGCTTCGGTCGATGAAACGTGCGAGCTCGCGCCTGTTCTTGTATCCGCTCGTCACATGCGGATCGAGCCGGCGTCCGAGCTTGGTGGCCACGATCGGACGCTCGCCGCCTCGTTGCCGCAGTACATCCCGAATGATCCGTTCCGACCGGCCGTCGCCGTAGACGTCTGCCGTGTCAATGAATGTAACACCGCTATCGAGCGCGGCATTCAGCGCGGCCTTGGCGTCGTCTTCGCCAACATCGCCCCACGAGCCGCCGATCGCCCATGCCCCAAAGCCGACTTCCGACACATTCCAGCCGGTACGACCAAAGTTTCTCTTCGAAAGCGTCATTTAAGTGTTCGTCCTGTATTTTGCAAGGTACGTCGTTGGTGCAGGCTTGGGTACCAAGCAGACTTCTTGTTGTGCACCAAATAGCCATATAGTCGCAGAGGTTCCAGCCGTCGACATGGCTGCTTACATGATGATGCGCGATTTGCGTGTGCAGCCGCTACGGCTTGTGTCACGGACGTTGCGCCTGGGCAGCATCGCCGAGCAACGCGTCGAGGTCGCTACGCCGCAAGAGGCGGCCGGCGAGCAATACCGCGTAAATGCGTTGGGTATTGCGAATATCCTTGGTGGGGTCGGCATCGAGCAACACCAGATCGGCCCGCTTGCCTACGGCCACCGATCCGCTCACGTCCTCGATATGGAGGAATCGGGCCGGCTCAAGCGTTGCGGCGCGCAGGGCATCAAGCGGCCTAAGTCCCGCGTCCACCAGCAACTGCAATTCCTCATGCAGGGCAAACCCCGGGTAGACACCCGGCATGGGTGAATCCGTGCCCGCCATGATGGGCACCCCGGCCTGGTGCATGATGGACACGATGCGGCGGGCGATCGGCCAGCGCCGGTTCGCCAATGTCGCGTCTTCTTTCGTGTATTCCGCCACGAATCGCTGCCAACGCACTTGCTCGTCGGGGCGAAGAAGCCGCCAGCGGGAATCGTCGCCCTGTGGAGCGCCCTGGGCGAATGCATCTTCGTCGGCAAGCACGAGCGTGGGGACTTGTACCTGGCCGGTAGCAGCCAGTGCTTTCGCCATGCGGCGGCAAACACCTTGGTCAAAGGTATCGAGAACCCGCGCCTCCTGCGCGCTGCTGCGGGACATCAAGGCGTCGTCATCGAGACCTTGGCGCTCCTCCAGGATCCTGGCCTCGACGGCTGAGCAGGCCTCGTATGCCTGCGTCAGGTGCTCACTGGTACGTTGCCCCAGTTTCGCGGCTTCCAACAACGCCACAGTGGCGGGCACATGCCCAACCACTGACAGCGAGCGCGAGCGCGCTTCGACCAGGATGGCGCGCCAGTGCGTGGAAGGGACATCGGAGAAGACCTTGATGAAGTCGGCACCGGCGGCCGCGGCCGCGTCCACGCCAGCGGCCGCGTCCTCGACAGATTTGCCGTGCACGGCCATGCCTGTGGCAAGAACGCGTGGCGCAACCAGTTGTCCGTTGTCTACGGCCGTGCGCCAGCGCTTCACCAAGAGGATCGATGGCGCATCAGAGCGCATGTCCCTCACGCCAGTGACCCCGTTGGCGACGTACATGGCAAACGACCAGTCGTTGGGTGGGCGGCGCGAGGAGAGATTGAACAGATGGACGTGCATGTCCGTCAGGCCGGGAATCAAGAAGCGCCCCCGACCATCGACACGCTGGGCCGAGTCAGGTATGCGCACCGCGCCCGTCGCGTCGATGGAAGCAATGCGGCCATCTTCAACGAGAACCGTTCGCGGACCGACGACGTGCCCGCCGTCGACGTCGACGATCATCACATCCGTGATGGCAACGGTCCGGTGGTCAAGCTCACGCGCTTCCAACGCCGTCGCAGCCCCAAGGAACAGGGCAAGCACGCCCGGCATCATCAGCGATGCCATCCATTGGCGGCATGGAGCGCGCATGCAGGATCGACTGGTCGAGGGAAAGTCATTCACCCAAGGAAGCTCGCTTGGGTTCCAACGCCATGGAATAGGGCTTTAGTGTCGGAACCGAATCTCATCGCGGGAATGGCCGCCCTTATGGTTAAGAGGGAGAAAAGGTCTGCGTTGGCTTGCGACTTCTGCTGGTCGTTGCAGCACAGGCCTGGAATCGTTCGGCTGAAGTCGCGATCCAAAGGAGTCCCTCCTCCGCCATCAAAGCTGATCATGGCTTCCCGGTGACCGATCAGTGATTCGACCCAAGGTCCGTGGCAGACCTGAAGCGCTTGGGGTCGGAAGCGGATACCGCCAGCTTGCCGACGGGTCACCGAAGTCGCAAGGTCCACCGTCGACCAGAAAGCAGCCACCTTCCGCTAGCCGAGACGCGGGCGATTTGCCTGCGCCCTTCCCTGAGGCCGATCCATCCCTTTTCGCAAAGGCGTCCGCATCGGGTCCCGCTCGGCAGGGCCACGCCAATCACTCATTTTGCTCCCGCCCATGCCATGAGCAAAAGCGGTGGAAGGTGGCCAAAAACTTGCGTGAACATCAGCTCACATCGCGACCTCATTTTGGTCGCACAGCAGCAGTGGCTTCTGGCTCGTTTTGGCTCACGCGTACCGTCAAGGTACTGGCACCCGTGGCCGGGCCATGGCTCGTCAGCCTCAAGCAAGTTATTAATGAGCGACGGTACAGGAGGCGAGTTTTAGCCATCTTGGCCGCCTTGTTGGCTATATTGTCCAGGTGAAATGAGTCAAAGGCGTTCGATGGAACCCCCTCGCAACACTCCGCCATCTGCGCCAGGGAGGCGCTCCTCGGGTCCACAGGGAACGCGACTTTTTTCGGCCGAGGAAGTGAGTCAGCTCGCGGTCGAAGCGGGCTTGGCGAACGATGGCCGCGCCAGCGTGCATGAGCCCGTGATTGAAGGGGTCACCGCGGACTGGGAGGGTCGGCGGTTCTCGCTGCGCCCGGGCCGGCAAACGATTGGCCGCGGCAACGGCAACGACATTGTGATCGGCGACCTCAGCGTCTCCTCGACGCATGCCTGGATCATGAATCAGCAAGGCCACTACGTGGTCATGAATACCCTTTCCACCAATGGCACCTACGTCAACAACCAGCGTGTCCATGAAGCCATCATCAAGCATGGCGACCGCCTTCGTTTCGGGCAGGTCGAGTTCGTGTTCCTGACCAAGGAACTCGGCAAGCGGGTTCGCGTAAGTCTGCTCTGGCTGACGGTCGGCCTGGCCGTGCTGGCTGGCCTCTCCGCGCTGGCCTGGTGGCAGCTGTGACGGCGCCGGCATGAGCGAGCGCCCTACGCCCGCCTCCATCAGCCGCTATCGCATCGACGGCATTCTTGGCGAGGGTGCCATGGCCGTGGTGTACGCCGGCTACGATCCCGAGATGGATCGACCGGTGGCCATCAAATGTCTCCATGGCATGATGGCGGCCGCTCCAGGCACCCGGGACCGGTTGCTGCTGGAAGCCCGCGCCTCGGGGCACCTGGTGCATCCAAACATCGTCACGATCTTCGATACCGGGGACATGGCGGACGGTCGCAAGTACATCGCGATGGAACGACTCTCGGGCGAAACGCTCGCCAGCAGGGTTGCGCAAGACGGGCTCCCCTCTTTGGCCGTCACCATCGAGTTGGCGTCGCAGATAGCGGCAGCGCTGGACTATGCGCACAGCCAGGGCGTCATCCATCACGATGTGAAACCCGAGAACATCATGCTCGCCGACGATTGGCACTACGCCAAGCTCAGCGACTTTGGCATTGCTGAGCGTCGCGCACAGCAGAGCATGGAACGCGGCGAGGCCAAGGAGATCGGTGGTACCCCCGCCTACATGGCGCCAGAGCGCTTGCGCGGGGACACGGCCGACGCGCGCAGCGACCTGTTCTCGCTGGGGGTCGTGCTTTGTTGGCTCATCACCGGCAGGCTGCCATGGCCGGAAACGACCGACCTGAAGCGTCTGGTCAGGGAACGTCAGCGTCAGCCACAGCCTGCTATGGCGCCGCTCGATCCGGCCACGCCATCGATGCTCGTCAGCATCGTGCGCACCTTGTTATCGCCTACGCCCGATGCGCGTTACCAAAGCGGCGCCGAAGTCATTGACGATCTGCGCCTGGCTCGTCGCGAATACGAACGATCGCACGACACCTCGCTGGCCACCCGAATCATCTCGTTGCGGCTGCGCTGGATGGGTGCGCTTGGCGCCACCCTCTGCCTGGTCCTGCTGCTGGGGCTGGCGGCGATCTATGCCAAGCAGAACACCGCGGTGACGGGTCTGGCTACGGACTTTGGAAGTTCGCTTGGCCGCATGGTGGCCAACGAGTCCGCGGAGAATTTGCTGCTCGGCGACGACCCGGCCACCCGCGCACTGGTGCAAGGGATCGCGCATAACCAGCAGATCCGCTACCTGGCCATCGCGAATCGGCAGGGCGACGTGATTGCGAGCACCTTGCCAACCGATGTGGGCCACGGGCTGGCCAGGCTCGATGAAACGCATCGACTGATGCTGGCCGACGGCGTCCAGAGTTACCCTGGCGAGGTCATCGACGGCACGCAAGACCGTGAAATGCTGTTGTTCGATGTGCCCATTCGCTATCAGGCCAAGACCGTGGGCGAACTACGGCTGGGGGTGAGCAAGGCGCCTCTGGTCGCCGCCCAGCGAACGACGTTTTGGGTCATCGTCGCCGTGCTCATCGTCACCCTGACCGCCATGGTAGGCGCTGCCTATTGGCTGTTTCGGCGCCCGTTGGCGCTGCTCGGCATGCTGGGCGATGCCATGTTGCGGGTGGCCGGCGGAGACTACGGCTATCGGATCCGCCTCGTGCGCCGCGATGAGCTCGGACGGCTGTTTGCAGCCTTCAACCTGATGAGTAGCGCGCTGCAGGCGCGCCAGCCTTCGGAAGCCTCGCCTACACACCGCGCAGCGGCGGAATCGGCGACGCAACCGACTCAGGTAATGACGCCAGCCGCGCAACCTGAGCCGTCACGTTAGAGCCTGTTCAACGTCTTGTCGTAGCCACAAGCACCCCTCCCCAGCCCTCCCCTGCGAGCAGGGGAGGGAGTACGTGCGACCCCTCCCCCTGTTTGCAGGGGAAGGCTGGGAGGGGGTGCTTGTGGCGACGCCGAGACTTCAAACAGGCTCTGAGGGATGCTCCCGCTTCAAAGCTGCCTGAGCCGACGCTGCAGTTCTACCGCACGCGCTCGATAGATCACAGCGCGCTCGTAGCTAGGATCGATCGCCAGAATGTGGTCCCACAAGGCAATCGCCTGATCCAGTTGCTGGTCGCGATACAGCACCACCGCGCGCTCGTGATACGAGCCCAGCAGTTGATCGCGCAGCGCCTGGTTTCCAGCGGGCTTAAGGCGGGGATCAAGCGTCAGCGCCTCGTCCAGGCGCGCCAATGCCTGATCCTGCTGTCCCTGCTTCATGAGCGTGGCGCTCTCCGCTTGCAGGTGTTGCGCCCTTGCCGTGGCCGACTCGCCGACCGGGGCCGCAACGGCAGCCGACGCCTGGGCGTCGTCGGTCGCTGAGTTGGCAACGGTAGTCCGACTGGCAACACCCGTCTTCGCCGAGGAGGTGCCCGGAGTCAACAGGGTACGCGCGCCGGCCAGCGGCAGGTGCACCGTATCGCCCACACGCAATGCGGAGGGATTGGTCGAGCCGTTATAGCGGGCCAGGATCAGAAACAGGTTCGAATTACCCAAGTTGCGGGCGGCCAGCGTGCTGTACGAATCGCCCTGCTGCACGACGTATCCACGCGACTGCGCACCCAGCATCGCCCTTGGATCGGCGGTCAGCTGGTGCAGCATGCTCTGGGCAGCCCGATCGCCTGGGTACTTCGCCAAGTACTGCCGCAAGCGCTGCTCGCCCTCGGCATAACGGCCACGCAGCAAATAGGTGTTGGTAATTTCGCTCAACGAAAGCACCTTGCTGGCGTCCTGCGAGCTGTCATCAGCACTCGCTGCGGTAGTCCGCGTCGAGGAGGACCCGCCAAAGGTGTCGCTCACCTTGGATTTGATGGCGCTCACCTGCGCACAACCCACCATGCCCAGCACCACCAGCGGAACGACAGCCTGTGCCAGTCGCCCGAGCCCGCAGCGCCTGAAATGAAACGAAAGAGCCAAAGTCATACCTCGTTACGCAGGGTGGCGGCTTGTTCATCTGTCCGGCGCTTGATAGCTGCCGCTCGCCGAACCACCGACCAGAAACCATCGCGCCACCGGCGCATCCAGCCAGCGGGTCCAAGACGGGCAAAAATGAGTGCGACATTATCCCCATTCACGCCGCCGCGCTCGACCGCCAGCGCCAACGCTTCACGCAAAGCGTCGTTCTGATCAGTGCGCCATGATAGACGACCCAGCTCTTCCGCCGTCAGTTGCTCCCATACGCCATCGCTGCACATCACAAACGTCTGGTCGGCGCGCAGCAGCGCGCAACCATGCTCGACCACCGGCGCTTCCGATCCGCCCAGACCGCGCAGCAGCTTGTGCTGATCGGGATCGGTGGCAAGCTCGTGCTCCGTCAGCTCACCCCGCTGGCGCTTGAGCTGCGCCACGCTATGGTCTTCGGTCCGTCCGATGAGACGTCCGCGCTGAAAGCGGTAGAGGCGGCTATCTCCCACGTGTACCCAAGAGACCTGAGCACCGCGCACCAGGATGGCAACCACGGTGGAGTGCGGCTCCCCGCTGATCAGGCCCACTCGCCGACGATGCAGCTCCTCATGGGCCTGCTGGCAGAGCGATTCCAGGAACAACGAGCCCGGTTGGGTTTGCCATAGGCGCATTTCCCACAGCCGGCGGGCAATGTGGACGACACCTTCCGAGGCCAGCTCGCCGGCACCGTCCCCGCCCATGCCATCAGCCAGCACGAGCAGATGGACACCCTCACTCGCATCGTGAAAACAAACCAGATCGTCTTGCTGCGTCTCGCGCCCTCCAAGCGAGCGGCCGGCTGCGACGCGCGGAATCGCCTGAAAGTCGATAGATATCTCCATCGCTTGCCCCCTCGCCATTGAGAGCCCCCTCGGACCGGTTCATACCTTACGGGAGTTGCGGCCATAGTAATTTGCCTTGGTCCCGTTGCGCAGCGATCACAGCCTCGGCCTGGGCCGGCAGCCCCACGTCTCCGCCTTGTGGGTCTCTGTGTAATGAATCCGGGGTCGTTGGGCCATTGGCGACACGCCTCCTGCTGACGCAGGCTATGAGCGTAGCGACGACCGGTTGAATCCGCGGTCGCCAGTGGACCTTCCAAACGTGCCGACGCACTGGCCGATCGCCCCTGCAAGTAGGGACGAAGATGCCTTCAAGACCGACTCGATCCGCCCTGCCCCCTCAGCTATGAGAGGGCAAAACCGTGAATCGGTTACACAAGAATGTGTTTCCTGAAGCGTCTTTCGTCTTGGCATAGGTACTTTCGCGGATCGTTAGAACCTCGCCTTGAACGCAACGCTGATCCTCATGGAGGAGGTCGGCAAAACTACCTGCACGCGGTGGCGTATCGCCTTCCGCACGCTTTTCTTCGCCGTAGCCTAGCCAATAACTGACCCAGTCCGCGGGCTTTTTGGTTGCGCTTGTGGCCGACTTTCCGGCCGCGAAGCCCAGTTCGTAGCTAGCGCGATCGATAGCTTTGAACTGAAGGGCATCCACAGGCAAAGCGTTCTTCTGCGGATCCGGATTTCTGTCTGGACGCGCGCTCGAACTGTAGCTTCGCTGCACTATGAAGCCCACGACGACGAGGAGCCCAACCGTAACCAATACCAAGCCTTTCGATTGCATGGAGTCCACCCTCTTTGTTGGAAGACCGTTTCGAATCGACGAGTGTGTAGTTGCGCAAGCCAAGCATCTGTCCACTTTTGCGTGTGGACATTGCTTCTAAATCCAAGAGACATCGACGACGTCAACTTCCATTCCCGGTACCAAGGCAACCTCGTTGATGCCCTCGGCATGGATGACAGCCTCGGAATCGGCGGCTTGATTGCCTTGCGCGATTTCCGGCCAGTGCCGTGTGGCGAGATCAATGGCCTTTGAGAGCGCTGCGCCTGAGTCGCAGGCTGAGACGACGCCATAAAGCTCGAAGCTGGCGGTTCCTTCGGGGCGCGCAAATCCCTGCCCGACGGCCAAGACTGACCAAAGCCCCATACCCCCCCCTTTTGTCCCCGTGTCCGCCCGCCAAGAAAGCAAGCGTCGCCTAGAGTCCCCGGTGCACAGTATGGCAACTCTTCAGGCCGTCGGGGAGTATCGCCATGTTCATGCGGTCCAATGGCCGTCCGCCGACCTTTTGGAGTCGTTGAGGGGCATTGAGCAGAGGTCGCCATCGGTATTCCGAGACGTCGTTGGGGCCAGGGTCCGCCCTCACCCAAGGCTTCCCCAGGGAACAGCCGGAAAGGCCGTCCAGGCGGCCAGTACCGATACCCCCGAACCGGGGCATGTTTGACCGGTCGCGCATGTCCGCCATGGGTCGAACGCGGACCTCCGATTATTGGTCACACCGACAAAGCGGCGCAGATGCTACCCAACCTCACTTCTGCACAGCGGCGGCTCAGGCTATTCTGAAGACTCCGGAGTGGAGAACTTCCATGGCAAAGTTTGTCTACGGATTGAACCAGTCCCTGGATGGCTACGTTGACCACCTGGAATTTGCGCCTAGTCCGTTGCTCTTTCGCCACTTCATAGAGCAAGTGCGCGACCTGACGGGCAGTGTGTACGGTCGCCGTATGTACGAGGTCATGCGTTATTGGGACGAAGACTCTCCGGAGTGGGGCGCGGAGGAACGCGATTTCGCGGCCGCGTGGCGGAGCCAACCGAAGTGGGTCGTGTCGCGCACGCTGGCGTCAGTCGGCCCGAACGCCACCGTTGTCGCCGACGATATCGAGGCGGTGATACGCGGGCTGAAGGCCGAGCTCACTGGGGAAATCGAAGTCGCCGGACCCGACCTGGCGCGAAGCCTCACCGAGCTTGGCCTCATCGATGAGTATCGACTCTACCTCCATCCCGTCGTGCTGGGTCGCGGCAAGCCATTCTTCGCGGGCCCTCGACCGCCGCTCCGCCTCGTGGCCAGCGAATTAATCGGCGAGGACGTGATTAGGTTGACGTACGTACCTGCTTAATCGCGCGACGCGCCCAACGTACGACGCCGACGCATCAGGTCCGCAATGGGTCCAGGCTGTGTAAAAACGTTGACTGACTCAAGCTCATGGCCCTCCTGAGCGAAATCTGGGTCACCGGCAAGACATCGGTGGCTTGGAACTTCACGTCCGCGGCCAATTTTGCGCAGAAGATGATCAGTCAAGAATTGCTTCCTGCGCTTTTACACAGCCTCGGTCGGGGGCGGACATTGGCACTATCTGATGGCATGGTGTCCGTAGCTGAATACCCGAGTGGCACGCCAGCCGTCAGGTGTCTGGTGCCAGACAATTAGGAATTTTGCTTCCCCAAAGCACTTTTCGGATTTGATATCGCAGAATGTCTGATGACCCTCTTCAATGGCACCAAACCCTTTGATCGGGTAAACCTCGAGGCTGCCGGGCGTTAGTTTCCGGCGATAGTTGCCGCAAACATTCCTGCGCGTCGTTTCAACATAATCCTTCCTCGTCCAACTGACGCCCCCCTTGTCGTGATAGAACTCGACGTTAGGGTCCAGGAACGAAGCATGCCGTTGGAGCTGGCCGGGCGCATCGCAGCTATTGAAGGCACCGAAGAACTCCGTGTCCAATGCAGCGACAGCGCGATAGAGGGCATCCTGGTCCGTTGACGCACCCTGCGTTGCTTGGCCGACTGGCTGCGCCTGCAGACATTGTGCGGCAAGAGATAAGGCCACGATTGCCCCATAGGGAATCCTTTTCATTCGGAAGTCCTTGTTATTGCCTGACCTGATGTCACTGAAATCATTATGTCCGCTTGGAGTGGCGGCCTCAGCCGGTCGATGCAACAGCTTGTTGAAATCGTTCGGCCGGTGTTTCAAAGCCTAACGTCTCTCGGGGCCGTCCGTTCAATTCTCTGGCGACGGCATTGAGCTTAGCCTGCGTAATGCCCGATACGTCCATGCCCTTAGGAAAGTACTGCCTCAGTAGCCCGTTGGTGTTCTCATTGGAACCACGTTGCCAGGGGTGGTACGGATCACAAAAATACACCTTGATATCGGTGGCCAGGGTGAAGCGATGATGATCGGCCATCTCGGACCCCCGATCCCAAGTCAGCGACCGGTAGAGCTCCCGAGGCAGCTTGTGCGCGTGTTTGATCAGTGCATTGATCACCGTCTCGGTGTCACGCCGATCGACCTTGACCAGCATCACGTAACGCGTCTTGCGTTCGACCAGGGTGGCGATCTGACTACTCTTGTTGCCAAAGAGCAAGTCACCTTCCCAGTGACCGGGCACCGCTCGATCTTCGACACACGCCGGGCGCTCACTAATGGAGACGGTGCCGGTGATCCTGCCGTGGTCGTCGGTCTTTTGCGTGTGATGGCGCGAACGGTGCATCGAGCGCGACCGTCGAAGATGTGCCAGGAGCTCCTTTTTCAAGGCTCCGCGGGACTGAATATACAGCGTGCGATAGATCGTCTCGTGTGACACCTGACAGCTCGTATCGTTGGGATAAGAGTGCTTCAGCCAACCGGCAATCTGCTGCGGCGCCCAATGGTGCCGAAGCTTCGCCGCGATGCATCGCGCCAAGACCCGATGCGTGGCCAGCTTACAGAACTTGGGCCGACGTGCTCTAGCCCATGCTGCCTCGTCCGCCTCACTGGCACGGTACGCCTCTGGGCCGCCGTTGCGCGTAATCTCACGGCTAATGGTCGAGGGCGCCCGCTCCAGCGAAACGGCGATAGCCCGCAAGCAATCCCCAGCGACCAGACCGCGTGAAATAACTTCGCGCTCGGCAAGCGTCAACGCTCGCGGTGAGCGCCGTCGCACCGGTGGACGGATACCGCCAAAAGCCGCGAGAATCTCGCGAACCGAGGAGTGGTGCCGATCAAACAGCCGTGCGATCTGATGCAACGACTCACCCCGTTGCCAACGATCCCACATCTGGGACTTCTGCTCTTCGGTGTAATAGATTCGGGTCCGGTGCCTCATGTGCAACACTCCTGCTGCTTGCGCAGTCGTTAGTGTGTTGCATCGACCGGCTGAATCCGCCGTCGCGAGCGGACATAGTTTGCGCGAAAAATAGATTGGTCGATTACTAGCGCCTCCGTCTTCCTGGCAAGTTGAAACAACAAAAGACGTTGCTCAGGACTCCGGCCCTAATCCAAATGCCGGTAAAAGACGGCGGTTTGCTAGATGGGGCCAGAGCCCCTTGGCAGTTCACGCCTGAAAGCCCGCTCGTTCGGATACCACCCGATTTGATGATATCGACGGACCTGCGGCGATTCCTGCATGACCTTAGAGGCCTCTTCCACCGAAATCTCGCACCACCCAAGCGCCTCAAAAAAGGTGCTCGTGTCCTTGCTGAACAGGTAAATGCGATGGATGGCGTGAGCGTATGCGCCAGCCACCGCCGCCTCTACCAGCTTTCTTGCGATACCACGCCCTCGATAGTCATCCCGTACTGACACGCTGCGCAGCAATGCTGAGTTTTCCGTCCATTCCAATCCACAGAAACCAACCAGACCGGTCTTCCTTCGCGCAGTCCAATAAAGAGCGCCCGAAGAAAAGATGTCGTGGGTAGACAAACCACAGGATCTGAGAAGCGCGTGGACTTCGGCTTGGTCAGTTTGAACTGCTTGTGCGATCTCGACCATCGGGCAATGCTCTAGATACGGCGATACAGGCAAAGGCGCCACCGCGAACGCTAGGAAACCGGGCAGCGCTGACTCAACTGGGAAGACGCAGGCAAGTTCGTTGGCGAATCGAGTCTGTTCCCGGGCGGACTAATGTCCGCATTGTCGGAACCAGGCTTACCGCCTCTACTCCCTCCCCCGTGCGATCAAGCGTCCCAGTGGCTTCGACGTGGCGATCGCAAGAAGTCCGGTTACGACGCCTCACACACTTCGCATCCGCGAACTAGCGCTTGGGCTCCCAAAGCTCGACCTTGTTTCCCTCGGGATCCAAAATCCACGCGAAGCGGCCGTTCGGGTCGCTGTCGTCATGCTTGAGGACGGTGACCCCCTTGGATCGCAACCGCGCGAGCAACGCATTCATATCGTCCACTGCGTAGTCGATCATCAATCCACTCGTCGATGGTGCGAAGTACTTCGTCGACGCGGGAAACGCATTCCATGCCAGCGCGGGAGGGTGCTTTGGTGCGTCATAGCGGAGAGCCGCGCCACCCCAGACTTCTACCGGCATGCCAAGGACATCGCGATACCACGCTGCGAGCGCCTTGGGATCTTTCGCCTTGAAGAAGATTCCGCCGACACCAGTGATGTGTCCGGCTGGAGGCGCGGACGCGGCCGACGCTAAGCCGGCTATTGAAAGCGAGGTTAGACACAGCAAGAGAATCAATCGCCGCTCCATCTATGTGCTCCCAGTTTGTATGGCTTGCCCCATTCTGACTTCCGGCATGTCCGCTTTGGGTCCAAACTGTGTGAAGACGATGAGTCCATCGACGGCGATGGGCCTCCTGCACAAATTCTGACCCACTCACGAGGCGCGAGTGGGTCAGAACAGAATCCGCGTACACCGTTTTGAGTAACGATCGCTCAACGAAGAATAGTCTTTTGTGTCTTCACACGGCCTCGGTCTGAAGCGGATTTTCGCGGCCGATGCGACTGGACGCGAGACTTTGCTCGTTGAAGGAATACTCAGCCATGCGGCGGGACGGCGTTTGGATCCATCCACATTACTTCCCAAATATGACCGTCTGGATCCTCAAAGCTGCGGCCATACATGAAGCCGTAGTCCTGCACAGGCGTAGGGTCCGCCTTGCCGCCGGCACCGCTCGCCTTTTCGACCAGGTTGGACACGTCTTCGCGACCATCCGCTGACAGACACAGTAGTACCTGCGCGTCCAGGTGCGCATCGACGATCCGCTTGCTCGTGAACTGGCGCCATTTGTCGTGTGTGAGGAGCATCGCGTGAATCGAATCGGAGAACACCATGCACGCCGCGGTATCGTCACTGAATGCGGGGTTGTTGGCCGCACCAATGGCCTCGTAGAACGCCTTTGATCGTTTTAGGTCTGTCACCGGCAGGTTAACGAAGATCAGCTTGCTCATTATCTTGACCTTGGATAGGTAAGCCGCGACGGGATTGCCGCGGCATCTTACCGACGAATGAGGGTGGGGAAAATCGACAAGAACCGCAAAATTCCTACCCACGTTCAAATCCGACGCAAGCTTAAAAGTTCACTCCGGCCCTCGTTTCGCTAGTTTAGAAGCGTAGCTGCGGATTCCGTCAGGCTGAACATCTGTTCCGGTTCGGTTGAACATCCCGCTGGTGCTGACCACCCCGCTAGTACTTAGCAAAAGGCTCGTCCCTGAGCCTGAACGCAACAGTTAGCCCGGCCGTGCGGTTTTGCTCCTGAGCTTTCGCATCGACTCGCCTTGCAATTGAATGCGATGCGCGCTGTGGACAATGCGATCCAGGATGGCATCCGCAATCGTCGGTTCGCCCAGGTACCCGTGCCACTCCGCGATCGGTAATTGCGAAGTGATCGCGATCGAGCCGCTGTTCACGCGATCATCAATGACTTCCACAGGTCTTGTTTGCGCGCGCCCTAACGGGGTTACACCCCAGTCATCCAATACCAGCAGTTTCATCCGGGCAAGCTGCGCGCGAGCCGTGGTGAGGTGCCCCGTCTCCCGGGCGATCTCCAGGTCTTCCAGCAGGCGCGGCAACCGGCGCTATAACGCTGGAAGACCACACCGCGCCGCCTGATGCGCGAAGGCGCAGGCGAGCCACGTCTTTCCTGCTCCCGTGGGTCCGGTGATGATCAGTTCTGATGCTGTGCATCCAATCGCAGCCAAGCAGGCTCTGCACCTGAGACTTGTCGATTCCCGCCCACGCGGTAGTCCATATCTTCGACGCGTGCGTTGATCTTCAGTCTTGCCTGTTTCAGCAGGCGCGCTAGGCGTCGGTTATCGCGCGTCAGCCGTTCCGCGTCGACCAATTGCGCCAATCGATCATCAAAGGATTGATCCTGCAGAGATGGGTGGGCGTGTTGCCGTTCCAGCGCCTCCGCCTGCCTTCCAGCTTCAGTTCCCGCAAGCTATTCAACGTGTGCTGCTGGCTCATGCTCAGGCCTCCCCAGTAGATGCAAAATAGGTGCTGCCACGAATGTTGCTGTGCTCGGAGGATGAAGCAGTGGCGTCATCCGTGTCCGGACACGCTGCGTGATGCCTCCGGCTGGATAGCAAGGCGCGCAGGGTTTTTTCCGACAACGAGCGAATCTCCAGCGCCCGCTGTGCGGCGGTTTCGAGCTCGACCGTACCGAACTTGCGGGCCAGAGATTGCAAGCGATCGCAACACGGCAGTCCAAGGCCGGGATAGGGGCGATCCAATTGTGTTGGACAAAGGCCACCGTGGCCGGGCCGACGCTTTGCGCCCAGTGCAGGAAGTACTCGGGTGTGCGTTCCGCGTAAGCGGCGTGATGCTTGGGCCGATGGGCCGGGTCCGTGGTGGTGCCTCCCGGTGCGCCGCGCCGGTGGCTCGCCATGCGGATGCCGCTGCTGTAGATCTCGACCGTGTCGGCGGTCAGTCGACCCTCCACGGCGCGCCGATGGGGTGAACGGCACGAATACCAGTGCTTGCCCAGCGCAACGTGGTAGTCCGGCGGCACCGTCTGCGATGCCGTCCACTCCCCGTATTCGTAACGCCGTCCCGGCAACGGCTGCAGCACGCTTTGTTCAGCCCCTTCAAAACGCACGGGCGGAGCCCTCCACCTTCTTGAAGGGACGTCGGTTGAGTTCACCGACCAACTCGACAATGGCCTGGTTAGTTCGGCTAGGGAGAAGAAGGTACGGTGGCGCAACCGGAGTAGCACCCAACGCTGCACGATCAGCACACCACCTTCGACCTTGGCCTTGTCCTTCGGGCGACGGGCCCGTGCCGGCAGGATGACGGTGCCGTAGTAGGTGGCCATCTCCTGATAAGTACGATGGATAACCGGATGGCGGCCTGGCTTGGTCACGGCGCTACGCAAGTTGTCTGGCACCACGATGTGCGGTACGCCGCCAAGGGCTTCGAACATAAGCACATGGGCTTTGATCCATTGCGGTACCTGCTGATTCGGGCAGGCCAACGCGAACACATAGTTGGAGTACCCCAGAACGCCGACGAACAGTTCAACCTCGATACGTTGTCCCGTCGAGGAGTCGGTATAGGCAGGACGCTTGCCGGAGAAGTCCACAAAGATACGCTCGCCCGGCGTATGGGTTGCCGCATCACCGGATGCAGCGTGCGCAGGTATTGCCGGTAGTGATGGGTGAACTGGGAATACTCCAGCGCGTTGTCCGGGCAGGTGCGCCGGTATTCCTCCCACAGGACGGTGCGGGTCATGCCGCGATGCTGCATCTGCTCGTGGACCCAGGCCCAATCAGGGTGCTGCTTCGGCACCATGCGACGGAGTGTTGGTTGAACAGGCGGTCCAGGTCGTCGTACGACGCATGGGCCAAGCTCTCCCAGGTCACGGTCAATGACCGGGCCAGGCGGCGGTAACGCGCGACGGTGTTGTAGGACAGGCTCACGACACGACCGATCTGTCGATCGGACAAGGACGTGGTCAAAACAAGGCGCAATAGTTCCTTCAAGGACGGCATGCTGACTCCAAATCACTGGGGCCATGACATCAAGGCCATGGCTTGGGAGATCAGCGGGCGCGACGCGAGTCTCCTCGCCGGCACTGACGTGCGGCAAGGGGCTTGACCGGTCGTGATGGGAGGAGGACAGTAAGTGCCGATGGGGTTGCCATCCATCGCACCTTGAAAGCCCGGGAGTCGTTAGCTCCCGGGCTTTCGCGTCTTAGCGCTCCGCAACGGGAAAAATGGGTGCAGGAGGACGCTATGGCATCGGCACCTCCTCCGACGTGGGAGCACCACACGCCCCTTGCCGCAAGCGTGCGAGCCACCCGGCGACGTCTTTCACCAGTGCGAACTTTCCCCTGCGGTGCGGTACCGCGAAAACGGGAACGGGCACGGTTCCGCGTGCTAGCGCCTGGCGCAGGGCCTCCGTCGAGGGGTAGCCCAGCGCGGTCCGCAGTTCCTCGCCCCCGATCAACGGGGAGCCGTAGCGCGTCAGGAGGTCACGTTCCAGCAGATCGGCCAGGGAGGGCGACGGCAGGGGCATCATCGGCTCGGTCACGGTGGGTCATGACGGATGCTAGGGCGCATGCCTTCCGCCCGGTAGACGGTAAATTCAGCCCTTGGTTTTACCCTATGGAACGCCGTAACCGCTTGATCAACGGAGAGAGCGATGACTTTCGCACAGGGTGGCGAAAATTCCGAAGGAGCTCCACCGAGGCGAACCCGATCGCCCTTGCGGCGCCGCATCGACCAGTTACGCGTCCTACTGTGGTTTTGCTGGATTCAGCACCGGTCCCGACACGCCACCCTCTACGCTCTAGAGAAGCAACTGGTCGCGGACGGTTTCACGCGGAATGCCGATGGGGCCTTGTCGCACCGCCATCGCGTGGCCCGCTATGCCCAGGGCAAGCACGTGCCTCGACCCGATCTCGTGACGCGGGCGGAGGCGCTGTTCCCGGGAAGCCGTGCTCTGCTCGAGCACGTGTACTGGCAGATCCTCGACCCTGGCCGGGAGGTGGCGACCCACAGAGAAAGGTGGCTGAGCGGCCTTGGACCCCAGGTGCAGCGCGTCCTCTTTCGGTCCTCACGCATGGCAAGCGAATTCGTGGGCCGACGACAAAAAACATCGCGTCGCTTGTTGCGGCAACTGGAAAATCTGGGGAGCTTTGATGCACTAGCCGCCACCGCGTTCCTGCTACGCGAAGCCTTGGCCGACGGTCGTGATGCCGTGGCTTACCAATGCGCCGAAAGCTGCTGGGTGTTGCTCCTCCTGATCTTGTCCACTACCCCCTTTATCGATTATCTGCCGGGTATGACCCGCTTGGCTGGTGATGCCTTGCTCGACCAGGTGCACCATCGAGGCGAGCAGGTAGCGATCGCCTCCGCGCCGACGGATCTGTACGAGCGTCTTTTACGCGGGTACTGCCTCGGCCGGGAGGATGCGGGCAAGCTAGCGCCCGACTGGGCCAGTTGGGTGCGGGAACGCCTCAAGCTGATCCGCGGGACCAAGGGATTCGATCTGTTGTTCGCCTTCCGACTGCCTACCGAAGCGACGGATACATTGCGCGCGGATCCGACGCGATACCGGGAGTTTCTCAAGGATGCGTTCGTGCGTTGGAAAGCGCTTGATTACATCACCGACCCCCGTTGGGCCCAGCGCCCCTTCATGGAGGACTGGGCCACGTTTTGGAAAGATCCCCATGGTGAGTGGCCTGCACTGGAAAGCTGACGAGCTAAAGAGGTGCCAGCGGCGCTGACGACGTGACGGAGCGCGATTCTCTCCGCATGCCCAATACAAATCGATTACCGCGGCAAGATACAGTCGACCTTCCGCGCGGCGCAGATACACAGCATCAGTGTGTCAGGTTCGATCTGATTGCTCCACGGTGAAATGGAGCTTGTAGCCGATTGGGTACGGCAGCAGCCAGCTTGGCACCGGCCTTCGTGCGAAGACGAAGCTGTAGGCGAAATGACTACGGACCATGCCTGCGTCTCCACTTGCACTTTGGGGGTGGAAAATGCTACGAATCGACAATGTCGAGTCTCGCGGAAATGAGGGGCATGGGGCTCGTGGGGGAATGCTGGAGCTGCAAGTCGTTCAAGAGGACAGGAACGTATGGGCCATGTGTGGCTGCGCGATGCTGGCAACTTCGGCCTCACCAGTCGAGGCTAGTCGTGTGTGTTCACGAACCCACAGCTTCTCGCACTAGTTCTTTGCGTCTTTGCTCGGGCCGCCCTAGTTTTTCTGATCGTAGCACTCTTAGCTGGCATCTCAGGTTTCGAACGACTTAACAGAACTTCGTTCGTGTCGTCAGCAAAATGCCTAAGCAAAACAACCGCGACCTGATGGAAGTTAGTCTATAGCCGTTGGCCTTTAGGGGGATATCGTGACAAGGACTGTTACACACAGGATGGGTCTTGCGGCCGCGAAGCATGGATCTCTGCTTAGGCTCGCACTTATTGGCTTAGTTCTCTTTCTTCGAAAAGAAGCGGGGGCGCCGCTCCGCAGCGCATTGCTCACCCGAGCTCCTCGAATTGCCCTTTTTATCACTTTACTTTTTGCGTATCCGGCAGCGTGCCTCGCAGGCGGATTCC
Source organism: uncultured Gammaproteobacteria bacterium (assembly GCA_963824525.1). Lineage (GTDB taxonomy): Bacteria > Pseudomonadota > Gammaproteobacteria > Xanthomonadales > Rhodanobacteraceae > Dyella. Next base: position 59,086 of record CAWGPI010000003.1, on the reverse strand, counting down.
AAGCCAATGGCGGTTCGTTCCCAAGCCAGGGGGCAGGGCTCGCGCAGTGTCAAAGCGATGTAGCGATCGATAATTCGCCTGGAGTGAGCAGCTACCAAAACTGGGAATGCGCTACCGTCTTTGGATCCGACGGTACGACCGCGTGCGGATACAGGCTGACGCACGGTGGATACGAAAGCTACACCTGGGCTTCTTATAGCTTTCCATGTTCGCCCCGTACATTCCAGGCAAACGACGGACCGTTTCCAAGCCAAGCTGCGGCGATATCGCAATGCCAGAGTGATGCCTCGGCTGACAACATACCCTGGGTAAGTAGCTATCAGAACTGGAAGTGTCTTTCTACATACAGCGTCGATGGTAAGACGCTATGTGGATACAGGTTGACGCATACCGGTTATGAATACTACACGTGGGGGTCTTATAGCTTTTCGTGTATCGCACCAAATCTCGCTATCAGTCCATCGAAAAATAAAGGCGATGGAGGCAGCTGTGGGTGCGGCGAGGGCTCAAATGGCGGTGACAGTACTGCTAACGGTGCTGGCCCGGGCGTTATGGTTGGCGACCCGATTAATATCAGTACCGGCAATGCCTATCGCCAGGATACCGATTTCTCTGCCAGCACCTGGCTAACTTTTCGGCGGTTCTATAACAGCGCCGGCGGAGTCGGTTCCGGCCTGATCGGCGTCGGCTGGCGGCATAGTTTCGATCGTTCACTGCAGCTGTTTGATAGCCCGCTTACAACAATTAATCTGCTGCGTCCCGATGGCCGGGCCTATACGTTCACCAAAGCGAATGGCGTGTGGATCGGTGATCCAGATGTCCCCAATACGCTGATGGAACAGGATGACGCCAGCGGCAATCCTACGGGATTCACCGTGGGAATCGCAGAGCTGCGCCATACCGAAACTTACAGCGCTCGTGGTCAGTTGCTCTCAGTGGTCGACGCTACTGGCCAAGGCGTCATGCTGACCTACAGCACCAGTGCGACACCCTCTGCCATCGCCCCTAGTGCGGGCTTGCTGCTCGCCGTGACGGACAGCCAAGGGCGTCAACTCGGTTTCGCCTATAACGCCTCAGGGCGTGTTTCCAATGTCGCGCTGCCCGACGGTGGCGTGCTCAGCTACGCCTACGACAGCAACAGCAACCTCACCTCAGTCACCTATCCGGATGGCAAGGTCCGCGCGTATGTCTACAACGAATCTAGCCTGACTGGTGGTGGTAACTTCCCTAACGCACTAACCGGTGTCCTCGATGAAACCGGTACACGTTACGAAAGTACTGGCTATATAGGTAGTGGCACGTATGCCGGCTATGCCACAAGTTCCAGCTTTGCCGGCAATGTCGGCGCTACACAAATCACCTATGGCGGCAGTAGCGGCGCGACGGTTCAATACCCTCTAGGCATCACGAGCACGCTAGGCCTTACCACGGTGCAAGGCGTCAACAAGGTCGCCTCGCTTAGTCAGTCGTGCGGGGCACAATGCGGTCAACCCTATGCCGCCCGAACCTATGATGCCAACGGGTACCCCGCCACGGCGACCGACTGGAATGGCAATGTCACGCGGACTAACTACGAGGCCAGCGGCTTGTTGGACACACGGGTCGATGCGTCGGGCGGTGGCTCCAACCAACGTACCACCACGACGACCTGGAATACCGCCCTGCGTCTGCCGTTAACACGTACCATGCAGAACGCATCACGGGCAACTGTGGCGAGCGATGCTTGGGTCTACAACGGCGCGGGCCAGGTACTAGCTCATTGCCAGATCGACCCGGCCAACGGTGCCGCAGCCAGTTACACCTGTGCCACCAGCGGCATGCCGCCTAGTGGTGTGCGCCGCGACTTGTATAGCTACTGTAGCTCGGTCGATAGCACGCAATGCCCACTGGCGGGGTTGCTCTTGAGCCATACCGATCCCAACGGCAACGTCACGGTGTACTCCTATTACCTGAGCGCCAGCGCTACCAACTGCGGAATTCCGGGTGGCGCCTGTCATCAACCCGGCGATCTCAACACCGTCACCGACGCATTGGGTCATGTCACCACAATGATCAGCTACGACGGTGCCGGTCGGGTGACGCGCAGTGTCGATCCCAACGGCGTCGTCACTGACCTCACCTATAGCCCGCGCGGCTGGTTGCTGACGCGCACCGTGCGCGCCAACGCTGATGGGTCGGCCTCGGCCGGCGATGCTGTCACCACCATCGGCTACACGCCCTACGGTGCCGTCGCTTCGATCCAGGACGCCGATGGCATCGCGGTGAGCTACACCTACGACGCCGCGCACCGCCTCACCGACATCACGGATGCGCTGGGCGATCGCATCCACTACACGCTCGATGCCGCCGGCAACAAGACGCAGGAGCAGACCTTCGATCCCAGTGGCACCGTGCGGCGCACGCTCTCGCACACTTACAACACGCTGGGGCAGCTCACTCAGGTCATCGATGGCCTGAGCCACGCGGTGTTCAACGCCGCCTACCCCGACAGCTACGACGCCAACGGCAACCTGGTGCACACCGCCGACGCCTTGGGCGTGCAGCGCAAGCAGGGTTATGACGGTCTCAATCGTCTGATCAGCACCATCGACAACTACAACGGCACCGACACCGTCACACAGAACACGCAGAGCGTGTTCGCCTACGACGCCAATGACCGGCTGGAAGGCGTCAGCGACCCGGACGGGCTCAACACCACCTATAGCTATGATGGCCTGGGCAATGCCACCGGCGTGCAAAGCCCTGATACCGGCAGTACCGCCTACGTCTACGACGCTGTCGGCAACGTCACACAGCGCACGGACGCCAAGGGCATCGTCAGCACCAGCAGCTACGACGCCCTCAACCGTCGTAGCGGCACCGGCTATGCCGACGGCACGCTCAACGTCGCCTACACGTACGACGAGCCCAACAGCGTTACGGGCTGCCCGGCGTCGTATCCCGTGGGTCGCCTGACCCGCATCATCGAAACCGCCGTCACCACGGTGTACTGTTACGACGCGCATGGCAACGTCACGCGCAAGAGCCAGACCCAGGGTACGGTGACGGACACTACCGCCTACGGCCACACCCTGGCCGATCGCCTCGCCAGTAAGCTGACGCCGTCCGGTACGTCCATCCAGTACAGCCGCGATGCGGCGGGCCGTCTCAGCGGTGTCACCGTCTTGCCGCCGGGCACCAGCGGCGCCGGCGCGGGCAACGTGGTGACTAACGTCAGCTACCTGCCGTTCGGCCCCATCGCCAGCTACACGTTGGGCAATGGCCAGACCATCACGCGCAGCTATGACGCCAACTACGCCCTCACCGACATCGTGAGCCCCGCACTCAACCTGCACGTCGCCCGCGATGCGACGGGGAATATCACCGCGCTCGGCAATGCGCCCGGCGCCAACCTCGCCATCGAGACCTACAGCTACGATCCGCTGTATCGCCTCACCGGTTTGCACGATGCCAGCAACACCCCGGAGGAAACCTATACGTACTCCAAGACCGGCGATCGGTTGAGCAAGACCGGCAAAGGTCTTGCCACCGGTACATATACCTACCAGGCCGACACGCACCACCTGGCCAGCATCGGCAACGCGTCGCGTGCGTACGATGCCAATGGAAATACCACCGGCAGCGTGATCGGCGGCAGCATGTTCGGCTACGGCTACGACGGTCGCAACCGCATGACGGTAGTGCAGCGCGATGGCAGCACGGTGGGGACGTATACGTACAACACGCTGGGGCAGCGCACGGCGAAGGCGGTGACGTTCCCAGTCGCCAGCAGCCAGCGCTTTGCCTACGACGAGGCCAGTCAACTCATCGGCGAGTACGGCAGCACTTCGCGTGACTACATCTGGTTGGATGATTTGCCGGTGGCCGTGGTGGACACCGCAGGCACGATCAGCACGGTCAGCTATGTGACGGCCGATGGTTTGGGTACGCCAAGAACCGTCAGCGACGGCAGTGGAAACACCGTTTGGTCGTTGCCGTATCAGGGCAATTCGTTTGCGGAGCAGCAGCCGACTAGCGCGAATGGTTTCATCTATAACCTACGTTTCCCCGGCCAGTACTTCGACGCCGAGAGTGGTGTATCGAATAACGTCAACCGCGATTACGAAGCGGCCACCGGTCGTTATTTGCAGAGTGATCCCATCGGCCTTGAGGGTGGGCTGAGTACTTACGCTTACGTCGGCTCTGCACCTCTCGGAGCAACAGATCCTCTTGGATTGCAGTCTTTGGCGCTCTGCGCAAACCCCGCGAATGCTGCGGCTTGTGCTGCAGCCGGAATGGGGCCGGGATCAGCCGCCACTGGCACCGCTGCTACAGCTGCGACAGGTGCTGCAACCGGAGGCGCTCTCAGTACAGGAACGCAGGTTGCCATTGGTGCCGGCATCGCTACTGCGGTTGGTGTTGATGCCCTGACGAAGACCTGTCCCCAAGATGACTGCGATCAACGAAATAAGCAGGTGCAAGACGCCAAGAATAGAGCCGGCCAGCTTGGGGCGTGTCGTGCGGGAATGTCTCAGCATGACCTTAGAATTCGTGCCGATGCTTGGCTTGATCTGGCAATAAAGAGAGCTCGTCGTGATGAAAAGTGTTGGGCAGGTGGAGATGCCGGCCACCAGGAGGCGCAAGCAGCAGCTTGGCAAAACGCCGCAAAATGTCAGGGAATGGCGGTGAGTCCATGACGGTTGCTTCGGAAATTAAACATGCTTTCCAAGGGCGGAGCATGCCGAGACAAGTTGTCTTGGAAAAATCGCCACACACAAGCGAGTATCTCGAAGCCATGAACTTTCATGGCTTGAGCTGGGAAGTGATGGACTCCGATTTTCTCGTGAAGAATTCGGATGCGCTCTATGCCTTCACTCCCGAGGCGTTCTGTTATTACCTTCCAGCCTTCCTTGTGCATGGTTTTGAGCATCGGCAGACGCCACCCGTATATGTCGATACGATCCTTGGCATGCTGGATCGCAGCCCCAATCCAGATCTATGGGATGACTCATTTAGGCGGCGATGGACGCTGCTGCATGTGGGTGAGTGCCAGGTGGTTGAGAAATGGATTTTGGCGCTGTCCGAATGCTCAGAGGGCGCCTTTGATCAGTTAACTCTTGATAGGGCTTTCGATACGGTACAGTTGTTAATGGACCGTAAGTAGGCTTGCTTTGAGCACAACGAGCACGTGACATCGGTAGCAAGCTGAACGGCGCTACCGATGTCACGCACCAGGAAAAAGGTTGATGAGCTACGCTACCGGCGACGCGGAGAGGTCGTCCGCCGAGCAAATCCTGCTCTTGTGCCGAGCCAAGCTCTTGAGTGATATCCGGCAGGAGGCGTCGAGCAACCAGCCCGATGCGGACCGCGTGACTGATCTGGATCAGATGCTGGACCAGCTGCGTGACGATCTTCGCACTGTCCGGTCCGGTGATCGTGCGGTGATCACGCGGGCGCGTGTGCTCTACAGCCGGCTCGTGCGCCAGTGGTACGTACCCGCAGCGCACTGATCGATCGCATCATCGACGCACCATTTTTGCCGCATCCTTGCATCACGATGCACCATCTTCGCGTCATCGTTGCATCACCGCTGCATCATCTGTGCGTCACGCCGTGGCCCGCTGGGCCACGTGATCGTGCTTGACCCTCTTGGCATGCGCGGAGCGGCTTTTTAGGGGTGCTTTTGACCGTTTTTTGCCCCTTAACCCCTTAAGTCGATCCGCCATACGTCCCAAACACCTAGACAGGTCCAAAATCCGGGTGGTGTTCAGCACCAGCAAGGTGTTCATCATCGGGCGAATGTTCAGACCTGGCCGGAACGGTGTTCAGCCATTGCCAGCGCCTGCACGTAGCTGACGGGGGACTGACCACTTCATTGGCCCACAGATCTTGTTGCTGATTCTCCAGGCGCTAGCGCTTTAACCAGTGGCCCAGAAGTGAACCCTGCCCCGTTCTCGGGCTATGCGCAAAGCGGTTCATGCGTGTCTACCAAACGCCGACCGGTTCACCTATCATCGCGACACAAGTTGCCTCAAACAGTGAAGTTATGTAATCCCTAACGGACTTTCGGGGTGCATCCTATGTCGCAGCGCAAGTTTGTCCTACTCGCCTTGCCCTTGCTCCTAGCAGCTGCTTGTACGGCACAGCCAACGCATAAGGATGCGCAGGCAAAGACAAATACGACCAATGCACGGCAAGTGCGTTGTGTAACGGTTCCCGCCATGGGTGTGGCTGGCTCGTATATTCAAACCATGACGAACACCCATTATTCGAGCTGCAATGGTGGCTCGGGTGACGCGCACTAGTCGCCGGCGTAAAGTTCGGCAAAACGAAACGGAGAAGGGAGCAAAGAGCTTTTCCGAACTTGGAAAAACACCCTGCCCCCTTTTTCTGTCTTGGAACTTGAAGCCACCGCCTTGGGTCCAGGCGGTGTAAAAGCGTGCGTCCATCAGCGCCGGCGCGCCTCCCACGCGAATTCCGAACAGGTCGCGAAGCACGCGCGGGTCGGAATGGATTCCACGCAGATCATTTTGAGCAAAAGATGCTCAGCGGAAAATGACCTTTTGAGTATTCTCGCAGCCTCGCTCGGAAGCGGGCCTTACCCGACTTCGCTAACCGATGCTCTGCGATCAAAAGCGTGGCCGCCTCACGCCGCTCCGACGGGTTTACAGTTTTCGGTCAATCGGATCCTTCAGGGCGCGGTTTTCCAGCGCGATGTTCGCTCTCGCAATCGGCCCAGCTGAGCCGTTATCCAAGACTCCGCTTGGCCGCTTCGAGCGGCTCACATTTGTAACGCCACCGACGTTACCGGTAGATGCCTACTTGCCCCGGCACCGATCAGATCGGGTCTTCGATCGACCTGGCTAGCTCGGTGAAAAGTTTCGGGCCAGTCTCGGTCATGTGCCAGCAGTCTTCCAGCCGGATGCCGAATTCGCCGGGAATGTAGATCCCCGGCTCGTCGGAAAAACACATGCCGGGTGCCAGCGGCGTGGCGTCGCCATGGACGAGATAAGGCGCCTCGTGGCCGTCCAGGCCGATACCGTGACCGGTGCGGTGGGGAAGACCGGGCAGATGGTAGCCGGGGCCCCAGCCTTCCTTTTCGTAGTAGGCGCGCACCGCGTCGTCGATCGCGCCCACCGGAGTGCCCAGCTTGGCGGTGGCCAGCGCGAGCTGCTGGCCCCGCTTGACGGTGTCCCAGACCTTTCGCTGTTTCGCGGTCGGCTGACCCATCACCCAGGTGCGCGAGATGTCCGATTGATAGCCATGCACGGTGCAGCCCACGTCCATCAGGATGACCGAACCCTCGTGCAGGGTCTGCGGCTGGTGCGAGCCGTGCGGATAGGCGCTGGCCTCGTTGATCAACACGAGGGCGAACTCCGGCGCGCCGCCCAGGGCCACGGTGGCGGCATTCATCATGGCGGCGATCTCGTCAGGGCGCATGCCGGGGCGGACGTTGCCATGGACGTAGCGCAGCGCCGCCAGGGTGACGTCATTGGCGGTTTGCATCAGAGCGAGTTCGGCCGGGGATTTGATCAGCCGAACGGCTTTCACCAAAGCGTCGCCGGAAACCACACGGTAGGCCCCGGCGCTTGCGTCGCGCACCCCGTCGACAATGAAGAGGCGCGTGGTGGCTTCGAAGGCGATCGGGCCGGAGGTAACGCCGCGGTCGCGAAGCGCGCCAACCAGGCGGGCGAACGGGCTTTCATGCTCATTCCAGGGCCGCACATCGCCGCTTACCGCCAGGGTCTCGCGGATCGAGGGCTCTTCAAAGGCCGGGGTCACGACGACGATGTCGCCCCGGGCCGGGATCACGGCGGCCGTCGTGCGCTCCGAGCGATGCCACTGTACGCCGGTGAAGTAGTCCAGGCTCGAGCCCGACTCCAGGATCAAGGCGCCAATCTTCTGGTCGACCATCAGCCTTTGCAGCTTGGCGATCCGCGCCAGGCGCTCCTCCACCGAAATCGGCTTGGCGCCGGCGGTCATGGAGGTCAATCCGGCCAGCCCGGTAGACGCAGCAGGCGCAGCCTGCACCGACCGGCCTGCCAGCATAAGGGCGGTGGACGCGGCAGCGGTGGCTGCTACGGCTCCAGTGAGAAAGTCGCGACGACGCATGAAGACTCCGGACCGATTCCAAGGATGCTTCGCAGTATGAGGCCGGAGTCGGCGACACGACTACTGTCTGGCTTGGCGTCGAATCGCGCTTGCACCATCCCTCGCCATGCACTTCGAGCTCTGACACGATGCTCCCCTTCAACAACGAAACAGGCGCGGTGGAGCCATGCCCACCGCGCCCGTTGCCTGGCGTTTTACCAGAGGATCAGAGTTGGATCGTCGAGATACGCGTCGCCCAGTTGCCTAAGGCACCGCGTGTCCCACCGCACTGGAACTGAGGCGGGGTCAAATATTGGGCCAGGGTGCACGTCTGTGCGATGTACTCGGATGCGAGCCAGATCGTATTGCCGTCGGCCGAAGCCGCACCATAGTCGCCCCAGCGCGGCCGACCACCGCCGAGGTAGGGGATGCCGGTAAAGCCGTCCCAGGGACCTGCGCCGGCCATGGCGATATGGACTTCGCCGGCACCAATCTTCGCATCCAGGCTAGCGTAGCCAGCACTTGGATAGTCGTTGGGGCCAACCACGGTAAACGCGATAACGCCGCGCCCGCTTTGCGTGACGGCCGCCGCACCGTAGGTCAGATTCGCATCGGGCAGCGCCAGCGTGCCGTTGGCAAAGAGACCGCCGGAGTTCGGGTTGATCACGAAGTAGTTGATGCCCGAGCCATGGCTGCCATCGCCCAGCAAGACGTCGGTATCCAACGTACCCCAGACCTTGCCGTTGGCGAAGCTCACCTGCTCCATGCGCGAGTCATTCACCGCCAAGTCGCGCGGCCCGGGGTAGACGATACTCGGGTAGCCGAGCAGCGCTGCACAGCTGGGCGTGGCAAAGCAGTCGAGCAAAGGCGTACTACCCGGCTTCTGATGGGCCAGACTGCTCGGCACGGCATATTGCTGCACGCTCAGCGGCGAGACGTTCAGCGTCACGGCCGCGGGCATGCTGTCGATAGCCCGCGTGTTCGACACCGACCACAGCCAGACGGTGCTCGACGTACCCGAGTCGTAGAACACGGCGTCCGAACTGAGCAGGTATTCGGTTCCACCATGTGCACCGGCAAACTGCCCACCGGTCGAGATGGCCGGTATGACAGCAAATGCGGGTGCCGGAATGCTCGGATCGCCACCGTTGAACAGCACCGCATTCGGTGACGCGGCGCCCGACGCCAAAGCCTGCTTGGAGATCACGTAAATCTGCGCGCCGTAAAAGCCCGGGCCGAACAACGAGAATTCGTTGGTGGTCAGGAAGATCGCGTGCGCGTCAGCACCGATGTGGGGATAGTCGCCCAAACAGAACCCGCCCGCACAGCCGTGATCCGGAGTGCCCTGCGTGCCGTTGTTCTGCACCGGCAAGTGGTAGATGTTCCAGGCACCAGTGGGATTGGATGTCTGACTGACCGCGATATCCAGGTGATTGGTGCCGGCCAGCGCTGACGTCGTGCCGATACGATCGAGCGTCAACACCATCTGGAACCAACGCTGCGTACCTGCGTCGTAGTAACAGGAAGGGTCGGTGATACTAGGTCCGTATGCACCTGTGCCGCGATTGATCGCCGCGGAGTAGCCGTAGAACGTGTTGAGATCGACTGGCCCGACAAGCTTGTTGCCGGCGTTGTCATAGATCGCCAGGACGTCGTTGACGCTTTCCATGACGAAGCCGTTGCCCGTGCACAGCCCCTGGTCGGGCGGCTCTACCGAGAACTGATTACCGCCATTGGCGTAACGCTGGTCGTGGAAATTGAGCCCATCGAAGCCACCAAGCAGTTCGGGGTGCGACTTGGCACGCTTGGCGTTCCCCATCCCGTGGCCGCCGGCGTGCCCGTGGGCAACGGTGCGATTGACCATGGGCTGCGGTCCGAGGTCATCACCCGAATCGGCGTCCCCGCCGACCATTGCCGGATCCAGTTCCAAGCTTGTCAACGGTGCGCCGCCAACAGGTGTCGTCGTTGGTACCGTGGTGCCCCTCGTTGCAGTACGAGGGTCGTTGGGGGCGCAGCCAAGGCGCACTTAGCGAACGCCATGGCAACCACTGCAATAAGCAGTCGAGTGTGCATAACACGGGTCTCCTGTTCGTTTCGTTAGGTGACCGCGCCCCCTGTAAACGCTGATATCGGTCGCGCCGATTAAGCGTCTGCGCAAGTACGCATATTTGATATATGCGTTAATCGACGATACGCGCATTTGTAAAAGCTGCCATGGGTCCATATGCACCTCCTGATTAGCCGCTCTCCAAATCGGCATCTGCCAACACCCGGGGTCAAGCTCCGAGTTCCTGTAGCCATCGTGGGCGGCTGCCTGGAAATAACGCAACCTGTAACTTATTTGAGCCAGGTGCCGCTGGTTTCGGAATGTCATGCGAATGATCAATCGTAGACCGTTTCAAAGTTGGCAACCCTGCCACCCGCAATGGTAATAACGATCGTTCTTTCCGTCCTGCGGGTATTGCCATTCTTCGCCGGTTGCAAGCTGGTTACTTGGCAAGGCCCCGGCCTGCAATTGCTTAAAAGCGCGTATCTGCGGCTCACCCATCAGTTGCAGTACCCGTGCCGCACTGTCGCCGATGATCAGCACTTTGTTGCCAACGCGTAGTGATGTTGAAGCGTGACAGTTGTGCTTGCAAGCAGCAACCATAAAATCAGATAGCGACGCATGAGAGACGCTCCTTGGTGTCGAATAGCGTTTACAGCGCTTGCCCTTTTCGAGAGCGCTTGATGATCAAACCAACCGTGTCTTTGGCTTGAACGCCTTTAGAAAACAGGGTACGCGTCACGGCAAAGGCGACTTGATTTGCGCGCGTCAGGTGAAGTCCCGCGCATGACCTGAGAAGCACCTAGTTTTGCGTAATGCGGGAGCCATTTTTTTGTGGGATTTTGTCGTTACCGCCATCGCCCATCTGCCAAGGTGCGTCGCCTCAGCGACTGGCTCGCTCAGCGCCCCTGCTTGTTGAACTGGACTTTAGCGACAACGGGAACCCAGGCCAGGTTGAGTTTCCTGTCACTGCCGAGATCGGCTGGCGAGAAATAACGCAACCGGACCGTGTTATTTCCGTCTATGTGGCATTGGCGCCACCCGCTATGCTGGCCAAGCACCGCAAAACGGGGTCAGGTTGAGTTGCCAATGATCAGCGTGAGCAGCTGACCAGAAACAACACAACCCGACCCCGCTTGTTTGAAGACTCTTCCGGCTCCTAGAAACCCGGCGCGATTCACCATCGTCCAGAAACCGAACCCATGCCCAAGTCCGCCTCCATCCTCTGTCTCTTGCTACTCGCTACCTCGTTGGGCGCTCTCGGCTCAGGCCGGTCAGGGGCCACTGGCCACGCCAGCCGGCGCTGTCGCTACTGGCCGTTACCCGGACCTGTTCGCCGAAGCTGGCCACAGCCGCGCTGACGTAGAAGCAAGGATTCAGGCAGCCTTCCAGCAACTGTTCCACGGCGATCCCGCTACGCAGGCGATCTACTACGCGGCTGGCAGTAACGCAGACGGGCCGCTGGCCTACATCCACGACGTCAACAACGACGATGTGCGCTCAGAGGGCATCTCCTACGGCATGATGATCGCGGTACACACTGGACCGCAAACGCGAGTTCGATGCGCTCTGGAACTGGGCCATGACCCACATGTACCAGCGCGATCCGTCGCATCCCGGCGTACGGCTATTTCGCTTGGTCGGTCCGTACCGATGGCAGGGTCAATCACCCGATGCCCGCGCCCGATGGCGAGGAGTACATGATCACCGCGCTGTATTTCGCTGCCGCGCGCTGGGGTAACGGCCACGACATCTACGACTACCGCGCCCAGGCCGATCGCCTGCTCCACAACGTGCTGCATCGACAGGCCATCACGGGCCAGACCATCCACGGTCAAATGACGGCACTCAGCCTGTTCGATCCCAAGACGAAGATGGTGCGTTTCACGCCCGACGCCGTGAACGCGGCGCACACCGACGCGTCCTATCATTTGCCCGCCTTCTATGAGGTGTGGGCGCGGGTTGGGCCGCAGGCCGATCGGGCGTTCTGGCACCAGGCTGCGCAGGTTAGCCGCGACTATCTCGGCCACCACCGCGCACCCAAAGACCGCGCTTACTCCCGATTACGGCAACTTCGACGGCACGCCGTGGGCGGCGCCCTGGCGGACGGATTCTGCTGATTTCCGTTACGACGCCTGGCGCAGCGCGATGAACTGGTCCGTGGATGGGTCATGGTGGGCACGGGACCACCGCGAAGTCGAGATGAGCAACCGCCTGCAGGTCTTCTTCGATGCGCAAGGCATGGACGCCTATCAGAGCCTGTACAAGCTGGACGGCACGCTATTGGGCGGCGGCCAGGTTACCGGCCTGATCGCCACCAACGCCGTCGCGAGCCTGATTGCTACCGATCCACGCAGGCTGGCCTTCGTCCAGGCACTGTGGGAGCGTCCGGTGCCCAGCGGACCACAGCGCTATTACAACGGCATGCTTTATCTGATGGCCTTGCTCCATTGCAGCGGCGATTTCCGCGCATGGCTGCCCCAGCCATCGCCCCGAGACACAAAGATCGACAACAGAACAGGGGTCAGAGTCGACTTTTGACCATTCGGGAAAGTGCACTCTGCCCCCTGTTTTTCACTTCACGAACGCCAGCACCCGCTAAAGGGAACTTAGTAAAACTCGTGCGGGTTCCCGCTGATCTGCGGTGCGATGTAGTCTTAGTAATTCTTCCAAGCGGCCTTGTGATAAGGGTCGAGCCCGGGCAGTGTTCGTTCTCGCCCAGCGATTTGAAGGCTGTCAGGGACGCGCTGGTGGAGAAATCGCTACCGTATCGGGGCTACGAGTCCGTATTTCAGCGAAAGGCTCACCTGGCTTTCTGTTCGCCAAAGGGCGCCTGCAAAGAGCCGCGCAGCGACCGCGCCGTGAGCGGCGAGCTGTTGAGCCACTGGCTGGCGCCGTCGAGCGGGCGCGGGTCGCCTTCTACCGGCAGTGGTTCACCGGCTTTGGGTGCGGGTTGCACCGGAGGCGCAGGGCGCACCGCATCGATGAGCGTCTGCTCAATACCACCGGTACTGGCAAACGAGACGCGTGTCAGCAATCCGGTGTCCAGCCCCAGCGCGATGGTGGCAGCGCCTGCCAACACGAGGGCACCCAGTGCACGACGCACCCACTCACCCGCGCCGAGCGAACGCTTCATCAGGGCGAATACTTTCCCGCCGATGGCGAGTGCCAGCGCAAGCGAGGTCGCGGTGCCGGCCGCGTAGATGAGCAGCAACAACGTCGTCTGGACGCTGGCCCCGTTGAGGGCTGCTCCCGTGAGCAGAAGGCCGAGAATGGGACCCGCGCATGGCGCCCACAGCAGCCCGGTGGCGACACCCAAGCCAGCCGCCGAAAGCACCGAATCATCCTCGTCGTTACTGCGCTGAGTGAGCTTGTTGCCAAGCGCCACGAACGGGCGGCTCACCCATTCGGCGACGCGCTCGGAGAGCAAGGTAAGGCCGAGCACGGCGAGCACGCCAAGGGCAAATGGACGGCCGTATTGGTTGGCGCGGATAGCCCAGCCGCCGCCCACGGCAGCAAGCGTAGCGACCACGGCAAACGTGAGGGCCATGCCCGCCAACATGGGTAGCCCGTTGCGCGCGAAAGGGCGATCCGCACGGGCGAAGACGAAGGGCAGCACGGGCAGGATGCACGGACTGAGGATCGTCAGTACACCGCCAAGGTAGGCGAGAATCAGTAGTAAGAGCATGCCGGTGGCATCCGTAGTGAAGTCGTGGGGCGATTTGCACGGCCTTGGAGTGAGGCGATGCCCCGGCCGCGAGGGGTCGCAAGCATGGCGCTGAAGGCGTGCGGGTTTGGTTGCAAGGTCCGTGCTTCAGGAGCGACCAGCGCGCGTGCGTTGCCTGATGTCGGCCGATCGGATGACTGGTTTCGGCCGTCCAAACGCGATAACGGTGATGTGACAACCGCAGCGCTTACCTTCAATGGGGGCGTGCCGCCTGGCGGTGATGTAAGCCATCACCTCAAAGCGGACATGTCCCCCATTGAGGTAACACCCATCAATCCGCCTGCTTTGCAGCGTTCTCGATCACTTGCGCAACCGCGGCCGGCTGCGAGATGAAGGAGGCGTGGCTTGCGGCGATCTCGGTCACCTTGGCACCCGAGCGCTGATACATCCAGCGCTGCAGCTGTGGGCTCACGACGTGATCCAGGGTGGTGAGAATGGCGTAGCTGGGCTTGGTATGCCACGCCGCCGCAGAGACGGGTGCGCCCAGCGCTTTCTGGGCCAGCTGTTGCTGCGAGTCCGCCAGGAACTGTGCGTCCGATGCAGGGACATCCGCGGCATAGGTTTCACGGAATTTAACCGCAGGGATGAAGAAGTACTTGTCCGGCGTCGCGCGCATGGCATCGTTGGGTGCGGTGAACTTGGACAGCAGCTGGCCACTCGCCTCGCCGACTTCGGGTTGCAGGGCTGACACATAGACGAGCGCGCTGACCTTCGGATCGGCGCCAGCCTCCGTGATCACGGAGCCGCCATAGCTATGACCGACGAGCACCACAGGGCCGCTCTGCTGATCCAGCACGCGCTTGGTGGCATCGACATCGTCTGCCAGCCCGGTGAGCGGCTCCTGCACCACGGTCACGTGGAAACCATCCTTGGTCAGGATGTCGTGGACGGCTCGCCAGCCTGAGCCATCGACCAGCGCGCCATGGACGATGACGACATCTTTCGCCGCCGGTTTCGGTTGGGCGTGAGCCATCGTGCCGCCCAGGGCAAGCAGGAGGGCAACGGCAATCTTCCTTCGTAGCGTGAGCATTTCAATCTCCGGTGGAATTTCAGTGCGCCCGATAGCTCGCTTGGTGATCGGCCATCGGGCAAAAGGTGAGTGGTGACGGTCGTTGACCGTTATCAAAAAGAGCGCCCCAGTACCTGCGCTGGCCTGGTTGCCGTGAAAAGGCCGCCATGACCGCGTGCTCCCCGCAGGGTCTTTTCAACCCGATGCCCTTTACGCCCGTGATGCCGACGAGTTCCGAACACATATCGGCATGCGGACGCCGCGGGTTGTGATGTACCGGGGCGCAAGGTCATCAAGCCAGCTTGTTCTTCATCGCCAGCACGTCGATCGGTTCCACCGACGGCGGGGAGGCCAGCAGTTCACTGGCTTGTGCCATCAGGGCGTTGGCCATGTCGCCCTTCAGGTGTGCCTGGCGAGCTTCTTCGTTCGCAAAAGCGTCGAAGACGCCGAACGTCGTGGGCGAGAGCTTGAGGGCGAACCAGATCGGGGTGGTCGCCTCGCGGTTGGTCAATTCCAGGCCGGCGGCAAGAAAGTCCGCTACGGCCTGCTCCTTACCGGGCTTGGCTTCAAGCCGGACAAACAATGCATATTTCATGGTCTTCGTTCTCCAGTATTGGGTTGGATGGCTGCGCAGTGAGCAAGACTTTACAAATCAGGTGCTTGCGCAAATACTGGCGCGATTGACATCTTTGGTATCAATTGGGCCATGCGAATTGCCATACTCGCCCTGGAGGGCATGTTCGATACCGGCCTCACGGCGGTGCTCGACGCGCTGACGACGGCCAACACGCTCGCGCAATCGACGGGGATGCCCACACCGGGTTTTGACGTCACGCTGATGGGAGTGCGGCCCCAGGTGCGCACCGCACTCGGACTGCAGGTGCCCGTGCGCGAAATTGGCGACGCGCCTTTGCCAGATTGGGTCATCGTGCCGGCGCTGGCCGACATCGTGGCCGAGCGGCTACTGCCCACGCTTGGGCGCGACGATGTGGTTGATGCACTCGGCGCCCTGCGCCGATGGCACGCTGCAGGCGCCCGGCTAGCTGCGGCCTGCACTGGCACTTTCGTGCTCGCCGAAAGCGGCTTGCTTACCGGATGTGAGGCCACGACGACCTGGTGGCTCTCGCCGGTGTTTCGGCAGCGTTATCCGGACGTGTTGCTGGACGCACATCGCCTTGTTGTGCCGAGTGGCCAGATGGTGACAGCGGGTGCTGCCCTCAGCCATCTCGACCTCGCGCTCTGGCTGATCCGCAACAACAGCCCGGAGCTTGCTGCGCTGGTCGCCAAATACCTGGTATTCGACACGCGGTTATCCCAGTCGGGCTATATGATTTCCAATCACCTGGCCCATTCCGATCCGCTGGTTGAGCGTTTCGACCGCTGGGTACGCGAACGCCTGGACTCGACGCTTACGCTCGATGCGGTAGCCGACGCGCTTGGAACGAGCAAGCGCACACTCTCGCGACGTCTCGATGGCGTACTGGGCAAGACGCTGGTCGAATACATCCAGGATCTACGAATCGAGCGTGCCGTCCAATTGCTGAAGACCAGCAAGTTCAGTGTCGACCAGATCGCCGAACAGGTCGGCTATGCCGACGGCGTGACACTTCGCACCTTGCTGCGTCAGCGGCTTGGAAAGGGGATACGCGAGTTGCGTCCGCGGGAGTAGTCCGCCGGTGCAGATCAACGAATGGCGCGAAACGTCTGCTATCAACTGCGACTTCAGCCGGTCAACGCAACACTCCTTCCGCTGGCGCGTCTATAGTGTGTTGTGTTGACCGGCTGAAGTCGCAGTGAAACAGGGGTACTTTATTGATGATGTTCTTGACGACGAAGAACGTCCCGGCGGACATCATTACCGCTGCCTGCGCGGACGTACTTGGATCGCGCGAAGGTTTTATGCGTTCGGCACTGGGCCGCCCGTCAGGCCGTTCCTAGAGGTAGCTGCCATGAGCCATCCCTTCAATATCGGCGACCACGTGATCTGGAACTCAGAAGCCGGACACGTGTCTGGTCACATCATCGCGATCCATACCAAAGACTTTGTCTATAAGGGCTACGTGCACCACGCCACGGAAGATGATCCGCAGTACGAGATCAAGAGCGACACGACTGAGCATATCGCCGCGCATAAGGGTGGTGTGCTCAAACCTGTCCGATGACGGCAGCAAGTATGAAACTCCCGTTCTTCACCATCGGCCATTCCGACCGGAGTCTCGACGTGCTCGCCGAGCTGTTGATCGAAGCTGGGGTAGCCCTTGTGGTCGATATCCGTAAGATGCCTCGATCGCGAACGCATCCTCAATTCAACGAGGATGCGCTCCCCGCCTCGCTGACATCGTTTGGTATCTCATACGAACATATCGCTGCACTGGGTGGCTTACGAAGAAAGGCGCCGTCCATTTCGCGCGAGATCAATGACTTCTGGACAAATCGCAGCTTCCACAATTATGCAGACTACGCACTGTCTCCAGAATTTCGCGAGGGGCTGGCGCAACTGATTAAGGACGGGCGCAAACGGCGGTGCGCGATGATGTGTTCGGAAGCAGTGTGGTGGCGCTGCCATCGACGCATTGTCGCCGACTACCTCATAGCAGGCGGTGAAGAGGTTTTTCACATTATGGGTGGTGGCCGTATAGAGCCGGCGCGGCTTACGCGCGGCGCCATCGTTCAACCCGATGGCACGGTCATCTATCCTCGTGCCGCAGATAAAACAGTGGTGACGATTTACGAGGATTGATTGTCTCGCAGTCTCGCTCCTTTGCCCCACCAGCGTAGGCCCGCATCGGCAACCAAGAACGGGGTCAGGCTCCCTTCCCAGGGATCAGAAGTGGACCGGCCACCGTTTTCTACAGGTACTGGTCTGACGACGAATCGGATGCGCTTTGTACTGCTAAATTTCGCGAAACCGAGTGGCCGCTCCCGACCCGAAGCCGACGTAAGGAGCGCTTCAAATGAGTATTCGGCGAAATCCATCGCCATACCGATGGCGGACTTCCGCAGCAACGTCGGCGAAGAGGAGGTGGCTGTGTCAACGGGCTCGACCCCGGGTTCGACGGATGTAGGGAGCCGCATGAGCCTTCTCCCCTCATCACGGCTTGGACGCAGCACCCAGCCCGTGTTACAGCAGCGAATCGATTGCCAGCGCTCCGGGACCAGCGAGCACGACAAGCAGCAGCGCAAGCAGGTAAGGCGCTTCCGGCAGGTAGAGCAGATCGTCGAGCCAGTCGATCCGGTCGAGTGGCTTCCAGGCGGCGATGCGTTTGATGCCGTCAAGGCACAGTGCGCCGCCCATGATGACCATGAGTCCGAGCGCGGCGATCACGGATAGCGTACCCGACACGAGTGCCAGCCCACCCGCAAATTCGGCGGAGGGAATGAGCCATTGCATGATGCGGATTTGGTGCACGTCGTCAGCGTGTAGTGTGCTCACCAGTTCAGCATGCCGACTGCGTTTGAATAGCTTTTGATAGCCGGAAAGGATGAAGAACGTGCCGACGGTGGCGCGGTTGATCGCGAGGGCGACCGACGCGAGGCCAAGCCCATGTTGTAGCAGCCGCGTGGCGTGAACAATTTCCATTTAATAATCTGGCTTAAAAAATGCCCGTACCTCCGCGTCCCTGAGGCTGCTTACCTGAGATTTCCGAAAATCCGATCCAAGGAGAGCTCCTATGAGGATACGAGCGGGATCGGGCAAAAGTGTCCTGGCTGAGCATCAACGTTTCAATTGGACGAAGGTGTCGACTTGGACGCAAATGTCCTGCAACGTCGTGGCTTGCCCTTGGTCGCCCGCCTGGCTTCGTCACATAGTTGACTGCACGGCTCAGGGCGTGAAGCGGACGTAGTGCGTAGCTACAATTCGGGGAGAGTGAAAAGTGGCGAGCTTAGGCAACGTTTTGCGCGTGGCCACCAAGGTGTTGCGTTGGTCCACTGTCCCAGTTGCACTTGCATGGTTCTGGGTTTGACTTGCGATAGTGAGAGGTCCGCTATCGCCGGACCCGGTAACCCAGCGTATCGTGCCCGTGCCAAATCATGGGCACGATGTGTACGTAACCCCGTTGCAAGACGGCCTTCTCCACTGGCTGATTCCTGTTGGCATCACTCTCGTCATCGTTGGCCGCTTGGTAAGCTGGCTGTCGGAAAAGTGGGCAAGTCCAGTGAGGAAGTAGAGGTCCGCTCCCGGCCCGATGCAGACCTATAGTAGGCAGTCATTGGCCTGGCCTCCGACAGTCTGTCGAGTGCCGACCATTCGGAAGTTTGGAGCCGGCGTCTGGCCCCGTGTCGATCCCGCAAGCACTCGTTCGTCGCATACATGAAGGCGACCACGCCGGCCGCCCTTTCCGCTAAGGAGACAGTCATGTCCTACATCGATGGTTTCGTGATCGCCGTACCTGACGCCAACCGCGAGCAATTCATCGTTCACGCCCGTACCTTCGACCCCATTTTCTTGGAACTCGGCGCCACCCGGGTGGTGGAGTGTTGGGGCGAAGACGTGCCCGAGGGCAAGCTCACCGATTTCCGGCGCGCCGTGCAGGCGAAGCAGGACGAATCCGTGGTGTTCTCCTGGGTGGAATGGCCCGACAAGGCCACCCGCGATGCCGGCATGGCGAAACTCATGGAAGATCCGCGCATGCCAGCCGCCAGCGAGATGCCCTTCGACGGCAAGCGCATGATCTTCGGCGGCTTCACACCTGTGGTCAGCCTGCCGGACTAGGGCGGCCCTGATTTTGCCCGTCATCCCAGCGGGGCGCTCTTCAACAGCGGAGCTGGTCAAGCACCTTCCTGATTGACGTCGAACCGCAACGAGCCATCCTCCGTGCACGCTAGCCAGACGCTGATTGTCCGCTCCTGACCGCGGCTGTGTAAAAACGCAGGAAGCATTTCTTGACTGATCATCTTCTGCGCAAAATTAGCCGCGCACGTGAAGTTCTAAGCCACCGATGTCCTGCGAGTGACCCAGATTTCGCGCAGGAGGGCCATAAGCTTGAGTCAGTCAACGTTTTTACTCAGCCTGGGTCGGAAGCGGACGTCACCGAACCCTGTTCGTGGTCATTCAACCTTGCTTCGTACTTCCGAACGATATCGGCTGGGGCTCTGACCAAACATTCTTTTGAAAGTCGAACTAAAAGTGGTTTCAGATGAATAGCCGACGGCGAAGGCGATGCTCGAGAGATTGTCGTTGCCCGTCTTCAAGGCATCTCTGGCAATCGTCATGCGCCAGTGGATCAGATATTCCACTGGAGGTAAGCCGACGAGATCCTTGAAGCGCTCAATGAACGCCGTGCGTGACATGCCGACCTTCGATGCCAATTCATCCACCTTCCAGCGACGCGCTATGGCTTCATGCATCATCCTTAGTGCGGAGCCGATCCTTGGATCCGACAACGCACCCAACCAGCCCGCAGACCTCGGGTTGGCGGCAAGATGAGCCCGCAGGATGTTCAAAAGCACAATATTCGCGATGCTGCCCGCCATCGCCACTGCTCCAGGTCGAACTGATTCCGTCTCTGTCCTGAACAATTCGAGGGCAGCACTCAACGCTCTGGCATCCGGAGCATCTGCGGAAACGCGAACAAGCGGCGGCAGGACATTGAGCAGCAAGCTGCTCACGTCATCGTCGAATTGGAAGAGCCCTCCGACGCTGATCGTGCGTGCTTCTCCCCGCCCGTAGCGAATAATCCCATCCGCATCGAGATGGCTGGCAAACACCTTCTCCCCGTCTTGCAACTCCACGCCGAGGTCGCTGGCAAAACAATAAGGCGATCCGTCCGTGAGGAGATAGAAGTCTCCCGTTCCCAATCTCACGGGCGCAGTGACGCCTTCGATCCACGCCCATCGATCGCCCTTGATGACTCCGCCGAATTTGACATGACGATAGGCGGGAAATCGCAGAGCCCATGGATCGGCAGCCTCAAAGCGTGCTGAAAGCACGCTTTTGACCTTCAGCAATGAGAATACGTCGGAAAGCGGGTCCATGGGAAATATGGACGATGCAATAGGGAATTTGGTCAATTGATTATGGATTGAGCAGTCACCGCGAGCAAGAATGGTCGCTCGTAACTGGTGTCGCGCGTTTGTGCCTAACCAAAGACCACCATCCGCTTCCATTCGTCGTCGATCCAAAACAACGTTTTACGCGCTACTTCTTCAGGTTTCGCCGACTCGCAGGTGCTACATCAAACATGTCTCAGACCCAATTTACAAATAGCAAAGACGAACTTGTCGCCCGTTTCATCCCCTTCCTGCAAGAGGTCAAGGACATGACCACGGGCACCGAGGTCGAGCGGTGGTTGAATGCGAAATATGGTGTTGAAAGTGAGCTTTACAAAGAACTGTCGCGACTGATTACCCTCGGCGTCAGGGAGGGTTGGGCGGCCGACATTGAGGTCGCCGGCCCACGTTACCGTCGCTCACGAGTCGTCATGCCCAGCGCGGAGACGTTTTTCTTTAGCGCCACAGCGGTGCTGATGGACAGCACGGATAGCACCCAGAACAACCCAGAAGAAAGCTTCCGCGCCGACCATCACTTGCACCCGTATGGGGAGATCAATCTGGTGGTGCCGCTCAATGAAGGTGCTGCGCTCGCCGGTCCGAACGGTTGGTGTTATGGCGGTTGGACTGCGCCCGGGCCTGGCAGCCACCACTTTCCGGAAGTGAAGGGGGGCGCTGTTATCTCGCTCACCTTTCTACCTGCGGGCCGGATCGCATTCGGCGTCAATCCATGAAAAATACAGCCAACAGGCAATGTGTCCTTAGTGACTGGATCCCCTTTGTTCCTATCGGAAGGTGTGCCCGCTCTGGGTCCAGCCTGTGTGAAAACACCGCGTAAGCGAACGCACCGATCCTAGCGTCATACCGAGCCGGAGTGTCGCATGAGGCGATTCGTCGAAGGGGTGGATCGGTCGCACCCGTTACGAGCACCCCGTTCCATCGAGACATGCGCCGATGAGCGTTCGCAGGCGCCGTGTCCGTCGTGAACTGCACGCGTCCGTCACCCTGGATCGTCACCTTGTAATTAGGGCACGAACCCAGACACGCTGTCCGCTCCAGGGTGATGACAACGCCGTCCTTCTCGACAGGCGCCGACCTCGCATGACACTCGCAAGTCGCCATCGCCGCGGCGAAAGTCATTTTGACAATGCTGGCAAGGGGACGCTTTTTGGGGAAGGATAAGGCGAATTTGTGCGTCAGACCAATTAAAACTCAGTCTTGCGAATTCAGGTCTTCAACCCCGCCGAACAGTCAAAGGAGCAACACGATGAAACCCGTTGGTCAGCGCTTCTTAGTGGTTTACTCGGGTGTTTTGACAGCTGTATTTGCCGTGTCGGTGTTGAGTGGCTTCGTGCAGATGCCGCGTACGATGGCGCTGGAACAACTGGACGTGCAGCGAATCAATGTGCGCGAGCCGGACGGCACCCTACGAGTTGTCATCTCCGGCGCAGACAAGTCACCGGGCATCATCATCAAAGGCAAGGAGTATCCGCATCCCAGTCGCAAAGATGCGGGCATGATCTTCTATAACGACGAAGGAACCGAGAATGGAGGCCTGATCTTCGGTGGAGAGACGAGGAAAGACGGGACCAAGAGGAGCAACGGTCATCTTTCTTTCGACGCCTACGAGCAAGACCAGACCATGGCGCTGGAATCCGACCAGGTAGGCGCCAATCGCTACACGAAGCTGATGTTCAAAGACTATCCGGACTACTCAATCCTCGACGAATTGCAGCTCATGGCCGAGATCAAGAACCTTCCGCCAGATCAGCAGCAGTCCAGAATGCAGGCCTTTTTCGACCAACATGGCGGCCCGACGACACGCGTGGTGTTGGGTCGAGGTACGGATAGCAGTGTGCAACTCGCGCTCAACGACGCTGAAGGCCACCCACGCCTCGTAATGAAGGTGGCATCGGATGGTGCGCCCTCGCTCCAGATGCTCGACGGTAACGGTAGGGTGACCGGTGAGTTGACACCAAAGCATTGACCGCAGGAAAAGTTGATTCGCCCAGTCACAGCCAAAGGGGACGGAGGTAATTTGGCGGACTTAACTACCCGCGTCCCCTTTGCCCCTCCTTTTACCCCTGAGCGGCTGATCGGAGGTGCCGACCCAATCATGTGCAGGTCTGGCACGTATCCCATCGCTCCGGTTCAACAGCGGACCGCGTAGCGAACCAGCCGCTGCAACCGGTTGTTAGGTGTCCGTGTGTCCTTCGCGCCGTAGGACGACATGCGTGGCCTTCTCCGACGCTACGAATTCAACGCATTCGTATCCCAGAGCCCGCAAGTCAATCCCTTCGAACAGCGGCTCCCCCCGGCCGAGCAGGACCGGCGCGATAGCAATGTGCAGTTCATCAATGAGGCCCTCACGAAGATACTGCCGGATGGTGTTCGGCCCACCGCCGATCCGCACGTCCATTCCGGCAGCGGCCTCGCGTGCACGGTCGAGCGCCTCGCGAATGCCGCCTGTGATGAAGTGGAACGTCGTGCCGCCTTCCATCTCGATGGGGGGACGAGCATGATGGGTCAGGATGAAGACGGGAACGTGATACGGCGGATTGTCTCCCCACCAGCCTTTCCAGTTTGTGTCCGGCCAGTCCCCACGAATGGGGCCGAACATGTTCCTCCCGAGAATCCAGGCCCCAACATTCTGAAAGCCACGGGCGGCGAAATCATCGTCAACCCCGGTCGTACCGTCGTCCTTGCCGAACAAGGCCCGCTGGAACGTGCGTGTTGGGAATAGCCACTGGTGCAGCTCCATCCCGCCAACGCCGAGCGGCTGGTTGATGTCTTGATTCGGGCCTGCTCCGTACCCGTCGAGTGAGATGGTGAAGCCATTAACGCGAACTCGTGTCATCGCTTGCCTCCGTTTAGACGCCTAACATGCGGTTGATGATGGCACGTGCTTCGCTGATGCCCTGGGCGGCAAGCTGTTGCATGTGCTGATCGATTTTTGCGGCCAGTCGGCGACATTCATTCATGCTCATGGTGTCCTGGCTCCAACGGTTGCAAGCGTCGAAACCAGGGTCAGGGTCGACGTTTAACTTCCAAGGAAAGTGCAGTCTGCCCCCTGCTCGCTACGCCTGTTCGCTGCGAAAGCGGGAATCCAGTGACTTCCCATGGTTGCAGAGACACTGGATCCCCGCTTTCGCGGGGATGACGGCTTGTTCTGACCTTCCCCAACGACCTCTGACCCTTTTTAGTGCGCATCCGCGTGCTCAATAGTCCCTGAAGTGAATGGCAGCGTGTGAGCCGTCGCAGAAGGGTTTGTTCTTCGACTGCCCGCATCGGCAAAGCGTGACTCGATTACGCACTTCGTACTTGAATCCGTCGGCAGAGATGACGGGGATGCCTCCGCGCAACCACAGCGGGCCGCTGCACTCCTCCACCGGGTCCTCGATCAGGCCGATGGAAACGGGCAAGGCGGTTTCGACCGGCTGGCCCGTCGCCCTATCCCAAGCCACCAGGCGTCCCGACGGGCACTCGTTGACCTGGTGAGTGAACTGGGCCCGCACTTGCGGGTTGTCCGTCTCGGCCACCTGGTTCCAGACCTTTCCATGGGGATCGCAAAACCGAGCGAACGCGCAGAGGTTTTCCGCATCGGTAAGGTCCTGCACCGGCCCGTTGATGACCTGCGCCTGATCGAGGTACGGCCTCCGGTCTGCGGTCTCGGTCCCATCAAAGCCAATCTTCTTGTGGGAGCCATCGCAGAACGGCTTCGACTGCGACGAACCGCAACGGCACAGCGCATAGGCCGGCGCGTGATCGATCGGCGGACCTTCCTTCCAGGCCTCAGAGCCTCCCTCGGCATCGGCGACGATGGTCTGTTTCGCGAGCGCAATATCGCCAACGACCAGATACGGACCATTTTTGGAAACGGTCACTTGAACATTCGCTCTTTCCGATGCCATGCGATTCACTCCTCTTGCCGTGGAGTTGCCCTGGCGAATAACGATGCCCCCGCACCCGAGGTGGCAGCGTGAATTTCAGATTGAACCGAACAGATCGGCCAGCGATGAGAGGCGTGCAGAACGGCCCTAACGCTGGCCCGTTCCTACGAAACCTGAGCCCAAAGCGGAAATGGTCCCTGACACCTTTTCGCCATGCGCGAGTCGACCGCAAGCCAGCACTTGACATGCAAGTAATGGCTTGCCTATTCTTTAGGCAAGTTATTACTTGCATGTAGGCATGAATGGTCGAGCCCACCGACGACACCGACTTGCTGTTCAAAGCTCTCGCCGATCCCAGTCGGCGCAAGCTGCTGGATCTGCTGCACGCACACGACGGCCGCACCCTCAACGACTTGTGCGAACACCTGGACATGTCGCGGCAGGGCGTGACGCAGCACCTGGACTTGTTGGAAGCGGCGCACCTTGTCGCCACCGTGCGAAGCGGTCGTGAAAAGCTGCACTACCTCAATCCGGTACCGCTACAAGCGATCTACGAGCGTTGGATTGCCAAGTTCGAAAAGCCGCGCCTCAAGGCACTTTCCAAATTGAAACGACGCCTGGAGCAAACCGATGACTAGATCAACGTTTGTCTACGTAACCTACATCCGCACCACGCCGGAGAAGCTGTGGACGGCCCTGACCGATGCGGAGTTCATGAAGCAGTATTGGTTCGGCATGCACGGCGAAAGCGAATGGACGACGGGGTCGCCGTGGAGCTTGGTGTCGAGCGACGGTCAGATCTTCGACGCCGGCGCGATCGTCGAGTCCGAGCCGCCACGGCGCCTGGTCATCCGCTGGCGGCACCAGAACAAGCCCGAGTTGAAGGCCGAAGGCGACTCGCAATGCACGATGGAACTGGAACCCAGTGGAACGGCGGTCAAGCTCTCCATCACCCACACCATCGAACGCTCGCCCTCGAAATTCATCGACGCCGTGTCCGGCGGCTGGCCCAAGGTCATCTCCAACCTCAAGTCCCTGCTGGAGACCGGCGTTACCGCCCTGCAGGAGCCCTACCCTGCCGAGAGCGCCCACGCCGTCAACGAGTAGTCCTGACCCAAAAGGGACGGAGGTGGTTATAGCCACCTAAGGATGCTCTGAATAACCCGTCATCCCAGCGGCTCTCAACAGCCAAAGGCTGGTCAAGCTGGGATCCAGTGTCTTTGTAGGGTACTCAAGGCGCTGGATTCCAGCTTGACCAGCCTTTGGCTGTTGAGAGCCGCTGGAATGACGCGCAAAGGCTTATTCAGAGCATCCCTAACTACCCCCATCCCTTTTGTTTCTGTTTGGGGACGTAAAATAGGTCGGCAGGACACCGGACCAGGAGATACGCATGCGCTATCACCTCGCCGCTGCGACCCTGGCCATCGCGGCGGTCTTCAGCATCAGCCCCAGTGCGAACGCCTTCCAAGTCGGAGCCGGCCGACGTGTGCGAGTAGACGACTACCGCGTGGAACGCGATGTCCGTCCAGACAGGACGCGGGTCGTCGGAAGGGCTGTGAACATCAGTGGCCGCCGCTTGCGTGATGTGCGTGTTCGATTCCGTGTCTTCGATTCCCGCGGCCGTCAAATCGGCTGGGCGTCGGACGGCATCATGGACATGCGGGCTGGACATAGTTGGCGCTTCCGTGCGCCGGCGGCGGGCAACGTCAGTCGCGCCAGGCTGGCGAGTGCCGACGGCAGGTAACGGACTGAAGAGAACTCGCCCTCCAAACGGAGGAGGTGGTTATACCCACCTAACCACCTCGGGACCACCCTGACACCTTTTCGCTTTTCCTGGCTCCTAATCGACGATGAAAAGCTTGGCGCCCGTCGTAGTGGACGATCGGTGGGCCGCGTCGCCGTAGTCGGAAACCTGGTAGCTCATGCCGGGCGTGAGTACGAAACGACGGCCGTCTTTCAGTTCCGTGTGCAGCTCGCCTTCAAGCACGTAGAGCACATGGCCGCGGTCGCACCAGTGATCGGCGAGATAGCCCGCGCTGTACTCGACCAGACGCACGCGCAAATCGCCCATGGCAAACGTCCGCCAGCGCGCCTCCCCCGTTTCGCCGGGATGTAGGGTGGGCTGCACATGCTCCCAATCAGTGAGCGTGAACGGCAGGGCGGGGATCTTCATCGACGGGCTTTCCTGGGCGGGTATATTCCCAATAACACAACCTGGCACCTTCTTTTCGATTGGCGACCACCATGCCCGTATTCCACCCTCGGAAAATCGAAAGCCGCGCCGATTGGCTTGATCCGGACGGCATCAAGATCTACACGATCTCTGCTGCGAACCAGCCGGTGGACACAGGGCCCTATATGGCCCGCCTAAACGTACTCAAAGGCGAGAAGCGAGTCGCCTGGAGCATCACCCCGGCCTTCGTGATCTGCCATGCCGGTGCCGAGGCCAGATACCTGATCCTCGCCTGGTGGGGTAACGACAACGAGCTCTTTATGTCCGTTTCCGCAGAGACGGCTTCGGGCTGGGTCGAGGACCCGTCCCGCTACGCTGTCTGCCTGTGGGATCTGGAAGTCATATGGCATGAACGCAACGTCTTCGTGGACACGATGTACTGTCCAACGCCAAAGCTGGATGTGTACAGGGAAAGGCGCATTACCAGCGACTGACACTTCGGCAAAAGACGTTTTGAAAAACGCTACCGGCCCGGCTTGATGAAGTCTGCCTGGCCAGCAAGGTAACCTGGTAACCGTTCCTGACAAGCCCTGGCGAGGCAAACCATGTCGATGGATCGTCGCGATTTCCTGAAACTCGGTGGCCTGGCCGCTGTGGCCACCGGTCTCCCTGAGTGGACCAGTCGAGCGAACGCGCAGGCTGCACCGATGGCGCCACCGACGGGTAAGGCAGACCATACGCTGCGCATTGCCCGCAGCCTGGTGGAGCTTGCGCCCGACCATATCGTCTCCACGACGACCTACAACGGCCAATTCCCCGGTCCACTCCTTCGACTCAAAGAAGGACAGCCTGTCGTCCTGGATGTCCACAACGACACGGATGTGCCTGAGCAACTCCATTTGCACGGGCAAACCGTGCCCGTCGACGTGGATGGCGCAGCGGAGGAAGGCACACCCTTCATTCCGCCGCACTGCATGCGGCGCCTGGCGTTCACTCCGGGCCCGGCGGGGCTGCGCTTCTATCACACGCATGTAGTGGCCGGCAGCGACCTTTCCCTCGGCCAATACAGCGGCCAAGTGGGCGCCATCTACATCGAGCCGCGGCAGGACCCAGGTGCCTTTGACCGCGAAGTGTTCCTGGTCCTCAAAGAGTTCGACCCGTTTTTCAGCAAGGGGGGCGACATGGCCATGGACTTCTTGCAGCCGGGTGCTCGCGACCCTTCGCTGGAAGAGCGCGGCGAGACCGCCATGAAGCAGTCATTGGCCGGTGGTGCCGCGCACGGTTATGAAGTGGGCTACCAGGCGTTTGCCATCAACGGCCGCATGCTGGGTCACGCTGAACCGATCCGGGTGAAGGCCGGTGAGCGCGTGATGTTCCACATCATCAACGGCAGCGCCACCGAGATCCGCAGCCTTGCCCTACCGGGCCACACCTTCAAGGTGGTCGCGTTGGATGGCAATCCGGTGCCGCATCCCGCCGAGGTACCCGTGCTGTGGCTGGGCACCGCCGAGCGCATCAGCGCCATCGTGGAGATGAAACACCCGGGTGTCTGGGTGATGGGCGACTCTGGCCGATGACGATCGCGAACATGGCATGGGTATCGTCGTGGAATACGCCGGCCAGCACGGCAAGCCACGCTGGGAGAAGCCCAAACCTTTTGCCTGGGACTATCGGCGATTTGCGCAAGCCCGAAGCCCGCGCCGGCGGAGCCCGATGAGATCATTGAGATGACGTTCGCCAAGCAGAACGCCGCCCTTGGCGGCTTCAACCGGTGGACCATCAATGACGTCGCCTTCGACATGAAGGCCATGAAGCCCCTGTTCCCGTTGCACCACGGGCGGCGCTATCGGCTTCGGATGCACAACGCCAGTGACGACATCCACCCGATGCACCTGCATCGGCACAGCTTCGAGATCACCCGCATCGCAGGGCAGCCGACCGGCGGCATCATCAAGGATGTGGCGATGCTTGGCGGCTACCAAACCATGGAAGTGGACTTCATCGCCGATCAACGAGGCCTGTCTCTGTTCCATTGCCACATGCAACTGCACATGGACTTCGGCTTCATGGCGTTGTTCGATTGCACATGAGTCTCGCGACGATCGACGCTCTATACGGTGCAAATCGCAGTACGAGTCGACGCACTTAAGCAACTTTGAGCTGCACCTTTCTGCCCATGCGGGCTGCGAAGGTCACGAGCATGTCCAAGCTGAATTTCTCTACCTTGCCACGGCGGAGGTCAGAGACACGGCTCTGGCTCACTTGCAGCACCTTGGCTGCCTCCGTTTGCGAGAGATGCTGGTCGGCAATCATTTTCTCGATAGCGATCATGAGTTCGGATCGCATCTTGTGAACTCTGGCTTCGGGCTCTGCAAATCCAAGGTCAGCGAACACGTTTCCGCTGGAGCGGGTCAACGTCGTGTCATCGCGGGTCATTGGGATCTTTCCTATCTCGGTATGGTTCTACACGGTTCTATGCCGCCTTTCGGCGGTATGACGATCACAGGTGGGTGATCGTCTTGTAGCGCGCCTTGCCAATGTTGATATCGGAAAGGGCGGTTTTCTGCGTCTTCTTCGTGAAGGCATGCAAGACGAAAATTTCGTCTCCGATGTCGGTCACATAGAAGACGCGATAGGCACCGACTTTGTCGCGAATACGGATCTCACGAACGCCAGCACCCACTGAAGGTATCGGCTTCCAGTCCTCGGGGTCGAGCCCATTTTCAATTCGGTCTAGCTGGTAGCCGGCTTCTCGGCGGGCGTTTTCGGGAAATTCCCTTAAGTCGGCAAGTGCGGTGCCAACGAAAGTTAATGGCTTAATGGAGGGTGTCTCTTCTTATGCTTGGCACCATACAACTACTTATATGGGTCATGCAAGTAGTTGGATAAAGTCGGCCCACCGTGATTGCCCTGCCGACCATTCCGAACGCGACAGCACGAGACCGAAACCAGGAAGGCACGCAACAACGTGCACTCCTCCCTGGTTCCGCCCTCTTGCGAGCATCCAACCCTATTCGTAGCCCAGTTCGTCCAGCGACAACTTGCAGGTGAGTTCGGCCTGTTCGCTGAGGAAGTAGAGCGCAGCGAACATGCCCTCGGTGACCTCGCTATCCAATGGCCAGTTGCCGGGTTCCATCTCTTCGCATTTCGACTGGATCACGCGGAAGGTGTCGCTATTGACCAGGATGCGCGTCACCGCCTGGATGCCCATGCACAACCCGGCGATACGGGCGGAGCGGAACTTCCCGCCGTCCTTGGCGAGCGACAGCGTCCAGAACGGACGGCCAAGCGGATTGGTGGGACGGGTGATGCCGTTGGGCGCGGAAGGACGCGTGGCTGCCGTATGATCGACTGTAGCCATGATCAACTCCTTAGAAGTCGGTTGTGGTCAGCGGGTCGTCTGGGTTCCTGCCCTTTCGGCCCGCGCTATTTCACTTGCGATGAAGCAAAGCGTCGGCGGACAGATTGGAGACGTCGCAGCCACTGACCCGGGGACCTTCGCATGCGGCGCAAGCCGTGTCCGTCCGGAAAAGTCTCGCGTATGGCTTGAGAAGCACTTCGGCTTGCGTGGCGCAACGGCGGGCCATTGTGCGGGTTTTAACTGATATTGGTGTCGGCCATCTGCGAGAGTGAAGCGACGCAGAACTGCTTATCCAGCGCCCCTGATTGACGAACTTGAATCGCACATCGAAGACCACGCGGCAAGTCTCCGCATCTTGGAGCAGCGCTCGAAGAAGGATTCACGAAAACGTGGTCAGATTGAGTTTCTTGTCGCCACATTTGCGCATCGCACTAGCGGCTTTTGCGTGCCCCCACACCCGCACCCAGAGTAGGTCGTGAAATCAAGAACCGAGATTTGTTCCAAAAGAAAACGGAGCCAGAAGGCTCCGTTTTGGATTTTGCAGCAAGTCTTGTCCCGCTCTACGAAGTAAGTGCCTCTCTTCCTTCCCAGTACGCAGCTTATAGGTACCAAATTCCCTGCTTAGTTTTCCGGACAATCGGCAAGGTGCTTGAGAAAAGTGTCACTCAGGCACTGCAAGTAATTGTGCACCGAACTACAACGTTATTCCCCATCGACTTTATCGTTCTACTGGTTCCGACAATGACTTACTCGCAACTAACCGCACTTGAATACCCACAATTCAAGCAAGTCTGGCACCCATCCATCAGCACCAGCGCCTGCGTATTGCACTTGACGCACAGCGTGGCGCCGGGCGGGAAGCCGAGTCGGATCTCGGCTGTCGCGGCTGAAGCCGCTCCCACAGCGGTCTTGTTGCCGGCGGCGGCCGGCCTCGTAGGCGGCGCGCTTTTCGGCGATCAGCTTGCGCGGTGGCTTCGTCCATCTCCGGATCGTGGATCAGGCCGATCATCTTCATGTGCTGCTCGATGACCGCGCCGATCTCGGCGACGATGCGAGGGCATGTAGACGCCGCCGGCCTTGAAGTAGCCGCCGCGCGGGTCGAACACGGCCTTCAGCTCCTCCACGAGGAAGGTGACGTCGCCGCCCTTGCGGAACACGGCGGACATGATGCGGGTGAGCGCCACGATCCACTGGAAGTGGTCCATGTTCTTCGAGTTGATGAAGATCTCGAACGGGCGGCGCAGTTCGTGCTGGGTGCCGGCGTTGAGCACGATGTCGTTGATGGTGACGTACAGCGCGTGCTCGAACAGCGGCGACTTGATCTTGTAGGTGGAGCCGACCAGCGTCTCCGGGCGCTCCACGCTCTCGTGCATCTGGATGACTTCGGCCTTGGGCGCGCTCGTTGCGGCGCCGGCGCGGTGCTGCGGCGGCGCGCGGCCTTGTCCTCGGGCTTGACGACGTTGTAGCCCTTGATCTTCTTGTCGATCTTGATCGCCATGGTGTGTGTTCTTTTTGAGTCGTTGAGGGTCGCCGCAGAACCGTGGCCTTGGCGCTGGATGACAGCTGCTGTCTTGAATCGCCTCCCGCGTTCGCGGAATGACGGGCCTTAGTTGGGGCCGGTGTTTCGGGGTCGTGGTAGCGACGCCTTGGCGGCGCGCGTCACTGAAACATCCGGCCCGGCGATGCCGCCGGGCCGAACCGGACTACAACTTACTTACGACGGGCGGCTTCTTGGCCGGCTTGCGCACGGCCTTCTTCACGCTCGCCTTCTTGCTGGCAGTGGACCTCTTGACCGCCTTGGCGGCGGTTTTCTTACCGGCGACTTTCCTAGCCGCCTTCTTGGTTGCGACTTTCCTTGCCGTCTTTTTGCTGCTGACCTTCTTTGCGGCCTTCTTGGCGACCTTGCGGACCGCCTTCTTGGCGGTCTTCTTGGCTACCTTGCGTGCCACCTTCTTGGCGACAGCCTTCTTGGCCGTCTTCTTCAGCTGCCTTCTTGGCGGTCTTCTTCACGGCCTTCTTGGCCACCTTCTTGGCGGCAGCCTTCTTCACCGCTTTCTTGGCGACCTTCTTGGCAGCGGCCTTCTTGGCCGGAGCCTTCTTGGCAGCCGCCTTCTTCGCAGCCTTCTTGGCGGTCTTCTTCACCGCCTTCTTCGACGCGCCTTCTTGCGCCGCCTTCTTCGCCGGAGCTGCCTTCTTGGCCGGCGACGACTTCTTCTTGGCGGCGCGGGCCTTCTTGGCCGCATGCTGCCACCGGCGTCACTTCGACCGCGGCAACTTCCGACCGGCGCGTCAACGACCACAGCGGCTTGCTGTCTTTCACATCAAACGTCTGTATCGATAGACATGCGTGTAATCCCCTCCGACGTGGATTTGGAACTTGTAGTGAGCCTTGCCTCTGGGGCACCCGGAATGCTTTCGCCAGCTGAGCCGGCACCTGGAAGCCAGGTACCGGCGACCAGCTGCTAGAACTTGCCGTAATACCCTTCCTTCAAGGCATCGAACAGATTGGCGGCGGTGTGCATTTCGCCGTCGTATTCGACTCTCCTCGTTGCCTTTCAGCTTCGACAACGCTACCGTCCTCCAGTTCGAAACGGTAGAGGGTGTTCTCAAGATCCGCTTCCTTGACCAGCACGCCCTGGAAGGCGGCGGGGTTGAAGCGGAAGGTGGTGCATCCCTTCAGGCCCTGCTTGTAGGCGTAGAGGTAGATGTCCTTGAAGTCCTCGTACGGGTAGTCGGTGGGCACGTTCGCGGTCTTGGAGATGCGACGAATCGACCCACTTCTGCGCGGCGGCCTGGATGTCGACGTGCTCCTTCGGGCGTGATGTCGTCGGCGGACACGAAGTAGTCCGGCAGCTTGCTCGTCGGCCTCGTCGGAGAACGGCATGGCGTCGGCGTTGATCAGGTGCGCGGTAGGCCAGCAGCTCGAAGCTGAACACCTCGACCTTTTCCTTGGTCTTCTTGCCCTCGCGGATGACGTTGCGCGAAGTAGTGGTGCGCGAAGCTGGGCTCGATGCCGTTGCTGGCGTTGTTGGCCAGCGACAGCGAGATGGTGCCGGTGGGCGCGATGGAGCTGTGGTGGGTGAAGCGCGCGCCGGTTTCGGCCAGCTGCTCGACCAGGTTCGGCGCGACCGTCGGCGATGCGCTGCATGTAGCGGCTGTACTTGGCGTGCAGCACGCGGCCGGGGATGGTGTCGCCCACCTTGCAGCCGTCGGCGACCATTTCCGGACGCTTGCGCAGCATCTCGGCGGTGACGGTGAAGTCCTCGCACCATGATCGGGGCGGGGCCCTTTTCCTTGGCGAGGTCCAGCGCCACTTCCCAGCCGGCCACGGCCATCTCGCGGGAGACGTCCTCGGTGAACTTCACCGACTCGGCGGAGCCGTATTTCGCATGCCTCAGCATGGTGATGGTGGAGCCCAGGCCGAGGATAGCCCATGCCGTGGCGGCGCTTGCGGAGTGATCTCCTCGCGCTGCTGCGCCAGCGGCAGGCCGTTGATCTCCACCACGTTGTCGAGCATGCGGGTGAAGACCTTCACCACTTCGCGGTATTCGTCCCAGTCGAAACGGGCCTTGGGGCCGAACGGGTCGCGCACGAACGTGGTGAGGTTCACCGAGCCGAGCAGGCACGAGCCGTACGGCGGCAGCGGCTGCTCGCCGCAGGGGTTGGTGGCGCGGATGTTCTCGCACCACCAGTTGTTGTTCATCTCGTTGACCTTGTCGATCAGGATGAAGCCCGGCTCGGCGAAGTCATACGTGGAGACCATGATCATGTCCCACAGGCGGCGCGCGCGGATGTGGCCGTAGATCTTGCAGGCCACCAGGCCGTCGTCGCGCGTCACGTAGTTCTCGTGGGTGGGCCACTCGCGCCAGACGACCTTGGTCGGCGTCGCTCGAGGTCGATCTCGCCCTGTTCCTTGACGTCCACCGGGAACACCAGCGGCCAGTCCTGGTCGTGCCTCCACCGCTTCCATGAAATCGTCGGTGATCAGCAGGCGACAGGTTGAACTGGCGCAGGCGGCCGTCCTCGCGCTTGGCGCGGATGAATTCCTTCACGTCCGGATGGCCGACGTCGAAGGTGCCCATCTGCGCGCCGCGGCGGCCGCCGGCCGAGGACACGGTGAAGCACATCTTGTCGTAGATATCCATGAAGGACATGCGGGCCGGAGGTGTAGGCGCCGGCGCCGGACACGTACGCGCCGCGCGGACGCAGCGTGGAGAACTCGTAACCGATGCCGCAGCCGGCCTTCAGCGTGAGGCCTGCCTCGTGGACCTTCTCCAGGATGTCGTCCATCGAGTCGCGGATGGTGCCGGACACGGTGCAGTTGATCGTGGAGGTGGCGGGCTTGTGCTCCAGCGCGCCGGCGTTGGAGGTGATGCGGCCGGCCGGGATCGCGCCGCGGCGCAGCGCCCACAGGAAACGCTCGTACCAGTGCTCACGCAGCTCTCGGGTGGCTTCCACGTCGGCCAGGGCGCGCGCCACGCGCTGCTAGGTGTCGTCGACGCTGCCGTCGACCGGTTCGCCGTGCTTGGCCTTGAGGCGGTACTTCTTGTCCCAGATGTCGTAAGACGCCGGTTGCAGCGGAATGGCTGCGGTGTCACGACCTACAACGGGTGCACGCATGGTGCTCATCGGCTTCCTGACCTCCAGGTACGGCCTCTCGGCCCCTTTGGTTTGTTCTTTTCAATTTCGGCTAAGCCGCTCGCGTCAGGCCCGCACCGGAACCGCACAGCCGGTACAGCTGCCCAACGCTTGCGTTCCATGCCCGACCTTTCGACCACACCCCCCGAGGATGTCTTGTGACACCAGCGCTTGGGTTGCTTCCCCGCTAGATTACACAAGATGTTGTGGTCGCGAACGGAATGGAAAGTTACCCCTGAGATAGGTCGATGTAAAGTGTTTTCGTCAATCACCGACGCATGGAACCGCTGTCGCAGCGACGAGTCGAAGGACGGCCCCTCACTTAAGGAATGAAGCCTCCATGTTTGCCCGTCTTACCCGCCGACCGGTCGTGATTTCGCTGGCGCTGCTCGCGTCTGCGCTTGCCCTGATCAGCCTGGTACCGGACACCAGCCACGCCTCCCTGCCGCCTTCCGTCGATGGCCAACCTTTGCCCTCGTTGGCGCCGATGCTGGAGAAGGTGACGCCGGCGGTGGTGAACATTTCCACCAAGACGCGCGTGCAGGTGCGCGACCCGTACTTCGACGACCCGATGTTCCGCCAGTTCTTTGGCATGCCCAACTCACCCCGCGAGCGGGTGGAGCAGAGCCTGGGTTCGGGCGTGATCGTGGATGCCGCCAAGGGCTATGTGCTGACCAACAACCATGTGGTGGGCGGTGCCGACGACATCACGGTGTCGCTGCAGGACGGACGCAACTTCAAGGGCAAGCTGGTCGGCGCCGATCCGGATACCGACGTGGCGGTGGTGCAGATTCGCGGCGACGAACCTGCAGGCGCTGCCGATGGCCGATTCGTCCAAACTGCGCGTGGGTGACTTCGTGGTGGCCGTGGGCGACCCGTTCGGCCTGGGCCAGACGGTGACCTCGGGCATCGTCTCCGCGCTCGGCCGCAGCGGCCTGGGTGGCAACGGCTACCAGAACTTCATCCAGACCGATGCCTCGATCAACCCCGGCAACTCCGGCGGCGCGCTGGTGAACCTGCGCGGCGAGCTGGTGGGCATCAACACCATGATCTTCTCGCCCTCGGGCGGCAACGTGGGCATCGGCTTTGCCATTCCGACCAATCTGAGTGGCCAGGTAATGCGTCAGTTGATCGCCAACGGCAAGGTCAATCGCGGCAATCTCGGCGTGGAGACGCAGGACATCACGCCGCGCATCGCCCAGATCCTCGGCCTCAAGGCGACCGATGGCGCCGTGGTGACGCGGGTGGCCTCGGGCTCGGCGGCCGAGGGAGCCGATATCCAGGCCGGCGACGTGATTACCGCGATCGACGGCAAGCCGCTGCACAACGCCCAGGAGCTGCGCAATGCCGAAGGCCTGTTGCCCATCGGCAGCACGGTGAAGCTGAGCGTGCAGCGCAACGGCAACACGCGCGATGTCACCGCCAAGCTGGTGGCCGAAAAGCTCGCCACACTCGATGGCGGCAAGCTCGACCCGCGCCTGGCGGGCGTGACCTTCAACGAGCTCTCGCAGAACCAGCGCGGCCAGGGCGTGGCCGGCGTGGGCGTGAGTGCCGTCCGTGCGGGCAGCCGCGCCGCGCAGGCGGGCCTGCAGGCCAACGACATCGTGATCGGCGTGGGCAACCTGCGCGTGCCGAACCTGCGCACGCTGCAGCAACTCGCCGGTGTGAATCCGAGCCAGCTCGTGCTGGTGGTGTCGGATGAGGATGGGGTGCGGTATGTGGATGTTCGTTGAGGCGAGTGAGTGAGGAGCGACGGGCCTCGCCTCCGTGGTCCCACGCAACTTCGACGTCCCACCCGACTTCGACGTCCCACCCGACTTCGACGTCCCACCCAAGTTCGTCATCCCACCCAACTTCGTCATCCCATCCAACTTTCATCGTCCCGCCCAACTTTCATCGTCCCTCCCAATTTCGTCATCCCATGCAACTTCGTCATCCCCGCGAAAGCGGGGATGACGGAGAAATGGGTTTGGTGTGGAGGAAGCATGAGCGTGACGGACTGATCGTTGTGACCGGCGAGTGCGGATGACGAAAAAAAGGAGCTCACGCAGCGATGCACACCACAAATGAGTCACCGCCTGCCGTCGCACTCCATATGCGACCGTATGCGCAACACTGAGACGCCAACGTGTGATGAACAACTTTACGGCGCGTGCGCCATATCCCGTTTTTTACGTGTGCAAACGCATGAATTAGCTTGATGTTTGGCCCAGAGCTGGATGAAATAGCCGGGTCGCACGCTTTTTCTTGCACGCGTTCTGGTCAAGGCAGTACGCGAACACCACTCTCAAAGCCTCGGGGTTCCCATCGCCATGTCCTCTCGCATTTCTCGACTCATCATCGTTGCGCTTTTCAGTGCATGCGCAGCCACCGGCGCGCTTGCAGCTGCAAGCGCCAAGACCAAGGCCAAGTCGCCTGCCAAACCCGCCGCATCGGCGGCACCCGCACTGGTATGGCGTGGTGACTACGCCACCGCACGCGGTGTCGTGGAAGACGTGGGCAAGGCGTGGGAAAAGAGCGGCAAGGGCCGCATTGAAATCCAGCCGTTCAACACGGCATCGGGCCTGGATGCCGTCGCCCACGGCACGGCCGACATCGCGGGCAGCGCGCGCGGCAGCGCCGGCGGCGCGGAAAGCGACCTGGTGTTCCTGCCGGTGGCGTACGACGCGCTGGTGATGATCACGCATCCGTCGAACCAGGTAAGCAACCTCTCCATTGCGCAGCTGCACGATATCTACTTCGGCAAGATCACCAACTGGAAGCAAGTCGGCGGCAAGGACGCGCCGATCGACCTGTACGCCGTGGCCAGCCCCGGTGACGGCGTCGAGTACAGCTTGCGTCGCCTGATCTTCGGCCGCGGCAACCAGCCGGTCGCTGCTCCGCGCCTGTACGTGAATACGGCGAAGCTGGAAGAAGCCATTACGCTCGACCCCAACGCCCTGGGTGTCACCACCCTGTCCGGCGTGGCGAGCAACAGCAAGGTGAAGATGGTCAGCGTCGACGGTACGCGTCCGAGCGTGGCGACCGTGACCAGCGGCAGCTACGTGCTGTATACCCCGCTTTACCTGGTCACCAACAAGAACAGCCCGAAGGCCGCGCAGATCGAATCCTTCATGGAGTTCATCAAGACCGACGCCGTGAAGGCGCTCGCGCGCGCGCACCAGCTGGT
This sequence comes from uncultured Gammaproteobacteria bacterium, assembly GCA_963824525.1. Classification (GTDB taxonomy): domain Bacteria; phylum Pseudomonadota; class Gammaproteobacteria; order Xanthomonadales; family Rhodanobacteraceae; genus Dyella. The sequence goes on along the minus strand of CAWGPI010000003.1, from coordinate 21,011 downwards.
GCCGTACTCCGATGCACCGGCCCTGGCCGAGCAGGACAACGCGCGTCGCACCAAGATCCTCGCCGAGAATGGCCTCAAGATGCCGGTCGAGGAGCCGATCTCGGCTTCGGGCGCCATGCACCCGTGATCGCCGAGGTTGAGCGCTACGTCCGCGTTCGCGCCGTCACGCTCGACCTGGACGACACCTTGTGGCCGGTGCTTCCGGCCCTGGAGCGCGCAGACCGCGATCTCGACGCGTATCTGCGCCAGCACTATCCCGACGTCGCACGCGCATGGCCGATTCCTGCCATGCGCGTGCTGCGTGCCGAGGTCGCCGCGGAACGCACCGATCTCGCCCATGATTTCACCGCGCAGCGCTACATCACCATGCAGCGCGCGTTCGCGGCCTGCGGTATCGAGCAGGCGCCACTCGATACGCTGTGGGACATCTATTTCTCGGCGCGCAACAACGTCGACCTGTACCCCGACAGCCTCCCTGCCCTGCAACGCATTGCCGAACGCTGGCCAGTGGTCAGCCTGACCAACGGCAACGCCGATCTCGAACGCATCGGCATCCGCGCGCACTTTGCCCATCACGTCAGCGCACGCGACACCGGCGCGGCGAAACCCGACGCACGCATCTTCATCGCCGCAGCCGAACGCCTGGGCGTGACTCCCGGCGAGATCCTGCACGTGGGCGATGACCCGGAACTGGACGTGGTCGGCGCCCGCAAGGCCGGGCTGCGCACGGCATGGATCAACCGCGCTGGCCATCCCTGGCCCGGCGCACTGGGTCCGGCACCCGACCTGGATCTGCGCGACATGGGCGCGCTGGCGGACTGGCTTGAGGGGCGGGGCTGAGCGAGTTCGTGCGCTGTACCCGATTTGTCAAAGCCCATTAGTGAGAGGCCGTCATCCCCGCGAAAGCGGGAGGCGATTCAAAACTGCGAAGCTGGTCATCCAGCGTCTTACGCGTCTAGCCCAAAGGCACTGGATCCCTGCTTTCGCAGGGATGACGAACAAGGGGCGCCGGATAGACGCAGCCTCCTCGCCCCAACCCCCAAAAGCGCGCATGATTAGCGCTTCGTACGCCGCCACTGCGGCCGGCTGCCCTACGCCGCGCAAGGAACTTCATGTCTGCCCTTATCGAACGCAAAACCGGCGACCGCCAAAGCATCGCCATCGAGACCACCGACGCTGCCGGTTTTGCCGCCAGTAAGCGCCGCCTCACCGCCGCACAACGCCGCTGGCTGTCCGATTGCGGTTTCGATGCCGCACCGGGCACGTTTGCCCTGATCGCCGATGAAGGCGGCAAGCTGGTACGCGTGCTGGTCGGCGTGGACACCAGCGATGCGCTGGGTTCGCTCGGCGGCTTGCCGCGGACACTGCCCGAGGCCACCTATCACCTGGCCGAGGAAGGCGTCCTGAAGGACACCCAACAGATCGCGCTGGGCTGGGCGCTGGGCGCCTATGAGTTCACGCGCTATCGCAAGGCCCGCCGTGCACCCGCACGGCTCGCCATTTCTGCCGCCGAACTGGACGTGCTGGCGCCGCTGGTGGAAGCCACCACGCAAGTGCGCGACCTGGTCAATACACCGACCGAGGACATGGGCCCGAAGCACCTGGCCGATGCGGTCAAGCGGCTGGGCAAGACGCACAAGGCCAAGGTGCGCGAATGGGTCGGCGACGAACTGCTCGACGCCAACTTCCCCACCATCCACGCCGTGGGTCGCGCCAGCCATCGCGCGCCGCGCCTGATCGAACTGACCTGGGGCAAGGCCAGCGATCCCAAGCTCGCGGTGATCGGCAAGGGCGTGTGCTTCGACACCGGCGGTCTCGACCTGAAACCGGCCGATGGCATGCGCTGGATGAAGAAGGACATGGGCGGCGCGGCGCACGCGATCGCGCTGGCCGGCCTGATCATGCAGGCCAGGCTGCCGGTGCGCCTGACCTTGCTGATTCCGGCCGTGGAAAACGCCGTCTCCGGCGCTGCGATGCGCCCCGGTGAAGTGATCACCACGCGTGCCGGCATCACCGTCGAGGTGGACAACACCGATGCGGAAGGCCGCCTGGTCCTTTGCGATGCGCTCACCTACGCGAGCGAGCAGAAACCCGATCTGATCGTCGACTTCGCCACGCTTACCGGCGCCGCACGCGTTGCACTGGGCCCCGACCTGCCAGCCCTGTTCGGCAACCAGGACGATCTCGCCGAGCGCGTGCTCGCCGCTGGCCGATCGGTGAACGATCCACTGTGGCGACTGCCGTTGTGGCGCCCGTACCGCAAGATGCTCGAATCGTATCTCGCCGACATGGCCAACTCGGGTGCGTCCCGCCATGCCGGTGCGATCACCGCGGCGCTGTATCTGGAGCGCTTCGTGCCCGAAACGATGCCGTGGCTGCACCTGGATACGTATGCGTGGAACGATGCGGATCGCCCGGGCCGGCCGCGGGGCGGCGAGGCGCTGGGACTGCGCGCGTTTTTTGCGTTTCTGCAGCAGCGCTACGGCTGAGCGATCGCTCGTGCTCCTTCTCCCCTCCGGGGAGAAGGCTGGGATGAGGGGCGGGTGCTCGCGATAGCGCTACAACTGAGCGTGACTGCCCAGCTTTCCGCTTACGCAGCGGGCGTTTCGACCGTCGGCCGAGCCTGCTTTAAGCCCTCTCCGCCTCGGCGCGTTGCGGTGTAGCCGCTGTGTATCGGCCATGGGACGCAACCTATCTGTCTGGCCACGCCCGTCAGGCTCGTACCCCGCGCAATGCTATGAGCTCTTCAGGCCATTTTCTTTGGGTTACTTTTCTTTTGGGCCAGCAAAAGAAAAGTGACTCGAGCGCCGGCAGGCGATCGAAACGCCCGCTGCGTAAGCGGCAAGCTGGCGATAACGCGCAGTTGTAGCGCTATCGCGAGCACCCGCCCCTCATCCCAACCTTCTCCCCGGAGGGGAGAAGGAGCCGGGGCGCGCTACGGCCATGAAAAAGGGCGGTGCTTGCGCACCGCCCTTTTGGTTTTCCTGGCGAACCGATCAGTGCGTGGTCGAGGCCGGCGTAACGGGAGCCGGTGTCTGCGACACCGCCGCCGTTGAGCTGGTGTCGAACTTGCCGCCGTAGGGCAGCACTTGCGCCGCCAGCCTGGAGTCCGCCTTGATCAGGCCCACCGCGTCGAACAGGATGTGCGCGGTTTCGTCCAGCTGCGGATCGGGTGCCTTCTTGGCATCCTTCTCCTGCTTAAGCTCGCTCTTCAGGCTGCGCTCGTTGGCGTTGAGGCCATCGTCGAGCGCTGCATCGTCCTCAGCGTCGGTATTGCCGTCGATCGCCTTGTGGCGCGCGCGGAAGTCGGCCTGGAGGGCGTCCAGCTCCTTGCGCTCCTGCTCACGCTGGGCCAAGTTGAGCGAGATCGTGGTGCGGTCGCGCATCTTGCGGTACTGCGCCAGCTCGTCGAGCATCAGCTTCCACGCGGGCGCCTGGGCCACACGGGCCTCATGCTTGGCCTGCAGCGGGCTCAGGTAGGCCTTGAGGTCCGCCACCGGCTTGTAATCCGCCTGCGCGATCTGCGTCCACGGCAAGGCGTTGTCGTAGGTCGACTCGCCGAAATCCTTCTCGTCGCCGTTCTTCGGGAACTGGATGTCCGGCGTCACGCCCTTGAGCTGGGTGGAGCCGCCGTTGATGCGGAAGAACTCCGCAATGGTCATCTTGAGTTCGCCGAACTGCGGCTTTTCCTGGCCGGTGCGGGTGAAGCGGTCGAGGTCGACCAGGTTCTGCACCGTGCCCTTGCCGAAGGTGGGCTGACCGATGATCAGGCCGCGGCCGTAGTCCTGAATCGCGGCAGCGAAAATTTCCGACGCCGAGGCCGAACCACGGTTGACCAGCACGGCCATCGGACCGCTCCAGGCCAGGCCCGGATCGTCGTCGCCCTGCACTTCGACCTGGCCGCGCGCATCGCGCACCTGCACGACCGGACCCTTGTCGATGAACAGGCCGGTGAGTTCGATTGGCCTCGGCCAGCGAGCCGCCGCCGTTGTTGCGCAGGTCCATCACCACGCCTTCGACACCGGCGGCCTTCAGCTCGCCGAGCAGCTTGGCCACGTCGCGCGTCGCGCTCTTGAAGTTCTTGTCGCCTTCGCGGCGCGCACCGAAATCGGAATAGAAGGTCGGCAGGTCGATCACGCCGATCTTGCGGCTGACATTGCCGTCCTTGATCTCGATGATCTTCTTCTTGGCGGCCTGCTCTTCGATGCTCACCTTCTGGCGCACCAGGGTGATCAGCTGGTGCTTGCCGTCCACGCCCGCATCGGCCGGCAGGATCTCCAGCCGCACGGTGGTGTCCTTCTTGCCACGGATGTGCTTGACCACATCGTCCAGGCGCCAGCCGATCACGTCGACCATCGGGCCGCTGGTGCCTTCGCCGATCGCCAGGATGCGATCGCCCACTTGCACCTTGCCGGACTTGGCGGCCGGGCCGGCGGGCACGACTTCACGGATCGCCGTGTACTCGTCGCGCGCCTGCAGCACCGCGCCGATGCCTTCCAGCGACAGCTTCATGGAGATGTCGAAATTCTCCGCCGCACGCGGGCCGAGGTAGTCGGTGTGCGGATCGGTGGATTCGGCGTAGGCGTTCATGAAGGACTGGAACGCGTCTTCGCCATCGAGCTGCTTCACGCGATCGATGTAGCCGGCATAGCGCTTGTCCAGCGTCTTGCGGATGTCATCGTCGGTCTTGCCGGCCAGCTTCAAGCGCAACCAGTCGTTCATGGTGCGCTTGACGCCACAGCGTGTCCAGCTCGGCCTGGTCCTTCGGCCAGTCGGCCTTCTTGCGCTCGTAGTTGTAGCTTTCGTTCGCGGTGAAATCGAAGCCCTGCTTGAGCAGGCCGCGCGCATAGGTCATGCGCTCGATCGCGCGCTGCACGTACAGGTTGAAGATCGAGAACGGGCCGGACAGGTCCTGGTTCCAGATCGCCCCATCGAGCTGCGTCTTCAGCGGCGCGAACTTGGCCATGTCCGCCTGGGTGAAGAACACCTTCTCGCCGTCCAGGCTGTCCAGGTAGGCCTTGAAGATCTTCTGCGACATCGCCGCGTCGAGCGGTTGCGCGTCGTAGTGGAAGCGCGTCAGGAAGCGCGCCGATAGCTGCGCGGCCTGCGCCTCGGTGACAGTCGGCTTCAGCGGCAAGGTGGAGAACTTGCGCGGCGCGCTGTCATTGGTCAGATCAGCAGCGGACTGCGCATGGACACCGACACCGGTGACGGCAAGGGCAAGCAACAGGGCAAGCGATGGGCGCAGTTTCATAAAGTCTCTTTAGGCCTGCTCAGTCAGGCATGCTCGGTGACGCCCGCGGCGTGAGCCTGCAGGTCAGCGTGATAGGACGAACGCACCAGCGGGCCGGAAGCGACATGATGGAAACCCATCGCCTCACCGGCTTCACGCAGTGACTCGAACTCTTCCGGCGTCCAGTAACGGATCACCGGGTGATGATGCGGCGTGGGCTGCAGATACTGGCCAATGGTGATCATCTCGACATCATGCGCGCGCAGATCGCGCATGGTTTCCAGCACCTGCTCCATGGTCTCGCCCAGGCCCAGCATGATGCCGGACTTGGTCGGTACGTCCGGATGCTGCGCCTTGAAGCGCTTGAGCAGGTCCAGCGACCACTGGTAGTCGGCGCCCGGACGCACTTCGCGATAGAGATGCGGCACGGTTTCGAGATTGTGGTTGAACACGTCCGGCGGGAAGTCCTTGAGCACTTCCAGCGCGCGCTCCATGCGGCCCTTGCCGCGGAAGTCCGGCGTGAGGATCTCGATGCGGATGTTCGGGCTGGCGTGGCGCACCGCGCGGATGCACGCGGCGAAATGCTCGGCGCCGCCGTCGCGCAGGTCGTCGCGATCCACCGAGGTGATCACCACGTACTTCAGGCGCATGTCGCGGATGGTTTCGGCCAGGCGCGCCGGCTCCAGCGGATCGGGCGCGGCCGGACGGCCATGCGCCACGTCGCAGAACGAGCAACGACGCGTGCAGACCTCGCCGAGGATCATGAACGTGGCGGTGCCCTTGCTGAAGCACTCGTGGATGTTCGGGCAGCTGGCCTCTTCGCACACGGTGACCAGCGCGTTCTCGCGCAGGCGCGCCTTCAGCTGCTGCACGGCATTGCCTTGCGGCAGGCGCACGCGGATCCAGCTCGGCTTGCGCAACGTCGGTACCGCCGTGTCGAAGCCTGCGCGGTTAAGCGCAATCTTGTCGTTACCGATCTGCTTATCGACGGCCGGCGTGCCAGCGACGACGCTGATCGGAATAACCTTGGGGGAGGAGGAGGACATTTCGCTCATGTAGGCAAGCTCAGACCGCTGCACGAGCGGGGAGTTCAGGGAGAACGGGGGCGGCCTGTTCAGCGTCGAACCCGAACTGGCGGCAGAATTCTTCGACCAGCACGTCTTCGACGTCCGCCAGGCGCGACGGACCGCCCAAGTCTAACACCTGGGTGACCGCCAAACCCTTGTAACCGCAAGGGTTGATGCGGTGATACGGCTCCAGGTCCATCGCCACGTTGAAGGCCAGGCCGTGGAAACTGCAGCCGCGCCGCACGCGCAGGCCCAGGGCGGCGACCTTGGCGCCGGCCACGTAGACACCGGGCGCGCCTTCCAGCCGTTCAGCGCCGATATTCCAATGCGCCAGCGTATCGATGATGGACTGCTCGAGCTTGTTGACCAGCTCGCGCACGCTCGACGCCGGCGCGGCGCAGGTCGATCAGCGGATAGCCCACGATCTGGCCCGGCCCGTGATAGGTCACCTGGCCGCCGCGATCCACCTGCACCACCGGAATGTCGCCCGGCGCCAGCACATGTTCCGCCTTGCCGGCCTGGCCCTGGGTGAACACCGGGTCGTGCTCGAGCAGCCACAGCTCGTCGGGCGTGTCGGGCCCCCGGTTATTGGTGAAGTGGCTCATCGCCTCCCAGGTCGCTGCATAAGGCTGGCGACCGAGACGACGGACTTTGAGCGGCAGGGGCATGGGGGACCTGGTGCGGCGGGGATTCAGGTGAAGTGCGGCCGGAACGCGGAGAAGCCAAGAGGGGATGGGGCGCGGGGGCGCGAAGACCGGCTGTTGCGCCATCCCTCGGGCTGCGGGAGCCGAGACGCCTTCGTTTGACGCCCCCACTACCCGCCCCCAACCCCCGCTCTTACAGCGTGTAGCGGATATCCGGATCAGCCCGCAACGCGGCATGCGCCGCGTCGTACTGCTCGCGCGTGTCGCAGCGGAAGCTCACCGTCACCGACAGAAAGTTGCCCTCCCGCGATTGGCGCTGCTTCACCGTCTCGTGCAGCACGTGCAAGCCGATGCCTTCCAGGATCTGCGGCACGCGGGCCTGGAGCTGCGCGCTGGCATTGCCCATGGCGGTGATCTCGAACTCGCCCGGAAACTGGAAACCCTGGCCTTCCTGGCGGGCCTCGATCGATTCGATATCGCGCATCAGCGTGGCCTCCGTTACTTGGTCTCAGGCTTCTTGTCGCTGTGGAACCACAGCATCATGCTGTCCCACAGGCGCGCGAAGAAGCCGCCCTGCGGGGCATCGGCCAGGGCGATCAGCGGCACGTTCTGCACCGGCTGGCCGTCCAGCGTCAGACGCAACGTACCCACCTGCTGGCCCTTGGTGAACGGGGCGATCAAGGTGGCCGGGATATCCATGGTGGCCTTGAGCTTGTCGTAGTCGCCGCGCTTGACCGTGACCAGCACGTTGTCGGCCACGCCCAGCGGCAATTCGTTGGCCTGGCCCTTCCACAGGCGCGGCGTGGCCAGCGGCTTGCTGGCGTCGTACAGCTTGTGGGTTTCGTAGAAGCGGAAGCCGTAATTGAGCAGGGCCAGGGCGGAGTCCGCGCGGGCCTTCTCGTTGCTGGCGCCCATGACGATCGCGATCATGCGCGAATCGCCCTGCTTGGCCGAAGCGGCCAGGCAGTAGCCGGCAGCGGCGGTATGGCCGGTCTTGATGCCGTCCACGGTCTGGTCGCGCCACAGCAGCAGGTTGCGGTTGTGCTGCTTGATGCCGTTCCACTCGAATTCCTTGATCGCCGAGATCGCATAGTCCTCGGGGAAATCGTGGATCAGCGCACGCGAGAGGATCGCGATGTCGCGCGCCGTGGTGTAGTGGTTGGCGATCGGGTAGCCCGACGCGTTCTCGAAGTTGGAGTTCACCATGCCCAGCTGCTTGGCATAGGCATTCATCAGGTTGGCGAACGCGGGCTCCGAGCCGGCGGTGTGCTCGGCCAGCGCGATGGCGGCGTCGTTACCCGACTGGATGATCATGCCGTACAGCAGATCCTTCAGCGGCACCTGGCTGTTGAGCTTGAGGAAGCTGGTGGAGCCGTCGGTGGCCGCGCCGCCGCCACGCCAGGCGTTTTCGCTGATGGTGACCGGGTCGGTCATGTGGATCTTGCCGTTGGCGATTTCCGCCGACACCACGTAGTCGGTCATCACCTTGGTGATCGAGGCCGGCTCCAGCGCGCACGTCCGGGTCCTTGGACGCCAGCATCTGGCCGGTGGCGTAATCCATCAGCACCCAGCTCTTGCCGTCCACATCCGGCGGCGGCGGCACCGGCGCTTCCGGCACCACGGGACGCGGCACCGGCGCGGGCTTTGGCGGGGTCTGCTGGGCGAAGGCGGTACCGACAACCAGGGCGGCGACGGCAAACGAGGTCAGGGTACGGCGAATCAGGTTCATCGTGTCAGTTCAATCCAAGTGCTATATGGCAGCGGCTGAGACGCCGCAAAAATTCAATTGTCAATGTGTCAGTCTACCGCGACCTGCGGCCTGGGCAGACCCATGCCCTCGATGCGCGAGGTCACATCGTCGGCCTGGTCCACGCTGGCAATCGGCCCCACCCGCACGCGACGTATGCTGCGACCGTTGATTTGGGCATCCACCACCTGCACCGGCGCCAAATTGGCGACCCGCAATTGCTGCGCCACGCGCTCGGCGTTACTCACATCGGAGAATGCGCCCACCTGCAGGTAAATACCGGCCCCGGGCTGGCAGGCTTGGGCGCAGGGGGTGGCGGCGGCAGCGTCTGCGCCGTGAGCGGCTGCGCGGGATCGATGCGCGCGCACTTCCACCAGGCCGGTGCCCTTGGGCCACACGCCGATCTTCACGGCGGCGGCATAAGACAGGTCGATCAGGCGGTTCTCGTGGAACGGGCCGCGATCGTTGATGCGCACGATCACGCTCTTGCCGTTCTCCAGATTGGTCACGCGCGCATAGCTGGGCAGCGGCAGCGTCTTGCTGCGCGGCGGTGAACGCGTACATGTCGTAGTTCTCGAGATTCGAGGTCTTGTAGCCGTGGAACTTGTTGCCGTAGAACGAGGCGATGCCGCGCTCGTCGTAGCCGCTGCGGGCCGGCAGCACCTGATAGGTCTGGCCCGAGCACGGTATACGGCGACTTGTTGCCGTACAGCGACACGCGGCTCGACCTTCGGCACCGGCTCGGGCAACTTGCTGACATCCGGCGGCGGGCCCTCGGGCACGCTGTCGCTGCCGTCACGATAGCGGCTGCTCTGCGGTCGGCTGAGTGTCGTCGCTGGAAGCCGCCACGCCAGGAACCGCTGCCCGACGACGATGCCGCTACGCGCGTGTGATCCGCTGGAACTCGCCGAGGGGCGGGTCTTGCCTCCACTGCAAGCGGCCAGCAGAACGATGCCAGCAGCAGCAGCAGCGCATGCCGCCATCTCATTGCCGGGCATCCGCCATGCGCACGCCGGCGGCGATCGCCTGCGCCAGCTGCATGCACCGCCAGCGCGTACAACGGACTGCGGTTGTACTTGCGTGATCACGTAGAAATTCTGGAAGGTGAACCAGTACTCCGGGCCGTTCGGCGCCCTCCAGCGATTGCAGGCTGGCCGGGTGCGCCAGCGATCGAGCGGCTGCGAGGGTGCGTAACCCCAGGCTTCGAAGCTGCTCCAGCGGCCATTGGGGCGAGGAGTCCTTCACCGTGATCGGCCGCGCGGCCGCATCGGGCTGGGCTCGGCCAGGCCACCGGGCCGCCGGTCTGCCCAGCCGTGCTTGGCGAAGTAGTTGGCCACGCTGGCAAAGATGTCCGCCAGCGAATTCTTCAGGTCGATATGCCCGTCGCCGTCGGCGTCCACGCGCGAAGTCGCGGATGCTCGACGGCATGAACTGGCCCCAGCCCTGTGCGCCGGCATAGGAGCCCGTCAGCGTGTCGATCGGGCCGCCAAGCTGGCTGTCCGGCAGCTCCAGCAGCGTCTTCAGCTGCTCGCGGAAGAAGTTGGCGCGCGGCGGGTAATACAAGCCCAGCGTCACCAGCGCGTCGAGCACCTTGTACTTGCCGGTGTTGCGGCCATAATTGGTTTCCACGCCGATGATGGCGACGATGTACTCGGCCGGCACGCCGTATTGCCTGGCCGTGCGCTCGAGCAGCGTCGCGATGTTCGCGATAGAACGCGACGCCGTCGTTGATGCGCTTGTCGGTGAGGAAGATCGGCCGGTAGTCCTTCCACGGCTTGCCTTCGGCCGGGCGGCTGATCGCATCGAGGATGCTCTGCTGCTTCTGCGCGCCGATCCAGCAGCGCATTCAGCGCCTTGCGGACTCTTGCCGGTGTCGCGCGCCACTTCGCGCACCAGCTCGGCCTGGCCCGGGTGGATCTGCGCGCGAACCGGCCGGCGCACAGCGACGCAGTACAGGCCCAGCGAGGCGACGAGGCGACGAGTCGAGCGACGCGGGAATCGCGGTCATGAAGGACTTCGCTGTCGAGAACGCTTCATCGCCGAAAGCCTAGCACGCAGAACAGGCGCAACTCCAGGCGTACAGCGGGCGACTCTTTTGACAGCCGATCAATCGTGCATCTTGCGGTTGGCGATGGATCGACATCAGCACGCCGAAGCCGGCCAGCAGCGATACCGCCGAAGTGCCGCCATAGCTGACCAGCGGCATCGGCACGCCGACCACCGGCAGCATGCCGGCGACCATGCCGCCGTTGACGAACACATAAACGAAGAAGCTCATGCCGATCGCGCCGGCGAGCAGGCGCGAATAAGTGTCGCGCGCCTCCATCGCGATCCACAGGCAACGGCCGATGATGAAGGCGTACAGCGCGATCAGCGCGCGATCACGCCGACCAGGCCGAACTCCTCGGAGAACACCGCGAAGATGAAGTCGGTGGTGTGCTCGGGCAGGAAGTCCAGCCGCGACTGCGTGCTGTGCTGCCAGCCCTTGCCGAACATGCCGCCGGAGCCCACCGCGATTTGCGACTGGATGATGTGCCAGCCGTTGCCGAGCGGATCGGATTCCGGGATTGAGCAGGGTGCGCACGCGGTTGCGCTGGTATTCGTGCAGGAAGTGCCAGGCCACCGGCACCATGCCGCCCACCGCGCCGCCAGCAGGCGCCGATGCGCCACCACGCCATGCCGGAAAGGAACAACGCGAACGCGCCGGCCGCGCGACACCAGCAGGGCCGTGCCCAGGTCCGGCTGCTCGGCGATCAGCGCCGGCCGGAACGGCGATCAGCACGCCGACCACGACGATGTCCTTCCAGCGCGGCGGCAGCTGGCGCGGATGCAGATACCAGGCCACCATCATCGGCATGGTCAGCTTGAGCAGTTCGGACGGCTGGAAGCGCATCACGCCCAGATCCAGCCAGCGGTTCGCGCCGCGGCCCTGACCGAGCACCGCCACCACCACCAGCAAGGCCGTGCTGCCGGCGTACAGCCATGGCGTCCAGCTGCGCAGCACGGTCGGCGGAATGCGCGAGATCAGCAGCAACAGCAGGCCGCCCGAGCACGAAGCGCGCGGCCTGACCGGCGACCAGGCGCATGCTGCCGATCGCTGGCGCTGTACAGCGTCGACCAGGCCGACGCACGGCGAGCAGCGAACAGGCCGACAGCCAGCGGCAGGTCGATGCGCGGTCGCGTCAGCATGCGGCGCAGGAAGCGCACCATGCGCGCCTGCAGAGCGTCGATCATGGTTGCTCCGTCGTCCGGCGAAGCCGTGCTGGATGGGTCGGCCGGCACGCCGGCAGGCATATCGGCCGGCGTCGCCACCGGCGCGTCTGCAGGCTCTTCCGGTGCGCTGGAGGCGGATGCCACGCCGGTTGCCGGCGTCTGCTCGGCGGCACTGTACCATCGTGCGTCGCGAGCCAGGCGTCGAGGATCTTGCGCACGATCGGCCCGGCATCCGCGCGCCCCAGGCGCCCGCTTCGAGCACGACCGCCACGGCGATGCGCGGCGCCTCGGCCGGCGTGATAGGCCATCGAACCAGGCACGGTGGCGGCTGCCAGGTAGGCGGTGTTCTTGTTCGTGTCTACGCGTTCGCCGGTGCGCGAGAAGCGCTCGGCGGTTCCGCTCTTGCCGGCGATGAGGTAGGGAAAGCCGTCGCCGAGTCCGTGCGCCGGTGCCGCCGGATCGATTCACCGCCTCGCATGCCCTGGTTGCACCACGTTCCAGTCGTCGGGATTGTGGATCAGCTGCGGGCCGCTGGGCGGATTGGCCAGCGCACACGCTGCGCGTGCGTTCACGCCGGCCTGGGTCGCCATCACCAGTCGCGGCGCGTAGCGGCACGCCGTGGCCGGCAAGGTCGCCAGCGCGCTGGCCAGCTGCAGCGGCGTGACCACCCAGTAACCCTGGCCGATGCCCGCGATCACGGTTTCGCCGGGAAACCAGCCTGACTTGCTAGTGCGCACGCCTTCCACTCGCGCGAGGGCAGTACGCCGCCCGGCCTCGCCGAGCAGATCGATGCCGGTTGGCTGGCCGAAACCGAAGCGCGCCCATCCAGGCACTGAACCGGTCGATGCCCATGTCCAGCGCCAGCTAGTAGAAGTAGGTGTTGACCGAGCGTGTGATCGCCTGCACCATGTTCACCGACGCCGTGGCCGCCGCGCACGTCGTCGCGATAGCCAGCGCTGTCTGCCCGGGAATGAAGAACTCGCCCGTGGACAGCACCGTGTCGTCGGGTCTGCGCAGGCCGCAGTTCGAGACCGCCCAGCGCCAGAAACGGCTTGACCGTGGAGCCGGGCGGATAGCCGCCCGCCAGCGCGCGATTGAGCAGCGGCTTGTCCGGATCGTCGAGTCAGCGCGGTGTAGTCGGCGCTGGCCGATGCCGTTGACGAACAGGTTGGGATCGAAGCTGGGCACGCTGACCATGGCCAGCACCTGGCCGTTGCGCGGATCGATCGCCACGGCCGCGCCGGGTCGCCCGTCGAACGCTCGCTCGCGGCCTTCTTGCAGGCGCACGTCGATGCTCAGATACAGGTTCTTGCCGGGCATCGGGCGGATGCGTCTCGCAGCACGCGCTGCGGTGCGCCCGTCCGCATTCACCTCGACCAGTTCGTAGCCCGGCGTGCCGTGCAGCACGTCCTCGTAGGAACGCTCGATGCCGCTGCGGCCGACATGGCGTGGTGCCCTGGTATAGCGTCCGGCATCGAGCCGTTTCAGCGTCGTCCGCATCGATGCGGCCGACATAGCCGACCACATGCGCGAACATGCCGCCGAGCGGGTAACGCGCGGGTCAGGTAGGGCACCACGTCCACGCCGGGAAAGCGCCAGCGATTGATGGCGAAGCGCGCGATCTCGTCCTCGGTCAGATGCATCTTCAGCGGCACGCTGTCGAAGCGGCGGCTCTGCTTGAGCTGCTTCGTTGAACGCGTCGATGTCGTCGTCGGCCAGCGGCACCACGTCGCCCAGCTCGCGCCAGCATCGCCGGCATGTCCTTGACCTGCTCGGGCACGACTTCGAGGCGGAACGCCGGCACGTTTTCGGCCAGCAGCACGCCGTTGCGATCGTAGATCAGGCCGCGGGCCGGCGGGATCGCCGCGCGGCTTGACGCGGTTGTTGGTCCGAGCGCGCGGCGAACTCGTCGTGGCGCGTGCACCTGCAGATAGCGCATAGCGGCGACCAGGCCAGCCAGGCCCAGCAGGATCAGCACGAAGCCGCCAGCGCGCGGCGCCGGAACAGCGCCGCTTCGCCGCGGGCATCCTTGATCGAGCGCCGGCTTCATGGCATGGCAGCGCTCACTGGATCGCGCAAGCGCGCGCGCAGGTCGTCGAGCAGCAGGAACAGGAACGGCCACAGCGCCGCAGCCGACAAACGGCGAAATCCACCAGCTCGGCGGCGGCAGCGCGCACCGGCCAGCATCGCGCACGATCAGCAGCAGGATGCGATCGTTCAGCAGCAGGCCAAGCACGGCCAGCGCCTGCTGCCACATCGGGAAAAAGCGCAGGCGCGAACGGAAGCGCAGCGCGATGAAGACCAGCGCACACAGGCGCAGCGCCTGTTCGCCCAGCAGCACGCCGTCGAGCAGGTCGGCGACACAGGCCGAGCACGAAAGCGAGCCCGAGGCTCACGCGCTCCGCCGACTTCCAGCGCCCAATACAGCAGCACCAGCGCCGGCCAGTACGGCTTGAACGGCTCCAGGCGCGCGGGCAGCGGCATCAGCATCGACAGCACGCAGCACACCAGCGTGCCGACGAACCAGCAGCAGGCATTGATCCGCGCTGGTTCATGGCTGCTCACGCGCGCCGCGGAGCTGGCGGACGCGCGCCTGGCGGCTCGCCGACGGGTGCGGCGCGGGCGGCGGGCGGCCGGAGCCAGGATCGCAGGCGGCCCCGCCGGCTGCACGGAGCAGGCGGGCCCTCCGGCTCGGCCTGGTCGTGCAGCAGCAGCACTTCGCCGCTGCGGTCCAGATCCGCCGCGGGCTGTGCCAGCGCCACCGCGAACATGCCGCTGGCGGTCGTTGCGCGACGCACGCGATCTCGCCGACCGGAAAGCCGGCGGGAAGCGCCCGCCCAGGCCGGAGGTGAGCAACTTGTCGCCGGCTTGCACGTCGGCGCCGATCGGGATGTTCGGCAGTCTCCAGCCGGTCGCCGTCGCGCGCGCCGTAGGCGACCGTGCGCAGTCCGGTGCGCTCGATCGCCACCGGCATCGCGTGCGCCGGATCGGTGATCAACATTACCATCGATGTGTTCGGCAGCACTTCGATCACCTGACCCATCACGCCGCGCGCGTCGATCACCGCTGCCCCGGCTTGCACACCGTCGTGCGCGCCAGGTTCGAGCAGCATACGGTGGCGGAACGGGCCGAGATCCACGTCGATCATGCGCGCCAGCTGCACGTTGAGGTCCAGGCTGTGCTGCGTGTCGAGCAGCTCCTTGCAGACGCTGGTTCTGCTCGGCCACCGCCGCCATGCGGTTCAGACTTGGCGTTGGCCAGCAGCAGCTCTTCGCGCAGGCGCTGGTTTGCGCGGTGCAGATGCTGGCGATCGGCGAAGGCGTCGCTGACGCGTGCGAATGCCGGGCGGGCAGGCCGGCCAGGCGGTACACCGGCTCGACCACGGCGGACGCGACTAGCGCATGCGCCACAGCCAGCCATTGCGATGGTCGAGCACCATCAGCACCATGGCCAGCGCGAGGTAGACGATCAGGCTGCAGCGTGCCCGGCCACCGTGCCGGCGAACAGCGGGGAGGATTCGTCGCGCGTGAGCGCCACGGCGGACCCCTGGCCCGTGCTCGCTGCGCTTATTCGGGCGCGAAGAAATCGCTGCCGTGCTGATCGATCAGCTCCAGCGCCTTGCCGCCGCCGCGTGCCACGCAGGTCAGCGGATCGTCGGCCACGTGCACGTGCAGGCCGGTTTCCTCGGAGATCAGCCGGTCCAGGTCGCGCAACAGGGCGCCACCGCCGGTCAGCACGATGCCGCGCTCGGCGACGTCCGAGCACAGCTCCGGCGGGGTCTGTTCCAGCGCCGACTTGACCGCGCCGACGATGCCGGCCAGCGGCTCGTGCAGGGCTTCGAGAATTTCGTTGGAGTTGATCGTGAACATGCGCGGCACGCCCTCGGCGAGGTTGCGGCCGGAGATCTCGATCTCCTTGACCTCGCTCTTGCGGGAACGCGCAGCCGATTTCCATCTTGATGCGCTCGGCGGTGGATTCGCCGATCAGGGTGCCGTGGTTGCGGCGCACGTAGTTGATGATGGCTTCGTCGAAACGGTCGCCGCCGACGCGCACCGACTGCGAGTAGACGATGCCGTTGAGCGAGATCACCGCCACCTCGGAGGTGCCGCCGCCGATGTCCAGCACCATCGAACCGCGCGCCTCGTGCACCGGGATGCCGGCGCCGATCGCTGCCGCCATCGGCTCCTCGATCAGGAACACGTCGCGCGCACCGGCGCCTTCGGCCGATTCCTTGATCGCGCGGCGCTCGACCTGGGTCGAGCCGCACGGCACGCATACCAGCACGCGCGGACTCGGACGCAGCACGCGCGACTTGTGCACCTGCTTGATGAAATGCTTCAGCATCGCCTCGGTCATGGAGAAGTCGGCGATCACGCCGTCCTTCATCGGGCGCACGGTGGCGATATTGCCGGGCGTGCGTCCGAGCATGCGCTTGGCTTCGCTGCCCACCGCGGCGACCGCACGCGGACCACCGGGGCCGCGATCCTGGCGGATCGCCACGACCGACGGTTCGTTCAGGACGATGCCCTGGCCACGCACGTAGATAAGCGTGTTGGCCGTGCCGAGGTCGATGGAGAGATCGTTGGAAAAGATCCCGCGAAACTTCTTGAACATGGGTCCGCCGCGTGTCCGGCCTGGTTAAAAAGTAAGCTCGCCAGTCTAGTCAGCAGCCCCCGTATTCGCAAGGACAATAGCGTTAAGAAAGCCTTTGTCTACGCGACGCTAGGCACATTTTGAGCCTGGATCCCGCGTGAGCTCTATGCGCTCGAAAGTCGCCGACCGGGCTCGATGTCGGTATGATCGGACCCTTTGGGCGACGCCGTCCGGGGCGATACGGCGTCGCGCAGCCGCGGCCATTCCATCTGCCCGGGAGCATCCTGCACATCATGTCTGCCGTCATCTGCGGATCGCTGGCCTACGACACCATCATGGTGTTCCAGGACCAGTTCAAGAACCACATCCTGCCCGACCAGATGCACATCCTGAACGTGTCGTTCCTGGTGCCGGCGCATGCGCCGCGAGTTCGGCGGCTGCGCCGGCAATATCGCCTACAACCTCAAGCTGCTCGGTGGCGACCCGCTGCCGGTGGCCACCGTGGGCCAGGACTTCGCCCCCTACCGCGCGCACATGGAGCAGTGCGGCATCCGCCTCGACTGTGTGCGCGTGTTCGACGACCAGTTCACGCCGCAGTGCTTCATCACCACCGACCTGGACAACAACCAGATCACCGCCTTCCACCCCGGCGCGATGTCCAGCGCGCATGAGAACCACGTGCGCGACATCCCGGAGATCAGCTTCGGCATCGTGGCGCCGGACGGCCGCGAAGCCATGCTGCAGCACGTGAACGAGTTCGCCGCGCGCGGCGTGCCCTTCATCTTCGATCCGGGCCAGGCGATGCCGCTGTTCAACGGCGACGAGTTCCGCGTCGATGATCGAAAAGGCGACCTACGTCATCGTCAACGACTACGAATCGCAGCTGCTGCAGCAGCGCACCGGCTGGAGCGCGCAGGAAATCGCCGCGCACGTGTCACGGCCTACATCGTCACGCAGGGCCCGCGCGGTTCGCTGATCCACGCCGGCGGCATCACGCACGAGATCCCGCCGGCACGCGAGCGCCAGGTGGTCGATCCGACCGGCTGCGGTGATGCTTATCGCGCCGGCCTGATCTTCGGCATCATGCGCGGCAAGGACTGGCCGACCGCCGGCCGCATGGCCTCGCTGATGGGCGCGCTGAAGGTCGAGCACCCGGGCACGCAGAACCAGCACTTCGACTACGCCCAGTTCGCCGCCGAGTTCAAGGAACAGTTCGGCTACGCGATCGACTGAGCTGCCTCGAAAGCGAGGCACGGCGATGGCCTCCTCTTTGGAGGCCTGGCGTTTCAGTCACGCGAAATCCCATGGTGGCGTTGACGGCGTCCTGCCAGCCGCGATACAGGCGCTCCCGTGCTGCGGCCGGCATGTTCGGCGTGAAGCGGCGATCCACTTGCCACAGGTTCGCGATCTCCTCGCAGTCGTCGCCAGAAACCCACGGCAAGTCCAGCCAGATAGGCGGCGCCCAGCGCGGTGGTCTCCTGCACGCGCGGACGCAGCACCGGCACGCCGAGCATGTCGCTCTGGAACTGCACCATGAAGTCGTTGGCCATGGCGCCGCCGTCGGCGCGCAGCTCCTTCAGCGCGATACCCGCATCGGCCTCCATCGCCGTCAGCACGTCGCGCGTCTGATACGCCATCGATTCCAGCGCGGCGCGCACGAAATGCTCCTTGCTGGTGCCGCGGACTGAGGCCGAACACCGCGCCGCGCACATCGCTACGCCAGTACGGCGCACCCAGGCCGACAAAGGCCGGCACCACGTAGACGCCATCGCTTGACGCCACCCGCTCGGCATAGGCCTGCGAATCGCTCGGCCTTGCCCAACATGCGCAAGCCATCGCGCAGCCATTGAATCACCGAGCCGGCGACGAAGATGCTGCCCTCGAGCGCGTATTCGGTGCGATCGCCCAACTGCCAGGCGATGGTGGTGAGCAGACCGTGCTTCGACGGCACGGCCTGCTCGCCGGTGTTCATCAGCATGAAGCAACCGGTGCCGTAGGTGTTCTTCGCCATGCCCGGCGTGAAGCAGGCCTGGCCGAACAATGCGGCCTGCTGATCGCCGGCGACGCCGGCGATGGGAATGCTGGCGCCGAAGAATCTGCGAGGGCGCCGTGCGCGCATAGACTTCGCTGCTTGACACGCACCTCGGGCAGCATGGCGCGCGGAATATCCGAGCATGTGCAGCAGGTCGTCGTCCCAGCAGCGCCGGTGGATGTCGTAAAGCAGGGTGCGTGAGGCATTGCTGGCATCGGTGACGTGCGCCGTGCCGCCGGTGAGGTTCCAGATCAGCCAGCTATCGATGGTGCCGAACAGCAGTTCGCCGCGTTCGGCGCGTTCACGCGCGCCTTCGACGTGATCGAGGATCCAGCGCAGCTTGGTGCCCGGAGAAGTACGCATCGATCAGCAGTCCGGTGCGTTCGCGCACGAGTGGTTCGTAACCTTCGCTCTGCAGGCGCTCACAGATCGCCGCGCTCTGGCGCGATTGCCACACGATGGCGTTGTGCACCGGCTGCCCGGTGCACGCGATCCCACACCACCGTGGTTTCGCGCTGATTGGTGATGCCGATGGCGGCGATCTCCGCCAGGTCGACCTGGGTGTTGCGCGAGCACCTCGGTCACGGTCACCAGGACGCTGGTGAGGATCTCCCGCGGGTTGTGTTCGACCCAGCCCGGTTCGCGGAAAGATCTGCGGAAACTCCCGCTGCGCCGATGCCCACCACCGATCCCGCGCGATCAAACAGTATCGCGCGGGAACTGGTGGTGCCTTGGTCGAGGGCGAGGATGTAACGCTGTTCCACGCTAGGTTTGCTCCGCGGCCTTGTCGCTGTAGCGGTAAGCGTAGCAACAACCCGGGTAGCGCATGTCGCGTTAGTGGCTCCCCGCCTTGGCACTGGGCTGCGTGATGCGGTCGATGTAGGCCAGGGACAGTGCCGAAACCACAAACGTCAGGTGCAGCAGAATCTGCCACAGGATGGTCTGACTGCTGAGCGAACCTGCCTTGATAAACGTAGCCAGCAGGTGGATCGACGAGATGCCGATGATCGCCATCGCCAGCTTCACCTTGAGCACCGTGGCATTCACATGCGAAAGCCATTCCGGCTGATCCGGATGCCCTTCCAGCCTCAGGCGCGACACGAAGGTCTCATAGCCACCGACGATCACCATCACCAGCAGGTTGGAGATCATCACCACGTCGATCAGGCCCAGCACCGTGAGCATGATGGTGGTTTCGGCACTGTCCGCGACGCTGACGTCGATGCCACCGTTGAACAGGGTGGTGGTCACCAGGTGCCACAGCTCGCGCACGAACTGCACGACGTAGATGGCCTGGGCGACGATCAGGCCGAGATACAACGGTAACTGCAGCCAACGTGAAGAGAAAATCAGATAGGGAAGCGGACCGAGGCGGCTCTGGGTGGGAGTCGTCATGAAATCTTCGAGGCTCTGTAGGGGGTCGATGATCATCGCAAATTATTGCGATAACTAATACCGCTAGGGCTGTTGGCGTTCAGCGCAAGGCAAGCACTCGACGACCTGGATCCTTCCTCACTGTCATCGCTTCCTCATCGTCGGCCCTTCCTCATCGTCGGCCCTTTCTCATCGTCGGCCCTTCCTCATCGTCGGCTCTCCATCACCGTCATCCCCCACCGTCATCCCTCCCTCATCGTCATCCCCGCGAACGCGGGGATCCAGCGCCTTTGCTGGTACAGGGGGCACTGGATCAACGCCTTTGGCGTGAGCGGAAGCGACGCGATGACCTGCGGCGTTGTCTGCACCGTGCACAGTCACTGGATCCCCGCGTTCGCGGGGATGACGGTGAGGTGATCATGGGTTGTGCGGCGGTGCCTGAGGTTTTCGCCGCGCCAAAAAGAACAAACCCCCGTAGCGTGAGCTACGAGGGTTTGGGATGAAGCCCCTGGCGGTGACCTGTTGCGGGGGGCGCCTGCGGCGCAATAGCGCACAAAGACAAACGCCTTCCCAGATGGGAAGGCGTTTGAGGATGAAGCCCCTGGCGGTGACCTGTTGCGGGGGGCGCCTTCGGCGCAATAGCGCACAAAGACAAACGCCTTCCCGATGGGAAGGCGTTTGAGGATGAAGCCCCTGGCGGTGACCTACTCTTGCATGGGCAATGCCACACTACCATCGGCGCAGCTGCGTTTCACTTCCGAGTTCGGGATGGGATCGGGTGGGACCACAGCGCTATAGCCGCCAGGGAAAAGGTGCGGACAGCGCTTTGAGAGCGCCAGTCCGGCGTAAGGTGTAAACGAGTGACAAGCGTCGAGGTGAAATCGGATCTCGATGTATCGCGAGGATATTAACTCTAGCGAAGCGTCTTGGGGTTATATGGTCAAGCCGCACGGCTCATTAGTACGCGTAAGCTCAATGCATTGCTGCACTTCCACACCGCGCCTATCAACCACCTAGTCTTGATGGTGCCTTAAGGAGACTCGAAGTCTCGGGAGATCTCATCTTGGGGCGTGCTTCCCGCTTAGATGCTTTCAGCGGTTATCACTTC
>CAWGPI010000002.1:0-267518 GCA_963824525.1 uncultured Gammaproteobacteria bacterium | reverse complement strand
TCGACATGGCGCAATCCGCCGTGAATCCCTTCCCGCCACTGGAGGCTCGCATGAGCTCACTCTGGACCGACCTGTTGTCCTGCACGGCTATATCACCGATCCACAGCTGGCACGTCGGCTGGCCGCGGCGAAGCTACGGCGCGAGGCGGATCGCAAGCGCCACAAGCTCTCGCAAGGCAACGCATGGCGCATCTGGTCCGCGCGCCTTTGCCTGGGCATCGGCGACGGCACGCTGCGCACGCAATAATTACCTACCCTTGTCAGCGCAAGCCGAGCTTTCCATCCGAAGTGCTTAAGCGTTGCCAGCCTATGAGTCCGAAGGCGGGCCATCGCCCGCCGACGCGGTATTGAAAACGATGCTGCCACCCTCTCCGGCGTTGCTCTACGCCGCGCATGCCCAGGGCCACAACGAACCGTGACGACATCTTCGATGTCACCCACGAAGAATGCCCATGTGAATCTGCACTGCAGATTCACATGGCTGCTGAGCATCCACCCTGCTCCGAGCGTAGGCATGCCGTTGTGGGGAGGCTGTGAAATGGGCAACGCGCTGCATGGCTTGGCAAAACTGCCTGTTGGTACGGTGCGATTGTCCGACGCATGCCACTGAGATACGCTCGAACGGCGCTTTGCTCAGCGCCTAAACCGGTGGGGTGGTTCGATGTATCGATCGATACTTACGGCACTCAAGCGTTTGGTGATCCTGGTGCTGGTGGTCCTGCTCAGCGTGCTCGGCATGCGCGCCTGGGATGCATGGCGTGGGGCTCCACTGCACGCATGGCACACCTTCGAGCCACATGAACTGACGGCGGCGCAGATCGACGCCACCGACTGGAAAGGCTACCTGGCCGCCGAGAATGCGCTCTTTGACGAGGTGAAGCGCAACGTCACGGACAAGCTTCCGCCTGCCGACCAGATCGCCACCAATCGCTACTACGCAGGCGCGCCCATCTACCCAGGACGCTTTGCCACGGACTGGAACCGCTCCTACCAGATGGCGCCCGATGGGCCACCGGTAGGCACCGTGGTGATGCTGCACGGACTGACCGATTCGCCGTACAGCCTTCGTCACATCGCGCGTGTTTATCGCAGTCAAGGCTTCTTTGTCGTTGCCATCCGCCTGCCTGGGCATGGCACCGTGCCTTCCGGTCTCAGTCACGTGAAGTGGGCCGATTGGATGGCAGCGACGCGGCTGGCGGTACGCGAGGCGCGCAGCCATGCCGACCCGCATGCACCGCTGCATCTTGTCGGCTTCTCCAATGGCGGTGCGCTGGCGATGAAATATGCGCTGGATGCGATCGAGGATCCAAAGCTCGCGCGTCCCGATCGCCTGATCCTGATATCCCCCATGATCGGGATTACGCGCTTTGCACGCTTTGCCGGGATCGCGGGCCTACCCGCCTTGTTGCCGGCCTTTGCGCGAGCTTCGTGGCTGGATGTGGTGCCCGAGTTCAATCCCTTCAAATACAACTCCTTCCCGGTCAACGGCGCACGCCAGGCCTACCTGCTCACCGATGTGTTGCAAGGCCAGCTCCAGCGTCTTGGGCAGAGCAACCAGCTCGGCAGCATCGCGCCCGTGCTGACCTTTCAGTCCGTGGTCGATTTCACGGTAAGCACGGCCGCGGTGATGCGATCCCTTTACGCGCTGCTGCCGGACAACGGCAGCGAGATCGTGTTGTTCGACGTCAATCGTGACCATGCGTTCGATGTGCTCATGCGTCCCGCTTCATCGAGGGCGCTCAGCCGCGTACTGCCCACAGGGCCGCAACGCTTCCGCATCACCGTGTTGGGAAGCGTGCCGCCGGACGATGCGATCGTGGAGACCACCATCGAGGCGCATGCCACCGAATCGCACGCGCGCCCATTGTCACTGCACTATCCACCGGGCGTGTTTTCCATGTCGCACGTATCGCTGCCGTTTCCACTGGACGATTCGCTCTATGGCACCACGCCCAACCCCAATGAGTTCTATGGCACGCATCTGGGCACGCAGGCACCCCGCGGCGAACGCGGCGCGCTCGTACTGAACATCGACGCCATGATGCGTATGGCATCGAACCCGTTCTTCGCCTATGTGCTTGATCGCGTGCGCGAGCTGATCGCCAACCCGGCGCCGCCGCCTTCCCATGGCGAAACCGCCAGCGAAAAGCCGCCATCCGATGCCGAACGCGAAGCCATGCAAAAGGACTTCGAGGAATCCGGCGATATCGACAGCAACGGCGCCCAGATGCCGTGGTAGACGGTGGATGAGCGCTTTCCACGTGCCAAGCCCCTCAGCGTGAGGGGCTTGGAAACCGCCGGGCGCAGGCGTTGAGGCGGAACGGCCTTCGCCTGTTCAAAAAAACAGATAGGTCGCTATCAAGCCATAAGTCATCTGATTCTTTTTTTGCACGACCGGGCTGTCTCCCGAATCGTTCTCGAGCCAGGCCGCCGCGATATCGGCCCCGATGACCCAGTGGTTGGTAGGCCGATAGGCGGCGCCGACAGAAAAACGCACATCGTTGACGCCCGAACCCAGCGAGTAGGGCGGCAGGCCGGAGCGGGCACTCTGGGTTGCGTCGACGCCAAAGTAAGTCCGGTTGTACTGGCTGCTTCCCCAGGTCACTCCGGGCCCCGCGGAGAAACTCCACTGCTCGGCCGGCGAGTATGTGCCCATCGCGTCCAAGGTCACCGTCGTGCCACGCTGGTTTCCACCAATGTCCGTCAGCACGCTGCTGCGCGCCGTGAACCAGTCATAGGTGAAGACGCCAAACGCTTCGGCGTGCGTCGTGCGATCGACATTGCCCAGGCCGCGCAGATGCGGATCGTCGGATTCCTGTCGTGGTTCGATGAAGTCGTAGGTCACCGCCACACCCGCCCTCCAGTGGCTGTCGTGATACAGATACGCGCCAGCCGACACCAGCGATCCCGCATCAGGATTGGCGCCGATGAACCAGCGACCATAGCCCGCGCTGAGTATCGGCAGCCCTTCGACCTTGGTGTCCCTGGCGCCGGGAAACGTGGGCATGTTGACCACGCCAGCACCCACTGCGAAGCGCCAAAAGTCCCACTCACCTCCCTGGGATTCGGGCGGCTTGGCGAGTGAGTACAGGCTATTTGACAACTCCAGTGTGTCGTCGGCCATCGCCGTGACCGCAAAACATGACAACGCACAGCCCGCCAACAGACTGACACCCAGGCGTTTTGATCGATAACTCATTGCGCATCCCCAGTCGACAAGGTGAAGTGCGTGCGAGGGCAGCGGCTGCATTCCCATCGGACGCTCCAAGGCCCCGCACTCCCCGCCTAGCCACATTCGTTGGCCCGCTCGGGACCGCCGCCCTAGCCCGGAAGGGGCCTTCAAGCGTCTGCTATTCAGGTGATAAACGAGGCCATGCAACGCAAAGGTAGTGATGGAGATGTCAGCCCCGCGTCAATATGGGACCCGCCTGCGACCGTCATTCTGGCACCGTCGAACCTGCTCATCCTCAGTAGTTTTACGTAGCAAAACGACGTAAAACTACGGAGCGCGCCAGGGTTGCGGCCCCCAAAACTCGTTCAGTTCAACGCGTTCGCACGGCAACTTTCCGCGCGAACGCGTCCCGGGCAGATGCCGCTAACCCGTTTGAACAGGCGACGGAAAGCCGCTTCGCTGCTGTAGCCGAGCTGCTGGGCAATGGCCGCCACGGACTGCTGCCGATCTCGCAACAGTTGCTCCGCGACGCTGACGCGCCACTGCGTGACGTATTGCACGGGTGGAACCTTCATGAGCTGGGTGAAGCGTTCCGCGAACGCAGAGCGTGACATGCAGGCCAGCGACGCCATCGACTGCATGGTCCAGGTGAGGCCGGGGTTCTCATAGACCGCTTGCATGACCCTGGCGATACGCGGATCGGCCAGCGAGGCGAACAGCCCGCGGCGTTCGTCGGCCCGTTGTGCAAAATCACAAACGGCAAGCGTGAATAGCGCGTCGGCGAGTTTGTTGAGCAACACTTGTCGACCAGCGAGGCCGGCATGCACCACCTCGACCATCATCGCCGACAACTGCTGGAACGTTTGATTGGCTTCCTTCGATCGGATTACCACGCACGAAGGCAGTGCCTGGCTGAGCGGATGTTGCGACATTCCCATGAAATGGAGTTCGCCACAGATGAGGCTGGTCTGGTCTGGGTGTCCCGCGCCGGAGCGGCTGGCCGCGCTCAGGCGATGCGGGTCGCCATGCGGGAAAACGATGAGGTCGCCGATTTCCAGATCGAGCGACTGATCGAGCGAGGGGCTCTCGACCCTGCACTGACCGACGCCCACCAGATGAAAAAGCCCTCTGGGATAGCGGGGTTCGTCGAGGTACCACGAGCCACAGCGATGCAATTCAGCGATCACCTCGACGCGCAGCATGGAATGATTGAGTAGAGACTCAAGCGCCGGCTCGATGAGCACGGGACGTGGGCCAGCGGAGAGGACAGGATTCGGTTCGATATACACGGGACTTCCTTCCGACGGTTCGCTCGATATCTGAACTTCGCCGGATGGGTTCCCGCGGTTACATGGCCCCCTCGTCCGCCACGGCGGGTCCATGAGAGGTCTGCAACCCGCGGATCAGCCCTTCATCCAGCCATTGCGAAAGCAGCGCCGCCATTCGCGGCAATGTCGCCAACTGCCGATTTTGCTCCACCAGGCGTTCACAAAGCCGTGAAAACGGCTCGCCCCGCATGGCGCCGGCCAGCGCCGCATATTCATCGGCCTGAATCATTCGGTAGCGCACTTCCAGCGACTGGCGCCAGACGAGCATCTGGCGCGGCTTGCTGAGACGCCGCAAGCGCGGCCGTTTCAGGCCGCGGTCGGCCGCGCGGCGGAACGCATCGACGTTATAGGGGCTGGTCAGAATCTGCAGATGGCTTTGCGGGGTGAGGCGCAAATCGGCCCAGGCCTCCGCCGGCACAGCGGCGAGATCCGCCGCGGTCAAGACGGACTCATCGGCCGCATCGAAGGCCGTGGAAATGGCCCAGTCCAGGCGCGCCATATCGGCCAGCGCGGGTTTTTCGCGCCAGGGCAAGGCATGTTCCAGATAGGCCGGCAGTCCCGCTCCATGCCAGCGGATGTTGTAGTGCTCGGATGGGTGCGCGGCCACGTAGCCATCCAGCAGGTGGGTGAAACGCGACCCCGCCATCAGCCCAAGCCCTGCGTATTCCGTCGCCAGCGCATCGCGCAGGCGGATGCGGTAGCCGTTGCGGTAGACCGCCAGTCGGCCCGCGATATCGGCGGCATCATCGCCGCGCAATTCGCGCAGCCGTGGCGGAGCATTTGCAAGCATCGCCTGCAACACGTGCTGCTGGAGAGTCTGCAGATCGGTCATGCTGCCACCCGCAACAGCGGATCCGCCAGCATGCGCGCGTGATCAAGTTCGGCTTGAAGCTCGGCCAACGGCGGAATGTGATCGTCGCGCTCGATCATAGTGGATACGCGGCCATAGCGGCGCACCGCTTCCACGTAAAGATCCCAGACGGAGTCGACGATCGGCGCGTCGTGCGTGTCAATCAGCAGCCGCTCGCCATGCTCATGCCCGGCAAGATGAAACTGCTGCACTCGCGCTGCGGGAATGCCGTCCAGATAGTCCAACGCAGAGAACCCGTGGTTGTGCGCGCTGACGTAGACATTGTTGATATCGAGCAGGATCAGGCAGTCCGCCCGTTCCGCCACGGCGGCGATAAACTGCCATTCGGTCAATTGCGATTGGGCAAAACTGATGTAGCTCGACACGTTCTCGAGCAGGATGCGGCGCCCAAGCACGTCCTGCACGCGACGCACGCGGTCCACCACGTGCGACAGCGCTTCCTCGGTATACGGCAGCGGCATCAGGTCATGCAGGTTGACGCCTTGCACGCCGGTCCAGCACAGGTGGTCGGAAACCCACATGGGTTCAAGGTGGCGCGCCAGCCCGGCCAGACGCCCAAGATAGCCATGGTCCAGCGGGTCGGTGCTGCCGATCGACATCGATACGCCGTGCATGACGAGTGGAAAGCGCTCGCGGAACTTCTCCAGCCAGGCAAGCGGCCGTCCGCCGGGTATCAGGTAGTTCTCGGAGACAATCTCCAGCCACTCCACGTTGCCCGGATTCTCAAGCAGCGCCTCGTAATGATCGACGCGCAGGCCCAGGCCATAGCCGAGATAGGGAAGCTGGTTGGTGTGCGATTCGATGGTCATAGCGGAAGTGACGGAGCTTCCCGGGCGAGCCGGGAAGCTCCGCCGTCGACATCAGCTCTGCTTCGCGGCGGATTGAGCGGCCGCACAGTCCTGCTGGGTCTTCTGCATGGTGAAGCCCTGGCCCTTGCAGGAATTCTGGCCCTTGCAGGAGTTGGTCGCCTGCTTGCACGAGCCATGGCCCTTGCACGATGACGAGTTCATGCACTTGACGGTGGCGGAATCGCCGGTGGGCGTCTTGTCGGCCGCCGAGGCGGACATCGACGTGACGGCGAACAGACCGGCAACCATCATCGCCATGGCCGCGCCGTTGAGTTTGTGGGTCTTCATGGATCACTCCTGATAAGTCATGAGCGCCGCCATGGTTCGCGGCGGTGGGAAGTGTTTTGCCGGATACGGCACACCGATCTCGCCGATAGATCCGACGTCCGCATTCTCACCAACCCGGGGGGCGATGACTGTTCCCGCGCATCCGGTTCTTGTGCCCGATCGTCCGGCGTGACCGAGGATCGGACGGCGGGCTAGAAAGCGCGGACGCCCGAACATGGCGAGAGGCCAACGACATATCCATGATGCTTGCACTTCGCTGCCCGGGACCTGCAACCATGCGTCAGTTCATTACCACCACGGCTTCGCGCCTGCTCCAGATGCTCCACACCATCGAATGGCTTGGGCCACTCACGGTTCGCGTGGTGTTCGGCTATTTCTGGCTGGAGACAGGCATCGCCAAGGTGCACAACCTCGAAGGCTTCACCATGCGCTTCATGGGCTGGGGCATACCCTACCCGGCCTTCAGCGCAGGACTGTCGGCCTGGACCGAGTTGCTGGGTGGCCTGCTGTTGATGCTCGGCCTGTTTACGCGGCTGGTCTGCATCCCGATGCTGATCAATATGGCCGTCGCGGTGACCCTGGTCGTGTCGAGCAACCTGATGGGGCTGGACGACTACGTTGAAGCCGATGAGGTGGTGTACAGCCTGATCTTCTTTTGGCTGCTGATCGCCGGCCCGGGCAAGGCCAGCCTGGACACCCTGGTGGCGCGCATGCTGGGCATTCGCACCGCTGCGTGAGACACAGGCACGACAGGTAACGCCATCGCTGCGATCGGCGAAGAACAGGTAAGCCACGCGATCGCGCAAGCCTCGCGTCACTCAATCCAAAGACGGAGCAAGACCCCATATGAAAGCCAACAAACTCAGCTATCTGGGAGGCTTGATGTGCCTGTTGCTGGCAGGTTCGGCGTTCGCGGGCGAAGTGCCATTCAATCAGGCGCAATACGACCAGGCCGTGGCCGCAGGCAAACCCGTGGTGGTCTATCTGCATGCGGACTGGTGCCCGGTTTGCCGGGCGCAGCAACCTATCGTCGACAAGCTGTCGAAGGAGCCGCGTCTAAAGGAGGTGACCATCTTCGTTGCGGATTTCGACAAGGAGACCGCGCTGGAGAAGGCGCTCAAGGTGAACCAGCAGTCGACCTTCGTGGTGTTCAAGCAGGGACATGAAGTCATGCGCTCAACCGGGCAAACCCAGGAAAAGACGATACGCGCGACGCTGGAACAGGCACTCTGATGGACTTCGGCCTGGGCACTTACGTGTTGGGATTTGTGGCTGGCGCGGCCACCTTGTTGTCGCCGTGCGTGCTGCCCATCCTGCCGATCCTCATCGCGTCCGCGCTATCCAAGCATCGGCTTGGAAGCACGATGCTCGCGTTCGGGCTCAGTCTCTCGTTTGCGCTCGTGGGCATTTTTCTTGCCACGCTGGGCGCATCGATCGGCCTGAGCGCAGGCACATTCCGTCAGGTAGCGGCGGTGCTCATGGTGCTTTTTGGCATCGTGATGCTGTCATCACGCTTGCAGGTGGTCTTCTCCAGGGTCAGCTCGGGCGTCGGCTCAACCGGTCAGCATGCGCTTGGCTTGATCAAGGGCGAAGGTTTGCTTAGCCAGTTCCTGATTGGACTGTTGCTTGGCGTGGTGTGGAGCCCGTGCGTGGGTCCCACGCTCGGCGCCGCGACCACGCTTGCGGCGCAAGGAAAGAACCTTGGTCACATAGCGCTACTGATGATGCTGTTCGGCCTGGGCGCGGGGCTTCCGCTGCTGGCTCTGAGCTTGGTCTCAGGCGCAACGATGACGCGCATGCGCGGCTCACTGGCGTCGATGGGCGGCATCGCCAAGTCCGTGCTGGGTGGCTGCTTCGTGCTGGTCGGTGCACTTATACTGACCGGGCTGGATCGAAAGCTCGAAGCCGCCATCCTGTCGATCAGCCCGGATTGGT
Source organism: uncultured Gammaproteobacteria bacterium (assembly GCA_963824525.1). Lineage (GTDB taxonomy): Bacteria > Pseudomonadota > Gammaproteobacteria > Xanthomonadales > Rhodanobacteraceae > Dyella. The sequence goes on along the minus strand of CAWGPI010000002.1, from coordinate 259,076 downwards.
TGACCCGGCTGACGACATCATTCTGAGCTAATGTTTCATCGCACACGGCAGCATGCAGGTGAGCGACATGACCCAGGCCGACAGTGACAGCCAAGCGCCAAGGCGCACCGCCTTCGTACTGGCGGGCGGCGGCAGCCTCGGCGCGGTCGAGGTGGGCATGCTGCAGGCGCTGCTGGACTGGGGAGAGGCGCCTGCATTCATGGTGGGCGCCTCGGCGGGCGCCATCAATGCAGCCTACTTCGCCGCGGAACCCACCCGCGATGGCGCGGACAAGCTGGAGCGGCTCTGGTGCGTGATCCGACGCCGCGATGTCTTCCCGCTCAACCTGGGCAGTGTTATCGGCTTGTTGCGTCGCCGCGATTATCTGGTGGATTCGTACGGGCTGCGATCCCTGCTCGAAAAACATGTCGCATATGAACGCCTGGAAGACGCGAGACTGCCTCTGCACATCGTCGCCTCGGACATGCTGACGGGCGAAGAGGTATTACTGTCGTCCGGATCGGTCGTGGACGCCGTGCTGGCGAGTGCAGCGATCCCGGGCGTCTTTCCTCCGGTGCGGATCGATACGCGACTGCTGGTCGATGGTGGCGTTGCCAACAACACGCCGATCTCGACGGCGATCAAGCTGGGCGCCACACGGGTTGTCGTTCTACCCACCGGTTTTGCCTGTGCCATCGGCCAGATCCCGGCGGGCGCGATCGCGCGTGCCCTGCACGCACTCAGTCTGCTGGTGTCGCGCCAGCTGGTGCACGACGCGGAGCACTTCGCCAATAGCCAGGTCGAGCTTCGCATCGTGCCCAGCCTGTGCCCGCTGCGAACATCGCCTTACGACTACTCTTCGGCCCGCGCACTCATCGCGCAGTCGAAGGCCTGCACCGAACGCTGGCTGGAGGATGGCGGCCTAGAACGGGGCGGCATACCGGGGCCACTGCAGGAACACCATCATTGATGGGCGGGAGGAGCCGCGGCCCCGCATGCAGCATCGACACGCAAAGCATCGATGCGTGGACGCCGGTGGCAAGGTCGCGCTAGCGTCGCTCAGTGGCCAAGAAACGACTTGCCCTGCTTCAGCACGGTATCGCAGACCTTGGTGGTGATCTGCGACTTGATGTCGCTCGAGCCACCACCGACACTGGCCAGGTCCATGGTCTTGCCGTCGCTGCCCTGCAGAATGCCCTTCGCGCCACTCAGGTAGCCCGCATCGCTGGTCGGACTGCCGCCAGTCGAGCTGCTTGCAGCGTGCTTCTCCTTGCTGCCGGTCAGCTCGCCCAACATGTCACTGGCGCCGGAAGATTTTTCACCGCTGCTCGCCATCGAATGGCTCGATCCACCCATTTTTCCGAGCAGCTGATCCTTGATGCCGGAGGCGCCCGAATCGCCACCGAGATAGTTGTTCTTGACGCAATACTCCAACAGGCCCGCCACATTACCCATGCTGCCCGATGTCATGGAGCCGCCGGGAATCATGCCGCCGAGCTTGCCCAGATCCTGGGCAACACTCGCTCCGCAAATGAGGCTGAGGGCGATTGCCACGCCAATCGTTGTCATGCCGCCAATGCGCTTCTTCATGAGAGTCTCTCCATCAAGTGGGCGCATTCAACACCAACGTTTGTTAGGGCTACGTCAGCGTGGGTAGCCAAATGCTTCTTCAAGTATGCCTAATCGAGCGCGGCAATTTGCCGGGCGACATAAAGCATCAGAAACAGCGCCATGATGATCAGCAGCGCGGACATGACCCGGGCGATCCAGTAGTCGCCATAGGGTGAGATCTCGGCGGCCTCGATGGCTCGACGGTTCCGGTAGAAGCGCTGGGTGGCGCCCAGGATGATGAGCGCCCCGACCAACAACAGCCCCAGGCCCAACCACTCCGAGGCTCGTGTGTGCAGGCCGATCGCGGCACGCTCGGCCGCCCTCGTCGCATACGTCAGGAAGATATCGAAGCGCTCCAGCAGGAAGCCGAACGCCATGACCGATATAGCCGTGCGCACCCACGCCAGATAGGTACGCTCGTTGGCCGCATGGTCATTGAAGTGAGGTATCACGAGGCACGGTTCCGGTCAGCGTGGGGACGATCTCTTCGACCTTGCTATCTACACCTTCGGACCGTCCTCGGCCACTACTGCGCTGTCAGGTCACGTCACTACCCAGCCGCATATTGATGCCCAGCACGGTTGCCAGCTCGCGCAACGGTTCGTTGTCGCGGGTCAGGGTAATCCAGCCGGCGTAGCTGTCGTTGTCGGTTTCGCGTGCCCACAAGGTATAGCCATGCTCGTTGAGGCGATCGTAGGCCGTGGCGAACAGTGAGGCGGCATCGATGTCGGCATGGAACTCGTCGTCGTCCGGATCGCCATCCCAGTCGATGGAGAGATTCCAGCGCGAGGCCAGCTCATCGATGGCCTGTACCAGCGCCCGCGTATCCTGGCCATCGATGACAAAGCCCGAGCGCCAGTCGATGACCCGGGAGACGACCTCGACCGGGTCGACCTCTTCCTCGCCCTGGTGGGCGACGGCATCGCGATAGTCCGCGAACTGCTGCAGCGCCAGCTCTTCGTCGCCGGGATTGATCAGCTGCAGCAACTGCCAGACGCAGGCCTCGACCGAGTTATCGTCTTCCTCGCCCTCGTCGAAGTCATGCTCGGCGTCGAAGTCGTGGTCGGAAGGGTTCATGGGCGGATCTCGGCGTTGGCTGCGGCGAATCATATCCAATCCACGCGGATTATCCGCCTTGGCGCGACAGTGGCGCGTCAAGGCCAAAGCGCAGCGGGGACTCGGGCGAGTCCTGTCCACCACGTGGCATCTCGCTTGGCCATTTGATTTCCTGATTAGCGTCGAATCTCAGCTGGAGCGTGCTTGGTGTAGGAGCGCACCCTGTGCGCGATTGGCGCTGGCCCCGGTTCCCATCGCTGCCGCCAGCGGGCCATCTACGCGGTACGCTGGCGATGGCGATGGCGATGGCGATGGCGATGGCGATGGCGATGGCCATGGCGATGGGAACCGGGGCCAGCGCCAATCGCGCACAGGGTGCGCTCCTACATCTTGGGACGAGCGGGAAGTCGCGTGGCTGAGATTCGAGGCTAACCAGGTTTGATTTTGGAAGGAGGGTTCGATAAGAAGTAGCCGCTAGCGCCTCCGATCCCTCCGGGACAGGAGCTCAATCCACTCTTCCATGGCCGGGGAATTACCGTGCAGCGACGTCAATTTCTGCGTCAGGCTGGCGCCACGCTGGCAGTAGCTTCCACGGCCGGATTAGCGGCCTGCGCGAAGCAGACACTCGCCCCGACGCCCTCGGCTGGCACCCTCGCAGCTGGCGCCATGCGTCTTCTTGCGGATGGCGTGGAGCTCGCACCCATCAAGGCGAAGGTGGACCGGATCACCGGGGTCTATGTGTGCACGCGGCCGTTTCGCGCGGCGGGGCCACGCATCGAGCTGGAACGGCTAGGCTACAAGGCCATCGTGCACAACTATGGGCATGGCGGCAGCGGTTGGTCGCTGTCCTGGGGTTCGAGCACCTTGGCTGTGCGCCTGGCGCAGAGCACCAGCGCGCGCGAGCTGGGCGTGATCGGCTGCGGCGCGCTGGGCCTCACATCGGCGCTGGTCGCACAACGTGCTGGCATGTCGGTGCGCATCTATGCCAAGGCGCTGCCGCCCGATGTGTACTCGATGCGCGCGTCCGGGCTGTGGACGCCCGACTCGCGCATTTGCGATGCACAGCATGCAGCGGCGTTTGCCGAGCGCTGGGAGGAGATGACCCGCATCTCGCATGCCATGTACCAGAGCCTGCTTGGCGTGCCGGGCAAGCCGATCGAGTGGATCGAGGGTTACGCGCTGTCGGATACGCCGGCGGGCCAGTCCCACACCGATGTGGCCGACGAACCCGAGTACGGTGATTTCCACGAGCGCGTGCGTGACCTGACGCCGCGCTCGGTGGACTTGCCGCCAGGCAGTCATCCTTTTCCGCAGCCTTATGTGCGTCGCTACACGACCATGATGTTCAACATCAGCACGTATGCGCGCCTGTTGATGGCTGACTTTCTCGCCGCCGGCGGCAAGATCGAGGTGCGCGAATTCCACCAACCCCACGAGCTGCTGGCGCTGCCCGAAACGACGCTGATCAACGCCACCGGCTATGGAGCCCGGGCCTTGTTCAATGACGACGCGGTAATTCCTGTGCGCGGCCAGACGGCGCGGCTGATTCCCCAACCCGAAGTCACCTATGGGCTGTCCACCAGGAACCTCAGCGTGGTGCCCCGTAGCGATGGCCTGCTGGTGCAGTCCTTTGGTGACACCGGCAACTTCAACAATAGCGATGTCACGCCGAATCGTGCGGCATCGGAAGCTGCCGTGAAACAGCTGGCCGATCTGGTGGCGAGTATGCGGCGCGGCTGAGGCGATCGCGCTCAACGTGAGCCACCCAACTACGACGCTTCTTTTGTAGGAGCGCACCCTGTGCGCGATTGGCGCTTCAGAGTTGCAGCTCCGTAGGCATTTCGCGCACAGGGTGCGCTCCTACATGGGGTTCGCGCAAAAGGCAGGTGAGCGCCAGGCCGCTGATATAGGTCGAAAGTAAGCCATGACTTTCCGCAGGCGGCGTCTCGTCGCAAAGCCCGTAGGCTGCGCCACACCCACTCCCGGGTGCGATCGGGTGATGTGTCATGGATGGTCGCAAGCGCAGTCGTAGCCACGCTCCCCTTCACCTGGCCAGCGCGCTGGCGCTGGCCCTGGCGCTCGCCGCGCCGGCGATCGCCACCGAGGTTCCGCATGACGGTGACGCCGTGCCCGGTAAAGCGCACCAGGGTTGCGATGGCATGGATGCCCGCGCCTGCGTCGCCCAGGCCATGGCGGCCATGGGCGGTCGGCAAAAGCTCAGTGCCATCGCCAACGTGCACTACCAGACCACCGGCCACGCCGCGCTCACCGAGCAGTCATATCGCCAGCAGCCTTTCATCACGGCGTATGAGCGCGACGACCTCACGCTGGACTTCGACAAGGGCCGGCTCGTTCGCGTCGCTCATGTCACCTGGCCGGAATCGGATCCGCATCAGGCCGGAATCACCCAGACGCTGGTCGCCACGCCGCATGCGGGCGTCTATCGCGGCGATAAGGGAGACCGCCCCTGCTCGCTGGCCGATCTCGATGCCACGAGCGATGCCTTGGCGCTCGGTCCGGAACGCCTTTTGCTCACCGCCTCCGCAGCGGCGGATCTGCATTACGCGCCATCGCAGCAGCTACGCGGTACCCCGCATGCCGTGGTCGAATTCACCTGGAACGGCGCGCCCATTCGGGTACTGCTCAATGCCAGCAATCATCTGCCCGACGCGATGGAAAGCACGCGGACGTTCCACGACTTCTGGTACGCCTGGGGCGATGTCAGGCAACGCGTCTATTTCGACAACTGGCATCTTTTCCAGGGCCTCGTCCTCCCGAGCAATCTGGTCGAGGTGCGCAACGAGGTGCCATGGCAGTCGACCCAGATTGTCGACGCGTCGTTCAACAATAAGCTGGACGACAAGACATTTGCCATGGACGCGGCTGTCGCGTCGAAGAGTGTGCAATCCAAGGGGTGGGATAGATCGTTCAGCGACAAGGCCCGCATCGAACTTGCACCTGGCATCGAGCTCTACCAGGGTTCCTGGAGCACGACCCTGATCAAACAGGATGACGGCGTGCTGGTATTGGAGGCGCCGATCTCACCCACCTTTGCACAAGGCATCTTTGCCAAGGCCCGCAGCGAGTACCCGGGTGCGCCGATCAAGGGCGTACTCACCTCATCCGACTCCTGGCCGCATATGGCCGGCGTTCGCCAAGCGGTCGCCGAGGGCCTGCCAGTCTATGCGCTTGACCTCAACCGGCCGCTGCTCGAGCGGCTGGTGTCTTCATCGCATAGCCTTCATCCCGACGCGTTGCAGGCCCAGCCCAGGACGCCGCATTGGATCGACGTGGCCGACAAGACGGAAATTGGCCATGGCGCCAATCGCGTCGTGCTTTATCCACTGCGTGGCGCATCGACAGAGCGCCAGTACATGGCCTACTTCCCCGAACGGCACTTGCTTTACGCAAGCGACACACTTGCCCTCAATGCCGATCACAGCTTGTACGACCCGCAGCTGATGCATGAAGTCGTGCAAGCCGTCGAACGCGAACATCTCCAGGTCGACACCGTCTACGCCATGCACGAAGGCCCGACACCCTGGAGTGATGTGCTCAAGATGGTGAACGCAGCGGCGAACTGATGGCTTGCGTAGCCGCTCGCGCGGCGGGCGGCTACGGGCCAGACGAAAGCATCACCTGCTGTCTCGCCATGCTCCAGGCGAAGCACTACGAGCCCGGATGGTAGACGCGCTCGGTATGCCCCTTGAGATCCTCCGGCCAGAAGTAGACTGCGCGCAGGTTGCCGGTGGTATAGCGCTCGGCTTGGTCGTCGAAATGCGGAGACTCGGGATGGCCGCTTTCGCCGCCGACCGAAATCGCGCGGGCATGCACCTTGTCGCCAAACTCGACCACGGCCACGAAGCTGTTGCCGCTGGTGCCGTAGTAGCGTTTCGTGCCCGGCCAGCGGTGCGCGCCAAAGGAGGCTAGCGAGCCCCAGCGCGATGACGTGAACGGGACCGGGATGCTGCGTTTGCCATCGTTGAACGGCTGCACGATGTCGCCGTCGATACGCTGGTAACGGTTCACCTCACCCCAGGCCACACCCCAGCTGCCGAAATCCTTCTCCAGGCGATCGGAGGCTTCGACCAGGGCTTCCAGGCGAGCCTTCGCGCCTGCCCTCTGCGCCATGATGTCGTAGACGGAAAGACCTTCGGCAACATCGGACTTGTCGACCTTGTCCCACAGGATGTCGCCCCAGAACACGGCCAGCGTGGTCGGCATCGAGGTGATGCCCCAGCGATAGTCCCAGTGGCGCAGCAGGGCGATCTGGCCCGCCAGCTTCTGCTTCAGCGGATCGCTGACCGGCAGCGCATCGTAATCGGCCACGAGGATGGGGATCTGGCGTGCGAACGCCGGCAGATAGGAGTCGAACGCCGCGGTGATCAGCGACGCCATGGTGAAGTCCTTCTTGTCGCTCAACACCATGGTCGCGTGGATGCCGCGCGGATTCTCGCCCACGCTGTCCATATAGCGCGGATAGTCCTCGCGTTTCGGGCTGTACGCGCCGGCGGCGGAGTACGGCCAGTTGTTGGTATTCATGATCCAGCCGTTCGGCGGATTGAGCAGGTGCGGCGCCTGGTTGAGCGCGTGCAGCCCCTGCCAGTCGGTGGCGGGATCGCTGCCATCCACCGGCTTGGTGTAATCGAAGCGGTTGTCGCGTTTGGGAATGAACTGCGGGTGCAGATAGGCGATCTCGCCCTTGTCGTCGGCGAAGATCGTGTTGTTCGACGAGTTCGCCTTCAGCTCGGCCACCTTCATGAAGCTGGCGAAGTCGCTGGCCTTGGTGCGCAGCCAGCTCTGCTCGAGCGCCTCCATCGGCTTGTTCATCAGCGCGGTGGCGATCCACTTGCCGTCCTTCTCGCGCACGATCGGGCCGTGATGCGTGGCATACGTGGTGAAGGTCCGCTCGGCCATCGAACCGTCCGCCTTGCGGTAAGGCACGTTGATCTTGCGCGTGGCTACCGGTCGCAGTTCCTTGCCGTAGCGATAGAACAGCTTGCCATCCTTGTGCACGATCGTCTCGGCGAATTCGTCGACCACGTCGGCGCGGGTCGAGGTATGCATCCAGCCGATGTGATGGTTGAAGCCCTGGTAGATGAAGAACTGGCCCCAGGTTGCCGCGCCATAGACGTCGAGGCCAGCGTCGCTGGTCATCTGCAACTCGGAGCGAAAGAAGAACGAGGTATGCGGATTGATCCAGCAGCAGCGCATGGCCGTTGGCGGTGAGCTTGGGCGCGATGGCGATGCCGTTGGAGCCGGTCGGTTCGACCCAGCTCGATGGCGTGTCGATGCTCGCCACCGGCTCGCCTGCCCGGCCGTAGAACGCCTGCAGTTCGTTGAGCGATACGCGCTCGATATCGCCGCCGATGCTGCCTTCGCTGAAGCTCAACGCCATCCACGGTTCGAAATGCGTGATGACGCGCGGATGCACCTCGGGATGGGTAGCGAGGTAGTAGTTCAGCCCATCGGCCCAGGCATTCATCAAGGTCTGCAGCCAGCCGGGACTCTTGGCGTAAAGCTGCTTGAGTTCCACCGGGTCGATGAACAGCCGCTGGCGCAGGTCAGACCAGATCGCCGACTCGCCCTCGGCCTGGGCCAGCCAGCCCAACGCGTTAAGGTAATTGGTCTCCACCCGATTGAAGTCATCCTCGGCCTGCGCATAGGCCATGCCGAACACCGCGTCGGCGTCGGTCTTGCCGTGGACGTGCGCGATGCCCCAGTCGTCGCGAGTGATCGTGATGGCCTTCGCCTGGCTTTGCCAGCGCGTTTCGTCGGGCGTGTTCGCCTGTGCCGTGGTTACCAGGCCCAAGGTAAGCAGGGTGGCGACCGATAGCGCGCGAATGGGGGGGTGGGCGTGAAAGGGCTTGATCGTCACGTTGTTTTGTCTCGGGTTGGCGTGAAGCCGGGTGGCAAGAACCTACTTACCGTTTCAAAGATTCGTCATCCCAGCGAAGGCTGGGATCCAGTGCCTCTCGTGCAATGCAAAGGCGCTGGATCCCAGCCTTCGCTGGGATGACGGGGGTGTGAGGCTTAAGGCAACGCTGGCAAGAACAGAAGCATCCTCACGGCATCGCAAGGCTGTTATTGCTGCGATCCGCATCCGGCAGCTTATGCTCCGGATCCAGTGTGAGTTGCTTGATACGCGCGCTGGTGTTCAAGGTCAGGCTCGGCGTGGCGCTCTGTCGCCAGATCTCCACCGGCACGCGCACGTCGCGATGGCTGCCGTCGACGAAATCGATGCGCAAGGTGGCGGGCATTACCAGCTTCTGTTTGCTGGCAAAGCTGACGGTCACGCCCTTGGCCGGATCCTTGTCCACGTACGAGGCACCGCTCACACCCATGTCGAGCTGCCAGTTGTTGAGGTACCAGCCGCGCCACCACCAGGCCAGGTCTTCGCCCGTCTCGCTGCTCATGAAGCGGAAGAAATCCGACGGCGTCGGGTGATGGTAGGCCCAGGTGGCGATGTACTTGCGGAAGGCCGGGTCGAAGCGCTCGGGACCGAGAATCTGCTCGCGCAGCAGCACCAGGCCCAGCGCGCCCTTGAAGTAGCTCACCGGGTGACGGTATTTCTCGCCGACGGAATCGGCCGGCGCCATCAGCGTCGGCGCCTGCGCATCGGCCAGTAGCGGCAGGATCTCGTCCACCGGGTTGCCACCCTTGGGCGCGTACTCGCTGTCGCGCTTGGGCGCGTATTCGCCGTGGTTGAACGCATCGGACGCGTAGATGTCGATAAAGGTGTTGAAGCCCTCGTCCATGAACGCGTTGCGGCGCTCGTTGGAGCCCACGATCATCGGGAACCAGGTGTGGCCGATTTCGTGCGCGCTGATCCAGAACAGTATCGGGCCGCTGTCCTCGATACCGTCGAACACGATACCGGGATACTCCATGCCCGCACCGTGACCGGCGAGATTCACCGCCACCGGCCACGGATACGGATACCACTTCGCGGAGAAGTGCTCGACCGCGCCCTTGAGGTATTCGGTGGAGCGATCCCACTTGTCCTTGCCGACCGCCTCGACGGGATACACCGACATGGCCAGCGCATGCTTGCCTTCGGGCAAGTTGATGCGCGCGGCATCCCACACGAAGGCAGGCGACGCGGCGAAGGCGACGTCACGCGTGTGCTCCATGTGGAAGCGCCAGGTCTGCGTGCCGCTTTGTTTGGGGCGGCTGGCCGGGTCGGTCACTTCCTGCGGCGTGCGAATCAGCACCGTGTGGTCACTCTGCGCGGCTTGCGCCAGGCGCTGGCGCTGGGTGGCGGTAAGCACCTCGTTGGGATTGGTCAGCTCGCCCGAGCCTGCCACCAGGTAGTTCCACGGCACCGTGATGGCATAATCGATGTCGCCGTATTCGAGATAGAACTCCGAACCCAGGTACGGCAGCGTGTCCCACCCGCGCAGATCGTCGTATACCGCCATACGCGGGAACCACTGCGCGATCTCGTAGATGTCGCCGTTCCTGGTTGGCGTCACCGCGGTACGCCCGCCCCACGGTCCCGGCACCGTGTAGTGGTAGCGAACATGCAGCTTCACCTGCTTGCCGCCACTCGCCAGCGGCTGCGGCAGATCCACGCGCATGCGCGTGTCGTCGACCAGGAAGTGGACCGGCTTGCCATCGAGCTCGACCGCGTCGATCTGATAACCGTCGGTAGCCTCCGTGCGCGGGCGGGGCGAACCCAAGGCGGCTCGCGAATCGCGCCGATAGATGTTCTGGTCCAGCTGCAGCCACAGCACGTCGAGAGCATCGGGGCTGCGATTCGTATAGGTAATGGTCTCCTCGCCGCGCAGCGCATGGGTGGCCGGGTCGATGTCGGCCTGGATCGCATAGTCGGCGCGGTTCTGCCAGAACAGCGGACCCTGCTTGCCGGCGCCGCCGCGGAACGCATTGGCCGCATCCGGCAGCGAGAGCGGCGCGAACAGCGCCTGTGGGTCGAAGCCGCCAGACGGACTGTCGGCGAAGACCGGCGCGCTCAGCGTGCCGGCCACGAGCAGGCCGGCCGCGAAGCGGCAGGCCGTGGCGGGGTTCTTCATGCGGGAGTATTCCTTGGGACCACGTGAGAGGCTCAACGGACACTATAGGGATGGCCGGGCCCGGGCGACCTAGGTAAGTCGTCATGGTTCGGCCCCCGATTGCCCCGCAGTTTCATGCGGTGGCCGAGACGCCGGACCGTTAGAATGGCCGCATGAGCACTCCCGAACATTCCCCCCTCGGCAAAACCACGGTTTACGCCGACCGTTACGACCCGAGCCAGCTGTTTCCGATTCCCCGCTCGGCCAAGCGCGAGGAAATCGGCGTCGCCGAGCCACTGCCGTTCCACGGTGTGGATATCTGGAACGCCTATGAGCTGTCCTGGCTGGATGCCCGCGGCAAGCCCGTGGTGGCGCTGGCGGAATTCCGCGTACCTGCGGACTCGCCCAACATCATCGAATCGAAGTCGTTCAAGCTGTATCTCAATGGCTTTTCGCAGGAGCGCGTGGCCGACGTCGACACGCTGGTGGCGACGCTGGCGCGTGACCTTTCGGCGGCAGCGGGCGCGCCCGTCGAGGTGCTGCTCAGCGATGCGCGTGCACGCGGCCATGCGGTGGTCGATCTGGAAGGCCAGTTGATCGACGAGCAAGCGCTGGATATCAACGACTATGGCCCGCCGCGCGCGGACTACCTGCACACCGATGCCAGCGGACGTATCGTCGAGGAGGCACTGGTGTCGAACCTGCTACGCTCCAACTGTCCGGTGACTGGCCAGCCGGACTGGGGCAGCGTGCAGATCCGTTATCGCGGCGCCGCCATCGACCCGGCTGGCCTGCTGCGCTACCTGGTGTCGTTCCGCAATCACAACGAGTTTCACGAGCAATGCGTGGAGCGCATCTTCGTCGACGTGATGGCGCATTGCCGGCCCGAGCAACTGAGCGTCTACGCACGCTACACGCGCCGCGGCGGGCTGGACATCAACCCCTACCGCAGCACCAGCTTGGAGACGCCCGGCAATCCTCGCAGCGCACGCCAGTAGAGCCGCGGATCGTGCTTCAGGACGTGAAGATTACGTCGAGGCGGCGCGCAGTAATCAACGCTTCAGTCCCACGGGACTAGCCTCGAATCCTGTTCCACCCACACGGGCTGCATCGTCGCGGTCCGCGTGTGCCTTCCGCCACCAGCCACGGGGTCAGTCATGAACGTTCAGGCACGCACCACCGCTTTGTACTGCGCGACCCTTGCCGGCCTGCTGATGCTCAGCGCGTGCGGCAAGAACCAGCAGGAAGCCAGCGCACCACCAGCCGCACCGGCTGCCACAGCTCCCGCACCGGCCGCGGCACCGATGCCAGCTACCACCGCGCCACCGCCAGCAGCCACCACGCCAGCTCCCGCCAACACGACGCCGGCTCCCGCCAGCACCAGCGGCAAATCGGCGAGCATCCAACCCGCCAATGACATCAAGGTCGCCGCGGTAACCATCGGCAGTGCGGTCGACGCCTCGCATATCATCAGCAAGGTACAGCGCCGCTTTGCGCCGACCGACAAGGCGATCTATGCCAGCGTGACGACCTTGGGCAACACCGACAACGCATCGCTCAGCGCCAACTGGAGCTATGTGGATGGCAAGGACCAGCCGTTCAGCAGCAGCACCGAATCGGTTGCCACCGATGGACCGGCGACGACCACGTTCAAGGTGCAGAACCCGAACGCTTGGCCCGTCGGTCAGTACAAGGTCGTGATCTCGCTCAACGGCAAGCCCGTCGCCAGCGAGAATTTCGAAGTGCGCAGCTGACGCGTGGGGCTTACTGCAAGGCATGAAGAAAAGGCGCCCCAGGGCGCCTTTTCCATACCTGCCACGTGCGGCGGCACCACCTTACATCGCCGACTTCCAACGCTGCATGCGCACGCCGGCTATGATCTGCAGGACACCGTAGACCAGCGCTGCCGCACCGATCCACACCGCCACCGTGAGCAAGGCAGCGGCCGGATAGGCCACGAACATAAAGCCGAGCACGATCGCGAACACGCCGCTCAAGGCAATCAGCCATTCGCCCTTGATCTCCTTGCGCACGCGGATGGCGAAGATGATGCGATAGATGCCGGCCACGATCAGCCATGCCGCCAGGAACAACAGCAAGGCGCTGACCACGGCGAGCGGATGCCAGATGGCCAGCAAGCCGAAGACGATCGACGCCAGTGCGTAGAGCGCGACCCAGCCACGTGAAATCGTCGTATTGCGTTTGAACAACTGGAACAGGCTGGCAATGCCTTCGGCCAGGGCCATGATGCCGAATGCCCACGCCAACGCGATGACCGTCTTGCCTGGCCAGACCAGGGTGCTGAGTCCAAACAGCACCGAGATGATGCCGTAGATCACCAATAGCCAGCCCGCGCGGCCGACCCCTTGCTGCAGTACTGAAGCCATATCGCGACCCTCCGTGACGTTGAGAGGCGAGCCGGTGCCGGCCCGCTGCAGTAGACAGCATCGGCAATGGGATTGCCACGCTCCCTCGGGACGCGCGTTTCCCCTTTCCGCCTGTTCATCCACGCATCATCGATGTCGACGTAACGCGAACGACGTATCGGCTGCGGCCATACGGCCATGAATCGCCCCGACCTCCGGCTACGGAAATGGCACGCCTCCTTAACCTCCACGCTGTTCGAATCGGCCCCGCAATGCGCATTGCGTCCCTAAGAAACCCAACGAGGTATGGTCATGAACCAAGACACCATCCAGGGCCAGTGGAAGCAGCTCAGCGGCCAGATCAAGCAGCACTGGGGCAAGCTCACTGACGACGACCTGAAAGTGGCCGAAGGCAACTCGGAATATCTATCGGGCCGGCTGCAAGAGCGCTATGGGATGGCGCGCGACGAAGCCGAAAAGCAGGTCAAGGAATTCGAGAAGAAGCTGCGCCATCACTGACGTTTCCACGTCCCCTCTTCCCTCTCCCCGTTGGGGAGAGGGTCCGGGCCAAAAGCAACCGTGGATATCAATCGTCAACGCAAAACAGCTCGAACAGGGTCGCCATCAAGGCCCGTACCCGCTCGTCACGGATGTCGTAGTAGATGGACTGCCCTTCACGACGGCCGGCCACGAGGCCATCGCGTCGAAGCAGCGAAAGGTGCTGCGATACCACACTTTGTGCCAGCTCCAGCGCATCGGCCAGTTCGTTGACGGATCGCTCGCCTTCCAGCAACTGACAGAGCAGCATCAAGCGATTGTGGCTGCCGATCGCCTTCAGCACGGCCACCGCCTCGTCGGCATGGCGCGACATCGCGTCCATGCCCGTCTCGGGTTTGCGGCGACGCGCTGGCGCGGGCATCGGCTTGGTTGGGCGGCTCATGACCACAGGCTTGCGATGGCGTGGGCAGGCAGTAACAGCGCGCACATCAGCTCAAAACGCATTCAGCGGAATCTTCAGGTAGCTGATGCCGTTGTCCTCGGCAAGCGGCAGCTTGCCGGCGCGCATATTCACCTGCACGGCGGGAAGCAGCAGCTTGGGCACGGCCAGCGTTGCGTCGCGCGCGGTGCGCATGCTCACGAAGTCATCTTCGGCAATGCCGTCACGCACATGGATATTTCCGCGCCGTTCGTCGCCCACGGTCGTTTCGTGGACAAAGACATCGCGGCCCGGCGCCTTGTAATCATGGCAAAGGAAGATGCGCGTCTCCTCCGGCAACGTGAAGATGCGTTGAATCGAGCGGTAGAGCACGCGTGCGTCTCCACCCGGGAAATCGCAGCGCGCGGTGCCGAAGTCGGGCATGAATAGCGTGTCGCCGACAAACGCCGCATCGCCGATCACATGCGTCATGCACGCCGACGTATGACCCGGCGTATGCAGCGCCACCGCCTCGATATCTCCCAGTCGATAACGTTCGCCGTCCTTGAACAGGTGATCGAACTGGCTGCCGTCACGCGAGAACCCGGACCCCGCGTTGAACAATCGTCCGAACGTGTCCTGCACCAGACGGACATGTTCGCCGATGCCCAACTTGCCGCCGAGGCAAGACTGCACGTACGGCGAGGCCGAGAGATGGTCGGCATGCACGTGGGTATCAATCACCCACGCCACGTTCAGGCCCTGGGCCTTGACGAAGTCGACGATCGCATCGGCCGAATCATGTCGCGTACGGCCGGATGCGGCGTCGTAGTCGAGCACGCTGTCGATCACGGCCGCCGTGCGCGTGGCGGGGTCCCAGGTCACATAGCTGAAGGTGTTGGTAGGCTCATCGAAGAAAGCCTTCACTTCGGGACGTTTCATGGCGTCGCCCTCATTTCGTATCCGTGGAGCAGGCTGGTGCCGGCCACTGCGCGGCCAGCCACCAACCCAGGGCCATGGTCGCCACCAGCAACCACACCGACGCGACGCCACCGCCGATCGAGGCCAAGGCAGGGCCCGGACAATAGCCAGCCAAGCCCCAGCCCATGCCAAACAGGGCCGCGCCGATGATCAGTCGACCGTCGATCCGGCGCGTCGCGGGCAGTTTGAATGTGGATTCCAGCAGCGGCTGGCCGCGACGCAACACCAGTCGATAACCGATGGCGGTGGTCAGCACGGCGCCCCCCATCACGAAGAGCAGGCGCGGATTCCAGACGCCGAACAGATCCAGAAAGCCCAGCACCACGGCGGGCTGCGTCATGCCCGCCAGGCTCAGGCCGAGTCCGAACAGCAGCCCTGCCGCCCCTGCCATTACCAATTTCATGCGCCGAGACCTCCGAGCACGTGGCGCGTCACGAACACCGTGACCACGCCAAACACCATGAATACCACGGTAGCCAGCAGGGAGCGTGGTGACAGCCGGGCCATGCCGCATACGCCATGGCCGCTGGTGCAACCGCCGCCCAAACGTGTGCCGAAGCCGACCAGCAGCCCCGCCATGGCCATCAGTGGCCATCCGACTTGCGGCGCGCCGATGCCGGCATCGCCTCGCAACCACTGCAGCAGGAACGGCGCCGCGACCAGTCCAGCCACAAAGGCTACGCGCCAGCCCCGATCGCGGGCGCCGGTTAGCAGACCGCTGGCTATGCCACTGATGCCGGCGATACGGCCGAGCGTGCCCATCAGCATCACGGCCGACAAGCCAATCAGCACACCGCCAAGCGTAGAGAGAATCCAGGGATGCATGTGCCCATCCACATATATTCATATATTCGATGTTTGTAATATATAACTCGTCCACCAGGAAATCAACTACGGCTGCGGCGGCGCCGGCACGCAGGCTCTATCGCCGCACTCGCGCGGTCAGCGGTCGAACCAGCGGTATTGCACCGCAAGCGTAATTGACTTGTAGTCGCCACCGATGCGCGTCACCAGGCCGTTCGAGAACGCAAGCTTGGCCGACCAGCCACGGCCGAGCGGTGCCGAACAGGTGAGGCCATAACGCGCGTTCGATTGCCGGTCCGATTTGGAAACGCCGTTGAGGCGAGTGCCCCCGCCGTCCACGTAGCCGACGTCGGCAGCGATCCAGAATCCAGGGCGAAGGGTGTAGCCACCATGCAGCTGCACCGTCGCCAGAGGGTCCTGGCTGCGCACGTTGCCGCCGTAGAAGTTGTCGTTGGTGGTGAAGAAGAACACGCCGGCCGACGCCTCGAGGAACCAGTCACCCATCGGTTTGGAGATGCCGATCTCCGGCTTGAACGACCACCGGTTGGTGCTGATGTTGACGAGTCGGTCCGGCATGTACTGGCCCGTCGGCGCCGATATCGTCAGACTCACGCCAAGCGAGGCGGTAGGCGTCCGGTGCGCGAACTCTTCCGGTGTCAAGGCGGGACCACCAAGGATATTGAAACCGAAGCGCAGCCTCATATCGCCCATGCCGAAGCGGTGGATTTCGGTCGGGGCGTCTATCACGCTGCCACTGAGCTTGCCGTCGACATAGGGGAGGCCGATGGCCAGCGACGCCGAGCGGCCGGCCAAGCCGAAACTGCGCACATAGCTGAGCGCAAACGTGTTGATCGTGGCCTGGACGTCGGTGATGGGCAGCGAGGGGTCCGTCAGCACGTCACCGGTCAGGCGGGTATAGCCGACGTCGATGAAATTCGTGCCGATGGGCGATGGAGAATAGGTTCGAGGCTCCAGTTCCTGCGCAGTCGCGATGCCCGCATGAAGCAGGAACCCGAAGACGCTTGCCAACAGTACGGCCCGATATGTCAGGAATCGGCTCATTGTCGACTCGACCAGATGACTTGCGCAGCAGAGGTGTCGCACGGCAGTGGCGCTGCAGGTCATGCGCACGATCAACGGGAACGGACAGGCGAACTCTTCAAAAGCAGCCTTACTCTAACGCCTCATCGCGTTGAGGGAGGGTGGAGTTCCTTCGCATGACGCTAAGTAAAACTACGTATGCCATGCGGGCTGGTGACGACCAGAACAAGGTGACGCCACATACCTTCGGAAAAGCGCGTACGTGAAGGGCTTGGCGTCCGCCACGGCGCTCCCAGCCTTCTCGCGACAAACACGCTGGGTGACGCATGATCAGGGAGCCGAGCATGTGGGGCCGGCCTATCCTGATCACTTCCAGAGCCAGGCTTATCGCTCGGATATCCCTGCTGCAACCTGCAAGGAGATTAACGATGCTGACGACGCCGATTTCCGAAAGGGCGCTTTCCCGGGGCATGCTGGATGTGCTGATCCGGGCAGGCCTGATTGCCATCCTGGCCGTGGTTTGCTTCCGGATCTTCTATCCGTTTGGCAGCCTGCTCGTATGGTCCATGATTCTCGCCATCACGATGTACCCGCTCCATCTGCGGCTGCGAAAACGCCTTGGCAACAAGGACGGCTTGACGGCCACGCTTATCGTGCTTCTGGCGCTCATCATCCTCACGGTACCCGCCTACCTGCTGGGCGTCGCCCTGGTCGACTCGGTCGGACATGCGATGGAGATGGCCAAGAGCGGCGCCGTCCGCATCCCGCCACCTGCCGAATCGGTGGCTAGCTGGCCGCTGGTGGGCGGTAAGGTCTATGCGTTCTGGCTCCAAGCCTCCACCAACCTGACCGACCTGATCCAAAGGATCACACCGCAACTCAAGGGCGTGGGTGCTGTGTTGCTGGAGGCCGCCACCGGTATTGGCACGGGGCTACTGGTCTTCATTTTCGCGCTGATCATC
This sequence comes from uncultured Gammaproteobacteria bacterium, assembly GCA_963824525.1. Classification (GTDB taxonomy): domain Bacteria; phylum Pseudomonadota; class Gammaproteobacteria; order Xanthomonadales; family Rhodanobacteraceae; genus Dyella. Next base: position 241,348 of record CAWGPI010000002.1, on the reverse strand, counting down.
TCCGGCATCTTCATGGCTTTTGGCGAGGAATCAAAGCGTGCCGCCCTGCGCATCGCCACGCGCATCTTCGGCCTCGACGCCGGCCCCAAGATTACAGAGCTGTGTGCCGCCACGATCCGCGCGGTAGCCCAGGGTGTAGTCGGCATAGCCTTCATCCAGATGCTGCTGGTCGGCGTCGCCTTCGTGATAAAGGGCATTCCTGGTGCAGGCCTGCTGGCGCTGGCGGTGTTGCTGCTTGGCATCATGCAGCTACCGGCCACGCTGATCACCATCCCGATCATCATCTATGTCTTCGCCACCGAAGGCTTCACCGTGATCACAATCGTGTTCGCCATTTATGTCTTTATCGCGGGACTGGCGGACAACGTGCTCAAGCCCCTGCTGCTGGGACGCGGCGTCGACGTACCGATGCCGGTGGTACTGATCGGCGCGCTGGGTGGCATGGTGACCGGCGGCGTGATCGGCCTGTTTATCGGTCCGGTCGTGCTCGCCGTCGGCTATCAGCTGTTCTGGCGTTGGGTCGATGACCAGCATCCCGCCGAGGCGTCGGCAACCGTGCCGGTCGAAACGCCGGTCGAACCGAAGCAGCCTTGATGCTGCCGGACGCCCGCCGTGTTGCGATGCACTGGTGCGAACCGACTGTGGCTGGCCTGCATGGCCTGCCTCGGTGGCTGCGTGACCGTGGGCCCGGACTTTCAGCCACAGCATGAAGGCTGGGCCGAACATTGGAGCAGCCCAGCCATCGAGCAGGCCACGTCACACCAATCGCAACCCGATGCAAGCCAGTGGTGGCAGGTCTTCGCCGACCAGAATCTCGAGCGCCTGATAGCGGAAGCCGATGCCCACAACGCCGATCTGAAGATCGCCGGACTGCGCGTACTCGAGGCACGCGCCCAGCTGGGCATTGCCCAGAGCGGACGTTACCCGCAAGTGCAGCAGATCGGGGGTGACGCCCTGTATACGAAGAGCAGGCATTCCGGGGACAGCGGTCCCAATTCGAGTGGCTCGTGGCAGTACGGCGTCGGCTTCGACATCGGCTGGGAGCTGGATTTCTGGGGCCGCTTCAGACGCGCCATCGAGGCAGCGGATGCTGAGTACTTTGCCTCGCAAGCGAACCGTGACGCTGTCCTGGTCCTGCTCCACGCGCAGGTAGCCGACACCTACTTCACGATGCGCACGGCCGAGGCGCGCCTGCGCATCGCGCGCGATAATGCCGCGCTGCAAAGGCGTAGCCTCGAGATCACCGAGCGCCTGTTCAAAGGCGGCGAAAGCGATGAACTGGACCTTCAGCAGGCCAAGACGCAATACCTCAGCACGCTGAGCAGCATTCCCAACTTTGAAAGCCAGATCACGCTGGCACACCACGCGTTGTCCACGCTCATCGGGCGCCCTCCCGGCCCGCTGCCCGAACTGGATGTACAGCCAGGCAAGGAAGGGGTCATCCCGCTCGTCGATCATGCCTTGCTGCAGGATGTACCGGCGGACCTGTTGCTTCGTCGCCCCGACGTGCGAGCCGCCGAACTGCACATGGCCGCGCAGTCCGCACTGATCGGTGTGGCGAAGGCCGATCTCTACCCCTCCGTGACGCTGTTGGGCACGCTCGCCTGGAGCGCGAGTTCATCCTCGGGAACACCCAGCTCGCTGCTGAGTGCCAGCTCGGTGGCGGGATCGCCCAGCAAGCTTGCCCTCGCCATCGGCCCGAGCGTCACGTGGAACGTGTTCGACCATGGCAGGATCGTCAACAACGTGCGCGTGCAGGACGCACGTCTGCAACAACTGGTTGTCGCCTACCAGGGCACCGTGCGCCAGGCAGCGCGCGAAGCCGACGATGCCGCCACGGGCCTCATCGCCGCGCTGCAACGCGACAGCATCCTGCGCGATGCGGAGCAGGCTGCCGGTCGCTCGCTGACGCTCGCCAATGCGATCTACCGCGAAGGGTACTCGGATTTCCAGCGCGTGCTCGATGCGCAACGCGCGCTTTTTGCCCAGCAGGACGCCTACATCGTCAACCGCAGCAATGCGGTCGGTAGCCTGATCGCCCTCTACAAGGCGGTCGGTGGCGGTTGGCACGCCGAACAACCGCTGGTTGATCCGGCAACCCGTGAACAAATGCAGCAGCGAACGAACTGGGGCGACCTGATCAACGAGTCGAATGCTCCTACCGCCACCACGTCTCCGCCTGAAGGCCAGTCCCGATGAGTGACACGCCGTCGCCCTCTCCTGCCGCGCCGCCGGCGCAACCGCCTGCCGCCGAGCCGTCCAGCAAGGGCGTGCGATGGGTGCTCGTGCTAATCGGCGTGAGCTTCATCTGGTACCTGCTGGCCGACCGCTTCACGCCCTACACGCAGCAGGCCCGGGTGCAGGCGTTCGTCATCCCGGTGGCAGCCGAAGTATCAGCGCGCGTGACCCGGGTGCTGGTGCACAACAACCAGGAGGTCAAGGCGGGGGACATCCTGTTCGAAGTGGACCCGGAGCAATATCGGATCGCCCTTGTCCGCGCGCGCGCCGACCTCGAATCGACGCGCCGCCAGATTGGTGCGAGCACGGCCGGCATCGATTCGGCCCTTGCGGCGGTGCAGGCCGCCATCGCAAACGAGGTCAAGGCGCGGCAGGACAGCGATCGGCTTGAGCGGCTTTACCGTGAGGACCAGGGCACGGTATCGCTGCGTCGCCTGGAAGTCGCGCGGGCGACGCATGATCAGGCGGTGAGCCAGGTTATCGGTGCCCGCGCCGAAGTGGAGCGCGCGAAAGAGACGCAAGGCGGCAGCGAAGCGGAGAATGCGCAGTTGCGCAGTGCCGCCGCCGCGGTGGAGAAGGCGGAGCTGGATCTCGCCAATACCCGCGTGCGCGCTCGCACGGCGGGCCTGGTCACGGACCTGCGCACGGAAGTCGGCCAATTCGCCGCAGCGGGCAACCCGGTCATGACGTTGATCGCCATCCACGAGGTATGGGTGAGCGCGGACATGACCGAGAACAGCCTGGGCCATCTCGAACCAGGCACGCCGGTTTCCATCGCGTTGGATTCGAGGCCAGGCGAGCTCTTCCACGGTCGGATCCGCAGCATCGGTTACGGCATCAGCGTGGGCCAGAGCACGCCGCCCGGCAGCTTGCCCAGCGTGGAGAACAGTCGCGACTGGCTACGCCCGGCCCAGCGCTTTCCAGTGACCGTGGAGTTCGCGCCGGGAGAAGCCGTACCGCCTCGCGACATTCGTGTCGGTGGGCAGGCCGAAGTCATGGCGTTTCCAACGTCGGGCAACCCGCTCAATCCGCTCGGTCGCGTGTTCCTCCGTGTGATGAGCTGGCTTTCCTATCTCTACTGATGGTCACTGCATTCGACAAACGATGGCTACTGGGTCGGCGCGCGCTACGCCTCGCCACGGGCACGGCGCTCTGCCTCGCCATCAGTTTCGCCCTGGATCTGCCTATTCCCATAGTGGCGCCGGTGTTTGCCGTCTTTCTGCTGGCGACGGTCAACCGACCGCTTTCCTTGAAGGACGGATTGCGCCTTGCGCTGGTCTTGGCGTTGACCACGGGCAGCGGCCTGCTGCTGGTACCCTTGCTTCGCTATTACCTGATGGCCGGCGTGCTGCTGATCGGCCTGTGTCTGTTCCTGGCCTTTCGCTACGGCCTGCGAGGAGGCAACAACCTGGTCGCCACCCTCCTCGTGGTTGGCCTCACCATGATTTCCGCCGCCGGCACGGCGAATATCGACCTGGCCATGACGGTCGTAGGCGCACTGGTCAAGGGCCTGCTGCTCGCGGTGCTGGTGCTGTCCCTCAGCCACTGGCTGTTTCCGGAACCCGCCACTGCTCCCAAACCCCGCGCGCCTCAGGCCATGCCGAACGAAGACACGGGTCGCCTGGCACTACGTGCCGCCCTGGTGGTGTTGCCGGCCTTCCTGCTCGCGCTGGCCGACCCGAGCAGCTACATGCCGATCATCATGAAGTCCGTCAGCCTGGGCAGACAGAGCTGCACGACGTCGGCGCGCGGTGCCGCGCGCGAGCTGCTGGGGTCTACCCTGCTCGGTGGCGTATTGGCGATCCTCTTCTGGTTCGCACTCAAATGGTTTGTGCACCTGTGGATGTTCTTCCTGTGGATGCTGCTGTTTGCCTTGCTGGTGGCACGCAAGCTCTACTCGATAAGCGCGACCCGATACACGCCCGGCTTCTGGTTCAACACCCTCGTCACGCTCATCATCCTGCTTGGCCAGTCGGTGCAGGACAGTGCGGCTGGAAAGGATGTCTATAAGGCATTCGCCGTACGCATGGGGCTGTTTATTGCCGTCACCCTGTATGCCTGCCTGATGGTCGAGTTGCTCGATACACGCCGCCGCTTGCGATGAAGTAGATAGGTGTTGGCGACAACGCTGCAAGGCAAGCCATGCAAAATCGTGAGGCTATCACCATGGAAAAGACGACGAAATCTCCGACTCACCACCTGAAGGCCAGCGACGTGCTCGCGGAGTTCGTGGAAACGCTGTGGTACCTGCAAGCAATCCTGGCCGGACTGCTCCTGCTGTTCGCCTTGCTGACCGCCGGCATGTATTACCTCGGCGGCCCTGTCGAAACGTCGGATCGAGCACCTTCGCCGTTCGGCGAGACCATGTACTTCTGCACCATCACCGCGCTCACCATCGGCTATGGCGACGTGGTGCCCACGACCATGTTGGGCCGAATCGACGCGGTAATGCTCGGCCTGCTGGGGATGCTGATGACCGGACTGGTTATCGCCGCCGCGGTACGGGCTGTCCAGGAGGCTGCGCGCAAGGCCGCTATTTTGGGCTAGCCACGGAGCATCGTCCGATCAAGGCGTCGGGCCCGTGGCCTCTGAAACACCTTGACCCTTGGTTGTGGCGCGCCCGGAGGGATTCGAACCCCCGACCAATGGCTTCGGAAGCCACTACTCTATCCGGCTGAGCTACGGGCGCGTAAGCGTCGGCACGTGCGAAGAGCGGAGCTCTGCACCGCACGGCGGACGCGCAGTATAGCGGAGTTGGGGCCGGGGTCGCACTTCTCCTTCTCCCCGTGGGAGAGAAGGCCGGGATGAGGGGCGGATGCTCGCGGGAGCCCTTGAAAAGAGCCAGCTTTTGTTTGGCCATATCGCAAGACTGCCCCCTCACCCTACCCTCTCCCCAGAGGAGAGAGGGAAAAGCGCTCAATCAACGCGGCTTGAGCAACTCGCTCAGGCGGTCGGGCTTGCCGGCGATGCGCTCCAGGTGCGGGAACTTCTGCCCATCGTGGTAATCGATGCGCAGGGTCTTGTACTCGTCGAAGTTCTTCACCAGCAGCTCGATCGGCTGGTTCTTGTCCTTCGCGGACGCGTCGACCGCGTCCTTGACGGCGTCGTTGGAGAATTCCTTGCCGTTCACCGCGATCACCTTCATGCCCGGCGACAAGCCGGCCTTGAACGCGGGGCCGTCCCACAGCACGTCGAGGGTGTCGCCACCCTTGCCGAACGATACGCCCAGCGAATAGGTGAGGTTGGCGCCACCGACACGGGCTTCCACCGCCTTCGCCGAAGCCGAAGGCTTGTCGTTGTAGACCAGCTTCCAGCCGTTCGCCTCGAAGCCGCCGATCAGCGGACCGTGTCCATCCAGACGCTCACGCAGGTAGCTGGCCCAGTCAAACGGCGCGATGTCGTTGAGCGTCTTCACCACGTCTTCGAAGGTGTAGGTGTTGACGTCCCATTTGCCGTTGTCCATACCGAAGAACGCCTTCGCGAAATCGTCGATGGAGCGCTTGTCGCCGGTGAGGTCTCGCAGCTTGCCGTCCACGTCCAGCCAGATCATCTGACCGCCGGAGTAGTAATCCTCGCTCATCTGGTAGTTGCGGTAGGGCAGCGGACGACGCATCGCGATGATCGGATCGTTGGTAGTGTCCTGGATCGTGCGCCACTGCTGCAGACCCGGACGGCCCTTGTCATAGGCGGCTGCAACCAGGGCGAGCATGTCGCGCGCTTCGTCTTCCTTCCACAGGCCCGAACGAGCGGCCATCACATAACCCCAGAACTGCGTCTGGCCTTCGTAAACCCACAGCAGGCTGTCCTGCATCGGCACGTTGAAGTTCGGCGTGGCGAGATCGGCGCCGCGGCGGTACTTGCCGTCCCACGAATGGTTGAATTCGTGCGAGAGCAGGTCGCGCACGATCGCGTTCTTGTCCCACTCGGTGAAATAGCCGGTGCCGACGCCGTTCTCACTCGAGCGGTGGTGCTCCAGGCCATTGCCCGACATCTTGTCGCTGAGCGAGAACAGGAAGTCGTAATGATCGTAGTGATGCGCGCCGTACAGCTTGTACATCTGCTGCACCAGGTTCTGGTGCGCCTTCAGCTGCTCGGGCTTGATCTCCAGGAATTTCGCATCGTCGGCGACGATATTGAGGAACACCGGCGTCTTCGCACCCGGATCCAGGTCGACGCGCTTGAAATACTTACCTGCGTAGATCGGCGAATCGACCAGGTTGGCATAGTCGATCGGCTTGAAATGCACGGTGTCGCCATCGTGCGAGGCCAGCTCCAGTGCGCTGCCGTACTGCCAGCCGGTGGGGAATTTCACACTGGCCTCGGCCTTGATGCGGTTCGCGTAGTAGCCCGCCGGATACAGCGAGACCGCGTTCCACTGCACGTTGAGCATTTCCGGCGTCATCACCACGCGGCCCTGGCGCGTGTCCTGCGGCGAAAGGAACTGGAACTCGACGTCCACGCTGTTCGCACCTTCCGGCACGTCGACGTGGAACGCATACACGTTGAGCGGATCGCGCTTCCACGCCAGCGTCTTGCCGTTCGCCTTCACCACCAAGCCCGCGAGCTTGTCGATCGGGCCCGTCGGCGAATGATTGCCCGGCAGCCACTGCGGATACAGCAGGGTCAACGGACCCGGCTGCGCCGGTACGGATTCGTGCACGCGGAAGACGCGATGCGCGATGTCCGTGGCATCGACGTTGATCTTGAGCGTGCCATTGAACGGGACATCCTTCGGTGCTGCCACATCGGCGAGCGCTGAAAAGCTACCCAGACCAAGAGCTGAAGCAAGGATGGCGGAAGCGAGACGCGAGGCTTTCAAAGTTTTCTCCTGACGTAATCCGTGCCCCGCCGCTGCTGCCGGACGGAACATAAACAGGCGATGCTAGTGGGCGACGGCGCATGGCAACCCCTGCCAGAGGTCATGGCAATGCCTGAACCTTGCCCATCCCGCGAAGCGCTGAAAACGCTACCTACCCGTTAAAAACCCGTATGCTTTTCACACCGCGATCCCCACGCGGACTGCCACGACACTCCCCCTTAGCCGTCGTGGCGGCATCACAAAAAGAATGGAGCATTCCATGAACAAGCCTCTTCTTGCGGCCGTCTTGGCCGTCGCCGCTGTGTCGCCGTTCGCCGCCAAGGCCGACGAAAGCAACCAGCTCGACAACTTCTTCGTGGCCGGCAACCTGGGCCAGAGCAACTACCGCATCGGCGGCATTTCCGATAAGTCCGACGTGTTCCAGAACGTGCGCTTCGGCTGGCGCTGGAACGGCATCGTCGGCGCCGAAATCGGCTACGCCTACCTCGGCCAGGCCAAGAACACGGTTGACAACGCCACCGCATACGCCAAGCCGCGCCTTGGTCAACTCGGCGTGACCGCCAAGTACAACTTCTACAACAACTGGTACGTCACCGGTCACGGCGGCTACCTGCGTTCGCGCACCACCGCTGGCGTCACCGTAGGCGACGTGTCCGCTTCGCAGCGCAGCTGGAACAACGGCTGGTACGCCGGTGCAGGCGTGGGCTACGACGTGACCAGGAACGTCAGCCTCGCCCTGAACTACGACAACTACCACGTGAAGTACGGCCGCGCTGGCGCCAGCCAGTCGCAGGTCAACACCAACGTGGCGGCTTACTCGGCATCGGTCGAATACCGCTTCTGAGTTTTGCGGATGTCGCAGAAATAAAAACGGCCGCGAAAGCGGCCGTTTTTTTTCGCCCTGCTGTTTGTAGGAGCGCACCCTGTGCGCGATCACGGCTTTGCCGCTACGTAGGTTTTTCGCGCACAGGGTGCGCTCCTACATGGTTCTATTGAGAAAACTTTTCCAGCTTGCTGTGGCGAATGCCGTAGGTGAAATAGACCACCAGGCCCAGACTCACCCAGATCAGAAAGACCTTCCAGGTGATCGCCGGCAGCTCCGCCAGCAACCAGATCGAGAACGCGATACCGATCAGCGGAATCAGTGGCACCCAGGGCGTGCGGAAGTTGCGGTGCAGGTCCGGCTTGCGTATGCGCAGAAGGATCACCGAGGAACAGATCACGATGAAGGCCGACAGCACGCCGATGTTGACCAGCTTGGCCACTTCCTCGATGGGCAGCAACCCCGCCACCAGCGCCGTGAACACGCCAAGCACGATGGTGGGCCGGTGCGGCGTGCCATAGCGCGGATGCACCTTGGCAAACCAGCCGGGAAGCAGGCCATCGCGGGCGAGTGCGAACCAGATGCGCGTGGCGCCCAGCATGAAGGCGAACAGCACGCTGATCAGCCCAAACACCGCCGAGATCGAGACGGTCAGCGCCACCCAGTGCAGGCCCAGTCCCTTGAACGCATCGGCCACCGGCGCGTCGGTCTTGAGCGTGGTGTAGTGGGCGATGCCCGTAAGCACCATCGAGACCGCCAGGTACATCGTCATCGAGATGCCCAGCGACAGCAGCACCGCGCGCGGCAAATCTCGCTGCGGATTCTTCGATTCCTCGGCGGCCGTGGTGAGCGTGTCGTAGCCAAAGACCGCGAAGAACACCACCGCAGCCGCAGAAGCCACGCCCTGGAAGCCGAAATGGCCGATGCCGTCGGGGCCGATCACGCGCTCGGGAATGAAGGGCACCCAGTTGGCCGGGTTGATGTAGAACGCGCCGACACCGATCACCAACGCCACGGCGGCTACCTTGATCGCCACCACCAGCGTGTTGAAGCGCGCGCCCCATTCCGTGCGGAAGATCAGCAGTGCCGATACGCCCAGCGTCACCACGGCAGCGACCACGTTGAACACATGGCCTTCGCCCGTGCCGATGGCGCCTTGCGCCCATATCGGCAGGTGACATCCCATGCTGGCCAGTGCCGACTGCACGTAACCGGACCAGCCGATCGCCACCACCGCCACGATCAGCGCGTATTCGAGCAGAAGATCCCAGCCGATCAGCCATGCGGCCAATTCGCCGAGCACGGCATAACCGTAGGTGTAAGCGCTGCCGGTGACGGGAATCATGCCCGCGAACTCGGCATAGCAGAGTGCTGCCGCCGCGCTGGCGATGCCTGCAATGAGGAACGACAAGGCCACCGCCGGGCCGGCGTTGATCGCTGCCTGCTGGCCTGCCAGCACGAACACACCCACGCCAATGATGCCGCCGATGCCGATCGCGGTGAGTTGCCAAAGACCCAGCACGCGGCGGAAATCGCCGCGCTTGCCCGCCTCCGCCTGCAACATCTCCACAGGCTTGTGGCGTATCAACTTGCTCAAGAAACTCATCTGGTCATCCCCGGGAAGCGAGCGGCGATCATAGCGAATGCCCCTGCCGCTGCCATGCTGCAGCTGCGCGAGGCCCCGCCAAAGCTAACCGGGAATGGTCTTGCCGCTGCCCGCCTGTCCGTGCATGCCCAGACTCAGCCAGCCCAGGACGAGCGCACTGACCACAGGAATCGCGACGAGCGCACCGACGATGCGGATGTCCAGATGGGCGACGCCAAACCAGCCCCCGGTGAACAGCGGGATGGCCGCCGTGGCGAGCAGACGCACCAGCTCCAGCCCCACGCCGCCGCGATGGCCCTCGGTCAGCGCGCCCAGGGCATACAGGCTCAGCAAGAGGAATACGGCGTAACCGACCAGCGACAGGGCCGGCAGGTGCTTGGCCAGATCAAGGAACTGCACGCCCATCCCCAGCAACAGCGCGAACTGCACCAGGCTGTAGATGACCAAGCCACGCGACAGCTGCGGCGCATAGCGCTCGCGCTGGAGGTTGAACGCCGGCTTCGGGTATCGCTCGGCCACATCGGCCGGCCGCCAGCCCGGCGGTTTGAGCCAGATCAACAGCTTGTCGCGCCAGCGACGGGCATGCCAGGCGTCCTTCAACGTGGCCCAGTACACCTCGGCGTTGGCCCACAGCGGGTTCCAACTGCGCAGCGGCGAGCGCGTGCCGTAGATCGGCGGATCGGTGTCGTCTTCTTCGACGAAGGTGCCGAACAGGCGATCCCATACAATGAGGATGCCGCCGTAGTTGCGATCGAGGTAGCGATCGTTCACCGCATGATGCGCGCGATGGTTGGAGGGCGAACAGAACACGCGATCGAACCAGCCCAGCCGCCCCACCAGTTCGGTGTGCACCCAGAATTGGTATAGCAGGTCGATCAGCGCCACCACCACGAACACTTCCAGCGGATAGCCGATGACCGCCATCGGCAGGTAGAACAGCCAGCCCAGCAACACGCCGCTGCCGGTCTGGCGCAGCGCCGTGCTCAGGTTGTAGTCCTCGCTCTGGTGATGCACCACGTGCGCGGCCCAGAAGATGTTCACTTCATGGCCGCAACGATGCAGCCAGTAGTAGCAAAGGTCGTAGAGCAGCAACGCGCTGATCCATACCCAGATGCTGTCGGCCGGCAACGCGAACACCGCAAAGCGCTGCACGCACCACGCATAGATGCCCAGCGTGAGCAGCTTGCTGAAGACCGCCACGATCTGGGAAATCACGCCCAGGCCGAGGCTGTTGATGGCATCGCTGCTGTGATAGACCACGCGCCCGCGCAGCTTCGCCACCAGCAGTTCCAGCGCGATCAACGCGAAGAACACCGGGGTGGCCCACGTAATGATGGTTTCCTGCATGTTCACGCGTGCTTACCCGTCCCGCTCACCCGTTGAATCGAACGCGCCAGACACCACAGCGCCGCATAATAGGTGGCCAGTATCCACAATGCCGCCCACGGCAGGGCAACGCGAAACCGGTTCCAGGCAATCAGTGTATCGCTCAGCATGAACAGCAGCGCGCCCACCGCCGCCCACCGGGCCGGGCCGGCCAAGGCATCCCCGGCGTGCCACCAGGCGCGAGACGCCGCCTGGCCACCCATACAAGCCAACACCACCACATAAACGACCACTGGGGCATATAGCGCTGCCGGCAGCGACGGCCACAGCAACCACAGGTTGAGTGCCGCATAGGCCAGGCAAGCCAGCAGGGCCAAGGGACGCGCCGCAAAGCGCGCATCGTCCAGCATGGCCCGGATAAAGCAGACATGCGCCACAAGAAAGGCCACCAGGCCAGGGACGAAGGCGTCCTGCGGCAGCATCAGGAAGATATCGCCAATCAATGAGCACAGCATGCCGATGGCGATCCAGCGCCGGTAGCGCGCCGACAGCGGCGGTGCGAGACGCCATGCCGTCCAAAGGATCAGCACCGTGGTCAACGGCTTGCAGATCCAGTGCAGCCATTGCCAGACGTCGGCAGGAGCCGGACCGGCCAGCACGGCACCGAGGATGGCGCCGAGCGCAAACAACGCCACGGCCAGACCAGGCGGGCGGAACGAAGTCGCCCCGTCGGCGAAGGATGGATAGGACATGCACGCCCCCTGTGCCTGAGTGGACACGAGATCTTAGAGCCTGTTGAAGATTTCCGTGACAGACACGAGTTCGCACACCTTCCAACGCCTCATCCCGGCGTTCGCAGGGATCAGGACTGAGCATGACGTTGCCGTTCCCGAGGTCTTGAACCAACGTCAGGGCAGCAGCGACTTGCCTTCCGCCTGCGGCAGTTTCACTCCGAGCACGTGAGCAATCGTCGGGGCGACATCGCGCATGTCGATCTCGCCAAGATCCTTGCCCGCCTTGATGCCCTTGCCTTCGATGAGGAAGGTCGCGCGCATCTGCGGTAGCGCCGGATCGTAGCCGTGCTCGCCGCGATAGGGGCTTGGCGACGGCATCGGTGCGTCGAGCTTCAACCCCATCTCGTAGCCCGGCTTGAACAGCACGAACCACTCGGCCTGCGCCGTGCCTCCTTGCTTGACCACTTCAGCCTTGTCGATCACGTGATCGATGCCGTAGGCCGGATCACTACCAAGCCGGGCGAGCAGCGCGGCCACTTTCCGGTGTACCGCGGCATTGGCGGTATCACGCATCACGATCGCCGCACTGCCGCCATCGTTCCACGGCATGGCTTGCCAGTCGGTGACGACGCCATTCTTTAGCGTGACCAGCCCGGCCTGAACGAAGGGAGTGTAGAGATTCACATCGCTCCGCACGGGGACAAAGCCGTGATCGGATACCACCGCGATGACGCCGTCAGGGTGCACTCGCCGCGATGCCTTGACCAGATCACCGACCAAGCTGTCGATCTGCTCCAGTACCGCGCGCGCTCGCGGCGTATCCGGCCCGCTCGCGTGTTGCTCGTGGTCGAGCGCGGTGAGGTAGGTGGTCATGAAATAAGGCTTGCGTGATTCCAACAGCGCAATGGAGAAGCGCACGCGCGTCTGATCGGCGGCGAGGCTTTCATCGATACCGTCAGCATAGGCACCGAGCTGATTTTCAAGCGATGGCAACAGGCCCGGGGTAGCCAGCGCAGCCAGCAGCTTGCGGTCATCGGCCGTGCCGGTGCGCCAAATCTGCGGCAGGTTCCAATCCACCTGCGCGCCCACGCTCACCGGCCAGTGTACGCTGGCCGTGCTCAGGCCTGCGTCGTGAGCGGCATCCCACAAGGTAGGCGCTTTGATATCGGTGGCGTACCAGTCCCAACCCCGCTGATTCGTGCTGTACGGATCGAAGGTGAGGTTGCCCCCGATGCCATGCTTCGCCGGCGACACGCCGGTAATCAGCGTGGTGTGGCTTGGGTAGGTGGTCGTGGGCAGCACACCACGCACGCTTTCGGCGTGGGCGCCCTGCGTGATGAAGGTCTGCAGGTTCGGAAGCTTCAGGCCGCGATGTTGCGCGTCCAGCACGTCGATCGGCCGCAGGCCATCGATGGAAATGAGCACGACGGGAGCCGCCGCCACGGGCACGGCCAGGCCAAGTGCCAATACGGTGCCGGCGATACGACGCATGGCGGTACGCATAGGAGGATCCCAGCAAGAGAGATGATTTAGTGACCCGTCGCGGTAGCCATCTTATAGCGCCTGGCGACCGTCGACGGCCCGGCGGCCCAAGGCCGGATCATCCGTGAAGAAGGCATCGATTCCCGCGTCGAGATAAGCGCGCATCTCGGCCACGGAACCGGCCTCGTTGAAGGTCTTCGGATCGCCTCCCTGCCAGAAATTCCTGGCCTGGTAGTGGTTTTCCGGGCGAAAGGTATAGGGATGGAGTTCCAGCTTCGCGGCATGCGCGTCATGTACCAGCCCTGTCGGCTTGCCCAACGTGCCATCGGCAGCGAGCGGGATGATGGCGCGGATATTCGGGCCAATCGCATCGGCATAGGTGGCGATCTCGCGCAACCCCGTCGGCGTCATCATGTCGCCATAACTCAGCTTGCCGCCCGCAGCGACGACATCGTACGGTTGCTCAGCCGCATCGCCGATCAGCTGCAGCAAGCGGATATTCGGATGGGTTTTGCCCAACTTGTCCCGCAGATAGCGCAAGTTGGCGACCTCGAACGACTGGATCTCGACTGACGCGGTACGCGTGTAAGCGTGCGCAGCGAGAATCGCGAGTACGCGGTCTTCCATCGGCAGGCCAGCTTTCCGGAAATACGTGCTGTGCTTGATCTCGGGAATGATGCCGATCACGCGACCGCTCGTGGCCGACTCGGCCGCGACGAAGTCGATGATCTCGTCCAGGGTGGGAATCTGGAACTGACCGTCATAAGTCGTGCTGCGAAACGCTGGCAGACGTTCGCGGGCACGCAGCGTCTTCAACTCATCCAGCGTGAAGTCCTCGGTGAACCAACCGGTGACGGCATGGCCGTCGATCGTCCTGGTGCTCTTGCGCGCCGCGAATTCGGGATGCTGCGCGACGTCGGTGGTGCCGCTGATTTCGTTCTCGTGGCGCGCGACCGGCACGCCGTCGCGCGTCATCACCAGATCCGGCTCGATGAAGTCGGCGCCATCGGCGATCGCCTTGCCATAGGAAGCCAGCGTGTGTTCCGGGCGCAATGCACTCGCACCTCGATGCCCGATCACCAGAACTTTCGTGGCAATGGGCGCTTCTGTCGCCTGCCCATCAGGGGCCATGACCAACATGCCTGCAGCGAATACGAGTACACAGCTTAGGCGAACCATGGCAAAGACTCTGTGACTGGTTTCATGACGCCGAGGCGGCGCAACCGATCTGCATATTCTGAAGCAGCCGCACGTCCATTCATTGACGTGATGCGGCGGCATCCGAACACTACGATCGCCCCCGCGACCGCCCCCACGCAAGCATGACGCAAGCCATGACTTGTGGCGGTGCGTGACTTACGGCCAGTGGCCCATAGGCATGCGGGTGCTACGGTCATCACCATCGACGACACGCATTGGACGCACATGCTATCCCTACTGTTAGCCACGCTGCTCAGCAGCGCCCAACCCGCCGTCGATTGTCACGTCGGCGCCTATCGGTTGACGGACGGCAGCTCGCTGGACCTTGCTCCCAGCGACGACGGCGCCTTGCGCTGGCGCCGCATCGACGGTACGACGGGCAAACTGACCCGTGCCGAGAACGACGTGTGGACCAGCACCGGTGGCTGGACTCCCCGCCCCGATGGCAAGGACACGACCTTCACCGACTGCGCCAAGGGCGGCATCACGTTCGGTGGCATGGGCGGCCGGCGCATCCACTTCGACGTGCACGACGCGGTATTCGAGGGCGAGGGTGGCACCAGGCTGGTTGGCCGGCTGATACTTCCCGAAGGCAAGGGCAAGGTCCCGATCGTGGTGCTTATCCACGGTTCCGAGCACGACTCCGCGCGCATCGATGACCATATGCAGCGCCAGCTGCCGGCCGAGGGCGTCGGCGCCTTCGTCTACGACAAGCGCGGTACCGGTGGTTCGGGCGGCACGTACACCCAGGATTACAGCGTGCTCGCCAACGATGCGGTGGCCGCCGTCAAGGAGGCGCGCGCGCTGGCCGGTGCGCGCGCCGGACGCGTCGGCTTCCGCGGCGGCAGCCAGGGCGGCTGGGTGGCTCCGCTGGCCGCCACGCGTACCAAGGTGGACTTCGTGATGGTCGGCTATGGCCTCGCCATCTCGCCGCTGGAAGAGGACCGCGAGGCGGTGGCCTTCCAGCTCCAGCTCAAGGGCTATGACCAGGCCACCATTGATAAGGCGTGGGAAATCTCCGATGCGATCGGCCTGATCCTGTCCAGCGAGCTGACCCAGGGCTACGAGCAGCTGGATGCGGCCCGCAACAAGTACCGCAACGAGCCCTGGTACAAGGACGTACGCGGCGACTTCAGCTATTTCGTGCTGCCGTACAGCGCTGAGGAGATTCGCGAGAAGGGCAAGGCCTTCATGTTTCATACGCCGTGGCACTACGACTCCCTCGCCGTACTCAGGAAGCTCAGGACGCCGCAACTGTGGATGCTTGGCGAGGACGATATCGACGCGCCGAGTGGAGAAACCCTGCGCCGATTGAAATCGCTGCAAGCCAACGGCATGCCCATCACCACCGCACTGTTCCCGCATGCCGAGCACGGCATGACCGAATTCGAACTGCAAGCGGATGGCTCACGCCTGTCCACCCGCTATTCGGAGGGCTATATGCGCATGACCATCGACTACGCCCTGGGACAGTGGCATGCACCCTATGGCGCAAGCCAGGTGAGCTATCCCAGGAGCGCGCTAGAACGCACCGAGAAGGCGCAGACGCCCTGATGGGCTAGGGCCTGTTCACACTCTCCGCGTAGCCCGCGTTGCTTGCCCGTGGCTTGGCGGGTGAAGCCACATGCTGCGCCACGGCGCCGATGCTAGCCTCCGCTGATGATCTGGCGTCACCTGCTTCCGCTGAGCATGCTGCTGCCGCTGACGGTGGCGGTAGGGGACGCTGCCGCCGGAAAGATAGGCCTGTTCAGCGATGTGACGTTTACGGAGTATTCGACCCATGCGAGTAGCGTGGAACTTGCGCGCCGTCTGGTAAGCCCGTTGAATGCGCTCCGCCTGCAGCAACAGGCCGATGCATCGCACGTAAGCATCAGCGAGCAGCCGATCGATCTGGAACGGGAGCGCTTCGCACTCTATGTCCCCGCGCACGAACCTCCTGGCGGCTATGCGTTGCTGGTGTTCGTGCCGCCCTGGCCACAAGCCGAAGTCCCGCCACCCTGGATACCTGCACTGGACCGCCTCGGCGTCATCCTCGTAAGCGCGGCCCATTCCGGCAACGATGCCAACGTGCTCGACAGGCGCGATCCACTGGCGCTGCTGGCGGCACACAATGTCATGTCGCGCTATCACGTCGACCCGGGAAGGGTTTACATCGGCGGCTTCTCCGGTGGCTCCCGCGTGGCCCTCCGGCTGGCCCTCGGTTATCCCGATCTATTCCATGGCGTCCTGCTCGATGCGGGCAGCGATGCCATCGGCGAGCAGATCCCCATTCCGCCCCGCGACCTGCTCTACCGGTTGCAGGAATCGACGCACCTGGTGTTCCTCACCGGCCAGCGCGACGCCTCCCACGAGGATGCCGACAAGCGGAGCCGGCAATCGCTGCGGTCCTGGTGCGTGTTCGATGTCGACAACGAGACCATGCCCTGGACGGGGCACGAACTTGCCGATGGCTCGTCGCTGGAACGTGCACTGCAGTCGCTCGCCGTGCATCGACCGGCGGAACCGGGCAAACTCGCCAGTTGCCGTGCCACCATGGACAGCCTGCTCCGCCAACAGCTCGACAAAGCCGAATCCTTGATCGCCCGCGGCGAGACCGGGCCGGCCAGGCAACTGCTGGACCAGATCGACACACGCTACGGGGGACTCGCCGCACCGCGCAGCGTCGAATTGGCGCAGCGCCTATCAGGCGTTCCTTGATCCACCAGTCTTCAGCAAGCCTGCTTACGTTCGTACCAACGCCAGCTGGACCCGCGCCAGCGCCGATGTCCGCGTGTTACTCACACAGTGAAGGAGACGGGGTATGCAAAGAACAGCTCGACCGGGTCACCCGCGATTCGGATCGCCGGTGCTCAGCACCGACGACCGCCACATGGCTTCCATGGCGAACCCGGGCCTGGCGCGCGTATTCTTCGCGCTGACCATGATCGGCCTGGGTGTCCTAGGGTTGATCTATGGCGACTTCGCCATGGTCTGGCAACGCATTCCGATCCAGCATTTGCCGGGCCAACAACTGATCGCCTACATCTGCGCAGGCATCGAGTTGATCACCGGGATCGGCCTGCTCTTTCGAGGCACGGCCAGGTTCACTGCCGCCGTATTGGCCGTCTATCTGTTCCTTTGGCTGTTGCTGAAGGTGCCGGCCGTGGTGGTCATGCCGCAGTTGGAGGCTACCTGGCTTGGCTTCGGCGAGATTGCCGTGATCTTTGCCGGTGGATGGACTCTCCATGCATCATTGGCTGACGGCGGCAGGAAGAAGGGCGCGGGCTTCATCACGGGCAAGACTGGCATCCGCTGCGCGCGAGTGGTGTTTGCCCTTGCGCTGCCCATGATCGGGCTCTCCCATTTCGTCTATAGCGAACAGACCGTCGCTTTCGTTCCGGCATGGCTGCCGTTTCGCCTGGCTTGGGTCTACCTGACGGGCGCAGGAAGCATTGCCGCCTGCATCGCCATCTTGCTCGGCATGGTTCCGCGCCTGGCCGCCACGCTGGAAGCGGCCATGCTCAGCATCATCACGCTGCTCGTCTGGGGTCCAGGGGTGATCGCCACACCGACCGATCGAACACAGTGGACGGCACTGGTCATCTCGTTTGCGATTGCGGGTGGCGCATGGCTGGTCGCGGGCTCCTGTCGCGCGACGGCGCGTTTCGGGGTTGGCGCCTACTTCACGAATTCGTCCACCGGCTAGAGCGGGCAACCGGCAAGACACCGGAAAGCCGAACCAGCAGGCGCGGCGCTCCACCATCGGGTCCACCAGCCTCCGGCTCCCCGCGACCGCCCCCGCCAGCGCGTGTCACGCCGCTTTGAGAGTGCGACCTCTGATGCACCACAGCATTTTCGTGTGGCTGTCAAAGCAACAGAAAACGACGCTCGCGTTCGATAGGCTCGCACTCGTTCCTCATGCGCGCCCGATCGCGAACACGCGACTTGAATTGGCATAA
Organism: uncultured Gammaproteobacteria bacterium; assembly: GCA_963824525.1. Classification (GTDB taxonomy): domain Bacteria; phylum Pseudomonadota; class Gammaproteobacteria; order Xanthomonadales; family Rhodanobacteraceae; genus Dyella. Next base: position 223,182 of record CAWGPI010000002.1, on the reverse strand, counting down.
CGACGCGGCTTTCGAACACCATCGCTGGGGCGACCGTGCCTGTTCAGGATGACGCTTCGCGCAAGCTTCGTCTTCCCGAGTGGGCACGGATCACGCTCCCGACCCTGCCATTTCGAACATCCGTCCGAGGTAATTTTTGCAATGCGGCACGGCATTTCATCCGCCCCCTCGTTGCGTCGACCGCGCTTCGTTTTTCTCCCACTGCAAAAGACCCGCGAGCTGTTCTTGCCAGCCTGATACTTCTCCGTTAGCTTAAGTGGTAGCGCTAACATTTACCGTCGTGGAATGCAGATGAGCCTTGTTGTTGGACTTGATGTCGGCACCCAGAGCGTCAAGCTCGTCGCTTACGATCCTTCGCTGCGTCGCGTCGTTGCCACGCATGGTCAAGCGCTGGATTTGATCGCTGGTGACGATGGCAGTCGCGAGCAACATGCCGAGTGGTGGATCGACGCCATCCGCGCCTGCTTCGCGAAACTCGATACGAGCCTTCGCACCCGCGTGGTGGCTATTGGCGTATCGGGGCAGCAACATGGCTTCGTGCCGGTCGACGCTGCCGGCAAGGTCTTGGCACCCGCCAAGCTGTGGTGCGACACCAGCACCCAGCTTGAATGCGACGAGATCATCGCGAACGCTGGTGGCGTCGATCGGTGTCTGGAACTGGCAGGCAATCCCATCCTCGCCGGCTATACCGCATCGAAGCTGCCATGGACGCGCAAGCACCGGCCAGCGGTCTATCAGCAGCTGGCGACGATCATGCTGCCGCATGACTACGTGAACTTCTGGCTCACCGGCGAACGCTGGATGGAATGCGGCGACGCATCGGGTACCGGTTGGCTGGATGTGCGTACGCGTCAATGGTCCGCGTCCATGCTGGCGGCAACGGATAAGCAGCGTGACCTCGCCGCGTGCCTGCCGCCCCTGGTCGAGGCGGACGCGAGCTTTATCATCGCGCCAGCCATCGCCGATGAACTTGGCTTGCCGCGCAACGTACGTGTATCGGCCGGCGGCGGCGACAACATGATGGCGGCGATTGGCACGGGCAACGTCGTGCCCGGCGTGCTGAGCATGAGCCTGGGCACGTCCGGCACGCTGTTCGCGTACGCCGACCAGCCAGTGGTGAGTGACGACGCCAGCTGGGCGGCGTTCTGCTCGTCGACGGGCGGCTGGCTGCCGCTGATCTGCACGATGAATTGCACGGTCGCCACGGAAAGCGTGGCGCGCGCGTTCGGCTTCAGCAGTCGCGATGGCGATGCGGTGATGGCCGATACCGCGCCTGGCGCCGCCGGCCTGGTGATGCTGCCGTTCTTCAACGGCGAGCGCACGCCGGACATGCCGAACGCACGCGCCAGCCTGCATGGCGTGGATATGGCCAACCTGACCCGCGGCAACGCGTATCGCGCGGCCATGGAAGGCGCGACCTATGCCTTGCGCAACGGCTACGACGCCTGGCTGAAGGCCGGTCTGCGCTTCGACGCGATTCGTCTCACCGGCGGCGGCAGCCATAGCGCCGCGTGGCGGCAGATGGTGGCCGACGTATTCGAACTCCCGGTGGATGTGCCCACCCAGGCCGAAGGCGCCGCCTTTGGTGCGGCGTTGCAAGCCTTATGGGCCCATGACCACGCCAACGGCGGTAGCGCGGCGCTTGCCGACCTCGCACGCGAGCATGTCCTTATCGAGCCGGCGCTGTCGACGCGCCCGGACGCCAACGCGGCCGCCGCTTATCGAAACCCCTATCGACAATTCCTGCGCCACCTGGACGCAGCCGTCTCCTTCTACGCGTATCGCTAATCCACGCACACCGTTTGATGCGTCGCCGACTCCGACGCCCTCACTCCTCGACAAGGATTTGAACCTCATGAGTACCCCTTTCATCGGCAAACGCGAATACTTCCCCGGTATCGGCAGCATTCCGTTCGAAGGCCGCCAGTCGGACAATCCGCTGGCGTTCAAGCACTACGACGCCAACAAGAAGATCGGCGACAAGACCATGGCCGAGCACCTGCGCTTCGCGGTCTGCTACTGGCACAGCTTCTGCAACATGGGTCACGATCCGTTCGGTCCGGGCACGCGCCACTATCCGTGGGATGTGGAGGCCGCGCCGATCGCCCGCGCCGAAGCCAAGCTCGATGCCGCGTTCGAATTCTTCACCAAGCTCGGCGTGCCGTATTACTGCTTCCACGACATCGACATGGCACCCGATGCCGATGACGTCGGCGAGTACGAGAAGAACCTGAAGCATATGGTCGCGCTGGCCAAGGAGCGCCAGAGCGCCACCGGCGTCAAGCTGCTGTGGGGTACGGCGAACCTGTTCAGCCATCCTCGCTATATGAATGGTGCGGCGACCAATCCCGATTTCGCCGTGGTGGCCCGCGCTGCCGTGCAGATCAAGGCGGCCCTTGACGCCACCGTCGAACTCGGCGGCAGCAACTATGTGTTCTGGGGTGGTCGCGAAGGTTACGCCTCGCTGCACAACACGAACATGAAGCGCGAACTGGAACACTTTGGCCGCTTCCTGACCATGGCACGCGACTACGGGCGCAGCATCGGCTTCAAGGGCAACTTCCTGATCGAGCCCAAGCCGATGGAGCCGATGAACCATCAGTACGACTTCGACTCCGCCACCGTGGCCGGCTTCCTGCAACAGCACGGCCTGGACAAGGATTTCAAGCTCAACATCGAGGCCAACCACGCCACGCTGGCCGGCCATACGTTTGAGCACGATCTGCAGGTGGCGTCGAATCACGGCCTGCTCGGCAGCATCGATGCCAATCGCGGCAATGCGCAGAACGGCTGGGATACCGACCAATTCCCGACCGATCTGTACGACACCGTCGGCGCCATGCTGGTGGTGCTGCGCCAGGGTGGCCTGGCACCGGGCGGCCTGAACTTCGACGCCAAGGTGCGCCGCGAATCGACCGATGCCGACGACTTGTTCCTGGCCCACATCGGCGGCATGGATTCGTTCGCCCGCGGCCTGGAAGTCGCCCATGGCTTGTTGACGGCTTCGCCGTGGGAACAGTGGCGCGCCGATCGCTATGCCAGCTTCGACAACGGCCCTGGCCGCGACTTCGAACTGGCCAAGCTGAGCCTGGACGACCTGCGCGCCCTGGCCGTGAAGAGCGGCGAGCCGACCCAGCGCAGCGGCAAGCAGGAGCGCTACGAGAACCTGCTCAACCTGTATCTGTCGCGTTGAAGACGGGATGGCGCCTCTCCACCCTCCCGGGAGAGGCGCCATCCACGGTGAGCCGGGCCACATCTCACAGGTGGACGGAACCCAGACTATGGCCAAGAGATACCTAAAGTATGGATAACGTCTTGTTTGAAAAAGCCCTCCCCGCAAGGGCTGAGGAAAACACCCGGCTCATCGTGCAGATCAGTTGTGTCGCCACGCTTGGCGGCTTTTTGTTTGGCTTCGACAGCGGCGTCATCAACGGCACCGTCGAGGGACTCAGCACGACATTCCACGCCAGTTCGGCCGTCGTCGGCCTGGTGGTTGCCTCGATGCTGCTGGGTTGCGCGCTCGGCGCGTTTTTCGCCGGGCGCGTGTCCGACCTTTGGGGTCGACGCGCGGTCCTTATCATCTCCTCCGTGCTGTTCCTGCTGTCGGCGCTGGGCGCCGGCGTCGCAGGAACGGCGTTGTTGTTTGTTGCCGCACGCGTGATGGGCGGATTCGCCGTCGGTGCGGCCAGCGTCATCGCACCCGCCTATATCGCCGAGGTCGCACCGGCACGCTACCGAGGCCGGCTGGCGACGGTGCAGCAGATCGCCATTATCGGCGGATTGTCTTGTGCGTTCCTCAGCAATTACCTGCTGGCGAAGGCAGCCGGCGCATCGACCGAGGCGCTATGGCTGAATCAGGCCGCGTGGCGCTGGATGTTCTGGATGCAGGCGCTGCCGTCCTCGCTGTTCTTTGTCTCGCTGTTGTTCATACCCGAAAGCCCGCGCTATCTGGTGGTGCGAAAGCGCGAAGCGGAAGCCTCCGCCGTGCTGACCCAGCTGTATGGCGAAGGCAAGGCGCGAACCATGTTGGCCGAGATCGGCGCCTCGCTGGCGCACGACCGCCATCGCCCGCGCCTGTCCGACCTGGTGGACAAGGTCAGCGGCAAGATCCGCCCGATCGTCTGGGTCGGCGTCGGCCTGGCGACGTTTCAGCAGTTGGTCGGCATCAACGTGGTGTTCTACTACGGCGCGGTGCTGTGGCAGGCCGTCGGCTTTTCCGAGAACGATGCGCTGCTGATCAATGTGTTTTCCGGCGCCTTGAGCATCGGCGCCTGCCTGGTCGCCGTCATGTTGATCGACAAGGTCGGGCGCAAGCCGCTGCTGTGGATCGGCTCGCTCGGCATGGCCGTCAGCTTGATCCTGGTCACGTTCGCATTCGCCCATGCCGGGCTGGATGCCAACGGCAAGCTGGCGCTGTCCCATCCCATGGGCACGCTGGCGCTGATCGCCGCCAACGTCTACGTGGCCTTCTTCAATATGTCCTGGGGACCGGTGATGTGGGTGATGTTGGGCGAAATGTTCCCCAACCAGATCCGCGGCTCGGGCCTGGCCGTGGCAGGCGCCGCGCAATGGACCTCGAACTTCGTCATCACCGTGAGCTTTCCCATCCTGCTGGCCGGCATCGGGCTCGCTGGCGCCTATGGCCTTTATGCCGCGGCCGCCGTGGTGTCGGTGTTCTTCGTGCAGCGCTATGTGCACGAGACCCGCGGCAAGGAACTGGAACAGATGGAGGGCTAGGGTGAACCTGCCCTCGCCCGCATGGCCTCGCCCCACCGAGGTCCGGCCTCGCCCCACCGAGGCTTTTGAGAAATCGCGGGGCTGCTCGTCAGCCCCGCGACTTTCCGTTGGGAGCGGTATAGGGCGCGACCGAATCGCGCTTGATCAGCTGATGTGCAACCACATGATCGACCACCACGCGCGTGTCGTTTTCCTTGCGGCGAATCGTGCGCAGCAGGATGTCGATGGCCGAATCGGCCATGGTCGCGATCGGCTGGCGGATCGTGGTGAGCTCGGGCCACACGGTGGTCGCGGCCGACGTGTCATCGAAGCCGACGATGGAGAGATCGCGCGGCACGTCGAGTCCACGTCGATGCGCCACCGAGATCGCCGCGGCAGCCATGTCATCGTTGCCGGCAAAGATCGCGCTCGGCGGCTTGCGCAGCGCCAGCAAGGACTCCACGGCGGGCAGTGCGGAGCGATAGGTGAAGTAACCCTGCTGGACCAGGGCGGGATCGAACGGAATGCCTGCTTCCTTGAGCGCCGCCTGGTAGCCCTCGAAGCGGCGCGTGCTGGCCGTCTGGTTGGGGTGGCCCTTGATGCAGCCAATGCGCGTATGCCCCATCTGGATCAGGTATTCGGTGAGCTCCTTGCTGGCGAGGAAGTCATCGACGCGAACGCTGGAAATATCGTGATTGAAGCGTCCCGAGGCGATCGCCACCGCCGGCACGCCAGCATTCACCAATTCTTCGATCACCACCTTGGATTCGCACAACGGCGGCGGCAGGATCACGCCGGCCACGCCTTTGGCGAGCGCGCGCGCCGCCTTGCGCTCGGCATGGGTGTCGAGCCCGTCCCAGTCATCGATGACCAACTGCGCCGCCGTGCGCGCCGTACCGTGCAAGGCGCCGAGCAACAGTTCCCGCAAGTAGCCGGCACTGGGGTTGGTGTAGATCAGCGCGATACGCGCATCCTGGGCGGCAGCCAGCGAACTCGCCGCCTGGTTCGGGATATAGCCCAGTTCGCTCACGGCCTGCATGACCCGCTCGCGGGTCGATTCGCGTACCGTGCTGTGTCCATTGATGACGCGCGACACCGTCATCGGCGACACCTTGGCAAGCGCCGCCACCTCATCGATGGTGACGGCGAATCCCTTGCGGCGAACCGATTTCTTGCTTGTCTTCTTCAATGCCGTTTCCTTCTAGCGGGTTCGAAACCGCACAAGTCGCGTCGCGGTGGCCACCGAAATCGATATCCGTCGTGATATTGGACCGGGAATGGGGAAATTCTTACATATGTTAGCGTTACCAGGATTTGCCGCCAGCAAAACAATCCGCGGGACATCGTCGATGCCCGCCGGCCATGCGCGCAAGCGTCCGCTTCGCCGCTGCTTCGCGGTGGCCGTGCTGACGCTGCTTGCAACGTTATGCGCTACGCAAGCCTTTGCCGAAGACGGCTACGACCTGTGGCTACGCTACCGCCCGCTCGGATCCGCGCAGGCGGAGACGTATCGCGACCATGCCTCGCAATTGATCGTGGGCGCCGCGACACCCACCCAAACCGCCACTCGCCAGGAATTGCTGCGCGGACTAGGTGGCCTGCTCGGCCATGCACCGCCACTGTCGGACAACGTCACCCATGATGGCGCGATCGTCGCAGGCACGCCTGCTTCTTCCCCGTTGATCGCGCAGCTGCGCTTGAACACCAGGGATCTCGGCCGCGAGGGCTATCTGATCCGCAGCGTCGTCGTGGCCGGCCATGCGACGACGGTCATCGTCGGCAATGACGATATCGGCGTCATGTACGGCGCCTTCCATTTCCTGCGCCTACTGCAAACCGCGCAATCGATCGCTCATCTCGATCTGCGCGAAGCACCGCATATCAAACTGCGCGTCCTCAACCACTGGGACAATCTCGACGGCCACGTCGAACGCGGCTACGCCGGCAATTCCATCTGGGACTGGCAAAAGCTGCCCGACTGGCTCGACCCGCGCTACACCGACTATGCGCGCGCCAATGCTTCCATCGGCATCAACGGCACCGTACTCAACAACGTCAACGCCGATGCCCAGATCCTGACGCCGCTGTACCTGGAGAAGGTGAAGGCGTTGGCCGGTGTGCTTCGCCCTTATGGCATCCGCGTCTACCTCAGCGTCCGCTTCAGCTCGCCGATCGAGCTCGGTGGACTGAAGACCGCCGACCCGCTCGATCCGCAGGTGCAGCGCTGGTGGCGCGCGAAAGCCGACGAGATCTACAAATACGTGCCGGATTTTGGCGGCTTCCTGGTCAAGGCCAACTCCGAAGGCCAGCCGGGCCCGCAGGATTACGGCCGCAACCACGCGGACGGCGCGAACATGCTGGCCGAAGCACTCGCGCCGCATGGCGGTGTGGTGATCTGGCGTGCCTTCGTCTATTCGCATGAGCAGCCGGACGACCGCGCCAAGCAGGCCTACACCGAATTCAAGCCGCTCGATGGCCGCTTCCACGCCAATGTGCTGCTGCAGGTGAAGAACGGGCCCATCGATTTCCAGCCCAGGGAACCCTTCAGCCCGCTGTTCGGCGCGATGCCGAAGACGCCGCTGATGATGGAATTCCAGATCACCAAGGAATACCTGGGCTTCGCCACGCACCTGGTCTATCTGGGCCCGCTGTTCGAGGAAACCTTGCAGGCTGACACCCTGGTGCACGGCAAAGGCTCCACCGTGGCCAAGGTGATCGATGGTTCGCTGCATGGCTACGCGCTGACCGGCATGGCCGGTGTCGCCAATATCGGCACCGATCGCGACTGGTCTGGTTCGGATTTCAACCAGGCCAACTGGTTCGCTTTTGGCCGGCTCGCCTGGAACCCTTCATTGTCATCGCGCGCCATTGCCGAGGAATGGGTGCGCATGACCTTCAGCAACGACGAGGCCTTCGTCAAACCGGTCGTCGACATGATGATGGCGTCGCGTGAGGCGGTGGTCGACTACATGACGCCGCTGGGCCTGCATCACCTGATGGGCAATGGCCACCACTATGGTCCGCAGCCTTGGTTTGCCGGCGGCCCGCGGGCCGACTGGACGCCGGTCTACTACCATCACGCAGACAGTCATGGCATCGGCTTTGACCGCGACAGCACCGGCAGCGATGCCGTGGCCCAGTACGCACCGCCGCTCGCTGCGCAGTTCAACGATCCCAAGCAGACGCCCGATCAATACCTGCTGTGGTTCCACCACCTGCCCTGGAACTACCGCATGCATTCGGGCCAGACGCTGTGGTACGAGCTGGTGGCGCACTACACCCGCGGCGTCGATGAAGTGAAGCAGATGCGCGAGACCTGGCGCCATCTGGACGGCCATATCGATGCGCAGCGCTACCGGCAGGTCGCCGCCTTCCTGGCTATCCAGGAGAAGGAGGCCCAGTGGTGGCGCGATGCCAGCATCGCCTATTTCCAGAGCAAGTCAGGCCTGCCCTTACCGACCGGCTACGCGCCGCCGCAACACCCGCTCGAGTATTACGAGTCCCTTTCCTTTCCGTACGTACCTGGCCATTGATCATGGTGACCCACGCTATGCCTCACAATTTCAAGGCTCGCCGCAGCGCGGCCGTGCTTGTCGCACTGCTTGGCTTCTGCGCATTCAGCGCGCAGGCCAGGAGCGACGATGCTGCGTTGTTCAACGCCATCTTCCAGGATCACGCGGTGTTGCAACGCGACCGTGCCAATCCCGTCTGGGGGCAAGCCAAACCCGGCGAAAAGCTGGAGATCGCGTTTGCCGGCAAAAGCACAAGCGCACGCGCCGACGCCAACGGTCGATGGCAGGCCTCGCTGCCGGCGCTGCCTGCGGGTGGCCCCTATACGCTCAAGGTGACGGCGGCGGACGGCAGCTCGCAGATCCTCAATGACGTCCTGGTCGGCGATGTGTTCCTGTGTACCGGCCAATCCAACATGGTGTTGCAGGTCAAGCGCACCCTGGATTCGCGCTCTGAAATCCAAAACGCATCGAACGATCGCATTCGCATGCTGACCGTCGACAACATCAGCAGTGTGACGCCGCAGGACAGTATTCCTGCCGCCAATCACTGGCTGAAGACCACGCCGGAAAACGTGCCCGAGTTTTCCGCCACCTGCTACTACTACGCACGCGAGCTGCAGAAGACCGTGCAGGTCCCGATGGGTCTGATCGTCTCGGCCTGGGGCGGATCGCGCATCGAACCCTGGATGAGCGCGCCGGCCTTGCGCAAGGTCGGCGGCTACGACGCATCGCTTGACCTGCTCGATCTCTATGCCAAGAACCCTGCCGGCGCGGGCCAGCAGTGGGCTCAGCAGTGGCAGGCCTGGTGGCGTTCGCGCCCTGGCGTTGGCGCGACCAACGAGCCGTGGAACCCAGCGCACGTCGTCAATGAAGGCTGGCACCCGGCCCCGCTCGATCGCGGCGCTTGGCAGCGTTGGGAGATGCCAGAGCTGGCGAACTTCACCGGCATGCTGTGGTATCGCACCACGGTGAAGCTGACCGCCGAGCAGGCGGCACAGGGCGCGGTGCTGTCGCTGGGCACGGTCAACGAAGCCGACCAGACCTGGGTCAATGGCCATTGGGTGGGCACCGGCTACGGTGGCGACGATCGTTCCTACACGCTGCCACCCGGCGCGCTGCATGAAGGCGACAACCTCATCGTCATCAACGTGCTCGGCACGTATCGCGACGACGGCCTCTACGGGCCAGCGGCCAAGCGCGCACTGCGCCTCGCCGACGGCTCGACGGTCGCCCTGGGCGACGCCTGGCAGTACCAGATGGTGCCTTCCTCCTACGGACCGCCGCCGAGCCCGCCCTGGCTGTCGACCTCCGGCCTGACCACGATTTACAACGGCATGATCGCGCCGCTAGGCCATTACGGCCTGCGCGGCGTGCTGTGGTATCAGGGCGAGTCGAACACCAGCCACGCGACCAATTACCTTGCGCTGCTCGACGGCCTGCGTGGCGATCTTCGCGCCCGCTTCGGCGCGAACCTGCCGATGCTGATCGTGCAGCTCGCCGGTTATGGTCCGGCACCCACGCACCCGGTGGAGAGCGGCTCGGCCCAGGTGCGCGAGGCGCAGCGCCTCGCTGCCGCGCAGGACCCGCACTCTGGGCTCGCTGTCGCAGTCGACATCGGTGAGCGTTCCGACATCCATCCGGCAAACAAGCAGGAACTGGGGCGGCGCCTCGCACGCGCAGCGCGCCATGTGATCTATGGCGAGGCGTTGCCGCCGTCCGGTCCGCTGCCCACGGCGGTGCAGCGCACCGGCGATGCGGTCACGCTCACGTTCGGCGACGTCACCGACAAGCTGATCGTCTATGGCGCGGATCATCCGGTCGGCTTTGAACTGTGCGGCGCCCAGGCGGACTCCTGCCATTACGCCAGCGCCGATATTCGCGGCAACCAGATCGTACTGCGCGCGGCCATCCCCGCCAGCGCCATCGCGCGCGTCCGCTACTGCTGGGCCGACAGCCCGATCTGCACGCTTTACGACGGCTCCGGCCTGCCGGCCGGACCGTTCGAGCTGCCCCTCACGCCAACACAAGAAGCCAAGCAAGGAACCCGGCCATGAGCACCCCCCCTCCCCTGAAGTTACCGCCAATGGTTCGGCTCGCGATCGCGAAATCACCGCCGCGCGCGTCATCGTGACCTGTCCAGGGCGCAACTTCGTCACGCTGAAGATCGAAACACGCTCGGGCATCAGCGGCATCGGCGACGCCACGCTCAACGGCCGCGAACTGGCGGTGGCCGCCTACCTGCAGGAGCATGTCGTACCGAACCTGATCGGGCGCGACGCAGGCCGCATCGAAGACATCTGGCAGTACCTCTATCGCGGCGCCTATTGGCGGCGCGGCCCGGTGACCATGACGGCGATTGCCGCCGTCGACATGGCGCTGTGGGACATCCAGGGCAAGCTCGCCGGCATGCCGGTCTATCAATTGCTCGGCGGGCGCTCGCGCGAAGGCGCCCTGGTCTACTGCCATGCCAATGGCCGCGACATCAGCGAAACCAGCGAACAGGTCGGCGCCTATATCGAACAGGGCTACCTCGCGGTGCGCGCGCAATGCGGCGTGCCCGGCGTGAAGAAGGCCTACGGCATTTCCAGCGGCGGCAAGCCGTATGAGCCGGCCGAGAGCGAGCTGCCGGCCGAGACCGTGTGGTCCACGCCGAAATACCTCGAGATCGTGCCGCAGCTGTTCGAGCGCCTGCGCGCCGACCACGGCACCGGCGTCGAACTGCTGCACGACGCGCACCACCGCCTGACGCCGATCGAGGCGGCGCGGCTGGCACGCAGCCTGGAACCGTATCGGCTGTTCTGGCTGGAAGACGCCACGCCGGCGGAGAACCAGAAATCATTCGAGCTCATCCGCCAGCATACGGCGACGCCGCTGGCGGTGGGTGAAGTGTTCAACTCGATCTGGGACTGCAAGCACCTGATCGAGAACCAGCTGATCGACTACATCCGCACGACGATCGTGCACGCCGGCGGCATCACCCATCTGCGTCGTCTGGCCGACTTCGCCGCGCTGCATCAGGTACGCACCGGCTGCCACGGCGCCACCGACCTGTCGCCGGTATGCATGGGCGCGGCGCTGCACTTCGATACCTGGGTGCCCAACTTCGGCATCCAGGAATACATGTTCCATTCGGACGAAGCAAACGACGTGTTCCCGCACGACTACTTCTTCCGCGAAGGCCGCCTGCATTGCGGCGAATCGCCGGGACACGGCGTCACCATCGACGAGAAGCTGGCGGCACGTTACCCCTACGCGCCTAAGCAGCTGCCGATCGCACGCCTGGAAGACGGCTCGATGTGGGATTGGTGATGGCGCTGGCCCGGCTATTCGGCCTCACCGCAGGCCCTGTCTTTTCGTCGAAGGGTCGTAAGCGTTGTTCCCTTCGTGTTGGCCTCATGCTGCTCGTTGGCATGCTCTGCATGTCCGCGCGCGCGCAGGAACCGGTGTTGTTCGACTGGTTCGAGTATCGCGGCCACGACCAGGCGTTCGAGCAGCCGCTGGCGCCAGGCCAGTACCGCAATCCCATTCTCACCGGCTTCAACCCGGACCCCAGCGTGGTCCGGGTCGGCGACCGCTACTACCTGGTCACCTCGAGCTTCGGCTACTTCCCGGGCATTCCGGTGTACGAGAGCCGCGATCTGGTGCACTGGACGCCGATCGGCCACGTCATCGATCGGCCGTCCCAGCTGAATTTCGACGGCTTGAGCTTGTCGCGCGGTGTGTTCGCGCCGAACATCGCGTATCACGACGGCACCTTCTACGTGGTCAATACCGCGGTCGACAGCGGCGGCAACTTCATGGCCACCGCGAAGGATCCCGCCGGTCCGTGGTCCGACCCCATCTGGCTGCCTAGCATCGGCGGCATCGATCCATCGCTGTACTTCGACGACGACGGCAAGGTCTATCTGCTCAACAATGACGCGCCCGAGGGGAAGCCGCTGTATGAGGGGCATCGCGCGATCTGGATGCAGCAGCTCGATCTGGCCCGCCACAAGCCTTTCGGCCCGCGTCGCGTGGTGATCAACGGCGGCGTCGATCTGTCGAAGAAGCCGATCTGGATCGAGGGACCGCGCCTGTACAAGCGCCAGGGCTGGTACTACCTCGTCTGCGCCGAAGGCGGCACCGGACCTCAGCATTCGCAGGTGGTGCTGCGCAGCCGTTCGGTGTGGGGCCCGTACGCACCCTATGCCGACAATCCGATCCTGACCCAGCGTGATCTTCCAGCCGATCGTGCCGACGCGATCACCAATGCCGGCCACGCCAACCTGGTCGAGACGCCCGATGGCAGCTGGTGGGCGGTGTTCCTGGCCAGCCGCGCGTACGACCGCGTGCACTACAACACCGGCCGCGAGACCTTCCTGTTGCCGGTCACATGGAAGGATGGCTGGCCGACGATCCTGCCGCATGGCCGCGCGATTCCGCAGCTTGCAGCGGGACCGGCGTTCATGCAGCGCGATGCGACACAGACGCCGCAGAGCGGCAACTTCGACTGGCGCGATACGTTCGCCAGCACCACGCTCGATTCCGCCTGGATGTACGTGCGCGTGCCGAAACAGGAGTGGGCCGACCTGCGCAGTCACCCCGGCAAGCTGGCGATCCACCCGCTGCCGGACGATCTGGACACGCTGCGCAACCCATCCTTCCTGGCACGCCGCCAACAGCATCTGGTCTTCGAAGCCAGCACCTCGCTGACCGTGCCGGCACAGGCCGGTACCGAGGCCGGCATCGCGAGCTTCCAGAACGAGCACTACTGGTATGCCATGGGCGCGAAGCGGGTTGGCGACCAGGTGGTGTTGTCGCTGGAGCGGCACCGTGGCGACGACAAGTCGCTCGTGGCGACGGCTGTGCTGGCGAAGAACACCCGGCAACTGACGCTGAAGATCGTCGCAGACGGTGGCCGTTATTCGTTCGGCTATGACGACGGTTCCGGTTGGAAGTGGCTGGGTCGCGACGAAGACGGAACCCTGCTCAGCACCGATGTGGCCGGCGGCTTCGTGGGCGCGGTCGTGGGGCCTTATGCGCGTGAGCTTGGGAACGAATAAGAAGCAATGAACATGCACAACAGTTTCAAGGAAGTGTCGATGGCTCGATTCCCTGGTTCGTCGTTGCCGCCATGGCGCGCGATCATGGCCGCCGCCCTGCTTGCGGTAAGCGCCCTCGCCTTCTGCGCGCCAGCCACAGACGCTGCCACGGCTGCACCTGCCTACCTCGACCTCAAGCGCAGCTTCGAAGAGCGCGCCGCCGATCTCGTTTCGCGCATGACGCTGGAGGAAAAGGTTTCGCAGATGCAGAACAGCGCGCCGGCGATACCGCGTCTCGGCGTACCGGCTTACGACTGGTGGAACGAGGCCTTGCACGGCGTCGCCCGCGCCGGCCAGGCCACCGTCTTCCCGCAGGCGATCGGCCTCTCGGCGACGTTCGATACCGCGCTGATGAGCCAGGTGGCCACGGCGATCAGCGACGAAGCACGCGCCAAGTACAACGAGTTCGAGCGGCACGACATGCATGGCCGCTACGAGGGGCTGACGTTCTGGTCGCCGAACATCAATATCTTCCGCGATCCGCGCTGGGGCCGAGGGCAGGAAACCTACGGCGAAGACCCCTATCTCACTTCGCGCATGGGCGTGACCTTCGTGCGCGGCCTGCAAGGCGACGATCCGACGTACCGCAAGCTCGATGCGACCGCCAAGCACTTCGCCGTGCATAGCGGCCCGGAGGCGGACCGTCATCAATTCGATGTGCATCCCAGCGAACGCGATTTGTTCGAAACCTATCTGCCGGCGTTCCAGGCGTTGGTGCAGGAAGCCAAGGTCGATGCGGTGATGGGTGCCTACAATCGCGTGAATGGCGAATCGGCCTCCGCCAGCCCCCGCCTGCTGCAAGACATCCTGCGCAAGACCTGGGGTTTCCACGGCTACGTCGTGTCCGACTGCGACTCGGTCGAGGATATCTATCTCCATCACAAGATCGTGCCCACCGCCGAACAGGCGGCGGCACTGGCGGTAAGGAACGGCGACGATCTGAACTGCGGCAAGACCTATGCGGCACTTACCGCCGCCGTGCACCAGGGCCTGATCAGCGAGAGCGAGATCGATGCCGCGCTCAAGCGCTTGATGCTGGCCCGCTTCCGGCTCGGCATGTTCGATCCGCCGGAACGCGTGCGCTATGCGCAGATTCCCTACAGCGTCAATCAGTCGCCCGAACACGATCAACTGGCGCGCCGCGCCGCGCAGGAATCGATCGTGTTGCTGAAGAACGATGGCGTATTGCCGCTTTCGCACGACATCCGCCGCATCGCCGTCATCGGCCCGACGGCGGATGAAGTCGCGCCGTTGCTGGGCAATTACTACGGCACGCCGGCCGCGCCGGTGACCATCCTGCAGGGCATCCGCCAGGCCGTGCCGAAGGCGCAAGTCAGCTATGCCCATGGCGCCGCCCTGGTCGAAGGCCTCAATGGGCCGGGTGCGGCGACCTTGATCGAGCCGGGCTATCTGCGTCCCTCGGCCAACGCCACCGAGCACGGCCTCAAGGGCGAGTATTTCCGCGGCAACGACTTTGCCTCGACGCCGGTGCTGACGCGCACGGATGCCAAGATCAGTTTTCGCTGGGATCACAGCACGCCGGTCGACGACCTGATCAGCCGTGGCGAGCTGCCGGCCGCGCAGGCCCTGGAAAACAATCATTTCAGCGTGCGCTGGAGCGGTCGGCTGCTGCCGCCGGTATCGGGCCGCTATGAGTTGAGCGCCGCGGCTATCGACGGTTTTCGCCTTTACCTCGACGACCATCCGCTGATCGATGCATGGGACGCCAGCGCGAATCCGCATAAGCAAAGCGTCTTCGTCGACCTGGTCGCGGGCAAGGCCTACGACCTGCGCCTGGAATATGCCAAGGGCGCCAAGAACGCCGACGTACAGCTGGCCTGGCGCCTGCCGGGTGCCAAGCCGCCGTTCGAGGAAGCGCTCGATGCGGCGCGGCATGCCGACGTCGTGGTCTTCGTGGGTGGCCTGACCGGCGATGTGGAAGGCGAGGAGATGAAGGTCAACTATCCTGGTTTTGCAGGAGGGGATCGCACCGATCTGCGCCTGCCACAGACGCAGGAGAAACTACTCGAAGCGCTGCAGGCGACCGGCAAGCCCGTGGTGCTGGTGCTGACCGCCGGCTCGGCGCTGGCCGTCGACTGGGCCAAGCAGCATGTGCCTGCGATCGTGTTCGCCTGGTATCCCGGTCAGCGCGGCGGCAATGCCGTCGCCGACGTGCTGTTCGGCGACGCCAATCCCGCGGGCCGTTTGCCGGTGACGTTCTACAAGGGCGACGAAAAGCTGCCGGCGTTCGACGACTACAGCATGAGCGGGCGCACCTACCGTTACTTCAAGGGCAAGCCGCTGTATCCGTTCGGCTACGGCCTGTCGTATACGAACTTCACTTATTCGGATCTTCAGCTCGACCGCAACAAGGTCGATGCGAAAGATCACGTGAAAGTCACGCTGAAGGTGAAGAACGCGGGCCGGCGCGCCGGCGACGAAGTCGTCCAGTTGTACCTGCGTCCGCTGAATACGCCTCATGCGCGCGCGATCAAGGAACTGCGCGGCTTCCAGCGCGTCAACCTGCAACCGGGCGAGGAGCGCACCGTCAGCTTCGATATCTCGCCTGCCAGCGATCTCAAGTATTACGACGACGTGCGGCATGCCTATGCCGTCGATCCGGGTCACTACCAGGTGCAGGTCGGCGCATCCAGCGCCGATATCCGCCTGGTCAAGGACGTCGTCGTCCAGCACTGATGGAAAACGTGATGCGTAACGAACCCAAGACCAACAACAGCAAGAGCCGCATCGTCTTTTTCGGCGAGCTGCTGATGCGGCTATCGCCACCAGGGCATGAACTGCCGCTGCAGTCGCCACACTTCGATGTGCGCTTCGGCGGCGCGGAAGCGAATGTGGCCGCGTCGCTCGCCATCCTCGGCCACGACAGCGCCATGATCACCGCACTGCCGGACAATATGCTCGGGCACGCCTGCGCGGGTGAGCTGCGCCGGCATGGCGTGGATACTTCCGGCCTGCGTTATGCCGAAGGCCGCATGGGTCTGTATTTCCTCTCGCCCGGCGCCATGCAGCGTCCTTCCGAAGTGCTTTACGACCGTGCGGATTCGGTATTCGCGCGTACCCCGGCCAAGGCTTACGACTGGCCCCGACTGCTCGCAGGTGCGCAGTGGCTGCATCTTTCGGGCATCAACCTGGCCCTGGGCAGGAGCACGGCACAAGCGGCGCTGGCCGCCGTGCGGGCGGCGCGCGAGGCAGGCGTGTCGATCTCGTTCGACTGCAATTACCGCAGCAAGCTCTGGGGCTCGCGGGTAGTGGAGGCGCCCGCCCTGCTGCGCGAGATCGTGGCCGAGGCCGACCTGATCTTTGGCAACGACCGCGACGTCGCCCTGATCCTGGGCGTGGACTTTCCCTATAAGAGCGCAGGCGAGCGCTTTGCAGCGGCAGCAGCAGCCGCGTTCGCCGCGTGGCCGCGCCTTCGTCATATGGCGGCCACGGAACGCCAGCACCGCAATGTCGACGACCAGGAACTGGCCGGCATGCTGGCCGTCCGCGACCGTGTACTGAGCACGAACCCGTATGCGCTCACCGGCATCGTCGATCGCATTGGCGGCGGCGATGCGTTTGCCGCCGGCTTGCTGCACGGCCTGCTGCGCCATATGAGCGACAAGGACGCACTCGACTTCGCCATCGCCGCCGCCTGCCTGAAACATTCCGTACCCGGCGACGTCAACGTGCTGCGTGAGGCCGATATGCGCGCGTTCCTCGCCCAGGGCGGCTTCGAGGTGAAGCGCTGATGGCCGAGATGCAATCGCAACAGGCCACGCGCCTCTCCCTGAAGGCGCTGGCCAACTTGCCATCGTCCGTACGCAAGCCGGCCTATAAGCCAGCCGATACCCGCATCGGCATCGTCCATCTCGGCCCCGGTGCGTTCCATCGCGCGCATCAGGCGGTGTATCTCGACGACCTGCTGGCGGATCATCCGGACTGGGCCATTTGCGGCGTGTCCCTGCATAGCGCCGACGTGCGCAACGCGCTGCAACCGCAGGATGGCCTGTACGCGCTCGCCCTGTTGGGCGAACAAAGCCAGCTGCGCGTGATCGGCTCGATCCGCGAGCTGCTGTGCGCGCGCGACGAACCTGCCGCGGTACTGGCCCGACTCGCCGATCCCGCGGTACGACTGGTGACGCTGACGATTACCGAGAAGGGCTACTGCCTGGCTGGCCAGGACCTCGACGTGAGTCATCCCGACATCGCGCATGACCTCGCCTCGCCGGCATCGCCGCGCAGCGCCATCGGTTATATCGTCGCCGGCCTGCGCGCGCGCCGGCAGCTCGAACTGGCACCCTATACCGTGCTCAGTTGCGACAATCTTGCCGACAACGGCCATCGCCTGCGCCGCGCTGTATTGCAGTATGCGCTGCGCATCGATGCCGACCTGGCGGACTGGATCGAGACCGAAGTAACCTTTCCCTGCTCGATGGTGGACAGCATCACGCCGGCTTCCGACGATGCGCTGCGCGAGCGCGTCCAGGGCGAGCTCGGCTGCGTGGATGCGTGGCCGATCCAGCGCGAGACGTATACCCAGTGGGTGATCGAAGACCGCTTCTGCAACGGGCGCCCGCCGTTCGAGTGCGTCAGCGCCACCATGAGTGATGACATCGCCGGTTACGACCGCGCCAAGCTTCGCCTGCTCAATGGCGCGCATTCGTCCCTGGCCTACCTCGGCGCATTGATGGACCTCGAAACCGTCGGCGATGCCATGAGCGAACCAAGGCTCGCGGGATTCGTGGGGCGACTGATGCGCGCATCCATCGCCCCGGCCATTGCCCTGCCGGAGGGTATGGATGCCAGTGCCTACATTGATGCCATTCTCGAGCGCTTCCGCAATCCGTCGATCCGCCATCGCCTTTTGCAAATCGCCTGGGACGGCTCGCAAAAGCTGCCGGTGCGTTTGCTCAGTACGATCGCCGATGCGCTCGCGTTGGGCCGATCGATAGCGCCACTATGCCTGCCTATCGCCGCGTGGATGCATTTCGTGCGCCGACAGGCACGCAACGGTGTGGCCCTGGTCGATCCGCTGAACGACGTGCTTTCCAGCCTTGCTGCTGCCACCACGGGCGATCCGGACGGCGACGTGGCGGCTTTCCTCCGGCTCGATGCGGTATTCGCCCCGCTCTCGGCCGATAAGCGCTTTATGGCGACGCTGCGTGATGCCTACGCCGCGCTCGGCAACGCCACGCCCGCGGCAGTGACGAGCGCGCTCGAAGCAGTCCACCAGGCCGACTGACCGAGGCCCCATGCCGGCAGGGAGACATACCGTGTTGAATGGGATCAAGCCGGTGTTCAAGCAAACAGGACGGCTGCTGTGTGCGCTATGCCTCTCCGGCCAGGTCGCTTTTGCGGCGGACAAGCCAGCCACCGTGGCCATCCCACATGTGAGCCCTGAGCATGGCGCATACCAGCTGATCGTCGACGGCGCGCCTTTTCTCGTACGTGGTGGTGAGCTGGAGAATTCATCGGCCTCTGGTGCGGACTACCTGCAGGACCTGTGGCCCCAGCTCCAGGCCATGCATCTCAACACGGTGCTCGCTCCCGCCTATTGGGAGCTGATCGAACCGCAGGAAGGGCACTTCGATTTCTCCAGCATCGACCATCTGGTCGCGACTGCCCGGCAGCACCGGATGAAGCTCGTGCTGCTTTGGTTCGGCAGTTGGAAGAACAGCATGTCCAGTTATGCGCCGGCCTGGGTCAAGCGCGATCAGGCGCGCTTTCCTCGCGCCGCGCGCACGGATGGCAGTGGCCTCGAAATACTCTCGGCTTTGAGCCAGGCCAATCTCGATGCCGACACCCGCGCCTTTACTGCGCTGATGCAGCACCTGAAAGACACCGATACGCACGAGCACACGGTGCTGATGGTGCAGGTCGAAAACGAAGTCGGCATGTTGCCCGAAGCGCGCGACCACAGCGCGGCGGCAAATGCCGCTTTTGCCGCACCGGTGCCGGCTCGCTTGACCGACTATCTAACCGCACACAAGGACGCACTGGCGCCGCCGCTGCGCCAGGCGTGGCAAGCCCATGGCTACAAGAGCGGCGCGAGCTGGGCCGAAACCTTCGGCGCAAGCCCGCAGACGGATGAGCTGTTCAACGCGTGGACCGAGGCGAGCTTCACCGGCAAGGTCGCGGCGAGCGGCAAGGCCGTGTATCCGCTGCCCATGTTCGTCAACGCTGCACTCGTACGGCCCGGCCGGCTCCCGGGCCAATACCCAAGCGGCGGTCCCTTGCCGCACCTGTTCGATATCTGGAAAGCCGCCGCGCCGGCTATCGATGTTCTCGCGCCCGATCTTTATTTTCCAAACTTTGTCGAATGGGCGAACAAATACGCGCGCCCCGGAAGCCCGTACTTCATTCCCGAAACCGGCCGGGTCAACGCGGCCGAGATGGCGGCCAACGCGTTCTATGCCTACGCCAGCTTGAACGCGATGGGCTTCTCGCCTTACGCGCCCGAATTCCTATCGCCGGATGAAGCCGCCACGCTGGGCGACGCCTACCATGTCATCGAGCAACTCTCGCCGCTCCTGCTGGCCAACCAGGGCACCGGCAAGCTGGTCGGCATTCGCGCCCCTGCCGCGTTCGACGGCACCGTCGACCTTTCCCCGCAACAGGTTTCCTTCGACCCGTATACGTTCGACATCCATTTCAAGCAGCTCCCCGGCATCTCGGTCGGCGCCAAGGATGAAGCCGAATTGCCGGGCGCGCACGGCGGCCTGATCGTTCGCTTGGGCGCGGACGAGTTTGTGGTGGCAGGAACGGGCATGATTCTGACGTTCGCTTCGAAAGATCCGGCCAATCCCATCGCCGGTATCGAATCCATCCAGGAAGGCCATTACGAAAGCGGCGCGTGGAAGCCAGGCCGGACGATCAATGGCGACGACAGCAACCAGGGACGCGAGCTTCGCCTGCCGGCGGGAAAGTTCGGCGTGTTTCGCGTTCGGCTTTATCGCTATCACTGAGTCATGTCGACATGACTTCGAGCGTGCTCGCCTGCATTTAACTCCCTCTCCCCGCTGGGGAGAGGGTTGGGGTGAGGGGCGGGTGCTCGCGATGACGCCGATTGCGTTGTTGGTCTCCTTGTCCACTCGATGCATTCGCGCCAGCTTGCTCGCTTGCCGAGCTTGCAGCTCGGCAAGTCCGTGAGGGGCCCCATTAGGTCAAAATCAACGCCGCCCATGTAGGAGCGCACCCTGTGCGCGATCACGGCCTTGCCGCTGCGTAGGTTTATCGCGCACAGGGTGCGCTCCTACATGGGACACCAGGCGCCGCGTGGTCGTCCTGCGGCCCTGCTCTGCCGCTCTCCGGGTCCCCCCATGGCGCGGCGCGCAAGGCGCGCCATCGGGGTGACTTTCTCTTGGTTGCTTCTCTTTACTCCGGGCATCTCGCGCTCCTGCACGCGCGTGGCCAGGCAAAGAGAAGTGAGCCGGGCCGCGGCAGCGGCTCGGAAGCCCGCGGAAGGCGAGCCAGGTCGCGGTCACGTCGCTACAGAGCCAAAGGCACTGGATCGCCGCTTTCGCGGGGATGACGGTGAGGGGATGACGAGCGCTAACCCTAGAGCTTGTAGGCCTTTTTTGGCAGGTTATAGGCGAGATCCACCACCAGCTCCGCGGCCTCGTCCTCGTCCATCCGATGCTCGGCCACCAGCTTGGCCAGGAAGGCGCAATCGACCCTGCGCGCCACGTCATGACGCGCCGGAATCGACAGGAAGGCGCGCGTGTCGTCGTTGAAGCCGACAGTGTTGTAGAAGCCGCCGCTGCTCAGCGTCTGCTCGCGGAAGCGCCACATGCCTTCCGGCGCATCGTGGAACCACCATGCCGGCCCGAGGAAGAGCGCGGGGTAGTGGCCGGCCAACGGGGCCAGCTCACGGCTATAAGTGCTTTCGTCGAGGGTGAACAGGATCAGCTTGAAATCCGGCTCGTTGCCGAAGCGATCCAGCAGCGGCTTGAGCCCCTGGATGTATTCGGTGCGCAGCGGCATGTCGGCGCCCTTGTCGCGGCCGTAGCGCTCGAACAGCTGGTGGTTGTGATTGCGGAAGCAGCCGGGATGCAGCTGCATCACCAGGCCGTCGTCGAGGCTCATGGCGGCCATCTCGGTGAGGATCTGGGCGCGAAACAGTTCCGCGTCCGCCGCCGTGGCCTTGCCGCTGACGACCTTGTCGAACAGCTTGCTCGCTTCCACCGGGGACAGGTTGGCCGTCGCCGCACTCGGATGCCCATGATCGGTCGAGGTCGCGCCCGCTTTGGCGAAGTAGGCGCGACGCTGCCGGTGCGCGCGCAGGTAACCGTTCCAGCTATACACGTCCTCACCCGTGATCTCGCCGAACATCCGCAGCGCGGACGGGAACTGCTCGTGTTCGGGATCGACCACGGGATCGGGCCGGTACGCCGTGATGACGCGGCCACCCCAACCGCTGGCGCGGATGTCCGCATGGTGCTGCAGCGGATCGAGCGGCGATTCCGTCGTCGCGATCACTTCGATATTGAAGCGCTCGAACAAGGCGCGAGGACGGAACGTCGGCTGTTGCAGCGCCTCGGTGATGTGGTCGTAGTACTGATCGGACGTGCTGGCATCCAAGCGCACGCGCAGGCCGAAGACGTCATGGAAGACATGGTTCAGCCACATCGACGACGGTGTGCCGCGGAACAGATGGAAATTCCTGGCAAGCAGTCGCCAGGCCTCGCGCGGATCGACGCTGGCGCGCGAGCCGTCGCCACGCGGGATGCCCAGCGCGTCCAGCGCAATGCCCTGGCTGTAGAGCATGCGGAACACGTAGTGATCCGGCACCAGCAACAGCTCGGTCGCGTTGGCGAACGGCCGGTTGCCGGCAAACCACGACGGATCGGTATGGCCGTGCGGGCTGATGATCGGGAGTTTGGCCACCTGTGCATACAAGCGGCGCGCGACGGCACGTTGCACCGCGTCGGAAGGAAACAGGCGATCGTCGTGCAGGGCCAGGGGATGCGTTCCGGTATTCATGGCTGGATGAACATTTCGTGTGAGTGGGACGGTGAGATGGGGGTGGTCAATGCGGGGAGCGATGCAGTCGGATTCCGGAAAGCATCAATGGGCTTCCGCGCGTGCCCCCTCCGGCGCGGTCGACGTGCCGTGCACGTAGTCGCGCAACCAGACCAGCGCTGGGCGCTCAGTACCATCCTTGCGAATCAAGTTGGCGCCCTGCTTGTCGCGCCACAGACCCGGGCGGAAACCCCATAGCGTGATGCCTTTGACGTCTGGATGCTCCCAGAACACCGGGAACACGCGCTGGTAGTCCTTGAGCTGCTGGGCATCGCTGCGGCCATCGATATCGAGTTCGGTGATGTAGATCGGCAAGCCCGTCGCCGCCAGCACGTCGAGGTTGGCGCGATGCACCGACATTGGCACGTCGGTCTTGGTCTCGAACGCATGCTCTTGCAAGCCGATGCCGTCGACCAGATGCTCCTTTTGCAAGAGCTCGATGATCTGGCGATAGCGCTTCGTGTCTTTGTCGCTGCGCGTGATGCTGTAATCGTTGATCAACAACTTGGCGTGCGGGAAGTGCTGGCGGGCCAGGCGGAACGCAGTGATGATCCAGTCCCATCCACTGGCACCGCTGCCGCCCAGCGCCTCGATGTAGTTGCCACTGTCCTTGTGGCCGCCAACGGGTGGATGCTGCAACGGTTCGTTGACTACTTCGACAAAGTCGGCGTCGGGATAGCGTTCGGCCACGGCGGCGAACCACTTTTCGATTTCGCGCCGCTGCTCGTCGGGCGGAAGCTGCCTGATCCACGCCGGCTGCTGCTTGCCCCAGACCAACACGTGCATGTGGAAGGGCATGCCATGCGATTTTGCGTAGTGGTAGGCCTCGTCGAGCCCTGTCCAGTTCATCTCGCCGCGCACCGCCTCCACGCTGCCCCATTTGCCGGCATTTTCAGGCGAGAGCTTGTTCCAGTAGTCGGCGAAATCCGCTGCCTGTGCCTTGCTGTAGACGTTGCCCAGGAACTTCGGCTGGCCGGATGCCAGGGGTGCCGCCTGCGCCTGCAGCGTCAGCGCGACAAGCGCCGAGGCGACCAAGCTGATGATTCGGATTTTCATCGTTTTACTGCTCCGCTGCACGACGTGTTGAGGAGATCATGGACCGGCCGGCTGGTCGTGCAGCGGTGCCGGCTCCAGTCGTGGAACCAGCGCCTGCACGACGAGCCAGGCGAACAGATAAGCGAAGCCAGCCATCATAAAGACCGGGACATAGCTCTTCGTGGCTTGCAGCAGCAGGCCGATGACGGTCGAGATCAGCATGCCGCCCACCGCGCCGGCAAAGCCGCCGATGCCGACCACCGACGCCACTGCGAAGCGCGGAAACATGTCCGAAGCCAGCGTGTAGACGTTCGCCGACCAACCTTGGTGCCCCGCCGTCGCCAAGCCGACCAGTGCGACAGCCAGCCATAGGTTGTTCGCCTTCGCCGCGAAGATAACCGGCACGATCATCAACGCGCAGATCAGCATCGCCCCCTTGCGCGCACGGTTGGCGCTCCAGCCCAGCCTGATCAGGCGGCCGGCCAGCCAGCCGCCAGCGATGCTGCCGACGTCGGCGAGCAAAAAGATCACGATCAACGGCGGCCCCAGCTCCAACAGCGACAGGCCGTAGGTGGCATGCAGGAATTTCGGCAGCCAGAAGATAAAAAACCACCAAATCGGATCGGTGATGAATTTGGCGGCCACCAACGCCCAGGACTGCCGATAACGCAGCAGTTGCGACCATCCCACGCGACGGCGCGGCCCAGGCGGTTCGTGGCCGATATAGGCCCGCTCGGCGGCCGACAGGCGAGGCTGGTCATCAGGCGTGCGATAAGTCAGCAGCCACACGGTCAGCCAGAGGGCGCTCAACGCACCCGTGAAGAGAAAGGCCGCCTGCCAGCCCCACGTGGCGGCAACGATCGGCACCAGCAGTGGCGCGGCGATGGCGCCGATATTCGAGCCCGAATTGAAGATGCCGGCGGCCAGGGCGCGTTCGCGTTGCGGAAACCATTCGGCGACCGTCTTGATCGCCGCAGGAAAGTTGCCTGACTCGCCCAGGCCCAAGGCAAAGCGTGCCACCGCAAATCCGACCACGCCGGTGGCCAGC
Organism: uncultured Gammaproteobacteria bacterium; assembly: GCA_963824525.1. Classification (GTDB taxonomy): domain Bacteria; phylum Pseudomonadota; class Gammaproteobacteria; order Xanthomonadales; family Rhodanobacteraceae; genus Dyella. The sequence continues at coordinate 198,766 of CAWGPI010000002.1, read as the reverse complement.
GCATGACTCATGGCTGCCAGGCTCCAGATGCCGATGGCGAGCGCATAACCAAGCCGCGTGCCGAACTTGTCGATGATGGCGCCGGCACAAAGCAGGCCGATCGCATACGCGGCCTGGAACGCGGTGACAATGTGACCGTACTCGATTTCGTTCCAGCCGATCTTGTCCTGCAAGAACGGCGCGAGCACGCCAAAGACCTGGCGGTCGATGTAGTTGATCGTGGTCGCCGCCAGCAACATGGCACAGACGCGCCAGCGATATCTGCCGACCTTCGCGCCCAGCTGCGGGGTTGCCGTTGTTTGACTGATGTCGTTCATATCAAATCCAAGCTTGCCGGCCGGCAGAGCCACGCCCCGGTCTTAAGGGAAGTCGACGCGGCAAAGCCGAGTGGATTTCACGCACAAATTTTTCCGCGCTGCAGCATCAACCACCGCTCCTATCCATCGCGCCACTGGTAGCGCTAACACTACAGTATCGTTTGTGGAGCGCGCCAGTTCGTATCTTCCCGCTGAGAGTACCGGCCCTCCGTTGGCACTAGGAAGCCTATTTGTAGGCCTTTTCAGTCGCTTTGATCATCGACTCATACAATGCTGCCCTGCAGCGTGCGAGTTCAAAATGTTAGCGCTACCGTTTGAGCGGGCCATCTAGCCAGAACGCCCCAGCAAGTCGTTGCATCAAATCGTCCATTTGGCGAGCACGCAGGGGGCGCTCCAAGGGGACTCATAAAGTTACAAGCATTTGGGAGGGAGTTACGGTGCAGATCCAAGGTAAAAGAACCGTGTTGGCGCACGCTTTGAGTCTTGCTTTGCTTGGTGTGGTGGGGACCGCCCAGGCAGAGGACCAAGCGCAGGCTCAGACGCCATCGCAAGCCCAGGCGTCTTCGCAGACCCAGGCCAATACGCAGGGAAACAATACGACTCCAGCCGCGTCCGGCACGGCGCAGGGACCTAGCGATGCCGCAGCGCCGGTCAAGCAGCTCGGCGCCGTCAACGTCAGCGGTACCTACCGCAGCAGTCTGCAGTTCTCGACCGACGCCAAGCGCGACTCGACCAATGTCATCGACACCGTGTTTGCCGAAGACATCGGCAAATTCCCGGCGACGAACATCGCCGAAGCGCTGAACCGCGTTCCCGGCGTGCAGATCTCGCGCGACGTCACCGGTGAGGGCGTGAATGTCCAGATCCGTGGTCTGGGCACCAACTTCACCAAGATCCTGCTGAATGGCAACCAGGCGGCGATCGCTTCTTCCGGCACGCTCGATTCGCAGAACCAGAATCGCGAAGTCGACCTGAACCTGCTGCCCACCGAGTTCTTCACGCAGCTGACGGTGAACAAGACGTCGGAACCGAGCCAGACCGAAGGCGGCATCGCCGGCGTCGTCGACATGCGCACCACGCGTCCGTTCGACAATCCCGGCACCCACCTGACCTATTCGGCGCAAGGCACCTATAACTCGGTCGGCAGCGACGTGAAACCGCGCGGTGCCGTCATCGGCAGCTGGACCAACACCGACAACACGTTCGGCGCGCTGGTCGGCCTGACCGGATCGCAGTCCGACTATGACGTCCGCGGCTTCGAATCGATTGGCTGGACCACGCCCCACCTGAGCGCTGCCCAATGTGGTATCGCCTCCGGCTCATGCAGCCCGGCGGGCGGCAGTTGGGTCATTCCTGGAAAGGTGCCGGCCGGCGCCGGTGCCGGGCTGGTGACGGGCCAGACGATTGATAATGCCTGGCTGCTGGCGAACAACCCGGGCCTGAGCACGGGGCAGATCGCCAATGCGCTGATTCCGCGCCTTGGTCGTCCCGCCTACGTCGAGGGCACCAACGACCACCAGTCGGGCATGATGTCGTTCGAATTCCGCCCCAGCACCGAGGCGCACTTCTATCTCGACTCCCTGTTCTCCAAGAAGGAACAGAATTTCGATCGCCTCGACATGAACCTGATCGGCCGCAACGGTCAGCTGATCCCGACCAATATGCAGGTCGACTCGAACAACGTGGTAACCCAGGCCACGTTCGCCAATACCCAGTACTTCCTGGAACATCGCGAGTACGACGAGCACGTCAAGTTCTACAACATCAATCCGGGCGGCGAACTGCTGTTCGGCAGCCAGAACCAATGGAAGCTCGACTTCCAGGGTTACGTGCAGCGCAGCTGGTATCTCAACGAGCAGCCGTCGATCCTGGTCAACACGCCGATGGGCCAGGGCATCACAACGAGCTACAACAACACCGGCGGCAACTACCCGAGCATCTCGTCGAACGCCAATCTGGATGATCCCAACCTCGGCTGGGGCTGGTATCGCGCCAACCTCCAGAAAGAACGCCGCGTCACCAGCAACAAGGGTGCCAGCCAGGACCTGCAATTCGGCGACGACAGCAACAACTTGAAGGTCGGCATTGCCTACGACGACATCCAGCGTCAGATCAATGCCTATGACAACAGCTCAGCGTGGCAGAAGGCACTCACCACGGCCGTTCCGGCATCAGCGCTGCCCCAGTACCTGTCGCCCGGCCCGGCCGGCTTCATCCAGACCAACTTCGCCGCGCTGCAGGGGCTGAGCAACTACGATTACCTGAACGCCACCGCTCCGATCGCGACGTCGGCTGCCACGGGCGCCAATAGCGCCAACATCCAGGAACGGACCTGGGCGTGGTTCCTGGAAGGCAACGGCAAATACGACCTGTGGGGCCACGACCTGCGCGTCAACGGCGGCGTGCGCCATGCCTACACCAACCAGAGCATCTCCGGTCCATCGTCCATCGGTGGCCAGATACAAGTCATCTCGCTGGCGAACAATTACGGCTACTACCTGCCGTCGATCAACCTGGCCTACAACGCCGCCGACGACATCATCGTGCGCCTGGCAGCCTCGCGTTCGATGACTCGCCCTGACCCCAGCGCCATGGTGCCCAACACCAACTTCAGCGACCCTGCGGCGGGAGTCGCCACCCAGGGTAATCCGAAGTTGAAGCCGTACCTGTCCACCAACCTCGACTTCGGTGGCGAGTGGTATACGGGTGGTGAGGGCTACGTGGGCCTCAACTTGTTCGGCAAGCGCATCACCGGTTTCACCGTCAATGGCACCAACCTGATTCCGTTCAATCAGCTGGGCATTCCGTTCGCCAGCTTGACCGCGACGCAGCAGCAGGCGATCGACCTGCGCGGCGGCCCGAGCGCGGCGCAGGTGCAGGTCACGCAGCAGGTGAACGCCGACGGCACGCTGTTCATCAAGGGCGCGGAAGCGAACTGGGTGCAGCCGCTGGATTTCATCACCAAGGGTCTGGGTATCACCGCAAACTGGACCGTCGTCTCGCAGAAGAACATCGGCAGCGGCGTGCCGGCACAGGCTATCGGCATTTCGCCGCATACCTATAACGTGACGACCTATTGGGAAAACTACGGTGCGATGGTCCGCCTGTCCTATGTATGGAACGCCGCGCAGATCAGTTCCTCGGCAAACCAGAACGGCCTGCCCTACGGCCAGATCAAGACGGATGCACGCGGCCAGCTCGACCTGTCGGCCAGCTACCAGTTCGCCCAGTGGAAGTCGAAGCCGATGCTCACCTTGAACGTCATCAACATGACCAAGGCGGCGCTACGCAGCACGTTCACCTACGATAATGCGGCGTATACCTACTACACCCCCGGCTATACGATCATGCTCGGCATACGTGGCAGTTTCTGATAGCGGATTCATGTGATGTATCGGCGGCCCGCCCGGCTACTCCAAGCCAGGCGGGCCGCACCGTCTCATGACCCTGCTTGCCGTTTGTACGTCACACTCACCACGGCCCGATGAAGCGATGAATCAGCGCGCATGAACAACACCACCCAAGCACTCTCGGTCACGGAAAAAGTCGGCTACAGCCTCGGCGATCTGGCTGCCAACCTGATTTTCCAGACGCTGGTGACCTTCCTGGCGTTCTTCTATACCGACGTGTTCCGCATTCCTGCGGCGACCGCGGCGACCATCATCTTCGTCGTCGGCATGCTCGGGGCCTTCGTGTTCACGCCGATCATGGGGCTGATTGCCGATCGCACGCACACGCGCTGGGGCAAGTTCCGCCCGTGGGTGTTATGGACGGCCATCCCGTTCGGCGCGCTTTCCCTGCTGGCGTTCAGCACGCCGACGCTGGGCGAGCAGGCCAAGGTGACCTACGCCATGGCCACCTACTCGCTACTGGTGCTGGTCTATATCGCGAACAACCTCCCTTATTCCGCGCTGAGCGGCGTGCTGACCGGCAGCATGACGCAACGCAACAGCCTGTCGTCCTATCGCTTCGTCGCGGTGATGGTGGCGCAGTTCATCGTGCAAGTGCTGCTGCTGCCCCTTGTGCTGATTCTCGGCGATGGCGACAAGGCACGCGGCTTCCACAACACGATGACGCTGTTCGCCGTGGTCGGAACCGTGTTCTTCCTGATCACGTTCTTCACCACCAAAGAGCGCATCGTGCCCACGCAGGAGCAGACCTCCAGCGTTCGTGACGACCTGGTCGACCTGACCAGGAACCGGCCCTGGCAGATCATGCTGGCCGTCACCATCCTGCTGTTCATCAATCTCGCCCTCAAGGGCGGCATGTATATCTACTATTTCAAGTACTACCTGAGCGAAGCATCGCTCAGTGCCTTTCTCGACAGCGTCGGCTTCAACGGCTTCATCGCGGGATTGAACCGACTGCTGACCAGCATGGGACTGACCGAATTTCGCTGGCCAAAGGATGCCCCAACCTCGGCCTTCAGCCTGTTCAACGGACTCGGCATCATCTTCATGATCGTCGGCATCGGCTTTTCCAAGCGACTCGCTGACCGCTTCGGCAAGCGCGACGTCTTTGGCGGCGCCCTGCTGGTCTCGACCCTGTTCCTGCTTGCCTTCTATTTCTATGCGCCCGACGCCATCGGCCTGGTCGTCGTCTCATACATCTTCCACGGCTTCTTCTACGGCATCACCATTCCGCTGCTATGGGCGATGATCGCCGACGTGGCCGACTATTCCGAATGGAAAAACCGTCGACGCGCCACCGCGATCATCTTCTCGGCCATGCTCTGTGGCCTGAAGTTTGGCCTCAGCGTCGGCGGCGCCCTGGTGGCCGGCATCCTGGCCTTCCACGGTTATGTAGCCGACGCGCCGGCGCAGTCGCCTGAGATCGTCAACGGTATAAGGCTGACGGTCAGCCTCTTCTGCTCCATCCCCTTTCTGCTGGGCGTGGCGCTGATGTTCTTGTACAAAATCGACAAATCCATGGAGCTGCGCATCGAGCATGAGCTTGGTGAACGACGGCTCCCCGTCGGCGCGAATGCTTGAGCTCGACGGCCATCCCAGATCGGTATTCACCATGTCCGACGAAACGGCAAAGAACGAACTGGCTTCATTGGCAGGCAAAGCCATTTCCCAACCGCTGGTCACGCATATCTACACCGCGGATCCTTCTGCGCACGTATTTGACGGCGCGATCTATATCTACCCGTCGCACGACATCGAAGGCGGCGTGCCGTTCAACGACAACGGCGATCACTTCTGCATGGAGGACTACCACGTCTTCCGCATGGCCTCGCCCGATGGTGAAGCCGTCGACTGCGGCGTCGCCTTGCATGTGAAAGACGTGCCGTGGGCCGAGCGGCAGATGTGGGCCCCCGACGCCGCCTGCAAGGACGGCCAGTACTACCTCTATTTCCCGGCCAAGCGCGCCGACGGCATCTTCCAGATCGGCGTCGCCGTGGCCGATCGGCCGGAAGGTCCTTTCGTTCCCGAGCCGGAAGCCATTCAAGGCAGCTACTCGATCGATCCGGCGGTGTACGCCGATGACGATGGCGCGTACTACATGGTTTACGGTGGCATCTGGGGCGGGCAGCTGCAGAAATATCGCGACAATGTCTATGCCGAAGGCCACGAAGAACCGCGTGACGACGAACTCGCGCTGGGGCCGCGCATAGCAAAGCTCAGCGCCGACATGAAGCAGTTCGCCGAGCCGCCGCGCGAGATCCGCATCCTCGACGACAACGGCAATCCGCTGCTGGCGGGCGATCACGATCGCCGTTATTTCGAAGGGCCATGGATGCACCGGTACCAGGGCAAGTATTACTTGTCCTATTCCACCGGCAATACGCATTGCCTGTGCTATGCGACCAGCGATAGCCCCTATGGCCCCTTCACTTACCAGGGACAGATCCTGACCGAGGTCGTCGGCTGGACCACGCATCACTCGATTTGCGAGGTCGACGGCAAGTGGTATCTGTTCTATCACGACTCGATCTTGTCCGGCGGCGTCACCCACCTGCGTTCGATCAAGATGACCGAGCTGCGCTATGACGAGCAGGGCAAGATCATCACGCTCCATCCCTATGGCAAGTGATCTCCCAGGGCACGCACCGCCACACGACGACGCGCTGAGTCCACTGGCTCCCGGCCCACTGGTGCGGATCGAGCGTGGTGCGCTCGCGGTTGACATCGCCCCCACCGCGGGTGGTCGACTCGCGCAGATTACGTTTGACGGCGTGCCGTGGCTGGTCGGTCACGACAGCCAGAACCAGGCCATGATCGCCTGGGGAAGCTACCCCATGCTGCCGTGGGCGGGGCGCATTCGGCACGGCCAGTTCGCTTTCCGCGGCCAGCGCTATCTGCTTCCGCTCAATCTGGGCGGCCACGCCATCCACGGTGTTGCCTTCGGGATGCCGTGGCAGATCGAAGAACAGGCGGCGGCGCAGCTAAGTCTTTCGCTGCAACTGCCGGAGGATGAACGCTGGCCGTTTGGCGGCACCGCCCAACAACGCATCGAGATCGACGGGAATCGGTTGCGGCTGGCACTAACGATCACGGCCGGTGCGCAAGCCATGCCGGCCACCATCGGATGGCATCCATGGTTCCAGAAACCGGACCGGCTCGATTTCGAGCCCAGCCGCATCTACCCGCGCGATGCGCAGGGCATCGCCTCGCTGCCCTTGGCGCCGCCGCCGCCGGGCCCCTGGGACGACTGCTTCCTCAACGACAAACCGGTACTCCTTCATCGCGCCGGGCAAAGTGTTCGGCTTACCTCCGATTGCAAGCGCTGGGTGGTCTACGACGAAACCGCCCATGCCACCTGCGTCGAACCGCAAAGCGGCCCGCCCGACGCTTTCAATCTCGCCCCCGCCGCATACCTCATGCCCGGCTCGTCCCTCTCCGCGTGGTTTCTCATGGAGTGGGAGAGCCCTGAATAGGAACGGCCCAGGCTGGTATTGACCTCGATGTTGGCGTTAGCGTTGGATGCCTTCGCTGGACGTCCGCTATGCAGGAGTCGACGACATGACCGACATCAACGCGCTGATCACTCGCACTGCCGCCTCGACGCGCCGTTGCAGCGCCAGCATCGCCGACGCCATCCGACATGTGCATCAGGCACGTCAACTAGCTGACGAGGCGGGTTGTGCGCCAAAGATCACGGCTGCCCTGGAGCGCGCCGAACAGAACCTGCACGACGCGCAGCATGACACCAGGAACCACCGCCGGCAGCTGCTGAGAAAGGCCGAGCGGATGGCGAAGCCGCACGGCTAACCCGCGAGAGTCCGCTGAACTGCGGCCAGCTGCCGTTGGATCGATGGAATTTCCCAAACCCCATCCGGCCGACAGCGACGTTCCATCACATGCATCGGTTGGCGATGCGTGCCGGAGCCGTCGCATGAGAACTTCAATCATCGCCCTGGGCCTGTTGGCCGCTTTGGCTGCGAGCAGCGAGGCCGCCGCGGTAGGCCGGCTGGTGGATCTGGGTGTATATGACCGCACGGCCCAACAGGAGCTGCCGGTCTACCGTTATCAGGGGCGCTATTACGTGGCGGGACAGCCTGGCCACCGCTACCAGATCCATCTGCGCAACATTGAAGGTGAGAGCGTCCTGAGCGTGATTTCGGTCGATGGGGTCAATGCCATATCGGGCGACACGGCCGACTGGTCACAAACCGGCTATGTGCTCGGCGCCTATACGTCGACGGACATACGCGGTTGGCGCAAGAGTCTTTCGCAAGTGGCGGACTTCGTCTTTGCCGATGCCGCGCAGAGCTACGCAACGCGCACCGGTCGACCTGACAATGCCGGGGTGATTGGCGTGGCCGTGTTCCGCGCCCGCCAGTTTCCGCACCTGATCCTGCCAATGGCGCCGGAGGCTGCGAGCGGAGCCCGGAAGGCCGCCGAGGCCGCCGCCGCGAGCCCGCCAGCGCCTGCGCCAGCTCCCCTCACGGCCGTCGCACCGCTGGCGCGAACCCTCGATGCCAGCGGCCCACTCGGCACCGGCCATGGCCCGAGGGAAGAATCTCCGGTGAGCTATACCGACTTCAAGCGCGCCTCCACTGCGCCGGACGACGTGATCACGCTTTATTACGACACGCGCGAGCGCCTGATCGTCCAGGGCGTGATCCCCTCGCCCGGCGTGGCGCAACCCGGCCTGCCCGAGCCCTTCCCAGGCCATTTCGCCCCCGATCCGCAATGACTTGCGCGTGCGTGGCGGGCGCAAGACTTGACGGGGGCGTTACACTGACAGGTCTGTGCTGTAGCCGAAGGACCCCGCATGAGCGACCGCCACGAACCGACCGACGTCACCCGCGAACAGGCCGAGGAGGCCGTGCGCGTTCTGCTGCGCTGGTCAGGCGAAGATCCCAGCCGCGAGGGTTTGCTGGACACCCCCAAGCGCGTGGTCAAGGCCTATCGCGACTGGTTCTCCGGCTACCACATCGATCCGGGCGAGTACCTGCGCCGCACGTTTGAAGAAGTGGCCGGCTACGACGAAATGGTCGTGCTGCGCGACATCGAGTTCGAAAGCCATTGCGAGCACCACATGGCGCCGATCATCGGCCGCGCCCACGTCGGCTACCTGCCGACCAATCGCGTGGTGGGCATCAGCAAGCTGGCGCGCGTGGTCGACGCCTATGCCCGGCGCTTCCAGGTGCAGGAAAAGCTCACTGCGCAAATCGCCCAGTGCATCCAGGAAAACCTGCAGCCGGCCGGTGTGGCCGTGGTGATCGACGCCAGTCACGAGTGCATGACCACGCGCGGCGTGCACAAGCGCGGCGTGTCGATGATCACCAGCCAGATGCTGGGCGCATTCCGCGACGACGCCCGCACCCGCTCGGAGTTCCTGCAATTCATCGGCATCCACGGCGGACGCTGAAGGCGCAGGCAAGGGATTTGATGATTGCGTTCGATAGCGCGGACGCCGACGAGCGTCTGCAGGATGTACTGCGCGAGGGCATAACCGCCGAAGACTTACCGGCGGTATTCCCATTGTTGCGCGGCCGTTCTCTGCTGCGCGCGTTCAGCGCGCTGTTCCATGGCAGCGAAGCACAGGTGCTGTTGCGCCTGTTGATTCTGCGCACGCTGGGTGCGCGCGCGCATGCACCCGAGTGGGCGCCTGCCGAGATTCGCGACCAGCTCGCCTTCGTCGATCCGGTCAAGCTGGAAACCGTGGTGCAACGCCTGAAGGACCACGAGCTGCTGACCTGGGACGGCGAGACCCAGCGCTACCGGATCAGCCCGCTCGGCCGCAAGGCGCTGGCCGCGGTGGCCACCTTGCTCGAGTTCGAACGCGACGATGAGGATGGCCTGGGCTATCTCACTGCGCAGTTGGCGGCAGGCCAGGCGGTGGGGCGACTCTCGGCCGATGAGCTGAGCCACCTGCTGTCGCGCCTGTCGGAGTTGAAGGAAGACTTTGACCGTGCCGTGTTGTCGGGTTCCGAGCATCGCATCCGCCATGCCGCCACGCGGCTGGAATCGGTGTGGGACTGGGTGGAAAAAGGTACCGAGGTCGTCAGCCGCATTGCCGACAGCGCCGACCTGGACCCTGCCACGCATCGTCTCGCGCAAGCCGTGGGCCGGGCGCAAAGCGCGCTGCTGCGGCAGGCCGGCATCTTCCAGCGCGAACTCAACAAGATCGACCAGCACCGCGTGCATCTGGGCCGCACGGGATTGTCTTCCTCCGACCTGGTCGCATGGCTGCGTTCGCTGAGTCCGGACGCGCTGGCCCAGCATGCCGATGACGCCGCCTTGCTGCCGTTGCAACCACCGTTCCTGCACGACCAGATCGCGCTGGACGTGGCCGAGTTCGAATTGCTCGAACGCGAGCGCGCCGCGGCGGAAAACACCGACATTCCCGCAGCCGAGAGCACGCCCACCACGGCCGACCTGCCAATGGACGAGGACGATCTCTCGCCGCTGCTGGCCTGGCATGGCGAACTCGCCGCGCTCAGCCAGCCGCTGGAACTCAGCGATGCCCTGCGTGGCGAAGACTACGCACTGAGTGCGTATCGACTCTCCCTGTTGGGCCTGCTTGGCGACCCCGAGTCGTCGGCGCTGCAGGGACCGACCGCCGATCTCGCGCGGCTGCCGCTGGCCTTGGAAATCGAACCACGCCTGATCGATCCAGGCCTGGCGGCGATCGCGCTGGTCAGCGCGGGCCGCCTGCATCCACCCCGCCCAACTTCATCCAGGGAACAACCCGATGCATGACGAAACCGCATCGCTGGTCGCCCGCCTGCTGGCCCAGCGCTGGCTGCCGCGTGACGATGTGCAGGCACGCAAGGCGCTGCTGGACGACGGCTTCCGCGAGGAACTCGATCGCCGACTGACCAGCGTCGGCCTGGAACTGCGCGAACACCCGTATTCCGCCTATATCAGCGTCGCCGTGGCGCGCAGCAGCGAGCGTCAGGTGTTCGGCGGCAGCGATAGCTGGATCTCCAATACCCTGCAGCTCGATCGCGATGCCATTGCCCTGCTCGTGGTGCTGTGGGCCTTGATCGTGCCGCCCAAGCGCCAGCGCCAGATCGAACGCCAGCAGGCCGAGTCCGATGCGTCGCAGACCCTGATGTTCGCCGAAGCGAAACCGATCTCGCGCGATCCCGCCTTGTCGCCGGTGGTGGCCGAGCGCACCTTGCTGGCCGACTTCGGCGACCGGCTTGGCGGCAAGACGCGGGTGAACTTCAATCTTGGCCTGCTGGCGCGCCACGGTTTCATCGTGCGCCGCAAGGGTGAGCTGGCCGAGGGCCCCGTGCTCGACCTGGTGTTCGACTACGAGCGCACGGCGCGACGCATTCTCGATGGCGCGCTGGGCGACCTGCTCGCCGGCCTGGTGCCGGCCCGCAGCGATGACGACAACGATGAGCCGCTCTACGACGAAGCGGACGATCTCGAAGACAGCGAAGTGACCAGCGATGTTTGATTTCCGCAGCCTCGAAGTCATCCACTGGGACTACTGGCAGCGCTTCAGTCTGCCGCTGGATACCAATATCGTCACTGTGGTGGGGCCGAACGGTTCCGGCAAGACGACCCTGCTCGATGCGCTGCGCACCTTGCTTACCATCGACTGCGCGGGCAACCGCGACTACAAGAGTTACCTGCGCCATAACGGCAAGCCGTTCGCGTGGCTGCGCGCCCGCGTGGGCAACACGCCGGGCCCGCGCGGCGAGCGTCCGTTCTTCCCGTTGATGGACAGCGAAGTCACCCTGGCCGTGCGCATCCAGAAGAAGGGCGGCGAATGGCAGCGCCAGTACGCCGTGATGGGCGGCGATGTGAGCGTGGACGAGATCGAGGCGCGCGGTGACTGGCTGGGCCTGCGCGAATACCGCGTGCGCCTGGAAGGCGCCGGCCTGTCGCAGGCGATCCGCCGCGTGCTCACGCTGGAACAGGGCGCCACCGACAAGCTCTGCCAGCTGCCGCCCAAGGCGCTGCTGGAACTGGTGTTCGATGTTTTCGGCGACAAGACCGTGCTGGACGACTACCAGCGCGCGCGCAACGAACAAGCCGAGGCCGACCGCGAACAGCACGGGCTGGAACACCAGCTCTCGCTGATCGGCGTCAGCCTGCAGGAAACCGAAGGACGCGTGCGCTCGTGGCAGGAATGGGATGCGCTGGGTCGTGAGCGCAGCGAACTGGTCGCCGACGTGCTTCCGCGTACCGAACTGGCCGAACTGCACGCGGCCATTCGTGGCGCGCGTCCGCAATTGCTTGGCCTCAAGCGCAAGTGTCGCGAGCTGTCGCAGCGCGATGTCGAACTCGACCAGCGCCTGCACGCACTCGATGCCAACGAAGAACACCTGCGCGGCGAACAGAAACTGGCCGATGGCACGCGCCAACAGGCACAGCGCCAATTGGATGAAGCGCGCCGCGCGTACACCGAAAACGAAGTGCTGTTGAAGCAGGAGTTGCGCCTGCGCGAGCAGGTGGCCGCCCAGGATGGCGCCGATCACGACGCGCAAGGCCGCGTGCTGATCGAGGCGCGCAGCCAGCTGGCGCGCCTGCAGGGCGAGGAAACCCGCCTGCGCGAGGAACTCAACACGCTCACCGCCCAGCTCGGCGCCTGGCGCCGCGGCCAGCGCTATACGCCGGAATTCGAGCAGACGTTCCGACGTGCGCTGGACGACGCTGGTATCGGCCACAGCATGCTCAGCGAGATCGTGGAGATCAGCGAGCCGCGCTGGCAGGCCGCGGTGGAAGCGGTACTGGCTGGCTATCGCCATGTGGTGCTGCTCGACCATCCGCGCGACCGCGAGGCGGCGTGGCGTCTTGGTGAACAGCATCGCTACAAGCATTTCGTGGTGGCCGATCGCGCGCCGACCACCGCGCCCACGCGTGGCTCGCTGCTGGAAGTGGTCGACTTCAATGCGGCAGCGCCGGAATGGCTGCTGCGCCAGCTCGACCGTATCCGCCGCGTGGACGACGTGGCGGAAGGCAGCAAGCTGGGCAAGGAGCAGGACTGGATCACGCCGCAAGGCTATTTCCGCGAACGCCGTGGCGGTCGTCACCTTGGCGTCGACGATGTGTACTTCGGCAGCGCGGCGCGCGAGCGCCAATTGCGCGAAGGCGAAGCACGCCTGCAGGTTATCGAGCAGCAGCTGCACGCACTGACCGATCAACGCAAGCAATGGCAGCAGCAAGCCAGCAGCGCGGAGAACCTGCTGCGCGGCGCCAACGCCAGCGGTCAGCTGGCCGACCGCGCCGACGAATTCGCCGCCGCTCGCGAGGCACAAGCCTCCTTGCAGGATGACGTGCAGCGCTGCGCCGACAGTTACGCCGCTGCCGACGCACATTACGAAGCCGTGCGCGAAAAGCGCCTGCAGAATTCGCGCCAGCGCGACAACGAGGCGCGCGAGCACAAGCAAACCCAGCAGCAACTGGCCGACAGCACACGCCAGTTCAGCCAGTTCCGCAACGAACAGATCGATCGCCTCAAGGCCTTCCGCCACAAGCGCAGCCACGTACGACCAGGCAAGCGCAACCGCCAGGCGATGGCCGAACTGCGCGAGCGCTACGAATCGCCCGCCGCGGCAAGGCGTGAGATCGAGCGTATCGAACGCCGCCTCAACGAAGGTCATTGGGAGTCCGATGCCGGCTGCGTGCCACTGCGCGACAAGCTGGCCGGCGACCACGAAGGCCTCAAGCAGGACCTGGTGCGCCGGCGCCAGCATCTGGAGCGCGCTGCGCGCATTACCAGCGAGGCGCGTGCCGCCTATCTCAACGTGCTGCGCAATACGGTCAAGCGCTATGCGCGGAACCTGAAGATGCTGGCCGAACTGGCCGGCATCGGCGTGGAAGTGGAGCTGCCCGAGCTGTCCAACGAGGACCTGGCGCTGGCCTCGGCAGGCCTCAACGTGCGCTTCGAGTTCGACAAGAAGGGCTGGATCGGTATGGACGACGGCGAGGCTTCCGGCGGTCAGCAGGTGATGAAGTCGCTGCTGTTGCTGGTGGCGCTGATGCGCGATGAAGACCGTCCGGGCGGCTTCGTCTTTATCGACGAGCCGTTCGCGCATCTGGACATCTTCAACATCGACAAGGTCGGCGCCTTCCTCAAGTCCACCCGCGCCCAGTACATTCTCACCACCCCGGCCACGCACAATATCAACGTGTTCCAGCCCAGCGACCTCACCCTGGTTACCAGCAAGCGCCGCCCCGGCGCCACCTGGGCGCAGCCGCTCGCCGTACTGCGCCGCCGGACCGAGGCCGCCTGATGCGCGGCCGGCGCTTCATCGTGCTGGCCGCCCTGATCCTGCCACCACTGGCGGCCTGGGCGCAGAGCACGCCGGCCGAGTATCTGCGCGAATTCGATACCGACGGCGATGGCCGGGTCAGCGAAGCCGAGTATGTGGAACACATGAGCGAAGGTTTTCGCCGCATGGACCGCGATGGCAATGGCGTACTGGAGGGCGACGAACTGCCCGGCGGCCACGGCCGCCCCATCACGCTCAAGCAGTTCCAGGACAATCTGCGGCGGCAGTTTCACAAGCTGGATCGGAACCACGATGGCTATCTGGACGCGCGCGAGCTGACCCAGCCACCGCAGCCCTGACGGCTAAGACTCCCTCTCCCCTCCGGGGAGAGGGCTGGGGTGAGGGGCCAATCTAGCCTCACCGCCTGTTGATACGATTCTCTTGCAGCCTTCCCGCGAGCAACCGCCCCTCACCTCGGTCCTCTCCCCAAGAGGGAGAGGAAGAAAGGCTAGAGCTCTTACTGCACCGCACACACCGCGTCACACACAATCCGTTATCTTGCACCCCTCCCCGCCAGCCGCTCCCCATGGACCAGCCAGCCACCACCGAACACCATCCGCGCCGGCGCGCGGCGGTGGCGTTCATCTTCATCACGGTGGTGCTGGACATGCTGGCGTTCGGTATCGTCATCCCGGTGCTGCCTCACCTGATCGAGCAGCTGGCCGGCGGCGGCATCGCCAACGCGGCCTGGTGGGTGGGCGTGTTCAGCACGGTCTTCGCCATCGTCCAGTTCGCCTTCTCGCCGATACAAGGCGCGCTGTCGGACCGTTTCGGGCGGCGCCCGGTGATCCTGATTTCCAACGCCGGGCTGGCCATCGACTTCGTGGTGCTGGCGCTGGCGCCCACGCTGTGGCTGCTGTTCGTGGCGCGCGTGATCCTGGGCGTGACTGCGGCAAGCTTCACCACGGCGAATGCCTATATCGCGGACATCACGCCGAAGGAACAGCGCGCCGCCGCCTACGGCATCCTCGGCAGTGCGTTCGGGCTGGGCTTCATCATCGGCCCCGGCCTGGGCGGCTTCCTCGGCCATTTCGACTTGCGCTTGCCGTTCTGGGTCGCGGCGGGCCTGGCGGCCTGCAATTTCCTGTATGGCTTGTTCGTGCTGCCCGAATCGCTGCCCAAGGAACGCCGTACGGCGCACTTCGAGCTGCATAGCGCGCATCCACTGGGCTCGCTGAAGTTGCTGCGCCGCTACCCGCTGGTACTTGGGCTGGCGGTGGTGATGTTCCTGGTTTATCTGGCCCACTACGTGCTGCAAACCACCTTCGTGCTGTATGCGGATTACCGCTACGGCTGGGGTCCGCAAGCCGTGGGCTATGTGTTGATGTTGGTCGGTGCCTGCGACGGCCTGGTGCAGGCCGTGCTGACCCGTCGCCTGGCGCCGAGGTTTGGCGAACGCCGTCTGTTGCTTGGCGGCATGCTGTGCGGCATCGGCGCCTTCCTGGTCATGGGTCTGGCCGGTAGCGGTTTCGTCTTCCTGCTGGGCATTCCGCTGATGGCCTTGTGGGGGCTGTCGCAGCCGCCGATCCAGTCGATCATGACGCATCAGGTCGATCCCCATGAACAGGGTCGGCTGCAGGGCGCGATCAGCAGCCTGGCAAGTTTTGCCGGCATCTTCGGCCCATTCCTGTTCGCCCAGGTGTTTTCGTTCTCGATCTCACCGAGCTCGCCGATCCATCTGCCCGGCCTGGCGTTTGTGCTGTCCGCCGCACTCCTCGCCATCGGCAGCGTCATCGCCTGGCGCATCACGCGCCATACGGTCGACCTGGCGAAGGCTGAAGCGGTAACGTTGCCCACTGAACTATCTTCTGTCGTCCCGGTTCCACCTTCTGTTACCCCCACCGAACCTTCGGAGCATTCCCCATGACATTGTCGATGTACCAGGCTGCCGTCCCCGTTTTCCTGCGCGCACTAAGCAACCTGCAGCACGTGCTGCGCAAGGGCGAGGCGCACGCCGAAGCCCGCAAGTTCGATCCCTCGCTGTTGATTCAGGCCCGGCTGACGCCCGACATGCTCCCGCTGAGCCGCCAGGTGCAGATCGCCACCGACATGGCCAAGAACGGCTGCGCCCGCCTCGCCGGTGTGGAGCCACTGAAGTTCGAGGACAACGAGGCGAATTTCGCCGAGCTTTACGCGCGCATCGAGCGCGCCATGGACTACATCAAGAGCTTCAAGCCCGAGCAAATCGACGGCAGCGAAACGCGCAGCGTGACCATCAAGACCCGCAATGGCGAGCAGCAGTTCGAAGGCGAGGGTTACCTGCTGCACTTCGTGATCCCGAACCTGTTCTTCCACACCACCACCGCCTACGGCATCCTGCGCCAGGCCGGCGTTGAGCTGGGCAAGATGGACTTCATCGGCAAGCCCTGAAGCCAGCGACGTCACGGGGCCGGTGTCGCCGGCCCCGTGAGTGCGGATTGATCAGGGGTGAGCATGCCCCCACCTTGAAGGCATCGCGCTTTTCGCGCCCTGCCTTTCAGGAATAACCGTGACCAAACCGCTGAAGATCGACTTCGTCTCCGACGTGGTCTGCCCCTGGTGCGCCATCGGACTGAAGTCGCTGGAACAGGCGCTGCATCGACTGGGCGACTCCGTGACCGTCGAGTTGCATTTCCAGCCGTTCGAGCTGAATCCGCAGATGGCGCCGGAAGGCGAAGACGTCGTCGAGCACATCGCGCGCAAGTACGGCAGCACGCCCGAACAGATCGTCAAGAACGGCGAGGCGATCCGCCAGCGCGGCGAAGCCGTGGGTTTCACCTTCGACATGGCCAAGCGCAGCCGCATCGTGAACACGTTCGATGCGCATCGGCTGCTGCATTGGGCTGCGCTGGAGGGTCGCCAGGCCGAGCTGAAGCAGGCGTTGCTCACTGCCTACTTCACCGATGGCCGTGACGTGAGCTCGCACGATGTGCTGGTGGATGTGGCGGGCAAGGTCGGCCTGGACCCCGTGATCGCCCGCGAGGTGCTGGAGCAGGATCGCTACGCGCTGGACGTGCGCGCACAGGAGCAGTTCTATCAGTCGCAAGGCATCCAGGCGGTGCCTTCGGTGATCGTCAACGGCCGCTATCTGATCCAGGGCGGCCAGCCGCCGGAGGCGTTCGAACAGACCTTGCGCAGGATCGCCAGCGAGGGCTGAGTTGCGCGGTGGGGGTTATTGGTGCGGGCTTGGGGGTGGGTAGCGGGGGCGCCAAGACCGACACCTGAGGCGACTTTCCGGGCCGCGATGGTCGTGTCCTGGCGCTCGATGCAGCGTGTGCTGCGGCGCCCTAATCCCTGGCCCGGGCCCGGTATGAGAAAATGCCGGGTTGCTGCTGACCTCACCCCCGGACCCCGCATGTTGCGACTCACCGATATCAAGCTACCGCTGGATCACGCTGAAGGCGCCATCGAGGTGGCCATCCGCGCCAAGCTCGGTCTCGGCAAGGACGCGCTGCGCGGTTATACGGTGTTCCGCCGCGGCTACGACGCGCGCAAGCGCAATGCGATCCAGCTCATCTACACGCTGGACGTGGATGTGGCCGACGAAGCCACCATCCTCAAGCGCCATGCCGACGACAAGCATGTGCAGCCCACGCCGGACACCAGCTATCACTTCGTGGCGCAGGCGCCGGCCCCGTTGAGCCACCGCCCCATCGTGATCGGCACCGGCCCGTGCGGCCTGTTCGCCGGCCTGCTGCTGGCGCAGATGGGCTTTCGGCCGATCATCCTCGATCGCGGCAAGGCGGTGCGCGAACGCACCGTCGATACCTGGGGCCTGTGGCGCAAGCGCAAGCTTGAATCCGGAATCGAACGTGCAGTTCGGCGAGGGCGGTGCCGGCACGTTTTCCGACGGCAAGCTGTACAGCCAGATCTCGCGACCCGCAAACATCACGGCCGCAAGGTGCTCGCCGAATTCGTGAAGGCGGGCGCGCCGGAGGAAATCCTCTACGTCAGCAAGCCGCACATCGGCACCTTCCGCCTGGTGACGATGGTGGAGAACATGCGCGCGACGATCGAGGCGCTGGGCGGCGAGATCCGCTTCCAGCAACGCGTCGACGACGTGCTGGTCGAGAGCGGATGCCGAGGGCGTGCGCCACGTGCGCGGCGTGGTGCTGGCCAGCGGCGAGCAGCTGCGCAGCGATCATGTCGTCCTGGCCATCGGCCACAGCGCCCGCGATACCTTCGAGCATGCTGCACGAGCGCGGCGTGTACATGGAGCCAAGCCGTTCTCGATCGGCTTCCGCATCGAACATCCGCAATCGATCATCGATCGCGCGCGCTTCGGCGCCGCAGCGCCGGTCACCCGATTCTCGGCGCGGCCGACTACAAGCTGGTGCATCACGCCACGGGCCATCAAGGGCGGGGCCGCTCGGTCTACAGCTTCTGCATGTGCCCTGGCGGCACCGTCGTGGCCGCCACCTCCGAACCTGGCCGCGTGGTCACCAATGGCATGAGCCAGTACTCGCGCAACGAGCGCAATGCGAACGCGGCCATCGTCGTCGGCATCGATCCCAGCGACTTCGCCGCCTTCGACGACAGCGGCAGCGTGCTGGCCGGCATTGCGCTGCAGCGTGCGCTGGAATCGCACGCCTTCGAACTGGGCGGCGGCACCTACGATGCGCCAGCCCAGCTCGTGGGCGATTTCATTGCCGGCAAGCCGTCACGCGAACTCGGCAGCGTGCAGCCGTCGTACAAACCCGGCGTGCATCTCGACTGACCTGGCGCCCGCCCTGCCCGGCTACGCCATCGAAGCCATCCGCGAGGCGCTGCCCGCCTTCGATCGCCAGATCAAGGGCTTCGCCATGCACGACGCCGTACTGACCGGCGTGGAGACCCGCACGTCGTCGCCGGTGCGCATCCGCCGCGGCGACGACTACCAGAGCCTCAACACGCGCGGCCTGTATCCCGCCGGCGAAGGCGCTGGCTATGCCGGCGGCATCCTTTCCGCCGCCGTCGACGGCATTCGCGTGGCGGAAGCCGTGGCATTGGCGATTAACACCTCGCACTGACGCGGGCCCACGTCCCTTCCCCGCCGGCAGGTCGGGGCCGGCCATGCGAGAATGCTCGCCTGCCGCGACAGCGCGGGTCTGAACTGCCCCCGATGCTCACCGATACCACCAAAGACGCCATCCGCGCCGCCTATACGCGCCTGAAAGACGGTCTGCCGGGCTTTCGCGCGCGTGCGTCGCAGGGAAAGATGATTGCCGAGGTGGCCAAGGCATTGGCGCAGGAGGGCGGTGCCGCGGTGATCGAGGCACCTACGGGTACCGGCAAGTCGATGGCCTACCTGATTGCCGGGGTCGAAGTGGCGCGGGCGCAGAAGAAGAAACTGCTGATCGCCACCGCCACCGTCGCGCTGCAGGAGCAGCTGGTGCAACGCGATATCCCGCTGTACCTCAAGCTCAACGGCACCGAGGCCAAGGTGGCGTTGGCCAAGGGTCGGGGGCGTTACCTGTGCCCGCGCAACCTCAATATGGCCGGCAATAGCCTCAACGAGACGGCGCAAATGGGGTTGGGCTTCGACGCCGATCTGGCGCTGTGGACCAAGCCGCCGCAGGAGCGCGACAAGAAGGCGCTGTCCAAGCTGGCCGGCCTGTTCGACCGTGGCGAGTGGAACGGCGACATCGATGCCTCGCCGGAGCCGATCAGCGACGTGCTGCGCCCGATGATCACCACCAGCGCGGGCGGCTGCACCAGCCGCAAATGTGGCCAGTTCATGATCTGTCCCTTCTTTGCCGCGCGTCGCGCGGTGGGTGATGCGGACATCGTGGTGGCGAACCAGGATCTGGTGCTCGCCGACCTCACCATGCCGCGCGAGGAAGAAGGCTTCGGCGGCGTCATCCTGCCCAAGCCGGACGAGACGCTCTACATCTTCGACGAAGGCCATCACGTACCGTCGAAGGCGATCGATCGAGGTGCCTCCGATGTGTATATGAGCATCGCGGTGCGCCAGCTCAGCCGCCTTGGCCGACAGATCCACGCCGCCTATTCGCTCACCGACAAGGAAGTGATCGGCAAGCTTTCACTCGATGCCGGCGACGAAAAGCTGCAGGAACTCAGCGACGCGCTGGAGGAACTGGAGAAGGAAATTCGTCTCGCCTGGCTGCCGTCGCCAGATGACGACGAGCCGATGTATCGCGGCTCGCTCGGCCAACTGCCCGAAGCCTGGGTGGAACATGCGCGCGTGCTCTACGTGTTCACCAGCGAAGTGGAACGCTGGATCAGTGCGGTGCGCCGCGCCGTACTTGAAATGACCGAGAGCGGGCCTACCCACGAAGCGCTATCGCGCGAGCTGGGCATGGCGCTGGAACGCATCGACCGGCAAACCCGCACCTGGCGTGCATGGTCGGCCAGCGACGGCGAGAATGCACCGCCGCTGGCGCGCTGGGTCACGCTCGGTGTCGACCAGCAACTGGTTTGCCATGCTTCTGCGGTGTCCGCCGGTGGGCTGCTGCGCAGCGTGCTATGGGGGAATGCGAGCGGCGTGGTGATGACCTCGGCCACGTTGAGCGCGGGCGGTAATTTCCGCGGTTTCGCCGATGCCGTGGGCTTGCCGAACGAGGCGGTCACGCTCAGCCTCCCTTCGCCGTTCGACCTCGCTGCACAAGCGCGACTGGAAGTACCCGCGATGCGCTCTCTGCCCGATGCGCGCGAAGACCATACGCAGGAAATCTGCGACTGGCTGGCCGAGCATCTCGACTGGAATGCCGGCAACCTGGTGCTGTTCACCTCGCGCATCAAGCTCGACCGCGTCCTGCAGAAGCTGCCGATCGAGCATGTACGCAAGGTGCGCGCGCAAGGCTCGCTGGGCAAGGCGCAATTGGTGGCCGAGCACATCGCCGATATCGAAGCCGGCAAGGGCAGCACGCTATTCGGGCTCGCTTCGTTCGGCGAAGGCCTCGACCTGCCTGGCAAACTCTGCGAAACCGTGGTCATCACGCAGCTGCCGTTCGCCGTGCCGACCGACCCGGTCGGCGCGACCTACGCGGAATGGTTGGAATCGCGCGGACGCAATCCGTTTATTGAAGTGACCGTACCGGAAGCGACGCGCCTGCTCACGCAGTACTGCGGGCGCCTGATCCGCACCGAAACCGATCATGGCCGCATCGTGCTGCTGGATCGTCGCGTGGTACTCAAGCGCTACGGCGAACGCATGCTGAAATCGCTGCCTCCGTTCACCCGCGTGATCGAGAAGGTGGCATGACGTCCGGCATCGTTCGTGCCGCGGATTGCCTGCCCCAGCCGTGGAAGAACGGCATGGGCGTCACGCGCGAGATCGCGCGCTTTCCGGCCGATGCGGACAACGAGCATTTCCTGTGGCGCGTGAGCGTGGCCGAGGTGAACAGCGCGGCACCGTTTTCCGCGTTTCCCGGCGTCGACCGCCATATCGCCCTGCTCGATGGCGCTGGCTTCAGCATGACGCTTGATGGAACGCACGAACATCCCCTGCACACGCTGTATGAACCGTTCGCGTTCGCGGGCGAAGCCCATGTCGATGTCGCCCTTGTCGGCGGCCCGACCCGCGACTTCAACCTGATGGTGCGACGAGTGCAGGCGCAGGGCTCGGTGGCCGTATGCCATGAGGCCGGCAGCCACGCGACAGACGCCACCTGTGTGCTGCTTTACGTACTGCGCGGCACCGCCAGGACAACCGCGGGCTTGTTGCAGGCGGGTGACGCCTGGCGACCAGACGGTAGTGGCTTCGTGCTGGACGAGGCCTCACTGGCTTTCCTCGTCCGGGTCACCCCTCGCGCCGGCTAGCGTCGAGCCATCACGGCATGGGCGGTCCGCATGCCTATAATCGCCGCAGCCCCACACACCCAAGGTGAGCTCATGGCGCTGCTGATCCTCGGTTTGGTGATCTTCCTCGGTGCGCACTCGATTCGCATCTTTGCCAATGACTGGCGCAGCCGGCAAATCGCCCGCATTGGCGAAAAGCGCTGGAAAGGGCTTTACGCGCTGGCATCCATCGTCGGCTTCGTGATGATCTGCTGGGGCTTCGGTGAGGCCCGACATCAACCCGTGCTGCTGTATGCGCCGGCGCTGTGGCTGCGGCATCTCAATGCCCTGTTCACGCTGCTCGCTTTTGTCCTTGTCGCAGCCGCCTATGTGCCGAACAATCATTTCAAGGCCAGGCTTGGCCACCCGATGCTGGCCGGCGTCAAGACCTGGGCTTTCGGCCATCTGCTCGCCACCGGCATGCTGCACGATGTTGTCTTGTTCGGCGCCTTCCTGTTGTGGGCCGTGATCGACTTCGTCAGCGCGCGCCGCCGGGATCGACTGGCCGGGGTCGCCTATCCCGCCGGCACGGCGAAGGGCGACGTCATCACGGTCGTCGCCGGTGTCATTGGCTGGGCCGTTTTCGCCTTTGTGCTGCACGCGTGGCTGATCGGCGTAAAACCGATGGGGTGACGGGAGTCATCTACTCGCGAGCCCATCCGCTGCGCTAGAGTGGCGCCGGTTCTTACACGAGGGTCGTCCCATGGTTGGTTTCCTGCTGTGGTTGTTGCTGCTGGTGTTCTGCTGGCCGCTGGCGCTGCTGGCCATCGTGCTGTATCCGATCGTGTGGCTGCTGACCTTGCCGTTGCGCCTGGTGGGTATCACGGTGAGCGCGGTGTTCGCCTTCCTCGGCGCGCTGCTGATGCTGCCGGCGCGCGCGCTGAGTGGTAGACGTGTCGCCTGATGGGCGCTGGATAAACCGCACGCGCCATCGTGCGAGCGCAATCGGGAGCCGATACTCGACGTGTTGCGCGTTCATTTCGCCGATCGCCGGAACGTGCTGGAAATCGGCAGCGGCACCGGGCAACACGCCGTGCATTTCGCCGCGGCATTGCCGCAACTGGTTTGGCAATGTACGGATCGGGTAGAGAACCTGCCCGGCATCCAGCTTTGGCTAAACGAAGCCAAGCTGCCAAACACACCCGCGCCCATCGAACTGGATGTCCGTGGCACATGGCCGGCACAGCGCTATGACGCGGTGTTCAGCGCCAACACGCTGCACATCATGGGCTGGGATGAAGTGGAGCAGCTGTTCGATCATCTGGCCGATGCCACCACGGATGATGCGAAACTGCTCGTCTACGGGCCGTTCAACTACGGCGGGCAGTACACCAGCGACAGCAATGCCGCGTTCGACCAGTGGTTGCAGGCGCGCGGCGCGCACATGCGCATTCGCGATGCCGAAGCAGTCGACGCGCTTGCCGAGGCGGCCGGTTTCAAGCTGGTGGACGACATCGCCATGCCAGCCAACAACCGCTGCCGTGTTTGGCAGCGGCAAGCGCCCGTCGGCCAGGGATAGTCCGAATACACTTTTACCCGGCATCCCAGCGGCTTAGCCGGACCGCCCCGGCAGCGGCATCCGGGCAATCGAGCCGCGCGACAGAAGACACATGCTGGAATCATTGGATTTCAGACGGCGTACGCGTCACGATGCGCCCAATGGCGGGTTGCCTGCCACACTTCCAGCGACCATGCGACCTTACGTGCAAGCGATCGACACGCTCACCCCCTGCCCCTGTGGCAACGCGGCCGGCTACGCCCAGTGCTGTGGCCCGCTGCATGAGGGCGGCCACGCTGCCACCGCCGAACAACTGATGCGTTCGCGTTACAGCGCCTACGTGCTCAAGCGCGAGGACTACCTGCTCGCCACCTGGCATACCAGCACACGGCCGGCCACGCTAAAGCTGAGCGCCCAGCAACCTGCACCGAGCTTGGCTGGGGCTTACCGTAAGGCGCCACGAAAGTGCGAACGACGAAGCCACGGTGGAGTTCATCGCACGCCTTCGCTACGGCGGTGGCAAGGCACAGCGCATGCACGAGGTCAGTCACTTCGTGCGCGAACACGGTCAGTGGTTCTATGTCGACGGCGAGTTCCCGCAAGCCCGCTCTGGCGAGGAGTAGAGCGGGGGATGGGGGATGGGTAGCGGGGGCGCACGTCCACACGCTGACGGTGCGCCAAAGCGCCAAAGCGCCGCACCTTCGCTACCTTGGACCCTCCCCGCGCAACCGGTCTTAGCGCCCCCGCTACCCGCCCCCCCTTCCCCCGCTTTCTGAGGTAAAGGGGACCCATGCGCAACCTGATCCCCACGATTCAGCCCGACGCCACCAACGGTACCGCCGTCTCACCCTCCGGGCGACCGAAAGGCCCGAAGCGGCGCTCGACCACCACGCCGCGCCCGTCATAGCCAATCGCCACCACCGTGCTGGCACGGGTACCGTAATGCTCGCCACGGATGAAGGCGGCCGACAGCCAGCGCTCGCGTTCCAGTCCCACGCCGGTGTCCGGCAGTTGGTCGTCCGGATACACCTGTGGATCGGCGAGGGCGCTGAACAGCGGCGCGAACTCGTCATCCTCGCCAGCATCGAGCCAGGCCTGCAGACGTTGCATCAGCGCGCGGGTCTTCGGCCACGGGGTATTGAAGTCGGCGTTGGACAGGCCGTGTACGCCGCGCGTCACGGCCTGGGCGCGCGCGTCGGGCCGGTTGCCCAGATAGAACGCATGCTGGGTATCGAAGGTGAGCAGGTTGAACGGACGGTAATCGGCCGCCGTCGCCAGCAGGTCGTTGGCATGCGTCACGGCATCGGCGCTGCCGGTGAGATAGTCCAGCGCCAGCAGGCCCCGGGAACGCCCGTGTTGCGGGTCGCGCGGATCGCGCACGTTCGTGACCACGCTGCAACGTCCCGCATCGGTAACGCCTAGCCAGGTGCCACCGGCCTCCAGATCCTTGCCGGCGATGATCGGCGCTTGCTCCCAGCGCGCCAGCGGCAGGCTGGGGCGCGCATGGAACTCATCGCGATTACCCGCCAGCAAAAGGCGCCAGCGCGGATGGACGTTCCATGCCAACGCGATCAGGCACATCTCGAAAGGGCTCCCGACGTCATCGGGGCATTGTGGGCGAGCGGGTGCGCCCACACCAGCGCCGAACCAAAAAAAACGGCGCGCCGATCACTCGGCGCGCCGCCCTGGTTTCCCCCGTCGACTCTGGCCCCTGGCCTGGCGACGTTCCGGGCAATCAATGAGCCCTGGCCTAAGGCCGGGCAGTGGCCAGAGTATAGAACCGGCGAGGGTCCGTGCGCCTGTGCCCGTTCAGGCAGCCGCGCGCAGCCGTACGGCCGCCGCCCAGCGCGCGGCCACCTTGGGCGAGGTCATGCACACCGCCCCGTCGGTACGGGTGGTCACGGCACGCTCAAGCAGCTGGATGTCGGCCTCGTGCTGGCGCGCTACATGCGGGTCCTCGAAAAAAATCGCGCGCTGGCAGCGCCCTTCCAGCACCAGGTCGGCGATCTGCGCGTCGCCCCCCATGGGACCGCTCTCGTAGCGTTCCACCCAGGGCGTGTCCTTGGGCCAACCGCGGCTCCAGGCCAGCTCATTCAGCCGCTGGCCGGTCGTGCCGGTGCCAACGCGGTGGGCGAAACGGGAGAGCACGTCGAAATGCTCGTCGGCAAAGGCCAGCATCTGCGGCTTCATGGCATCGTGCGCAATCAAGGCCGCCGTCTGCGTTTCCAGCGCATAAAACCTGTCGGCGCCCGGATCGGCCACGCAGCCGGCGTGGATACGCTCGAACTCGATCCAGTCGCGCGCCGATGCCACCGTGGAGATAAACGGCTTGCCGTGGATCACACACTGCCGCTTCAATGCCACCGCTTCCGGAAAGACCGACGAGGGGTCGACCGGATCGATCAGGTAAATCGCACCATCCAGCACACGGTCGTCACCCAGACCGACCACCTCGGCCACCAGCTTCATCAAACCGCCCTCGCGTCCATAAGGATAGCGACGCAGTGGTGCATAAGCTTCCAGATGCCCCGCGCGCACGATCGCATCATAGGTGCGCCCCACCGCGTGCAGTCCGAGCCCCAGTTCGCGGATGCCGGCTTCGCTGGCGCGCAGCCAGCGGAACAGCGCCGCATCCGCATGGGCGTGGTGAAGTTGGTTGGCGGCGAGGCCAAGACGCATATCGTTTTGCTCCTTAAGGCGTCACACCGGCTTCCGGCAGCAGCAACACCAGCTTGTGGTCCGGAAGACCGGAGGGCACGAGCGTAACCTGAGTGCGCTCGACACGCCCTAGTTTAGGGTGATGAAAACCGCGGCGATCACCTTCGCACGCCAGCTGCTGATGCATTTCGACGAGCGGGTGGCGCGCACCCGGACGTGTGCGGAGCACATCGCTGCCATACGCAGCCTGCCATCGGTTGCGCCCACCGCGGTGCGCGAGCACTTCGCCATCGCGGACGATGGCAGCTTCATGCTCGACACCGTCGCCCTGGTGACGCACGCTGCCTAACGTGCATCAGGCATGCACTGCAAAAATCGTCATCCCAGCGAAAGCTGGGATCCAGTGCCTCTGCAAAGCGCTGACGACGCTGGAATGACGAGCAAGGATTGATTGAGGCCATCCTTAGGCATGCGCGAGAGTAGGCGCATCGACTCCTTGCAGCATCTGCACGATCGACCCGGCCGCCTCGCGACCGTCGTAGACCGCGCGCACCACCAGGTCGGCACCGCGCACGTTGTCGCCACCGGCGAAGATGCGCGGGTGGCTGGTCTGGTGCGGCAGCGTGCCGGGGGCGCCGGTGACGATGCGTCCCGTGCGGTCCAATGACACACCATGCGTGCGCAGCCAATCAGGTGGGCTCGGAAGGAAACCGAACGACTGGATCACCACGTCGGCGTCGATGACGTATTCCGTGCCCGCCACGTTCTGCGGGCGCATACGGCCGGAGCCGTCATCGACCAGGGCTGTTTCGATCACGCGCACGCCGCGCACGTTGCCGCGTGCGCCACCGAGAATCTCCAGCGGCTGGCGCTGGAACAGGAAGGTGACGCCCTCCTCGCGGCTGTAGTTCACCTCGCGTGCGGAGCCCGGCATATTCGCCTCGTCGCGGCGATACACGCAGGTCACGCTCGCCGCGCCCAGCCGGATGGCCGTGCGATTGCAGTCCATGCCGGTATCGCCACCGCCAAGCACCACCACGTGCTTGCCGCGGAAGTCGAACGCCGGCGGCGGCGATTCGTCGCGCAGCAGTCGCTCGGTATTGGCGATGAGAAACGGCAGCGCGTCGTGCACGCCATGCAGCTCACGCCCCGGCAGCTTGGCGTCGACATAGGTATAGGCACCGGTGCCGACGAAGACGGCATCGTAATCGTCGAGCAGCTGCCCGAATTCGATATCGCGCCCCACTTCACGACCGAGCAGGAAACGCACGCCCATGCCTTCGAGCACCTCGCGGCGCGTGCGCACCACGCCCTTGTCCAGCTTGAACGGCGGAATGCCGAAGGTGAGCAGACCACCGATTTCCTGCTGGCTGTCGTAGACATCGGCCGCTATGCCAGCGCGACGCAGGCGATCGGCGCAGGCCAGCCCAGCCGGGCCCGCACCGACGATGGCCACCCGCTTGCCGGTCTCGCGCACGGCGGAAAGATCCGGGCGCCATCCCTGGCGAAACGCTTCGTCCGTAACCCAGCGTTCGATGCTGCCGATGGTCACTGCACCGAACGACGTTTGTTCCAGCGTGCACGCGCCTTCGCACAGGCGGTCCTGTGGGCATACGCGCCCACAGATCTCCGGCAGCGGGTTGGTCTCGTGCATCAGCGTGGCCGCCTCCATCAGGCGGCCTTCCTCCACCAGCTTGAGCCAGTTCGGAATGTAGTTGTGCACCGGGCAGGCGTGCTCGCAATACGGATTGCCGCAGTCGATGCAACGCTCCGCCTGGGTGCCCGCCTGGGACGCGCCAAAGTCGCCGGAGATTTCGCCGTAACCAAGTACGCGGATCGATACCGGCACCGTGCGTGGCGTCTGGCGGGGCACATTGAGGAACTGGAAGTCCTTGTCGCTCATGCCGCGCTCCTCAGCTCTTCAGCGAGCGCAGACAAGCTCGCAGCCTTCGGCTTCACCAGCCAGAACTTGTATTGGAGACCGCGGAAATCCTGCAGGATGTGGCGTCCCCACTCGCTGCCGGTGAGTTCGACGTGGCGCACCACCAGGCTGCGCAGATGCTGCATGTAGTGCTCCATGCCCTCGGGGGAAATACGCAGGATGTCCACCAGCTCGTGGTTGTAGCAGTCGACGAAGGTCGCGTTCGAGATCGAGCACGTAGGCGAAGCCGCCGGTCATGCCCGCACCGAAATTGAGGCCGACCTTGCCGAGCACGGCAACGACGCCACCGGTCATGTATTCGCAGCAGTGATCGCCGGCGCCCTCCACCACCGCCAGCGCGCCGGAGTTGCGCACGGCGAAGCGCTCGCCCGCGCGACCCGCGGCGAACAGCTCGCCATCGGTGGCGCCATACAGGCAGGTATTGCCGATGATCGACGCATCCTGGCTGGCAAACGGCGAGTCCGCCGGCGGACGAACCACGATGCGGCCGCCCGCCATGCCCTTGCCGACGCCATCGTTCGCTTCGCCGGTGAGGTCGATATGCACGCCGCCGGCATTCCACGCACCGAGGCTCTGGCCCGCCGCGCCGTTGAGCTTGAGCACGATGGAATGCGCGTCCATGCCGTGATCGCCATGACGGCGAGCCACTTCACCGGACAGGCGTGCACCGATCGCACGGTCCGTGTTTGCGATATCGAAAGTAAACACACCGCCGCTGCGCTGGATCGACGGCCTCGCGGGTGGCGGTATCGATGCGCTCCGCCAACTCGGCTTCATCGCGCATCGGATTGCGCGGTAGCGTGCAGGCGGCATCGACGCTTGCACCCAAGGAGCCAGTGCCGATCAGCGGCAGCAGATCCAGCTTGTGCTGGACCGGCGTGGTGCCATCGACCTGCTCCAGCAGATCGGTGCGACCGATGAGCTCGTCCAGGCTGCGCACGCCCAGCCGCGCCAGGTGCGCGCGCACGTCCTCGGCGACGAAACGGAAATAGTTCATGACCATTTCCGGCAGGCCGATGAAGTGCTCCTTGCGCAGCACGGCATGCTGCGTGGCCACGCCGGTGGCGCAATTGTTCAGATGGCAGATGCGCAGGTATTTGCAGCCCAGCGCCACCATCGGGGCCGGTGCCGAAGCCGAAGCTTTCCGCGCCGAGCAGGGCCGCCTTGATCACGTCGAGGCCGGTCTTCAGGCCGCCGTCGGTCTGCAGGCGCACGCGACCGCGCAGATCGTTGCGGCGCAGCGTCTGCTGTGTCTCCGCCAGACCCAGTTCCCAAGGCGTGCCGGCGTACTTGATCGAGGTCAGCGGGCTGGCGCCGGTGCCGCCATCGTGGCCGCTCACCGTGATGAGATCGGCGCCGGCCTTCACCACGCCGGCCGCGACCGTGCCGACGCCCGCATGGCTGACCAGCTTCACCGAGACCAGCGCTGATGGATTGACCTCCTTGAGGTCATGGATCAGCTCGGCCAGATCTTCGATGGAATAGATGTCGTGGTGCGGCGGCGGCGAGATCAGGCCGATGCCCGGCTTGGCATAGCGCAAGCGCGCAATCGTGGCGTCCACCTTGTGGCCTGGGCAGCTGGCCGCCTTCGCCGGGCTTGGCGCCCTGGGCGATCTTGATCTGCAGCACCTCGGCATTGACCAGGTACGCCGGCGTCACGCCGAAGCGACCGGATGCGACCTGCTTGATCTTCGAGGTCTTCTCGGTGCCGTAACGCGCGGGATCTTCACCGCCTTCGCCGGAATTGCTGCGCGCGCCGAGGCGATTCATCGCGATCGCCAGCGCCTCGTGCGCTTCCGGCGACAGCGCGCCCAGCGACATGCCCGCCGAATCGAAGCGGCGCAGGATGCTTTCCACCGGCTCGACGTGATTCCAGCGGCACGGGTTCGCCGACAGGGCGCAGGCGTCAACAAGTCGCGCAGCGCGGACGGCGGGCGATGATCGACGTAATTGGCGTAGGTGCGGTAGTCCGCACTGCTGCCGGTACGCACGGCCTTCTGCAGGCTGCCGATCACGTCCGGGTTGTACATGTGGTATTCGCCGCCGTAGACGAACTTGTACAGTCCGCCAGCGCGCAGCGGCAACGCTTCGTTCCATGCTTCGGCGGCCAACAGGCGCTGATCGTGTTCCAGCTCCGCGAAGCCCGCGCCCCCGATACGCGATGGCGTTCCCGGGAAGCACAGCGCCACCACCTCCGGCGCCAGGCCGACGATTTCGAACAACTGCGCGCCGCGATAGCCGGCGACGGTGGAGATACCCATCTTCGACAGGATCTTGAGCAGGCCCTTGCGAATGCCGCGCCGATAGCTGCGACCCACTTCGAAGCGGTCGCTGGCGATATGGCCTTCACGACCAAGCTCGAACAGGCTCTGGTAGGCCAGCCAGGGATAGATCGCCGTGGCGCCGAAGCCGATCAGGCAGGCGAACTGGTGCGCGTCGCGCGGCGTGGCCGTCTCGACCACGATGTTGCACTGGCATCGCAGCGCAGCGATCGATCAGGTGCGCATGCACCGCACCCACGGCGAGCAGCGAGTGGATGGGCAGTTGGTCCTTGTTCGGATAGCGATCACTGAGGAACACCAGCGGGCAACCTTCGCGCACCGCCTTCTCAACGTCCTGGCAAAGCCGATGGAGCGCCGCTTCCAGCCCTTCTTCCGGCGCATACATCAGGTCGAAGCGCGGCGTACCGGTGAACTGCGGCAAGGCCAGCAGTTGCCGCAACTTGCGCTGCGACAGCACCGGCGAATTGATCAGCACCTGCTTCGCGTTCTCGGGCGTGAGATCGAACACATTGCTCTCGGGCCCGATCTGGGTCACCAGCGACATCACCAGCTTTTCGCGCAGCGGATCGATCGGCGGATTGGTGACCTGGGCAAAGGCCTGGCGGAACCGATCGAACAGCGGCCGCACCTGGCGCGACATCGCCGCAATGGGCGTGTCGTCACCCATCGAGCCGGTGGCTTCCTGCTCCAGCTCCACCATCGCCTTGAGCACGGTTTCGCGCTCTTCGCGCGACAGGCCGTAGAGCTTCTGGTAGCGGCGCAGTTCGTCCGCCGGCAGCGGCTCGGCGGCCAGCGAGGGATCGATCAGATCCGATTCCAGATAGCTCACGCCGGCGCGCAGCCAATCGCGATAAGGCGCGCGCTTGCGATTGATATCGTCGATGTCGGCGTCGCGCAGCAAGCGGTGCTGTACGAGATCGACGGCGATCATCTCGCCCGGCGCCAGCCGTCCCTTGGCCACGACCTGCGATGACGGCACGTCCCACAAGCCCGCTTCGGAGGCGACGATCAGATGATTGTCGGCCGACAATGCCCAACGCGCCGGACGCAGGCCGTTACGGTCCAGCGTGCACGCGGCGTAGTGGCCATCGCACATCACCAGGCCGGCCGGACCGTCCCATGGCTCGCTGTGCAGGGCGTAGTACTCGTAGAACGCGGCGAGGTCCTCGTCGATGCCCTCGCGCGCAGCGAACGCCGGCGGCACCAGCACGCGCATGGCGGCAAGCAGGTCCAGGCCACCTGCCAGCAGCACCTCGAGTGCGTTATCGAGAGCTCTCCGAATCGGAGCCGGTCTGGCGCACCAGCGGACCGATATCCGACAAATCCACCAGCGGCGAATGCAGGATGGATTCGCGCGCCTGCATCCAGCGGCGATTCGCGCGTATCGTGTTGATCTCGCCGTTGTGGGCCAGCAGGCGGAATGGCTGGGCCAGGCGCCACTGCGGCGTCGTATTGGTGGAGTAGCGCTGGTGGAACACCACGGCGTCAGCCGCCAGCGCCGGATGCGCGAGGTCCGCGAACACGTCACGCAAGCGACCCGGCGCGGCCATCGCCTTGTAGCCCACGACCTGGGCCGACAAGGTCACCACGTAGAAATGTTCGTCCTCGGTCAGCGTGCTTTCGGCGCGACGACGCGCGCGGAACAAGGCACGCTCGAACACGGCGTCGTCCATGCCAGTGGCGGGCTCGACGAAGACCTGTCGCACATGCGGCATGGCCGCGGCCGCCAGCGGACCGCAGGCCTCGGCGTTCACCGCCACGTCGCGCCAGCCTGCAATGCGCAGGCGCTCCTCGCGTAGACGGTCTTCCAGCGTCGCGGCAGAGGCATCCCCACCCGTCGGATCAAGGAACACCACCCCCGCAGCAAAACGTTCGCCGAGCGCGATGCCCGCCTCGGAAGCCAACGCCTTCAACCAATCCAGCGGACGATGAAAGAGCACGCCGCAGCCGTCGCCACTGACGCCATCGGCGTTGACGCCGCCGCGATGGGAGAGTTTGGCCAGCGCCGTAAAGGCGGTGTCCACTACCCAGGCGCTCGCGCGCCCATCAATTTGTGCGACCAGACCAAAACCACAGCTGTCGTGCTCAAACGCAGCGTCGTAAAGCGTCGCTGGACCTGCCTGCGCCATCTTGCCTCCCCGGCCGATGGAAAGAGACACGTAGTCTCAACGGTGCCGATGGCGCCGCTGCCACGTGTACGAATGTGGCCTCGACTAAAGCACAAATGCTGCGTCGCGTCAAAGCAATCTATACGTCCAAATGAAAGTTTCATTCGCAAGTGATTTTTGTCGTTGTGGAAGGTTCGGACCAAGGAGGGTCTGAATACGTCTTTGCCCTTCATGCCAGGTGAGGCTCTGTAGCAACTGTGTTCACCCTACTGCGTTCGTCGTGGCGGCCAGTGCGTCCCGCATGCGGGCGTTCATGATGGTTAGCAGTTTGCGCATGGCGGCGACCAAGGCGACTTTCTTGAGCTTTCCCCGGGCGATCAGGCCTTGATAGAACGCCTTCAAGGTGGGGTCATGGCGAACGGCTGAGAGGGTCGCCATGTACATGATCGAGCGCGCCGCGGCACGACCTCCCCAGGTGGTTCGTTTGCCCCTGAAGGTGCCGCTGTCGCGCGACAGCGGTGCGACACCATAGAGCTTGGCGACCGACTTGCGGTTAAGGTGACCGAGCTCGGGCATGTCGCAGATCAGCGTGGTCAGAAAGACCTGGCCCACGCCCTTGATGGAGCCGAACACGCGCGCCTGAAGGGAGTCCTTGACCTGGGCGGCGATCATGACGTCGAGCCGGTCACGGTCCGCTTCGAGGCCGCCAATATGCTCGTCCAGCATCGTCCGCAAGCTCGGCTCGACGATCTGGCGGCGCCGCTGCTTTTCGGCCGAGATCATCCCGACCAGGTGTGTTCGGCGCAGGTGGAACTGCTTGAGACGGAGGGTTTTCTCGTCCAACGGACGGTAGGCGATCTGCGGGATCACGGTGGCCATGTGGGCCAGCATCCGGGCGTCAAGCCGGTCTGTCTTCGCCAACTGGCCGAGGGCCTTGGCAAAATCACGCGCCTGTCGCGGGTTGACGCGGGCCACCGGCAAGCTGGCGGTGTAGAGCGCATCCAGCACCGCCTGTTCATAGCCTCCGGTGGCTTCCAGGATGACCTGCCCGATGTCGAAACCCCGCAGCCATTGGATCAGGCCAGTGAAGCCGTCGGCATCGTTGGTGAACCGTTGTACGGGCCGGTGATCATGGACAGCCACGTCCAGAAACGCCTTGCTCACATCCACGCCCGCACCGATACCGCTCATCGTCATCTCCGATAATCTAGGAAGGTCGAGAGTCCTCCTCGCCAGCCCAGCCTTATTTCCGAGCGCAAACTCGGGCAACTGTACGGGCGTTGCGAGGAGATACCGGCGTGGCGACCTGGCTACAGCACGATCGTCGCGGATCAAGGAGCGAACGGTCTGCCACGCCGGCTCTCGACACCTAATCTCTCAGAATCGGATCAAATAAGGAGCGCACCCTGTGCGCGATCACGGCGTCATCGCTACGTAGGCTTTTCGCGCACAGGGTGCGCTCCTACAAAGCTTGCGCTGGGATGACGGTGGGTCGGCCGGGGCTTACCGCCGGGCTCGCCTGCCGTCATCGAGCTCGGTGATAATCCGCCGATGCCAAAACCACTCCGCCGTGCCCGTCCCTTCGCCCGCGCCATGACCGGCGCCCTCATGCTCTCCTTTATCGCCATGCCGTCCTGGGCCGCCCAGGACGTCAAGACCAAGGCCGAACAGGCCGAGGCCGAGAAGCGGCTGTCGGATGTGCGCAGCAAGATGGAGGCGCTGTCGAAGGAACAGGCCGAGACGGCCGCCCGCCGCGACAGCGCCAACGCCGAACTGGCCAAGCAGGCCAATGCCGTGGCCAGCGCGGCCAAAGCCGTGCGCGAAACCGACGCCCAGCTGGCGACCAAGCAGCACGATCTGGAGCAGTTGCAGCAGCAGCGGGCTGAATTGAACAAGGGTCTCGAAGGCCAGCGCGCCGCGATAGCCGACCTGCTCCGCGCCACCTACGCGCTGGGCCGTGGCTCGGATCTGCGCTTGCTGATGGGCGATGATGACGTCGCACGCATCGCACGGGCCCTGGCCTACTCCAAGTACTTCCAGGAAGACCGCGTCCAGCGCGTGCAAAAGCTGATGGGCGACCTGGCCAGGCTGCAGGACCTGGAAACCGAGATCACCGCCCAGCAGCAGGCTCTCCAAGCCAGCCGCGCCGAGCGCGAGACCCAGGCCAAGGCGCTGGAGCAGCAGCGTGCAGCCCAGGCCAAGCTGCTGGCCGACACCGATGCCCAATACAAGGACCAGGCTCAGCGCCTGGCCGCCCTGAAGCAGAACGAGGCCTCGCTCAACCAGCTGCTGGAAAAACTGCAGAAGGCCATCGACGAAGCCACCAGGGAGGCCGAGCGCGCCGCCCGCGCCAACGCCACGACACCCGTGCCTCCAGCCGGCAAGGGGCTCGCCAACATCCGTGGCAACCTGCCGTGGCCCGCCAATGGTGTGGTCAACACGTATGGCAACGGTGTCTTGATCAAGGCCGCCGGGGGCAGCGAAGTGCACGCGGTGGCCAGCGGCCGGGTGGTCTACGCCGCGTTCCTGCGCGGCTACGGGATGCTGCTCATCGTCAGCCACGGCAGCGGCTGGATGAGCATGTACGGCAATAACGAAACCCTGCTGCGCGGCGTGGGCGACCAGGTTGAGGCCGGCCAGGTGATCGGCACGGCGACCGCACCCATCGGCGTCAACACCGGCGTGTATTTCGAGCTGCGCCAGAACAACAAGCCAGTGGACCCGCGCAGCTGGCTCGGCCGCCAACGTTGACGCCAGCTACGCAGCGTCGCAGGCTAACCTGCGTGTCGTGACATTGAATTCCGGCGCGGTCTGGTGGTCCAAGCGCGTTGCGCTGATGGATCATCGGCGACGCCCCCTTTGGTTTTCCCGGAGTCCCCCACCCATGCGGTTTTTCACCTTGAGCCTCGCCGTCCTGTTGCTGGCGGCGCCGCTGGCACAGGCCCAGACCGCGCCCGAGCAAGCCAAGGGCGCCAAGCCATCGGCTGCCCCGGCGACGGCGTCTTCCGTGCCGGATCGCGTGGATCTGGACGATATCCGCAATTTCAGCCGCGTCTACGAAATCGTGCGACAGGCCTATGTGGAACCGGTGGACAACAAGACGCTGATGAAGGCCGCCATCAGCGGCATGCTTACCGGTCTCGACCCGCACAGCGAGTACCTGGACAAGGAGGGCCTGAACGAGCTCAACGAGGACACCACCGGCCAGTACGGCGGCCTCGGCATCGAGGTCCTGCAGGTGGACGGCTCGCTGCGCATCATCTGCCCCCATCGACGACACCCCCGCCGCGCGCGCCGGCATCAAGCCCGGCGACACCATCATCAAGATCGATGGCAAGCCGGTGGAAACCGAGAACATCGACGAGATGTTCAAGCAGTTGCGCGGCGACCCGGGCAGCAAGATCACCCTGACCATCCTGCACGAGAAGAGCGACAAGCCGATCGACATGCCGCTGGTGCGCGAACGCATCTCGATCACGAGCGTGAAAGTGCGCGAACTGGAGCCCGGCTACGCCTATGTGCGCCTCAGCCAGTTCCAGGACGACACTACGCCCGACCTTGAAAAGAAGCTCGGCGAATTCATCAAGAAGCATGGCCAGCCCAAGGGCGTCATTCTCGACCTGCGCTCCAACCCGGGCGGCCTGCTCACGGCGGCGGTCGGCGTCAGCGACGACTTCCTCAACAGCGGCACCATCGTGACCACCCGTGGCCGTCTGCAGGATTCCAACCTCAGCTTCGAGGCGCACCCGGGCGACCTGCTCAACGGTGCACCGATGGTAGTGCTGGTCGACAACGGCACCGCCTCGGCGGCGGAGATCGTCTCCGGCGCACTCAAGGACAACCGTCGTGCCCTGATCGTGGGACGGCGCACCTTCGGCAAGGGCGTTGTGCAAACCGTCTTGCCGCTGGACAACGAACATGCGGTGAAGATCACGACGGCGCGCTACTACACGCCCAGCGGCACCTCGATCCAGGCCGAAGGCATCAAGCCCGATATCGCCCTGGCGGACCTGGCCGTCAACAAGGCCGACAGCGCGCCGGTACTGGTCAGCTCCGAGGCGGATCTGCCCAACCATCTCGCCAACGAAGACAGCAAGCTGGGCCGGGACATCGACAACGACGGCAGCGCGGAAAACGCCAAGCTGGCGACGCAGGACTACGCCTTGTCGCAGGCGCTCAACGTGTTGAAGGGCCTGGCGCTGAATCGCGTGGCGCCAGCGGCAACCAGCAAGCACTGAGCCGACAACCAAACCTGGGTTCTTTGTAGGAGCGCACCCTGTGCGCGATCACGGCGTCACCGCTTCGTAGGCTTTTCGCGCACAGGGTGCGCTCCTACAGGTTGGTGATCTCGGGGGCCAGGCCGGCCAGGTGGCCGGCAAGCGGATCGTGCTCGTCCAGCAGCTCGAAGCCGTCGTACTCGAAAGCGGGCGCCACCAGGCAGGTCACCAACGTATGGCTGCCCAGCGGCCGTGCGGCCTGCCATGCACCGGCCGGCACCACGGCCATCGGCCGCACCCCGGGGGCCAGCGGCCCCAGACAGCAGCGCTCCAGACTCTTGTCGTCCGGGTCGAAGATCAACAGCTCCAGCGGCTCGCCTTCGACAAAGTGCCAGGCTTCCTCGGCATCCACCCGGTGCCAGCTGCTGTACTCGCCCGCCTCGAGCAGGTAATGGATGGCGCTCAGGGCGGCACGGCCATCCGGATTGTCCGAAGCCGAAGGCGCCGGGTACACGCGGCGATAGTGTCCGCCTTCCACATGGGGCTGCAGCTGCAACATGGCCTTCAGCTCTTCGATGCGGGCCGCGACGTCGCTCATGCTCGCTCCGTCCGACCCGACTTCAGCAGCCAGCGCACCGACAGTACGCCCAGTTCGTAAAGCAGGCACATCGGGATGGCCAGCATGATCATCGAGGTGATATCCGGTGGCGTGATAAAGGCGGAAATCGCAAACGCGCCGACGATGGCATAGCGCCGCCCGTTGCGCAGCTTCTCGAGGTTGACCACCCCGATCGCCGCCAGGACCACCACGCCGACCGGCACCTCGAAGCACAGGCCGAAGGCAAAGAACATCAGCATCACGAAGTCGAGGTAATGCGAGATGTCCGTCATCATCTCCACACCCTCCGGCGTCACCGCCGTGAGGAAGCGGAACGCCGCGGGCAGCACCAGGAAGTAAGCGAACGCGCAGCCCAGGTAGAACAGCACCAGCGCGGCCGCCAGCAGCGGCCGCGCCAGGCGCTTCTCATTGCTGTACAGGCCGGGGCTGACGAAGGCCCACAGCTGGTAGAGGATCATCGGCATGCCGATGAACAGCGCCGTGTAGAACGCCAGCTTCAGCGGCGTCATGAAGCGGCCCGCCACTTCCGTGGCGATCAGGTGCGCACCCTGGGGCAGCCGTTCCACCAAGGGCTGCGCCAGCTCGGTGTACAGGCGATTGGCGAATGGAACCAACGCGACCAGCACCACCACGACCGTGATCAACGCACTTGCATCAGGCGCGTGCGCAGTTCGATCAGATGGGAAAACAGGCCTTGCTCCAGACCATCGGCCTCGGGACTTTCGGGCTCAGACGCCGCCATGCGGAGCTTCCTTGGGTGTCGCAGGGTCGAGCACGGGCGCGATCGGTATCGACCGGCGCCTCGCTGGTGGCCGGTGCAGGTGAAACTGCCGCGTTGCCGCACCGGCTCGCGATCTTGCGCAAGGTGGCGTCCAACTCGGCCTGGGCTGCCGTCGCCCGGTCCGCCGCCTCGCGCGCCTGGCGCCGGATCTCCTCGACCTGCAGTTCGCGCTCGACCTCGGCGCGTACGCTGTCCCAGCCGGTGCGCACGCGGCGCAGCAACGCGCCAGCCGTGCGGGCAGCGCCCGGGCAGCTTCTCCGGGCCGAGCACGATCAGCGCCACGAGCGCGAGCAAGCATCAGCTTGCCGAAGCTGATCTCGATCATGGCCGCACTAACCCGGACGCTTACTTCGGCTCGGTGGAGTCGTGCTGACCCTGGGTCTGGGTGGGGCCGGCCGCCGGGTCGGCACGCAGGCTGCTCGTCCGCCTGCGCCGGGGCTCGGCTTCGGCCTCGTCATCGTCGCCACATGCCCTTCTTGAAGTCGCGTACGGCGCCGCCAAGGTCACCGCCGATATTGCGCAGTTTCTTGGTGCCGAAGATCAGCACGACGACGACGAGAAGAATCGATGCCAGATGCGGTCAATACTCATGAATCTGGCCTCGAGGACGTAAAACCGGCGGAACCAGCCGTCACGCTGCCGCGCCGCCAGTCCATATCAGCGCTGAGTGTACTCCTCCAGACGGTCGCGGAAGTCGACCACCGGCCCCGGCACGTTGCTGACGCCGCCTTCGAAGATGCGTCGCGGCGTGATGCCAGGGCCATACATGGCTTCGTTGGCGTCGTAGTCGATACGCAGCGCCGAACCGTCCAGCGCGACGCCGGCGAACAGGCCGCGGGAGCGCGAGTAGGAGTAGATCTCGGCCTTGAGCTGGCTGTCGGTCGACGCCGTGGCGGTACGGCCGACCGGGCCGGCCGCGGCGGAAGCGTCCGCGCCGAGGGTGAATTTGCCGTTGACGATGCTAGTCCACGCCGCGCTGGGTGCGGAACACCAGGATCACGTCGGTCGAAGACACGCCGGCCTGGAAGCCGACGCTGCCGCCGGTCATGGTGATGAAGCTGGGGTTGGACCAGGTGCCGTCGGGGCTCTTCACCGAGATCAGGCCCTCGCCACGACGGCCGCCGAAGACGAAGCCCACCTTGAGCAGGTCGGGAATCACCGCGATCGCCTTGGCCTCCTTGAGCAGGTCGCTGCGGGATCGACTTGTCCGGCGCCTGCATGATCTCCTTGAGCACGCGCACCGCATTCTGCGCACGCACCAGCGGCGGATCCTCCGCGTGCGCGGCCATGGCCGGCAGCAACAGGACCAAACCGGCAAGCAAAAGACGACGCAGTGGTGTTTTGATCATGGATGACTCCGAAGCTGATTTCAGGCACGGCCCGCGGCAACCCTTCATGCGGCACCGCAAACGGCTTGTGGCAGACTCTGCGGCGATTCTCACCGCCAGCGCCACGATGCCACATAGCCACGACTATACCGGCCCCGCCGGCGATTCCGATGACCCGCGCCGTTCAGGCGGGCGTGCTGTTGGTGAATCTGGGCACACCGGACGCGCCGACCGCGAAAGCGGTGCGTCCGTATCTGGCCGAATTTCTCGGCGACCCGCGCGTGATCGATTACCCGCGCTGGCTGTGGTGGCTGATCCTGCATGGCGTGATCCTGCGCGTGCGGCCGTCCCGCTCGGCGCATGCTTACCAGCGCATCTGGACGCCGCAAGGTTCGCCGCTGCGTGTCGGCAGCGAGGCGCTCGCCGCGCGTCTGCAGGCCGAATTGCAGCGACTGCGCCCGGCGAGCCCGATTCGCGTGGCGCTGGCGATGCGCTATGGCGAACCGTCGGTGCGACATCAGATCGCACAACTGCAGCGCGAAGGCGTGCGCCGCCTGCTGGTGCTGCCGCTGTATCCGCAGTACTCGGCCACCTCCACCGGTTCGGTGATCGATGCCGTGGCCGACGCGCTCAAGTCGCTGCGCTGGCCGCCGGAGCTGCGCATCGTCAACGATTACCACGATGACCCGGCCATATCGAGGCGCTCGCCCGCAGCATCGAACGCTGGTGGGCGGTGAACGGTCGCGGCGACAGACTGCTGCTGTCGTTCCATGGCATTCCCGAGCGTTACGTACGCCTGGGCGATCCGTACTCAGGACCAGTGCCAGGCCACGGCGCGCGCCTCTGCGCGAGCGCTTGCGACTGGACGAGACGCAGCTGCTGGTGAGCTTCCAGTCGCGTGTGGGCCGGGAGCGCTGGCTGCAGCCGTACACCGACGCCACCGTGCGCGAACTGGCCGCCGCCGGCGTCAAGACGCTGGATGTCGCCTGCCCGGGCTTCGCCGTGGACTGCCTGGAGACGCTGGAGGAGATCGCCATGCAGAACCAGCGA
The DNA here is from genome assembly GCA_963824525.1 of uncultured Gammaproteobacteria bacterium. Lineage (GTDB taxonomy): Bacteria > Pseudomonadota > Gammaproteobacteria > Xanthomonadales > Rhodanobacteraceae > Dyella. Next base: position 158,518 of record CAWGPI010000002.1, on the reverse strand, counting down.
GTTCTTCCGCGACGCCGGCGGCGAAGCGAATTGCGCTATATCCCCGCACTCAACGATCAGCCCGGGCAGGTCGAAAGCCTCGCCACGCTGGTGCTGCGCCATACGCAGGGCTGGGACGAATTCGCCATCGACTACCCATGCGGGCGACACGCCCCGGCAAGCGCCCTCCACCTCAGGTAGATCCGCATGAGTGCAGCGCGTCGAAAAGGACATCGCCCTGCCGCATCTTCGCCTACGCGCCCAGGTCTGGGGCGAGGCAGACGCACCGCCGCTGCTCGCCTTGCATGGCTGGCTGGACAATGCCGGCAGCTTCGCCCGACTGGCGCCGCTGCTGGCCGACCGCTGGCAGGTCATCGCGCTGGACCTGCCCGGCCATGGCCATTCGGACCATCTGCCGGCAGGCGCCGCATTACCACTATCTCGACTACGTCGGCAGTCGTGCTGCGCGGCGGCCGATGCGCTTGGGCTGGCGCGCTATCAGCTGCTCGGCCACTCGCTCGGCGCCGGCATTGCATCCATGGTCGCCGCAGCCGCGCCCGATAGCGATCGAGCGACTGCTGCTGATCGAAGGCCTCGGGCCGCTCGGCGACGACGGCCGGCAACCCTGCATCGTTTTCGCAGCGCGTTTGCTGTCGCCAGCACCTCGGGCCGCGCCTTGCGCGTCTTCCCCTCCGTCGACGCCGCCGTCAGCGCGCGCACCATGGCCAGCGGCCTGCCGGCCGACCAGGCACGGCCTATCGTCGAACGCGGCTTGCGCAAGACCGGCGACGGCTGGCACTGGCGCAGCGACCCCCGCCTCAACCGAGCCTCACCGGTACGGCTGGCGGAGGGGCAGATCCACTCCCTGCTGCGCGGCATCGAGTCGCCCACCGCATTGCTGCTGGCGAAGCCAGAGGCGCCCTATCTGCCGGAAGCGCTGATGCAGGCGCGCGCCGACTGCGTGGACGATATCGTCGTCAGCCATATGGATGGCGGCCACCATTTGCATCTCGAACATCCCGAAGCGGTGGCATCGTGGATCGTGGTATGAGGTGGCGCGCTTGGCTGACTAGCCGTCGCGATGGCTCGTGGCTAACGGAAGACCTGCACAAGTTCGCCCGTTACCCCGGCGAATGCTGGGATCCAGTGCGCTCGCGCCTTGCAGAGGCGCTGGATCCCAGCTTGACCAGCCTTTCGGCTGTTGAGAGCCGCTGGGATGACGGCCCGGGAGCGGCACAGTCGCGCACAGTATGATGCGCCTCTACAGGGCGCTATTGGGGTTTGGACAGGCCCAGCACGTCCAGGCCCTGCTCGAAGGTGATGTCCACCGGGATCTTCGCCTGGTCCAGGCGCTTCAGATCAGCCGGCCAACTGCGGCGTCGACCGTGCCCATGGTCATCGGTCAGCTGCTTGGCCGCCTCGTAATCGCCATCGCCCTGGATGGTGAGCAGCTTGGCCGACAACGCGTTCATGGCGGCGGTCATCTTGTCGAAGTCGACGCGATAACGGCCGGTGGCAGCGTCACGCGAAAAAGCGCCCTGCTGCTTGAAGAAGTTGAAACGCACCATGTTCGCCTTGGCGTGTGCGTCGCTGGCGCCGAAGCGCACCGACCGCAGGATGCCGGCGAGGAAGGTGACGTAGTTGTCCATCAGCTTCGACTTGTCCAGCTCGCCCTTGTCGGCCAGCTTGGTGACCATGTATAGCCCCAGGATATCGGCCTTGCCTTCCTCGAAGCTTGAGGCCTGATCCTTCAACGCACCACGCACCAGACCCTTGCCGGTCAAGGTCTCCTTGATGCCGAGACCATGCGCCACCTCATGGAACATGGTGTTCTCGAAGAATGCATCGAACGTGAGATGCGACTGCTGGTCCTCCGCAATCAGCTCCCGCGCGATCGGCAGCATGATCTTGTCGAACTTCGCCTGCATCACGTTTTCCAGCTGCAGGCGGCGCGTGCCCTTCTTCAGCTGCACTTCTTCATCGTTGGGCAGGTTGATGGCAATGGTCTTGGCGCCGACATTCGCATCGCCCGCGTAGTAGACGGCGAAATAGGCATTGAGATCGGCATCGGAGCCGGGCTTCTCGGCCTTGTACTTCTCATCCACCGGCAGCTCGCGCTGCAACTCGGGGAGGTATTTGGCGAAACGCGCAAGTTTGGCGCTCCACGCCTGGTCCTTCACCAGCACATAGCTCTCATAGCTGGCCTTGTAGCCGTAGAGCTGGTCTTCATAGGTTTCGATGGGGCCGATCACGATGTCGATGGGATTGTTCTTCATCGACATCCAGGCGAAATCGCTGGGGCGGTAGTCGTCGCTGAGCAAGGCGTCCGCACGCTGCTTGAGATAGGCGGCGAACTCCTTGTCGTCGGAAAGCACTGCAGCCTGGCGCAGCAGTCCTGCGGCACGCTCAAGGTCCGCCTTGTAGGCTTCGCGATAAGGCACCGTCACCAGCTTGCCCTGGGCATCGCGGCGCAGCACGTTGTAGAGCCCGGTCTTGTCCTTGAGATCGGCTTTCTCGAACTCTTCCTTGGTCATGTCGGCCGGATAGAACTGCGCGCCGGGCGGACGCGGGCCGACGCCGGCAACAAACGGCTGGTCGTTGTCGAGGCGATCCCACGGCCCGTAGTTGATCTCGGCGAAGCGACGCGTGACGTCGTCCGGAATGCGTTGCATCAGCGCAGCCTTGTCGCCCCAGGATTGCTGCCAGTAAATGTCGTTGGTGACATCGGCCGCTTCGATCAGCAGCGCGATCATCTGCTTCTGCCGGTCGTCGAAAGCGGAGAGATCGGCGGTGAGCTTGACCGGCGCATACGCGGCCATGCGCTGCTGCGCGTTCTCGGCGTCGGTCGACGGTGGCGGCGGCATCACGGGTGCGGTCGAAGCCGGTGCAGGCGCGGCGGATTGCGCCGCCGGCACGTTGTCATGGGACGAGTTGCACCCGGCAAGGGCGGCAACGAGGCTCAGGGCCAGGAGATGGCGGCGCATGGGCTTTCTCGGTGAGGGGAAAGCGTCATGGTAGCGCCTGGCCGGCTCCCTCTCCCGCGTGGGGACTTCGAATGACCGTGCCTCTTCTCGTCATTCCCGCGAAAGCGGGAATCCAGCGACTTTCACGCCACGGAGCACAAAGGCACTGGATTCCCGCTTTCGCGGGAATGACGGGTTTTTCGAAGCTCCCCTAAAGGAAGAAGGAGCTAGGGCTCAGCCCGAAATCGCCAGCCGCTCCGACTGGTAAAGATGCGCCGTCACCAGCACGCCGAGAACGGCGGCCAGCAGGCTGCCGGCCAGGCACAGCGCCATTTGCTGCATGCTCACGCCGTCGCCGCGCAGCAACTGCATGATGCCCAGGTGCTGGCCCAGCAGCGGCACCGCATACATCCAGTCCTGCGCCTTGATCGGCATGGTCGACAACAGGATGCTCGGAAGCACCGGCACCAACATCAGCAAGCGACAGATACGTCTGCGCTTCGCGATAGCTCTTGGCGAAAGCCGCCACCATCGATTGCAGCGCGGCCAGCAGCACGATCAGCGGCAGCATCAGCAGCAGCACGTGTCCGCTGAAGTGCAGGCCCAGATCGAGTTCCATGCCGAGCTTCTCAGTGGGAATGAAACGCCCGACCACGCCAAACGCAGCCAGGCTGATCAGCAGGCTCGCCGACGAGAATAGGCAGATCGCGGCCAGCTTGCCGGCGAGGATCTTCCAGCGCGACACCGGGTTGGCGAACAGCGGCTCCAGCGACTGGCGCTCGCGTTCGCCGGCGGTGAGATCGATCGCCAGGTACATGCCGCCCATGAACACGGTGAGCACGAAGAAATACGGCAGGATCGAGAACATCAACGCCGCGCGCGCCTGTGCCGTGGCCTGATCGCGCCTGGCCACCATGCACCGGCCACGCCGTGCTGGGCGACAGCCCGCGCGCGACCAGGCGCATCGCGCCCTGCTGGCGCGCATAGCTCTCGACCAGCTGGCTGACGCGCTCCACCGCGGTATTGGCATCGCGCTGCGAGGAGTCGTAGATCAGCTTCCACCTGCACCGGCTCGCCCCTGCGCCAGGCCTTGCGCGATAGTCGGGCGCTATGCGCAGCACCACGTCCGCATCCTGCTTGCGCACGGCCGCTTCGGGATCGGCGATCGGCAGCCGTGGGCACGATGCCTCCGGCCTTCAGCGCGTCGATCAGGTTGGGTGCGTAGTCGGCGCCGATCACCGGCACCGGCAGCGGCTGTTCGGCCTTGTCCAGCTCGCGGTTGAGCGTGATGTTGAGCAGCATCACCAGCATGCATCGGCCCGAGCAAGGGACCGGTAAGGAAGGCGCTGATCGAGGGTGCGGCGATCGCGCAGGTTCTCCTTCACCTCCTTCAGGAACACGGTGAGCAAGGCGCGCGGCTTGCGTTGCGATCTTCGAGGTCACGGCATTCATGCGGCAAGTCCCTCGTCGCTGCCGATGATTTTCACGAAGGCATCCTCCAGATTGGCTCTCGCCGGTTTGCTCGCGCAGCGCGGCCGGCGATTCGTCGGCCACCACGCGGCCATGCGCGATCACCACGATGCGATCACACAACGCCGCCACCTCCTGCATGATGTGGCTGGAAAACAGCACGCAACGCCCTTCGGCTTTCAGCCTGCTGCATGAACTGGCGCAGCGCGCGCGTAGCCATGACGTCAAGGCCGTTGGTGGGCTCGTCGAGAATCACGTTGCGCGGGTCGTGGACCAACGCGCGCGCAATCGCGGTCTTCACGCGCTGACCCTGCGAGAAACCTTCCGTGCGACGGTCGGCGATGTCTCCCATGTCCAGCGCCTGGATCAGCGCGTCGCGTCGACTCGCCAAGCAGCTCCTCCGGCAGGCCATGCAGCCTGCGCGAAATAATCGATGTTCTCGCGTGCAGTGAGCCGCTTGTACAGGCCACGCGCATCCGGCAGGACGCCCAGCTCGCGGCGCACGCCGAGCGCGTCGGCGGCGGCATCGATGCCATCCACCAGCACCTGGCCGCGATCGGGCTTCATCAACGTGTAGAGCATGCGCAGCGTGGTGGTCTTGCCGGCGCCGTTGGGGCCGAGCAGACCGGTGATCTCGCCGTCGCGCGCGGTGAAGCTGACGCCGTCCACCGCCTTCACCGTGCCGAACGCCTTGTGCAGGTCCTTTACCTCGATCATGGCGCGGCTCCGTTGAAGTCGATGAAGATCGGCGTGGCGCGCAGTCGATCCAGGCAGCTTCACATCGAGTGCTTTCGGATCGAGGCTCTCGATGAAATGCTTGACGATCAGCGGCGCGCAGCCCGCATTGATCACGCTGTGGCCCTGCCCCTTGAGCACCAGACGACGCGATTGCGGCAGGTTCCTGGCCACCTCGTCGCCGTAGCGCGGCGGCGTTACCGGGTCGTACTCGCCCGGCCAGCAGCAGCACCGGTTTGTCGGTCTTCAGCGGCTCATGGAAATCGGCAGGGCGCGAACCCTTGGGCCACACCGAGCACACCGCCTTGCAGCGCATCGATCATGCGCGTGCCGAGGATGGTGTCGGCATCCTGCGGGCGCTGCGTCAGCAGGTCGGCGTCCTCGCTGCAGATCACCGATTACTGCATGCCGCTGTCCATAGTGTCCGACAGATCGCCGGACAGCATTTTCGCCTGGCCCAGCAACGGGCCGACATCGCCATGCGCGGCGGCGTCGATCGACAGCGGCAACAGGGCGGCGGTCAGCGGCGTAGTAGGCAAACATGCGCACCACGCTGGCCAGCGAGTTCTCGCTCAGCACCCGCTGACACGCTCTGGTAGGTCTGCGGGTCGCGGAAGCTGACCTTGTGCGGGTTGGCGCGCAGGGCATCGCGCAGCTGATACAGCGTCTGGTACGGATCGCCGAAACTGCTTGCTGGCAGGCCTCGTCCCGGTGCAATGCGCAAACTGCGCCTTCAGCGCATCGTCCAGGTTGCGCGCAAAATCCTCGCCAAGCACCAGCTCATTCGGCACCACGCTGTCCAGCACCAGGCTGCGCACGGCTTCGGGATAGCGCATGGCGTATTGCTGCGCCATCCGCGTGCCGTAGGACACGCCGACCAGGTCGAAGCTGCGGCGAACCGAGCGCCTTGCGCACATCTTCCAGATCCTGCACGGCGATGGTGGTGGTGTAGATAGCGCGGATCGGCCCTGCCTTCGAGCTGCTTGAGGCAAGCGGCGGTTTCCGCGCGCAGTCGGTCCGGATCGAAGTCGTGATCGTCCTGGTCCTCGCCGTTGTCGCCCTCGGATCCTTGCACGTAAGCGGGTTGGAGCCGCCGGTGCCGCGCTGGTCGAGCAAGCAGCACGTCGCGATGGGCGGTCAACGGCTGCAGCGCGGTGGCCACGCCAGGCCGCCGACTCGGTCGCCGCCTGGCCAGGACCGCCGGCCAGCAACACCAGCATGTCCTTGCTGGCCACCTGGGCACTGCGAGCGCATGACCGCCAGCTTGAGTTTGATCTTGCGGCTGTGCGGATCGTCGCGGTTTTCCGGTACCGCGAACGGTGCACACCAAGCGGCGGTGGAAAGTCCGCTATTGGGCTGACCCAGCTCGCACGGGGTCAGCGTCAGCGAGCCGAGCCGCCACGCCGGTGACTTGGCCGGCGCCATCGGCTTGATGGCAGCGGTGACCGGGGTCGCGTCGACCGGCTCCATGGCGGCTTGCTGGTGCAACTGGTTCCAGCCCAGCGCAACGAGGCCGACGACGACAGCGCCGATCCGCAAAGCCGTTCGTCCCTTGATTGCCCGCATCTCTTAGCCCTCATTCCGTATGGGTTGCGCTGGCCGGACCCGCGATGTCGTTGGTGGGGTCAGGCGCGAAGATTGATTCGATGGAAAGGCCGAACAGGCGCGCGATCTTGAAAGCCAGCGGCAGGCTCGGGTCATACTTGCCCGTCTCGATGGCGTTCACCGTCTGGCGCGACACGTCCAGACGCTCGGCAAGATCGGCCTGCGACCAGCTGCGGTCATGACGAAGTTCGCGCACGCGGTTGTTCATGCGCCGCAAGCACGCCAACGCTTCAGGCAACGCACCACGGCACCGGCCAGGCAGATCGCCGGGTGGGCCAGCAGCAGGGCCAGTCCCCCGTCGATCACGCTCACTTTGGCCGCCACCTGGAATCGCAGCACCCAGAGGCCAAGCCCATCTAGAGCGTACCTGCAAACCAGCGTCAGCCGTTCCCCCGACGCGGGCCAGGCATGCACTAACGGCCACGGTCGGGTCACGCCGATATTTGACTGAAGGCTCACGGCAAGCCCGCCGTCCGCCGAAACCCAGGGCGGCAGTGGCAGTGGCACGCGAGCGCCACGCCCATTCGCGGGTTGGCGCACTCGCGCGCGCCGCTCAATGACAAAAAGCGCCAGATACGTGCCAACAAGATGCTCCACGGCCCGTTCGCCAGACCGCATGTCAAGTGACCTTGACACAGCCTAGGCTCGACCATGCGTCGCGTCAAGCAAGCTTTACTTTTCCACAAAAGATATCGGCCAGTCGCACAGGAACTTAAGACTGAAGGCAACAGGATTTGTCTCAAAATGTGACACAATTTGCACATTGCGTTGATCTCGGGCCCGAAGTGACCCGGATCGACATAGGAATCGTCCGACCGCCCGTCGACAATCCAGCCGCATTAAAAAGCCTGTTGTGAAGCCGTGAGGGCGGCTTCCCACAGGCTGGCACGGCTGTTGCTTTGGGACCGGTGAGCGATCTGGAAGCGCGCCCAGAGGGGGCACGAAACCAGGGGCCGTACAGCGCAATCGGGGGCACCCGCCTGTTTGTCCGGAAGCGCGAAAAACTTGATCTAACCAACTACACGCTTAAAGGAATCCGCATGAACAAGCTTCTTCAGTCCGCTGCACTGGTCGCCGGTCTGGGCGTTGTGGCACTTGGCGCGCAGACGGCTCACGCTGCCGCCAACAGCGCCGGTACCATCACCTTCACGGGCACGATCGTCTCTTCGACCTGCAACGTCGCCGTCAACGGCTCCGCCAGCCCGTCGATCGCGCTGCCGACCCTCGATACGAACACCGCTTACTGCCGGTACGTCGGGTGGCTGGACCGCCGTGAACATGGTCCTGAGTGGCTGCGGTGCCATCGCGGGTTACACCACGGTGGTCCCGCACTTCTCGGGCGCCAACATCGACACCACCAACGGCTACCTGAAGAACACCGGCAGCAGCAATGTGCAAGTCGCGCTTTCCACCAGCCAGGGCACGGCTGGCGCACTGACGCTGCAGAACGCGTCTGGCAACCAGGGTGCCGGCACGATGACCACTGAGCGCCGGCGGCGCCACGTTCAGCTATTACGCTGGCTATGTGGCCGACGCGGCCAATGCGACCGCCGGTGGCGTCAACACCACCGTGCAGTACGACCTCAACTACCAGTAATAGTTGGCAAGTCTCGCTGCTGCGACCGGGCCACCGGCCGCAGCGTTGTCGCACACCGACCAGTCGAGATTCCTCCAATGAACAAACCGATCCGCGCCCTGACCGCGGCGCTGCTGGTCTATCGGCTGCGCGCTGTCCACCGCTCCGACTCACGCCAGCGTCATCATTGCCGGCACGCGGGTGATCTTTCCGGCCAAGGAAGGCGAGGTCACCGTTCGCCTGACCAATCAGAACGCCACGCCGGCCCTGATCGAGGCATGGATCGACAGCGGCGACCCGCAGTCCACACCGGACAAGGTGCATACGCCGTTCCTGATCACGCCGCCGCTGTTCCGCATGGAGCCGAACCATGATCAGAGCCTGCGCATCCTGTTCACGCATAGCGAACAGCCACTGCCGACCGATCGCGAATCGGTGTTCTGGCTCAATGTGCTGGAAGTTCCGCCCAAGCCCAGCGGCCCGCAGTTCCAGGACAAGAACTATCTGCAGCTGGCGATCCGTTCGCGGCTGAAGCTGTTCTATCGGCCCGCAGGGTTGCCTGGCGATCCGGCTGAAGGCCGCCGGCGCAATTGACCTTCAAGGCCACCGAAGCCGCGGGTTCGGCCGCCCTGGTCGCACACAACCCCACGCCGTTCTACGTCACCATTGGCCAGATCTCGGTCGATGTCGGCGGAACCTCGCATAAGGTCGAGACGTGGCATGGTCGCGCCGCTTTCCGATCTGCGCCTGGCCATATCGGACCTCAAGCAGGCGCCGAGTGCCGGCAGCGCCATCCAGCTACGACAGCATCAATGACTACGGCGCCGACGTGTCCTTGAAGGGCACCGTATCGCCATGAATTCCCGGCGCGCCACCGACCAGCGGCGCATGCCCTGGCCAGTGGCGTGCCAGCGCGTGCTCCTCTGCACGGCCATTGCAGCCGCTCTGGTCGGCTGGGCAGACTTTGCAGCGGCGGCCTCCGCCGCAGCCGTCGATGCTTCGGCCAGTTCCGCGCCGCCAGCGGCGCGGATGCCAGCGCCGCCGGCGGTTACGCGGACTTCGACCGCACCCTGCTCTCCGGCGCCGGCCAGAACACCACCGACCTGTCGCGCTTCGAGCGCGGCAATCCGGTCATGCCCGGCAGCTACAACACCGACATTTTTCTCAACAACGCCTGGGTCGGCCGCAGCGACGTGCGCTTCGCCGCCGCCGAGGCAAATGCCAGCGCCACCCCCTGCGTCGATCGCAAGATGCTCGACCAGTTGGGGCTGCACCCGGCCAAGCTGTCCGACTGAAACGCTTGCCCGCCTGAGCGACCCTACCGCCTGCGTCGGCATCGGCAGCCTGATTCCGGGCGCCACCATGACGTTCGATATGTCGCAGCTACGGCTGGACACCAGCGTGCCGCAGGCCTATCTCGGCCAGACGGCCCGCGGCTACGTGAGCCCGGAATACTGGGATGCCGGCGTGCCGGCCGCGCTGCTGAACTACAACTTCAACAGCTACCACAGCGACAGCCAGGGCCAGAGCCAGACGACGTCGTACCTGGGCCTGAACATGGGCCTCAATCTCGGCCCATGGCATTTGCGCGAGAACGGCACGCTCACGTGGGAGTCGGCCACCACGAACGCGCCGTCGCGCCGCAAGTGGCAGAGCATCCAGACCTACGTGCAGCGCGACCTGCCCTCGTTGCGCTCGCAACTGACCATCGGCGACAGCTATACCGACGGTGCGGTATTCGACAGCTACGGCATTCGCGGCGTGCAGCTGGGCACCGACGATCGCATGCTGCCCCAGTCGCTGCAGGGATATGCGCCCGCTCGTACGCGGCGTGGCCCAGACCAACGCCCTGGTCGTGGTGCGCCAGAACGGCGTGCAGATCTACCAGGCTACGGTCGCGCCCGGCCCGTTCACGATCAACGATCTGTACCCGACCGGCTATGGCGGCAACCTGGAAGTGACGGTGACCGAAGCGGATGGCCGCACGAGCACGTTCACCGTGCCGTATGCCTCGGTGGCGCAATTGCTGCGCCCGGGCATCACCCGCTTCGACATCGCCGCCGGTGAGCTGCGCAACGCGTCGATCCACGACAAACCCGCCGTGCTGCAGGCCACCGTGCAGCATGGCTTCAATAACCTGATCACCGGATACGCGGGCATCGCCGGTTCGCAGGGCTATGCGGCCGTACTGGTGGGCGCCGCGGTCGATACGCGCTTTGGCGCCATGGCCCTGGACATCACCCAGGCGAACGCCCACATTCCCGGCTACTCGACGCAGTCCGGCCAGAGTATGCGGATCACCTATAGCAAGATCATTCCGTCGACGCAGACGACCTTCTCGGTCGCGGCCTATCGCTATTCGACCGGCGGCTTTCTCAGCCTCACCCAGGCCGCGCAAGCGCGCGACTATGCGCATCGAAGGCATCAATGCATTCGACTACGTACCGCCGCAGGCGGTGCAGACGATCGACGGCGTGCCGGTGCAGAGCGTGCTCACGCCCGCCCAGCAAGCGGCGCTGGCCGGCAGCGCCTTCTCCAGCAGCCCGATTTTTGCTGCCACGGGCATCGAGCGCCAGCGCAGCAATTTCACGCTGTCGCTGAGCCAGCAGCTGGGACAAAGCGGTGGTTCGCTCTACGCCAATGTGGCCGCCAGTGATTACTGGAACCGCAGCGGCACGAACACGCAGTTCCAGGTGGGCTACAACAATCATTTCCACCGGATCAGCTATGGCATCTCCGCGACGCGCTCGGTGAATCCGCTTGGCCGCTACGACAACCAATACTTCGTGAACTTCAGCGTGCCGCTGGGCAGCAGCTCGCATGCGCCGACGCTTGCGCTGAATCTCACGCATGACCAGAGCGGCGGCTCGCAGGAGCAGGCCATGCTGAACGGCACGCTTGGCCGCGACAACCAGTTCAACTATGGCGCGACGGCGACGCACACCAGCAACAATGGCAGCGCCGGTACGATCAATGCGGGCTACCGCAGCCCTTACGCGATCTTCAACGCCAGCTTCGGCGACGGCAACGGCTACTCGCAGGCTTCGGTCAGCGCGAGCGGCTCGGTGATCGCGCATCCGGGCGGCGTCACGTTCGGCCAGCCGATCGGCGACACGGTAGGCATCGTCTACGTGCCGGGCGCCGCGGGTGCGCGCGTGAACAATGCCGCCGGCGCACGCGTCGATCGCTTCGGCTACGCCGTGGTTCCGTACCTGACGCCGTATAACCTCAATACCGTCCAGGTCGACCCCAAGGGGCTGCCGCTGGACGTGCAACTCGATTCCACCAGCATGCAGGTAGCCCCTCATGCGGGCGCCGTGGTGATGCTGAAGTTCAAGACCGAAAACGGCCGCTCCATCATCGTGCGCGCCCGTCTCGAGGACGGCGAAGCGCTGCCCTTCGGCGCCGAAGTGGTGAACGAAAAAGGCATGGCGCTGGGCGTGGTCGGCCAGGCGGGACAAATCCTGGTCCGTGGCGTGGATCAGGCTGGCCGACTGAGCGTGCGCTGGCAGGATGATGACGGTACCCCGCAGTCCTGCTCGTTCGACTACCGGCTTGCAGCGGGAAAGAAAGACCAGCGCCCGAAGGCGTTCGAACAAATCGATGCGACCTGCGTGCGGACCACCGCCATCGCACAGGTCACGGGGAGTGGTTCATGAGGCATGGTTCCAGCAAGACTTCGCGCTGCATACGTCTTTTCCTGTGGCTGTCGCTGGCGCTCGCCGCCGTCGGCTGGGCGCCACTGGCGGCGGCCGCCAGCTCGACCAATTGCACCGCGTCGTCGGCAACCCTCAGCCTGCCCAGCAGCGTAAGCATCCAGCCCAATGCGCCGACCGGCCCCATCGCGGGTGCGACGGGCACGGCAACGATCATCTTCACCTGCAGCGGCCTCCCGGCCACGACCTCGCGCAGCGCCGATTACACCGCCGTGATCCAGGCAGGCCAAACCCTGGCCACCCTGGACAGCACGAACAACACCAACGGTCCAGGTATCACGTTCGCAACCAACATCACTGGCCTTGCACTCCTGGTCACCGCCACGCCGGTGCAGGCGACCAGCAACGCCTGCCTTGCCTGCGGCCCCACCAGCACGGCTGGTTATGTGCCTGGCTCGGTCGTGGCCCCTGCCGGCACCAGCCAGTACGGTTATACCGGCACGGTGACAGCCAACTATACGGGCCAGCTGGTCAAGACCATCAGCGGTGCGATTACGCCCGGCACGCTCAACGCGATCAACCTGATTCCGTTCTGGTGGTACATCCCGGGCGGCAGCGTGGCCTCCACCAGCGTCAGCCTGAATGCCTCCCTCAACCTCGCCGCCATGACGGTGACGGTTCCCGCCTGCACGATTACCGCAGGTAACAACTTTACGGTGGGCCTGCCGGCCGTCGGTGCTACGGCATTGGCCGCCAACGGACAGGTAGCCGGCAGGACACCTTTCAGCATTGTGGTGTCGGGCTGCCCCAATGGGGTGAGCGTGGCAACGAATCTTTTCAGCGGGGGCAGCGTAGATAACGCTACGGGCAATCTGAAGAACACCATTGCCGGCGGCAGTGGCGGAGCGAGACGCGTGGAAGTGCAGTTGCTCAATGGCGCCGGCAGCAGCAATGCAGCGGCCTACTCCGCGATCAATCTGAGCAAGCCGACGGCCGCGGCGCAGAATTCCGGGCTATACGACATCGTCAACAACGCCGTGACGCTGAACTACTACGCGCAGTACTACGCCACTGGCGCTGCTACGGCGGGCTCGGTGCAGAGCAGCGTGCAGTACACCATTACCTATCAATGAACGAGGCAGGGCGACACGGCTTTCACGCTGCCATGGGGAACGAATCGGCTACTCGTAAGTGCGTGTCATGAAGCGCGCATTCGCGGTACCCGCGTATCCCGCGAAGTAGTTGAGCAACCGGTCTTGCGAGTTCAAGGCGCCCTCAAGTGGCACCACGTCCTGTCGATACATGGAGGTAGGGGCGGACGGATGTTCCGGGGCGACGCCACAGCCGCCGTTCGCGCTGCCCGACGCTGCCTCCATCGCCCCACCGAAACTGCAGGTGGGCGCAACGATGGCGCCGACAAAAGTGATGGTACCCCCCGTGCCCGCATGCGCCACCGACGCGCCCAGCGCCAAGGCGACTGCGCATCCCAACCAGGTACGGCGACTGCAACCTTTCATGACGGGCCCCTTCCTGCACCCGCACATTTGGCTGGGTACTTTCGGGATCTATCGGCATGGCCGATGGGGCCTTTAATCCAAAACCCGCGCACGTCGCCGCAATGTGAACCTGGTCACATTTTTTGGTCAATTTGGACGATGCAGGTCACTACAGGGCAGGAGGGCCAGCCGGAGGCCTTCCGTTTAGCGGCCAAGCCCAACGCAACTTGAGGCCGGGGTTCGGGAAACGTTAAGGAACGGGGCGCTGCCGGGCTCAGCGCGAGGAGACGTACTTCTCGCGGCGGATATGGGCCACGGCAAGCCCGAAATCCTTCAGCGCCGAGAACGCGGCGTCCACCATGTTCGGATTGCCGCACAGGTAGGCGATGTCCCGTTCCGGCGCTGGGCGCCAGTTCGGCCAGCACGTTCTGCACGTGGCCCTGGCGGTCGCTGGGGCGCGGCACGGCACGCGGCTGGCGGCTCAGGCAGCCGTGGAAGGTGAAGCCGGGGTTGGCCTGGGCGAAGGCTTCGAATTCCTCGCCATACAGCAGCTCGCCTTCGTTGCGGGCGCCGTAGAGCAGCACCACTTCGCGATCGCCCTGCTTCAGCAGCTCGCGAATCTGCGGCAGCATGGCGCGATACGGCGTGACGCCGGTGCCGGTGGCCAGCAGCAGGTAACGGCGGTTGGTGTCGCCCGCCTGCAGGCAGAAGCGACCATACGGGCCGCTGGCGTCGATCACGCCACCGTGCGGCAGCTCGCCCAGCAGCTGGGTGGCGGCGCCGCCTTCGACATAGCTCACCGCGATTTCGATGCGCTGCACCGGCGAGGATCCATCGCCCACGGTGCCTACCGAATAGCTGCGCTTGGTGGCCGTGCCGTCGGCGTAATGGAAGTGGATCTGCAGGAACTGGCCCGGCACGAAGGCCAATGGCTGGCCGTCGACGCGCTCGAAAGCCAGGTGGCGCACGGTGGGCGCCAGCATGATGGCTGTCGACGAGACGGAGCTGGAAGTGGTCGGCCATGGAACTTCCCGGGAAACAATGTGTTCGCCGCAGCATGCCAGATGGCTTGGGCAAGCCACGTATAATAAGCGGCTGGCCCCTCCGGTGCAGCCCATGTCCCCTACTTCTCCTCCCGCGCTGGTCGTCGAAAACCTGCGCAAGACCTACAGCAACGGCGTCGAAGCCCTCAAAGGCATCAGCCTGACCGTCCAGCCTGGCGATTTCTTCGCCCTGCTCGGCCCCAACGGCGCCGGCAAATCCACCCTGATCGGCATCCTGTCTTCGCTGGTGAATCCAGCGGCGGCGATGCCCAGGTGTTTGGCGTCTCGGTCAACAAGCAGCGCGGCAAGGCCATGCAGCTGATCGGCCTGGTGCCGCAGGAAATCAACTTCAACCAGTTCGAGAAGCCGTTCGACATCTGCGTGAACGAGGCCGGCTTCTACGGCATCCCGCGCAAGATCGCGATGCGAGCGCGCCGAGAAGTACCTGAAGGAGCTGCGCCTGTGGGACAAGGCGCAGCACCAGGCGCGCATGCTCTCCGGCGGCATGAAGCGCCGCCTGATGATCGCCCGCGCGATGATGAACGAGCCCAAGCTGCTGATCCTCGACGAGCCCACCGCGGGCGTGGACATCGAGATCCGCCGCTCGATGTGGCAGTTCGTCAGCGGCATCAATGCCGCCGGCACCACGGTGATCCTCACCACGCATTACCTGGAGGAAGCCGAGCAGCTGTGCCGCAACATCGCCATCATCGACCACGGCACCATCGTCGAGAACACCTCGCATGAAGCGCCTGCTGGCCACGCTGGATGTGGAAACCTTCGTGCTCGACATCAATCAGGCGCCGGCGCAACTGCCGGCGATACCGGGCATCACCCTGCGCCGGCTCGACGAGCACACGCTGGAAGCGGAGATGTCCCGCTCACATGACCTCAACTCGCTGTTCGCGGCACTGTCCGCCCAGGGCATCACGGTGACCTCGATGCGCAACAAGACCAACCGACTGGAAGAACTGTTCGTGCGCCTGGTCGAACATGGCCGAACAGAGCAGGGCCGAACCGCCACGGGCAACGAGGAGAAGGCCGCATGAACAGTGCCGGCAACCTCGTCGCGCTCAACACCATCGTCCGCCGCGAAATCGTGCGCATCATGCGCATCTGGACGCAGACGCTGATTCCGCCCGCCATCACGATGACGCTTGTACTTCGTGATCTTCGGCAAGCTGATCGGCAGCCGCATCGGCACGATCGAAGGCGGCTTCACCTACATGCAGTACATCGTGCCGGGCCTGGTGATGATGAGCATCATCACCAACAGCTACGGCAACATCTCCAGCTCGTTCTTCGGCGCCAAGTTCAGCCGCGCGGTGGAGGAAATGCTGGTGTCGCCGATGCCGAACTGGGTGATCCTGCTGGGCTATGTCACCGGTGCCGTGACGCGCGGCGTGATCGTCGGCGCCCTGGTGCTGTTGATCGCGCTGTTCTTCACCCACTTGCATGTGGTGCATCCGCTGATCACCCTGGCCTCGGTGATGCTTGGTGCGACGATCTTTTCGCTCGCCGGCTTCGTCAATGCCGTGTATGCGAAGAAATTCGATGACATCGCGCTGGTGCCGACCTTCGTGCTCACCCCGCTGACGTATCTCGGCGGCGTGTTCTATTCGGTGAGCATGCTGGGCGAACCGTGGCAGGCGCATCTCGATGATCAATCCGATCCTGTACATGGTCAACGCGTTCCGCTTCGGCGTGCTGGGCATCAGCGACGTGCAGATCGGCGTGGCCTTCGCGGTGATGCTGGCCTTCGTTGCTGGCCTTGCATCGTGGCGTTGCAGTTGCTGAAGCGTGGCGTGGGGCTGCGCTCGTGACAGGCGAGCTGGGGGATGGGTACCCGGGGGCGCAACGACCGCGCCCTTCGCGAACATCTAGATGCCCCACGCGCTCCGACCCTGCGCTCCCGCTACCCATCCCGCACTCTTGAATCATGCGCGTCAACAAATACATCAGCGAAGCCGGCCTCTGCTCCCGCCGCGAGGCGGACGAGCTGCTGCTGGCCGGGCGCGTCACCATCAATGGCGACGTGGTCACCACCGGCGCCAAGGCGCTGGAGGGCGACGAAGTGCGCGTGGATGGCGAGATCGTGCGCGCGCGCATCCTTGCCGCCACGCCGGCGGCCAAGAGTGGCGTCTATATCGCCTTGAACAAGCCGGTCGGCATCACCTGCACCACCGACCAGACGGTGAACGGACAACATCGTCGATTTCGTCGATCACCAGGAGCGCATCTTTCCGATCGGCCGGCTGGACAAGGATTCCGAAGGCTTGATCCTGCTGACCAGCAACGGCGACATCGTCAACGAGATCCTGCGCTCGGAGAACCACCACGAGAAGGAATATCTGGTGGCGGTGAACAAAGCGGTTACCGATGAATTCCTCACGGGCATGGCCCGCGGCGTGCGCATCCACGGCCAGATGACCAAGCCGCTGCAAGCGTGCGCCGGATCGCCAAGTTCGGCTTCGCCATCATGCTGACCCAGGGCCTGAACCGGCAGATCCGCCTGATGGCGGCCGCGTTCGGCTATCGCGTGACCCAGCTGCGGCGCGTGCGCATCGATCAATGTGAAGCTCGGTCACCTGAAGATCGGTCAGTGGCGCAACCTCACCGAGGCGGAACTGAAGGGCCTGCTGCCCAGTCGCACGCAGTGGTGAGCTGTTTGCTCTCCCTCCTGTCGGAGAGTGATCTGGTTACGACGCCCACCGTTACGCTCGTCACCCCAGCGTAGGCCGGGGTCCAGTGACTCACGAGGGCCATGCGCAGGCGACCCTTCCGTGCGGCATCGCACAAGGAAACCCGGCTCCAAGGCGCTGGATCCCAGCGTTCGCTGGGATGACGACTCAGAAAAGAGTTGCGCACCTGCATCATTCGCCTCCATAGGCGCAAAACAGGACATCATTGCGTCTCGAGTGCATACGTATTCACTCCGTTCTGCCAAGGCGTCCAGCGCAGAATCGCCGGACTTACATGGGGAGAGGCGATGAGCAGCACGACGAGCAATGCAGTGGATGACCTGGGCCAGCACGCCACCGCGCGAGTGGTCCTGATTGCGGCCGCGGCCGCCCTGGGTGGTTTCCTGTTCGGTTTCGATACGGCGGTGATCAATGGCGCCGTCGACGCCGTGCGCGGCAACTTTGGCCTGGGCGCCGGTCAAATCGGTTTCGCCGTGTCCTGCGCCCTGCTCGGCTCGGCCGTCGGCGCCTGGTATGCCGGCCCGCTGGCTGATCGCTTCGGTCGCGTTCGCAGCATGCAGGTGGCGGCTCTCTTCCTGGCGCTGAGCGCGCTGGGTTCGGGCCTCGTCGGCGGCGTAGGCAGCCTCGTCCTGTGGCGCGTGGTCGGCGGCATCGGCGTGGGCATCGCTTCGGTCATCGCTCCCACCTATATCGCGGAAATCTCACCGGCCCAGGTACGTGGCCGGCTCGGCTCGCTGCAACAGCTGGCCATCGTGCTGGGCATCTTCGCGGCCTTGCTCAGCGATGCATGGCTGGCCGGCACGGCGGGCGGCGCGTCACAGCCGTTGTGGCTCGGTCTTGCAGCATGGCGCTGGATGTTCCTGGTCGCCGTGGTCCCCGCGCTGATCTATGGCTCATTGGTGCTGGGCGTGCCCGAATCGCCGCGTCACCTGGTCGCCAAGGGCCGTTTAGCCGAGGCACGCGATGTGCTGCGCCAAGTGCTCAACATGACCAACGAGCGCGCGCTGGATGCCAAGGTGAAGGACATCGAGCAGAGCCTGCATTCCGAATATCGCCCCAGGCTGCGCGATCTGCGCGGCGCCAGCTTCGGCCTGCTGCCGGTGGTGTGGATCGGTATCCTGCTGTCGGTGTTCCAGCAGTTCGTGGGCATCAACGTCATCTTCTATTACTCGTCGACGCTGTGGCATTCGGTGGGCTTCAGCGAAGCCGATTCGTTCTCCATCACCGTGGTTACCTCGGTGGTCAACGTGCTGGTGACCCTGGTGGCGATCGCCCTGGTCGACCGCATCGGCCGCAAGCCGCTGCTGGTGATCGGCTCCGCCGGCATGGCGCGTGACGCTGGGCCTGATGGCCTGGTGCTTTTCGCAGGCCAGCGGCAGCGGCGCCAGCCTCAGCCTGCCCGCGCCGTGGAATATCGTCGCCCTGGTCGCCGCCAATGCCTATGTGGTGTTTTTCGGCCTGAGCTGGGGACCGATGGTGTGGGTGCTGCTGGGTGAGATGTTCCCCAATCGCATTCGCGCCATCGCGCTCGCGGTGGCGGCTTCGGCGCAGTGGCTGGCCAATTTCGCCATCACCAGCACCTTCCCCAAGCTGGCCGAAATCGGGCTGAGCTTCGCTTATGGCCTGTATGCGCTGTTTGCGCTGGTATCGCTGGTGTTTGTCGTGGTTTCCGTGCGTGAGACCAAGGGCATCGAGCTGGAAGACATGCGCGGGTGAATCGCAGGGGCGTGGGTCGAGTAGCGAGGGCGCCTATGCCGACCGCTCTCGCCTCTCGTCCCTCACCTCTCGCCCCTCGCTTAACCTGGTCATGCGATCATGTCGCATGACCGATTTCCGCACGCTCCCCCTCAAGCCCGCCCTGCTCGCCAGCGTGGACACCCTCGGTTTCACCGAAATGACCCCCGTGCAGGCGCAAAGCCTGCCGCCGATGCTGGAAGGGCGCGACGTGATTGCGCAGGCGCGCACCGGCAGCGGCAAGACGGCTGCCTTCGGCCTGAGCCTGCTGCAAAGCCTCGACGTGGACACGATCCGGCTGCAGGTGCTGGTGCTCTGCCCGACGCGCGAGCTGGCGGATCAAGTGAGCAAGGCCATTCGCAAGCTCGCCGCGAATATCCCGAATGTGAAGTTGCTGACGCTGTGCGGCGGCATGCCATTGGGGCCGCAGCTGGCTTCGCTCACGCATGATCCGCATATCGTGGTCGGCACGCCCGGCCGCGTGCAGGAGCATCTCAAGCGCGGCAGCCTGCACGGCGGCGGCATCAAGGTGCTGGTACTGGACGAAGCAGACCGCATGCTGGACATGGGCTTCTCCGAAGCGATCGACGATATCGTCGGACGCATCGCCAAGCATCACCAGACCCTGCTGTTCTCGGCGACCTATGCCGAGGAGATCCGCCAGGTCAGCAAGCGCTTGCAGCGCGACCCGGTGGAAGTGACGGTGGAAACGCCGCACGAAGAGACCACCATCGAGCAACGCTTCCATGAAGTGGAGCCGGCGCAGAAAATCGATGCGCTCGCGCAACTGCTCGGCAAGGGACATACCAACCAGGATCAGGCCCAGCACGCGCTGGTATTCTGCAATATGCGCAAGGATGTCGACGCCGTCGCGATGGAACTGGATCGCCGCGGCTTCTCCGCGCTCGCCTTGCACGGCGACATGGAGCAGCGCGACCGCGATGAAGTGCTGGTGCAGTTCGCCAATCGCAGTTGCTCCGTGCTCGTGGCGACCGATGTGGCTGCACGCGGCCTGGACATCGCTGCCCTGCCGCTGGTGGTGAGCTATGACATCGCGCACGATCCGGATACGCACACCCATCGCATCGGCCGCACCGGTCGTGCGGGTGAAACTGGACATGCCATCACGCTGGTGACCCCGCGCGAGCGCCCGAAGGCGATCAATATCGAAGAACAGCTTGGCCAAGCCCTGCCGTGGTCGCCACTCAAGCTCGCTGCACCGAAGGGCAAGCAGCTCAACCTAGCGCCCATGAAGACCGTGGTGATCGACGCCGGCCGGCAGGACAAACTGCGCCCCGGCGACATTCTCGGCGCACTCACCGGCGATGCCGGGCTCGATGCCAAGGACATCGGCAAGATCGACGTGTTCGCCACGCGCGCGTACGTGGCCATCCGTCGCGATCTAGCGAACAAGGCGCTGGAGCGGTTGCGCGCAGGCAAGATCAAGGGGCGCAATTTCCGGGTACGGTCGTTGCACTAATTCATCGCACTGCCGATGCCCCCTCCCCTGCCAGGGGAGGGTTGGGGAGGGGTTTGCTTTTGCGGCAAGAGCTTTACCCCCTCCCAACCTCCCCCTGCCTGCAGGGGGAGGAGCGAAGGTCCCGCGTCCCCAACCATCGGCCCATTCAGCCCGCCAGACAGCGTAGTAAGGTGCTCGCTTCGCCACCGCCTGGATCGAGCCCGTGCCCCGCCGAACCCTCTGCCTTGCTGCGCTGATCACTGCCACCTTTGCTGCCCACGCTGCCGACCTGCCGGTCACGCCGCGCGAGCAGCCGTCGCTGCAGTCCCTGGCCACCGCGCCGAGCGAAGCAGAGCTGCGCGCCACCATCGAGAAGCTGGTGAGCTTCGGCACCCGGCACACGCTCTCGGACACCAAGTCCGACAAGCGCGGCATCGGTGCCGCGCGCCGCTGGGTGAAGTCGCGCTTCGAAGAGATCTCGCGCGAATGCGGTGGCTGCATCGAGGTGGTGACGCCATCGCAGGTGTTCACCGGCAAGCGCGTTCCGCAGCCCACGGAAGTGATGGACGTGGTGGCGATCAAGCGCGGCAAGGGTGATCCCAAGCGCGTCATCGTGATGACCGGCCATCTCGACTCGCGCGTCACCGACGTGATGAACAGCACCAGCGACGCGCCCGGCGCCAATGATGATGCTTCCGGCGTGGCTGCGCTGATGGAAGCCGCGCGCCTGCTATCAAAGCAGGACAACGACGCCACCCTCGTCTTC
The DNA here is from genome assembly GCA_963824525.1 of uncultured Gammaproteobacteria bacterium. GTDB lineage: Bacteria > Pseudomonadota > Gammaproteobacteria > Xanthomonadales > Rhodanobacteraceae > Dyella. Next base: position 137,334 of record CAWGPI010000002.1, on the reverse strand, counting down.
GCCGCGCTTTCCGGCGAAGAACAAGGGCTGTACGGCGGCAAGGTACTGGCCGACTACGCCGTGGCACAGGGCTGGCAAGTGCAGGCCGACCTCAACAACGACATTGTCGGCAACAGCCACGGCCAGAACGGCGTGCTCGACAACACCACCGTGCGCGTGTTCTCCGAGGGCACCAAGAGCAACGAGACGCCCGAGCAGGCCAAGTACCGCGCCTATCACGGCGGTGAGGTCGATTCGCCCTCGCGCAATATCGCTCGCTATATGCAGCAGATCGCCTCGAACTATCTGCCGGACCTGCGCGTGCACATGGTCTATCGCACCGACCGCTACAGCCGCGGCGGCGACCAGGTGCCCTTCCTCGAAGCCGGTTATCCGGCCGTGCGCGTGACCGAGGGTCATGAGGACTACACGCGCCAGCATCAGGATCTTCGCACCGAGAAGGGCATCCACTACGGCGACACCATCGACGGCATTGACTTCCGCTATCTCGCACGGGTCACCGCACTCAACACTGTCACCATGGCCGCCCTTGGGCGCGCGCCCGCCCCGCCGACCGGCGTGAGCATCGAAGGTGCGCTCGCTACCGACACCACCGTGCACTGGAAGAAAGTGCCGGGCGCCGCCGGCTATGTGGTGCATTGGCGCGATACGACCGCGCCGCAGTGGCAGTACAGCCGCTCAGTGGGAAATGTCGATTCCGCCGTCATCAAAGATGTGGTGATTGATGACTGGTTCTTCGGGGTATCGGCGGTGTCGGCGGATGGCTATCAGAGTCCGGTGGTGTTTCCGGGCGATGCCGGGAGCTTTGAGCGCTCGCCGGCCACCGTCGCCCCGGCGAAGGCTGCGGCCCAGTGATTTTTGCTCTGGTTTAGCGTCGTCGCGATCGGGCTCGCCCGCGACCGGTCGCTATCACGCTAAACCAGCGCGAAGGGCGCTGTACCACAACAGTCCATCACGTCGGGTGGCGACATCGACGCGCTCACTTGCCGGCGGCAGCTCGCCCTGCTCGACGGCTAGCCGTCGCTATCGAGCCTCACGCCCAGCTCGGCAAAACGACGCAGTCCATCGCTGCTGGGTTGCAGCGCGCGGCTCCCCGAACGACGCCTCAGCCAACCTGCGTTGAGCAGCGTGTCGGTAAGCGATACACCCAGTGGACCGCCGATGTGCAGGCGACGTTCGCTCCAGTCGAGGCAGCCGCGTCCACGCAGCTTGAGCAGATCCTGCACGGGAATCGTGTCCAGCCCCGCGGCGATCAGCGCAGCCGCGCCATCGGGCAACAGATGCAAGCCATCGCTCATGGTATGCAGATAGCCGCGCGCCAGCATCGCATCGCACAGGCTCACACCCAGGCGTCCCGCGAGATGGCGATAACAGGTGCGCGCCAAACGCATCGGGCCATCGGCGCCAGCCGGAACCGGCAACGCCGGCCGCAGTCGCGGTATGGCCAGCACTTCGAGCATGGCGGATACCTCGTCACTGGCCAGCCGGTAATACCGGTGGCGGCCCTGCACATGTACCGCCAGCAGGCCCCCTTCCAGCAATCGCTTGAGATGCGCACTCGTCGTGGCGGCGCCCACGCCGGCCGCGCGTGCCAGCTCCCCGGCAGGACGTGCCGTGCCATCGATCAGTGCGAGCAACATCGCCGCGCGTGCCGGCTCGGCCAGGAGAGCGCCAATTTCGGCGAGCTGGTAGCGACTGGGGGACACGGTGTCGTTCATGCGCGCAGTCTAGCGCCGCCTGGCCAGTCCATCTTTCGCCCATGCACGAAACATCGTCCATGCCACGGCATCCACACTATCGCCATGGCCCCATACCGCGCCCCCGACAGTCTCGTCATCCGCCCGTCCATTCTTTATTTCGGTACGCCTGTCGCGCTGATCACCACGCGCAATGCGGACGGCTCGACCAACATCACGCCGATGTCATCGGCGTGGGCCCTGGCCGATCGCGTGGTGATCGGGCTTTCCTCCGGCGGGCAGGGTGTGGTCAATCTCCAGCGCGAACGCGAATGCGTGCTCAACCTGGCCGGCGAAGAGCTGCAGGAAGCGACGGAGCGCCTGGCGCCGATGACGGGACGCGATCCCGTGCCGGCCTGGAAGCAGGCCAACGGCTATCGTCACGAGGCCGATAAGTTTGCCCAGGCCGGACTGCACGCCATCCCTTCGCATGAGGTGGCAGCGCCACGTATCGCCGAATGCCCGCTGCAACTGGAGGCGCGCGTGGAGCTGATGGTGGAACGACCGATCGACGCCTGGCGCAGCGGCCCTGGGAGTTACGTGATGGCCGAGCTGCAGGTTCTACGCGTGCACGCACACGAAGACATCGTCGTTCCGGGTACGCAGCACATCGATCCCGTGCGCTATCGACCGTTGTTCTATCTTTTTCGCCACTACGTCGGTCGTGGAGTAGTGCTCGGGAAGACCTTCAAGGCCGAGGTGTGAGGCCCGCGATAGCTCGCGTTGTCACAGTACCGTGACCAGCGCCGCGAGCCAGACCAGCGCCGCGCCGATAACGAACGTGCGCCGTGCGGCGTTGATGCGTTCCGGACTCTCATCCTCGACCGGCGTGGTCGCGATCCACGGTGTCGATAGCAACACCGCGAAACCGATGAAGGCGATCACGATGACGACGACATCATGCCAACGCCATGGCAAGGGCTCGTGCACGCCCCAGTAACCGAGGAACGCCATGCCCATGGCGCACAGCGTGGCGGAAGCCGAACACAACCCGACGACTGAACCTGTTGGCGCGCGCATGCCACGTGTCTCCGGAAGCTGGCGACGATGCTGGACGAGGTTACTGCAGTCGGCCGTGATGCTACGGTCGTTGCGCACCCTTCTCGCCATGTCGCGCAGATCTTCAATTTTTGTGAAATAGGCCCGGCGCACGACGCGATACACAAGAATCCCTGTGCAGCGAAGGTATCCGCAAAAGGACGGCCAAAATCTCGGTCCTTCGATAGAAACGGGCTTCGACGGGCATTCGCTTTCGCATGACTGACGATCGAAACGACAATCCCCACTTCCCGCTGAACAAAACCGCGCGAGCGCGAGAAACGGGTCAACCGGGCATGCCGGGCACCGTTCTTCCGCCTGAGCCATCCGACGAGCGGATGGCCACAGGGGCACCGCGCTCTACGGCATGGGGTAGTTCTATCCCAAGGGCGAGTGCACCCTGCTCCTGCTAACCCTGACATTGAGGAAGAAGCCATGCAGACCAAGATGACGTCGCGTTTCAGCCTGATCGGTTTCACGATGGCCGCTGCGCTCGCGAGCGCGGGCGCCATGGCACAGTCCGCTGCGCAGGACGTGCCGGGCCATCCCCGCGTCAACGAAGTGAACCAGCGCCTCGATAACCAGCAGAACCGCGTTCAGGCCGGCGTGGCCGACGGCCAGCTCAATACGAAGCAGGCGGCTCGTGACGAGAAGCAGGACGCCAACATCGCCCAGCGCGAGAGCGCCGACGAAGCCAAGCATGACGGTCACCTGACCAAGAACGAGCAGAAGAACCTCAACAAGTCGCTGAACCACGACAGCAAGCGCATCCACAAGCAGCGCAAAAACTAGTCCTGACGCGGGCCCTGGGCCTGACCGGTGGTCGTAGCGGTAACGCTGCAGCGTTACTCGCTTCGACCATCGACCATGTCGAGACCATCAACGGCCCGGCTTGCTTCCGGGCCGTTCGCATATGGGCTCCCTGACCATCCCGCCCCGACCGGTTCGACGGCTGCAACTTCCAGCACTGGTCTGCCCGCCTGGAAGTGAGAGTATCCGCCGACGTCATTCACGACCGGAGGGGTTATGCGCAGCAGGATTCTCGCGTTCGCTTGCTTGAGTGCCTTGCTCATGGGAACGGCCTACGCCGCCGACCCGACGAGCGCCAAGCCGCAGTACGGCAGCTGGGGCTTCGATCAGGCGGGCGCCGACATGGCGACCAAGCCGGGCAACGACTTCTTCCGCTACGCCAACGGCACCTGGCTCGACAACACGCCGATTCCGGCCGACAAGCCCGCGGTGAGCCTGCGACTGGCGATGACCGACCTGACCCAGCAACGCCTGCGCGACATCATGGAATCGGCTGCGCATGGCAATCCCTCGCCCGCCTCACTGGACGGCAAGGTGGGTGCGTTCTATCAATCCTTCATGGACGAGGCGCGTATCAACGCACTCGGCGCCAAGGCGATCGCGCCGCAGCTCGACGCGGTGCGCAAGGCCAGCACGCGCGATGCGCAGGCCGCCTTGATGGGTCGCACCAATATCGACTTCGACGGTGCCTTGTTCAATCTCGTCTTCGATGTGGACCTCAAGGACACCAAGCACTACGCGGTATACGTCACCCAGGCGGGCCTTGGCCTGCCGGATCGTGACTATTACCTCAAGCCCGAGTTCGCCAAGCAGAAGGCAGCCTACCAGGCTTATGTCGGCCAGTTGCTCACCTTGGCCGGCTGGCCTCACCCCGACGCGGCAGCGAAGGAAGTAGTGGCCTTCGAAACCGCCATGGCACAAGCCAGCTGGAGCAAGGTCGAACAGCGCGACCCCGTGGCCATGTACAACCCGATGAGTGTCGCCGACCTGCACAAGCTGGCGCCAGGCTTCGACTGGTCCGCTTACTTGAAGTCAGCGCAGCTCGGCGACCTGCAGCGCATCGTCGTCGGCGAAAAAACCGCGATTCCGAAACTCGCGAAGCTGTATGCGCAGACACCGCTATCGACGATCCAGGCCTGGCAGGCCGCGCGCATCGCCGACAACGCCGCGTTCTACCTGTCCAAGCCGTTCCAGGACGCGTACTTCGACATGCACGACAAGACCTTGTCCGGCCAGCAACAGATGTCCGCGCGCTGGAAGCGCGGCGTCCAGGCCGTATCGGGAGGCGACTGCGGCGTGGGCGAACGCCTGGACTGCTTCGGCAACCTGAGTTGGGGCGTGGGCGAGCTGTATACGGACAAGTATTTCCCGGCATCGTCGAAGAGCAAGATCGAAGCGCTGGTGGCCAACCTCAAGGCAGCTTATCGCGTGCGCATCGAGAAGCTCGACTGGATGGGCCCGCAGACCCGCCAGGAAGCGCTGCGCAAACTGGACACCTACACCATCAAGGTCGGCTACCCCGATCATCCGCGCGACTATTCGCAGGTGCAGATGCGTAACGATGACCTGGTCGGCAACGTGCTGCGTGCGGCAGCGGCGGACTGGACGTTCTACGTGAATCGCCTCACCGGACCGGTGGATCGCAGCGACTGGACCATGTCGCCGCAAACCAACGATGCGTACAACGGCTCGCTGCGCGACATCGTCTTTCCCGCGGCGATCCTGCAGCCGCCGATCTTCGATCCGAACGCCGATGCCGCGATCAACTATGGCGCCATCGGCGGCGTCATCGGCCATGAGCTCACGCATGGCTTCGACGACGAGGGGCGCAAGATCGACGCCGATGGCGCCTTGCGCGACTGGTGGACGCAAGCCGATGCCAAGGCGTTCGAGCAGCGGGCGAAACAACTCGGCGCGCAGTACTCCGCCTTCGAACCGCTGCCAGGCGTGCATATCAACGGTGACCTGACCATGGGCGAGAACATCGCCGACCTGGGCGGCCTGACCCTCGCGCTGGACGCCTATCACGCGTCGCTGCAAGGCAAGCCCGCACCCGTGATCGATGGACTGACCGGCGATCAGCGCGTGTTCCTTGGCTGGGCGCAGGCATGGCGCGGCAAGTTGACCGACGATGCGATCCGTCGCCAGGTCACCAGCGATCCGCATTCGCCGCGCGCCTTCCGCGTCAACGGGCCCGTTCGCAATATCGACGCCTGGTATCAGGCCTTCGGCGTCCAGCCCGGCGACAAGCTGTATGTCGCTCCCGCCAAGCGGGTTCGTATCTGGTGAGCCGTTACTGATCGGCTCCCAAGCACCCGGCTGCCCTGCTCTTGGCGAGGAGGGCAGCCGGATGGGGAATGAATGACGTTTGGACGGCCGAAACTACCATGCAGATCAAGCCGAGGGCCCCGTCTCACCTGGGAACCGAATTCTTGTAGATGCGGCCGTTCTTCATGACGCAACGACTACCCGGCTGAACGCGACGCTTCGACCAGCGCGCGCGCCGACGCCTGCAGGATTCGCGTCGCATCGTCGGATACCAGCAGGTCCGAGCTGACGAAGGCACCATTGACCAACAGGGCCAGTTGCGCAGCCAAAACATCCGGCTGCGCCACGTCCAGCCGTCGAGCGATGCCATCCAGGCGCGAGCGCAGCCCGCGCATATGATCACGAGCGACCTGCCGCGCCGGATGATCCTGTTCCGGGAATTCGGCAGCGACGTTGATCTGCGGGCAACCGCGATAGTTCGAACGCGACAGCCGCTCACCTATCCAGTGCATGTGGGCCGCCAGCTCACCGGCCGGGTCATTGGCGTGCCTGGCCGCGACCTCGTCCCAGGTAGCCCAGAAGTCGACGTCCTCGCGCTCCAGGAAGGCGACGACGAGATCGTCTTTCGTGCGGAAGTGCCGATACAGGCTCGTCTTTGCGACGCCGGCCCGCTCGACCACCAGGTCGACGCCAACGGCGCGGACGCCCTGCCGATAAAAGAGGGTCGACGCGCATTCCAGGATCCGTTCGCGCACGTCCAACGCTTCGGCACTGCGCGCTCTTGGGGTTTTAACAGGTGAATGCGTGGTCATGGTGACACCGGACGAACTTCAGTGTTGACATGGTACAGACCGTTCTGTAGCGTTACAAGAACAGACAGGTCTGTAGCGCCCAACAAGGACACGATCATGGTCAGGAACAACACTGCCGTAGCCGTCTATGGCGCTACAGGTCATACGGGAACCTTCGTCATCGACGAGCTCCTGCGTCGCGGCCTTTCAGTCGTTGCAGCGGGCCGCGATGTGTCGCGCGTTCCGGCGGGCGTGACGGCGCGAATCGCCGCCATTGATGATGCGGCGGCCCTGGACCGCGCGTTCGCAGGCTGCTCGGTAGTGATCAACTGCGCCGGTCCTTTCCTGGATACGGCACCGCCGGTGTTGGAAGCTGCCTTGAGGATGGGTTGTGCCTACCTGGATGTCACGGCGGAACAAGCCAGCGCGCTCGCGACCTTCGAGCGCTATGACGAGCGTGCCCGGGCAGCGGGCGTTGCCGTCATCCCCGCAGCGGGTTTTTACGGCGGCCTTGCGGATCTTCTCGCCAGTGCACTGGTTGGGCATCAGCCGGTCGATGACATGACCGTTGCGATTGCTCTCGATCACTGGTGGCCGACCAAGGGAACCCGACTGACCGGCGAGCGCAATCGCGTACCGCGCGTCGTGGTCGAGCATGGCCGTTTGGTGCCGATGGCGATTCCGGCGACGAGGACCGCATGGACATTCGATGCGCCGCATGGCGTGCAGGAAGTGGAGGAAATGCCCTTCAGCGAGATCATCACGATCTCGCGCCACCTGCAGGTACGCCATCTGCGCGCTTATCTCAACTCGTCGTCCCTCGGCGAAATCCGTGACGCCGCAACACCCCGGCCGGTGGCCATCGATGCACAGGGGCGATCGGCGCAGAAGTTCGCCATGGAGGTCGTCGCATGTGGCCGTGCGGGTACTCGCCGCGCCATCGCGCACGGACAAGACATCTACGCCGTGACGGCACCTCTCGTGGTCGAGGCGGCTGTGCGCATGCTCCAACCCTCGTTCGATCGAAGCGGCGCGCTCGCCCTGGGGCAAGCGTTCGATGCGCAAGACTTTCTTCGTGCCTTCAAGCCCGAACACCTGATGTTCGCACTCGATGCGATTTGATCCACCAGACTCAACCCAAGCCCCCGAGGAGAAATGAGATGCAGCAGAAAGAACGCGCAGAGCTGTTGGCTTCCCTCCACCTCAAAGGGAACCCCCTTGTCCTGTACAACGCCTGGGATGCCGGCAGCGCCAAGGCTATCCGGGAGGCGGGCGCACCCGTGATCGCGACGGGCAGTTGGGCCGTTGCCGCGGCACAGGGGTATGGCGATGGCGAGTCGATGCCCTTCGCCTCCGTCGAGTACATCGTGGCTCGCATCGCCAGCGCGGTCGATGTTCCCGTGACTGTGGATGTCGAGGGCGGCTATAGCGAGGACCCACAGGTTTGTGCGGCCAACGTTGGGCGCTTGATGGACCACGGCGTGGTGGGCATCAACTTCGAGGACCGCATCGTCCACGGCAAGGGCTTGCATGGCGTTGACCTGCAGTGCGCGCGCATCGCGGCGATCCGCGCCATGGCCGACGCGCGAGGCGTGCCGCTCTTCATCAATGCGCGGACCGATCTGTTCCTTGGCACCGGGCTCAAGCCACCCGCGGGCATGACCGAGGCCAAGCAACGCGCGGCCGCCTATGCACGCGCGGGTGCTTCCGGCTTCTTCGTTCCCGGCCTGATCGACTTGTCCGCCATTCGGGATTTGTGCGACAGCCTAGACCTGCCGCTGAACGTCATGGCGATGCCGGGACTGCCGCCGACGAGTGAACTGGCGGATGCCGGCGTTGCCCGCATCAGTCACGGGCCAGCCGCCTACTTGCTCGCGATGGAGGCCATACGCCACGCTGCCCACGATATCCTCGAGGAACGGCAAGCGGCATGAACGTGGCGCCGCTTGAACGGAGGCCCAAGCGAATGGGGTGCTTCCGCGCAGGGCGCGTGTCGCGGCGTCGTGTTCCCGATTTACTGTAAACCACCCTCACCCACCACGAGTAGAACCCGCACATGGCCGAACGCATGCGTGATTTCGCGCTGGAAGTCCATTTCTCACGCTGGGAATTCAAGGCGCGCTACAACATGGCCGCCTCGGATGTGCAAAGCCTATCGCTCGACCAGCTATTGCGGTTGGCCACGCCCGAGGACCAGTCCGCGTTCGAGCACCTCAGCCTTGGCTATACCGAGACCTTCGGCTCACCCGCACTGCGTGATGAGATCGCCAACACGTATGACAGCGTGAGCGCCGACCAGATCGTCTGCTTTGCCGGCGCGCAGGAAGGCATCTACATCGCCATGAAGGTGCTGCTGGAAGCGCACGACCATGCGATTGTCATCGTGCCTAACTACCAGTCCGCGGAAACCATCCCCTTGTCGGTCTGCGCGGTGACCGGCGTAGCCCTGGATAGCGAGCACGACTGGCAGCTGGATATCGACAAGCTCGCGGCGGCGATCCGCCCCAACACCAAGCTGATCTCGATCAATTTTCCCAACAACCCCACCGGACATGTCATTCCGCGCGCTTCGTTCGATGCCATCGTCGAACTTTGCCGACGGCACGGACTATGGCTGTTCAGTGACGAGGTATATCGACTGCTCGAACGCGACCCCGCCCAGCGGCTACCCGCGGCGGTGGACGCGTACGAGAAAGGCATCTCGCTGAACGTGATGTCCAAGGCCTACGGCCTCGCCGGTCTGCGCATCGGTTGGCTGGCCTGCAAGGACCGCCATGCGCTGGTGCGATTCGAGCGCTACAAGCACTACCTCTCCATCTGCAATGCGGCGCCCTCCGAACAACTCGCGCTGATCGCCTTGAAGGCGAGCGCGACGATACTTCAACGCAACCGGGACATCATCGGCAGCAATATCACCGTACTGAATGCGTTCTTCGCCCAGTTCCCCGGGCTGTTCGACTGGAAGGTGCCTGATGGCGGCTGCATTGGCTTTGTCCGCTACCACGGCGAGGACGGCGTGGAAGCGTTTGCCCAGGACCTGGTCGAACAGGCAGGCGTCCTGCTGCTCCCCGCCAGCGTCTATCGCTCGGAGCTCGACGATGTGCCAACGAACGCGTTTCGGGTCGGCTTCGGGCGAACCTTTGTGCCGGAGGGTGTGCGGGCAATGACCGAATGGCTGCGCGCCAGAACGGCCTGAGCACGACAACGGCAAATGAACGCCTTGGGCTCAGCCATCGCCTTACCCGATTAGCGTCGAATCTCAGCTGGAGCGTGCTTGGTGTAGGAACGCACCCTGTGAGCGACCGGCGCTTGCCCCTTTTCCCATCGCTTCCGCCAGCGGGCCATCTACGCGGTACGCTGGCGATGGCAATGGGAACTGAGGCATAGCGCCATCGCGCACAGGGTGCGCTCCTACATTTTGCGACGAGCGGGAAGTGGCATGGCTGAGATTCGAGGCCAATCAGGTCGCCTTAAGGATGCTCTGATTAACTCGGCCCACCTGGTTGAAGAAAAGGATGGGCAAGCGTCTAGTGATTCGACACGCTGAGCTTCTTCAGTTCCTCAAGCGCCTTGCTTGCATCCTGGGCGGCCGCTCTTGCCTGCTCGGCGATGGCGTCGTCACCGCTATCGACGGCTTGGCCATAGAGACGCAGTGCCTTTCGACGGCTGTCGAGGTAGCTGAGCAATGCCTGCTGAAGCGGGTAACCTTTGTCGTCCGGCGTCAATTGAATCATGGCGACCTCGTTGTATGGCGCGTCCCACGTCGGCAGCACGTCGGTGTTGAAGGATGCGGGATGCGGTGCGACGCAAGCTTGCGAATCAGAACGGCTATTTCCGCGAACCGCCGATGCGCACGCGGGTGGCACCCATGTCGATGCGTCCGGCGCCTGCCCATGAAAACGAATGGGATAGCTCTGTGGCCATGCCATCGTTCTGGGCAAAACTGACCTTGAAGAGCTGACGGCCATCCGTCGCCAGCTCAGGCGAGGATGGCTTCCCTGCCGCAGAGAGTGGATCCATGGATTTCGAACAATCGCCGGCACCGCGCGGCTGCGCGGTTTCCTGGTGCTGCATATCGCCCCCTGGCTGCTGCAACGAGATGCGGGCATCGGCCCCCACCGATTCTCCTCAGCATGCCAGTGCGGGGGCCGTGGTGACAACAAGCAACAATGCGGCTCGCGCGCGCTGGATTGCCTACGGCTTGAGGCACCACCCGGCTCACCCGTAGGGCGACCCGGATGCGCTCACTCAGAGCTTGATATACAGGCGTCGCCGATCCATCGCGTAGACAATCAGCCACCACACCGCCACGAACACCAAGGCAAACGCGAGCGATGCCACGTACGGGCCGGCCAGCGGCGTGACCCAGCCGGCGAAGAGGTGCTGATAGATCGGGTCCTGCAAGCGCAGGCCTGGCAGCAGGATCTGCATCAGCTCCGAGCCCGCATAGGCGGCGACCGCATTCACGCCGAAACGACGGCCGAGGGCCGGCCAGCCTCGCTGGTCGATCAGTACGTGGAACAAGACCAGGGCAAGCATGGCCCAGCCTGCACACCAGAGCACGAAGGATGAGGTCCAAAGGTTCTTGTTGAACGGAAACACCAGCGACCACAACAGACCGAGAGCCAGGCAAAGCAGGCCGACTATCCACAGCGTCCTGGTCTTCTCGTCCCGCAGCCACTGCCCGGCGCGAAGGCCCAGCAAGCTGGTAGCCAGCGACGGGATGCAGCCGATCAAACCCTCCGGATCGTGGCCGCGACCGCTCACCGGATCGATCTGGTACACGAAACGGCCGAATACCGCGAAGTCCACCCGGCTCACCACGTTGATCCACGGTTCCAGCGAGCCGCCCAGCACCAGCAATCCCCAATAGCCCAGCAGGATCGCCGCGATCGCCAGCCACTGCGTGCGCGGCCGCGTATAGATCGCAAACAGCGCGGCGCCCGCGAAGCACACGCCGATGCGTTGCAACACGCCAGGAAAGCGCAGATGCGCGCCCGGCATGATCAACCAGGCCATTACATTGATCAGCACGCCAAGCACCACGATGCGCAGCGCGCGCTTCACGGCGGCGCGGGTCAGTGCCGCCTTGTCGGCGCCTTGCTCCACGCGCGGGCCGATCGCGAGCGCAATGGACACACCGACGACAAACAGGAAGAAGGGAAACACCAGATCGGTTGGCGTACAACCGTTCCACACTGAATGCTCCAGCGGCGCATAGACGTGGTCCCAATCGCCGGGGTCGTTGACCAGCAGCATGGCCGCGACGGTACAGCCGCGTAGTGCATCCACTGAGCCGAGACGACGCAACATGGCCTTCATGGCGCGGCCTTGGCGACGACGCTGGCCGGTAGCAGCGAGACCTTGCCGATGCCATACAGCGGCCCGGTGATCGGCGACGTAAAGACCAGGCAGAGATCATGCACACCGGCCCGCCCAGCCAGCGGGCCCTGCAAGGTGAACTTCGCCGGACCCTCCTTCGGCAAGGGCAGCGTGGCGAGCGTGCGCCCCCTGCAGCTATCGAGGCGCACGACCAGTTCGCCCTGCGGCGTCGTGGCCTTGTGCGACACCACCAGCTTGGCGTCATGCGCCAGCTGATAATTACGTGGCAGACGCGCGACGTCGACGCTGATCGCCGCGATGTCGTCCAGTTTGGCCGCTCGGTAGATTCGGCAGTTGTCGAACACGTTGATGAGATACGTCGGCGACAGCGTGGTGGCATCGGGCGTCGGCTGCACGCGCAGGCGGAAATCGCTGCCGGGGCAATTGTCCAGCTCGCCGGTGGTGCGACTGCGCAGCGCTGCCACATCCAGCACACGCTCACGCACCCCGGCCAACGGCGTACCGTCGTCCGCGAGCGCGACCGCCTTCACCGTCGTCGGCAGCTTCACCACAAACGGCTCGACATACAGCGGTGAGTTCGCGCCAGGCGCGGTGCCATCGGTCGTGTAGTGCAGGCTGCCGTACTTCGACTGGTTGGACAACGAGACGGCGGCATGCCCGCTGCTGATGGCGGCATTGCGGTCCACCTCGATGGACGCGGCAAACGCGCTATCCGCATAGCCGATGCCCTGCTCGCGGTAGCGGGCGAGCTGGGCTGGCAGGCGATCGAGGAAGCCATGCCAATCGCGCGCTTGCGCTGGCGTCCAGGCCGCTTCGGCCAGGGCATCCATGCGCGGGAACACCGCATGCTCGATATGCCGGAGCGTGGGCATGTGCTCGGTCCACATATTGGCCTGCATGCCGAGCACGTGCTTGGCCTGCGCCGGCATCCAAGGCCTTCGGCACGGCTTCGAACGCGTAGATGCTCTCCAGCGACATGCGCAGGCAGGCGGCCGGTGGTTTCATCGGCGCGATCGCTCTGCATCTGGTCGAGATAGAGCTGCGGCGCGGGCGACAGCACCACGTCGTGGCCCTGCCTCGCCGCATCGATGGCACCCTGGGTACCACGCCACGACATCACGCTGGCACTGGCCGGCACGCCGCCTTCGAGGATTTCGTCCCAGCCGATCAGGCGTCGGCCATGCGCGGCGAGGTACTCGCCCATCCGGCCGATGAACCAGCTCTGCAACGCGTCCTCGTCTTTCAGCTTCAGCGCGCGCATACGCGCCTGCACGGCCGGCGAGGCCTTCCACTGATCCTTGACCGCCTCATCGCCGCCCACATGGATATAGGTGGAAGGGAACAGCGCCATCACTTCGTCGAGCACGTTCTGCAGGAAGTGCGAAGGTGGCGTCGTCGACGTTGTAGAGGTAGGGGTGTACGCCCCAGTCCGGCGACACGGGCGGACGCCTGCCGGTGACGCCGACTTCCGGATACGAGGCTACCGCCGCCTGCGCATGGCCCGGCATGTCGATCTCCGGCACGACCGTGATGTGGCGTTCGGCGGCGTAAGCCACGATGGCGCGGATGTCGTCCTGCGTGTAGTAGCCGCCATAGCGCTGGGGTTCGCCGCCTTGGCCGGCGTCGGGCGGCGTGCGCCAGGCACCGATGCCGGTCAGCTCGGGATAGCGCTTGATCTCGATGCGCCAGCCTTGGTCGTCGGTGAGATGCCAGTGCAGCACGTTGAGCTTGTGCTGCGCCATCTGGTCGATGATGGTGCGCGACTTCGTCCGGCGTCTGGAAATGACGCGCGGAATCGAGCATCAGCCCGCGCCACCCGAAGCGCGGCTCGTCGCGGATATGCACGGCGCCAACCTTTACGTCGCCGGTGCCGTGCGCGGGTGTCAGCAATTGCCACACCGTCATGGCGCCGTAGAAGAGACCTGCCTCTTCGCGGGCGACCACGCGAATGCCTTGCGGCGTCACGTCGAGCATGTAGCCCTCCGCATTCGCCACCGGCGCCTGCGGATCGCGCTTGAGTACGATAGCCGGCCCAGCGACAGGAGCAGTCTTCACCGGCAGCGGCAGGTTTCGTGTGCGGGCGGTCAGCGCGGCGAGATAGTCCGCCGTGCGTCGCGCGGCGGCGTCACCGGCATCCACCACGATGGCTGTCTGCGCACTGACGCTGAAAGGCTCGCCCGCATAGGTGACCTGCGCGGGCAACGGGATGACGTCTACGGGTGCGCGCGACGCGTCCGCGCCACGGGCGAGGGCGGCAACGCCGCACAGGGCAAGGCAGAGAAGGTGGCGTGTCGCTCTCATCGGTGTCTCGCAACGGTTCGGTCAATCGTGGGGGATGCTGATGGCTAATAGATACCACGCATCATGCGGCAGCCATTGCTCCGTCCAGCGCCAGTCTTCGTCCTTGCCGGTCTGCGCATAGCCTAGATTGAACGCGATACCGTTCTCATCCGTAAGACCGCCGGTGATGCCGTTGATGATGGCGCCGGGCGCATTGGTGTATGCGTAGGAATCGAAGAACATGTAGGGCGCGTTGTGATGACCGCTGCCCATCAGCATGCTGCTGTCGTAGGGGTTGCGCCCCAAGATCCAGTGCAACTGGTTCCATGCATAGGCCTGGAGCTTCCCCTGGAACGCTGCATCGTCGGCATACAGAGGCGCCGCCAGGCGCGCGGCAGCAGCCAGCGAAGCCAGCCGCGCGTTCTCGCCCTGCCACCAGGGCGAGGACTCGGTGTCGTGGGGAAAGAAGAAGGCGGTATGCACGCGGCCATCGCCGCTGCGTACCAGCTGGCGAGCGTACCCAAACGGATTGGCCACCTCGGCGGTAACGGCGAGCTCGGCCGCCAACGAACGCCTGATCGCGTCTCGCACCTTAGACCGTCGGCCTGCATCCGCGATCGAGGCGTATTCGACCAGGGCAACGACCGGCAAGCCCGCATCCGAGGGATGGAAGAAGGGACGCACGCCATCATCGGCGCGCCAGTAATCGCGGTGCCCGTCATGACGGGTCAGGCGGGCCATTAATCGGTCCGCGCGCCCATCGGCCGCCAGACGCCAGGTCGCATCATGCGTGGCGCGATACAGCTCAACCGCGGCGAGCAGGGCGCTGTAGTCGTCGACGATGTTCTCCTTGCCGTCGTTGGTCAGCTCGCGGTTGTGCGCATCGAGAAAGCGATAGGCTTCTTCGGCGGCGCGACGGTAATCCTGGGCGGAGAAGTCGCCATCGACGCCCATGCTGCTGGCCAGCGCCAGCGCGGCGATGGCCATGCCGCCGCCCGCGCGAAAGCTTGCCTCGTAGGCATGCGGACCGCGGGCGGGCTGATCGACCCGTTCGGTGTGGTCGCCCGGCTTGAGCTTGATCTGCGTGCGCCAGTTGGGGTCGCCGACGCGGCGATCCTGCGGCAGCTTGCCGGCTCCGGGCGCATCGATGGACTGGTAGAACGAGCCATCGGGTCGCTTGTCGCGTACCAGGAAATCCGCACCGAACAAGCCCTCGTCGAGCAGACGACGCTGGTACTCGCGGAAATTCGCATCATGCCGGGCGTCCAGCTGCTGCCAACTGCGCAGCAGGCTCCACGCGACCAGCGGAAGCTGCTGGGTATTGAAATAGCTGGTGAGATTCTGGTGCGACAGGTGAATGCCATAGTCGCCGGTGGCGTCATACCAGCCACCGTGCAGATCGAGGACGCCCGGCTGGCCATCGGGATGCGCCAGGGTTCGATCCGCCTTGTCCAGCAGGCCGCTGGAACGTTGTCCTTTGACGTAATAGATGACGTTGGAAAGCGTGTTGCGCTCCAGCACGTTGTCCTGCACGGCGAAGGTAGCGGATCGCGCATCGCGATCGCCTTCACCCAGATCCACATAGTAGCTGCCCGGTGTCTTCAGACCGCCGAAGTCGGCGACGGCATAAGCGTCATGGCCCCATGCCGCCACCTTGATGGCGGGCGCGAGCTCGCCTTGCCAGGCGGGCTTTCCGGTATCCGCATTGATGACGCGGAAGCGCCGGGGCGATGCTCCCGGCGGGACGGTCACGATGGCCTGCTTCGGTGCCTGCGTGTCGTAGCCCACCTGATCGATCAACACCTTCAAGCCGGACGCACTCGCATCGTTCACGACGAACGCCAGAAGTGCGGCCGCCAGATGGCGAACTTGCCTCATGCCATCTACCTCCAGGCAGCGTGCAGTCTTATTACCCTTCCCCGCAAGAAAAATCGGGCCCGGCAAAGGTGCCGGGCCCGTTGGCGGGGAGGAAGCCTTAAATAAGCACTTGGAAAGCCTTACGTCAGATCTTGAAACGGAGGTTGAAGTAGTACTGGCGACCGTTCGTGTAGAACGCGTCCGGCTGGTTGCCGTAAGCGGGATTGGTCGTGTAGTAGCGCAGCCTCGGGTTGTTGAGGTTCATCGCATCCAGCGACACCGACATCCACTGGTTGATGTTGTAGCCGACCGACGCCGCCAGGTTGCCGATGCCAGCCTGGTAGTAAGTATCCGTGCGGCTCACGCCGTCGAAGAACGACGAACGGTAGGTGTAGCTGATACGGGCGTTGAACATCTCGTTCTCGAAGTAGCCCGAGATGTTGTAGGTGTGCTTCGAGGTGCCCTGCAGCGGCTTGTCGCCGTCGGCGTGACCGCTGGCGTAGGTGTAGTTGGTCTGAACGCCGAAGTGATCACCGATCGGCTGGATGTAGTTCAGCTCAATACCCTTGACGTTGCCGTTGGTGTTGGTGGGCACGCTGACCATGTAGTTCGAGAACACGTCGTGACCGGCGGTGTTGCTCGCCATCTGGTCCTTGAACAACAGGTTCTGGTTGCCGAAGGTGACGTAGTCGCTCAGCGCCATGTTGTACACGCCAGCCGACACGAGGCCGCGCGGAGCGAAGTACCACTCCAGCGTTGCATCGAAGTTGGTCGAGATGAGCGGCTTCAGCTGCGGGTTACCGCCGCTGCCGGTGTGGGTCAGGTCGTCCAGCGAGTACGAACCGGCCAGTGCCGAGTAGTCCGGACGGGTCATCGTCTGCGAGGCGGCGAAACGGGCCAGCACGTCATCGGTCAGGTTGAACCTCAGGTTCGCGCTGGGCAGCACCTTGTCGTAGCTGTGGTTGTAGTTGTTGATGTAGTACGGACCAAACGCCGAGCCGGTGATCGGACCGGCCACGCTGTACTGCGACTGGGCGCCGGAGTTATAGGTGATGTCTTCCTTGGTGTAGACGTAGCGGAAGCCTGCATTGGCGCTCCAGCGGTCGCCCGAGAAGTTCGCCTGCAGGTAGCCAGCCGTATCCTTTTCGTTGACCTTGTAGATGTTCTGCCAGTTGAAACGCGTCACCGGATCGCGGTTGGCGAACTGGGCATTGAACCCTGCCAGCGCACCGGGGCTGTAGTACCACGCCGGACCCGGGCCGCTCAGGCCGAGGCTGCTGTTGAAGTCGCTCGGGTAGTTGGACCAGGTCTGCGGATAGTTGGCCGGATTCTGCCAGTCACCCGTCGGGCCCTGGCCGATGTCGCTCTCGTTCTTGCGCGTGTGATCGGAGTAGCGGACGCCGAAATCCAGCGCGGAAAGGAAGATCGGCGAACTGTCGACTGCCCACTCGCCGTCGAGCTGGTAAAAGTCTTCCTTGTCCTTGACGTGGATGTCCTGGTCGCCAAAGATCCAGCCGGCCGACGGAATGATGCCCGATGGCGTGGTGTTGTCGCCACCGACGGACCAGTTGGTCGGCTGGCCCGTGCCGCGCATGTTCCAGCTGGCGCCGGCGCCGCCGCCGAAGCCCAGCTCGCTCACGTCCTGGTTCTGGCTGGTGCCCTTGCCTGTGGTGGTGCCGATCTGGCCGGTGAAGGTCAGGTGGTCGTTGGCGCGCCACTCGGCATCGAGGGTGGTGAACTCGGAAGACGAGGATGCACCCGGGCGCGAGATCTGGTCATACACACCATACGGCGTGGTGCTGCCCGGCTGCGGCGTGAAGGTGGCGCCGGTGAGCATGTTGTTCTTCACTGAATAGCCCGGCTGCAGACCCGCGCCGCTCGGCACGAACTGGCTGGACCACAACATGTAGTTACGGTTGAAGTTGTCGGCGTTCAGCTCGGAATAGAAGCTGTCGAGGTTCAGCGTCAGGTTGTCCAGCGGCTTCCACTGGAGGTCGATCGTGCCGCCCTTGCGCTTGCGCGTCTGGGTGAACAGCGTCTGCGCCGATCAGGTTCGGGTAGTAGACGCCCGCGAGATCAGGATGGGCCTTGGCAATCGGATCGGAGGCGCTGATCTGGTTGTAGACCGCCCACGATTTCCTGGCCGTTACGCTGCAGGTCGCGCTTCTCGTAGAAGGCCTGCGCCATGACGCCGAACGTGTTGTCGTTGTTCTTCCAGTTGAACAGGCCGTTGAACTGCGGCTTGGTGCTGCCGGGCAGATCGGAGTAGACGCCACCGATCGACGCCTCGGCGGTGACCTGCTTGCCGAACTCCAGCGGCTTGCGCGTGATGATGTCGACCGTACCTGCGCTGCCGCCTTCCAGCAGGCTTGCTTCGGAAGTCTTGTGCACCACCACCTGGCTGACGATTTCCGACGGCAGCAGGCTATAGCTGACGCTGCGGCCCACGGTCTGCACCTGGCTCAAGACGAACCAGTCGCCGGAGGCCACGGTGTGGCCGTTGACCAGGGTCTGGGTCAGGCTCGGGTTGGTGCCGCGCAGGCTGACGCGATCGCTTTCGTCGAAGCCACCTTCGCTGGCGCTGGAGGAGCTGATGTTGACGCCCGGCAGGCGCTGCGAGCGTGTCGGCCACGTTCTTGGCCGGCAGCTTGCCGATGTCTTCGGCGGAGACCACTTCGACGATGCGAGTCGGCCGCCTTCTTGGTGTCCAGCGACTCGGCTTCCGCGTCGCGGATGCCGATGACGGTGACGGTGCCGAGCTGCTTGGCCTTGGCCTGTTCGGCCGCGGTTTGCTGACTCTGGGTCGTGGTGCTGGTCTGGCCGGACGGCGCAGGCTGGCCCGATGCATCGGCTGGCGTTGTCCTGGCGTAGATCGCAGCCGGACAAACACAAGCCGGCGACGATGCTTGCGGCTAGCAGTGTTTTGCGGTGTTCATGGTGTTCCTCCCCTCGAGAGGCATATCGGCAGCGGATGTATGTGGGTCGTCCGGCTGCTACGTGGCTGTCTGGGCTCGATGCCCGGTTCAGTGCTACGAATCTGCGGTGTTACGTCTGGTGCTGCGTTCTCCCCCAAGCTTGTCGTGCTGGCCATCCAGATACAGTCCGGCGGCGCCAATCACGCCAAGTTGGCCGTGCTCCATCAGTCGTACCGGTACCTGTTGCAAGAAGGCGCGCATCACGCCCTTGTTGAAGAAGCGCTGCCGGAAGTTGCTGGCGAGCAGCAACTCGCGGATCTGCGGCAGGATGCCGCCAGCCAGAAACACGCCGCCGCGTGCGCCATAAAGCAGCACCAGAGTCGCCGACGAAACTGCCGAGCAGGCCGCAGAACACCTCCAGCGCCTCGATGGCCGCGGCGTCGCTGCCATCCAGCGCGGCCTGCGGTCACCTCGGCTGGGCACGGTCAGCGTCGGAGCCTGTTCGCTCAGTTCGCAGATCGCGCGATAGAGATTGAGCAGGCCCGGACCGGACAGGGCGTGCTCGAACGAGACGTACGGCGCGATCACGCGCGAGCATAGCGCAGGATCTCGATCTCGCGCTCGTTGCCCGGCGCCAGCGCGATCTGCCCCGCTTCGGTCGCCAGCACGGTGGCGCGCGGGTGACCCGGCAGCAGCACGGCCGAGCCCAGTCCGGTGCCCGGCCCCATCACCAGCACGGGACCGACGGCAGGTGCCGCCGTGGTCTCGATCACCGGGGTGGTGTCGGCCTGGGCCAGGAACTGCGTGGCATAGGCCACCGCTTCGAAATCGTTGATGACCGCCAGCTGGTCGATGCCGAGGCTGTCGCGGATGTCGCGAATGGACACCGGCCAGGGCAGGTTGTCGTTGACGATGGCGTCGCCCAGCACATAGCCGGCGCTGGCCACCGCACAGCGATGCACATGCGACGGAGACGGTCGAGCTGGTCGACGAAGTCCTTCAGCACCGCGGTAAGGCTTGGCCAGTCGGCGCAGGCGTAACGGTGATACTGCAGCACGGTGACGGGCCGCCGGCCATCCGGGTGCCGGCTTACCAGCCCGATGCGCGCATGCGTGCCGCCGACGTCGGCCGCGAGAAACACATCGCCCTGCGTCGCCAGCTTGCGCGCACTGCCGTGGTTGGCCACTTCCCCCACATTCCCTCCCGTCATGTGTTCGTCACGCCCTTGTCAAACGTGCCTTGTTTTGACCGGAGTCTGGGAATGGATGACAACGTTGTCAACAGGACATTTTTCCTAGCCATTCCGGCCGCCTGATGCGGCGCAGCAATGACTGCAAGAGCCTGCCCAGGAGGTCCTTGTCAGAACCGCATGAATATCGGACTGGCGCCGTTTGACGGGTAAATGACAGCGCTGGACAATGGCTTGCGGCGCCGCGCCATGGCCGACACGCGTCGGCGTACCCTGAGCCAGGTGCAGGGAGGTGCGTGCCTGACAATTGCGCGACAGCAATTGACAACGTTACTAGTTAGCGCGGATAAACAGCGCGGGGAATTCATGGCCATCAGCCATGCAGTCAGTCATCGGAAACCCGCGGGGAGTCCTTACGCCATGTCGTCAACATCGCTCGCCGCCGGCGAGTCGCGATCTTCCAGCCTGGTACCGATGTTGATCATCGGCGTGCTGTTCTTCATCTTCGGCTTCGTCACCTGGCTCAACGGCCCGCTGATCACCTTCGTCAAGCTGGCTTTCAATCTGAACGACGTCGACGCCTTTCTGGTGCCGCTCGCGTTTCTATTTTTCCTATTTCGTCCTGGCGCTGCCCGTCGTCCGTCGTGCTGCGCCGCACGGGCATGAAGAAGGGCATGGCGCTTGGCCTGTTCGTCATGGCCATCGGCGCGGTGATGTTCGGCCAGTTCGTGAGCATGCGTGTGTTCTATCGGCGCGCTGGTCGGCCTGTTCGTGATCGGCGCGGGACTGGCGCTGCTGCAGACGGCGTCCAATCCGTACATCAGCATCCTGGGCCCGATCGACAGCGCGGCGCAGCGCATCGCCTTCATGGGCATCTGCAACAAGGTCGCCGGGGCGCTGGCACCGTTTGTGTTCGGTGCGCTGGTGCTGACGGGCATCGACGAGTTCGACCAGCAGGTCAAGGACGCTCCCACCCCAGAGGCACGCGAGGCGCTGCTCAACGCGTTCGCCGCCAAGATCCACATGCCGTACATGATCATGGCCGGCTTGCTGGTGCTGCTGGCGATCTGGGTCGTGCGCTCGTCACTGCCGGAGATCAAGCCGGCCGGCGCCAACAGCGAAGCGCGATATTGGCCACGCCAAGGGCGGCATCTTCAGCTTCCCGCATCTGTGGCTGGGCGTGCTTGTGCCTGTTCCTCTACGTGGGCGTGGAAGTGATGGCGGGCGACGCTATCGGCACCTACGGCCAAGGCTTCGGCCTGCCGCTGGCGGAAACGACGCACTTCACCACGTTCACCTTGGTCGCGATGCTGGTGGGCTATCTCGTCGGCCTGGTGCTGATTCCGCGCGTCATTTCGCAGCAGCGCTATCTCGCCGTATCGGCCGTGCTTGGCGTGCTGTTCACGCTCGGCGCCTATCGTCACCCACGGCTATGTCTCGGTGGCGCTTCGTCGCCGCACTAGGCTTTGCCAACGCGATGATGTGGCCGGCGATCTTCCCGCTGGCGATCAAGGGCCTCGGGCAGCCTCACCGAGCGGGGCTCGGCTCTGCTGATCATGGCGCATCGTGGGCGGCGCGCTGATGCCGCAGCTGTTCGTGCACCTGAAACAGCATTTCAACTTCCAGCTGGTATTCCTGCTGCTGATGGTGCCCTGCTATCTGTACATCCTGTACTACGGACTGAAGGGCCATCGCGTCGGCCAGCACGTCTCCTGAGCGGGTAAGGCGGCAGACCCGGTGTCACGCCGCCGACCTGCACCCATCCGCTGGGCTACGATGCCCTACCCGTTTTGCCGGAGTTCTCCTGTTGCGCAACCCCACCATCAAGGACGTCGCCAAGCGTGCGGGCGTTTCGCTGAAAACGGTCTCGCGCGTGATCAACCGCGAGGCCTCGGTACGCGCGGACACGCGCGAGAAGGTCGAGCGCGCGATCGAGGCCCTGGGCTACCAGCCCGATCTGTCCGCGCGCAGCCTGCGCAGCACCCACGCGTATGCGATCGGCCTGGTCTACGACAATCCGAACGCCCATTACGTGATCAGCATGCAGGACGGCGTGCTGTCGGCCTGCCGTGAGCGCGGCTTCGGCCTGCAGATCCATCCCTGCGATTCGTCGTCGCCGAATCTGGCCGACGAACTGTGTTCGCTGGTCGAGCGCACTCGCCTGGCCGGCCTGGTGCTGGCGCCGCCGATGTCCGAACAGGCAGACCTGATCGCCCAGCTGACCGAAAACGACATCCGCTTCGTGCGCATCATCTCCTCGCGCGAAGATCCCACATGACGGCTCGCCCTGCGTCTACGTCGACGACCGCAGATGCGGCCTATGCGATCACCGAACACCTGATCCAGCTCGGCCACACCCGCATCGGCTTCCTGTGGGGCGAACCGCACCATCGCTCCAGCCCGGAGCGCTACCAGGGTTACGCCGACGCGCTGAAGGACTACGGCGTGCCGCTCGACAAGAAGCTGGTGCTGCCGGGTCGCTATGCGTTCGACGATGGTTTCCGCGGTGCGCGCAAGTTGCTGGCGCTCAAGGATCCACCCACCGCGATCTTCGGCAGCAACGACGAAATCGCCGCTGGCGTGCTCGCCGCCGCACGTTCCGGCGGCCTGGACGTGCCGTGGAATCTGTCCATCGCCGGCTTCGAGGACAGCCCGTTCTCCAAGCAGTCGTGGCCGGCGCTGACCACCGCGCGCCAGTCGACCAGCGAAATCGGCCAGCATGCGGCCTTGCAGCTGATGGCCGAGCTGCAGCGCAAGGCGGGTACGGCTGCCGACATGCCGGCGAACGAGTGCTTCATTCCCGAACTGGTGGTTCGCGGTTCCACCGCACCGCCCCCCACATCGGCGCCGCGCAAGGGCTGACGGCGCGCGAAGCACGCCCTTCCCCGCGGCTGGCGCCCACACGCAAGCGATCGAGACAACCATGAAAGAAGCCAGTTCCACCCTGATGTTCCGCGAGGCCCGCGAGTCGGCCACGGTAGTGGAGCGCCAACTGCGCGAAGAACGCCGACGTGCTCAAGACGCTGGGCGAACAACTGCGCGCGAAGCCGCCGCGCTTTATCGTCACCTGTGCGCGCGGCAGTTCCGATCACGCCGCTGCCTATGCCAAGTATGTGTTCGAGACGCGGCTCGGCCTGATCACCGCGTCGGCGTCGCCGTCGATCTCATCGATCTACGATGCCGATCTGAATCTCGAAGGCGCTCTGTTCGTAGCCATCTCGCAGTCCGGCAAGAGCCCGGACCTGCTGCGCAGCGCGCAGGCGGCCAAGGACGCGGGCGCGCAGGTGCTGGCCCTGGTCAACGTGGAAGATTCGCCGCTGGCCGAGCTCGCCCACACGGTGATTCCGCTGCGCGCCGGCCCTGAGCTGAGCGTGGCGGCGACCAAGAGTTATCTCGCCACGCTCGCCGCGATTCTTCAGCTCACCGCGCACTGGAGCAACGACGCGGCGCTACACGCGGCCGTGGCGCGCCTGCCCGATGATCTGCGTCGCGGCTGGGATGCGGACTGGAGCGCGCTTACCGATGGCCTGCGCGATGCGCGCAACCTGTTCGTGGTGGGTCGAGGCTATGGCTTCGGCGCGGCATTGGAAGCGGCGCTGAAGCTCAAGGAAACTTGCGGCCTGCATGCCGAAGCCTTTAGCGCCGCCGAAGTGAAGCATGGCCCGATGGCGCTGGTGGGCGATGGTTTCCCGGTGCTGTTCTTCGCCCAGGATGACGGTACGCTCGAGCAACACCTTGGCCGTGGCGCGCGAATTCCGCGCGCGCGGCGCCCGCGTGTGGCTGGCTGCACCGGGCAGCACCGAACCCGGCACGCTGCCGCTGCCCACCGGTATCGAGCCTATCGTGGCGCCGCTGCTGGCGGTGCAGAGTTTCTATCGCGCCGTCAGTGCGTTGTCGCTGGCGCGCGGCTACGATCCCGACGTCCCGCCGCATCTGCGCAAGGTCACGGAGACGATGTGATGACCACGCCGCAACCCCTCATCGCGCTCATCAACGGTCGCGTACTCGCCGATCATGGTCCGCAGGATGGACTGGCGGTTTTGGTGCGCGGCGGACACATCGAAGCGATGACGCACGCCGATGACCCGCGTGTCGCCGGTGCGAAGAGGCATGACCTCAAGGGTCGCCTGCTGCTACCCGGCTTCATTGACGTGCAGGTCAACGGTGGCGGCGGCGTGCTGTTCAACGCCGAACCGACGGTCGAGGCGCTACGCACGCATCAGTGCGGCGCACCGCAAGTTCGGCACCACCGGCTTCCTGCCGACGCTGATCACCGACGACCGCCGACGTCATGCACAAGGCGCTCGAGGCGGTCGATGCGGCGATCGAGCGAAGGCGTGCCCGGCGTGCTTGGCATCCATCTGGAAGGCCCGTTCCTGGCCACCGCACGCAAGGGCATTCACGACGCGACGCTGTTTCCGCCTGCCGGATGCGAACGATGATCGCCGCGATCACGCGTCATCGCCGTGGCGTGGTGATGCTGACCTTGGCGGTCGAAGAAGTGCCTGCTCGATACCATTCGCCAGCTCAGCGAAGCAGGCGTGATCGTGGTGGCAGGGCATACCGCCGCCGACTACGCGACCACGCGCGCGGCGCTCGATGCCGGTGTGTGCGGCTTCACCCATCTGTATAACGCGATGACGCCGCTGGGCAGCCGCGAACCGGGCGTGGTCGGCGCGGCGCTGGACGATCCGCATAGCTGGTGCGGATCATCGTCGATGGCCACCATGTGCATCCGGCCGCCTTGCGCGTTGCGATCGCGGCCAAGGCGCGCGGCAAGAGCGTGCTGGTGACCGACGCGATGCCGCCGGTAGGCGCGGACAGCCCGGAGTACGTGCTCAACGGCCAGACCATCATCGTGCGCGACGGCATCTGCCAGAGCGACGCCGGCGTGCTCGCCGGGTCCGCGCTGGACATGGCGACGGGCGTGCGCAACCTGGTGAACATGGTCGGCCTACCGTTGGCCGAAGCCTCACGTATGGCCAGCAGTTACCCCGCCGCATGGTTGGGGCTGGATCGCACGCATGGTCGCCTGGTGGCCGGGCAGCGGGCGGATTTCGCCGTGCTCGACGACGGGCTGGTGACGCGCGAGACTTGGGTGGGCGGCGTGCGCTACGACGTCTAAGCTCCGTTGCTCCCTCTCGTGCCCTTGCGGGTCGCGGCACCGGAGGGGAGAGGAAGTAGAAGCAGCACCGGGCTCTGCTCACCAGCCTCTTCACTGATACACGTGCAGTCGATCAAAAATCCACGCGTGATACGACTTCACCAGCTCCGGCTGCGCGCAGTCGGTATAGAGCCCGTTGCAACGGGTACGCAACGAGATGGCCGCCGAGAAGTAAGGGTCCGTCGGCACATCGGCTGCCTGCAGCACCATGCTCGGCAACAAGGCGATATCGAGCATGGGGTAATGCGGCAGCGGCGACGCCCCGGAAATTGCTCTTGATCATGTAGTACGTGAGGTAGTCCTTGTACTGCCCCAACGCCGTCGGCCAGGTGCGCGGCATCTCGCGAATCAGGCCGCTGAACGACGGCTGGTGGTCGCCGAAATGCACGATGACGGTCGGCTGCGGGCGATCGAGGAAGTCGTGCTCAAGCCCGCGCATCGCCACATCGGAGTTGTGCAGGTTGGACAGATAGGTATTGAAGTTGAGCGACTCACGCGTCGGCAGGCCCTTCAGCACGCCCTTGTTGAACGGCGCCGGCAGGGACGACAGCGGATTGGTGTCGTGCGGGCCGTGCTGGGCCAGGGTCAGGATCATCACGAACACCGGCTGGCCCGGCTTCTTCACCTTGTCGTAGATGCGCTTGGCCGCCGCGAACATCTGCGCGTCGCTCTCTTCCCACTCGGCCAGGCCCAACTGGCCGGCGTCGTAGAACTGATCGAAACCGTAGGCCGTGTACGCGTTGCGGCCATTGAGGAAACTGCCGTTGGTCGGGTAGATCGCCACGGTGAGATAACCCAACCGCTGCAGCTGCCGGGGCAGGCTGTCCTGCACATGCGGCGCCAGGACGTAAGGCGCGTACATGCCGCCCGGTCCGAAGATGTCCTGCGGCATGCCGGTCAGCGTGGCGAACTCGCTTACCCAGGTGCCGCCGCCAAAGGTATGCACGCGCATCGGTCCGGTGGCGCGGGTACGCGCATCGGCCTTGAACAGCTGTACCCGGCATTCGGGAATATTGCACTGAGTGAAGTTGGACGGATCGAAGGTGCTTTCTTCCAGCACCTGCACGATGTCCGGGTAATCCGCTGCGGAACGTGGGCTGGCCGATGGTTCGACGGCCGCCGTGGGGCCCCACTCCTGCTCGGCCACCGTATCGTCACCCAGCTCGGGCATGCGGATGTCCGAATCGCTGAAGTTGACGAAGAAGTTGGTGATCTGGGCATCGTCGGAGAGTTTCTCCCACACGTTCTTGCGCATGCACCTGGGCGAATGGGCCGTCAGGCAGCAGGCACACCCAGAACGCCAATCCCCACAGTGCCACACCACCCGCGCGCGTCACCAGGGCACGGCTCGGGCTCAGGTGCGCAAGCACGCGGCGATCCCAGCGCCAGATCGCCCACAACACCAGCGGCGTCACCACACCCACGACGAGGGCCAGACCGTACAGGTGCGGGTAATGGCCCAGCGTCTCGAGCAGGCTGCTGCGCGCGTAGTAGACGAAGTCCGCCGGCATCAGCGGCGAATCGAGATAGCGCAGCTTCAGTACGGACAGAAAGTTGAGCCCGAGGAACAGGCCGCCGCTGACCACCAGCGCCGTGGCCGGCCGCGCAAAGGCGAACAGCAACATGCCAAAGGCACATACCATCAGCGCGATCACAAAGGCCTGCTGCAGCAGGTCGGGCTCGCGCAAGGCCGTCATGCTTATGCAGAACAGGAAGAACCCTGCCGCACACAGCCATGCCGCACTTTTCCGCACGAAGCGTAGCGATTGTCGTGGCATAAACGGACAGGCCCCCTGTTTGGCCTCGATGTCATATGGGTGCAATTCTACGGACTTGCCGTCGTCACAAACACAACCGCAGGCAACGGCCAGCGGCGCCATCAAACGGTTCAGCCAGCGTTGCGCCCGGCAAGCGGTCACCCTGATCTGCTAGCTTGCCCGCCCTGCTCGCCCCACCCGGATTGCTGCATGACCCCTCGCTTGCTCCCCCTCGCCGCCCTGACCCTGGCCGTATTGGCCGGCTGCGCCGCCCCGACCACCAGGACGACCGCCCTGCCGGACGGCAGCAAGGCGCAGGTGGCGATCCTGGAAACCACCGACATCCACTCCAACGTGCTCAGCTACGACTATTACAAGCAACGCGAGGACGACTCGATGGGCTATCGAGCGCACGGCCACCCTGATCCGTCGGGCTCGCACGCAATACCCCAACAACTTCCTGTTCGATAGCGGCGACACCATTCAGGGCAGCGTGCTGGCGGACTACCAGGCCCAGGTCGAGACCATCGGCTGCGACGAGGAGCTGGGCATCTACCGCGCCATGGACGCGCTCGGCTACGACGGCGGCACCGCCGGCAACCATGAGTTCAACTATGGCCTGGGCTTCCTCTCTCAGGTCACCGGTACGCCCATGAACGTCGAAGGCGGTCGTACCGAGCGCTGCGCCGGCCCAAGCTTCCCGCTGGTGCTGGCCAATGTGTTCAGTGCGCGCGACGGCGCCCCGATCTTCAAGCCGTGGACGGTGGTGCAAAAGGACATCAGCGTCACCGCACCCGACGGCAGCAGCCATAGCGTGCCGCTGAAGATCGGCATCATCGGCTTCACGCCGCCGCCGATCATGGAGTGGGACAAGCAGAACCTGGCCGGCAAGGTCAGCGTGACCGGCGTGGTCGAGGCGGCCAAGAAGTACCTGCCTGAGCTGGAAGCCCAGCACCCCGATCTGATCGTCGCCATCCTGCACGGCGGACTTAACGCCGACCCCGTATACCCCGGCGATGGAGAACGGCGGCTGGCATCTTGCCGCCGTGCCCGGCGTTGACGTGCTGCTGCTTGGTCACGCCCACACTGAATTCCCGGGGCCGCGCTACGCCGGCATGACGGATGTGGATGCCGAGCGCGGCTTCGTGCGCGGCGTCCCGGCCGTGATGGGTGGCTTCTTCGGCAAGGACCTCGGCGTGATCCAGCTGGCATTGGACCGCCAGAACGGCCGCTGGGTCATCGACAAGGGCCAAACGCATAGCGAAGTGCGCCCGATCTGCCCAAAGAAGAACGAGTGCGTCCCCGCTGACCCGGTCATCGCCCCGCTGGTAGCGCAGCCGCATCAGGCCGCCGTCGCTTACGTCAACACGCCGATCGGCCAGAGCAGCATACGCATGAGCAGTTACTTCGCCGATGAGGGCAACATGACCGCGCTGGCGCCGGTCAATGCCGCGCATGAGCGACTACGTGCAGCGGCGAGCTGCCCAAGTCGCACCCGGAGCTGGCCAAGCTGCCGGTACTGTCGGCCGCCGCGGCGTTCCGCACCGGCTTTGGCGGCCCGGATGACTACACTGACGTGGCAGCCAGGCCCGCTCACCCTGCGCAGCGCCGCCGACCTGTACTTCTATCCGAACACGCTCGCCGCGGTGAAGATCGACGGTGCCGGCCTCAAGGCCTGGCTGGAGAAGTCGGCCGAACGCTTCAACCGCATCGACCCGAGCAAGGAAGGCGCGCAGTCGCTGATCAACGAGCACTACCCCGGCTTCAACTTCGACCAGATCCAGGGCGGTATCGCCTATACCATCGACGTGTCGCGCCCTGTGGGCGAGCGCATCGTCAAGCTCAGCTGGAAGGGCAAGCCGGTGACGCCGCGGCAGCCGTTCATCGTCGCCACCAACAACTACCGCGCCAGCGGCGGCGGCCACTTCCCCGGCCTGGACGGCAAGAACATCGTGCTGGCAGCACCGGACGGCACCCGCGAGATCCTGGCCAAGTGGCTGCAGGCTCGCCAGAGCATCGGCGCCAAGGACCTACCTGCCACCTCCTGGCATTTCGCACCGCTGAAAACGCACGGCCAGGTGGTGTTCAAGGGCGCTGCCGGCAAGCAAGACGTGGCACGCGCGGCTGACATCACCTCCGTTCGCGAACTGAAGGACAACGGCGACGGCACGGCGCTTTACGCCATTGATCTGGCGCATTGAGTGATCGCTGCCGCGCGCGCTGGCAACGGTGCGCGTCGCTCCCCCAGCACTTGTGGGCGCCCCGGGTCGGCGTAGACTCCGGCGCCGCGCGGTACCTATCCATCCAGGATGCTCAGCCCAATGGCCAATGAAAAGAAGTATTGGTTTCCCGCCAAACGTTACGGCTGGGGCTGGGGATTACCCACCGCCTGGCAAGGTTGGGTGGTCATGCTCGCCTTTTTTGTCCTCCTGGCCGTCGGCGGCGCTTATCTTCAGCCGCAGCGCGGAAATGGCTTGTTTCTCATCTACGCTGGCGTGCTGTGCGTCCTGCTCACCATCGTCTGCTGGCTGAAAGGCGAGCCGCCGGGATCGCGCCGGGGCGAGTAACCGCGTACTGCTAGGGATGCTCTGATTCACTCTGCGCAGGCGTCATGATGTCCAGAAGGCCCGCAGGCGGTGTTGCGAGGCGCCGGGAAGACTGGCCGTCTTGCCAAGCCGCGCGGCACCGCCTGCGGGCCTTCTGGACATCACCCCATCATTTTGAATTCAATACGTTGGGGCCGGTCCTGTCTGTCCGCATCCCTTCGATGCGCCGGCTCGACAGACGGCCAGTCTGCCGTCGCCGACTCCCCTGTGGTCTGCGAACAGACAGGACCGGTGACGCCTACGCAGAGTGAATCAGAGCATCCCTAGGCCGGCCAAAGTTTCACATGTACCTGTTGACTGCACTGCAGCAATCGACCTAAGGTCAGTCCCATGTCGCCGCTATCCGCACCAGCAAGCATCTCGATCCGCCCGGCTCCCCCCGGTCGGGCGCTGCGTTGTGCCGACGCCATGACCCTCGCCACCACCACCACGACCACTATTACCACCGGGTCGGGGTGGGTGTCCGTGCGCGAGTAAGTAACCAACGCAACGGCCCCGCCCTCGATGAGGCGGGCCGGCGTACACCACCGAGACCGCCAGCGAGCACGGGCCCCCAACCTGGAGGCCATCGTGAACCTTGCTGTATCCCCATCTGCTGAACAACCGTCGCTACCGCCACATGCCATGGCGCTGCCGACGATCACCGCACGCCAACGCGTGCTCGCCGTGGGCCTGATCGGGCCCGGGCCGTGTCGGCAGCGCCCTGCTGGAGCAGTTGCGAACCGCCCAGCCTCGCCTGGCGCGCGCAGGCCTGGAACTGAAACTCTGCGGCGTGGCCGCCAGCCGCCGCATGTGGCTGGATGCGGATGATCCGGAACTCAACGGCCGCCACGACAGCGCGCAGACCTGGCGCCCGAGCGATCTCGACGAATTCGCCGCCCATGTGCGCGGCAACGACGGCCGCCATGCGCTGCTGATCGACTGCAGCGCCAGCGATGCGGTGGCTTCGCGCTATGCGGACTGGCTCGCCGCCGGCCTGCATGTGGTGACGCCGAACAAGCTGGCCGGCAGCGGCCCGATGCCGCGGCTGCAGGCGATCCGCGCTGCCTGCGCTGCCGGCGCGCGCTTCCGCTACGAAGCGACCGTTTGCGCCGGCCTGCCGGTGGTGCAGACGCTGCGCGACCTGCTCGACACCGGCGACGAACTGCTTGCCGTCGAAGGCATGTTCTCCGGCACGCTGGCCTGGCTTTGCCATCGCTACGACGGCAGCCGGCCGTTCTCCACCCTGGTGCGCGAAGCGCATGCGCTGGGCTATACCGAGCCCGATCCGCGCGACGATTTGTCTGGCCTGGACGTGGCGCGCAAACTGGTGATCCTGGCGCGCGAAGCGGGCTGGACGCTTTCGCTGGAGGATGTCGACGTGGAAAGCCTGGTGCCGCCGGAGCTCGCCGCGCTGTCAGCCGAGACAGTTCATGGAGCATCTGGACGATCTGGACGCGCCGATGGCCGCGCAGCTCGCCAAGGCCAGGGCGCAAGGCGGCGTGCTGCGCCATGTCGCCAGCCTCGACGCGCATGGACACGCCAGCGTACGGCTCGCCGTGCTGCCGGCCTCGCACCCCTTCGCGCATACGCGACTGACCGACAACGTCGTGCAGTTCACCACCCACCGCTATCGCGATAACCCGATGCTGGTGCAGGGCCCGGGCGCCGGACCGGAGGTCACCGCGGCCGGCGTGTTCGCCGACCTGCTGCGCATCGCCGAATCGCTGGAGGTGCGGCGCATGAATGCGCAACTGGCCGACCCCATGCCACGCCCCGCAACGCGCACTGAGCGCGCAGGCCATGGCCTATGCCAGCGTCGGCAACGTCGCCGTGGGCTTCGACATGCTCGGCCACAGCGTGGCTGGCGCCGGCGATCGCGCGGTGGTGCGCCGCATCGACGAGCCGACCGTGCGCATCGCCGCGATCCACGGCTGCGTCACCGACCTGCCGCTGGACGCGAGCCGCAACACCGCCGGCGCGGCGCTGCTCTCGCTGCGCAAGGCACTCGGCCTGCGCCACGGCTTCGAGCTGGAGCTGCACAAGGGCATCGCGCTCGGTTCCGGCATGGGCGGCTCGGCCGCGTCCTGCGTGGCCGCCCTGGTGGCCGCCAATGCGCTGCTGGAACGCCCGCTGCCGCGCGAATCGCTGTACGGCTTCGCGCTCGATGGCGAGGCCGTGGCCAGCGGCAGCCGCCATGGCGACAACCTCGGCCCCATGCTGCTGGGCGGCCTGGTGCTGGCCACGCGCGATCGCCTGCTGCGCCTGCCGGTGCCCGATGCATGGCATTGCGCCCTGGTGCATCCGCATGTGGTGCTGGAGACGCGCGAGTCGCGTGCCGTCGCTGGCCGAGGCATTCGCCCTGCGCGACTTCGTGGCGCAACAGCGCAACCTCGCGCTGGTGCTCGCCGGCTGTCATCGCGGCGACGCCGCCCTGGTGCGCGAAGGCCTCAAGGACGTGCTGGTGGAACCACGCCGCGCGCCGCTGGTGCCGGCATTTCGCACGGGTGAAGCAGGCCGCACTGGATCACCGCGCCCTCGGCGCGAGCATCTCCGGCGGCGGCCCCAGCGTGTTCGGCTGGTACGAGCGCCGCGAGGACGCCGAGCACGCCGCCTCCGCGATGGTGGCCGCGTTTGCCGAAGCCGGTATGGCCAGCGACCCGTTCGTCTCGCCCATCAACGGGCCGGCGGCGAATCTCATTGAGGAGAACGCGGCATGAGTGAGCCGCTGCTTTACCGGAGCACGCGCGGCGGCCGTCATGCTGCCCGCATCGATGAAGTCATCGCGGCCGGACTGGCGCCCGATGGCGGCCTCTACGTGCCCGAAGCACTGCCTCGCCTCGATCCCGCCGACTTCGATCCGCACGGATCGCTGGCCGACACCGCCGTCACCTTGCTCACCCCGTTTTTCGCCGGCAACGCCGCTGGCCGATGCGCTGCCCGCCATCTGCCACGAAGCACTGAACTTCGAGGTGCCGCTTGCGTCCGCTGCCGCAGCGCGATGGCGCCACGATGCTGGAGCTCTTCCACGGCCCGAGCGCGGCTTTCAAGGATGTCGGCGCGCGCTTCCTGGCGGCCTGCTTTCGCCGCCTGCGCGCGCCGGCGCGCCGCCGCTGACGATTCTGGTTGCCACCTCCGGCGACACCGGCGCCGCGGTCGCCGCCGCCTTCCATCGCCAGCCCGGCGTGCGCGTGGTGATCCTCTACCCCGATGGCCGCGTCTCGCCGCGCCAGGCGCATCAGCTCGGCTGCTTCGGCGACAACGTGCAGGCCCTGCGCGTGGCCGGCAGTTTCGACGACTGCCAGCGCATGGTGAAGTCGGCGCTCAACGATGAAACCCTGCAAGCGCAGGTGCCGCTGTCTTCCGCCAATAGCATCAGCCTGGGTCGGCTGTTGCCGCAGATGAGCTATTACGCGCATAGCGCGCTGGGCTGGTGGCGTCGCCATCGCACCCCGCTGAGCTTTATCGTGCCCACCGGCAATCTGGGTAACGCTCTGGCCTGCGTGTGGGTACGCGAAATGGGCTTGCCGATCGGCGAGATCCACCTCGCCTGCAATGCCAACATGACGCTCGGCGATTACTTCGATGGCGACCCATACACGCCTCGCCCCGCGATTCCCACGCTGGCGAATGCGATGGACGTGGGCGCACCCAGCAATTTCGAACGCCTGCGCTGGACCTTTCCCCACGATGCCGAACTGCGCGCCGAACTGCACGCCAGCAGCGTGGACGACGACCGCATTGCCGAAACCATCATCCGTCACGCGGAGAACCACCAAGAGCTGTTCTGCCCACACACAGCCACGGCCATGCATGTGCTGGACGGACTGCCCGAGGATGATTCCGCCTGGGCGGTGGTAGCCACCGCGCATCCAGCCAAGTTCGAGACCGTGCTGGAACCGTTGCTCGGCTTCGCACCGGAAGTCCCGCCGGCGTTGGCCGCCATGCTGGAGAGGCGTGCTACGGCGGAGCCTTTGCTGGCGGAGGATGAGGTGTTGAAGGGGTGGCTGAGGGGAAGGGTTGCCGCTTGAGCCTAGGCTCATCGTTTCCAACGCTGTTTACTCTCCATGGGCGTTTTCGCCGGCCTCCCGCTTGCGACCGAAGGTTGTCCTGTGGGGGGAGGTCGGGATGGGGGGCGGGTGCTCGCGGTCACGCGACAACTGGGCGTTCCCGCCAGGGTGCCGCTTACGCAGCGGGCGTTTCGATCGCCTGCCGGCGCTCGAGTCACTTTTCTTTTGCTGGCCCAAAAGAAAAGTAACCCAAAGAAAACGGCCTCAAGAGCTGGCAGCATAGCCGTGGGATAGAAGCGTTGGAAGGTCTGCGCGAGCAAATAGTTGGTCGCCCACGGCGAGACACAGCGGCTACACCGCAATGCGCCAAAGCGGTGAGGACTTAAAACAGGCTCGGTCGACGGTTGAAACGCCTGCGGTATCCCGATGCTTGCATGACCACCACACCAGCCCACGCCTTAAGCCCTCTGTACATCGGCGCATTGCGGTGTAGCCGCTGTGTCTCGCCGTGGGCCGCCACCGATCTGTCTAGCCACGCCCTTCAGGCTTCGTATTCCGCGGAATGCCATGAGCCCTTTAGGCCATTTTCTTTGGGTTACTTTTCTTTTGGGCCGGCGGTTTCAACTGGTCGATGCAACACCACATGGTGCTGATGACCGGGAGAGACGATGAGCAAAGCAGGATCAACCGTAAAGCGTCTGAGCGCAGAACAGAGGAAGCGGCTATGGAATCAGTGGCGGCAAGGGGAGTCGATTGCGGAGATCGCGCGCGGGCTAGGCCACTACCCGGCGTCAGTACGCTGGGTATTAACGACCAATGGAGGCATGTCGCCACGGGAGCGGCAGCGGTCTGAGCGGGCGTTGAGCCTGGCCGAGCGTGAGAGTATTTCGCGCGGATTGGCCCAGGGCCAGTCGTTGCGACAGCTCTCCCGAGAGTTAGGGCGGTCCGCTTCGACGATTAGTCGCGAGGTGAGCCGTCATGGCGGGCGTGAGCAGTACCGTGCGGAGCCGGCGGACAAGCGGGCCTGGAAGAATGCGCAGCGCCCCAAGCGATGCGTGCTGGCTAGCCCACTGCGGCTACAGCCGGTGGTGGCTGCAAGGCTCAAGCGGAACTGGTCGCCTGAACAGATCGCGCAGTTGCTTAAGCTAGCGTGTCCCCACGACGATACGATGCGTGTGTCGCATGAGACGATCTATCGCAGCTTGTATGTTCAGGCGCGCGGCGTCCTGAAAAAAGAGCTGATGTCGCATCTGCGTTTCGAACGGTTGATGCGGCAATCGAAGCATGTGCGAAGTAAAGATGGCCGAGGAAAGATCCTGGATGCCGTGTCGATCAGTGAACGGCCTGCAGAGGTGCAGGATCGTGCGGTACCTGGCCACTGGGAAGGGGATCTGCTGTCAGGCGGCAACAACAGCCATATCGCCACGCTGGTGGAGCGCCAGACGCGTTATGTGCTGTTAGTGAAGGTTTCCAGCAAGCAGACTCAGGACGTGGTGGGGGCACTTAAGCGCGTGATAGGCCAGCTGCCAGCGCAGCTGCGACAGTCGTTGACCTGGGACCGGGGCAAGGAGTTGTCCCAACACAAGGACTTCAGTCTGGCGACCAACATGCAAGTCTACTTCTGTGATCCCTATAGCCCTTGGCAGCGCGGCAGCAACGAAAACACCAATGGGTTACTGCGGCAGTACTTTCCCAAGGGCAAGGACCTGGCATCTCTGACGCAGGCACAGTTAAACAAAGTAGCGCGTGAACTCAACAACGGCCACGCAAGACATTAGGCTTCTTGACGCCCGCCCAGAAATTACAGGAAATGGTTGCGTCGACCGGTTGAAACCGCCCCAGCAAAAGAAAAGTGACTCGGCTGCCGGCAGGCAGTCGAAACGCCCGCTGCGTAAGCGGCATGCTGGCGGCCACGCTCGGTTGCCGCGCTACAGGCGAGCACCCGCCCCTCATCCCAACCTTCTCCCCAAAGGGGAGAAGGAGCAAAATCGATCGAGTAGGCGCTCGGCAAGCCTCAGCCTAGCGCCCCCAACACTTCCGCGGTCGACCTCACCAAGCCCAACCGCGGAAAAATGTTCTCCACCGCGAACCGGTGATGCTCCGCGCTGCTCGAGCTCATCGCGTCCTCGACCAGGACCAGCTCGTAACCCAGCTCCCAACCGAAGCGAGCCGTCGAC
Organism: uncultured Gammaproteobacteria bacterium; assembly: GCA_963824525.1. Classification (GTDB taxonomy): domain Bacteria; phylum Pseudomonadota; class Gammaproteobacteria; order Xanthomonadales; family Rhodanobacteraceae; genus Dyella. The sequence continues at coordinate 101,414 of CAWGPI010000002.1, read as the reverse complement.
TCCACGCCGATATTGGTGCTGATGCCGCCCAGCACGATCCGCTTGATGCCGCGGCGACGCAGCTGCAAGTCCAGTTCGGTACCGTGGAACGCCCCCCACTGACGCTTGACGATAAGAATGTCGCTATCGGCCACGGCCAACTGCTCGGCGAAATCCCACCAGTCGGCCGGCAGCGGGCCCTTGCCCGGGGGCGGGTTGTCCACAGGCTGACGGGGGGCATCGCCGCCGTCGGCGGACCAGCCCACGCGCACGAGCACCACAGGGGCATTCAGTTCACGGAAGCGAGCCGCCAGGCGGCCTCCACGTTCGAACACTTCCTGCGAGGTATGCGGGCCGCCGGCATACGGGGCGATGCCTTTTTGCAGATCGATCAGCACCAGCGCTGTCGTGCTTGGGTCAAGCTTGTCCATCGTCTTAGCTCCGCGTGATTTGGCTTCGAGCGGCAGCTCAAGGCTTGCTCGACCCGCCAAGGTGAAAGTAAATGCGTTATCGCCGCATCGTTCCGCCAGCGAATTCCCACGCCTTGGCGGTGGCCCGGTAAAATCAATTATGTGAGGACAACCTCACTTAGGAGTTTATGAGGATGGCCTCACATAATTCAAGTCTTGCCGGGCGCTCGCCGCAGCGCCGGCGCGGCCACGAGCGCGTCGCGGCGCTGCTGGCAGCAGCCTCTGGCTGCTTTGCCGAGAAGGGTTTCGATGCCGCCACCATGACCGAAATCGCCGCCCGCGCGGGTGCCTCCATCGGCTCGCTGTACCAGTTCTTCCCCACCAAGGAGTTGCTGGCCGAGGCGCTGATGGCCGAACACGGCGAGGCGCTCAATACGCGCATGGAGCGATTGGTGGCGCAAGCTTCGGGCTGGAATACGGAGGAACTTGCGGCGCGACTGATTCGCACGTTCGCCGACTATCGTCGCCAGCATCCCTCGTTCGTGGCCTTGACCGAAGCAGCCGGATCCCTGCCACCTGCGCTGTCCCGCACCATACGTCAGCGCATGCGCGACTATCTGTGTCAGATTCTGGCGATTCATGCTCCCGGCCTCGCGGCCGGTGAACTGCGGCCTGCGGCCATGGTGGTACAGCAGTTGATGAAGGCCGCCGTGGCCCTGCAGAACGAGCAACCGGCGAGCTTGCGAAATTCGGCGCAAGCCCAGCTGCGGCGCGCCCTGGCGAACTATCTCAAGTCGCTTGCCGGCGACTGATGTCGAACGCGCGCTCGATAGGCCGGAAACGTCTGGCCATCTGGACGTCCGAATGTGATTGGCAGCGCGCGATCTTAAAAATTTCAAAAGAAACTGTTGACAACCCGTATCGGGGCCCTTTACGTTCGGCTACATGTCGCAACGCAACAACCATGACCGCATAGCCGAACCGATCCGTCTTCCGACGGTCGCGGGACTGCTGCGACTTCGCAACAACGCTCCTTCTTGCCCTTGTACTCGTACTCCTTATTACCAACGGAGGTGCGGGCTGAGGGCATGTGTCCAGGTAACCAGAAATAACCTGAATACGACCAAAGAACCCCGCACCCGGTAACGGATGCGGGGTTTTTTGTTGCCCCCTGCAACGCGCCTCAGCGGAGCCATGCGATGACACCCCAGCACAACCCGACAGACGAGAACAGCGACGTGACGGACGTAGCGGCCGAGCGCGTGCGGATCTTCGACACCACCTTGCGCGATGGCGAGCAGGCGCCCGGCTTCTCGATGGATCGCCGCGCGAAGCTGCGCATGGCGCATGCGCTGGAAGCGCTCGGCGTCGATATCATCGAGGCCGGTTTTCCGCAGGCGTCGCCGGATGACTTCGATGCCGTGGCGGAAATCGCCCGCGCGCTGCGCGGCCCCACCATCTGCGGCCTGGCGCGCTGCCAGACCGGCGATATCGACAGTGCCGGCCGCGCGCTGGAGCGGGCCCACCACTCGCGCATCCACCTGTTCCTGTCGACCAGCCCGCTGCATCGCGAGCACAAGCTGGGCATGAGCAAGGCAGCAGGTGATCGACACCGCCTGTCGCCTCGATCGAACGGGCCAAGGCGCTTAGCCACGAGGTGGAGTTCTCCGCCGAGGACGCGTTGCGCACCGAGCCCGAGTTCCTGGTCGAGGTGTTCAGCGCCGCCGCCGCCGCCGGCGCCACCACGCTCAACGCGCCGGACACGGTGGGCTACACCACGCCGGCGGAAATCGCCGAACTGTTCGCCTATCTGCGCAAACATGTGCGCGGCGCGGATCAGGTGATCTTCTCCACCCACTGCCACGACGATCTGGGCATGGCGGTGGCCAACAGCCTGGCCGGCGTCAGCGCAGGCGCGCGCCAGGTGGAATGCACCATCAACGGCATCGGCGAGCGCGCCGGCAATGCCGCGCTGGAGGAAATGGTGATGGCGCTGAAGGTGCGCGCGTCCGCACTTCGGCCTGGATACCGGCATCGACACGCGCAAGCTCTACCCCACCTCGCGCCTGCTGACCCAGCTCACCGGCCAGGCGGTGCCGCGCAACAAGGCGATCGTGGGCGAGAACGCGTTCGCGCACGAGTCGGGCATCCACCAGCACGGCATGCTCAAGCATCGCGGCACCTACGAAATCATGCGTCCGCAGGACGTCGGCATCGCCGAGACGCGCCTGGTGCTGGGCAAGCACTCCGGCCGCGCACGCCTTGCGCCAGCGGCTGCAAGCGCTGGGCCACACGCCCGACGACGCCGAGATGGACGATCATCTTCGCCCGCTTCAAGGCGCTGGCCGACAAGAAGCGCGAAGTGCACGACGAGGACCTGGAAGCGATCGCGCTGGGCCACGATCCGGAGGCCGCCGGCCCGTGGCGCATCACCCAGCTCAACACCAGCTCGCATCTGGGCGGCAGCGCCTCGGCCTCGGTGAAGCTGACGCCACGACGACGGCCGCGAAGTGGGCGAGGCGGCGCATCGGCGACGGCCCGGTGGATGCGGTGCTGCGCGCGATCGAGCGCGCCACCGGCACCACGCTGGACTCACCCAGTTCCAGGTGCGCGCGGTCAGCGAAGGCGGCGACGCGCAAGGCCAGGCCCAGCTCACTGCACGCCATGCCGAACGCGACTGGCGCGGCCACGGCGTCAGCACCGACATCGTCGAAGCCACCGCGCAGGCCGCGCTGGCCATCGTCAACCGCATCGAACGACAGAGCGCCCAGTAGCGATGCTTCCATTGCAGAGTGCGGCCATGGAAGGCCGCTTTTTGACCTTAGCGCAATGGACGCGCGCAGAAGGAGACCTCGCATGACCACGCCCTTCCTCTGGCACAACGGCCAGCATCAAGCCCTGGACCGAAGCCACGGTCCATGTCAGCACGCACGCACTGCATTACGGCTCCTCGGTGTTCGAGGGCGAGCGCGTGTACGCCACGCCGCAGGGCCCGGCCTACTTCCGCCTCGCCGACCACACGCGCCGCCTGTTCGAATCGGCGCGCGTCTACGAGATCGAGATCGGCTACAGCGAAGACGAGATCAATGCCGCCTGCCACGAGCTGATCCGCGCCAACCGGATGCAGTCCGCCTATGTGCGGCCGATCGTGTTCCGCGGCGCCGGCGGCCTGGGCGTGCTGCCGAAGGGCGGCGCGCCGGTCGACGTGGCGATCATGGCGATGGACTGGGGCGCGTACCTCGGCGATGCGATCGAACACGGCGCCGACGTGTGCGTGTCGTCGTGGCACCGCCCGGCGCCGAACACCTTGCCGAGCTGGGCCAAGGCCGGCGGCAATTACCTCAGCAGCCAGCTGATCGCGGCTCGAGGCGCGCCGCGGCGGCTACGACGAAGGCATCGCGCTGGGCCACAACGGCCTGCTCAGCGAAGGCGCCGGCGAGAACCTGTTCCTGGTCGAAGCGCGGCAAGCTGCTGACGCCGCCGACCAGCGCCGGCATCCTGGCCGGCATCACCCGCGACTCGGTGATCACCCTGGCCGCGCGAGCTGGGCATCGCGGTGGAAGAGCGCGACCTGCCGCGCGAAGCGCTGTACACCGCCGACGAGGTCTTCATGACCGGCACCGCCGCCGAGATCACGCCGGTGCGCTCGGTCGACCGCAAGCCGGTCGGCGACGGGCGTGCCCGGCCCGATCACGCGCGCCTTGCAGCAGGCGTTCTTCGGCCTGTTCGACGGCCGCACCGAGGACCGCTGGGGCTGGCTGGATGTGTGTCGGATGCGGTCGCCCCTGACCGCGAAGATCAAGAAGCGGCCATCCATGGCCGCACTCCTCAACAACAGCATGCTGCCCATGGAGCCGTCGGCATGAGCCGCGCGGACCCTGTTCGAAAAAATCTGGGACGCGCACGTCGTCGCGCCCGAAACCGCCGACACGCCGGCGATCCTGTACGTCGACCTGCACCTGGTGCACGAAGTCACCTCGCCGCAGGCCTTCAGCGAACTGCGCGAGCGTGGCCTGAAGCTGCGTCGCCCGGATCGCATGCTGGCCACGCTGGATCATTCCACGCCCACCCTGCCCGCCGACGCCGACGGCGAGCGTCCCTACGCGAATGCCGAAGCGCAGGCGCAGGTAGCGCAGCTGGAAACGAACTGCCGCGAGTTCGGCGTCGAACTGCACGGCTGGGACAGCAGCCGACCGCGGCATCGTGCACGTGATCGGCCCGGAGCTGGGCGCCACGCAGCCGGGCATGACCATCGTCTGCGGCGACAGCCACACCTCCACGCATGGCGCGTTCGGCGCGCTGGCCTTCGGCATCGGCACCACCGAGGTCGGCCATGTGATGGCCACGCAGTGCCTGCTGCAGCGCAAGCCGAAGACCTTGGCGATCCACGTGGACGGCCAGCTGCCGCGCAGGCGTGGGCGCGAAGGATCTGATCCTGCACATCATCGGCACGATCGGCGTCGACGGCGGCACCGGCTACGTCCTCGAATACCGCGGCGCAGCGATCGAGGCGCTGTCGATGGAAGAGCGCATGACCGTATGCAACATGTCGATCGAAGCCGGCGCGCGCGCGGGCCTGATCGCGCCGGACGAGACCACGTTCGCGTGGCTGCAAGGGCCGTCCGCGCGTGCCGCAGGGCGCGGCATGGGACGCCGCCGTGGCGCGCTGGCGCGCACTGCGCAGCGATGACGGCGCCAGCTACGACCGCGAAGTGCGCATCGATGCCAGCGAGGTGCAAGCCCACCGTCACCTACGGCACCCATCCGGGCATGGCGATCGCGATGGACGCGCCGGTGCCGGCCGCGCGCAACGCGCAGGAACAGCGCGCGCTGGACTACATGCAGCAGCGACGCGGGCCAGCCGATGCAGGGCACGCCGGTCGACGTGGTGTTCGTCGGCAGCTGCACCAACTCGCGCCTGTCCGACCTGCGCGAAGCCGCCCAGCGTGCTGCGCGGCCGACGCGTCGCCGACGGCGTGCGCATGCTGGTGGTGCCCGGCTCCGAAGCGGTGCGCCGCGACGCCGAACGCGAAGGCCTGCATCAGGTCTTCACCGCCGCCGGCGCCGAGTGGCGCGTGCCGGGTTGCTCGATGTGCATCGCCATGAACGGCGACCTGGCGCAGCCGGGCCAGCTGGTCGTGAGCACCTCCAACCGCAACTTCGAAGGCCGCCAGGGCAAGGGCGCACGCACGGTGCTGGCCAGCCCGGCCACCGCCGCTGCCTCGGCCTGGCCGGCGCGCATCGCCGATCCGCGCGAGTACATGGGCCGGCGACCGAGTGCACTACCGGGAGCAGAGCCGCATGAAGCCCGTCACCCGCCTCCACTCGCGCACCGCCGTGCTGCCCGACGAGAACATCGACACCGACCGCATCATCCCGGCGCGCTTCCTCACCACCACCGAGCGCGAGGGTCTGGGCAAGCTGTGTTTCAACGACTGGCGCTACCAGGCCGACGGCAGCGACAACCCCGCGTTCCCGCTGAACCAGCCGCAGGCGCACGGGCTGCGCGATCCTGGTCGCCGGGCGCAACTTCGGCTGCGGCTCCTCGCGCGAGCACGCGCCGTGGGCGCTGCTCGATTACGGCATCCAGGCCGTGCTGTGCAGCGAGATCGCGGACATCTTCCGCAACAACGCGCTGAAGAACGGCCTGCTCGCCATCGTGATCGAGCGAAGCCGAACACCGCTGGCTGCTCGAGCACCCCGGCGTCGAGCTGAGCATCGACGTGCGCGGGCAGTACATCGCGCTGCCCGACGGCGGACGCATCCGCTTTCGAGCTGGAACCGTTCGCGCGGCATTGCCTGCTCAACGGCGTCGACCAGCTCGGCTACCTGCTGCAGCACGCCGACGCCATCACCCACCTACGAACAACGCACGGAGAGAGGCCGCATGAAAGCGCAGCATCGTCACCCTGCCCGGCGACGGCGTCGGCCCCGAAGTCACCGCCGCGGCAGTCGCCGTGCTGCAGACGCGGTGGCCGCGCACTACGACGCACGAGTTCCACTTCGACGAACAGCTGATCGGCGGCGCCGCGATCGACGCCACCGGCGAGCCGCTTGCCAGCCGCCTCGCTGGCAGCCTGCAAGGCCGCCGATGCGGTGCTGCTCGGCGCCGTGGGCGGCCCGAAGTGGTCGGACCCGAACGCGCCGGTGCGTCCCGAGCAGGGCCTGCTGGCGCTTGCGCGCCGCGCTCGGCGTCTACGCCAACCTGCGTCCGCTGCAGGTGCATCCCGCGCTGGCCGCGCTGTCGCCGCTGAAGAACGAGAAGCTGAAGAACGTCGACGTGCTGTTCGTGCGCGAACTCACCGGCGGCGCCTACTTCGGCGCGAAGACGCGCACCGCCGACGCCGCCACCGACGAATGCAAGTACACCGTCGCCGAGATCGAGCGCGTGGTGCGCCGCGCGTTCGAGCTGGCGCGCGGCCGTCGCCAGCATGTCACCTCGGTCGACAAGGCCAACGTGCTGGAGACCTCGCGCCTGTGGCGCAGCACGGTGCAGCGCATCGCCGCCGACTATCCCGACGTGAAGGTCGAGCACCAGCTGGTCGACTCGATGGCGATGCTGCTGCTGACCCAGCCGTCGCGCTACGACGTGGTGGTCACCGAGAACCTGTTCGGCGACATCCTCACCGACGAAGCCGCGGCGCTGGCCGGCTCGCTGGGCCTGCTGCCTTCCGCCTCGCTCGGCGAAGGCCAAGGCCGGCCTGTACGAACCCATCCACGGCTCGGCACCGGATATCGCCGGCCAGGGCGTGGCCAATCCGATCGGCACGATCCTGTCCGCGGCGCATGCTGCTGCGTCATTCGCTGGAGCTGGAACCGGAAGCGCGTCGCGAGTCGAAGCGGCCGTCGACCGAGGTGCTGCGAGCACGGCCCGCACACGCGCGACATCGGCGGCCAGGCGCCGGCACCGAAGGGTGCTGGAAGCCGTGCTTGCCGCACTCGACGAACAGGCCGACCACGCCGCCGCCTTCCTGCGCTGGGGCGCGCGCATGCGGATGAACCGATCCGTGCGATGCAAGCGATCCTTTCGTCACCACTGCGGCACACGGAGGTTCGCATCGCCGCGATGGCGCGGCTTTCCTCTCACCGCACGCAGGCGCTTTCGCAAAACCGTGGACACATGCGCAGTGATCTGATCAAAACCGGCCCCGACCGCGCACCTGCCCGCGCCATGCTGCGCGCCACCGGCCTGGACGACGACGGCCATCGCCAAGCCACTGGTGGCGGTGGTGCACACCTGGTCCAACGTCAGCCCGTGCAACCTCAACCTGCGCGAGCTGGCCGAACACGCCGCCGAAGGCATTCGCGCGGCCGGCGGCACGCCGGTGGAGTTCAACACCATCGCGGTCACCGACGGCATCGCCATGGGCACGCCCGGCATGCGCGCCTCGCTGATCAGCCGCGAAGTGATCACCGATTCGATCGAGCTCGCGGTCGACGGCCATTGTCTTGACGCGATGGTGGTGCTGTGCGGCTGCGACAAGACCATTCCCGCTGCCGCGATGGCGATGGCGCGACTGAACATTCCCGGCGTGGCGCTGTACGGCGGCACCATCGCGCACGGCACGCACGACAACCACCCGATCACCATCCAGCAGGTGTTCGAGGCGGTCGGCGCGCATGGCGCCGGCAAGATCGAGCGATGCGGAACTCACGTCGGTCGAGCGCGACGCCTGCCCCGGCGCCGGCGCCTGCGGCGGCCAGTTCACCGCCAACACGATGGCGATGGTGCTGTCCACGCTGGGCCTGTCGCCGATGGGCTTCAACGACATCCCCGCCACGCATCCGGCCAAGGCGCGCCGCCGCCTATCGCTGCGGCGAACTGGTGATGGAGTGCCTGCGACGAAGTCGCACGCCGCGCGACCTTGCTCACCACGCACCTCGTTCCGCAATGCGGCGCGCATGGTGGCGGCCACCGCCGGCTCCACCAATGCCGTGCTGCACCTGCTGGCGATCGCGCGCGAAGCCGGCATCGACCGTGGACGCTGGAAGACTTCGAACCCGCCTCGAAGCACACGCCGGTGATCGCCGACCTGCTGCCCGGCGGTCGCTACACCGCGGTCGAACTGTTCGGCGCCGGCGGCAGCGCCCGCGTGGCGCAGGAACTGATCGCCGCCGGCATGCTCGACGATGCTCCCACCGTCACCGGCCGCCGCCTGTTCGAAGAAGCCGCCGCCGCGCCGCGCGCCGCGCAGCAGGACGTGGTGCATCCGGTGTCGCAGCCGCTGAAGCCGCGCGGCGGCTATTCGATTCTGTACGGCAACCTCGCACCGGAAGGCTGCATCCTCAAGCTCGCCGGCAAGGGTGCCAATCATTTCGAAGGCCGCGCGCGCGTGTTCGAAAGCGAGGAGCAGGCCTTCGCCGCCGTGCAGGGCGGCAGCATCGAAAAGGGCGACATCATCGTCATCCGCAACGAAGGTCCCGCCGGCGGCCCGGGCATGCGCGAGATGCTTGGCGTCACCGCCGCACTCGTCGGTCGCGGACTTGGCGACGACGTTGCGCTGATCACCGATGGCCGCTTCTCCGGCGCCACCCACGGCTTCATGGTCGGCCACATAGCGCCTGAAGCGGCGCGCGGCGGCCCGATCGCCTTGCTGCGCGACGGCGATCGTATCCGCATCGACGCGGACAGTCGCGAAATCAGCACCGATGCCGACCTCGCCACGCGGCGCGCCAGCTGGCAGCCGCCGGCACCCGAAGGTCACCCGCGGCGCGCTGGCCAAGTACGCACGCCTGGTCGGCTCCGCTTCGGACGGCGCCGTTACCCAGCTCCCCACTTCACGCAGCACCTCCGCACACGACCCTTCCAACACTGTCCACGACGACACGACGCAGGAGTTACCGCATGACCACGCCAGACCTCGAACGACGCACTCGCCAAGGCCCGCATCGCCGTACTCGGCTACGGCAGCCAGGGCCGCGCGCATGCGCTCAATCTGCGCGACTCCGGCCTCGATGTCGTGGTCGGCCTGCGCAAGAACGGCCCCTCGTGGGAGAAGGCCCGGCCGAAGGCTTCAGCGTGGCCGAGCCCGGCGATGCGGTGAAGGACGCCGACCTGGTCGCCGTGCTTACTCCGGACATGGTGCAGCCGGCGCTGTACCGCGACTCGATCGCGCCGAACATCAAGCCCGGTGCCGCGCTGCTGTTCGCGCACGGTTTCAACGTGCACTTCAAGCAGATCGAACCGCGCGCCGATATCGACGTGATCCTGGTGGCGCCGAAGGGTCCGGGCGCGCTGGTGCGCCGCGAGTACGAGATCGGTCGTGGCGTGCCCTCCATCTGGGCCGTCCATCAGGACGTCAGCGGCCACGCTGAAGCCAAGGCCAAGGCCTATGCCGACGGCATCGGCGGCGGTCGCGCGCTGCTGATCAAGACCGACTTCAAGGAAGAGACCGAGACCGATCTGTTCGGCGAACAGGCCGTGCTGTGCGGCGGCGCCAGCGAGCTGGTGCAGGCTGGCTTCGAGACGTTGGTGGAAGCGGGATACCAGCCGGAAATCGCCTATTACGAAGTGACTGCACGAACTGAAGCTGATCGTGGACCTGTTCTACGAAGGCGGCATCGCCCGCATGTTGGAGTTCGTCTCCGAGACCGCGCAGTACGGCGACTACGTGAGCGGCCCGCGCGTGATCGACGCCGGCACCAAGGCGCGCATGAAGGACGTACTCAAGGACATCCAGGACGGCACCTTCGCGCGCAACTGGATCGCCGAGTACCAGGCTGGCCTGCCCAACTACAAGAAGTTCAAGCAGGCCGATCTCGAGCATCCGATCGAGACAGGTCGGCGCCAAGCTGCGTGCGCGCATGCCGTGGCTGCAGGCGAATGCGCCGAAGCCTGCTGCCGAGCCGCTGAAGAAGGTCGGCTAATCGTTGTGTTCTGCCCCTGCCCATCCCGCCCGGGGTGTGCAGGGGGAGCTTAGGAGGGGGGTGCTGTACCCGCAGGCTGTTGCCTCTCGTCAACCCTCCCTGCACCCGAAGGGAATTTCCCGTTCGGGACATGCAGTGGAGGGCGTTTTTTGACAAGTCTTTCGACTATCCAAGCGCCGACCAAGCGGCGACATCCAAGGAAGCGCGACCATCGTGAACCTGCCATTGCAAAAGGAGATTCCCGCGCCGGACTCCACCCACCCGCTCTCCGGCCAGACCATGAGCGGTGCGGAGGTGGTCGTGCAGATACTCGCCGATGAAGGCGTCGACGTGCTGTTCGGCTATTCGGGCGGCGCGATCCTGCCGGTGTACGACGCGGTCTTCCGCTACAACGCCACCCACTTGTCGCCCAATGGCGGCGAACCGATGCCGCTGATCGTGCCCGCAAACGAACAGGGCGCGGGTTTCATGGCCGCCGGCTATGCGCGCGCGTCGGGCAAGGTGGGCGTCGCCATCGTCACCTCCGGTCCCGGCGCCACCAATATGGTCACGCCGGTGCGCGACGCCATGGCCGACTCGATGCCGATGGTGGTGATCTGCGGCCAGGTGGCCACCGCGGCGCTTGGGCAGCGATGCCTTCCAGGAGGCGCCCGTCAGCAACATCATGAGCGCGTGCGCCAAACACGTATTCCTGCTCACCGAGCCCGCGCGCCTGGAAGCGACGCTGCGCACCGCGTTCGAGATTGCGCGCAGTGGACGCCCCGGTCCGGTCGTGGTGGATATTCCCAAGGATGTGCAGAACACGTCGCTGACGTTCGCCGGCGACGGCCGCCTGCCCATTCCCGGCTATCGCGCGCGCCTGCATGCGATTGAGCACGCAAGACTCGACGACGCCCAGTGCGAGGCGTTCTTCGATGCACTGGCGAAAGCGAAGCGCCCGCTGATCTATGCCGGCGGCGGCATCATCGCGGGCGAGGCGGCGGCGACGTTGCGCGCCTTCGTGCAGCAGTTTGGCCTGCCAGTGACGACCACCCTGATGGGCATCGGCGCATTCGACACCACCGAGCCGCTTGGCCCTGCACATGCTCGGCATGCATGGCACGGCGTATGCGAATTACGCGGTGGAAGACTGCGATTTCCTGCTGGCCCTGGGCGCGCGCTTCGACGATCGCGTCGCCAGCGTGCCGGATCGCTTCGCACCCAATGCGCGCTTCATCGCGCAAATCGATATCGACCCTGCCGAGATCGGCAAGGTGAAGACCGTGCACTGGCACCATCACGGCGATCTGGACCGCACGCTGTCGCGGCTGCAGCAATACGGCATGCGGCATGGACTCCACTTTGCCGCCGAGGGTCGCTATGCCCAATGGCACGGGGATATCGCCATACTCAAGGAAACGCACGCGCTCAATTACGATCGCGCGAGCAGGCTGATCCAGCCGCAGGCGGTGATCGAGGCGATCAACCGCCACACGCAGGGGCGCGCCATCATCAGTACCGGCGTGGGCCAGCATCAGATGTGGGCGGCGCAGTACTTCGATTTCCGTGAGCCACGCCACTGGCTCACCTCCGGCTCGATGGGGACGATGGGCTTCGGCCTGCCGGCCGCCATCGGCGCCCAGTTCGCGCGACGCGATGCCGTGGTCATCGACATCGATGGCGACGCCAGCATCCGCATGAACCTCGGCGAGCTGGAAACCGTCACGACCTATGGCCTGCCGGTGAAGGTCGTCGTGCTCAACAACATCGGCGACGGCATGGTGCGGCAGTGGCAGAAGCTGTTCTTCCGCGGCCGGTTTGCCTCGTCCGACAAAAGCCTGCACAAGAAGGATTTCATCAAGGCGGCGCAGGCCGATGGCTTCGAATGGGCACGGCGGCTGGAGCGCACGGAAGAACTGGCGGACACCATCGCCGACTTCCTCGCCTTCGATGGTCCGGCATTCCTCGAAGTGATGATCGATCCGGATGCCGGTGTCTATCCGATGGTGGGGCCGGGCGCGACGTATGCGCAGATGATCACGGGCGACTTTATTCCGTCGCGCGCGGCAGCGGAAGCATCTGGAGATTCGCCATCCGACATGTTCTAGACCGTCGTCCCGGCAAGCGCTGGGATGACGAGTACCTGGGTCACGGAGTAGCGCCATGAAACACACACTTTCCATCCTGCTACAAAACGAATCCGGCGCACTTATGCGCGTTGCCGGCCTGTTTGCCGCGCGCCACTGCAATATCGACACGCTGACCGTCGCGGCGACGCATGACCCGGCGGTGTCGCAACTGACCCTGGTGATGCACGGCGCCGACGAAACGGTGGAGCAAATCATCAAGCAGACGCGCAAGCTGGTCGACGTGATCGAAGTCACTCACCCCGCGGTGACGTTGACACCATGAGTGTCCTCGTGGAACGGGTGCCGGCCACCACGTTCGGCGAGCACGAGTTGTTACGCCAGACGGTAGGCGCGCGCGTCTACGACGTGGCGCGTGAAACGGCGCTGCAACCGGCGCAACTGCTGTCCACCCGGCTCGGCCAGCGCGTGCTGCTCAAGCGCGAGGACCAGCAGCCAGTGTTCTCGTTCAAGCTGCGCGGTGCCTACAACTGCATGGCCGGCCTCAATGCGGCGCAACGTGCGCGTGGCGTGATCGCGGCGTCCGCCGGCAATCATGCGCAAGGCGTGGCGTTGGCCGCCGCGAGGATCGGTGTGCACGCGATGATCGTGATGCCGGTCACGGCGCCGCAAGTGAAAGTGGATGCCGTGCGTCGTCTGGGTGGCGCCCACGTCGAGGTGGTGCTGGCCGGCGATTCGTATAGCGATGCCCAGGCCGCCGCCGCGCAATTACAGGCGCAACACGGGTACACCTTCGTGCATCCGTTCGATGATCCGGCGGTGATCGCGGGACAAGCCACCGTGGGCATGGAGATCCTGCGCCAGCATCCGGGCCCGCTGCATGCGGTGTTCGTGCCGGTGGGTGGCGGTGGCCTGCTTGCCGGCGTTGCCGGCTACATCAAGGCACTGCGGCCCGACGTGAAAGTCATTGGCGTGCAGACGCGCGATTCGGACGCCATGGCGCAGTCATTGGAAGCCGGCAGACCAGTCAGCTTGCCTGAGGTTGGACTCTTTGCCGATGGCACGGCGGTGAAGCGCGTAGGCGATCTCACGTTCGACCTTTGCCGTCAGCATGTCGACGCCATGCTGCGGGTCGATACCGACGCCATCTGCGCGTCCATCCGCGACGTGTTCCAGGACACGCGCAGCGTGCCTGAACCGGCCGGCGCGCTGGCGCTGGCCGGTCTCAAGCAGTACGTGGCAACGCACGGTGCCTCGGCGGACCCGATGGTGGCCATCGTTTCCGGCGCCAACCTCAATTTCGACCGCTTGCGTTTCGTGGCCGAACGCGCCGAGGTAGGTGAGCAGCGCGAGGCGGTGTTTGCCGTCACCATTCCCGAGGAGCGCGGCAGTTTCCGTCGCTTCTGCGCGGCGCTGGGCCAGCGCAGCATCACCGAATTCAATTACCGCATCGGCAATGCCGCCGAAGCGCATATCTTCGTCGGCGTGCAGACCACCCGGCGCGATGAGCGCGGGACCCTGATCGACGCGTTTCGCGAGCATGGCTTTGGCGTGCTCGACCTCACCGACGACGAGCTTGCCAAGCTGCACCTGCGCCATATGATCGGCGGGCGCACGCCGCTGGCAAGCGATGAACTGCTCTATCGCTTCGAGTTTCCCGAACGACCCGGTGCGCTCACGCGCTTTCTCGGCCATATGCATCCGGACTGGAATATCAGCCTGTTCCACTACCGCAACCACGGCGCCGACTACGGCCGCATCCTGGTCGGTATCCAGGTGCCGAGCGACGAGCGACCGTTGTTCCAATCCTTCCTCGACGCGCTGGGTTATCCGTTTCGCGATGAGAGCGAGAATGCGGCGTATCGGTTGTTGTTGCGGGAGTGATGCGAGCGATGGCCCTCAAGACCGTCATCCCAGCGGGCTGGTAGGTCACAGCTCTCCCGCGTCGTGGGTTTCAACCACATCCAACTCGAACACATGGTTGTCGTAATCGCTGAAGTACAGCGCCGTGTCCCCCCGCGCCATGTCGAAATCCAGGGCCAGTGCGGTCAGCCGCTCTGCGCAGGCCTGTTGTTCCGCCTTGCTGACCTGGAACGCGATATGGTCCCCGTTGCGCGCGGCCGGGCCGCTGCCACGGATCAGCTCGAAATCGAGGCCGGCCAGTCGCACCGTCGTCGAAGGGTGACTGTCCTCGGCGTCCAGCTCACGCGTGATGCGGGCGTCCTCGAATACCCCGGTAAGCAAATGCGCGCTGCGCATGGGGTCGGCGACGATCAGGGCGATGTGGCTAAGCATCTGGGGCATGGCACTACCTGTTCCGGTCCACCGAAAGCCTTGAGTGTAGGGTCCGGTGTGACAAGGCGACGACAACGCCGTGCAGCCATCGCCGCCAAACCGGTGCTGCGTCACGCCACGGCTCCGGGCGGGGCACGCTAAACTTGGGTGATGGCTCCTTCCTCACGCAAGCGCCAGCGGCGCAACCCGTCTCAGTCGACCGGCCCACGGCAACGGCCCGCCACGCCGGTGAAGGCCGTGGTGCAGCCACGCCCTGAGGACAGCTCCACGCGTGCCACGCGCGTGCTCGACTGGATCCTGCAGAAGTTGCCCGAGGCGCGTCGCGACGAAGGCGCGCGACTACCTGGTGCTGACCCGCATGGATCGCCCCATCGGGGCGCTGTTGTTGCTGTGGCCGACCTGGTGGGCGCTGTGGCTCGCCGCGTCCGACTTTCCGCCGGTGAAGCTGCTGGTGATCTTCACCCTGGGCGTGTTCGCCATGCGTGCCGCCGGTTGCGCGATCAACGATTTCGCAGACCGCAAGCTGGACCCGCAGGTGGCCCGCACGGCCGGGCGGCCGATTGCCTCGGGCCGTGTCACGCCGCGCGAAGCCTTGATCGTCTTCGTGAGTCTGTTGGCGCTGTCGTTCGTGCTGGTGCTGTTCACCAACGCGCTGACCATCAAGCTGTCCCTGGTCGGCGCCGCGCTGGCCGCCATCTACCCTTTCACCAAGCGCTACACGCACCTGCCCCAGGTGGTGCTGGGTGCGGCTTTCGGCTGGTCGATACCGATGGCCTTTGCCGCGGTTTCCCACACTGTACCGCCCCGTGGGCTGGCTGCTGTTCATCGCCAATATCCTGTGGTCGGTGATCTACGACACCGAGTACGCCATGGTCGATCGCGATGACGACCTCAAGGCGGGCGCGAAATCCACCGCGATCCTGTTCGGCGATGCAGACCTGCCCATCCTCGGCATCCTGATGGGCACGTTCCTGCTGGCGATGCTGTTTGTCGGGCAGCGCGCTGCGCTGGGCTGGCCGTACTGGCTGGGCCTGGTCGCCGCGGCAGGCCAGTTTGGCCACCAGTTGTGGAAAATCCGCAAGCGCGAGCGTGATGCCTGCCTTTCCGCGTTCCGCGACAACAACTGGCTGGGCATGGTCGTGTGGATCGGCATCGTGCTGGCCTTGGCCGTGCGCTGAGCGCAACCCGTTTACCCCCATCTCACGACCCGCTGACGCAAGCGGGTGCATGCTGCGCGGCCTGCGGTAAGGCTCCCTGGCCCCGTCGACGTTGATGATGATCTACAAAGCGCCGTCACCATGTCGATTTCGGCGCCCCTCGTTCGACGATCAGGTGAGAGCCGCCCGGACACGGACGCTAGGCCACCCGGCGGCTCGCCTTTGCAACCCGATGGAGAGACGACGATGCGATTCATGGTGATGGTGCGTGCAACGAAGAGCTCCGAAGCCGGCGAGATGCCGAGCGAGCGCCTGCTGGCGGACATGGGCCGCTTCAACGAGGAACTGGTCAAGGCTGGCGTGCTGCTGGCCGCCGAAGGTTTGCATCCGAGTGCGCGCGGTGTGCGCATCCGCTATGCAGGCGACCAGCGCACGGTAATCGATGGACCTTTTGCCGAGACCAAGGAGCTGATTGCCGGATTCTGGCTGATCCAGGTCGCCTCGCTGGAAGAAGCGATCGAATGGCTCAAGCGTGCGCCGAACCCGTTCGATGGCATGGAATCGGATGTGGAGATCCGCCAGGTCTTCGAGGCCGAGGATTTCGGCGCCGAATTCACGCCGGAGCTTCGCGAGCAGGAAGCGCGGTTGCGCGCGCAGATCGGCGACCACGCCTGAAAGCCAACCATTGAACAGGCTTCGAATTCCACCAGGAGGAAGGTCATGCTTGTACAGCCTTATCTGTTCTTCGACGGTCGCTGCGAAGAGGCACTCGCCTTTTACGGCAAGGCCATCGGCGCCAAGGTGAAGTTGATGCGCTTCAAGGAAAGTCCGGAGCAGCAGGGTCCCCCGTCGGCCACCAACCCCGCCAATGCCGACAAGATCATGCACGCCCATGTCGAGATCGGCGATACCGCGTTCATGGCATCGGATGGCGACTGTAACGGCAAGCCGAACTTGCATGGTTTCGCACTGACACTTACCGTGGCCGACGACGCCGAGGCACAGCGCTGCTTCGCGGCGCTCTCCGACGGCGGCGAGACGACGATGCCGCTGAGCAAGACTTTCTTCTCATCCAGCTTCGGCATGCTGACGGACCGCTACGGCGTGCGCTGGATGGTGATCGCGCCTGCCTGAACTCGCACGGGCGATCGCGCGAACTTGCGTTACCGATGAGGCAGTGCTGTGATCGGTGGTCATGACGACCACCGACATCCATCGCACCATCGACGCGGTCTGGCGCATTGAATCACCGCGACTGATTGCCGGCCTTGCCCGCATCGTGCGCGACGTGGGCATGGCCGAGGAATTGGCGCAGGACGCCCTGGTCGCCGCGCTGGAGCAATGGCCGGCCGCCGGTGTTCCGCGCAATCCAGGCGCCTGGCTGATGACCACGGCCAAGCATCGCGCGATCGACCAGCTGCGTCGCCACACCCTGCATCAGCGCAAGGAGTACGCGCTGACCCAGGAGATCGAGGCGCAGTTGGAACAGTCCATGGCGGACCCCGAGGTCATGCTCGACGACCCGATTGGCGACGATTTGCTGAGCCTGGTGTTCACGGCGTGTCATCCCGTGCTGTCCACCGAAGCGCGGGTGGCGCTGACCTTGCGCCTGCTCGGCGGCCTGACCACCACGGAAATCGCGCGCGCTTATCTGGTGCCCGAGCCTACGGTAGCGCAGCGCATCGTGCGGGCCAAACGCACGCTTAGCGCCGCGAAGGTGCCGTTTGAAGTACCGCGCGGCGAAGAACTGAGTGTCCGTCTCGCCTCGGTGCTCGAAGTCGTCTACCTGATTTTCAACGAAGGCTATGCCGCCACGGCCGGTGACGACTGGATGCGCCCAGCACTGTGCGAGGAAGCGCTGCGACTGGGCCGCGTCCTGGTCGGACTGGCACCCGCCGAGCCGGAGGTGCATGGGTTGCTCGCGTTGATGGAAATTCAGGCCTCGCGCACGGCGGCACGCACGGGGCCTCATGGCGAGCCGATCCTGCTCAGCGAACAGCAGCGCGGCCGCTGGGACCAACTGCTGATCCGACGCGGGCTCGACGCCCTCGCTCGCGCCGAAAGCCTGGGTGGCGCCGAACGTCCCTACACCTTGCAGGCCGCGATCGCCGCCTGTCACGCGCGCGCCCGTTCGGTCGACGAAACCGACTGGCCACGCATTGCCGCGCTGTACGACACCCTGGCCCAACGCCTGCCTTCACCCGTGGTCGCACTGAACCGCGCGGTTGCGCACGCCATGGCGTTCGGGCCCGCCGCGGGCCTGGCCATGGCGGATGACCTGCGCGACGAACCCTTGCTGCGCCACTATCACCTGCTGCCCAGCGTACGTGGCGACTTGCTTGGCAAGCTGGGCCGGCATGCCGAGGCAAGCGAGGAGTTCGAGCGCGCCGCGTCCCTCACGCACAACACGCGCGAACGCGACCTGCTCTTGCAGCGCGCGGCAACCAGTGCGCGCGTCGTGAGAGGAAGCTGACGGCTTCAATCGCGTTGCGTGGCTAAGCCGGCGCTGCAGTGCTCTCGCCTCTGGCAAGGCGGCGATACGCGGACGGACTCATGCCCTTATGGCGCTCGAATGCGCGGATAAACGCGGATTCCGACTGAAAGCCCACGGCTTCCGCAATCGACCCAACGGGTTCACGACCGCCGTGCAAACGTATGGCGGCAGCATCCATGCGTAGTTGCGTGAGCATGTGTGCCGGCGTTGCCCGCGTGACGCGTTCGAACAGGCGCAAAAAGCTTGCGCGCGACATATGACAGCTTTTGGCAAGCGCATCCACCGTCAGTGGCTCGTGCTGATGCAGCAGCATTGCCATGCAAGCCGGCCGCAGGCGCGGTTCACGCAGCAAGCCAAGCACGCCGTGCAACTCGCCGCGGCAATCCCACCAACGGCGTAGCGCCAGCACGAACAAGGCGGATGACAGCTGCCCCACCACGCTGCGCGCTCCCGCTGCAGCCTGCTGCACTTCGCGGCGCATCAGCTCGACGACCGGCGCCAACGGCCCTTCTTCATTGCCTGGCAGATAGAGCAGGTGCGGCAAGGCGGCCAACAAGGTGGCGGCACCGGCACCAAAGTCGATACGTCCACACAGCATGTCCAGTTCGGGCTCGGCCTCGTCGCTCGTGCGCCACTCCAGCAAGGGATGGGCGTGGACCGTGGCCGCCGGAAGCGGTGCACTCCACCCATCGGGGCGGCCCGCCAGGATATGCGCCTCACCGGAAGGCAAGACGGCGAGATCGCCCGCTGCCAAGGCGACCGGGCTTGCGCCCGGCACTCGCAAATAAGCGTGCCCACGGATGACGACATGGAATCGCACGACACCGGCTTGCTCGGCCACATGGGGCAAAGACCACTCGCCAGACCACTGGCAGCGCAGGTCCAGATTACCGCGAGCAGGGTGGGCGTCGAGTAATTCGCTGAGCGTGTCCATGATGCGCGAGCACAGTCCAGGCAAGGCCGTTAGCTTAGCCCATGACCCGCCCAGGGCACGCCCAGTGCACGCCTCCGGCAGCTCTCCGATCCAACGGCTCGGAGAACTACCGTAGCGACACGATCCATGCGTTGCACTAGGTTCGCCAAATCTCGCGCGAGCCGTCCCTGCCACTACTCACGCGACCGTGGCACTGCCATAAGCGGCGGCGGCGTCCATCACGCGGGCCGAGTACACCAGCGCCGCACCGGCGTTCAGTGCCACGGCGACACCCAGGGCTTCGGCAATCTCTTCCCGACTGGCGCCGTGCTTCAGCGCTTCGGCCGTATGCACCGTGATACAACCGTCGCAGCGCGTGGTGACGGCGACAGCCAAGGCAATCAACTCACGCGTCTTCGCGTCCAGATGCCCGGTCTTCTGGCCGGCACTGGAAAGCGTCTGATAGCCAGCCAGGGTGCCCGGACTCAGCTTGCCGATCTCGCCAATGCGACCCGTCAATTCGTTGCGATATTCAGGCCAATCCAACATGGGGTGTCTCCTCGAGTGGTTGATCGCCCGGACGGGTTGCCCGGATCGATGTGGAACATGCTGCGCCTGCCGGCGCCCCGCGTGCACACCCAGGCGCCTCGATCCATTGCCCATTCGTATCAAATCGCCGTGATGGCCATGCGTCCGCGTGCGGAAGCCTTGTCCTGCCTTCCGCGCCGGGCCGCCAGGCCATGGCGAGCGCCTACGCGAACCTGCATCAGCGCGCGTCCGACCCACCGCCCAGCGCGACATAGAGCGTGACGCCATTCTGCAGCGCGGTTGCACGAAGCTGGATCAGCTCCTGCTCGGCGGAGAACAGGTTGCGTCGCGCATCGACGACTTCCAGATAGATTGAGATGCCGTTCTGATAGCGAAGCTCGGCCGTTTCGGCGAGCCGCCGTTGCGCCTCCACGGCGCGTTCCTGCGCCGCGATCTGCTCCTGGTAGCGCTGTCGGCCAATCAGTGCGTCGGACACTTCGCTAAAGGCGCTTTGCACGGCTCGCTGGTAAGTCGCAACCAGTTCATCCCGTCGCGCCTGGGCCTGGCCAAGCTGCGCGCGCCGTTGACCTGCATCAAAGATGGGCAGGCTGATCAAGCCACCGACTGACCACGACTGCTTGTCGCGTGTGAACAGCTCGCTCAGCTCGGACGATGCATAGCCGTAACTGCCGGTCAACGCGATGCGCGGAAAGAAATCGGCACGCGCGGCGCCGATATCGGCGTCTGCGGCACGCAGCTGTTGTTCCGCCTGCCGGATGTCCGGGCGATGCGTGAGCAGGGCGGAAGGCAGCCCCGCATCCAGTTCGCCGAACTGGCCAGGATCTTCGATCGAACGCCCGGCCGGCAGCGGGCCTGCGACCGGCCCGCCGACCAGGATCATCAGCTGGTTGCGCCGTTGCCCGGTCGTTCGGTGCAGTTCCGCGAGTTGTGTCTGTGCCTGCGTGACGAGGATGGCCGCCTGCTCATAGTCCACCTTCGAGGTCACGCCTGCGTCGAGGCGAAGCTTGGCGATGTCCAGGGCGTACTGGCGACTCCTTACCGTGCGCTCGGCCAGTTCGATCCCTTCCTCGCCCGAGCGGATCGCGTAGTAGGTGGCCGCCACGTTGCTGATCAAGGACAGGCGGAACGCCTGCTGCGCCTCCACCGTCGCCAGATATCGGCGACGCGCGGCTTCGCTCAGGTTTTTGACGCGGCCCCAGAAGTCCAGCTCGAACGATGTCACCGCGGCCTGGACGTTGTACTGATTGAAGATCACCGTCGCATTGCTGTCCGCGAATTCCGGATCGAACGAACCCAGCGGCGCCTGGGTTCGGGTCACCCCACCGCTGGCGCTGACCTGCGGCAAACGCTCGGCCTGCTGGATGCGGTACAGCGCGCGGGCCTGCTCGATGCGCGCCACCGACGCCACGAGGTCGCGGTTGTGCTCGAGCGCCGCGGCGATGAGAAACCGCAGCTGGGGATCGCCAAAGAACGCCTGCCAACCGATCTCCGTGGCGAGGTGGCCGCCAGCGGGGGTCGGCGCGTCGGCGGCGTCGAAGCGGTCGGCCACCGGCAGATCGGGCTGGCGGTACGCCGGCGCGAGATTGCAGGCGGCAAGCACGCTGCACGCGGCGGCCAGTACGAGGCAGCTACGCATCGCCCGGATCTCCACGTTGTCCAGCGCGCTCCGCCCGGAGCGCCGCGAGATCGTCCTCCTCGCTGTAGCGCTTCGTGCGGCTCAGCCATTGCCGCGCCGCCACGTAGAACAACGGCGTGAAGAAGATGCCGAAGAACGTGGCCGTGAGCATGCTGCCCATCACGCCCGTGCCGACTGCCCGCCGGCTCGCCGCGCCCGCCCCTGTCGCCAGCACCAGCGGCATCATGCCGAGCACGAAGGTGATGCTCGTCATCAGGATCGGGCGCAGGCGCTGCTGCGCGCCATTCTTGACGGCGGTGATCGGGTCCTTGCCCTCGGCCTCTTCCTTGATCGCAAACTCGACGATCAGGATCGCGTTTTTTGCGGCAAGGCCAATGATGGTGACGAGACCAATATTGAAGTACACGTCGGCGGACAAGCCGCGCGCCATCGTCAGCAGCACCGCGCCCACGACACCGAATGGGATGATCAGCAGCACCGCCGTTGGAATCGCCCAGCTTTCGTAGAGCGCCGCCAGCAGCAGGAACACGACGATCAAGGAGAGCCCCAGCAGCATGCCGATCTGCCCGCTCGCCTGCTTCTCCTCGTACGCGGTGCCGGTCCATTCGTAGCTGAGGTTGCCGGTCAGCACGCGGTTGGCGATGCGCTCCATTTCGGCAATCGCCGCGCCGCTCGATTGGCCGGCCGCGGCCTGGCCCGAAATGGTGGCGGAGGGAAAGCCGTTATAACGTTCGAGCTGTTGTGGGCCGGAAATCCAGCGCACGCGCGTAAACGCCGAAAACGGCACCATCTCATTCCGATCGTTGCGCAGCCGCAGTGCGGTCACGTCCTCCGGCCGCATGCGCTGTGCCGCATCGGCCTGGAGAAACACGCGAAGAACATTGCCCTCGTAGAGGAAGTCGTTGACGTAGTTGGAACCGAACGCCAGCGACAGCGCCTGATTGACCTGGCCGATCTGCAGCCCCAGCGCACGCGCCTTGACCCGATCGATCTCGACATAGAGTTGCGGCGCCGCGGGCAAGCCCTCCGCGCGCACGCCCATCAGCACGGGGCTCTGCGCTGCCTCCATCATGATGCGCAGACCCGCCTGTTGTAAGGCGGCGGCGCCTGCCCCGCCGCGATCCTGGATCTTCATGGTGAAACCGGTCGCGTTGCCAAGCGATGGAATCGCCGGAGGGTCCAACGCAAAAATCATCGCCTCGGGGATTTGCCGGAACGCCGCGTTGCTGCGCTGGACCAGTGCGCTCGCCGAGTTTTCGGTGCCGGGACGTTCGCCCCAGGGTTTCAGATCCACGAACGAGAGCGCCGCCGATTGGCCCTGACCGAAAAAGCTGAAGCCCGTCACCGTGGCGATGTTGCGAACCTGCGGCTGCTGTCGCAGGAAGGCCTCGACCTGGTCGACCGCTTGCTGGGTGCGCCCCACGGTGGACCCGGGCGCGCCGGTGTAGGAGACAAAGATGTGGCCCTGGTCCTCGGTGGGCAGGAATCCTCCTGGCAGCCGCATGAACAGATACACCGTGGCCACGCACGCGACGGCGAACACCAGCAGCCAACGTACAGGCGCACGCAGCATGGCGTCGACGGCATGGGCGTACCTCACCGTCGCCGCATCCAGGCCACGGTTGAACGCGCCAAATATCCGCCCGAGCATCCGCGCCGGTGCGCTCTTCGGGGCTGGCGCGGTGTCCGGCACACCCTGCGCATCCCCCTTGAGCAAGGCCGCGCACAAGGCCGCGCCAAGGGTCAGGGCAAGCACGGTGGAGAGGAAAATCGATACCGTCAGCGTGACCGAGAACTGCCGATAGATGCCGCCCGTGGACCCCGGGAAGAACGCCATGGGAACAAACACCGCGACCAGCACCAGGGTGCTGCCGATGACGGCACCGGAAATCTGCCCGACGGCCTTGACGGTCGCCTGGCGTGCGTTGAGTCCCTCTTCGCGCATCACGCGCGACACGTTCTCCACCACGACGATCGCATCGTCGTTGAGGATGCCGATGGCCACCACCATGCCGAACAGCGAGAGGATATTGATCGACAGTCCGAACAGATAAAGACCGCAGCAGGTACCTATCAGCGCGATGGGTACGACCAGGGTGGGAATCAGCGTGGCCTGCCAGGTCTGCAGGAACAGGAACACCACGACCGTCACCAGCAGCAGCGCCTCGACCATCGTGCGCAGTACGCCGTGCACCGACGTCGTGATGAAGGGCGTCGTGTCGAACGGCACGGCCCAGACCACGCCGCGCGGAAAGATCGGTTGCAACTCCGTCATGCGCCGGCGTACCTGGGTGGCCACGGCCAGCGCATTCGCGCCGCTGGCGAGCTGGATCGCGAGGCCGGCCGACTCCTTGCCATTCACCGTCAGCCGAAAGCCGTAGCTGTCGTTGCCCAGTTCCACTCTTGCGACGTCGCCCACGCGCACGGTCGAACCGTCCGGGTTGGCACGCACGATGATCTGGCGGAATTGCTCGGGCGTGGTGAAGCGGCTCTGCGTGACGATCTGGGCATTGAATTCGGAGCCCGGCGCAATCGGCTGGTCGCCCAGTCCACCACCTGCGGTCTGGCTGTTCTGTTCCCGCACGGCCGTCAGCACTTCACTGGCCGACAGGCCGAGCCCCGCCAGCTTGTTCGGATCGAGCCAGATACGCATCGCATAGGACGAGCCGAACAGTTGCACATCGCCCACGCCGCCAATGCGGCGCAACTCGTTGATGATGTTGTTGGAGGCGAAGTTGCCCATCTCCACGGCGTCGGTCGTGCCATCCGTCGATTGCAGCGCGATCAACATGAGGAAGCCGGACGACGACTTGGTGACGGTGATGCCGAGCTGGCGCACTTCCTGTGGCAGGCGCGGTTCGACCCGGCTCAAGCGGTCCTGCACCTGCGAGCGCGCGGTGTCGAGATCGGTGCCGGGCTGCAGCGTGACGGTGATCTGGACGGTGCCATTGGAGCGGCTGATCGAGGACATGTAGAGGAAGTTCTCGATGCCATTCATCTCGTTTTCGATGATCGACGTGACGGAACGGTCGAGCGTCTGCGCGTCGGCGCCGTTGTAGCTCGCCGACACCGTGAGCGATGGTGGCGCGACATCGGGATATTGCTCCACCGGCAGGAGCATGATGGCGATGAAGCCGAACAGGGCAACAAACAGGGCGATGACCCAGGCAAACACCGGGCGGTAGACGAAGAAGCGATTCATCGGCGGCGCCCGGTCAGTGCGTGGACGGCGGCGAAGCCGGTGCCGGCTGGGCGTTCACACGCATACCCGGCTGGACCTTGTGCCAGCCATCGACGATGACGCGCTCACCGGTTTTCAGGCCATCGAGAATGATCCACTCGCCGCCGTCTTGCGCCCCAAGCTCCACGTTCCGGCGCGCCACCGTCCCATCGTCCGCGACAATCGCCACGCTGGCCGCGCCGTTGTCGATTTGAATGGCCCGTTCGGGCACGCGAATACCCGACTTGAGTGTGCCGGTGACGATACGTCCGCGCACGAACTGGCCAGGCAGCAGGGTGCGCGCCGGATTCGCGAACTGGGCGCGCACGGTCTGCGTGCCGGTGGACGCTTCGACGACCAGATCGGTGAAATCTAGGAATCCCCGCTCGCCATACTCCTGCCCGTTCGCAAGAATCAGGTGCACCTCGACGTGCTTCTTATCCGCCGGCTTGAGTGCGCCGGACTGTACCTGTTGCTGGAAGTCGAGCAGGGACGTATTCGACTGGGTGAACACGGCGCTGATCGGCGACAGCTGATTGACCTGGGTGAGCAGGGTTGCCGCGCTGCCGCTGACCAGGGCACCCTCGGTAACCTGCGCGCGCCCCACGCGGCCGGCGATCGGCGCCGTGACGATGCACCGATCGAGCCGCAATTGCGCCAGATCGACCTGGGCGTGCGCATCCGACACGTTCGCCTGGGCCTGCTGCAGCGAGGCCACGGCCTCCTCGTATTCCTGCGCGCTCACGGCCTGTCGCTGGACCAGCGGCTTGAAGCGCGCGACCACGGCGGCGGCATTCACCTGCACTGATTCGGCACGTTGCAAGGTCGCCTGGGCTTGCTGCAACTGGGCGCGGTAGTCGCGTGCGTCGATCTGGAACAACGGCGCGCCGGCGGCTACGTCCGTCCCTTCCTGGTAGAGCCTGCGTTCGACAATGCCGTCGACGCGCGCACGCACTTCCGCCGTTCGAACCGCCTCGATCCGCCCCGGAAGCTCAACGATATTGGGCGTCGGCGACGCGGTGACCGTGGTCACCAGAACGGTCAAAGGCTGGCCCGCGCCTGCCGGCGCATTTTGCGTGTTGCTGCAGGCCAGGCACGCGAGCGAAAGCACCCACACCGCCGTCGGCGCAAAAAAGCGGCGGACTCTGGCCGTGGAACGGGGCAATCGAACCTCCTCGGCGTGGTGTTCTTCTCGCACTCGAACAGGTCACGGCATGGCCGCCCGGCCCGCCTGGACGGCCATCGACGCGGACCTGTCCTCCCCTGCGCTTTTTGTGCCCGGTCCCGCCCTGGGGCCGACCCGGCCACAAGCTAAAGGCAGGTCTGTGCCGCCTGCGTGAAAACGTGAGCCACCGCCATGGCGTCGATTCGCTGCCTGGCCGTGGCGCGCATCCGCTCACTGGATGGCGTGTGGAGGAACGTGCGCGATCCGGCGACGATGGCTACGTAGCGCGCGGCCGAGTCGTCAGTCCAGCGTGCCCGCGCCCAGCCTGTCGTCGATGACCTGGCTGGCGGCGACGCGCAGGGCCACGGTCAGGGCGCGCACGACATCGACCTTGGCCATGCTCGGTGCCTGAGGCAGCCGCACGGCCTGCTCCGGCAGATAGGGAATATGGATGAAGCCCGCGCGCATACCCTTGCGCTGAGCCGCCTCGTGCAACATGAGATAAGCGATGTGGTTGCAGACAAAGGTGCCGGCCGTATTGGAGATCTCGACCGGAAGGCCTTCGGCCTGCAGCGCGGCCAGCATGGCCTTGATCGGCAGCGTGCTGAAGTACGCCGCC
The DNA here is from genome assembly GCA_963824525.1 of uncultured Gammaproteobacteria bacterium. GTDB lineage: Bacteria > Pseudomonadota > Gammaproteobacteria > Xanthomonadales > Rhodanobacteraceae > Dyella. The sequence goes on along the minus strand of CAWGPI010000002.1, from coordinate 75,044 downwards.
GGCCCGCCCGGGATCACCGGTTCGTCGATCGGTTGCGCGCCGGTATTATCCGGCAGGCGCGCATCCTGCACGTTGATGGCCACCCGCTCGATCGACAACCGACTGCGGCCGCCGGCCTGGCCGACGCCGAGCAAAAGGCTGGGCTCGACGTCGCGCACGACGGCTTCCAGCTCGCGACGCGAGTCGTCAAACGCCGTCGGCAACAGATGGGCCACCACCTGGTGGTCGGCAATGCGCTGGTCGTGCAGCAGGCGCACGGCTTCCCAGGATGGATTGATGACGTCGTTGCCGAATGGGGTGAAGCCCGTCAGCAGAATGCGTGGTGGCTTGCTCATCATGGTCGGTCTCTGCCCTTCAACGGAAAACCAGCATCCACATCATCGCGAAGGTGACGATGAAGATGGACACGGCGCTCCACACCTGCGCGCGAATCACCCCATAGGGGTTACGCAGCTCCAGCAGCGCGGCCGGCACCAGGTTGTAGTCGGCCGCCATCGGCGTCAGCAGGGTGCCGCAATAGCCGCACAGCATGCCCATCGAGCCGAGGATCGCCGGGTTCGCGCCGTGCTGGTGGATCAGCAGCGGCAAGCCGATGCCGGCCATCATCACCGGGAACGCCGCAAACGCGTTGCCCATGATCACGGTGAACAACACCATGCCCAGCGCAAACACCAGCAGGCAGGCCAGCGCGCTTCCGGTCGGCAGATTGTTGCTGGCCAGGGCGGCGATGGCCGCGCCCACGCCGCTCTGCGTGAATACTTCGCCCAGGGCCGCCAGCAGCAGCGGCAACAAGGCCGCCCAGCCGATGGCGTCGAGCAGGCGGCGGCCTTCCGCGATGCCATGCCCCACGGGCGCGCGCGCCACGCTCGCCGCGGCCAGCAAGGCCACCACGCAAGCCAGCGCCAGGCCGGTCAGGGTCATCTGCGATTTCGCGAATACCGCATGGCCGGCAATCGACAGATACGCGCCGAACAGCGCGACCAGCAAGGTCACCAGCGGAATCAACAACGCGGGCACGAACAGCTTGTGGCCCAGACGTATCGCCGATTGCAGGCGCGCTTCGGCATCGCCGCCGTCCGCGTGCGCATGTCGATGCAGCCGTGGCGCCAGCAAGGCCAACGCGATCACGGCGGCGCCCGCGATCTGCGCCGGCAGCGGGTTACCCGCCGCCTGCCGCGCGAGCACATAATCGCCGCCACCGAACAACGCGCCCAGCAGCAGCCAGAACGCCGCGCGCCAAGCGTGTCGTTCGCGCAGATTGCGCAGCCCGGTGTAGCCAAGCAAGGCCGCGATCAGCCAGTAGGCATATTCGATGCGCAACATGCTCAGGCGGCCTGTTCGTCGCGCATGCGGACCGCGCGTCGCTGCAGCCGACGCTGGTACAGCCACACGCGCACGGACTGGATCACGAAGGCGGCGATGGCCGTGGGCAAGGCCCACAACGCGATCGACAGCGGCGTCAACTCGATCCCGTGTTGCGCGTAGAAGCCCTGGATCAGCAGCACGGCACCCAGCGCGATGAAGACATCTTCACCGAAGAAGCGCCCGATGTTGTCCGTCGCCGCCGCCACCGCGCGCAACTCTTCGCGGTCGGCGTCCGTCACCACCGGCAGGATTTTCTCCACAGCGCCCTCGCCCATCGGCGCCAGCAACGGGCGCACCGTCTGCGCGGCGCCTGCGACGCCGGTGAGGCCGAGCATCGCCAACAGTTCGCGCACCAACAGATAGCCGATCAACAGTCGCGCCAGGGTCAATCCGCGCAGGCGCCCCATCCAGCGCTGGGCATGTTCGCGCAGGCCTGCATGTTCGAGCAGGCCAATGGCCGGCAGGGTCAGCACGAACAGCATCAGCATGCGGCTGGAAACAAAACTCTTGCCGAGCAGCGCCAGCAGATCGGGCACGTGCAAGCCGGCCAGCAGGCCACTGACCAGGGCCGCGCACACCACGACCGGCACCGGATTGAAGCGCAGGGCGAAGCCGGCCACGATCACCGCGACGCCAAGCAAGGGCCAATAATTCATGCACGTAGCGCCTGATGCAAGCAGGCCTGAGGCATGCGGGGCGGCGACGACGATGCCGGCGGCTTCCAGTGCCGCATGCAGGCTGCGGGCAAACGCCACCGCATGCGCGCCGTCGCCATGCACGCACAGCGTGTCGGCCTGCAGTGTGATGATCTGGCCGTCGTTGGCACGCACGCTGCCCTCGCGTGCAATCGCCATCGCCTGGGCAATGGCCTGGTCGCTCTCGGTGATCACGGCACCGGGTTCGCGCCGCGGCTGCAGCGATCCATCGGCACGATAGCTGCGATCGGCGAATGCTTCGGCGGCGACCGGCAATCCCGCATCGAGGCCGGCCTTGACCAAGGCGGATCCCGCCAGGCCGAACAGGCACAGGGTGGGATCGAAATCGCGCGTCGCCTGCGCGATGGCGTCCGCCAGCTTGGCGTCGCGCGCAGCCATGTTGTACAGCGCGCCATGCGGCTTCACGTGCCGCAGGCGCGTGCCCGCGGCCTGCGCGAAACCCTGCAGCGCGCCGATCTGGTACAGCGTCATCGCATACGCTTCGTTCGGCGTCACCGCCATCTCGCGGCGGCCAAACCCCTGCAGGTCGGGCAGCGAGACGTGCGCGCCGATCGCCACGTTGTGCTCCACGGCAAGGGACACCGTGTGCCGCATGATGTCCGGATCGCCGGCATGAAAGCCGCAGGCGATATTGGCCGAGCTGACGATCGCGAGCAGCGCGGCATCGTCGCCCATGCGCCATGCGCCGAAGGATTCGCCCAGGTCGCTGTTGAGGTCGATGGTCTTGAGTACGTCAGGCGTCATGCGAAATCCAACCGTCGTTCGATGTGGTCGAGCAGGCGTTGCAAGCGCAGCCGGCGCGCGGCCAGGCGTTGTGCAGCCTCGTCCAGCGTGGTCTCCCGGAAGCATACGGTATCGCCGGGCCGCCGCTGCGCGAGCCGCGGCAGGTCCACCGCCGCGAGCTGACCGATGCGAGGATAACCCCCGGTCACCGGCGCCTCGGCCTGCAACAGAATCGGCTGGCCGGAGGGTGGTAGCTGCAGGGTGCCCGGCACGGTCGCCTCGGAAATCAGCTCCATGGGCTGGCGCAAGTTCAAGCGTTGGCCGTCCAGTCGGCTGGCGACACGATTGCTGTCCTTGCTGACGGTGAAGGACGCCTTGAACAGCGCGTGTTGCGACGTGTCGTCGAGCTGGTCGAAGTGGTGACCGCGCCACAGCCCCAACGGTGCCTGGCCGTAGTCGAACCAGGGTTGCGGATCGAGACCCCAGCGCATCACCTGCAGCGTCCTGGCCGTCCGACCTGGCGGCCATGGACCGCTCTCACCTAGGGCAAGACGATCGCCGGCCTGCAGCGCACGTCCGTCGAACGGGCCGATGCGTGCATTCAAGTCCGTGCTCTGGCTGCCAAGCACGGCCGTCGCCGCAAACCCTCCACGCACCGCCAGATAGCCGCGGCAACCGTGCCGCATGCCACCCAAGTGCAACACGCTGCCGGCGGGCAAGACGCAGCACGTCCAGCCCGGCAAGGCCTGATCGCCCACGCGCGCGTCCACCGGTGCGCCGGTCAGGGCGATCGCCGTCGCCTGCTCGAAGCGCAGCGTCGGACCGATCAGGGTGAACTCCAATGCGGCTTCGCCGTTCGCATTGCCGACGAGCGCATTCGCCAACCGCCATGCAGGCCAGTCCGCCGCGCCGGAGCGTCCCACACCGAGCGCCGCATATCCCGGGCGTCCGCCGTCCTGCAGACTGGTCAGCAAGCCCGGCTTTAAGACGACCACGCTCACTGCTGCGCCTTGGCGGCGAGCCGTTGGTATTCGTCTTCGTCGATCACGCGGAAACGCACGCGATCTCCCGGCTGCAACAGGGACGGCGAAGTCGCGTGAAGATCGAACAGACGCAGCGGCGTGCGACCTATCAGCTGCCAACCACCCGGCAAGGCTTGTGGATAAATGCCGGTCTGTTCGCCGCCGATGGCCACACTGCCGGCCGGCACGCTGATCCGCGGATCGCCCCGACGCGGCATTGCCAACGCGGGGTCGAGTCCAAGCAGATAGGGAAAGCCGGGGGCGAATCCAAGCATGGCGACGCGATAGGTCGCCGCGCAGTGGCGGGCGATCACCTCGTCGCGAGTGAGCCCCGCATGGGCAGCGACCGCTGCCAGATCCGGCCCTGCGTCGCTGCCGTACCACACCGGAATGTCGACTTCGCGGTCGCTGTCCTCGGTATCCGGCAGGTCCCGCAGCGTCGCCATCACGTGCTCGCTCACGCGTTGATGTGGCGCCGCCGGCTCGCTCTCGCCCCACTGCGCCGGATCGAAGCGCAGCAACAGGCTCGCATAAGCCGGCACGCACTCGACGCCGGGAAGCTGCTCGCGCAACCGCGCCGCCGCCGCATGCACGCGCGCATTGACCGATGACTCGATGGTCTCGCCGAAGCGCAGCAGCAAGGCGTCTTCCGAAAGAAGCTCGATGTGCGGAGCGGGCCACACGCCGGTCAAGCGACGCCGCCGCGTAAGGAAGCGCACGGGATGTCCCACCGCATGCATACGGCCGTCGCGGGTAGTGCCTGGCTTGCATCGTCGATGGCTACAGGCGTTGGCAAAGCGTCATCGGCTTCCATCGGAAAACGTTCGATCTTTCGCATAGGGATCTGGCAATGGCCGAAGGATGGCCGCGTTGGCCGAAACACGGGACAACTCGCCCCCCTCGACCGGCGCTTTTCATCATGCACCCAATCCAGGGCGCGCCAAAAGGGAGCGCGCAAAAAGAGGCCAAAGCCGCATCGGCGGACTTGCTGGTATCCGAAGCGACGCCAGTCCAAGAGCCTGGTCAATATCGCCTCATCGCCACAAGCACCCCCCTCCCAGCCTCCCCCTGCATGCAGGGGGAGGAGCCAAAAGCATGTCCGCGCTCACTTCCTCCTTTGCAAGCAGGGAGAGGACTCAAAAGCATGTCCGCGCTTACTCCCTCCCCTGCTGGCAGGGGAGGGTTGGGGGAGGGGTGCTTCTGACCACACGGAGATATGGAACAGGCTCGATAAACCTGTTCGCGGTCTTCCGAAGATCGATCGAATGAACCGTCATCCCGGCGTCTCCGGCTTGAGCAGCCCTTTGGCATGACACGAGAGGCCCATACCAATAACGTCACCATTTATGACAATTTGGTTACAATCCACCGCCATGGGGTATGGGGCTTTGGCGGGACGCGCGCATTCCGAATGGCGGGTACGCCATGGCATCGGGATGCAGGGAGAGAGAGTATGCGACAGAAGCTAGCCACCACGGTGGCATGTGTTTTCCTGGGCATCTTTACCACCACGAGCCATGCCGACAATCAAGGCTCCAACGACATCTTCGCCAACGGGCACGTCGATGGCGAGCTTCGCATGTACAACTTCGACAGGTTGTACGACACGCCGAATACGCCCAATGCGAGCGCGTTTTCCCTCGCGGCGTTGATCAATGCGCATACAGGAACCTTTCTCGGCGGCTTCAGCTTCGGCGGCTCGTTCGTCACCGCCAACTCACTGGGTACGCAGTCGGACACGCTGGCGAAGATCGACACCTCGCTGATGGGGCCCAACAACTCCATCGGCGCCTTTAGCCAGGCCTATGCGCAGTTCAAGGATGATTGGGTGTTGGTGCGTGGCGGCTACCAGTACCTCGACACACCCTGGATGGGCAAGAACGACTCGCGTGTCATTCCTTCGTCGTACAACGCCATCCTGGTCGGCCTCACTCCGCTCAAGGGCTGGAACCTCTACGGCATCCGTACCTACAGTTGGAAGAGCCGCACGTCCACCGGCATGTATTACAACAACCTCTACTACCCATCCAACTTCGACGGCGACTCGATGTATGGGAACAACGGATCGTTGCCGGGGACGGCTCCCCGCGCCGATGGCGCCTGGGCGGCGGGTACGACTTATGCCAACGACGCCGTGAAGGCCCAGGGCTGGTATTACGACTTCCTCAATTTCGCGCAAATGGGTTACGTGGATGGTACGTACACGCTGAAAACCGGCACGCACTTCAATCCCTTTCTTTCGCTGCAGTACGTCAACGAGAACGGTGGCAACGACAACATCCTGGTGGACACCCACACCAAGTTGTTTGGCCTCCCGGGCACGCGCGTGCGCAGCGAGGCCTGGGGCGCGGATATCGGCACATCGGCCTTCAACGGGCGCATCGATCTGGCCTACAACAAGCTCCAGCAGGAATCGAGCGCGGTCGGCGGCGGCGCCCTGATCTCCCCTTACACCACGAACTACGCCACCGACCCGCTGTTCACGACGTCCATGATCCGTGGCCTGGTCGAAACGGGTCCCGGCCACGCATGGAAAGCCAAGGCTTCCTACAAATTCTTCGACGACAAACTGCAATTGGTGACGTCCTACGCCAAGTACACCACGGACTTGCGCGGCACCAGCCACAATGTCTATTTCGACATCGTCTACAACATGGACGGCGTGCTGAAGGGCCTGACCCTGCGCAATCGCTGGGAGCGCTCCGTCGGTGGCAGCGGCAACCTCAATCCAGGCAACGAGTCGTTCACGTACAACCGCTTGATGATCACTTACAAGTTCTAGCGAGTGCCGATGGCGCCGGAGCCGCGGAGGCTCTGGCGCACAATCGAATCGATTGTCTCGCTCATGTTTTCGCCAAAGGCGGAAAGCGCTAGCCCCTGCGTCACGCCGAAGCGCACATCGCAGCCCATCGCGACGACACGCCAAGCAAGGCGCGCGTCATCGCTGCACGCGCCCTGCCCCGCCGTCCATCCCTTCACTCGCGCCAGCGCTTATTTGCGCGGCGCAATGATCTCGCTCAGGTAATCGGGCGTGCCTTCGACGCGCACCAGATGCGGGTATTGCAGGCCACCGTGGTAATCCACCGACACCGTGCGGTAGCCGCCCTGGTACTTCAGCAGCAGCTGGATCGGCGCCTTGCTGTCCTTGGCCGCCGCGATCGCGCTCTTCAGCACATCGCTCGAATAGTCCTGGCCGTTCACCGCAACCAGGGTGGCGCCGGTGCTGACGCCGGCCTTGAACGCCGGCCCGTTCCAGCGCACGTCGTTGACCTGGTCCTTGTCGTTCATGGTCAGGCCGATCGACCAGGCGAAGTTGTACAAGTGACGGGACGGTTCCGAGCGGCTGTTGTACTGCTTCTCGTACTCGCTTTCCTTGTCGGTGTAGACCAGCTTCCAGCCGGTGGCCGCGAGGCCGTTCTGCAGCGGCGGCTCGAGCGTGTCGACGCGCGCGCGCAGGAAGCTCGCCCAGTCGTACGCGGCCACGCCGTTCAGCGCCGCCACCACGTCGTCGAAGGTGTAGGTCTTGGTCACGTAGCTGCCGTTGTCGACGCCGAAGAACGCGCGCGCGAAATCGTCCAGCGATTTCTGGTCATGCGTCAGGGCGCGCAGCTTGGCATCCACCTCCAGCCACATCATCTGGCCGCCGCTGTAGTAGTCCTCGCTCATCTGCCAGCTGCGGAACGGCAGGCTCGAACGGCGGGCGATGGTGGGATCGTTGGTGGTGTCCTCCAGCGTGCGCCACTGGAAGCCTTCGCGGTTGCGCTCGTAATTGGCCGCCACCATGGCCAAGGCGTCGCGGAACTGCTGCGGCGTCCACATGCCGGCGCGCGCGGTCAGCACGAAGCCCCAGTACTGCGTCTGCCCCTCGTACACCCACAGCAGCGAATCGCCCATCGGCACGTTGAAGTTGGGCGTCCACAGGTCGGCCGGGCGGCGGAACTTGCCGTTCCACGAATGCGTGTACTCGTGCGCCAGCAGGTCGCGCTCGGGCGCCGCGTCGTTCCAGCCGGTGAAGTAGTCGGCGCCCAGGCCGTCCTCGCTGGACTGGTGGTGCTCGGTGCCGTTGCCCGCCCATCTGATCCGACAGCGAGAACAGGAAGTCGTAGTGGTCGTAGTGGTGCGAGCCGAACAGCTTCACCGCCTGCGTCACCAGGGCGCGGTGCACCTTCAACTGCTCGGGCGTCATCTCCAGATACTTCGGCGCATCGGCGACGATGTCCAGGTGCACCGGCGCATCGCCGCCCGGATTGAGATCGACGCGCTTGAAGTACTGGCCCGCGTAGATCGGCGAATCGACCAGGTTGTTGAACGTGACCGGCTTGAAGGTGATCGGTGTCGCCCGACTTGCGAGGCCGTCTCCAGCGCCGTGCCGAGCTGCCAGCCATGCGGCAGCTTCATGCTGGGCGCGAAGGTGATGCCGCGCGAGAAGTAGCCGGCCGGATACAGCGCCACCTTGCTCCATTCCATGTCCATCATGCGGTCGGTGATCTCGAAGCCCTCGCTGTCGGTGCGGCCCGACAGGTACTGGAATGTCCGCGTCGATCGATGGAGACACCCGCAGGCACGTCGAGATGGAACGCGTACACGTTGTACTTGTCGCGCTTCCACGCCAGCGGCTTGCCGTTGGCGCTGAGCGTGAGGCCGGCAAGCATGGCGATCGGGCCGGTCGGCGAATGGTCGCCGGGAATCCACTGCGGATACAGCAGGGTCAGGGCACCGGCCTTCACCGGAATCGTCTCGTGCACGCGGAAGATGCCCTGGGCCGTGTCGCTGGCATCGACGTGAATGCGCCACCGTGCCGGCATACGGCGTGTCCTGCGGCGGCGGCACCTCGTCCGTGCGCGCCTGCTGCGCCCCCACGGTGCCGGCCGCAAGCGCCGTCGCTACAGCCAAGGCCAGGCACGAAAACTTACGACGCATAGCAACCGGCGAACCGGCAGGTCGAACACGGGACATGGAAGGCTCCGACGAGCAAGTGAATGGTCGGGCAACTTAACACCACCGATGCCGGGTGGGGCTAGTGGGTTCGCGCCATTGGGCGGAAGCTGACCTCGCCCTCAAACCCGATCCTGGTGGAGCCCTCGCCTAAGTGCAGCCGTATTCCGTAAATGCCTGGTCAAGCTGTTGCTTGGTGATATGGCGCTTATCCATCTCGCTGGCCGGTAGAAATCGCGCTATCCGCACCTGGCTGCAATTCAGGAACTGGCCCCCGAGCCTGATGGCATGTCGGATGCTCGGCGGGTCTTGGAGTACAACGCTGCTCACCAAGGCGCCGTCCGGGGTTCCCGGCAGACGCCGAGGATCTTTAGGTGACGTTCCAGTCTCTGTCCCCTGGAGAAGTGGGCTTCTGTAAGCGATCGTAGAGCTTATGTTTTGCTGCGGTTCCACACGAACATCGGCAGTCCGGTCATTCGCCGGTGCGACCGCAGATTCGACGGGCGCGTCGGCCACCAAGGATGCCGCCGCATGCCCGCTTTTCCGCGGCGCTGCCAGATAGCCTGGGCAGAGGATGACCGACCGGTGGCAAAGCCATGCGCGTGGACATCGCGCCGACGGCGGGAGTCGCCTTGACGAAGGTCACTTCCAGCGCGCCGGCACTGCTTTCAGTGAATGGCTGGTGTTCTTCATGGGTCGGGACTGGCGGTATCGTCAAATACACGATCAGGGACAGATGCAGCAGGGTGACAACCCCCAGCACCGTTCCACCCATGGTGACCCGAGCCCATTCCGGGCACGGCACCAGGAAGAGCTGGCAGTCTGGCTTGCCCTCTTCCCCGCCTGTGGCGCTTGAGCGGCTGTCATCCCTCACCCCCACGACCTCCATTGGCATGCGTCAGGCAGGACAGAACGTCACTTCCTGAAAGCCATGTCGTCGCCTGATACCGAGTTGCCTCCGGCCAGCGCAAACGGCTTGAGTCCCATGACGCCCGCAATCGGGGGTTGGGACCGTGCCCACCGAGCAAAGTTCTCGCGAGTGGTTCGTGTTGCCGTGGCACACGCGACGCCGGACACCGGCACTCGGCCTTGCCGCCTAGATGGCCGCTCTCTTTTGCTGCGGCAATGGCAAGTCGACGACTGCCCGGACGAGTTCCAGGGAGCATGCCATGTTCGACCCATCAGCCGAACGCCGTGCGACGATCCAGCCTGCGTGCTTCATGTCGCCTTGCGCAGCAGGAAATGGGAGAGCGCCGGGATCAGGACGAGGGCGCCGACCATGTTCCAGAGGAACATGAAGGTCAACAGGATGCCCATGTCGCCCTGGAACTTGATCGGCGAGAAAGCCCACGTCACCACGCCCGCCGCCAGCGTGATGCCCACCAGGGCCACGACCTTGCCGGTGAACTGCACGGCGTGGCGGTAGGCCTCCTGCAGTGGCACGCCAGCGCGCTGCTGGGCGAGCTGGATCGACAGCAGGTACAACGCGTAGTCGACGCCAATGCCCACGCCGAGCGCGATCACCGGCAGCGTCGCCACTTTCACGCCGATGCCCAGGGCGACCATCAACGCTTCGCACAGGATCGACGTGAGCATCAGCGGCACCACGGCGACCACCACGGCGCGCCAGGAGCGGAATGTGATGAAGCACAGCACGATCACGGCGCCGTAGACGTAGAACAACATCGTGCGATCGGCCTGGCGCACCACGATATTGGTCGCTGCCTCGATGCCCGCGCTGCCGGCGGCGAGCAGGTACCCGCGGTTGGGCCCACCATGGCTGGCGGCGAAGGCCGCCGCGGCGGCCACCACGCGGTCGAGCGTCTCGGCGCGATGGTCCTTGAGATAGGCGATCACCGGCATCACCGAACAGGCGTTGTTGAACAAGTCCGGATTGTTGACCGAGGCCTGCTGCGCGCCATAGTTCAGCACGTCCTGGTTGCGCGAAATGGTGAGCCATTTGGGGCTTCCCTCGTAGGAGCCCGCCGTGATCTGACGTACCGCGTCGCCGAGGAAGATCGTGGTCTGCACACCGGGCACCTGGCGCAGCGTCCAGGCCAGGCGGTCCGCCTCGACCAGGGTGGCGTACTTGAGGCAGCCTTCGGCGGGCGTCTTCACGATCACCGCGAACATGTCACTCGAAAGCGAGTAGTTGCCGGTGATGTAGGCGTTGTCGCGGTTATAGCGTGACTCCGCCCTCAGCTCGGGCGCGCCGCGTTCAAGGTCGCCTATCTTCAAGTGCTTGCTGACCACGAGGCCGGCGCCCGCCAGAACCACTGAGACTCCCAGCGCAGCCAGTGCCCAGCGACGCGTGGTAAAGCGTTCGAGCACCTGCCAGATGACGCCCCCGCCATGCCCTTCGGCTTGCTCACGTTCCGAGCGGAGGCTGCGCTGCGCGGCCGTGGGATCGACGCCCGTGAAGGACAGCAGTACCGGTAGCAGCAGGAGGTTGGTGAAGATCAGCACCGCCACGCCGATGCTGGCCGTGAGCGCGAGGTCCTTGATCACCGGGATATCGATCAGCATCAGCACGCCGAAACCCACCGCGTCCGCCAATAGCGCGGTGACACCGGCGAGGAACAGGCGACGAAAGGTATAGCGCGCGGCGACGAGCCGGTGCGTGCCGCGGCCGATGTCCTGCATGATGCCGTTCATCTTCTGTGCGCCGTGCGAGACGCCAATCGCGAAGATCAGGAACGGCACCAGGACCGAGAACGGGTCGAGCGCAAAACCAAGCAAGGCGACCAGGCCAAGCTGCCACACCACGGCCACCACCGAGCACAGGATGACCAGTGCCGTGCTGCGTACGCAGCGCGTATAGCCATAGATGACCAGCAGGGCGATCAGCGCGGCGATGGCGAAGAACCCCATCACCTTGACCAGTCCGTCGATCAGGTCGCCGACAAGCTTGGCGAAGCCGATCACGTGGAGGTGAATCTTCACGCCCGGCGTCGCCTCGTACCGGCTCCGGATGGCATCCAGGGTGTGCGACAGCGCGCGGTAGTCGATGGCCGCACCGGTCTCCGGGTCCTTGGACAGCAAGGGCACGAAGATCATGCTGGACTTGAAATCGTTGCCGACGAAGCGCCCGACGATGCCTGCGCGGGCGATATTGAGCTTGAGCTGGGCGGTGTGCTGCGGCGAACCGTCGTAGTTGTCGGGCATCACCGGGCCGCCGCGGAAGCCCTCTTCGGTGACTTCGGTCCAGCGCACCGCAGGCGTCCACAGCGACTTCAGTCCCGCGCGATCGACGCCGCGGGTGAGGAACAGCTCATCGTTGATCTTCTTCAGCGCTTCCTGGTACTTCGGATCGAAGATGGTGCCGTCCTCGACCGCCACCACCACGCGCAGGGAATTGCCCAGGCCACGCAACTCGTTCGCGTTTTCCAGGTAATTGCGGATATAGGGATGATTGCTCGGAATCATCTTCTCGAAGCTGGCGTTGAAGCTCAGCCTCGTCGCCGCCACCCAACCCAGCAGCAGCGTCGCCAGCGCGCACACCAGGATCATGGCGAAGCGGTGATTGAACACCAGGCGCTCGAGCATGTTGCCGGAGTTCGCATCGAACTTACGGAGTTCGCTTACGACCGGCATGCGGTCGAGCGATACGGATGCAACGTTCATCGTGGTTGTCTCCTAACCTTCTCAGTGCGACGCCTGGGTTTTCACCCCAAGCGCGCCGGCGATCACGACGACATCGCCCGCGACGGCAACGGCGGAGGCTGGTACGGGCTTGGCCTGGCGGTACAGCGCGAAGTGCGCCCCGCTGTCGCGGCTCACCAGCAGGTTGCCTGCCTGGCTGACCAGGGCCAGCCCCTGCGCACCAAACGCGGTGCTGCCGGTGAGCCCTTCCTGGATGCCGGTGTCGACGGATTGCCAATGCGTGCCGCCGTCGGTACTGCGATAGGCGTTGCCGCGCAGGCCATAGACGACCACCGCGTCGCGGGTCCCGACGACGCCAAAATAGGTGCCCTTGTAGGGTGTGGCGAGCGCCTGGAAGCGTTCGGCCTTACGGTCGAGCTTGAGCAGCAGGCCCTGTTCGCCCGCGATATAGACGTCCGTGCCCACGCCGCGTACCGCATACAAGTGCAGGCGATCGGGGTTCTCGGTGCGATCGAACCACGAGACCCAGGTTTGCCCGCCGTCCGTGGTCCGGAAGATCAGGTTGAAGGCGCCGACGATGAAGCCGTTGTGCTCGTCGGCAAACCAGACGTCAAGAAACGGATTCTCCGCGCCTTGTGCCGCGATACGAGCCGCTTCCTCGAGCAACGCGGTGGCGTCCGCGCTGCTGCCGAGTTCGCCCCGGGCGGCTCGCGCGCGAAGCTGTTCCATCATCAACGGGCCAACGCGCCGTCCATCCAGCTGCCTGGTCCACGTCGCCCCGCCATCGCTGCTGTGGAGCACGACACCGTCATGTCCCACGGCCCAACCCTGCTGCGGTGTCGGAAAGCTCACCGCGACGAGGTCGCATGCGACCGGTACCGCGGCCTGTCGCCAGCTGGCGCCGGCATCGTCCGAATAGACGACCTGGCCACGTTGCCCGACGGCAACGAGGCGCTTGCCGGCCAGCACCAGTCCATTGAGCAAGCCCTTGGACGCGAGTGGGCTCGTGCTCGCTGGCGTATCCAGGACGTCGGTGAAGTCGGCGAACGCAACGGCCGGCAACATGAAGGCAAGCGCAATCAGCGCGCGTCGAACTCTATGCAGAAACATGGGAAGTCCCGGAAGACGAAAGGCCTACTGTTGAATCCCTGAGCGCCGGGCCTGGCGCATGCCTGTGCCCGGCAACTTGCGTCATCCAAGGCGACGCATGCAGGTGTGGCGGAAACACGGCCCGCGCCAGACCGTGTTCCCCCGCGATGGGAGCGGCACCGGACCTGCGTGCCCTCTCCACGGTCGGTCCATCGGTGGCGCGTGGGATAGCAGGATGCTGTCCCACGTGCCACTACCACTGCACCATCCAGCGCGATCAGCGAATGCCCGAGCCCGCCAGCGATGCCGGAGACCAGTCGCGCTCCGTCATCGGCTTGGTGTAACGGAAGCCACCGGTTTCACCCGTAAAGGCGGTCAATGAGTACGAGCCCGCAATCAAGTCGTAGATACCGTGCAGGTCGGCGATCGGCGCAGGAACCTCGTAACTCGGCGCGATATAGGCAAAGCCGGTACGGAATAGCTGGCCACGTGCGTCATAGGCGTCGGAGGCGACCGCTGCCCAGCTGTCCTCGTCGAGATAGAACGTGCGCTTGCTGTAGATATGGCGCTTGCCCGGCACCAGCGTGGCCTCGACCACCCAGACGCGATGCCGCTCCCAGCGCACGTCGTCCGGATTGATGAAGTTCGGCTTGAGCAGGTCCTGCGCCTTCGTGTCGTATGCCATCTTGTAGGCGTTGTAGGGGATGAAGATCTCCTTCTTTCCCACCAGCTTGAAGTCGTAACGATCCATCGAGCCGTTGAAGAGGAAGACGTCATCGAACGTCGAGGCGCCGCCCGAGCCCGGATTTGGCGTATCGAACGCCAGGTCAGGCGCTACCTTCACGCGACGCTGCCCCGGCAGGTATTGCCATGCGTGGCGGCCCTTGTCTTCGTAATTGAGCGGGTCGACGATCTGCATCGCCTCGCCAGCGCGGCGTGCCGGGCCGGTATAGATCAGGCGCTGTTGCCAATAGACGTCGGCATCGGGCCTGCTCACATCCCAGTACGGGTATTCCTCGGATGCATCGCCTTCCGTCGTGAGCGCCACGCCGCCCGATGCATCGACGTTGTAGTTGCGATATTTCGCGGCATAGGCAACGCCGTTGAAGCGGACCAGATGGTTCCACATCGCCTCGAAGCCCGATTGCGGCATCGGGAACGGGAAGCCCGCGTGGCATCCGCTCATCGAGCGGCCATTGGCAGCCGTCTTGGCCTCGACCGCGCATTTGGCGGTGTTGTCCACCACGAACTTCGGGAAGGCCGCGGTGCGATGCGTGGGATAGACATCGATGTGGTAGCCCGGATATTTCTTCATCAGGGCCCGGGTGCCCTCGGTCAGATTCGCGGCGTACTTGTCCATGTTCTTCGCATCGATCGAGAACAAGGGCTTCTCGCTCGCGAAGGGGTCCGGACGCAGGCCGCTGCCGGCCTTGAACGAAGCCGGTGCACTGGTGAGTCCGCCGGTATAGGCGGGAATCGCACCGTCGCTGCTAGCGGCCATTTCGGCCCCGACGCCCGTCAGCGTGGTGCCGAGCTTGTGCGCTTCCTCGGACGATACGCCGGCGTGTCCTACGCCGCAGAATAGGACGGCAACGGCCCCGGCCAACAGGGCTTGGCGGAATTGCATGCGCATACTCCTCACAATGGTGATTCGATGGTCGGGTTCCGGCGGCGCAACGCCTGCGGTAGCACGCATCGCATCACCTCCTCCCACGGCATAAGCACAGGCCTCGTCGCGTCCCCGACCGGTACCGCTGGTCGGCTCCCGACATGCAATCGCACATCGCTGATGCTCGCTACGTTGCCCTAGCTCTTCTCGTCCGCATCCGCCGGCTCCGTCTTGTGAAACACGGAACCGCACGAAGGCGGTCGGTACCATTGTTGGGCGCGCAGCGAAGCGCACCCCCCCCAAAACGTCGGGGGAGGGGTTCTTCGCTCGTCAAGGAGGAGGGCTCGGTGGCAAACCGGGCCGTAGCGTTTCGATGGGAGAGCGCGAACGCCGATGGCGCCGAATGGGGCTATTCCAGCCCCTGGATCAAGCCCAGCAACTGGGCTCGGTGCACGACATGCCGGCGCGTACCCACGCCAAGCTTGCTGAACAGGTTCTTGAGATGCCATTTGATGGTGGCCTCGCCGACCGCCATGGCCTGGGCGATTTCCTTGTTCGACAGATTGCGGGCAAGCAGCTCCAGCACTTCACGTTCCTTGGGCGTCAGCACCATGCTTGGCACCACGCGCGGCACTCCCTGGTGCTGCTCGGGGGGCGGATTGACCACGCGTGCCGGCGGCGTCGATGGGATACCCGCTTCACCACCCCCCTCGCCCGCCATGCGGTATGCCCAGTCCGCTGCCACAGGGTGGGTATCGACGAAAATACGTGTCAGGCCGTAGGTTCCGGCAAGGCTCATCGCCTCGTGCACCAGTGTGCGGCCATCTTCACCGTTACGGTCCAGCGCATAGGCGCGCAGGATCATGCATTCGATGCGAAAGCGACCGAGCCGCGCCTGCTCGGCCAGCGGCGCAGCCTGTGCCAGGGCCTCGAGCACGCGAGGCCAATCCTGCGCCGCCATCGCGGCGTAGGTATGGGCCATGGCGCTCAGCAACTCCACGTTGCGACGCCAGAGCGGTCCGCGCCGAGGACTTTCGGAGGCCACCTGTTGATCGATCCGCGCGATCAGGGCAGCGCAGGTCTCGCGACGAAAGCGTCCGGCGTGCACGCGGATCTGTTCGCTGAGACTCGCAATGCACAGGCGCGGCAGGCGGCGCACCTCGCCAATGGAGAACAAGGCCTCCAGCATGTCGAGTGCGCGGTGCTCTTCCCCTTGCGCCGCGGCTATCCGGCTGGCTGTGCGATAGCCCACCAGGATGGCCTCCGGCGCCGCCACGCGTTCGAGCACATCGAGCCGGTTGGCGAGCAGAGCCACCGCCTCGTCCAGTCGCCCTCCCTCAAACACGGCCGCTGCCAGCAGCGCCGCGATCATGCAGGAGAGCGGGTGCCTTCGACCGAGTTTGGCGTCGATGGAGCTGAGCGCGAGTCGCAGCCCGCCCTCGCCAAGCAGCACTTGTCCCTCCCACAGGTAGCTGAGCCCGATGATGAACTCACCCCAGCGCGCCACATAGTCGGTCCCCTGTGGCAGGTCCGGGCGCGATGCGCTTTGCAGAAGGCGACGCGCTTGCGCCGGATCGCCCTGCAGCAGCGCGAGCATCGCCAGGCGGTTGACATGCATCCATCGCAACCGCGGCTCGATGCCGGGCGGCGCCTCGCTCCACGGTGCGAACATGGCGACGCAGCGATCAGGATCGTCGGCGAAGTAGGCCGCGCCACTGGCAATCAGCACGCATTCGTAACGCAGGGCGACATCGACATCCGGGCGCGAGAGGATCAATCCGACCATGCGCTCGGCTTCCTCGTGGCGCTCGCTCACCGCCAGTGCCCATGCCGCCGCCAGGCGTAGCCGCGGATGCTGATCCAGCACGACTTCGGGAAGCACCTCGAGCCAGTCGCGCATCGTCCCGATGTGCCCCTGCGTGACGGCTTCGTAGAGGCCTTGCTGGGCCAGGTCAAAGGCCACACCCTCCCGCCCTGCCTCTCGCGCATGACGCGCGGCCTGGGTGAACATGCCGTGCGCTGCAAGCCAGATCTGCGCTCTTTCGTGCAACTCGGCGCGCTCTTGCGCCGGCAGTTCCGCCAGGCGCCCGCGCAGCGCATCGCACGCCAGCGCGTGCAGGCGATACCAGTCCGAATCCTCGCCGACCACGAAGATGGGCGTGTCACGAGCCAGCCGTGCCAATCGTTGCGGCGCCTCTGCGTCACCGGTCAAGGCCACGCACAGGTCCGGGTGCAGCTGCTCGACCACGGCAATCCGCGTAAGAAAGGCCACATCCTCGGGCGCCAGCTCGGCCATGAGTGCTTCGACGAGCTGATTGCGGGATGCGGGCAAATGGGTGCCGACCACGTTGCGCGGGTCGCTACCGCGCTCCATGGCCGCCAGGCCAAGTTGCAGCCCGAGCGGCCAACCTTCGGTCATGTCGTGCAGGCGTGCGCAGGTGTCGGCATCGGCCTTGGTGCCGACACGGTTGCGCACCAGGGCGATGGTTTCCTCGAGCGTGAAACGCAACGCCTCAATGCCGACCAAGGTGCATTGGCCGTAGGTGAGCAGGTCGGCCACCATGGTGTCCAGCGAGCCACGTCCAGCCACCACCACCCGAAGATTGGGCGGCGCGTTATGCAGCAGGTAGTCGAGCCCAGCGAGACTGTTGGCGGACATCCGCTCGGCTTCGTCGATCATCAATACGAGCGATAGCGAAGCCTGGGCCACTTCGCTCAACCAGGCCGTGATGCCTTCCATTTCACCCATGGTCGCCACACCACCTTCGAGCAGCGTGGCACCAAAATTCGGGCGGCCGCAGCCCATCCGCACCGCCAGCACCAGGCTGTGCAACACGCGCTGTGGATCGGGGCTGCCATCGGCGGAAATCCAGGCAACGGCCGAACCGCGCGCAAGGAATTCGTGTCGCCACTGTGCCAGCAGCGACGTCTTGCCGAAGCCGGGGGGCGCCTGCACGAGGATCACCGGGCAATCGCGAAACTGCTCGTCCTCCAGACCAAGCCGCGGGCGGACCAGCCGATGGCGAGGCGTCCGCGGAGGCATGGTCTTCAGAACAAGCTCAGCGATGGCGGGTACGGCCTCGCCGGGGGTGGTGGCCATCAGACAGGTTCCGGTGGTGCGCTCGAGCAAAGTCTCCGAACGGGTGACGCGATCGCTGGCACGGATGCGCGCCGACTGATGAAGTCCGCGAGCGTGCGCGGCGCACGATCGCAAGCCATTGTAGGCATGCCGCACAGCTCGTGACCACTTGCCGTCGAGCCACCCGCAGCCCCCTCCTTGCCGGGGGGGGAGCCCGTTAGCCGCCAGACATAGGCTTGGCCTCGCAACATTTAGGTTGGGGGACACTCCCGGCTGCGACGCTGGCGCGAATGACCAAAGAGGAGCGTCCTGCGACCGGACCTGGCTCTCGAAGATCAATGTCGGCGAACGGCGGCATCGTGCGCCGGCAGCGGAGACTCCCCTTCAAGGCAGCAGCGGTGGGTTCCATCGGTGTCCACGCATGGGAAAGCGGCCGGCGCTGGTAGGCCGGCCCCGTCCAGGTTCACGGGTAGCACACCTGTCAGGAGTCAGTATGTACCGTCATCTGCTTATTCCACTCGATGACACGGAACTCTCAATCGAGACGGTCAGTCGGGCCGTCAAGTTCGCGCACGCCTTGAGCGCGCGCGTGAGTTTTTTGCATGTGCAAGCTGATCTTGCTCCGTCGGGGAATGGCGATGCCGATGGGGTGCGTCCGGCCTCGCCGGCCGAGTACCGCGATACCTACCAGGAGCGTGCACGCGCGCTGCTCACCAAGGCCGAGTCGGCTGCCCGCGCACTCGGCGTACCGTGCGATTCGCTGGTGCGCGTCGGCGAAACGCCATACGAGGCCATACTCGACGTGGCGCGCGGCGCAGGATGCGACCTGATCTTCATGGCCTCGCATGGTCACCGGGCCCGCGCGGGCATGATGCTCGGCTCGCAGACACTGAACGTGCTTACGCACGGCGAGCTGCCCGTGCTGGTGTCTTCGATGCGAGAGTCGGGTGACGCCAACCCCGTCATTGCCAAGATCCGCGAAGAACACCGGTCGGTAGCCGCGGTATTGCATGCCTGGCTGCATCTGGTGAACACGTATTCACAACAGGGTGGCACCGCCGATGTTCCGCTGATGCGGTCCATGGTCCGTTACATCATGGAATTCCCGGCAGCCGTCCGCCGCGTGAAAGCGCACGACCAGCTGTACAAGCGACTGCGCGAACGAACCGCGGTGTTTCATGCCGAGCTCGACGAGCTGGAACGCCAACACGAACGCGGCCGTTCCCTGGTCGAGGCGCACGCCGCCCTGCTCGACCGCTATGACCGCAGTGCCGCCACCTTGGGTGAGCTGCGCGATGCCGTCGAACAGTACGCACATTTCATGTGGGAACACATGGGGCGCGAGGAGGGCGTGATTATTCCTGCCGCCGAGCGCTATCTCACCGAAGCGGACTGGAGCGCGGTCCACGCTGCCTTCGTCGGCAGCCGCGACTCCGGCAGCGATGAGGAAACCGAGGCGGAGCATCGGCTGTTGTTCTCTCGCATCGTCAACTTCGCGCCGGATTCAGCCGACCGGTAGAGCGCCATCAGCCACACCTCAGGCGCACCCCGCCCGAATTTTGAGTCAAGGAGTATCGCGTGGAACATGCAATCCGCTTCTACGAGGCCGGCAGCCCTGACGTGCTGCGCTATGAAAAAGTCGAGGTCGGTGCGCCCGGCCCAGGCCAGGTGCGGCTGCGTCACCAGGCGGTGGGCCTGAATTTCGCGGACACCTATTTCCGCAACGGTACCTATCCGATTCCACTGCCCAACGGCATCGGGGTGGAGGCCGCCGGGATCGTCGAGGAAATCGGTCCAGACGTGACCAACGTCGCCGTGGGCGACCGGGTCACCTACACCGGCTTCCTCAACACGCTCGGAGCGTACAGTACGGCCCGCCTGATTCCCGCCGCTCCGCTGGTACGGCTGCCAAACGCGATTGATAGCGAAACCGCCGCGGCGATGACGATGCGCGGACTGACTGCGGCGTACCTGATGCGCCGCATCTACCCGTTCGCGGCGGGCGAAACGATTCTTCTCCATGCCGCCGCCGGCGGCGTTGGCCTGATCGTCTCCCAATGGGCCAAGCTGCTTGGCCTGCGCGTGATCGGCACCGTCTCGACCGACGAGAAGGCCGCTGTCGCGCGCGCCCACGGCTGCGACGAAGTGATCAACTACAGCCACGAAGACGTCGCCGTGCGCGTACGCGAGATGACCGACGGCAACGGTGTGTCGGTGGTGTTCGATTCGGTCGGCAGGAACACGTTCATGGCCTCGCTGGATTCGCTGCGCCGTCGTGGGCTCATGGTCTGCGTGGGCACCGCCTCCGGCACCATCCCGCCGTTCGACCCCCAGATTCTCGCCATGAAGGGTTCGCTTTACCTCACCCGCCCCGCGCTGGCCGACTACATCGCCGATCCCGTGGAGAAGGCCGAGCTGGCCAACGACCTGTTTAGGCACGTCGCGACCGGCCGCATCAAGATCGAGATCAACCAGCGCTACGCGCTCGAGGATGCGGTGCAGGCCCACCGCGATCTCGAAGCGCGCAAGACGACTGGCTCGTCGATCTTCGTCCTCTGAGGAACTGCCATGCGCATCGAGCCATTGACCTGTCATATCGGCGCTGAACTGATCGGCGTGAGCCTCGCCGACGCCGCCCACGACGAAGCCCTGTTCACCGAGATCAAGGCTGCACTGCTCAAGCATCGCGTGCTGTTTCTTCGCGACCAGGACATCAGCCGCCAGGACCATGTGGCCTTCGCGCGCCGGTTCGGTGAGCTGGAGGACC
Source organism: uncultured Gammaproteobacteria bacterium (assembly GCA_963824525.1). Classification (GTDB taxonomy): domain Bacteria; phylum Pseudomonadota; class Gammaproteobacteria; order Xanthomonadales; family Rhodanobacteraceae; genus Dyella. The sequence goes on along the minus strand of CAWGPI010000002.1, from coordinate 54,136 downwards.
ACCCGGTGGCACCGCAGCCACCCGGATGCGCCGGGCCTGGTGCAGATCTACAAAACGCCCGACACGCCGATCGACCGCTACGAAAACGCATGGCATACCGATGCCACCTGGCGCGAGGCGCCGCCCATGGGCTGCGTGCTGCGCTGCGTGGAGTGCCCGCCCGTCGGTGGCGACACCATGTGGGCGAACATGGTGCTCGCCTACGAGATGTTGCCCGAACACGTGAAGACACAGATCGCGAACCTGCGGGCGCGTCACAGCATCGAGGCCTCGTTCGGCGCGGCGATGCCGATCGAGCGGCGTCTTGCACTCAAGGCCCAATATCCGGATGCCGAGCATCCGGTCGTACGCACGCATCCGGAGACCGGTGAGAAGGTGCTGTTCGTCAATGCCTTCACCACGCACTTCACCAACTTCCACACCAGGGAGAACGTGCGATTCGGCCAGGACGCCAATCCGGGTGCCAGCCAACTGCTCAGTTACCTGATCAGCCAGGCCTATATCCCCGAGTACCAGGTGCGCTGGCGCTGGAAGAAGAACAGCGTCGCGATCTGGGACAACCGTTCCACCCAGCACTACGCGGTGATGGACTACCCGCCCTGCCATCGCAAGATGGAACGCGCCGGCATCGTCGGCGACGCCACGTTCTGAATCGCACCCTTCCACTCCAGAGCAACAGGACAAGCCATGAACTTCCTCGACGGTTCACTGTTTCCCGAAAACCAGGACAAGCTGGTCATCACCGCAGCGCCCTATGGTCCCGAGTGGATCCCTTCGGATTTTCCGGAAGACATTCCCGTCACCATGGATGAGCAGATGCAGAAGGCGGTCGACTGCTACAACGCCGGCGCCACCGTGCTGCACCTGCATGTGCGCGAGCTGGACGGCAAGGGCTCCAAGCGCCTGTCCATGTTCAATGAACTGATCGCCGGCGTGCGCAAGGCGGTGCCGGACATGATCATCCAGGTCGGCGGCTCGATCTCCTTCGCGCCCGAGTCCGACGGCGCCGCCGCCAAGTGGCTGAAGGACGACACCCGCCACATGCTGGCCGAACTCGACCCCAAGCCGGATCAGGTGACGGTCACGGTCAATACGACCCAGATGAACGTGGTCGAGCAGATGGAGTTCGCGGACATCGCCGGCACGTCCATGGCCGAGCCGCAGAACTACCAGGCCTATCGCGAGATGATCGTTCCCTCCGGCCCCGGCTTGATCGAGGAACACGTCAAGCGCCTGAGCGCCGCCGGCATCCAGAGCGCTTTCCAGTTCTACAACATCAACAGCTACGAGACGGTGGAGCGCCTGATCCGCCGCGGCATCTACAAGGGGCCGCTGGTGATGAACTGGGTGGCGATCGGCGGCGGCATGGATGCGCCCAACATCTACAACCTCGCCAACTTCCTGCGCGCCATCCCTGACGGCGCGATGTTGACGGTGGAAAGCAGCATGCGCAACGTGTTGCCGATCAACATGATCGGCCATGGCCATGGGCCTGCATGTGCGCTGCGGCATCGAGGACAACCTGTGGAACCAGGCGCGCACCGCCAAGATGACGACGGTGCAGCAGATCGAACAGCTGGTGCGCATGTCGCGCGAGTTCGGTCGCGAGATCGCCACCGGCAAGGAGGCGCGCGAGATCCTGAAGATCGGCGTGTTCTACGACACCATCGAGGAGACGCTGGCCGCCAATGGCTTTGCGCCGAATCGCCAACCAGCCAAGCGTGGTCTTACCAACCTCGCTGCCTGAGCCGTAACAGCCGACTGGGCGGAGCGCCGTTGTCGCTCCGCCCGGCGGCCCACCGCGTGGGGCGCGCAGTCGCGCCATCAAAGACGGCATGGATGCCTGCGAGGAGAACGTTTTGGGAATGCACTACGTCGAGGCATCGCCAGCCACCTTGGCCACGTCCACCAGCAAGCCGCGCGTTTATGCCTGGCTCGTGTTCGCGCTCACGTTCGGACTGCTGCTGTCGGACTACATGTCACGCCAGGTGCTCAATGCGGTCTTTCCGTTGCTCAAGGCCGAGTGGGGCTTGTCCGATACGCAACTGGGTTCGCTCTCCGGCGTCGTCGCGCTACTGGTAGGCCTGCTTACCTTCCCGCTCTCGGTGCTCGCCGACCGTTGGGGCCGCGTGAAAAGCATCATCCTGATGGCTGCGCTCTGGAGCCTCGCCACCTTCGCCTGCGCCGTGGCGACGAGCTACGGGCAGATGTTCGCGGCACGCGTCTTCGTCGGCCTGGGTGAGGCCGCCTATGGCAGCGTCGGCGTTGCGCTGATCATCAGCATCTTCCCGACGCACCTGCGGTCCACCCTCACCGGTGCCTTCATGGCCGGCGGCGCATTCGGTTCGGTAGCCGGCATGGCACTGGGTGGCATCCTGGCCGCGCACCTCGGCTGGCGATGGGCATTCGCCGCGATGGCGACGTTCGGCGCGGCGCTGGTCCTGCTCTATGCGGTGACGGTGACCGAGCGCGGGCTCCACGACCACTGCGACGATACCGGACGCCGGCGCGCATCCCGCCCTGACTTTGGCCTGTCGCTGCGCAACCTGTTCAGCGGCCTGTTTTCCACGGCCTCCGTGATTTGCGCCTATATCGGCAGTGGCTTGCAGCTGTTCATCATGGCCTCGGTGATGGCCTGGATGCCAAGCTTCCTCAACCGCTACTACGGCATGACGCCTGACAAGGCCGGCGTCACCGCCGCCGCCTTCGTGCTGATTGGCGCACTGGGCATGGTGATGTGCGGGGCCATCACGGATCGCCTGTGCCGCCGCTCGCCATCGCGCAAGATGGCGATGGCCATCGCCTACTGCCTGATCACGGCGGTCCTGCTCGGTATTGCGTTCCAGTTGCCGGCGGGACCAGGCCAACTGAGCATGATTGGTCTCGGCATGTTCCTCGCCGCCGGCACGGCCGGTCCGGCCGGCGCGATGGTCGCCAATCTCACGCCGACACCGATTCACGCCTCGGCGTTCGCCACCCTCACCCTCGCCAACAATTTGCTGGGGCTCGCGCCCGGCCCCGTGCTTACCGGTCTGCTGGCCGACCACATGGGCCTGCTCGGCGCCTTCAGGCTGATCCCGCTGATGGCGTTGTTCGCAGCGACGGCGTTTTGGATCGGCCGCCTGCATTACGCCAGCGATCTCGCACGCATCGAGGCCACGGCAGCCACGGCGGCCGACTGACTTTTCATCCACGGATTCGCCATCGATGCAAAACCTTTCGAACCCGACGATCCTGTGCGTGCCTGGGCTGCGCGACCACGTCGCCGAGCACTGGCAGACCCTGCTCGAAGCGAAGCTTCCCGGTGCCCGCTCGGTGCCGCCACGGATACACGACAAGCTCAGCCTTGCGGCGCGCGTGGCGGCACTCGACGAAGCGCTCGCCGACATCGACGGCCCGGTGATTCTTGTCGCGCACAGTGCCGGCGTGATGATCACCGTGCATTGGGCACAGACGCATCGCCGGCCGATCCATGGCGCGCTGCTCGCCACGCCGGCCGATCTGGAGTCCCCGATGCCGGCGGGCTACCCGACCATGGACACGCTGCGCGACAGCGGTTGGCTGCCGGTTCCACGCGGGCGCCTGCCGTTTCCCAGCGTGCTCGCTTCCAGCAGCACCGATCCGCTGTGCAGCGCCCGGCGCGCGGTCGAACTGGCCGCCTGTTGGGGCAGTCGCCTCGTCGAGCTTGGCGATGTCGGTCACCTCAACCCTGCCGCGGGTTACGGGCCGTGGCCGCTGGCGGAGACGCTCATCGATTCATTGCGATGAGCTGCCCGGTGGAAGTCGATGCGCAAAAGATGCGGCGGCGCATCGCCGTCGAGTTCTACTTCGATCTCGTCTGTCCCTGGTGCCTGATCGGAAAGCGGCAGCTGGAGCAGGCCATCGATCTGCTGACGCTTGGTCATCCGGATGTTGAAGTCGTCGTGCAGTGGAAGTCGCTGCCGCTGCTACCGGACATGCCGCGTGAAGGCGTGCCGTTCCAGGCTTTCTACCTGAAGCGCCTGGGTACGGCGAGCGCCGTCGAAGCGCGACGTCGACAGGTTCGCGATGTCGGGCTTGCCACCGGCGTGCAGTTCGACTTTGAGCGCATCGTGCTCATGCCTAATACGATCGCTGCGCACCGCCTCATCGAATACGCCGGGCAGTCGGGTGGTCCCGCGCTGCAGGCTCAGCTTATCGATCGTCTGTTCGACGCGTTTTTCCGTCGCGGCGAGGATATCGGCGACCTGCAGGTGCTCGCGGGCATCGGTGAAGCGTTCGGTCTTGAGCGCGCAAGCACGCTCGCCCTCCTGGCCGAGCCCGGGCACGAGACACCGTTGCCGCGATGGCTGGACGACGCCCGGTGCCAGGGCATTACGGGCGTACCAGGCTTCGTGCTGGAAGATCGCGTGCCGCGTTTGGGCGCGCATCCGCCAGAGACGCTCGCGATGGCCATGCTGAAATCGCCGTTGGCCGCATCCCTTGGCAAGACCTCACGCGATTGTTCCCCATGAGACGCCCCTCCCCCATCGGAGTGGGGGGGGCCTTTCGGAGGCGGCGGCATAACTCTCAATAAACCGGAACAACCACTGCCGGCTGGCTGAACACCGGTCGTGACGGTCCTGGCATCACTCACATCGCGCCGAATGGCCCGTTCGTGGGTTGACCGGTCCGAAAAAGTTGGCACCGGTAGGAGATTCGTCGCGTGGCCCGGGGGGAGTTTCTGAGGCCGCTTGGCGACACGTACCCGCCTGTGGAGTCCCGACAACCAGGCCGCACAACGGCTACGGCCAACGTGCGACACGACGCGCCCCGTGCCAGGCACATGGTCCGGGTGCCGGTGGCTGTCGGACCCTCGACGGGATTGCAGAAACGGCATTAGGGGGAGGAGTACTGCATGAAGAACGTTTATGGGGCGAACAGGCGCCGGAGTGGGACGGCCATCCGTCTGATGGCGCTTGCTGTAGCCGCGGCGCTTGGGCTCGCGGGAGTAGCCCATGCTGTCGAGATCGACACCGGCAACCCGGACATTTCGATTCGTTGGGACAATACCTTTCGTTACAACCTTGGCCATCGCGCGCACGACCAGAATGCGTCGATTCTCGCCAGTCCCAACTACGACGACGGTGATCGCAATTTCGGCAACAACTCGATCGTCACCAATCGCCTCGACGTGCTGAGCGAGTTCGACTTTGTCTACAAGAAGAACTACGGCTTTCGCCTCAGTGCGGATGGCTGGTACGACCAAGCCTATCAGTCGCTGGACAACACGCACGTCGCATCGTCCAACCATATCGTCAACGGTGCGCCCGCGCTCGGCCTTCCCAACTACACAAACCGCTATTTCCATGGCCCTTCCGGGCAGATGCTCGATGCTTTCGCCTTCGGTAACTTCGACGTGGACGGCGTCAACGTCAACACCAAGGCTGGCCGCTATACCGTGTTCTGGGGCGAAGCCCTGCTGAATCCGATCAACTCCCTCAGCTACGGCCAGGCTTCGCTCGACATCGGCAAGCTGCTCACGGTGCCGGGCGCGACTGCCAAGGAATTGTTCCGTCCACGCCCGCAGGTGTCGGCGCAGATCCAGGCGACACCCACGCTCTCGATCGAAGGACAGTACTACCTCGGCTGGGAGCAGGTGTTCTACCCCGAATCGGGTTCCTACATGGCCCCCAATGACGCCGTGCTGCAGGGTGGCCAGTCCCTCTATATCAATGCGGCCCAGCGTGTGCTGCGCGGCAACGACATCACCCCGGGTGACCATGGCGACTGGGGCCTGGCGATGCGCTGGACACCGGACGCGATCGACTCCACGCTCGGTCTGTACTATCGCAAGACGTCCGATATCCAGCCACAGGTGATCGTGGCGCCCGCAGTGGCGCCCAACGTGCCCTCTGGCGCTTGTAAGTTCCTTGGCTTCAAGCCGATCACGCCGACGGTTTGCTATATCGACCCGGCCATGGCCAGCATCCCCCAGATCCTCAAAGGCAATATCGGCCAGTACATGGCCAGCTATGCCAGCGGCATCGATATCTATGGCGCCAGCTTTGCCAAGCAGATCCTGGGCGTGAGCGTGAGCGCGGAGGTGAACTACCGCCGCAACATGCCGCTAGTCAGCGTCCCGATTCAGCTGTTGCCGGCGGCACTGGCCAGCAAGGTTCCAGGGGCCATCACCACACTGCCCGAACAGGGGCAGACTGCCGGCGCCCGTGGCGATACATGGCACGCGGTCACCGACTTCGCTGGCATCGTGCCGAAGACACCACTGTTCGACACCGCCAACTACGTGGTCGAGTTCACGTACAACCGATGGGACAAGGTGACGCAGAATCCTGCCGCGTTCCTTGGCGCCGCCACCTACACCGGCATCGACAAGCCGACCAAGGACTTCATTGGCAGCCAGGTGAACTTCACGCCGACCTGGTTCCAGGTCTATCCGGGCGTCGACCTGCTGCTGCCGCTGACCTATTCGATGGGCCTGGTGGGTAATTCCTCGGTGACCTTCGGCGGCAACAAGGGCAACGGCAACTTCTCCATCGGCGTGGGGGCGGACGTTCGGGCCAAATACCGCTTCGACCTGAAGTACATCGGTTTCGAGGGTCGGGTCGCCACCAATGCAGCTGGCGTCGTCACGTCCAGTGCCGGGCTCGCTTCGTTGCTGCGTGATCGCAACTACATCGACTTCACCTTCCAGACTACGCTCTAATCGGAGCGGGCCCTGATCGAAGCACGCCCTGCATCCGCGCTTTCCATGGGCGGGTGCAGGGCTCCTTGCAAGCATCGGTGCGAGATCGCGACCTTTGCACCCGCTGTGATTGATGACGAGAGCCGGAGCGGCCGACAATGAAAGGCTTGATGATGGAGCAACCTCTCCTGGTTGCCTCTCTCCTAATGCATGCCGAACGGCATCATGCTGATCAGGAAGTGGTGTCTCGACGGGTCGAGGGCGACGTTCATCGCTATCGATTTGCCGACCTCGCCGCGCGGTCGCGCCGCATGGCGAATGCCCTTGCGAGCCTGGACATCAGGCCTGGCGACCGGGTGGGTACGCTTGCATGGAATGGCTATCGCCACATGGAGCTGTACTTCGCGGCGTCGGGATCCGGTGCCGTGCTGCATACCATCAACCCTCGCCTGCACATCGATCAGCTCGCCTATATCGTCGAACATGCTGACGACCGCGTCGTATTCTTCGACCTCGGCTTCCTGTCGATCATCGAAGCATTGGCGGCTCGAACAACCACGCCAAGGCTCTTCGTGGCGATGTGCGACAGGAGCCATATGCCGGCGTCGATTCATCCAGGGGTCTCGATGCTCTGCTACGAGGACCTCATCGACGCCCACGCCGATGTCTACGTCTGGCCGCAACTGGATGAGAACACCGCATCCTCCCTCTGCTACACCTCCGGTACCACGGGCAACCCCAAGGGTGTGCTGTACAGTCATCGCTCTACCGTGCTGCACACTTATGCGGCGGCGCTGCCGGATGCACTGAACTGCTCGGCGCGCGACACCATTCTTCCCGTCGTCCCGATGTTTCACGTCAACGCCTGGGGACTGCCTTATATCGCCTGCATGGTGGGCGCGAAACTCGTCTTCCCGGGACCCGCGCTCGACGGCAAATCGCTCTACGAGCTCATTGAATCGGAACAGGTCACCATGTCGGCCGGCGTGCCCACCGTCTGGCAGGGCCTGCTGTCGCATGTCTCCGATCTTGGCAGGACCTTCTCGTCGATGCGGCGAACGGTGATCGGTGGCGCGCCCTGCCCTACCGCGATGACGGTGCAGTTCCAGGACTGTCACCAGGTCGACGTGCTCCATGCCTGGGGCATGACGGAACTGAGCCCCGTGGGCACCGTTTGCAGCCTCAAGTCCCATCAGCTTTCCATGTCAGCAGAGGCGCGCCATGCCATCCAGGCCAAGCAAGGCAGAGCCGTCTTCGGCATCGACATGAAAATCGTCGACGCCGAGGGCAAGGAACTGCCCTGGGACGGCGAGGCCGTAGGCAACCTCCTCGTGCGTGGCCCCTGGGTATCACACAGCTACCATCGGGACGAAGCCACCCAACCACTGGAGGGCGGCTGGTTTGCCACCGGTGACGTGGCGAAGATTGACCGCGACGGATTCATGCAGATCACGGACCGGAGCAAGGATGTCATCAAGTCCGGTGGCGAGTGGATCAGTTCGATCGACATCGAGAATATCGCCTGCCTGCATCCTGAAGTGGCAAGCGCGGTATGCATTGGAGCGCCACACCCCAAGTGGGACGAGCGTCCGCTGTTGTTGATTGTCAGGAAGTCGGGAAGCGGCCTGGGCAGGGACGAACTCCTCGCCTTCTTCGATAGCAAGCTGGCGAAATGGTGGAAGCCGGACGATGTCGTCTTCGTCGATGGCTTCCCTCTTGGCGCAACCGGAAAGGTGCTCAAGAACAAACTGAGAGAGCAGTTTCAATGCCACTACGCTCCTGCTGCGGCGCAAACGTCACAACAAGGGTGAGTTCGCCGAACCTGGTGCTCTCGGGAAGCGGCGTCGCCCTCGCGGCCGTGCCACGCGGTTCCGATCACCAGCGAGCCATAGGGACTCGCATTCGATGCACAAACCCATAGGGCGTCCTGATTAGCCTCGAATCTCAGCCATGCAACTTCCCGCTCGTCGCAAAATGTAGGAGCGCACCCTGTGCGCGATAGGCTACACCCCAGCGCCCATGGCCATCGCCAGCGTACCGCGTAGATGGCCCGCTGGCGGCAGCGATGGGAACAGGGGCAAGCGCCGCTCGCGCACAGGGTGCGCTCCTACACCAAGCACGCTCCCGCTGGGATTCGACGCTAATCGGGCAGGGCTTTGGCTGGACAGCAGGCGATCAATGCGGACGCTCGGCTGATCAAAGCGGTGCTTGGCGTCTCCATGGGCACGAGGAATCGAGCGGCTCGACTGCGGCCATGACGACGAGCTGGTCCCCGCGGGCCTCCCCCGAGTTTGGGAGCCGCGCTGCACGGCATGGTCGTCGCGTGCCATCAAGCGGCGATCCGAAACGGCGGCCACTGGATAGCTGCGCCCGAAAGTTCCGCGCCTTCAAAGCGCCCGCCCTTTGAAGGACGATCCGCGCTTGACCCGGGATACCTCGGGCTCGCAGCCCCCCCCTTCGCGCTGCGACTTCAATGAGGTGTGCCACCGGCGGCGCCATGGTGATGCTGGCGTGAACGCCGGTCGGGCCCATGGCGCTGGGCGCCGTTGGTGCATGCTTGGCCGCGGAGTTGCACTATCGGGCACATCGTCCAGCCGCCGCTGCTTTCCGGAGCGTGTCGATTTCCACTGATCCCGTTCGTCGTTGAGTAGAGCCTTCCTCTCCCACCAGGTGAACCGCGATGACATTGAAGCTCTATGCCCACCCGTTTTCCTCGTACTGCCAGAAGGTCCTGGTCGCGCTGTATGAAAACAACACGCCGTTCGAGTGGCGCCTGCTGGAACATGAGAATCCGCAACTGCTGGGAGAATTCGCGGCGCTATGGCCAATGAAGCGCTTCCCCGTGCTCGTGGACGGTGGGCGCAGCATTCCGGAGGCAAGCATCATCATCGAATACCTGGGCTTGCACTATCCGGGGCCGGTCACCTTGTTGCCTCAGGATCCACGTGCGGCGCTTGAGGTCCGCGCGATGGATCGCTTCTTCGACAACTACATCTCGACGCCACAACAGAGGGTGGTGGGAGACGCCTTGCGAGCGGAGGCGGAACGCGATGCGCGCGGTGTCAGGGAAGCGCGCGCGATGCTCGACACCGCCTACGCCTGGCTGGACCAGGTCATGGCCGAACGCGAGTGGGCCGCCGGGGATCACTTCAGCCTTGCCGATTGCGGTGCCGCACCGTTCTTGTTTTATGCCGACTGGACGCATCGCATCGACACCGCGTTCACGCATGTGCTCGCTTACCGACGTCGGCTGCTGGCCCGGCCATCGTTTGCACGCGCCGTCGACGAGGCGCGCGTATACCGTCCGCTGTTCCCGCTTGGCGCACCCGATCGCGATTGACTGGCCCTCACTCCGGAGATGACCATGGCACAAGTCCCTACGCTCGTTCCCGCTGCCGAGCTGGTAAAGCGCAACGGCGTGACGTTTCCCAACGAAAGCGCCGACTATCGCCGGGCGCGCCAGGCCCTGCTGGCCGAGGAGATCGAACTGCGCCGGCATATCGAACGCGTGGCGGAGCAACGCCGCGCCTTGCCTCCGGGTGGTGAGGTGACCGGTGATTACCGTTTCCAGAGCGAACGCGGGCCGGTGGACTTCGGGGATCTGTTCGGCGACAAGCAGACGCTGGTGATCTACAGCTATATGTTCGGCCCCCAGCGTGAGCGCCCCTGCCCCATGTGCACGTCGCTGCTCAGTGCATGGGATGGCGAGGCACGCGACATGGAACAACGCATCGCGCTTGCGGTGGTGGCCCGGTCGCCGATCGAGCGTCTCGTGGCTTTCAAGAACGAGCGAGGCTGGCGCCACCTGAAGCTGTATGCCGATATCGACGGTGGCTTCAGCCGCGACTACCACGGCATCGGCAAGGACGGTGGCGACGATGCGGCCATCAACGTGTTCACTCGCCGCGACGGCGTCATCCGCCACTCGTGGGCCGGCGAGATGGGTTTCGAAACCGCCGATCCCGGCCAGGATCCGCGCGGCGCACCCGATCTCATGCCGCTCTGGACGGTCTTGGACATGACCCCCGAAGGTCGCGACAGTCACTGGTACCCGAAGCTCGAGTATCCGGACTGAGGCGGCCGCCGCCAGGGTCGCGCCGGAGCAGGGTTCATAAACCCGCGTGGGAAAGCCGTCATACTGACGCGTGAACATTCCCTTCGATCCGTACGCCGAGAGCGTCAACCCGTCCGTCAGCTGCAACGACTGCGAGGCGGTTTGTTGCCGCCTCACCGTACTGCTGATGCCCGATGATCATGTGCCGGAGTGGCTGATCGATCGCGACGTCCACGGCATGGAAACGCTGGCCAAGGGCGAGGACGGCTGGTGTGCGGCGGTGGATCCCAACACCTCACGCTGCACTATTTATGAGCAGCGCCCCGCCATTTGCCGCAAATACACCATGGGCAGCCCGGGGTGCCGGGACGAACGCGAGCGGTGGTTTGGCGTCAAGGCGTTTCCTACGCCCGCCGTGCTGATCGGCTACTGAGGCGACGTGGCGGGAGCGCGCTTGCCAGCCAAGCCCCGCCGGGACCATAAGCCACTAGAATTGGCCCTGCCCCAGGCGCCACCAGGCGTTGCACCACGGAATTGCCATGATCAATAACGACGTACTACGCAGCATTCGCTACATGCTCGATCTCAGCGACATCAAGGTGGTCGAGATCACCAAGCTCGCCGATGCCGATTTCCCGATCGAGAAGACGGATGTGCAGGCCTTTCTCAAGAAGGACGACGAGGAAGGCTACGTCGAGTGCAGCAACCGCGTGCTCGCGCATTTTCTCGACGGGCTGGTATTCCATTACCGCGGCAAGGACGAGAGCCAGCCGCAGCGACCGATCGAAAAGCGCGTTACCAACAATGTGGTGCTGAAAAAGCTCCGCGTCGCGTTCCAGCTCAAGGACGTGGACATGCACCAGGCGTTTGAGGACGCCGGCTTTCCGATTTCCAAGCCGGAACTGACCGCCCTGTTCCGCCAGCCCGAGCACAAGAATTTCCGTCTCTGCGGCGACCAGGCCCTGCGCAACTTCCTCAAGGGATTGACCCTGCGCGTGCGTGGCAACGGCTGACCCCAGGAGCCTGGATGGACGCCCCACCTACGGGTCCGGGTGGCCGCGTTACAATGACGATCCGCAATCTCGCACAGCCACGCTCTCTCTTCCCATGCGCAATCCCCTGCAAGAACAGCTGCTCAAGGCCGGCCTGGTAAAGAAGGGCAAGGTGGCCCAGGTCGTGCGCGAACAGACGAAGCAGCGCCAAGGCAAGGCACCGGCGCCCGCCAGCACCGAACAAGTGGATGCACAGCGCTTGCAGGCGGAACGCGCGGAGCGCGATCGCGCCCTGGCCGCGGAACATAACGCGCAGGCTCGCGCGAATGAGCTGCGCGCCCAGATACGCCAGATCGTCGAGGCGCACAAGGTCAAGCGCGACGGTGAGCTCACTTATCGCTTCACGGTCGAAGACAAGATCCAGAGTGTGCTTGTCAGCGAAGCGCAACGCACGCAGCTGGCCAAAGGCACGCTGGTCATCGCGCGTCATGATCAGGGCTTTGAACTGCTGCCCCGCGTCGCCGCCGAAAAGATCTACGCACGTGACGCGACAGCCATCGTGCTCGATCACGCTGCGGCCAGCGCCAGCAGCGAGCCGGACGAAGACGAGGAGTATTACAAGCAGTTCCAGGTGCCGGACGACCTGACCTGGTAGTGGCGCAATCCGCTGCCCTTCAAAGTGGCGTGTTTAGGCAGATGTGCTGGGAAACGGAGGCGACTACGTTCGTTGCAGATCGATGGCGTTGAAGACCACCGATCTGTAACGTGGATTCGCTGCGGCGGAAGCGCCTGGATTATTCCTCTACTTCCTCTTCCTCTTCCTCGTCTTCGTCTTCCTCTTCCTCGAACTCCGCCAGCTCTTCGACACGCAGAAAATTCTCGGCGTCATCGGCGAATTCGATGAGCTTGCCGTCGGCGCACATGGGACGGACGTCGCGACGCTTGACGCCATCCTCGATCGATTCGACCAGCGCAAAGCAGACGATCGCTTCGGCGCTTTCCTCGCCATCGATTTCGTACACGGCAACCCAGCCGGTAGCGGGCATGATCTGGATGATGGACTCTTCGCTAGACATGAAACCTCCGTTTGCTAAAACGATCTAGCTTGCCCGCCGTTCCAAACGACTGCAAGCGAATCATTACGCGACGCGCCTGCGATTGCTCGAGATTTACTCCGCCACCATCATGCGAGCTTTTTGCGAAAGTGGAAGCATTCGATGCCGAAGCCTTCGCGGAAATAGAATCGATGCGCCTGCTCGCGCGTGACGCGGGAGATCAGTTGCATCTCGCTGCAGCCCAACCTCTGCGCCTCGTCCTTGAGGCGTGCGATCAATTGCGAGCCATAGCCAAGCGAGCGGGCATGTTCGTCCGAGACAAGGTCATCGATGAAAAGCGCGCGGCCGCAATACAGCATGTTCATCACGCGGTAGGCGGCAACGGCCCTGACCACGTCGTCCTCCGCCAGCGCCAACAACCTTAGCCCGTCGCTTGCCTGCAAGTTTCGGATCAGCGGTGCGTACTCGGCACGCTGAAGGTGGGGGCGAAGCTGCTGCATGACATCGAAGGTCGCCGCAACCTGTTCATCGGTGTCGGCGTGAAACAGCTGGATGGCCACTCGTCCTGATACTCCCTAGGTATGGCTTCGCCTGGCCCGCGTTGAGGCGAGACCGGCAATCCACCGTCGTCGCGCATGACGACCGCCTTCGAAACGGAACGCCGGTTAGTGCAACCCCACCGTATGGCTCATGGCGCCGAGAATCGCGTGCGTGTCGTAGCCCACGCCGTTCTTGAACACGAACGGCATGTGTTCGACGGCAGCGGTGTCTTTGAGCGGGTTGCCTTCGATGACCACGATATCGGCGCGCTTGCCAACGGCCAGCGTGCCGATATCGGCGTCGCGGCCCATATAGTGCGCGCCGTTGAAAGTGGCGATGTGGACAGCCCGCTCGAAACTGAAACCCGCTTCCACCAGCAACTCGATTTCGCGCTGGGCGGAATAGCCGGGCACGACGCCGCCGTAGCCGGTCGGGTCCGTGCCGGCCATCAGCGTGCCGCCGGCATCGACGAACTGCTTTTCGAGCTTGGCGAGTTTCGGATACAGCGTTGCCCAGGCGGTCTTGCTGCCCTGGACCTTGTTCCACTGCGCCTCATACTGCGCGCGCACTTCGGGAATCATCAGGTCGAGCGCGCCTTGCGGTGCCTTCGGCCGACCCGGGACGAACGTTTCGAAGACCGTGAGCGTGGACGTGAGCGCCACATGGTGGTCGACCAGGAGTTTGATCAGCGCCTTCGCTTCGGCTGATGCGGGATCCAGATCGACCAGCGACTTCTGCACGGCGGCACCGGAAGGACAGGTGTCGGGCTTCTTGTCCTTCACAAAATCGCTGGCGACGAAGAAGCCGTGCTCCAGGTTGTCGATGCCAAGGTCCACCGCTTCGCGATAGGTCACGGAGCACAGGTGCGCCGTGATCTTGTGGCCGCGCTGATGCGCCACTTCGATCGCGCGCTGGAGCTCGGCTCGGCTGATCTGCATATAGGCCTTGTACGAAGTGACGCCTTCGTCGGCCCAGTAATTGACGGTGCGCTCGGCATCATCGACGCCGCTGAGCACATGCACGCCTGGAATGGGCAGTCCCGGGCCGTTGAGATAAGGACCCGTCACGTCCATGTCCGGACCGACCAACTCACCCCGCGCAATGGCATCGCGCACGTTGATGTCGGCGTACGGCATCATCGTGCCGGCCGTGCGCATGGTGGTGACGCCACCGGCGAGATAAAGCCGCGGGAAGCTGAAGGTCATCTCGTTATAGGCGGCTTCGCCCGCGGGATAGAACATGTGCTCGTGCATCAGCACGAAGCCAGGCAGCAAGGTCTTGCCATGTGCATCAATGACGGTGGCACCATCGGGCACCTTCACCCGGCTGGATTTGCCCAGCGCCGCGATGCGGCCCTTGTCGATGACGAGGGTCTGGTCGTGGGCAGCCTTGTGGCCCGTGCCATCGACGATGTCGGCATGCGTGAACGCGATAACGGGCTGTGCATACGCAACGAAATCCTTGTCGGTCGCTGGCTTGGTATCCGCCGCGACTGACGCAGCCACGGGCAGCCATGCCAATAGAAGGACGGTCAGAAGAGAACGACGCTGCGCCACGATGCACACTCCAGGTAGGGATCGCGTTGCATCCTAGCTGAAGCTCGGCAGGGATCGGTGCCACGGTGTCGCTGAGACTAACGACGCGACTCCGGCGCACGCGCCAATGCCCAGACATCGACACGCTTCACCCCCGCACGCTTGAGCGCGCGGGCGCATTCTGTAACGGTCGCCGCCGTGGTCATCACGTCATCGAGCAGCGCGACATGGGCGGGCCAAACAGCAGCCGTCTGCGCCGAGAAGGCGCCACGCACATTGCGACGCCGCGCCAGTGCACCCAGTTCGGTTTGTGCGCCTGTCGCGCGGGCGCGCTTCAACAGGTCATGTCGCACGGGCAGGCGCAGCTCGCGTGCCAAGGGCCTCGCCAGCTCCAAGGCCCCGGTAAGTACAACCTCTATGCTATGCGACGCTTAAGCACTACGCCTTCCGCCATCAAATAGTTCCAGCTGCGCTATCCCACAGAAAAACACGGCATTCAGGTAGCGTTTAGCCTCGACAGGCGCCAGCGCCTCAGCGCTCCTTCCCCAGATGGCAAATACGCCCGCCAAGCTAGAGAGCTACCAAAACACCCCTACGATTCCTAGAACATAGGTGCGGCACGGTGGAATGAACATGGTAAGCATGGTCGGCATCCATCAGGCTCAGTATTCGGTGGGGGACTGGATTGCGATGGGCGGCTACCTCAGCACCTCTGTCATTGGTCTCTCCGGCATGCTCGTCTACGGTGGCACAGCCGCGTTCTCCCAGATCGCCAGTACCGCGCATGGGGCCGACCACGTAGATGTCTCCACGCTGTCGCCCGAGTTGTCGACTAGCGCACCGTTGCAGACGATGAACAACGGAATGAAAACGACCCGCCCTGGCGGAACTTCCCTCGACGGTGCGGCGTACCCTACGTACAAGCTGGCGGGGCAGGTCCAGAGCGCCCTTTCTGAAGGCGTGCAGTACAAAGAAACCGATATGCGTGCTCTCGCGGCTACGTTCGCGCACAGTAAGTCAGCGAAGGACAGCTACGATTTTACCCAGGCCTACGCGTATGGGCTTGGGCATAACAATATCGCCGGTCTGACAAGCCAAGACACCGCCGGTCGGTCTACTGACAAGGGTCTGGACGCGGCGTTGGCTTACAACAATTCCAAGGTCACAAACGATCTTCATACCCTGGATCACGGACACCAGTGGGTGCAGCAATACGGTGTGTCTGCAGGCCTAAAGTTAGGGGTGCCGATGGGCGAGGAAACCGGCGTGAAAGCCGAAATTGGCGCGAGTGCCGGCGGGAGCTTTAACTACCACCAAGGTGAGAACTTCAACTTCGTCGAGGGCACGAACTATTCCACTGCGGCGAGCGCGGGCGCATCGCAGCGGGAGTCGGCGTCGGCCGGGCAAGCAATCGCGGCAACGCTGAGTCGCTCGGACCTTGACCAGATGGTTCGAAGTGACCAGTGGGCACATGACCATGGCTTCACGGACCAGCAAGCTTCGGAGCTTAGGAACACTGCGCAAAGCATGCTCGATACCACGAAGAGCTTTGATGAGAAGCACACGGCCATGCAAAGCTTTGGCGGTGACCTGACAATTGATGAGCGGCAGCTTTCAGGGGGACTGATGAACAATTCGGTGGCATTGAGCCACTTTGTCGATGCGGCCCGGTCGTATGGCCGGCAAGGTGACCTGGATGCGACCTACCATCGGCTTGAGCGCACCGGCGAGTACACTGATAACAACCAGCGCTTGGCAGCGGCAGCAGCGCGGACGCTCTATCAGGCAAGCATGAATGGTGGTCCCTTCCAGGCTGAGGCGCGTGATGCGCTCTTGCAAGGCGCAGGCATTATGCCGTCCGAGACGACGGCCCGTGGACCAGACGCCGGTGGCATGGCGGCGATGCAAAATGGGGTCGGGGCCGCCGTGGCGCCGACCGAAGCAAGGGTTCAACAGGCGGCACAGCTGGGCGGTGAAGTCACGTCCTCCGTGCCAGGGCGGGTTACTGACAAGATCGCTAATGGCGGCACGTTCACCGCTCCCGCGGAGGCGCACAAAAACGATCTCGGTAAGGTGGGGAACGCGCAGTACCTCTTTGGCCAGGGAGTTGACCTGCAGGCGGCCATTAGCGGTGTTGGTACCCCGCAGACGACTCCGCTGCCGGCAGCACCCACGGCGCCCACACGGTAGTCGGTCGCAGGCTGAGAGGAAATAAAAAAAGGGCGGCCTAGGCCGCCCTTTTCATTTCTGATGTCGCCGCAATACCCGGCCCGGGGTTCGCATTAGCTGCCGAAGGGGCGCCCGGTTACGTCTATGCCGGTTCCCGGGATCATCATATTGCCGTTGGTATTTACCTTCGGGAACACGTCCAGGTCGAGAGCGTCATCGAAGTCGTGGCCGGTGCCGCGGCCCGGAGCTTTCCGCACCCGAGTGCCCGGCTTCTGACCCGCCCGACGGCGCAAGTGTCTAGAAATCAGGTAAAGGATTGCGCCGAACGTCAGTGGGCCGGCGAACGTTACGAGGGGCATCAGGTCCTTCATGAATAGCTCTCCGTTGGTTGATTACGAGAAACACTAACAGGGTGCCCGAACAGCGCAAGTGGCGTCCGCCAGATATTTGGCGTACGCCTCCGTTATGAACCCTCGTCGCATCCGATGACGAGGACGGGCTCCTTTGTGGATCCGGAGCGGGCGGCCCCGACCTGACTCGGCGGGACATTTCGATAGGCCTCGCAGTTGGTGTTCGCCACGGTACCGGGCAGGGGGAGCGCGGCTGCGCGATGAATGCCTCAACGAGCACCGGTTTCCCAGCCTGCTTCACGCACGCACCGAGATCGAAACCTGGCGCCGGGAATACAACGAAGAACGACCCAAGAAGGCTTTGGGCGAGCTCACGCCCGCCGACTATGCGAAGCAGCTAAAGTGACACTGGGCTCTAATTCGTCCCGCTACTGAAAGCGGGGGGACGTCGGCCGATATAAGAGGAAGGCTAGCGCTGGCACGGGTCCCGTTGACCCGTCATACGATTGGCCGTCGTCTGATTATGCTGGTGCAGAAGAAACCGGTACCTTCAAGTATTCCCGAGGCTCCCTGATGTTCCTCCGGGCGGCGGCGTGGGCTTCCAGTCTGTTTGCCCCAGTCATCTACCTAGGGATGGTCTGATCATCCCCCTTTCGTAGCAACAGCGGTCCTCTGGGCCGTCGCCTCACGGTCGACGACGGCTATCCATGCCACGTCATGGCGATTTGACAGCTCGTTTTGCCGCGTTTGATCGCGGCAGTGTGCGCGGCGGGCGCACCTATCCTGTCGTGGCCAGCAGATGCTTGCGGGCCATCCACACATTGCTCAGCGCAAACAGCGTCAGCACCTGCGCGCCGTTCTTGGCCAGGCCTCGGTAACGCGCCTTCACGTGGCCAAATTGCCGCTTGATCACTCGGAACGGATGCTCGACCGCCGCCCGTATCGAGGCCTTGGCATGTTCCAGTTTTTCGATCAATCCGCGCAGTTTCTTATCGGTGATCGCCTTGACCGTGTTGCGCTTGGCCGCGATCCACCATTGGCGACCACGTTTGGCCGGTGCGTGCTTCTGGGCGCCCGTGTCGCCGGCATCGCCAAACACGGCTTTCTCCCTGCCGTGTAACAGTTGCCCCACCTGCGTCACGTCCGCCACATTCGCCGCCGTCGTCACCACGCTGTGCACCAGGCCAGTCGCTTCATCCACGCCAATGTGCGCCTTCATGCCGAAGTACCACTGATTCCCTTTCTTGGTCTGGTGCATCTGTGGATCGCGCGCCTTGGCGCGGTTCTTGGTCGACGAGGCCGCGCCAAGGATCGTCGCGTCGACGATCGTGCCCTGCGAGAGCTTCAGGCCGTGGTCGTGTAGATGTTGGTTCACTGTCTTGAACAGCTTGTCGGCGAGCCCGTGCCTCTCCAGCAGGTGCCGGAATTTGCACACCGTGGTCTCGTCCGGTGCGGGCTCGCGCCCAGATCAATGCCGACAAACCGACGCATCGACGCCGAGTCGTACAGTGCTTCCTCCACCGCCGGATCGCTCAACGCGTACCACTGCTGCAGGAAGTGAATGCGCAGCATCCGCTCCAGACCTACCGGACGACGACCGCCTTCGGCGCGCGCCTTGGGATAGAACGGTTCAATCACCGCGCAAAGCTGGGCCCACGGCACCACCTTGTCCATCTCGGCCAGGAACACATCGCGCCGCGTGGGCTTGCGGTGTGCCTCAAATCCACCATCGGCTTGGGTGGCCAGGGTCAGCTGCTTCTCGGACATCATCTACATTCTGTCGGTGGGGGCTGATCTTCGACCGCGAGGCAAAATCAGAGTTTCCCTAGTGTCCTCGCCCCGAACTGTTCTGGGAGAAGCGCAAAGAAAGGTTCTTCACGCTTTCCCGGGGAAGGCGGCCTTGATTTTCAGGAAGAAGTAGGTCGAGTCGCGGAAGCCATAGGCCATGCGCTTGATGACCTTGATGCGGTTGTTGACGCCTTCCAGGACGCTGGTGTGCAGGTGGTATTTGGCACTAGCGAGGATGCCGCGCAGGTACGGTTTGAGTCGTCTGGCGAAGGTGATACACGCGGGGATGCCGCTTTCTTCGGCCATGCGTTGCCACTGACGCCAGCGCAACCAGCCTTCGCGGACACTGGGGGCGTACCAGATCTCCTTGAGTGTGGTCTTCAGGAGATAGACCGTGGCTAGCGGCTGGTTGGCGGCGAGCAGATCGCGCAGGCGCACGGCCTGTTCTTCCTGGAGATTCTCGCGGTTGCGCAACAGCAGCCAGCGGCTGCGTTTGATGACGTGGCGGGCGGGCTTGTCCTGACGCAAGGCGTTGGCCTGATCCACCCGCACGCGGTCGATGACCTCGCGACCGAAACGGGCGACGACATGGAACAGGTCGTAGACGACTTCGGCCTGTGGGCAGTGTGTGCGCACCTCCCGATCGAACGCCGTGTTCATGTCCATGGCGACCGCTTCGATGTGCCGACAGGTATCCCCTAACAGGGCGAAAAAGGGTGCGATGGCCTTGCGGCTGTTGCCCTCGCCGACCCACAGCACGCGCAAGGTCTGCGCATCCATGATCACCGTCGCGTAACGATGTCCTTTGTGCAGGGCAAACTCGTCCATCACCAGGCGACGTACCGCGCCGGCCTCAAAGGCGCCCTGTGTCGCGACCAGGCGACGCTTGTCGATGTCCTTGACGCTCTGCCAGTGCAGTCCCGTCAGCGCGCAGACATGACGAATCGGCAGCATCTGCGTCAACGCCTCGATCCAGGCCTGAAGACGACGGGTCACCCGCGCCCGCGGATCCAGCCAACCCACCCGTTCGCGACGTCGCCCACAACGCAGGCAATCCACCCGGCGTAGCTCCACCTTCAGCCACACCCGCCGATCCAGCAGGTCGCGCTCACGGATGCGTCGCCACTGACGGTCATGGATCAACGGACTGGGAGCGCCACAGCCACCGCACCGCGGTGTCCATGCCGGATCGGCACGCAACGTGATCAGCAGCTGATCGTCGGCCTGCTCTTCACAGGACTCCACACAAAAACCTTCCCAGAAGGAAGGCAGGCTCATAGCATTCATCGGGACGGCGAGGGACGGTTGGGTTGGTGTGTTTGGCGACTGCCAATGTAACCAACCCTCGCCCGTCAATCCCTACTTCCCCGCGGTTCCGTGAAGAACCTAAAAAGAAGCCTTCCACGGGGAGCAGCCAGCGCATGGATATCACCCCCTTCCGCGATCTCCAAAGGCTACGAAAACGAATGTGGTCAATTAGTGATCAGAGGGGGTTGCGCTTACCTGGTTGTAGCCGCGTTGGCGCAAACGCGAACGATGCAACGGCACCGGGATGATCAATTGAGGGCGTTCCACGGCTGGCATATCTCGCAGCCACAGGCTCGACAGCACGCGACCCGCCGCAAGGTCCGCGCCGAACTTGAAGCGCGATTCCAGACGATCGAGCGGCCACGCGTAGCGAAAAGGCACCCATGCCGCGTCCCACGGTGGCGGGCGCCGCTGACATTGCCCGCACAAGGCCGCCGGCAGCGCCAGCGGCAAGGCACATCGAGCGCAGCAGCTCAGGTTGCGCGGCAGCTCGGCCGCGCAGTCGCGGCAGAGATCGAGACCATCGTCACCCGGTCCGCCGCATAGCAGGCAGTGCAAGGGCAAGGCGAAGCGTTGCAACGCTTCCGTCGCCCTTCGCCACCAGCAAAGCGCCTCCATGCGCGGCCTCCTTGCCTCAGGTCTTGGGTTTGAACAGCGCCGCGTCGAGGATCGACCACAGGTGGATGATCCAGCCCAGCCAGACGATCCACAGGATCCCGGCGAGCACGAACATCACCAGGGCGATCCACACACGCCCCTGCACCAGCTGGCCCAGGCCAGGAATGAAAAAGCTGCAGATGGCCGCGAGCACGTTGCCGGCACTGCCCTGTCCTGCACTCATGCCTGTGACTCCATGGGGGTGACTGGTCCCGATGGTAGCGGCAGCCATACGTTTGCGCATCGTCAACCGATAGCGACCATGGAAAGTTGACAGTCGGAACGACCCTGCCAAACTGTCGCGCTTCCCTACCCCGGAATGCCCGCCATGGCCCAACCCATCCGCCACGACTGGACCCGCGCCGAAGTGGCCGCGCTGTTCGCCCTGCCGTTCAACGAGCTGCTGCATCGCGCCCATTCCGTGCACCGCGAGCACCACGACCCGAACGCGGTCCAGGTATCGACCCTGTTGTCGATCAAGACCGGTGGCTGCCCCGAGGATTGCGCCTACTGCCCGCAGGCGGCGCGTTATGACACCGGCGTGCAGGCGCAGAAGCTGATGAGTGTGGATGCGGTGGTGGCGCGGGCGCAGGCGGCCAAGAGCGCTGGCGCCAGCCGCTTCTGCATGGGCGCGGCCTGGCGCAGCCCGAAGGACCGCGACGTGGAGAAGGTCGCCGAGATCGTGCGCGCGGTGAAGGGCCTGGGCCTGGAAACCTGCGCCACCTTAGGGATGCTCAGCGGCGAGCAGGCGCAGACGCTGAAGCAGGCGGGCCTGGACTACTACAACCACAACCTCGACACCGCGCCGGAGTTCTACGGCGAGATCATCCACACGCGCCAGTATCAGGATCGCCTGGACACGCTGGACCACGTCCGCGAAGCCGGCCTGAAGACCTGCTGCGGCGGCATCGTCGGCATGGGCGAAACGCGCGACCAGCGCGCCGGCCTGCTGCAGACCCTGGCCAGCCTGCCCGAGCACCCGCAGTCGGTGCCGATCAACCAGCTGGTGCAGGTGGAAGGCACGCCGCTGAACGGCACACAGGCGCTGGATCCGTTCGATTTCGTGCGCACGATTGCGGTGGCACGCATCCTGATGCCGGCCTCGATGGTGCGACTCTCGGCCGGCCGCCAGCAGATGGACGATGCCGTGCAGGCGTTGTGCTTCTTTGCCGGCGCCAACTCCATCTTCTACGGCGAAAAGCTGCTGACCACCGGCAACCCCGACGTGGAACACGACCGCCAGCTGTTCGCCCGCCTCGACCTGCATCCGCTGGAAGTGGCGGAGGAAGGGGATACCGTGCACGCAGACATCCTCGCGCCCTGCGCCGTCTGACTTGCCGCTTTGATGTAGGAGCGCACCCTGTGCGCGACCGCAACGTTGTGGCGTAACGCTCCGTCTGGTTGTCGCGCACAGGGTGCGCTCCTACAAAAGGCCCGCATGACATCGCGTCCTGATCTACTCAGCCGCCTCGCCGCAAACGCGCAACAGCGTGCGCAGGCTGGCCTGCTACGCCGCTTACACACCATCGAGCGTGCCGATGGCGCCTGGGTGGAGCGCGACGGCCAACGATTGCTCGCGTTCTGCAGCAACGACTACCTCGGCCTGGCCCAGCATCCGCAGCTGATCGCCGCGCTCAAGCAGGCCGCCGATAGCGACGGCGTCGGCAGCGGCTCTGCCCATCTCATCTGCGGCCATCGCACCGCGCACGCCGCGCTGGAAGAAGCGCTCGCCGAATGGACCGGGCGCGAGCGAGCGTTGCTGTTCTCCACCGGCTATATGGCGAACCTGGGCGTGATGCAGGCGCTGCTGCAACGCGACGACCTGTGCGTGCAGGACAAGCTCAACCACGCCTGCCTGCTCGATGGGGCCCAACTCGCTGGCGCGGAACTCAAGCGCTATCCGCATGCCGATGTGGACGGCGCTGCGCGCCAGCTCGCCAGTCGTAGCGATGCCGCGACCCTGCTCGCCACCGATGGCGTCTTCAGCATGGACGGCGATATCGCGCCGCTTCGCGCGCTTGCCGGGCTTTGCCAGCGCGAAGGCGCCACCTTCATGGTGGATGACGCGCATGGCCTGGGCGTGCTCGGCGCGCGAGGCGAAGGCAGCGTTATCGACAGCGGCCTCAGCCAGGACGACGTGCCCGTGCTGATGGCCACGCTGGGCAAGGCGCTGGGTTGCAGTGGTGCCTTCGTGGCCGGCTCAGCCGATCTGATCGACGGCCTGCTGCAATCGGCTCGCACCTATATCTATACGACCGCCATGCCGCCGGCACTCGCCGCCGCCACGCTGGCGGCCGTGCGGCTGGCTCAAACAGAAGGTTGGCGGCGCGACAAACTCAACCAGTTGATCGCACGCTTCCGCCAGGGCGCGGCGCAGCTGGGCCTGCCCTTGATGCCCTCGCCGACTGCCATCCAGCCCCTGTTGCTGGGCGACACCCGGGTCGCGCTGGACGCGGCGGAAGCCTTGGAACAGCAGGGTTTGTTAGTCACCGCGATCCGCCCGCCCACCGTGCCGCAGGGCAAGGCGCGCCTGCGTATCACGCTCTCCGCCATGCACACCGAAAGCGATGTGGACCGGCTGCTGGACGCACTGTCACGCCTGCCCGCCGGAGCTCCACTGGCACGCCCCGTATAATGGCGGCTTCGCCGTACCCCTCTGCCCATGGTTATCATCAATCTTTCCGCTTACCGCTTCGTCAGCCTGGATGACCTTCCCGCGCTGCGCGAGCGCGTGCTCGAGCGCTGCGAGGCCCTCGCGCTGAAGGGCACGATCCTGCTGGCACCCGAAGGCATCAACCTGTTCCTGGCCGGCCCACGCGAGCCCATCGATACCTTCATGCACTGGCTATGCAGCGATCCGCGCTTCGCCGGGCTGGAGCCGAAAGAGTCGATCTCCGACGACGTGCCGTTCGGCTCGCATGCGTGTGCGCCTCAAGAAGGAAATCATCACCATGCGCATGCCGGCCATTCGCCCCGAAGGGTCACGCGCGCCTGCCGTGGCGCCGCGCACCTTGGAACGCTGGCTGGCACAAGGCCATGACGACGATGGCCGCGAGCTGGTACTGCTCGACACGCGCAACGATTACGAAACCGACGTCGGCCTGTTCGAGAATGCCGTCGACTATCGCTTGAGCAGCTTCACCGAGTTTCCCGAGGCGATTGCCGCCGACCGCGCACGCTTCGAGAAGAAGACCGTGGTGTCGTATTGCACCGGCGGCATCCGCTGCGAAAAGGCCGCCCTGCATCTGCAGGACATCGGCATCGACAACGTCTATCAGCTGGAAGGCGGCATCCTGAAGTATTTCGAGGAAACGGACGGCACGCATTGGCGTGGCGATTGTTTCGTGTTTGATGAACGCGGGGCCGTGGACAAGCGCCTGGCGCCCGCGCCCTTGCTCCCTCTCCCCTCCGGGGAGAGGGTTGGGGTGAGGGGCCAATCTAGCGACAAGCCCGCACATGGCGACGCTTCCGCGAGCACCCACCCCTCACCTCAATACTCTCCCCGCAGGGGAGAGGAAGTAACGGCGCCATGACGCTCCACATCGAAACCCACGGCCGCGGCCCCGTCCCTGTCGTGATCCTGCATGGCTGGGCCATGCACGGCGGCATGATGGAGCCGCTGGTGGACGCATTGGCGGATCGCTGCTCGATGCATGTCGTCGACCTTCCCGGCCATGGCTATTCGCGCGACAGCACGCTGCCGTTGGAGCCCTCGGCCTGCGCCCAGGCGATTGCCGAACGCACCCCACCCGCGTTGTGGATTGGCTGGTCGCTAGGCGGCCTGGTGGCGCTGACCGCGGCCCTGGAGCACCCGCAGCATGCGCGCGGCCTCGGCGTCATCTGCGGCACGCCCAAGTTCTCGCGTGACGAAGAGTGGCCCTACGGTAGCGACCCGAAGCTGGTGCGCCAGCTCGCCGACGACCTGGAAACCGACTACCACGCCACGCTCGAACGGTTCATCGCGCTGGAGGCGATGGGCAGTCCCGATCCGCGTGCCGAGTTGCGTCATTTGCGCAGCCTGATGTTTACCCGCGGCGAACCCAATATGCGCGTGCTGCAGGAAGGTATCCGCATTCTGGAAACCACCGACCGCCGCGCCGACCTCGCCTCGCTCTCGGTGCCGAACCAGTGGATTGCCGGACACCGCGATCGCTTGGTGCCGCCGCCCGCGATGGCATGGTCTGCCGAACAAGGTCGTGGCACGTATCACGAGATCGCCCATGCCGGCCACGCGCCGTTCTTCGGTTATGCCAACGACGTAGCGAACGTGCTGGCGCCATTGCTGGATACGATGCGATGAGCGAATCGCATTTCGACAAGCGCCAGGTGCGCCGAAACTTCGGCCGCGCCGCCAACACCTATGAGCAGCACGACGCCCTGCAACAGGAAGTACAAGCGCTGTTGCTGGATCGCCTCGGTTTCTATCTCGAGGCGCCCGCACGTGTGCTCGACGTGGGCGCAGGCACCGGGCGCGGCACCGCGCTGCTGCGCAAGCGCTATCCCAAGGCGCAGGTGATCGCCGCCGACCTCGCGCTGCCCATGCTGCGCGCCGCCAGGAAACACATCAGCTGGCTAAAGCCCTTTCAGCGCGTATGCGCCGATGCCACGTCGCTGCCCTTGCCCGACCACAGCGTGGACGTGCTGCATTCCAACCTGTGCTTCCAGTGGGTCGACGATCTGCCGGCATTGTTCGGCGAATGCGTGCGCGTGCTCAAGCCCGGTGGCTTGCTGGTGTTCTCCACCTTCGGCCCCGACACGCTGAAGGAACTGCGCGCCGCCTGGGCGGAAGCCGACCAGCAGCCGCACGTGAGCCGCTTTCTCGACATGCATGATTTGGGCGACGCGATGATCAACGCGGGCCTGCGCGACCCCGTGCTGGACGTGGACCGCTACACCCTCACCTATAGCGAACCGCGTCTGCTGCTGAAGGAATTGCAGGGCCTGGGCGCCACCAATGCCGACCGTGAGCGCGAACGCCATCTGCTGGGTAAGCGCCACTACCAGCGCATGCTGGCGGCGTACGAAGCCTTGCGCGTCGATGGCCGTATTCCCGCTACCTGGGAAGTCGTCACGGCACACGCCTGGGGCCCGCCACACGGACAGTCGCGCCGCACGCCCGGCGGCGGCGAGATGGCCAGTTTCTCGGTGGATAGCCTGCGCGGTTCGAGACGGCGGTAAGGATTATTTGGATAAGTGGTCATCCCAGAGGCTCTCAACAGCCGAAGGGCTGATCAGGCCGTCATCCCAGCGAAAGCTGGGATCCAGTGCCTTTAAACAGCGCTGAAGACGCTGGATTCCGGCCTTCGCCGGAATGACGAGCAAAGGCTTGCTCAGACCATCCCTAACGGTCAGTCATCACACCTGCTTATGCCGAAAGCACCCCACCAAGTGGTCATTGACCATGCCGGTCGCTTGCATGAAGGCGTAGCAGATGGTGGTGCCGACGAAGCGAAAGCCGCGCTTCTTCAGCTCTTTGCTCATGCGGTCAGACAGCGGTGTGCTCGCCGGCACGTCGCTCTGCACGCGCCAGCGATTGCGAACGGGCTCGCCGTCGACGAACGACCACAAATAGCTATCCAGGCTGCCGTGCTCGCCCATGACATCGAGCGCCGTGATGGCGTTATCACGCGTGGCCGTAACCTTGAGACGATTGCGGATGATGCCTGGGTCGAGCAGCAGCTTTTCCAGTTCGCGATCCTTCATCGCCGCCACCTTGGCGATGTCGAAGTGGTGGAAGGCACGCCGATAGTTGTCGCGCTTGAGCAGGACAGTGCGCCATGACAGGCCGGCCTGCGCCCCTTCCAGGCAGAGGAATTCGAACAAGGCGCGATCGTCGTGCAATGGCACGCCCCATTCCGTGTCGTGGTAATCGTGCATGTCGGGGCTATCGCCCCAGGAGCAACGCCGCATGTGATGAAGTCCTTGTCGTGATGTGCGAACCATATGCCCGGGCCTGGATCAGTCGGGCGCGCCAGCGCGGCGCCGGGAGCGAAAACCGATAACCGTCCCCGTCACCGCGACGACGACGGCCAACCAAAGCCAGAACGAAAAGACCAGGGTGGGCAGCCCAATCAAGCCGGC
The DNA here is from genome assembly GCA_963824525.1 of uncultured Gammaproteobacteria bacterium. Taxonomy (GTDB): domain Bacteria; phylum Pseudomonadota; class Gammaproteobacteria; order Xanthomonadales; family Rhodanobacteraceae; genus Dyella. The sequence goes on along the minus strand of CAWGPI010000002.1, from coordinate 26,943 downwards.
GAGCAAGGCGACGGCAGCGATGGCAAACAACCATCCGCGAACCGGCCTTCGCAGCAGCAGGCCGAAGCAGGCCACCAGCAGCAGCAAGGCACCGAGCACGGTCGGTACGGCACTGAGGATGGGGATCTCGCCGGCCTGCACCATCTGCACCAGGAGTGGAAAGCGGAACAGCATGCCGACGTACGCCGCCAATCCCGCACAGGCCACGGGTGCGTTCCAGGAACTCGTTCCGGCCATGTCTCTCCCCTTGTAAGTTTCCGGGTAAGCCACGACGCTATCCCACCCACTGGCGCGTCACAAGGGCAACGCCCGACATACGCCGCGCTCCTTCGACCTGGCCTGACGTCATGACCGCATCACCGCATCCGCGCGGCGCCGTGTTGGCACTGCTCGCCACCATCCTGATCTGGGCCTATAGCTGGGTCGTGATGAAGCAGGTGCTGCAACACGCCGGCCCCTTCGATTTCGCTGCGCTGCGCTACGTGTTGGGGGCGCTGCTGTTATTTGGCGCATTACTGGCGACGCGGCAGTCGCTGCGACCGCCGCCGCTGCTGCCCACCGCCTTGATCGGCCTATGCCAGACCGCCGCATTCCAGGGGCTGGGGCAATGGGCGCTGGTGAACGGCGGTGCCGGCCGCATCGCCCTGCTGGCTTACACGATGCCATTCTGGGCCGTGCTGTTGGCATGGGTGATTCTGCAAGAGCGGCTCACGCCGCGCCGCTGGCTGGGCCTCGGTCTCGCCGCCATGGGCCTGGTTTGCATCATCGAGCCGTGGCATGGCCTGGGCAATACCGGCAGCACGCTGCTGGCGATCGGCGCGGGCATGGCCTGGGCGATGGGCACGGTAATGAGCAAGCGGGTATTTCTGCATCACGCACCGACGCCGCTCAATCTCACCGCGTGGCAGATGCTGTTCGGTGCGATGGCCCTGGTCATCGTCGCGCTATGCGTACCGCAGCGCTCTATCGATTGGAGCTGGGGCTTTATCGGCGGGCTGGCCTACAGCGTGGTGATGGCCTCCAGCATTGCCTGGGGCTTGTGGTTGGTGGTGCTTCATCGCCTTCCAACCGCCGTAGCCAGCCTGGCCAGTCTTGGCGTGCCCATCGTCAGCGTGCTGTTGGCGTGGGCGATCCTGCGCGAGCGGCCCAGCGCGATGGAAGTGGTTGGCATCGTGTTTGTCCTGCTCGGACTGGTCGCGGTGAGCGGGTTGCGACTGCGCCGTGGCTGAGTCGCCGTACCGGCGCGGCGCTACAGTAAACCTCTTGTTTCTCGCAGAAAGATCGACTTGAACGTGAAAGACAGCAATGGCGCCGTGTTGGCCGACGGCGACTAGGTGCAGGTCATCAAGGACCTCAAGGTCAACGGTTCACCGCAGACGCTCAAGCGCGGCACGGTGTTCAAGTCCATCCGCGTGGACGAGGACAATCCTGAAGAGGTCGAATGCCGCGACGGGCGCTCCACGCTGGTGCTGAAGACCTGTTTTATCAAGAAGGTCTGAGCGCGAATGTATCCCTCTCCCCTTCGGGGAGAGGGTAGGGTGAGGGGCCAATCTTGCGACAGAGCTTAATCGAAGAGGGCTCTTTGAAACTCTACCGCGAGCACCCGCCCCTCACCTCAGTCCTCTCCCCAAGGGGGAGAGGAAGAAAGCATCACCACGGCAACGCATCAAGATCGACATTGCCGCCACTGAGTACGAGCCCTACGCGCCGACCCGCAAAACGCTCCGCATACTTCAGCACTGCCGCCAGCACCGTGGCGCTGGAAGGCTCGACCACCAGCTTCAGTTCGTTCCACAGCAGCTTCATCGCGGCAACGACTTCCTCGTCGCTCACCGTCGCCACCTGCACGCGATGCATGCGCAACGCGTCGAAGTTGGTTTCGCCGATCAAGGTGCGCAGGCCATCACAAATCGTGTGGGCCGTAAACGGACCGACCCGGTGGCCCTGCGCCAGCGAACGGGCAGCATCGTCCGCGCCTTCCGGCTCGGCGCCATGCAGCGCGAGTTGAGGCACCAGTCCGTGCGCGGCAATCGCCGTACCCGCCGCGAGGCCGCCGCCGCCGATCGGCGTGATCAGCGCATCCAGTCCACCGCTTTGCTGCAGCAATTCCAGCGCTGCGGTGCCCTGCCCGGCCATCACGCGCGTATCGGCATACGGATGCACCAGTTCGGCTCCGGTGGCCCGGCGCACTTCCTCGGCCTTCGCCTCGCGCGCGGCCTGGGTCGCCTCGCAGCGATGCAGGATCGCGCCAGCGCGTTCGATCGCCTCCACCTTGGTGCGCACCGCGCCATCCGGCACGATCACGTGTGCGGCGATACCGCGTGTCGCTGCGGCCAGCGCCAGCGCATTGCCATGATTGCCGGACGAATGCGTGACCACGCCGCGCGCCGCCTGCTCATCATCCAGTGACCACACCGCATTGCATGCGCCGCGAAATTTGAACGCGCCGCCGCGCTGCAGGTTCTCGCATTTGAAATGCAGCTCGGCCCCAGTCAGCGCATTCAATGCCGCGCTGCGCAGCACCGGGGTGAGTACGGCATAGGGGGCGATACGTGCCGCCGCCTGCTGAACCTGATCAAAGCTGGGTAGCGCTGCCGGGTTGATGTTGGGGCTCATGCTGATGCGATCTCCACGCCGCAGAGGAAGCGCCTTTCGGCGCCAGGTTCGAGACGAATGGTGGCAGCGCAGTCCGGGCGGTTGAAGGCGTCCGCCCAGCTTTCCATTGGCTCCAGTGCAACCGAGCGGCGACTATCACGCGTCACCGTATCCGCGGTGAAGGCCAGCATCACACCGGAGGTCTGCCACATCGCGATCGCCAATCCACTCGATGGATCGCGCAGTCGAGTGCGCGCGCGCCCGTCAGCGTCGTAACGCAAATCCGCATACGCGTGATTGAGTTGCCGTGCCTCGATTGCCTGCGCCCGGCGGAAATCGAGTTCGGGCTCACGTTCCATGGCGACCCGCGCGGCATCACCGGGCAAGGGAATGTAGTCGGCGTCCGTACGCACCACGCTGTCGGCGGGAATCTGCAGCTCCCAGCTGTCGACTGGGCTATCGCCAAGCTGGAAATACGGATGCCAGCCGAAGAAGCACGGTGCCGCCTGATTGCCCACATTGCGCATGCGCGCCTCCAGCGTGAGGCCGGCCGCGTCGAGCGTGTAGGTCACCGCCAGATCGATGGCGAACGGGTAGCCCGGGTGCAAGCCGGGGCGGATCGCCTGCGTAGCGAACGTTACGCGCGCCGCCTGCGCATCCGCCGACAACTCGGTGATGTCGAAATCCACGCCACGCACGAAACCGTGGCGGGCCGCGCGCTGGCTGCCCTCCACGCCGGGCTGCAGATCATGGGCCTCGCCCTCGAAGCGGTAGCGTGCATCGGCAATACGGTTGGCGAACGGCACCATGATGGCGAAGCGGGAACTGGGCCGGCTGTCCAGCTCGCCGGCATCGCGGTAGCCAGCGGCAAGATCCTGCGTGCCGTCACGGTTCGGCACCTCGAAATTGACCAGCGTGGCCCCGCGCCGTGCGATACGCACGCGACGCCCGCGCGCCTGATCGCTCAGCACGGCGAGTTCGTGGGCGCCCCACTGATCGCGTTCCGCAAGAAACTCCGACATCGCCTTGTCCTGCCTGGAAAGGGCCGCATGTTAGCCTGACCGGTCTCACTAGCCCCAGCGGTCTCGATGACTACTCGTAGCGACGCCTCGCCGACTCTTATCCGGCTCAACGATTATCGCCCTCCCGCCTGGCGCGTGGCGCAGGTCGAACTGGCCTTCGACCTCGGTATCGACACGACCGAGGTGACCTCGCGCCTGCATCTGCTGCGCGATCCCGGCCAGCAGGAGCCGCTGCGCCTGGATGGCGAGGGCCTGGAATTGCTGTCGATCACGCTGGACGGTGAGGCGCTGCCCGCAACCGCCTGGCGCTACGCGGACCATGTGCTGGAAGTCGATGGCGCCCGCGACGGCAGCGTGCTGGAGACGCGGGTGCGCGTGCAGCCTGCCGCGAATACGGCACTCGAAGGCCTGTACCTGTCTGGCAAGCGCGAAGGTGGCTTCCTGTTGACCCAGTGCGAGGCGCAGGGCTTTCGCCACATCACGTTCTTCCCCGATCGGCCGGACGTGCTGGCGAGCTATACCGTCACCCTGCGCGCCGATCGCGACCGTTTCCCCGTCCTGCTGGCCGGCGGCAATCCGGATGGCCAGGGCGAACTGGAGAACGGCCGTCATTGGGCGCGCTTTGTCGACCCGCACCCCAAGCCGAGCTATCTGTTCGCCCTGGTCGCCGGGCGGCTGGAGAAGATCGAGCAGGATTACGTTACGGCCAGCGGCCGCGCGGTGAAGCTGGCGATCTGGGCCGAGCCCGATGCCATCGGCCACTGCCATTACGCCATGGACGCGCTGGAGCGTTCGATGCGCTGGGACGAGCAGGCGTATGGCCGCGAGTACGACCTCGATGTGTTCCATGTCGTCGCCACGCACGACTTCAACATGGGCGCGATGGAGAACAAGGGCCTCAATATCTTCAACGCGAAGTACCTGCTGGCCGATCCCGATTCGAGCACCGACGACGAGTACCGCGCCGTGGAAGCCGTGGTGGCACACGAGTACTTCCACAACTGGAGCGGCAATCGCGTCACCTGCCGCGACTGGTTCCAGCTGTCGCTGAAGGAAGGCCTCACGGTCTTCCGCGAACAACAGTTCTCCGCCGACATGAATTCGCCTTCGCTCAAGCGAATCGAGGATGTCGCCCTGCTGCGTCGCGCCCAATTCCCGGAAGACGCGGGCCCGCTCGCGCATCCGGTGCGTCCCGCGCAATACAGCGAGATCAACAATTTCTACACCGCCACGGTCTACGAGAAAGGCTCGGAGCTGGTGCGCATGGTGGCCGGTCACCTGGGCCGCGAAGGCTTCCGCCGTGGCATGGATCTGTACTTCTCGCGTCACGATGGCCACGCGGCCACGCTTGAGGATTTCCTGCGCGCACTGGGCGACGCCAATGCCATCGACCTGATGCCATATCTTGCGTGGTATGGCCAATCCGGCACGCCGCGCCTGACGGCACGCGGCCACTACGATGCCGCGCAGCGCACCTACACGCTGACGCTGTCGCAGCACACGCCACCTACCGCGGCGCAACCGCAGAAGCAGCCGCTGCCTATCCCAGTGAAGCTGGCGCTGTTCGACCGTGAAGGGCACAGGCTGCCGCTGCATCTCGCGAGTGACGCAGCAGCGTCAGCGGGTTTGACGGAGCGCGTGGTCGTGTTGAGTCGCGCCGAGCAGGCCTTCGTGTTCCATCAGGTGGACGCTTCGCCGGTTCCTTCGTTGGTGCGCGGGTTCTCCGCACCGGTCATCCTCGAATGCGACTACGCGCCAACCGAACTCGCCTTGCTGCTGCGCCATGACGTGGACGGCTTCAATCGCTGGGAAGCCGGCCAGCAGCTCGCCGCCCGCGCCTTCGACAACCTGCGCGATGGTGCTGGCACGTCCGCCCTGGACGCCTGGTGCGACGCGCTGGCGGCGCTGTTTGGCGAGACCACGCTCGATGCGGCGCTGCTCGCCGATCTATTGACGCCACCCGGCGAAATCGAACTGTCCGAGCGCGAGCGTCTGGTCGATCCCTCGCGCGTGCACGCATTGCGCCGGCAATTGCAGGAACGCCTGGCCCGGCGCATTGGGGGCGAAACCCTGCTGCAACGATACGAGGCGCTTGCCGGCCACACGAATCGGGATCTCGATGCGCTCAGCCAGGCCCGGCGCCGGCTCAAGCGCCGCGTGCTGGATCTGCTTGCGCTGGTCGATCCCAACGGCGCGCAGAACCTTGCCACCCTCCAATACGACAACGCGCCGAGCATGACCGACCGCCTGGCCGCGCTGGCCGTGCTGGCGCGCGGCAATGCCCCGCAAGCCGCCGCCGCACTGGTCCATTTCCGCCAGCGCTATGCAGACAACCCGCTGGCGATGGACAAGTGGTTCTCGGTGCAGACGCAGTTGCCCGGCGATGTCGTGCTCGATCGCGTACGCGAACTGGAAGCCGATTCGGCTTTCACGCTCAAGAACCCGAATCGCGTCAACGCCCTGTTCGGCGCGTGGGCGCGCAATAACCCCGATGGCTTCCACCGCCCCGACGGCAGCGGCTATCGCCTGCTCGCCGAGCGGCTTGCCCAGCTCGATGCGATCAATCCGCAGGTCGCGGCGCGACTGGCTACGGCCTTCAACGGCTGGCAGCGCCTGGAACCAGCGCGACATGCCGTGGCCAGGGCCGCGATCGACTCCCTCGCGGGACAACCCGGGCTATCGCGCAACCTCACCGAAATCGTGCAGAGCATGCTGCACGACTGAACCTGGCAAAGGTTGCCGGGCTGCCGCCCCGCACCGAACACGCAAGGAAAGTGCCCGAGTGCTACCCGCCTGAAGCGGGGCACCCGGGCGTAATGCTCGCCGGGAGCACACACTTGGTCGTCGAAGGTCCCGTAGGGGCCATGCGCCCAGGTCTCTTAGTTGCGCACCACGCAATGGGCGTTTAGCCGTCCATCCGGCCAAAGCCTGCGCGCATGTCAGGCGGGCAGGCGCTCCAATGCATCGCGCAGGCGGCCCATCCGGGTCAACAGGCGCGGACGCAGCGTCTGACGCTCGTTCTCGCTGCGTCCATCCAGATGCTCCATGGCCATTTCGACGCGACCCAGCTCAATGAGCAGGTCGTGGTGCTGGTAAACCGGCTGAAGATCGAAGTTGAAATCCATGACACGAGTTCCCCCGGAACAGTTGCCTTGGCTGGCTTGTCTGCTGAAGCAATGCTCGTGCCATCAATGTGACGCACATCACATTTGCCGAGGGCTCAGATCACGAAATGACGCTGTACGTCATGAGGTGCCGAGGCTCGGCACAAACGAGCGTTTTAGTCACTTTACGTTCACGCGTAAGGCGTAAATATCCAACCCGTAGCGCAGCAGTCAGCTGTTGCCAGTCATCCGTTTTCACGGTTTCTGGCGCCCGGCAACACGGTCATCCTGGATTCCCCCTGTTCCTGAGACCGCCGGGCGCCAGATCTTATTCAAGACCTGAAAAAGGCGACGGCGCCCCAAGGGGCGCCGTCTTGCTTCCTCTCCCGGCACGCAATCGAACCCCTGTCGTTCGATCTCGGCGCGCATGACAGCGCAGCTTCTGCCCGTGAAAGTGCGGAGTTTATTAAGCAGGAAGCGTGCCATCGGCCAGACAGGGCTTGTGGAGTTACCATAGGCGCCGCATTTGGTCCATTCCTGCACTTTCGGGGCAGTTTCATGTTTCATCCGACCCACTACGACGTCATCGTGATCGGCGGTGGGCGAGCCGCGCTGGCCGTAGGCCACGCGGTCTGCCAGTGGCAGACCGCGAGCGGTGAGCGCCCGAGGCAGGAAGCCGAGGGCCGGGTGACTTGGCGAGGCCAGGACGGCCGAGCCTAGTCACCGATGGGGCCGCCGGGCGCAGCACCACATTGAGCGACGAGATTTCACATGTTCCATCCCACTACCTACGACGTCATCGTGATCGGCGGCGGCCACGCCGGCACCGAGGCCGCGCTCGCCGCGGCGCGTGCCGGTGCGCGCACTCTGCTGCTCAGCCACAACATCGAGACGATCGGGCAGATGAGCTGCAACCCGGCCATCGGCGGCATCGGCAAGGGTCATCTGGTGAAGGAGATCGACGCCCTGGGCGGCGCCATGGCCCGTGCGGCCGACCGCGCCGGCATCCAGTGGCGCACGCTGAACGCCTCCAAGGGGCCGGCCGTGCGCGCCACCCGCTGCCAGGCCGACCGCGCGCTATACAAGGCGGCGATCCGGCACATGGTGGAAACCCAGCCGAACCTGGAATTGTTCCAGCAGGCGGTGGATGACCTGATTCTGGAAGGTGGGCGCGTCACCGGCGTCGTCGACCCAGATGGGCCTGAAGTTCCAGCGCCCGCGCTGTGGTGCTGACCGCCGGCACCTTTCTGGCCGGCAAGATCCATATCGGCCCCGCGCAGTACGCTGGCGGCCGCGCCGGCGATCCGCCGGCCAGCACGCTGGCCCAGAAGCTGCGCGAACTGCCTGTCGCGGCTGACCGCCTGAAGACCGGCACGCCGCCGCGCATCGATGGGCGCAGCATCGATTTCTCCGGCCTGGAAGAGCAGCCGGGCGACGATCCCAGCGCCGGTGTTCTCCTACCTGGGCTCGCGCGCCGAGCACCCGCGCCAGGTCAGCTGCTGGATCACCCATACCAGCGAGCACACGCACGAGATCATCCGCGGCGCGCTGGATCGCTCGCCGCTGTACACCGGCCAGATCGAAGGCGTCGGCCCGCGCTACTGTCCGTCGATCGAAGACAAGGTCGTGCGCTTCGCCGAGAAGAGCTCGCACCAGATCTTCATCGAGCCGGAAGGTCTGGACACGTTCGAGATCTACCCGAACGGCATCTCCACCTCGCTGCCTTTCGACGTGCAGCTGGCGCTGGTGCGTTCGATCAAGGGTTTCGAGAACGCACACATCACGCGGCCCGGCTATGCGATCGAGTACGACTATTTCGATCCGCGCGGCCTGCAACCCGTGGCTGGAAACCAAGGCCATCCCCGGCCTGTACTTCGCCGGCCAGATCAACGGCACCACCGGCTACGAAGAAGCCGCGGCGCAAGGCCTGATCGCCGGCCTCAATGCCGCGCTGGCGGTCGCAGGGCGAGGCGCCCTGGTACCCGCGTCGCGACGAGGCCTATATCGGCGTGCTGATCGATGACCTCACCAGCAACGGCACCATCGAGCCGTATCGCATGTTCACCTCGCGCGCCGAGTACCGGCTGCATCTGCGCGAGGACAACGCGGACCTGCGGCTTACCGAAACCGGGCATCGCCTCGGCGTGGTACCGCAGGCACGCTACGACGCGCTGCGCGCGAAACGCGAGGCCGTGGAACGCGAAACACAGCGCCTGGGTGCGCTGTGGGCCGCACCGGCCAACTCGCTGGGTGCGGCCATCGAGCGTCAGCTTGGTATCACGTTGAGCCGTGAAACCAATGCACTGGACCTGCTGCGTCGTCCCGAACTGGACTATGCCAGGTTGACCACCGTGAACGGCATTGCGCCCGCGGTGGACGACGAGAACGTGGCCGCCCAGGTTGAAGTGCAGACCAAGTACGCCGGCTATCTCGAACGCCAGCGAGATGAAATCGAGCGGCAGCGCCGTCACGAGCAGACCGCGATACCCGGCAGTTTCGACTACGACAAGGTGCGGGGGCTTTCGGCCGAAGTGCTGCTGAAGCTCAAGCGCGCGCAGCCGGAAACGATTGGCCAGGCGTCGCGCATCAGCGGCGTCACGCCGGCAGCCATTTCGCTATTGCTCGTGCACCTGAAACGCCACGCCGCCTGATCCGGACCGACCGACCGACGCACTGATCGAGATGGCGCGAAAGCCGCTTTTGCGCCGCGCATGGCATCATGGATGCCATCGACTATGCGGAGCATGTTTTTATGGAAGTCTGGATCGGACGGGACGGCGAGCGGCATGGCCCGTACAAGGAAGTCGAAGTGCGCCAGTGGCTGCGCACCGGCCAGGTAAGCGCGAGCGACCTGGGCTGGCATGAGGGCCTGGCCGACTGGCAGCCGCTATCCGCGCTGTTTCCGGAGGAGCTGACCGCAGCTTCAGTCGAGCCTCCACCGATCGCTCCGCTGCAGTCATCGAAATCCACGACCGCCTCGCTGGAGGATTACGCCGGGTTCTGGAAGCGTGTCGCCGCCTACCTCATCGACAGCGTCATGCTCTACATCCCGAGCGCGCTGATCGAAAAGCTGATGGGCGGTGACGCGGCCCAGGCCACCCTGGAACACGCACAACTCTCCGCTGCGGACGATGCGCAGGCCATGCTGTCCGCGCTCAGCCAGTACTACACGACGATGATGCCCGCGTTTCTCATCATCACTGCGATGATCTGGCTGTATTTCGCGATTTGCGAAAGCTCGGCCTGGCAGGCGACGGTCGGCAAGCTCGCGCTGCGTATTCGAGTAACCGGTATGCAGGGAGAACGTATCAGCTTCCTGCGAGCGTTCGGCCGCTACCCGGCCAAATACCTCAGCGCACTCATCTTTGGCGTCGGCTTCCTGATGGTTGGCTGGACTCAACGCAAGCAGGGTCTGCACGATTTGATCGCCAATACACTCGTGCTGAACGGTCGCGCCAGCGAGCTCAACGACGCCAGAAAAAAAACCGGCGCCAACGCGGGCTCCTTCAACGCCTGACGGAAGCTCATGGCGGCAGAGACAATACGAGCCGTGGCATGCGCACCATGCATGCCACGTTGCATGGAAAACGTCGGTTATGACCAATGGCGGATGCGTGCCTGATCTACTGAGCGCATGCTTGTCGTTGCGGGGGGCCGCCCATCAGGCAAGCTCATGGCCCAGTCCCAGGCAGACAGTGGCTGGATCTACCAGTGCGGCGACATTATCGTCGAGCCGCGCGCGCATCGTCTCGAGCGCGCGGGTAGCCCAGTAGCTGTCGAACCCAAGGCCTACGCGGTATTGACGACACTTCTGCAGCAAGCGGGCGATGTCGTCAGCAAGGACGATTTGCTCGACGCCGCCTGGGGCCATCGGCATGTCACGCCCGGCGTACTCTCGCGTGCCATTTCGCAGCTGCGCCGCGCGCTGGGCGATTGCGCGTCCGATCCCCATTACATTGCCACGGTGCATAGTCTCGGTTATCGCTTCATCGGCGACGTCCGGCGTATCCCCACACCAGCCGTGTCGACCGAATCGCCCAACGGGCACGCGGTGCTCGAGTCGCCACCCGGCATCGACATCCATCCGATACTCGCCACGCCTGCACCCAAGCTCAAGCGCAGATTCAGGCTCACTCGGATGCTCGCGCGTTGGCTGCCCGCAGCCATCACCCTGGCCATCATTGCCGCCGTGCTGGCCGCCATGAGCATGGGGTTCCCACCGCAGGATCACTTGTCCTTGCCGAGCACAGGGCCGCGCCCGGCCGTGGTCCTGATGCCTTTTGCCCATGCTTCCGATCCGCGCTCCCTGCGTCCTCGGCACTGGCCGCGCAATCGCCGCGTCGCCACCAGCTATCTGTCACCCCGTGGGGATGAGCCAGCGCAGGCGCTGGCCCCAGGCTACCTGACGCTTCGTCCGGAACAGGCGCCCGCGGCGTAGGATTGAGCGAGGGAACGACTTGCTATGATCGGCAACTCGACCTGCCACGCAGATGGCATGTCGCTTTGTCGAACGCACAGGAATCGTTTCAGCCTCATGCTCAGCATCGAACAACGTATTGCCCAGGACATTGCCGCCAAGCCGGAACAGGTCAACGCCGCCGTGGATCTGCTCGATGGCGGCGCCACCGTGCCGTTCATCGCCCGCTACCGCAAGGAAGCCACCGGCGGCCTCGACGACACCCAGTTGCGCCTGCTGGAGGAACGCCTGCGCTACCTGCGCGAGCTGGAAGAGCGCCGCAGCGCGATCCTGGCCAGCATCGAGGAGCAGGGCAAGCTCACCGACGCGTTGAAGGGCGACATTCTTTACGCGGATACCAAGGCACGCCTGGAAGACTTGTACCTGCCGTACAAGCCCAAGCGCCGCACCAAGGCACAGATCGCGCGCGAAGCGGGCCTTGAGCCGCTGGCACTCAGCCTGCGCGAGGATCCCGCCCAATCACCGGAATCGGTTGCGGCCTCGTACGTCGATGCCGACAAGGGCGTCGCCGACGTGCGCGCCGCGCTCGATGGTGCGCGCGCCATCCTGATGGAAAGCGATTGCCGAAGACGCCGGCCTGGTCGGCGAGCTGCGCGACTGGCTGTGGGACAAGGGCCAGATCCGCGCCAAGGTGGTGCCCGGCAAGGAGAACGAAGGCGCGAAGTTCCGCGACTACTTCGACCACATCGAACCGATCGGCAAGATCCCTTCGCATCGCCTGCTCGCGCTGATGCGCGCGCGCAACGAAGGCGTGATCGAGCTTGAACTCGCGCCCACTGTGGACATGGAGCAAGGCCACCTGGAAGGCGAAGGCCGCGTGGCCGCGCATGCGGGCATGCTCGATCGCGGCCGTGCCGGCCGATGCGTGGCTGCGCGAAACCGTGCGCCTCACCTGGCGCGTCAAGCTGCACCTGCATCTCACCCTCGACCTGTTCGGGCGCGTGCGCGAAGGCGCGGAAGACGAAGCGATCCGCGTGTTTGGCGACAACCTCAAGGATCTGATGCTCGCCGCACCTGCCGGCGCCAAGACGGTGATGGGCCTGGACCCGGGTATCCGTACCGGCGTGAAGGTCGCGGTCGTCGACGCCACTGGCAAGCTGCTGGCTACCGATACGATCTATCCGCACGAGCCGCGCAATCAGTGGGATCAATCCGTCGCGCGCCTGGCCGTGCTCAGCAAGCAACATGGCGTGGACCTCATCGCCATCGGCAACGGCACGGCGTCGCGTGAAACCGACAAGCTCGCCGCCGAGCTGATGAAGAAGCACGCAGACCTCAAGCTCTCGAAAATCGTGGTGAGCGAAGCGGGCGCATCGGTGTATTCGGCATCCGAAACCGCGGCCAAGGAATTCCCGGATCTCGACGTGAGCCTGCGCGGTGCCGTGTCGATCGCACGCCGCCTGCAGGATCCACTGGCCGAACTGGTGAAGATCGAGCCGAAGGCGATCGGCGTGGGCCAGTACCAGCACGACGTGAACCAGGTGAAGCTGGCACGCGCGCTGGATGCCAAGGTGGAAGACTGCGTGAATGCCGTGGGCGTCGATGTCAACACGGCCTCCGCAGCACTGCTCTCGCGCGTCGCCGGCCTCAGCGCCAGCGTCGCCGAGAATGTGGTGAAGCATCGCGATGCCAACGGCCCGTTCGCCAATCGCAAGGCCCTGCTGAACGTGCCGCGCCTGGGCGACAAGGCGTATGAGCAGTGCGCCGGCTTCCTGCGCGTGCCCCGTGGCGACAATCCGCTCGACGCCAGCGCCGTGCATCCAGAAGCCTATCCGGTGGTCGAGCGCATCATGGCCCAGTGCGGTCGTGAAGTGCGCGCCATCATTGGCGATGCGAGCTTCCTGCGCAGCCTTAAGGCCGAGCAGTTCACCGACGAGAAGTTCGGCGTGCCGACGGTGCGCGATATCCTCAAGGAGCTGGAAAAGCCCGGCCGCGACCCGCGCCCTGAATTCGTCGCCCCGAGTTTTGCCGAGGGCGTCGAAGACCTGAAGGACCTGCGCCCCGGCATGGTGCTGGAAGGTCGTGTGACGAACGTGGCGGCGTTTGGTGCCTTCGTGGATATCGGCGTGCACCAGGACGGCCTCGTGCACGTCTCCGCGCTGTCGCACACCTTCGTGAAAGACCCTCGTGATGCCGTCAAGGCGGGGGACATCGTCAAGGTGAAGGTGATGGAGGTCGACCTGCCGCGCAAGCGCATTGGCCTGTCGATGCGTCTGGATGACGAACCGGGTCAGCAGGCGCGCAGTGCCCGCCCGGCCGGCGACAACGACACGCGTGGCGGCCAGCGCGACAACCGTGGCCCGCGCCCCGGTGGCGGCGCACCCAAGCCGGCACCGACGCCGTCCAACAGCGCCTTCGCCGACGCCCTGTCTCGTGCTATGAAGCGCTGAGCCAACCAGCGACACTGCAGTATCCGGCCCCTGGGGCGGCCGTCGTCAGGCACCACCCGCCGGAGCCCATAGAGGGGGTTCCGGCGGTCGGGTTGTGGTTTGCCATCAGGGGAAATCAATCGCGATGCGGCGCAGCATGCGCTTACGTATGGGCATGCATTACCGTAACGCGGGAATAACAAAAGACCATTCCGGTCCAGGAGCGTTAAGACATGCCCCGCATTCGCACTATGGCCGGCGCCATCGCCGCCGCACTGATCTTCAGCACCCCTGCCTTCGCCGCCAATTCGCAGTTCGACAACGTCGTCGTGTTCGGCGACAGCTTGAGCGACGCCGGCAATATCTCACTGGCGCTCAACCCCGCCATCCAGCCGCCGCTGAAGTTCACCACCAACCCGGGTTCGGTGACGGTGCAGAACGTGGCCGGCCATTACGGCATTTCACTGAACCCCTCGCTCATTGGCGGCAGTGATTTTGCCTGGGGCGGCGCGGGCGTGCTGACCAACTCGCCCGGCACGCCTGCGGCCGTGCCGACCATCACTACCCAGGTGAACGCCTACCTTGCCAGCGGCCAGGTCGACGGCAAGGCGCTGTACTCGATCTGGGGCGGCGCCAACGACATCTTCGCCGCGGCCACCTCGGTCGGTGCCGCCGCCACGGCGCAGCAGCTGATCGCCCAGAACGTCGCCGCTCAGATCGCCCAGCTTCAGGCTGCCGGCGTCCCGGCCGCGCAGATCCAGGCGCTCACCCCGCAGATCACCCAGCAGGTGACGGCGGCGGTGACCCAACAGGTGCTGGCCGCCGCCGGCGTGGCGTCCCTGCAGACTCCTGACCAGGCGCAGGCGTCCATCGCCGCGGCCGCGCAGCAGGAAGTGAAGCTGATCGGCCAGCTGCAGGCTGCCGGCGTGAAGAACATCCTGGTGTTCAACCTGCCCAATATCGGCGCGACCCCGGACGGGACGGCGCAGGGCGCCGCCGCCTCCGCGTCGCTGACCGGCCTCAGCCTGGTCTTCAACGGCCAGCTCAACGCCGGCCTGGCCACGCTCGGCAAGGGCATCGTCCCGCTCGATACCTACAGCCTGCTCAACGAAGTGATCGCCAACCCGACGGCCTACGGCTTCACCAACGTGACCACGCCGGCTTGCGGCGTCGGCTCCAGTTCGGTGATGTGCGGACCGGCCGGTTCCGGCCTGCCGTACACGTGGGCGGCCGGCACCAACCAGACCTATTTGTTCGCCGATGGCGTGCACCCGACCACCGGTGCCGACGTGTTGCTGGGCCAGTACGTCGTCTCGGTGCTCAGCGCACCGGGTTATGCGTCCATCCTGGCCGAGGCTCCGCTGGCTTCGATCTCGGCACAGAACCGTGCCATCCGCACCCAGATGCTGGCTGACGGCCAGGGCGGCGAAACGCGCTTCTTCGCGAATCTCGACTACGGCGACCAGACCTTCGACTCCAGCAGCACCTCGCCCCGCACCACCAGCAACAACGTCAACCTGACGCTCGGTGCCGACGTGCGCGCCACCGACAATCTCTCCGCTGGCGTGGCCCTCAATATCGGCCAGCACAACGCCAGCTACACCGGCGGCGGCGGTTACAAGCTGCAGGATGTTTCCGGTCTGGGCTACCTCACCTATCACCAGGCCGGCGCCTACGTCGGCGGCTATGTCGATTTCGGCTCGGACAACTTCTCCGACATCGAGCGTCGCATCCAGCTCGGTAGCGCCCAGCGCACCGAGACCGCCAAGGCCGATGGCAACCACCTCGGTGGCGGCGTGACGGGTGGTTACTGGTTCGACATGTCCAGTCTGCGCAGCGGTCCGTTCGCCACGGTCGAATGGCAGACGGTCAAGGTGAACGGCTACAACGAAGCCGGCAACGACAGCACGGCCATGTGGTTTGGCCACCAGCAGCGCGACTCGCTGCTCTCCGTCGTGGGCTGGCGCCTGGAAGGTCAATGGCAGGCAGGCAACACCTTGCTGAGGCCGTACGTCGAGCTGGCCTGGAACCATGACAGCAAGGCCGATCCGCGCGACATCACGGCCGGCCTCAACAACATGCCCGGCACCTTCAGCCTCGCCGGCTTCTCGCCGGACAAGACCTGGGGTACCGGTGACCTGGGCGTCAGCGCGCAGTTCACGCAGACGATCAGCGGCTGGCTCGGCTACAGCGGCCGCTTCGAAGACAGCAGCCAGCGCTACAGCAGCGTCAACCTCGGCATGAAGGTCGCCTTCTAAAGCGAGCTTCACCCAACAAAAAAGCCGTCCGCGCGAGCGGACGGCTTTTTTTCATGCTCCGTGTCGGAAGGACTTACTTGCCCTTGCCGCCCGTGGCCAGATTCAGAATGGTCAGCGCCTGCTTCTGCAGATCGGCGGCGGCGTCATCGTCCAACGGCGAGGTCTTGCCACCGGCTTCCGAAGTCTTGAGCACCAGCGTACCGTCCTGACTCCACGCGGCGCGCTCGGTCGACGTCGGCTTGGCGTCCTTGCTGGCCTTCTTCTGCTGCACCACAACCCACGGCTTGCCATCCTTGAAGGCGAAGTCGGTGCTGGTGAAGCCCTTGTCGCCGAAATCCACCTGTTCGCGGATGAACTTCACTTCACCCGCCTCGCGGAACACCTGCCAGCCGCGCGAAACGTTCGCCTCGAGCTTGGTGCCACTGCTGATCTTCATGCCACCGATCTGCTTCTGCACGGCGGTGAAGGCAGCGAATTCCTTCTCGCCCGGGGTCTGCTCGGCCACCAACTGGATGCTCACCTGGCTAGGCGAACCCTTGGTCAGCACCGGCGCCTGAATCGGCATGGTGTATTTGCGATCGCCATCGGTTAGGACGGCCTGCACCACATAGATAGCGGCCGGATCGATGTCGGCAGCATTGAAATTCAGTTCGAACGACTGCGGAAATGTGGTCGCGGGGCTGATCGTCTTGCTCGCCAGCGGCGCAGCGTCCTGTGCCGACACGTCGACCAGGCTGATGTCCAACTTCGCGGAACCGCTCAGCTGGCTGGCGTCGCGCAAGGTCACCGAGCCGGTAACCGCGTTGGCCTTGACGGGCGCACCTGCAGGAGCGGCCGCGCCGCCCTGGGTTGCGGTCTGCGATGAGTCCGAAGAATTACTGCAACCAGCGAGAGCCAATGCAGCGACCGACATCAGCGACCAAACCAACCTGCGCATGGGAAAAACCTCTATCGAATGTCAGAGCGAAGCGCGAGAACCAACCGGCGCCAACACGCCTCGACTCTACACGGGGGAAGCTCTGAGGATAGTCCAAAGGATATCGCTTGTAAAAGCTTACTCCATTCGCAAGCGTATGCCGCAATTAATCGCCAGGCCGTTGGCGCATAAACAAACCTGATTAGCGTCGACTCTCAGCCATGCGACTTCCCGCTCGTCCCAAGATGTAGGAGCGCACCCTGTGCGCGATGGGCTATGCCCCAGTTCCCACAGCCATCGCCGGCGTATCGCGTAGATGGCGCGCTGGCGGCGGCGATGGGAACAGGGGCCAGCGCCGGTCGCGCACAGGGTGCGCTCCTACACCAAGCGCGCTCCAGCGGAGATTCGACGCTAATCAGGTAAACAAAAAGCCAGGCTCATTACGGGACACCGCCTAATACGGCATTAACGTGCCTTAGAAACGCTGGGCATATTTCTGGTAATGGAAGCGGCCAATATCAAAGCCGCCGTAGTACACGCAGGCGTCCTCGGCTTCGAGTACATGACCGGGCCGCCCCTGTCGAAATGAGGTTCGCCCCCCCGACCGGCAGTGGCGTCATTCGACCCGCTGGAAGGCGCTGGATTCACGATCCTTGGGCCATGCCGGATCGTCCTTTTGGCACTGCCAACTCAGCACCCGGCGAACGGCGACCGTAAGTTTGTCGTTGAAATTTTTACGAACCGGCTTCTTTCCTCCCCAAGCTATAGGACCTCCGGCCCCAACCGGGGATCTAGAACTTGCTTTTCAAAGCATAAGTCGCAGGATTTAGGGCGGTTGCGCCTTCGCACTTTCCTGTCTGCTAGCTGAACAAGCCGATGAGTTAGTGGTTACCAATCAACGACAATTGCGTTGTTGAACTGGGCGAAGTTGCTGGATATCGCGACCCTCCCCAAGACCTTACGGACCTATCGGAAAGATTTTACGATCGCCAACAACTTACTAACAGTTGATTGACGCGGGCAATTCATTTTCGGGTTCACGCTCACCACAACTTGTCGCCATCCGCCAGGGAACTGCGATGAACATGCAAAAATTTACGCCACCCGAAACGGCAAACACCTTCGCCGATCGCATCAAAGTGCTGATCCAGCGCGTGGGCAGCGTCACCGAAATCGCCCGAATGTGCGGTTTCTCCGAGGGCGTGGTGCGCAGCTGGCGCGACGGCAACACCGATCCTTCGCGCGCCCGCTGCGTGACCCTCGCGAAGACGCTGGGCATTTCGCTGGTGTGGCTGGTCGCCGGTGAGGGTTCGATCCAGACGGACGCGATCGCGTCCGGGGAAGAGCAGCCGAATGCGGAGTCCACGGCCAACCGTCATCGCACCAAGCTGCGGACCGCCGCCGATACCCTGCATACCAGTGGCATGGCCATGGACCCGCAGCGCCTCAATACCGCGCTGCGCATCCTGCAGTCGGAACTGGATTTGGCCGAAAGCCACCTGACCCTGGCCGACAACGCCGACATGCTGGCTGACCTCTACGACATCCTTGGCCCGGGTGGTGCGGATGTCGATGCAACGGCGATGGTGGCCTTTACCCACCGTCTTGCTGAGCGCGTGAAGCGCGGTCGCCAGGTGATTGGCTAAGCAGCACTCGCTTTTCGCTGGGAAGAAAAAGCGGCAACCCTAACGGCTGCCGCTTTTTTTTTGGTACATGTCCCTCAGAGCCTTTACAGCCGCGCGATATCCGCAATGGCGCCGAACTGTGCCTTGAGCTGGCCAAGCAAGGCCAGGCGATTCGCTCGCACGGCCGGGTTGTCGGCATTGACCAGTACGCTGTCAAAGAATGCATCCACCGGAGCCTGCAGCTGGGCGAGCCGCGTGAGCACGGCCGCATAGTCGCCCGCCCGCAGCGGAGCAGCGGTAGCCGCACGCGGCGTCATCGAGCGCCGCAGCCAGGGCACGCTCAGCGTCGGCTTCGAAATGGGCGGCATCGACCGTGGTACCTACGCTTGGCGCGCCCGCTTCTTCCGCCTGCTTGCGCAAAATGTTCGCCACGCGCTTGTTCGCCGCCGCCAGGCTCAGCGCTTCCGGGCGCCGGCCAAACTCGGCGACGGCGCGCAGCCGCCGATCGAAGTCGAGCAGGCTTGCGGGCGTGCACCGCCAGCACCGCTTCGAACTGTTCGCCGGTGAAACCCTGCTCGGCGTAATAACCGCGCAAACGCTCCAGCACGAAGTCATACAGCTCATCGACCAAGACCGCGCGCCGCTTGCCGGCATCCAGCGGCGGAGCCTTGCCGTCCTTGCCGGGCTTGAGGCCGGCCGCCAGGGCGGCTTCCGGCAGCAGCTCCAAGGCTTCGACCAAACTGCCGCGCAGGTCGAGTTCGAGGCCCCCCTTCGATCAGGGTACGCGCCAGACCCAGCGCCGCGCGGCGCAGTGCGAACGGATCCTTGTTGCCGCTGGGCTTGATGCCGACGGCAAAGATGCCGGCGAGCGTGTCGAGGCGATCGGCGACGGCGAGCACGCTGCCCCACCTTGCCGGCGGCGATGGCGTCACCGGCAAAGCGCGGCTGGTAGTAGCTGTCGAGCGCCTTGGCCACTTCCGCTGTTTCGCCATGATGATCGGCGTAGTAACGACCCATCACGCCTTGCAGCTCGGGGAACTCGCCGACCATGCGGGTGAGCAGATCGCACTTGCTGAGCGCAGCCGCGCGAGTCGCTTCGCCGGCATCGACATCGACGCGGTTGGCGATGATGCGTGCCAGCTCGGCCACGCGAACGCTCTTGTCCCACAGGCTGCCCAGCGCCTGCTGGTAGGTGACGCTCTTGAGCTGGTCCTGATAGCCCGCCAGCGGCGTCTTCAGGTCTTCGTCCCAGAAGAACTTCGCATCGGCAAATCGCGGACGGATCACGCGCTCGTAGCCCTTGCGGATTTCGCTGGGCTGCTTGCTCTCGATATTGGCGATGCCGATGAAATGCTCGGTGAGCTTGCCTTCGGCATCGAACACCGGCACGAACTTCTGGTTGGTCTCCATCGTGGTAACCAGCGCTTCCGGCGGCACGGCAAGGAATTCGCGCTCGAACGTGCAGGCGATCGCCACCGGCCATTCGGTGAGGTTGGCGATTTCGTCGAGCAACGCGTCATCGAGCTGCGGCACGCCACCGGTTTCCTTCGCCACGCGCGCCACTTCATCGCGAATCTGCTGGCGCCGCTCGAACGGATCGGCCAGCACCTTGGCCGAACGCATGGCCGTCCAGCCAGCTGTCGGCATCGACCACGTGCACCGGCTGCGGGTGCATGAAGCGATGACCGCGCGACTTGCGCCCACTGCTGAGGCCGAGCACGGTGCCATCGATGATATCGGCGCCATGCAGCATCACCAGCCAATGCACGGGACGCACGAAGCTGTAGTCGTGGTCGCCCCAGCGCATCGGCTTGGGGATCGGCAGGCGCCTTGAGCGCCTCATCGACGATGTCAGCCAGCAACGCCGCCACCGGCTGACCCGGCTTGATGGCGCGGAAGACGAACCAGGAACCCTTGTCGGTTTCGAGTTTTTCCAGCTGCTCGACCGTGACACCGCAGGACTGCGCAAAACCCAGCAAGGCCTTGCCCGGCTGGCCGTGGGCGTCGAGCGCGGCGTTGACCGCCGGACCACGACGCTCGATGGTCTGCTCCGGCTGGTTCACCGCCACATCCGGGATATAGACGGCCAAACGCCGCGGCGAGGCATACGACCTGGCGACGATCCAACGCGGCGCTGACGCCACGCTTGGCGAGACCGTCGCAGATGCCGCGCAGAAACGCAGCGGCAAGTTCGTCCAGCGCCTTGGGCGGCAGTTCTTCCGTACCCAGTTCGATCAACAATGGCTTGCTGGCGGCGCTCATGCAGCCTGCTCCTTCAGGTTCTTCTTCAGGCCCGGAAAACCGAGCTTCTCGCGTTGCGCCACGTAAGCCTCGGCCACGCTGCGGGCCAAGGTGCGTACGCGCAGGATGTAACGCTGGCGCTCGGTCACGCTGATCGCGCGGCGCGCATCGAGCAGATTGAAGGTGTGGCTGGCCTTCATCACCTGCTCGTAGGCAGGCAGCGGCAGTCCAGCGACGATCAGCTTGTTCGCCTCGCCCTCGCAGACGTCGAACCAGCGCAGCAGCTCGGGCACGTTGGCGTGCTCGAAGTTGTAGGTGCTCTGCTCCACCTCGTTCTGCATGGAACACGTCGCCGTAGGTCACGGTGCCGTGCGGGCCTTCGGTCCAGATCAGGTCGTAGACGTTGTCCACGTTCTGCAGGTACATCGCCAGGCGCTCCAGACCGTAGGTGATCTCGCCGGTCACCGGGCGGCATTCCAGGCCGCCGGCCTGCTGGAAGTAGGTGAACTGGGTGACCTCCATGCCATTGAGCCAGACTTCCCAGCCCAGGCCCCAGGCACCCAGGGTCGGCGATTCCCAGTTGTCCTCGACGAAGCGCAGGTCATGCACCAGCGGGTCGAGGCCCAGTTCCTTCAGCGAGCCGATGTACAGCTCGAGGATGTTGTCCGGATTGGGCTTCATCACCACCTGGTACTGGTAGTAATGCTGCAGGCGGTTCGGATTCTCGCCGTAGCGGCCGTCGGTCGGGCGGCGCGAGGGCTGCACATAGGCGGCGGCCCACGGCTCGGGACCGAGCGCGCGCAGGAAGGTAGCGGGGTGGAAGGTGCCGGCGCCGACCTCGGTATCGAGGGGCTGCAGCAAGACACAACCCTGCGCCGCCCAATAGCGGTTCAGGGTCTGGATCACATCCTGGAAGGTGCGCGCGGACATGGCTTTCCGTGGGCTTGAATAAAGCGCGTTAGTATAGCCGCGACCGCTTTCGCCGCTGGCTTTTCGGCGCGAAAGCCATCTTGCGGAGGAGATTGCCGCATGGCCGCATCACCGCAATCCGCATCCCTGCTCGGCCGCCGTGGCCGGCTGGAACTGGACGAGCTGCTGGCAGCGCTGGTGGTCGATGGCTACCTGCTTGCCGAGGATGCCAAGCAGGTGCGCATGGGCGCTCGCAGCGGCCGCAGCACGGTGGAGCTGCATCCGCTGGTGCTGGTCGCCAACGCCAAGCTGCCCAACCAGCGCGAGCCGGGCCGTCCGCTGAGTCTGGAAGCCCTGACGGAATGGCTGGCCGGCCACGCCAGCCTGCCCTACCTCAAGATCGACCCGATGAAGATCAACGCGGCGGCGGTGACCCAGGTGGTCAGCCACGCCTACGCGCAGCGACATCGCATCCTGCCCGTGGATGTCGCGACCGGGCGAGGTGACGTTCGCCACCTGCGAACCGTTCGACGCCGCCTGGGCCAAGGACCTGGCCCAGATGATTCGGCGAGACGTGCGGCGCGTGGTGTCCAATCCGCTGGACATCAATCGCTACCTGCTGGAGTTCTACGGTGTCCAGCGCTCGATCCAGCTGGCGCAGGACGCCAAGGGCACCGGCTACGACTCTTCCGCCATCCTCAACTTCGAGCAATTGGTGGAGCTGGGCAAGGGCGGCGAAATCGGTGCCGACGATCGCCACGTCGTGCATATCGTCGATTGGTTGCTGCAATACGCGTTCGAGCAGCGCGCCTCGGACATCCACCTGGAGCCGCGCCGCGACGCTGGCCGGATGCGTTTCCGCATCGACGGCGTGATGCACAAGGTATTCGAGCTGCCACCGCCGGTGATGACGGCCGTCACCGCGCGCATCAAGATCCTCGCGCGCATGGACGTGGCCGAGAAGCGCCGGCCGCAGGATGGCCGCATCAAGACCCGCTCGTCGTCGGGCCGCGAGGTGGAGCTGCGCATTTCGACCATGCCCACCGCGTTTGGCGAGAAGGTGGTGATGCGTATCTTCGACCCGGACCTGGTGGCCAAGGATTTCGGGCAGCTTGGGTTTTTCCGCGGAGGAAGGCGCCATCTGGCGCATCGATGGTCGAGCGCCCGCACGGCATCGTGCTGGTCACCGGCCCGACCGGTTCCGGCAAGACCACCACGCTGTATTCGACGCTCAAGCACCTGGCCACGCCCGAACTCAACGTATGCACGGTGGAAGACCCGATCGAGATGGTCTCGCCTGAATTCAACCAGATGCAGGTGCAGGCGGCGATCGATCTCGATTTCGCCGCTGGCGTGCGCACCCTGCTGCGTCAGGATCCGGACATCATCATGGTCGGCGAAATTCGCGACCTGGAAACCGCGCAGATGGCGGTGCAGGCCTCGCTTACCGGTCATTTGGTGCTTTCGACCCTGCATACCAACGATGCGCCCAGCGCGGTCACCCGCCTGCTGGATCTGGGCGTGCCGCACTATCTGATCCAGTCCACGCTGACCGGCGTGGTCGCCCAGCGTCTGGTGCGTACGCTGTGCGCGCACTGCAAGCAGGAAACCACGCAGGATCCGCACGAGTGGACGGCGTTGACCCATGGCTGGTCCATTCCGTTGCCGGAAAAAGTCTTCAAGCCCCTCGGCTGTCTGGAATGCCGCAATACCGGCTTCATGGGACGCACCGGCATTTACGAAATGATGCAGTTGTCGTCGCGCCTGCGCGGTCTCATCTCCTCCCAGCTGGATCTTGGGCATTTTGGCCATGCCGCGCTTGCCGAAGGCATGAGTCCGTTGCGCATTTCCGCCGCTGCCCAGGTCGCGCGCGGCGTGACCACCGTGCAGGAAGTGCTCACCGTGATTCCGCCGATCGAACACAGTTCAGTTTGAATCTGCATCATCACACTGTCTCTCCGTCCTAGAAGTCGCCGCATCGCATGAAGCCCGTCCTGATCATTCGCACCGGTCGCGCCCCTGATTCCATCCGGGCACGTTACGGCGATTTTCCACACTGGTTCCGCCTGGGCGCCAATCTGTCGCCAGAGCGTGTACGGATCATCGATGTGGAAGCAGGCGAGACCCTTCCGGCAGCGTCCGAAGTAGCGGGTGCGCTGATCACCGGCTCTGCCGCCATGGTCACCGAGCGCGCACCCTGGAGTGAGCGCACCGCGGGCTGGATCCGCGATGCGATGGACCTTGAGCTGCCGATGTTTGGCGTCTGCTATGGCCACCAGCTGATGTCGCATGCACTCGGTGGCCGCGTCGACTACCTGCCTGGTGGACGCGAGATCGGCACGTTGCCGATCAAGCTGCTCGATGCCGCCAGGCAGGATCAACTCGCCGCCGATCTGCCGTCCGAATTTCGTGCCCACACCACGCACGAGCAAAGCGTGCTGGAGGTGCCCAAGGGCGCCACCGTCCTGGCCAGCTCGGAGCGCGACCCGCACCACTTGCTTCGTTATGGCGCGAACGCAGTCAGCGTCCAGTTCCATCCCGAATTCAACGCCGACGTCATGCGCGCGTATATCCATCGCAAGCGCGATGCCATGGACAAGGAAGGCTTCGATCCGCATCACACGTTCCGCCAGGTGGCAGCGACCCCGCTGGCACGCCGGTTGATGCGGCAATTCTCACGGCACCATGGGCTCGCCAAGGGCTGACCTACACGGGTAAGTCACAGTGTCAGCCTAGAATGGCTTTGCCGGGCGCCTTCCCGCGTATAGCGCGCCCTCCGTGAAAGGATGGGCGATATGGCATTGAAGCAGCCGCATGTACATCGCGCCGCCGTGATCGCGATGCGTCTGGTCGATATCGCCGACGCCATTGATCTGACGGCCGCCGAATCGCTATGGGTACATCATGCACGTACTGCCGCTGCGCGCGGTCGCCTGATCAACGCACCACCGAAAGCGGTGGCGTTTGGGGTGCCTCCGGTTCAACTCACGCTTGATCCCCAACAGATCGACGTCGGCGGGCGACCGATGCAGGCCACCGTCATGGCGCGGCTTTATGATTTTGGCGCCGTCGCCTTTTCCCTGCGCGTCGCGGCCGATGATCTTTCCTGGGCGGACTTCACCGCGCGCGTCAACGCCGTCGATGCCGCGCTGGGGCTGGCTTCGGACGCATCGGTGTGGCCAAAGCTGTTGGAACAGATCACGACGGTCATGCGGCCTGCGCTCTCGCGGCCAAGCGCGATGCCCTTGCAGGAGGACTATCTGCTAGGCCTCGTTCATGCGATGGATGGCGTGAGCACGACGGCTTCGCTGCACCTGGACATCGATCTCGTGCCGCTGCTGTCGGGCGAGTCGCGACCCTTGTCCGAACAGGCCCGCCAGGAGCTCTTGCGGCAGCGCTTTTCCTACTATGCCGACGACCTCGTCGTGCTTACCTGGGATCGCGCCTTCATCATCGAGCCGCGCAACGACTCCGATGTCGTGGACATCCTCGAGGTTGCCAACGCACAGCTGCTGGAGCTGCGCTACTACGACGAGCTGCTCGACGCCGAGTTGCCACGCATGTACGACCTCGTCGAAGCCACGCTTCACGTGGCCAGCCCGTTCGCCGCCCGGCGTTACGCGGACCTGGCTCGTCATCTCTACACCTTGGTCGCTGAAGTCACCGAGATCACCGAAAAGGTGGACAACGCGCTGCAAGTGACCGAGGACGTCTATCTCGCCCGCGTCTACGCATCCGCCCTGGAACTTTTTCGCGTACCACACGTGAGCAAGGCGGTCGACCGCAAGCTGGCCATCATCCGCGACAGTTACGCAGCACTCTACGAAGAAGCTTCGAGCAAGCGCGGTGAACTATTGGAACTGGCGATCATCCTGCTGATCGTGGTGGAGATCGTCATCGCCGTGATGCGGCACGTCTAGACGCCCGCCCGCCGGGCCTCAGCGGCTTCGCGGCGGCATGGGAAACGGCATGATCTTCTGCCCATCGCTGGCATCGCGAATGACCAGCGCACCCTTGCTCTCGACCTCTTCGATGCGCACGACGGATTGCATCGGGAGATGGAGTACGCGGGTGTCCTTGAACTCCTCGCGCAGGCGCTCTTCCGTAGGATCGACCAGCAAGCCCTCGCCGGCCGCCTCAAAGACCAGCTCGCCAACCTCGGTAAAGCCCCACAGACTGCTGGAGGCCACGTGCCGGGCATACAGCTCGTAGCACTTGCCCAGATGCAGGAAGGTCACCTTATAGAGTTTCTTGGTACGCATAGACCCATTTTATCCCCGTAGGCGACGCGCAATGGAGTCTCGTGAAAACAACGCGAACACCACACCGAACAAGAACCCTGCGATATGCGTCCACCAGACCACGGCCCCGTAGCTCGGTCCTGCATAGGTGAAAAGCAGCTGCAGCAAGACCCAGATGCCGATCAACAGGAAAGCGGGTACCCGCACAAACTCGAGATACAGTCCCAGGGGTAGCACCAGGCCAAGACGGGCACGCGGGAATAGCGCGATATAGGCGCCAAGCACCGCCGACACTGCGCCACTGCAACCGATGATCGGCGAACGCACGCCAGCCAGCGACAGCGCACCCACCAGATTGGCGACGATGCCGCCCAGCATGAACAGCAACAGGAAGCGCAACGAGCCCAGCGCCCGCTCTGCCGGAATGCCGAAGATCACCAGGAACAGGAGGTTGCCCAGCAAGTGCAGCCAGGCAAGGTGGATGAACAGCGCCGTGGCGAGGCGCAACAAGGCCGGGTCATGCAACTGCGGAAAAATCGGCTGCTTCGGATCGAAGATATCCGCCGGCACGGTGCCCCATTCCAGCCACATCGAGACGCGTTGTGGCGCAGGCATCAGGGCCAACCAGACAAAGCTGATCACGCACGCGACGACCAGCAACGTGGAGGCCCATTGCACATGCTTACGACGTCGAGTTTCGACATGGACAAACACGTGAGGGTTGCTCCGCCAGAGGCCAGTGAAAGGCGCCTTGCATCATAGGCGATAAGTCTCTCCACGGCGAAGCTGGTGATCAAAACCTGGATCTCCCTCGCCGTCATCCCTTCCTCACCGTCCGTCCCTCTCGTCATCCCTGCCTCACCGCCATCCCTCCCTCACCGTTCATCCCTGCCTCACCGTCATCCCTCCCTCACCGTTCATCGCTGCCTCACCGCCATCCCACCCTCACCGTCATCCCCGCGCACGCGGGGATCCAGTGACTGTGCACGATACGGACACCACCAGTTATCGCGTGATGTTGCTCACGCCGACGGCGTTGATGCGGTGCCCTTTGTACAAGCAAAGGCGCTGGATCCCCGCGTTCGCGGGGATGACGGTGAGGTGATCATGGGTTGTGCGGCGGTGCCTGAGGTTTTCGCCGCGCCAAAAAGAACAAACCCCCGTAGCGTGAGCTACGAGGGTTTGG
>CAWGPI010000001.1:0-1124649 GCA_963824525.1 uncultured Gammaproteobacteria bacterium | reverse complement strand
AGCGGGAAGATCAGCCACCGATCAACCCGATCCTTGTCTCCCGGGTGTCGCCCACCACCACACCGGCGAAAACGATTTCCGTTTTGCGAGCACCCAACCCTATTCGTAGCCCAGCTCGTCCAGCGACAACTTGCAGGTGAGTTCCGCTTGCTCGCTGAGGAAATAGAGCGCCGCGAACATGCCCTCGGTGACCTCGCTGTCCAAGGGCCAGTTGCCGGGTTCCATTTCGTCGCATTTCGACTGGATCACGCGGAGGGTGTCGCTATTGGCCAGGATGCGCGTGACCGCCTGGATGCCCATGCACAGCCCGGTGAGTCGAGCGGTGCGGAACTTGTCAGCGTCCTTGCCGAGCGACAGCGTCCAGAACGGACGGCCCAGTGGATTGGTGGGACGGGTGACGCCGTTGGGTGCGGAAGGACGCGCGGCTGCCGTATGCTCGACTGTAGCCATGATCAACTCCTACGTAAGTTGGTTGTGGTCAGCGGGTCGTCTGG
This sequence comes from uncultured Gammaproteobacteria bacterium, assembly GCA_963824525.1. Lineage (GTDB taxonomy): Bacteria > Pseudomonadota > Gammaproteobacteria > Xanthomonadales > Rhodanobacteraceae > Dyella. Next base: position 1,124,155 of record CAWGPI010000001.1, on the reverse strand, counting down.
GTTCCAGCCCTTTCGGCCCGCGCTATTTCACTTGCGATGAAGCAACGTGTCGGCGGACGGATTTGATGCCTCGCAGCCGCCGACTCGCGAACCATCGCATGCGGCATAAGCCGTGTCCGTCCGGAGAAGCCCCGCGCATGGCTTGAGAAGCGCTGCGTTTTGCGTGGTGCGGCAGCGGGCTTTTGTGTGGGGTTTAGTTGTTATCGGCGTCGGCCATCTGCGAAGGCGCGGCGACGACGCCGCGCTCCCTCAGCGCGCCTAGTCGGTCCATCGAACGTCACCGGCCAGGTCATTCCCAAGTCGGAACATTGGGTGATGGAAGTCCCGGCTGAATTCCATCCCGCGAAGTTAGCGCGCATGGAGATGATGATTGGCAAACTTGGACTATCCCCGGCAGACGCTAGCCGAGTTTCGGCCGTGCGCCTTACTGCGCCTGGTGATTTTGACGAATTTTGAGCACTCGCTTAGGCAGCAATCCCCTATGTCGTCGGACACCGAAGTGTCCGATATGGGTCGGGAGCGGACCTTTTCAGAATCATAACCGCCAGCGATTCTCGCACTCATGGTCCACGTCAGCGGTGTGATTAGCGCTCGCCGTAGCAACTTAGCCGCGCAACATGGCCCAGCCACACAGAGCATCGGACGTCGACAGATCCAAGCGCGGGTGATCGACGCTGGGTGGTGGGGCGTGGCTCAAGGCGACAAACGACTGGTCACTGACGAGCTTGTCTGGAAACACGGCCAGGCAATGCGCGCTGCCTTTGCTCGACGGATAACGAATTGCTTCAAAGCCGGCGTCACGAATCATGCCGGCAAGGATCTGGCTTGGTGAGGGCAAACCAAACTGCACAGGCGCACCACGCCAGTTGCGCACGAGCACTTCCTTGCGCAGCTGACCTGCGCTTCGGATCAAGCCATGGAGGCGACGATCGAGCCCTAGTCGACGTTGCAGTGCAGGCACGTCGGAGGGCGTTTTCATCTTGCGCAGGACGGCGCAAAAAGCATCGAGGCAATCTGCAATGTCGAAGTCGAAAACCTGCTCCAAGTGGCCGTGCACAGTCAACTTGGTGATACTGTCATTACCCATCAGCGCCAGTTCGCGGGCGTTTAGTCCGTCGCGGTTATCGCTCGATGCTATTCCAAATTTTTCGCGAAACGCGGTTTCGGAATCTTCGGCCAAGTAGAGCGCTGGCCACGGTGTCTGCATGGCACGATCGACGTCGCGACCGATATTGAAACGGCCACCCACCTGCGTGAGGCTCCCGGCGGCCGATAGCGGCGACAACGAGAACTGGTAGGTCACAACGCGCTGCCATTGCTCGAAATCGATGCGAGCGGCAGGTACGGCGCGCAGGGCGCCTAGCAACTCATCACGAAATCGCTGCCGCTGCGGCTCGAGATTGAAATACAGCGATGCAGAAAGCTGGTCCAGATCCTTGGAGGCGATGCGCCAACGCGCGATGTCCACTTCACTGAAACGATCAAGTTCGAGCAGTCCGGGCGTGAAGGACTCATCCTGCCGTCGGGCAGTCCGTGGTGGCGCCTGCTTACGTCCGTGCCGTCGACTCACTCAGTGCGTTCCACCATGCCGGCGAGGCGCATCCGCACGCTCGCTCAGCGCCGAACGGATGAATTTGCGGAGCCGGTCAAATCGGCCCAAGCGGACCATGTCGCGCGGCGAGATGTCGCCGAGAAGTGGATTGGGCGCTTTGAACCACAGCGCCGTCTTAGCCGCATCGCCATCGAACGCCTCCGCGACCAAGTTGCAGGTGATGGCGATCTCAAGCAGGCGATCGCGGACAGCCTCAGGCATGGCGTCGTCCCAGCGCACAGACTTTACCGACACGTCGGCAAGGCGCGACACATCGGACTTCTTCAGATCCAACCAGTCGGAAACGGCCCTCGCGTTGAAGGCCGCGCCCATGCCGAAGCCGAGTACATCCCCTTGGGGGACAGTTGAGAAAAGAGCGGAAGCTGTCATTTGGGTCACCTTGAACCCCAGATCGTACACCATTTGTAGACCACGAATGGACCACGTTTCAACCACACCTTATGGCACCCTATGTGGCGGCTGGGTGACGAGTTCCAACCCCATCGGCCACGACAGCTGGTCAGCTAGCTGTTCATATCAGTGGGCACCAAATGGCGTATGCTGGCGCTCAAATGGAGGATAGAGCATGGCCGTAACTATCACTCGCACCCGTGTCCGCAGCCCAGCGGTGGTCGCGGGGAGCGAGGCGCCGCGCGAGACTGTCTATTCCAGGATGAGCACGCTGCTTGGTACTGCTATCCGGTCCGAGGCCGACATCTTACGCATCGCCCAAGCTGGCGTGCCGGCTGTGCGCTATGTGCAGTTGGCTGACCTGCTGCAGCTTCGGCCTGACGCGATCGGCAAAGAGAGCACGATTCGCCGGCGCCTGCATCAGGTGACCAAGACGGGATTGCGGCGGGCGGCCCGCCATGCCGCCGCCGCGAAGCGCGCTGCAGCGGAATCGCTTGAAGTGCGGCTGACGCCCGTGGAAAGCGAGCGCCTGGTGCGCATTGCGCGTGTCGCGTCCGAAGCGACGCAATTGTTCGGTGACCAAGCCACTGCTGTAAAGTGGCTCAACACGCCCGCCGATTACATGAATGACGGCAAGGACGTCACGCCCATGAAACTCGCCGAGACGGACTCGGGCGCACGCATCGTCGAGTCCATCCTGCAGCGCACCGCGAACGGGATGTTCTAAGTGCGCCTGTGGCGAATTTCGGCCTGGCCGGGCCTGACTGGCGAAGGCGGCATGCATGGCGACGGACGCTGGCACACCAAGGGACACCGCGTGCTCTACGTGGGCGAACATCCGGCGCTCTCCACGTTAGAAGTTATGGTCCACATGCGCCTGAACGTGGGTGAGATCCCCACAACGCTCCAGCTGATCCCGATCGACGTCATCGACGGCGCCTCGATGGATCCGCCGCTGGTCCTGCCATCGGGCTGGCAAGCGAACGAGCCGACGACGCAGGCGCTGGGTGATGCTTGGCTCACGGGAAGGACGGCGTTGCTGCTGCCAGTGCCCTCGGCGATTTTGGCGCACTCGACCAATTACCTCATCAATCCCGCGCACCCGCAGGCCGCGACACATCTCACAGAGGGGGCGATGGAGCCCTACTGGTTCGACAAGCGGTTTTTCCGATAGCGCCATCTATGGTGTCGCTTGGCCCGCTTCATGCCCTGAGCCGTTCCGTCAACTATCGGACGAAGCCATACCGGCGAGCAAGGGTGAGCCGCGGCGCTGTAAGGCCATAAGATAACGCGACTCATCGTAGGGCGTGTGGGACTGCCAGCAGCGATGCAGGATGCGGATCCACTTGAAGGCCAAGGCACGGACGGCCACCTGGTGCGGACTGCCCTTGGCGCGCTGCTGGCGATAGAAGGCGCCGGCCCAGAACGACTTGTTGATGGTCTGGGCGGCCCATTCCACGAAGGTCTGGCGCACGAAGGTCGGGCATTGCCAGCGCCAGTGCACCCAACTCTTCCTGCCGCTGCGCTCCGTCACCGGTGCCACGCCGGAATACTGTTGCAGTTGCTCGGCGGTGGCGAAACGTTCGCGTTGGTCGCCGAAGGCGGCCAGCAGGCGTGGTGTCAAGATCGGTCCACTGCCCGGTAAGGCTTCGAAGAGCGCGTAGTCGGGAAGCGTGGGAGCGAGCTCGGCGATCTCTCCGTCGAACCGTTCGATCGCCCGCAGTGCCACCTGCAATTGCTCGACCAAGGCCATGGCCAGCATCTGGTGCGTGACGATCACGGCCGGATCCTCGGTCAACGGCATGGCCCTGTGGATCGCCTGCACGCGGTCGGCAATGACGGTGGCAAAGCGTACGTTGTGGGCATGGAAGAAGGCTTCGAGCGTGGCCTTACGCGCCCTCTTGGCCTGCTTGAGCGTGGGCCAACGCTGCAAGAAATCGAAGAACACCACGGTATCGTGCTGCTCAAACCAGTCCAGCAGTTGGGGGTAATACTGCTTGAGCGCGTTGCCCAAGCGATTGACCAGGCGTTTCCGGTCGTCGACCAGCAAGCGACGTTGCTCCACGAGGAAGCCCAACGTGCGCATCGCCACACTCTGCGGCTTCAACGGCGTGAAGCGGTGTGGATAGCGCTGCATCAGATCGAGCGCGAGTTGCGCATCGGTCGGATCGTCCTTCGCTCGGCTGGGTTTGAACGCCTCGCGATACTTGGCTAGCAGGCTGGGGTCGATGGGAAACAACACCAGAAAATCGTACTTCTGCAACGCATACACGATCGGCCCCTTGGCCAGTTCCAGCGCGATCGCGATGCGTCCGCCGAAGCGCTGATGCAGCCCATGCACCCATGCGTCGATGGCGTCAGGCCGATGCACGACCGTGCCGAACTCACGCACGTCACTGTCGGCGGACTGCAAGCAGAAATCGTGTTTCGCATCGGCCCAATCCAGTCCAATGAAGGCCGTAAAGCCGGCATCGCTCTGCATGCTCATGGTCCACCTCGCGGTCTGCCTATCGATACGAGACCTGCGTGCTTGAGCTCGGCGAAGCCAATATAGAGAGCCGATCACTCGGCGTACCCTGAGTATTCGTTAGGGAGCTCAAGCGCACCGGCCGGCTCGAAACCAAAGCGGCGAACATCGTATGTTTGGGTCGGGATATTCGTAGCCGACCGGTGCAAGTCCCGCCCTCGCGGCCAGCTACCTGGCTGCCGTGACATGGTCACTGAGAACGGGGCGGAATACCTATATCGGGTCGGGAGCGGACCTTCACAGCTTGCCGAAGCTCAGACATGGCCACAAGGTCCGTCAATGACCGAGTATCTCTATCGTAGGTCCCCACGTAGGCGCCCCCTGCGCGTACGGGGCGGTATACACCGGGGTCTCGGCTAAAGTGGCGGTGACGGGAGGCGAAACGCGCTCAGGAACGGCCGGATGCCGCGAATGGGTCGGGTCTCGTCCTCGCGTCGAGATGTGATTTCCGTATCTCGGTGCGCTACCGTCTGAAACCAACGCAACGGATCCTCCAATCTGGACATCGTGCGATACCCGCCGTCGTTGGGTGGGACACCCATCGCCTGTGGAGTTGTCTCAAATAAAGCGCCGTCCGGCGACTGCGTAACGCGGTACTCAGAGGAGGACGTTTGGAGGTGACAGGTAAAAGAGTGGTAACTGGCCAGGTGCTCGCCCTGGTAGTCGCCGCGATTGGGGTACCGGTCGTGTTGTCTACAGTGCTCGCCCGCCAGGAGGCCCGCGCTGCGCAGGCCGAACGCGCTCTGTTCTACGCCCGCGACATCCTTCGACGCGCTGACGCAACGGGCCTGCAGGACAATTCGGCCTTTGACGCCCTGGCGAAGATTCCCGGTGCGGACCAATGCAGTCCTGAGACGCTTACTGAGCTCCGACGAATTGATGCCACCGCGTCATACATTCAGTTTGTCGGTGTTATCCACGGCAACGAACTCATCTGTTCGTCATACGGGATAGCGTCCCCCCCGATAAAGCTTGGCGCCCCGGACTACACCACCCTGAAGGGCCAGAGCGTTCGGCGAAACGCGACATTCCCTTTTGCCCCCAATGAACGCTTCATCGTTATCGACAACGGTCGCTTCGCGGTGGTCGTCCATAAAGCCTTGCTTGTCGACGAACCGATCGTTGACCGAGGCGTCATGGTGGGGCTGGCATCGGCTTCGCGCGGCGTTCTATTTGCTTCCCGTGGTGCGATCGATCCGCACTGGATCCCTGCGGAGACGGACATTCAGCGCGGTGAGTCGCGAACGCTCATGATCGGCCCCAACCTGGTGGCCCAGGTGCGGTCAAAGCGTTTCGACGCTGTGGCCATCGCGGCTCTCGACGCCACGACCTCCAGCGGTAGCCGGGCGCGTTTTATGGCCGTGCTACTACCCATCGGTTTTGTCCTCGGCCTGCTACTCGCCTACGGCATCATCCGTATTGCCAAATCGCAGACGAGCGTGGCAGCCGCAATCAAGGCGGGGCTCCGGGACCATGAGTTCTATGTCGTCTTTCAGCCGATCGTCCGACTCTCCGATCAGCGCTGGGTGGGCGCGGAAGCACTGCTGCGATGGGAGCGGCAAGACGGCAAGGCGCCCCGGTCAGAGCTGGTGATCCAGGCCGCTGAAGATGCTGGCATCATAACGGCGATCACGGCGCGAGTAGTCGAGTTGGTGGAACCCCTTTTAGCGGACCTCGCCAAGACTAACGAAGACGTCTATTTGTCCATCAATCTGTCCGCCGCGGATCTACAGTCCGACGGCACTATGCCGCTCCTGCAAGGATTGATTGAGCGGACGGGATGCAGGCCCTCCCAGCTGCACGTGGAGATCACGGAGAGAGGGTTTGCCGACACCCTAGTGGCCCGCGAGATGGTCAAGCAAATGCGCGCCATTGGCATTGGCGTGTCCATCGATGACTTCGGCACGGGTTATTCCAGCCTGTCCGAGCTCAACAACTTTGAGCTCGATACCATCAAGATCGACAAGTCCTTCGTCGACACCGTCGGAAGCAACGCCGTCACCAACCAGATTGCCTTTTTGATCGTGGAGATGTCCAGGCAGCTGCTACTCAATGTGATTGCCGAGGGCATCGAGACTTCTGCCCAGTTGGAAATCCTCTCCGAGTGGAGCGTGGGCTACGGGCAGGGTTGGTATTTCTCCGAGGCTCTCTTCGAGAACCAATTCCGTGCCGCTCTGGGAATGCCGAAGCGAGAGTTGTGACCAAAAGCGTACGGATGACGGTGATACCTGAAAGGTGTTCCGGTACGGTCTGGACGACGTGAAGGTGTGGGTCACCTTGCTGCTGTTGCCAATTTGAGGCCGCCCCGAAAGGTCCGCTGTGGGTCGGAAGCAGACGTTCCCTAGATTCCCCGGTGCGCAGTATGGCAACTCTCCAAACCGTGGGGGAGTATCGCCATGTCTATGCAGCCCAATGGTCGTCCGCTGACCCCTTGGAACCGTGGGAGGGTCATTGGGCAGAAGTTGCCACTCAAACTTCGGGACATCTTTGGAGTGAGGGTCCGACTTCAGCTGCAGCGACGCGTCCGGGATTTGGCTCTGTTTAATCTGGCGATCGACAGCAAGCTTCGCGGGTGCGACTTGGTCGCCTTGAGGGTGTGCGATTTGGCCAGGGAGGGTGGCCTCGGCGCGAGGGCTCAGATCATCCAGCGCAAGACGGGAAAAACGGTCCAGTTCGAGCTCACCGAGCAGACCCGGCACGCCATCATGGATTGGATCAACCGAAAGGGCCTGGCCCGAGAAGACTACCTATTCCCAAGTCGGCAGCGACCCGCGACCCATCTATCGACCCGCCAATACGCCAGGATCGTGAAGCGGTGGGTGGCGAGCGCCGGGCTTCAGCCCTCCGACTACGGAACACACTCCATGAGGCGGACGAAGCCAACCCTGATCTATCGCCGGACCCACAACCTGCGGGCTATCCAGCTCCTGCTGGGCCACACCAAGCTCGAGAGTACCGTCCGCTATCTGGGTATCGAGGTGGAGGACGCCCTGGCGCTATCGGAAGAAACGGAAGTCTGAACACACGCCGAGTCGAGCCGACTGCCCAATCGCGCGGCGCGGACCGGTCGTGTACGTGCTTGCCCCGATCATGTCGCGCGTCGAGGCTGGACGGAGAACAGTCGCTGACACGCCGTTTCCGCCGCCTGAAGACCTTCGTCCGTTAGGGTCATCCGCTTGCTCTTGCCAACGGGGTCCAGAATAAGTCCCTTGGCGAACAGGCGCCCCGTCACCTCCCAGTCCATGCCTTTCCACACCATCCGGATGTCGTGCAGCGTGAGGTAAAGAAGGGCCAGTGCTACCTCATCGATCTTTTCCGCGTCGAGGTCCATGGTGGTCTCCCGGGAGGCAAAAGGTATCGAATAGAGTACGCCCAGGATGGAGGTCAGCCATGCTTGACGTACCATCGGAAGCAGTGCTCGATCCTCGTGGGCGATGGTCAGATAGCCATGCCACCACGACGAACGGCACATGAAAGGTCTTGGGACGCATATACATTGAAGGCCAGACACGGGAGATAGCCATGCAACGCGTCTTGCCTTGCGCGATGATCATGTTTGCCGTTCTTGCCACCTGCCCTGTGCGCGCGACTGAAGATATCGCGGCCAAGATCAGGCGTCAGTCGCAGGAGTTCTCTGACGCATCAGCGTCGGGCGATACAAAGACGCTTGCGCGATACCTTGACGATCGTGTGATTTTCATCAACGAGGGCGGCGATATTGCCACCAAGAAGGACATCGCAACGCCCGGGCCGGCGGCACCGAAGGGCATCACGAACAAGCTGGTGCAAACGGACTTCAACATCGAAGTGCATGGCCATGTTGCGGTAACCAGCTTTACGGATAACGCGACGGTGCACGTCGGCGATCAAATCATGACGCCGCGCTTTCGCTCTACGGAAGTGTGGCTTGATGAGGGCGATGCATGGCGCATGATATCAAGCCAAACCGTCGCGCTCTCTGATGATCCACCGACCCTGGCGCTTGCGCCAGGCGAGCTGGACGAATACGTGGGTACTTATCAAGCGACGCCTGGTTTTACCGTCGTGATCACTCGCCAGGGCAACCAGCTACTCAGCGCTACCAATGGTGCCAAGCCTACGCCGCTGCTGGCGGAAGTTCGCGATGTGCTTTTTACGCCGGGCCAACCGCGCGCACGCCGGGTCTTCGAGCGCAATGGCAACGGCAAGGTGACGGGATTCTCGTCCCGGCGCGAAGGGCATGGCGTTGAATTCAGGAAAGTCAGCTGATTCTTGATTCGGGTTGCCGAAGCGATGCGTATGTGACACGCGTTTGCGGATGACTCAACGTTTTCACACAGCTTCGACTGGAACGCGCGGCGACCATCAGCCGGTTCGGCGTGAGTTCCAGCCTCGTGAGTTGCCTTACTATCAGGCGATGAGCACACCCCCGCTACTTCCTCCGAACCATGCACGACCCGGCAGCCTGGCCTGCGTCGGCATGGGCATGACCCTGGGGTCCCACCTCACCCCGCTGGCACGCAGCCACATAGAGCAGGCGGATGTCGTATTCGCAGGGCTTTCCGACAGCGTCGTGGAGATGTGGCTGCAACGCATGCACCCGGATGTGCGCAGCCTTCAGCCCTACTACCGGGAGGGCAAGTCACGGTTGAAGACCTATCGGCAGTGGGTCGAGCTAATGATGACCGAGGTGCGCGCCGGCAAACGCGTTTGCGGTGTGTTCTACGGCCACCCCGGCATCTTTGCCTGGTCCCCGCACAAGGCCATCGAAGCTGCCCGGGCGGAGGGTTTCGTTGCTCACATGGAGCCGGGCATTTCCGCCGAGGACTGCCTCTACGCGGACCTGGGGATCGATCCTGGCCGCTTCGGCTGTCAGCACCTGGAGGCCAGCCAGCTGCTTTTCTATGAGCGGCGCCTCGATCCTACCGGTTATCTGGTGCTGTGGCAGGTCGGGCTGGTCGGTGATCGGTCACTGGCTCGCTTCACGACCGGACCGGCCTACAGGCAGGTCCTGGTTGATGTGTTGAGCCGGGACTATCCGCTCGACCATGAGGTGATCATCTACCGCAGCGCGACCCTACCTATCCAAAAACCGCGCATCCGCCGCGTCGCTTTGCGCGACCTGCCCCATGTCGAGTTGCCGGTCGAGGAAACGGTGGTGCTGCCCCCAGCGGAGGCCTTGAAGCCGAACTTCGCCCTTCAAGAGCGGCTGGAAGCACTGGACAAGCTCTACGCAGCGGATACCGTCGCGTAAGGGGGGACACTAAATAGGGCGAACATCTTCCAGGCGGCGCACGACCCGGGAGAAAGGTCCACTCCAATGACCATCTGCACTATCAAGGGGTTTTGAAGACGGCCGACATCATTGTATTGAGCGGCCGACCACAGGGGAGCAGCATGCTAAAGCCATCGCGCTACTGCTTCGCGATCACAAGAAACAGGGGAAACACATGGCAGACACGCTTGAATTGCTGGAGGCCATCGGCCAAGACGCCTCGCTGCGTCACGCATCGGCCGAGGAACTAGCCAAGATACTCGAACAGGCGCAGGCCTCAGAGGCGCTCGTCGCAGCGGCGGCCTCGGGCGACGTCTTGCTGCTTTTGAGGGAGCTCGGGCTTACCCAGAACCTTTCGCCTCAAGTGACCCAGAATCCCGGTCACGAGGAGGAAGAGGAAGAGGAGCCGCTTGAAGTTCCGACACCCGAAGCTAACGACTGATCGTCCCAGCAACGGACGACGTCCAAATGGCTCGGCAGCCGAAGCATTCCTGGTCATGGCCTGCAGTGGCGGCCATGGCTTGGTGCTTCCTCCCGCAGGCGGCCCATGCCGCCGCACCCATTACGAATCCGGCCCAATTCCTCCAACAGACTGAAAGCCTGCGTACGGAGAATCACCCACGCTTCGTCCAGATGCTGGAGCAGATCCATCGCGAAGCGCCCAGCCTAACCATCGGCGAGCAATGGCATCTGCGTTATCTCGATGCATGGGAGACCATGTTCCGGGGCAACTACGCCAGCTCCGAGACTCAGCTTCGCAATGTCATCGATCAATCCGGCGACAAGACCCTGGCCGCTAAAGCATCGGCCCTGCTCCTGAGCAACCTAGCCATCAATCGGCGCTACGAGGAAGCCTTCGCCCTCGCCAATCGCCTCGCCACCGGCCTGCCACTTATCAGAGACCCGCAGGCCCGCTTCACGGTGTTGACGTATCTGTCGCAGATGCTGAATTTGGCCGGCCAAACCGATCTTGCCTTCGAGTACGCTCACATGATGGAGGACGCCCTTCCTCCCGGAGAGAGCTTATGCCGCCCTCTCGACATGCAGGCGGCAGCGCTCTCTAACAGCAATCGGCTGACTTCAGCCAGTCCGGTATTGCAGCGAGCCATCACCACCTGCATGGCGGCCCGGCAACCCGTTAACGCCAACGCCATGAGGCTCCTACTGGGCAGCCTCTACCTGGACGAAGACCAACCAGAAAAGGCCCTGACCCTGCTTGATCAGATCGGCCCCAGCGTTCGCCTTAACCAATACCACCCCCACATGCTGTCCGCTCAAGTGGAGCGGGCACAGGCCTACGCGAAACTGGGCAAGGACAACGAGGCCAGGAAATCTGCTCTCGCCGCAGTTGCCATGGCCGACCCTGACGACATCGACGAATGGCTGAGGGATGCCTACGAAGTGCTCTACCGAGTGGAGGAGAAGCAGCAACATGCCGCCGCCGCACTCACGTACTACAAGCACTACGTCGCCCAGGACAAGGGCTATCTCACCGACATCAGCGCCAGGACGCTAGCTTACAGTGCGGCCCAACAGCACACGCTCGTGCAAAAGGCCCAGACGGAAAAACTGAGCGAGCAGAACAACGTTTTGCGGTTGCAGCGCGCCCTGGACATCAAAGCAGTCGAGACCAGTCGGCTTTATAACGCCCTGATGCTCATGGTGCTGGTATCCAGCATCTTCTGGCTGTTCCGGCTCAAGCGCTCCCAGCTTCGCTTCAAGAGGCTGTCCAATCACGACGGGCTTACCGGCATCTTCAACCACCAGCATTTTGTGGGCGAGGCCGATCGCGCCCTGCACCTGCTGGAGAAAAAACTTGGCACTGCCTGCCTGATCTCCCTCGACCTGGACCATTTCAAGCAGGTCAACGACGCCCATGGTCACGCGATGGGTGACGCCGTGCTGAGGCGCACCGTTGCCATCTGCCAACAACACTTGCGCCCGAATGACCTGTTCGGACGCCTCGGCGGCGAGGAGTTCGGCATCCTGCTGCTCGACTGCTCGCGCGACCAGGGCATGGCCATTGCCGATCGCATTCGGACGGCCATTGGCGCTACCGAGGTGGATAGAGACGGTACGGTCGTCTCGTTTTCCGCCAGCTTTGGCCTGGCCTGCACCGACAATTCCGGCTATGGCTTGCAGCGGCTTTACATGGAAGCGGATGCAGCGCTTTATCGGGCCAAGCACGCCGGGCGCAATCGCGTCATGGCCGATACCGAGGACAATGGTCGGCCCACTCCGCTTTCTTTCGTTGAGTGACGAATGCCAGCGATGGCGACTGCCATCGCCGTGCGCCCGTCATGCCTGGCCGGCCTCTGCATAAGACAACGGGCGCCGAAGCACCCGTTGTTTTTTCCACGCTCAGAGAGCTACGCGATCAGCTGGGGAACTCCAGAGATCTACCCAGAGTTAGTCAATCCATGCGCTTACCAACCCCGTGCAATACGCACTGGAGCAGCTGGCAGGGCATAGGGCATAGGTAGTTAGGCGGATTCGTCCCCACGGGAAACAAATGGACCTGCTCTTTGCGCCCTGCACGGCATAATTGGCTCCACTGTTTCATCCCTGCAGGGCATATCAATGGCCTCCCACACCACCCAGCAGATGCGCCGCCTCGCCCGCATACGGCTCGATCAGGTTGGTGACTTATTGCGCCAAATGCTGCCTAGGCTCAAGTCCACACCCCGTGGGGGGTGGATCGCCGCTACGCGCGATGCCTTGGGGATGTCGCAGTCGGATCTCGCACGCCGGCTGGGCGTGCTTCCCAGTTCAGTAGTTAAGCTCGAAAACAGCGAGCGTGCCGGCACCGTGCGCGTCGATACCCTGCGCCGCGCGGCGGCGGCCATCGATTGCGAATTGGTTGTGCTGGTGGTCCCTCGGCAGCCCCTGCAGTCCAGCGTGGACCAACAGCGCTTGAAGCTCTACAACGCCAGGTTCAACCGGGCCGCCGCCCACATGAAGCTCGAAGACCAGGCGGTCTCCGATGACCTACACCGGCATCTTCTGCAACAGGCGGAATCCGCGATCCCAGACACCGCACTGTGGCGGGAGCGCGAGCTTGGCTGATCCCCCGGAGTTCGACTTCCAACTCGATGACGGGCAAACGCCCCTGGTCCACCGGAAATGCGTGGGGATGGCGGCGCGTGAGTGTTTGACTAAACGACGCCAGCACGACCTACCTAGTTGACTAGATTCCCGGCGCTCGGCCCGCGTTGTGACGCCATCCGCGGCCGTGACCGCCACCGCGGTTTAGTCATCTAGGTAGGTCGTAACGGCATCGGTGTACGAGCCCACCACAAAGGCACCAATGAGCGCTTTTGGTCGATTCATGCGGGCATGAGCGCTCGTTCGCCCACAATGTTCATGGAATCGCTGTATTGGCGTCGGACTTATACCCACATAGATCCGATCGTGGTCGCAATCTATGAAATATAGCCACCCAACGTAGTCAGCCCACCGACCAGATGAGCCCGTCCGCGCAGGCCATTCTGATCTCCCTGCTGCTGTCCAGTTGGATAATGCCGGTGACCGCCTCGGCCGTGGCAAGGGACATCGGCTATACCGGAATGACCGCGACGCGCGCCGTGCGCGAGCTGCATTCGTACGGCCTCGTTCGCCAACATCGAGAGGGCCGCACCAACCAGATCGCGCTGGTCGAGGATCGGGCGCGCACCTGGGAGCTCGCCAAGCCGCTCATGCGCAATCCCATCCTGCGGGTCGAATACCCGCGACACGCGACCATGGAGAACTGCCGTCGCCTACTGAGGCTGGCTGGGCTCGACGCCCTGTCGCAGCTGACCATGCTCGCGGAGCCGAAACGGCATGTCTGGGCCATCAGCCAGACCGACTGGCCTGCCGTGGTGAAGGACGTTATCCCGCCCGACGGTGCGGAGAATGCCGGCGAGTCCGTGCAGATTTGGGGCTATCCGCCGACGCTAGGTGGCGACGGAACAACGGTCGACCCCCTGTCGCTGCTTCTTACCCTGGACGGCAACAACGATGAGCGCGTGCAAATGGCTATCGAGGAACTGGAGATGAAGCTATGGCAGTAATTCGAGGCTTGGCGATCTTCGCCGAGTGGTTTGCCAAACACCGAGACAAATACGTGCTGATCGGCGGGTGGTGATTGATAAAAGCTAGTCCAACTTTTACGGGGCCATTTCGCGGGTTTGAGCGCCCACGCGCGTGGTTCCTCAACTCAAAATTAGTCCAAAACGCCAGCTAATGGTCTGGCCCGCGGCGTGACGAGCACCACCGACTGGGTAGCCGTCTCATATGCTGTTAAGACTTACGAGGCAGCCAAAGTCGTCCCGTTGGAGCGCTACGCGGCTATGCGGTGGGCTCGTGCGTGCACAAATCTCAAATCATGATGCGACCGTTAGGGATTTTATATCGATTAGCTTGCAAGCTAATCGATAGCTAATAGCTAATCGTTAGGTATTGGAGTACCGTTAGCTCCGAAGCTAAGCGACCCTTTTCACCTAACGGTCCCTCCTATGAACCAGTCGAACCACCTGCCGGTCCCTGAGACGATGCAGCCGCTGCTTGAGGCGCTGACCGCCCAGCTCGAAGCGACCGTGGGCGCCAAAGTCCAAGTTCGCCAGCGGGAGACCCCGAGCCGATCCATGCTGGATCGGCTCGACACGGTCTTCAATGTGACCGTACCCGGCGTTGAGACTTTCCCCCTCCTGATCGAGTGCCTTGGACAGGCTTACCCGGGAGAGGTGCAGCACCGCATCTATAAGTTGAACACGGCAAGGCTCGACTACCACATCCCCAGGAGCCCGTTTCCGTGGCCCACGACGATGCCGCCGCTGCTCGCTGCCAGCGATGTTGATCATGACCCATTCCTCTATTCGCCGCGCGTTGCCACGATGGTCGCCGCGAAGGCGTTCAGTCCGGGCGCCATCGACATGCTTGAAGAGGCGGGCGTCGGCTATTTCGACCTGCAGAGCGGCGCGATGTTCTTTTGCGCTACTGGCTGCTACGTGAAGATCCGGCCGGTCGAGAAGGCCCCGACCCGCAAGTCCACGCGCGGCACGATGGACCTGTTCACCGATGCCCGCGCCTGCGTGGTCCACGCCCTTCTCCACCGACCGTACGAGTGGATGAGCGTCAGCGACGTCGCGGGGCTGGCAGAGACCTCCACCTACACCAGCTCCACCGTGCTGCAGGAGCTGGAGAAGCGCGGCTGGTGCGAGGCGCGCGGCAACAACCGGACACTCCAGCGCCGGCTCTCCGATCCGAACGCGCTGCTCGACGCGTGGGCCAAGGCCTGGCAGTCCAGGCACGACCACCGCACCAAGTGGTACGCCTTCATGCACGAAGAATGGGTGACCGATGCACTGCCCAACCGGCTCGCACGCAATGGCATCAAGTTCCGGTGGGCGCTTACGGGTGCCGAGGCTGGGAATCAGTACTCCCCGCTGCTGACCGGCTACCAGCCCGTCGAGATTGTGATTCCGCCCGGCAAGGTCAAAGAGATGGTGGACGCCATCGACGTGAAGCCGGTCGACAAAGGCGCCAACGTCACTCTCATCGAACGCGATCCCGCGAGCCTACTCTTCCGAAAGGAAGTGGCTGAAGACGCGTGGATCGTTAGCCCAATCATCGCTTACCTCGACCTGCTGGATGGGCGCGGCAGGAACAAAGAACTGGCAGAAGCCCTTCGCCAATCACTGGAGCTGGACAAGGATGGCACCTGAGATCAAACCCAAGACGGCGGACGCCTATCGGCCGGAAGTCACCGTCGCCTGCGAGCGCGTGCTCGTCACCCTGATGGGCGCGTTCGCGACCTTGGCGCCCACGGTCCGCCTCGTTGGCGGCTTGGCGCCGCGCTACCTCACCCCGGCACAGCCGCCCAGGGTGCCGGCCCATGCTGGCACTTCTGACGTGGACATCGTCTTCAACCTCCAGGTGATCACCGAGGGGCGTCCGGAGGGCTACGCCAAGCTGGCCACCCAGCTCGAAGCCAAGGGGTTCACGCGCTACGTCGACGACGAACAGAAGCGGCATTCGTGGCGCTGGATGATTGACGTCGACGGCATCCCCATCGTCGTCGAATTTCTCCGCGAGGCCGGCGACCTCGAACCGGGGCGGGTCATCAACGTCGCTGGCGAGAAGCTCTCCGCCCTGACCATCCAGCACAGCGAGATCACCCACGACTGGTTTATCACGCACCCCGTTGAAGCGGAGCTGGTCTCCGGTGGATTCACGACCGCTGACGTGCCCGTTGCAGACGCCGTCGCCTTCGTGGTCCTCAAGGCGGTCGCGCTGCAGCAACGCCAGGAGCCGAAAGATGCCGCCGACCTCATCCACGTGCTGCGGTATGTCGGAGCGCCCCGCGACGTCGCCGCGATGTTCGTCGCCAAGCACCGATCTGGCATGCACGCGGCAGCACTGGCAGACGGCGTGGCCAAGCTCCGCCTGAACTTCTGTGACCAGGGCATGGACAAGGCGGCCAAGCGCATGGGGCCGGTCATGTACGCCCAGTTCCACTTGGGCAAGAAGCCGGCCGACGAAGAAGAGTTCGCGACTATGTGCCTCGACGCCGTGTCCATCGTCACCCAGATCCTGGACCTGTACGAGACCGCCATCGCCTGACCATTGGCGCGCGGCGTGAAACGCCGTGCGCCTAAGGAAGGACGACGCTACAGCTATTCCCTAGTTTGACCAACTATTTCCAATTACCACCGGGTGCGCCGCCAGCACCATCATGGATGAGGCGGGCTTGCCACATCCGAGATGTGGTGGTCATCGCCTTCGCGGAGGAGCTACGGGACGGCTGTCCCGGAGAGACTGCGCTGGAACAACTGTAATGGCGACAGCCGCCCGCGCTACCGCACCTTCGCATTGCCGCAAGCGGAAAGGTGACGCCCAAAGTTGCTGACGTGCTTTCGTCTGATGAAGGTTTTTTTCACGCACAAAAAAACCCTGCTGGTTAAAAAGCCTTGAGCATCAAGGCCCCAGCAGGGCTTATTGGATTACCTCAGAGAGTGGTAACTCTCGAGGCTCAGAGCGCGTAGTACATCTGGAACTCCAGCGGATGCGTGCTGGCGCGGTAGCGGGTGACTTCCTGCATCTTCACGCCGATGTAGGCGTCGATGAAGTCGTCGGTGAACACGCCGCCGGCCTTGAGGAAGTCGCGGTCCTTGTCCAGCGCTTCCAGCGCCTGGTCGAGGCTGGAGCAGACCTGCGGGATGTTCTTCTCTTCTTCCGGCGGCAGGTCGTACAGGTCCTTGTCGGCCGGCGCGCCCGGGTCGATCTTGTTCAAGATGCCGTCGAGGCCGGCCATCATCAGCGCGGTGAACACCAGGTAGCCGGAGTTCATCGGGTCGGGGAAGCGCACTTCGATACGACGGCCCTTCGGGCTGGACACGTACGGAATGCGGCAGCTGGCCGAGCGGTTGCGGGCCGAGTAGGCCAGCATCACCGGCGCTTCGAAGCCCGGCACCAGGCGCTTGTAGCTGTTGGTGGTCGAGTTGGCGAACGCGTTGATGGCCTTGGCATGCTTGAAGATGCCGCCGATGTACCACAGCGCCGTCTGCGACAGGCCACCGTACAGGTCGCCAGCGAACAGGTTGTTGCCGTCCTTCGCCAACGACTGGTGCACGTGCATGCCGCTGCCGTTGTCGCCGACGATCGGCTTGGGCATGAAGGTGACGGTCTTGCCGTTCTGGTGGGCCACGTTCTTGATGACGTACTTCATCGTCATCAGCTCGTCGGCCTTCTGCACCAGCGTGTTGAACTTCACGCCGATCTCGCACTGGCCCGCATTGGCGACTTCGTGGTGATGCACTTCGACGACCTGGCCCAGCGACTCGAGCACCTTGCACATGTCGGCGCGCAGGTCGCCCAGCGAGTCGACTGGGCTGACCGGGAAGTAGCCGCCCTTCACGCCCGGGCGATGACCGGTGTTGTTGTCCTCGTACTTGTAGCGCGAGCTCCAGGCGGCTTCTTCGGAGCCGATTTCGTAGAACACGCGGCCCATGTCGTTCTGCCAGCGCACGGAATCAAAAATGAAGAACTCCGGCTCCGGACCGAAGAAGGCCGTGTCGGCGATGCCGGTGGACTTGAGATACGCCTCGCCGCGCTTGGCGATGGAGCGCGGGTCACGGCCATAGGCCTGCATGGTCGACGGCTCGAGCACGTCGCAATGCAACACCATCTGGGTGTGCGCGCTGAACGGATCGATGTAGGCGGTGTCCGGATCCGGCAGCAGGATCATGTCGGACTCGTTGATGCCCTTCCAGCCGGTGATCGACGAGCCGTCGAACATCTTGCCGTCCTCGAACGTGCCTTCGTCGATGGCATGGGCCGGGAACGTGACGTGATGGTGCTTGCCGAGCATGTCGGCAAAGCGGAAGTCGACGAATTCGACCTCGTGTTCCTGGATCAGATCGAGAACTTTCTGGGCGGCGGACGACATGGACAACCTCGGCGGCTTAAAGGGTGAGGAAACGACTTGCTTTTTAGCAAGGGGCGTGCCAAATGGGTGACTCTTTGTACATCAATGGCTTAGGCTAACACAGAGCATCGTGGCGTGGACATATTGCACGCATATGAAACATGGGAATGCCCTATTTTGGTGCAACTTCCATGGGTTCGTCATCCCTGCGAAAGCAGGAGGTGCCTCTCAACAGCCGAAGGGCTGGTCATCCAGCGCCGTCAGATCTTGCCGGAATGACACTGGATGACCAGCTTCGCTGTTGTGGAGCGCCTCCTGCTTTCGCAGGAATGACGGAATGAGAGGCGCCGCAACCATCCGGCATCGCCCCAAAAACGCCACGCCAGTCGCTTAAGCTATGCCGCTTTGCGCCGGCATGGAGCCGGTGTCCGCCAACTTTCGGAGTTTCCGTGAACGACCTGATCAACGTCATCCTGCTCGGCATCATCGAGGGCATCACCGAGTTCCTGCCGATCTCGAGCACGGGGCATTTGCTGATTGCCGAGAAGTTTGGCCTGGGCGAACGCTCGGATCTGTTCAATGTAGGCATCCAGGCCGGTGCCATCCTGGCGGTGACCTTTATCTACTGGAGCCGCATCTGGCAGCTTTTCACGCAGTGGCGCGTGCCAGCCAACCGCGATTACCTGGCGAAGCTGCTGGTGGCGTTCCTCATCACTGCCGTGCTGGGCTTCATTGCCGTCAAGCTCGGCTTCAAGCTGCCCGAGGCGGTGACGCCGGTGGCGTGGGCGCTGGTGATTGGCGGCGTCTGGATGCTGGCCGCCGAGCGCCTGGCCGCCCGCCAGCCGGATCGCACGCAGGTGACCTGGCGCGTGGCCATCCTCGTTGGCATCGCGCAGATGGTGGCGGGCATCTTCCCGGGCACGTCACGCTCGGCTGCCACCATCTTCACCGCCATGCTGGCGGGCACCAGCAATCGTGCGGCAGCCACCGAGTTCGCCTTTCTGGTCGGTATTCCCACCATGTACGCGGCTTCCGGCTATGAGTTGCTGAAGGTGGTGAAGGAAGGCGGCGTGCACGAAGACTGGACCGCGCTGATCGTCGGCTTCATCGTGTCCGGCATCGTGGGCTTTATCGCGGTGAAGTGGCTGCTCGGCTACATCCGCAGCCATCGCTTCACCCCGTTCGCGATCTACCGCATCGCGCTGGGCATTGCGCTGTTGCTGCTGGTGCCGGCAGGCGCCTAACACCTGTTCCTGTGGGAGCGCACCCTGTGCGCGACCGCGGAGCCGCGACGTCACCTCGATGGTGGGCTTTCGCACCAGGGAGGCAGTGGCGTCACCGCGCTGCCGGCCTTTCACTCGGGCCATCCTTGGCCCTCGCCCTGCGGGTAGCTTGCGCTGTGCAAACCGGCTTGCCTGCCGGTTTGTCGCGCACAGGGTGCGCTCCTACACCAGAAGAGGGGCTCAGGCGCGGATACGATCCGGCTCTGCGGGCACGGCCACCGGCTTCTTGTGCTTCCCAGGTTCGCTGCTCTGCTCGAACACTTCGCGCACCCACTCAATAAAGGCCTGCACGCGGGCAGACAGGTGTTTCTTCTGCGGGTAGACGATCCACACGGGCTTGCCGGTGGAGATGGTGTCGGTCATCACCAGTTCGAGCTTGCCGAAGTCGAGCATGCAGGCGGCAATGACGTGCGGCGCCTGGGTGATGCCCAGACCCGCGACCACGGCCTGGATCACCGATTCGGCGTCGTTGATCAGCAAATGTCCGTCGATGTCGATGCCCACCTGCCCGCTCGGTGTGTCGAACTGCCACTGGCGTGGGCGGCCGTTGGGCTGGACATAGTTGATGCAGCGGTGATCCTTCAGATCCTCGATGCTCTGCGGCGCCCCGTACTTCGCCAGATAGTCCGGCGAGGCGAGCAAGACGTTGCGCAGGTAGCCGATCTTGCGGGCGATCAGGCTGGAATCCTCCAGCGGACCGACCCGGATGGCGCAGTCGATGCCTTCCTCATTGAGATCGTAGGCGTAATCGCACATCGAGAGTTCAAGACGAATATCCGGATAGCGCTGCTCGAATTCGGCCAGCCTGGGGATGATGACGGTACGACCCACGGCAGCCGGCACGCCAATCCGCAGCTTGCCGCTCGGTTTGCGGCTGGCGTAGCCGAGTGCCTCGGTGGCCTCGGCGAGATCGGCGAGGATCTCCTTGCAACGCACATGGAACGAGGCCCCATCATCGGTCAATCGCAACGATCGCGTGGAACGGAACAGCAGCCGCGCACCCAGCTGCTCCTCCAGGCGCGACACCGCGCGACTCACCCCGGAAGGGGTCATGCCCAACTGGGCGGCGGCGGCGGCAAAGCTCTTGGCCTCGACGACGCGGACAAAGGTTGAGATTGCGGCAAAGTCTTCCATACCGTCGATTTTCGCCCCATTCGTGACTGACAGTCACTATTGCATTGCACAAAGAGGTATTTATTGCACCGCATAGTACACCTAATCTCTCGCCCCTGTTCGTCGGCGTGCCCCTGCCCCGACGAGATCATTCTGGGAGCGCGACATGAAGAAACGATGGATCCTCGCCATTCTTGCCCTGGCCGTGGTGGGCGGCAGCTGGGCCCTGCTCGGCCATAGCGGTGACACCCAGGCGCAAACCGCAGCGGCCGGGGCGCCGCCCCCGGTCACCGTATCCCAGGTGCTGGTTCGCCCGGTCGACGACGCCGACGAGTTCACAGGTCGCCTGCAGGCGGTCGACACCATTCAATTGCGGCCGCGCGTCGGGGGCTATGTCGATTCCGTGCATTTCCAGGAAGGCACCGCCGTGCGCAAGGGCCAGTTGCTGTTCCGCATCGATCCGCGTCCTTACCAGGCCGAAGTGGATCGGCTCAGCGCGAACCTGAGTCAGGCGCGATCGGAGCAGGTACTCGCCCAAGCCAACGCCGAACGCGGACGCCGGCTGCTCGAGCAGCACGCCGTCGCCCGTGAAGAAGCCGACCGTCTGGTTACCGCCGCCGAAAGCGCCAAGGCCCAGGTCGCCTCGACCACGGCCGCACTGGATGCCGCCCGCCTCAATCTCGGCTTCACCGAAGTGCGCGCACCGATCGATGGCCGCGTCAGCAATGCCTTGGTGACACCCGGCAACCTCGTCACCAGTAATGACGTGCTGACCAGCGTGGTGAGCGTCGACCCGATCTACGCCTACTTCGATGTGGACGAACACAGCTATCTGAAGTTCGATCGCCAGCGCCGCGAACATGGCAGCTCACCGCAGATCACCATGGCACTGGCCGACGAGAAGGGCTTTCCGCATACCGGCCGCGTCGATTTCGTCGACAACCAGCTGCGCGCCGGAACCGGCACGATCCGCCTGCGTGCGGTGTTCGACAACACCGACGCACGCTACACCCCCGGCCTGTATGTGCGCATTCAGCTGCGCAGCGACAGCCGCGAGCCGCGCGCACTGGTCGACGACCGTGCCGTCGCCACCGACCTCGGCAACAAGTTCGTCTACGTGATCGACAAGGATCGCAAGGTCGAATACCGCCGCGTGGTCACCGGGCCGTTGCTCGATGGTCTGCGCGTGGTGACGGAAGGCCTCGACGCCAAGGACGTGGTGATCGTGAACGGCCTTCAGCACGTGCGTCCGGGCGTGGAAGTGAACCCGACCAAGGTGGCGATGGAAACGCGCAGCCTTGATCCGAACAAGCAGCTGGCGCAGGCCGGCGGCGCCAGCAAAGGCACCGCGCAGAACTGACCCGCGGACTCGCTCCCCTGCGTGTGCGTGTCGCTGGGGAGGGTTGGAGAAAGGTCGAGCCACTGCGGAGCACGTCGCTTCGTTGGCATGCCCACGGTCAGCCTCCCCCTGCCGAGCAGAGGGAGGAGTCGAAGCACTTCACTCCCTCCCCTGCGTGCAGCAGGGGAGGGTTGGGGAGGGGTCGAGCCATCACGAAACGCATCGCTTCGTAGGCGTACCCCCTCCCAGCCTCCCCCTGCCGAGCAGGGGGAGGAGGCCAGCACAACCAGGACGAATGCAATGAAAATCGCCCAATTTTTCGTGGACAGGCCGATTCTGGCTGGCGTCCTCTCCGTGCTGATCGTGATCGCCGGCGGCATCGCGCTGTTCCGGCTGCCGATCAGCGAATACCCCGAAGTGGTGCCGCCCACCGTGGTGGTGCGCGCCACCTACCCCGGCGCCAATCCCAAGGTGATCGCCGAAACCGTCGCCACGCCGCTGGAAGAACAGATCAACGGCGTGGAGGGCATGCTCTACACCAGCTCGCAGTCGACCAGCGACGGCGCGATGACGCTAACCGTCACGTTCGCGCTGGGCACCGACCTGGACAATGCCCAGGTGCAGGTGCAGAACCGCGTGGCGCAGGCGCAGCCGCGCCTGCCGGAGGAGGTGCAGCGACTCGGCGTGACCACGCAAAAGAGCTCGCCCGACCTGACCATGGTGGTGCATCTGACCTCGCCGGATCAGCGCTACGACATGCTCTACCTGTCGAACTACGCGCGCCTGCACATCAAGGACCAGCTGGCCCGCCTCGATGGCGTCGGCGACGTGCAGATCTTCGGCGCCGGCGAATACACCATGCGCGTGTGGCTGGACCCGCAGAAGCTGGCCGTGCGTCAGCTCACCACCGGCGACGTGGTGCAATGCGATCCGCGAGCAGAACGTGGCCGTGGCCGCCGGTGCGCTGAATGCACCGCCAGGCCCGAACAGCGCGGCGTTCCAGCTCAACATCAACACGCAAGGCCGCCTGATCAACGAGGAAGACTTCCGCAACATCATCGTGCGCACCGATGCGAACGGCGGCGTGACCCATCTGCGCGATGTGGCACGCGTCGAACTGGGCTCGAACAACTACGCGCTGCGCAGTCTGCTCGACAACCAGCCCGCGGTGGCGCTGCCGATCTTCGCGCGCCCTGGCTCCAACGCGATCCAGATCTCCGACGAAGTCGCGCAAGCAGATGGCCGACCTGAAGAAGGATTTCCCGCAGGGCGTGGACTACCAGATCGTCTACGACCCGACCGTGTTCGTGCGCGGCTCGATCGAAGCCGTGGTGCACACGCTGCTCGAGGCGATCGCGCTGGTCGTGCTGGTGGTGATCCTGTTCCTGCAGACCTGGCGCGCATCGATCATTCCGCTGGTGGCGGTGCCGGTCTCGTTGATCGGCACGTTCGCGGTGATGTTGCTGGTCGGCTTCTCGCTCAACGCGCTGTCGCTGTTCGGCCTGGTGCTGGCCATCGGCATCGTGGTCGATGACGCCATCGTGGTGGTGGAGAACGTCGAGCGAAACATCGAGCATGGCTTGTCGCCGAAGGAAGCGACACGCAAGGCGATGCACGAAGTGACCGGCCCGATCGTCGCCACCGCGCTGGTGCTGTGCGCGGTGTTCGTGCCGACCGCGTTCATCAGCGGCCTTACGGGCCAGTTCTATCGCCAGTTCGCGCTGACCATCGCGATCTCCACGGTGATCTCGGCGTTCAACTCGCTGACGCTAGTCCCGCGCTCGCCGCGCTGCTGCTGCAGGAACGTGGCGCGCCGAAGGACCAGCTCAGCCGCATCATCGATCGCGCCTTTGGCTGGCTGTTCCGTCCGTTCAACCGCCTGTTCGCAACGCAGCTGCGAACCGTTACGTCGGCGGCGTGAAGCGCATCCTGCGGCTCGGGCTCGATCGCGCTGGTGGTCTATGGCGGCCTGGTCGCTGCTGGGTCTAGTTCGGCTTCTGCCCACGTGCCGACCGGTTTCGTGCCGGCGCAGGACAAGCAGTACCTGGTGGCGTTCGCGCAACTGCCGGACGCGGCCTCGCTGGACCGCACCGAGGACGTGATCCGCGCATGAGCGATATCGCGCTGAAGCAGCCGGGCGTGGAACAGTGCGGTGGCGTTCCCGGGCCTGTCGATCAACGGCTTCACCAACAGCACCAACTCCGGCATCGTGTTCGTCACGCTCAAGCCGTTCGAGGAGCGTCGCGACGCGGCGCTCTCGGCGGGTGCCATCGCGGGCGCGCTGAACCAGAAGTACGCGGCGATCCAGGATGCGTACATCGCGGTCTTCCCGCCGCCGCCGGTGATGGGCCTGGGCACGATCGGCGGCTTCCGCTTGCAGGTCGAGGACCGCTGCCGATGCGGGCTTCGAAGAGCTGTACAAGCAGACCCAGAACCTGATCGCAGGCCAGCGCGAAAGATGCCGACCCTGGCCGGGCTGTTCTCCAGCTATCAGGTCAACGTGCCGCAGATCGATGCCGACGTGGATCGCGAGAAGGCCAAGGCCGAAGGTGTCGATCTGGCCGATGTGTACCAGACCATGCAGGTCTACCTGGGCTCGCTCTACGTCAACGACTTCAACCGCTTTGGCCGCACCTACCAGGTGAATGTGCCCGCCGAGCCCAGCTTCCGTCATGAACCCGAGGACATCCTGCGCCTGAAGACGCGCAACGCCAGCGGCGAGATGATGCCGCTCGGTTCGTTCGTGACCGTTCGCCAGAGCGTCGGTCCCGGATCGCGTGCAGCACTACAACGGCTACCCGACGGCCGAGATCAACGGCGGCCCGGCGCCGGGCTTCAGCTCGCGGCCAGGCGCAGGCGGCGATGGAGAAGCTGGCGCGCGAGAACCTGCCCAACGGCATGAGCTTCGAATGGACCGAGCTGACCTATCAGCAGATCCTCGCCGGCAACACCGCGATCCTGGTGTTCCCGCTGTGCGTGCTGCTGGTGTTCCTGGTGCTGGCGTCGCTGTACGAAAGCCTGGTCGCTGCCGCTGGCGGTGATCCTGATCGTGCCGATGGTGCTGCTGTCCGCGATCTCCGGCGTGTGGCTGTCCGGTGGCGACAACAACATCTTCACCCAGATCGGCCTGATCGTGCTGGTCGGCCTCGCCTGCAAGAACGCGATCCTGATCGTCGAGTTCGCCCGCGAACGCGCAGATCATCGAAGGCATGGATCGCACCCGAGGCCGTGCTGGAAGCGGCTCGCCTGCGACTGCGGCCCGATCCTGATGACGTCGTTCGCCTTCATCATGGGCGTGGTGCCGCTGGTCACCTCGCACGGCGCCGGTGCGGAGATGCGCCATGCCATGGGCGTGGCGGTGTTCTCCGGCATGCTCGGCGTGACCTTCTTCGGCCTGATCTTCACCCCGCTGTTCTACGTGCTGGTGCGCGGCTGGAGCGAACGCATGAGCGAACGCCGCCGCGCCCGCAAGGCCGCCCACGCGAGCCTGCCGGCACCTGCTCTGGAGAATCACTGATGAAAATGCTCACCGCACTTGCCGCCTCGTTGATCCTGGCCGGCTGCGCCAGCGTGGGACCCGACTACCACGCACCGGTGGAAAAGCCGGCTGCACGTGCAGGGTGTGAACGGCCAGCAGGAATCGACGCAGGGTTTCCAGGCCGACTGGTGGAAGCAATTCAATGACCCGACGCTGGATGCGCTGATCCAGCGCGCCGCGCTGAACAACCTGGACCTGAAGATCGCGTTCGCCCGCCTGCGTGAGTCGCGCGCCTTGCTCGGCGTGGCCAAGTCACAACAGATTCCCGACGTGGAAACGGTGGCGAACTATTCGCGCAGTCGTGGTCAGCAGCCGGGTTTCACGCGATCAGCGTACGACGGTCACCAGCTACCAAGCGGGCTTCGATGCGAGCTGGGAGATCGATCTGTTTGGCGGCGTGCGTCGCTCGGTGGAAGCGGCGCGGGCGGACGCCGGGGCCAGCGAAGCATCGTTGCAGGATGCACAGGTCACGCTGTTCGCCGAAGTGGCGCGCTATTACTTCGATCTGCGCGGCGCCCAGCTGCGCATCGACGTGGCCAACCGCGATATCGAGAACCAGCGCGAGTCCCTGCAGCTGATCCGTGCCCGCGCCGATATCGGCACGGGTTCGGATCAGGACGTGGCCAGCGCGAGCGCACGACTCAGTTCGGTGGAAGCGCAGTTGCCTGTATTGCAGACGCTGGCCCAGACGGATACGTCGCACCTGGCCGTGCTGCTGGGCGAGCGTCCGGGTGAGCTGGACATCGATCTCTCCCCGCAGAAGTTCGCGCCGATCGATGTTGCGCTGCCCATCGGCAACGCAGGCGACGTGCTCACCCGCCGCCCGGATATTCGCATCGCTGAGCGAGAGCTAGCTGCTGCCAATGCGCGCATCGGCGTCGCCAAGGCCGATTACTACCCGCATATCACCTTGGGCGGTTTCCTCGGTTTCCTGTCCGGCCGCAGCAACGATTTTGGCGGTCCTTCGACGCGCGCCTGGTCACTGGCGCCAAGCATCTCGTGGTCCGGCCTCAACGTGCAGCGCGTGCGCTCCAACGTGAAAGCCAACGAAGCGCGCGCCGACGCCGCACTGGCGAATTATCAGCGTACCGTGTTGCTGGCCTTGGAAGACGTGGACAACGCCCTCGTCAGCTACAACCTGCAGCGCGAGCGCGTGCAGAAGTTGATTGATCAAGTCGCGCAGAGCCGACGCGCGGCGGACCTGGCACGCGTCCGTTACAACGAAGGCGCAGCCGACTTCCTGCAGCTGCTGGATGCCGAGCGCACCCAGCTGGCGGCGGAAGATGCGTTGGCCGATGCGCAGGCAGCGATCAATACTGCGCGCCGTCTCCGTCTACAAGGCGCTGGGTGGTGGATGGCAGGCCTGCGCCAACGAGCGTTGCGATCAGCTGGCCACCGCTCCATGAACGCCGTGGCATTTCCGGCGCGGTCACCACGCCGACGTTCGGCAACGGTCGAGCCGGAACTGGCGCAGCGCATTGCCCTGGTCAGCGGCGCCAACCGCGGCCTCGGGCTTGAGGTGACACGGCAACTGGCCGCCCGTGGCGTGACCGTGCTGCTCGGTGCCCGCGACAGCGTGGCCGGCCAGAAGGCAGCGCGACAACTACGGCGCGAAGGTGGCGCGGTGATTGCAGTGCCGTTGGACGTGACCTCGACCGCCGATGTGCGCGCGCTCGCCTCGCGTGTGGAAAGCGAATACGGCCGGCTGGATATCCTGGTGAACAACGCCGGCGCGTATTTCGATATCGATAGCGAGGCGTCATCAGCGGATTTGGATATCGTGCGGCAGGCGTTGGAAACCAACCTGCTCGGCCCGTGGCAACTCACCGAAGCGATGCTGCCGCTGATGCGGCGGCACGGCTACGGCCGCATCGTCAACGTATCGAGCGGCTGCGGCGCCATGGAGAGCGAGTGTGTCAGTTCACCGGCTTATCGCGTATCCAAAGCCGCCTTGAACAGCCACACGCGCATGCTCGCGATGGAACTCGACGGTAGCGGCATCCTGATCAATGCCGTGTGCCCCGGCTGGGTGGCCACCGACATGGGCGGCCATGGTGGGCGCCCCGTCGCGGAAGGCGCCGCCGGTATCGTGTGGGCCGCAACGCTGCCTTCGCGGCCCGCGATCAATGGCGGCTTCTTTCGCGATCGCCAGCGCATCGATTGGTGACTTCCCGCGCGCGCCTTCGTCAAAGCATTTTGCGGTACACGATAAAGCCCGATTTCTCCGCAACCTTGTCGTAGAGCTGCATGGCGGTCAGGTTGGTCTCGTGCGTATGCCAATACACGCGCGGCGCACCCGCTTGCTGCGCTTGCTCGTAGACCGCCTCGATAAGCGCGCGCCCGACGCCCATGCCGCGCGCCACCTCCACCGTGAAAAGGTCCTGCAGGTAGCAGCTGTTGCTCATGCTGGTCGTACTGCGATGGAACAGGTAATGCGCCAGACCAAGCAGCTGGCCGTCGCGCACGGCAATAAGTGCATGCACCGGTTCGTTGGCGTCGAGAAATCTCGCCCATGTCGAGCGCGTGATCGCCTCGGGTAAGGCCGTCGGTCCGCCACGTCCGTAAAACGCGTTATAGCCGTCCCACAACGGTTTCCAGGCGATGTAGTCCTGATCGGTCACCGACCTGACGGCGAACGATGCGTTCACTCGGCTCCCCGACGCATCAACGCTGCACCATCGAGGCAAACCAGCGCCAACCACGAATCCGCTCGGCCACGAGCTTGGTGCTGGTGAGCATGGGCACGGCGAGCAAGGCACCGGGTATGCCCCACAGCCAGCCCCAAATCAGCAGCCATAGCAGGATGGCGACGGGGCTCAGGCGCATGCGGCGCCCCTGGATCATCGGCGTCACCAGGTTGCCCTCGACCGCCGTGATGCCCGCGAACGTCAGTGCGGGCAACAGGGCCGAACTGGCGTCGTTGAAGTTCATCAGCCCAACCAGAGCCAGCACCGTCGTCGTCGTGATGGCGCCGACGTAGGGAATGAAATTGGCGAACATGGCCACCGCGCCCCACAGCAGCGGATCAGGCATGCGATACAGCCACAGCATGCCCGCGGTAAGGGCGCCGAGCATGACGTTGATAAGCGTGGTAGTGAGGATGTAGCGCGACACTTCGGTCTGGATGCTGCGCACGATCCGCACGGCGTGGCGCTTGTAGCTGAAGCTTGGCGCCGCCTCCACCAGTCGGCGCAATAGCAGATCGCCATACACCAGGAAGAAAAACACCAGCAGCACCACGGTCAGGATTGCCGCCAGCACCTTGGGCGTGGTCGCCACGACATCCCATGCATTGATCGCCAGCGAGGCCTGCGATGACGCCGGTGCGCGTGCGCCCTGCCCGCTGACCAGGCTTTGGGTGGCTCGATTGGCGGCTTCGAGCGGCTGGATGATCGACTTGAGCTTGGGCACGAAGCTTCGGATCGCAGCGGGCGCCTCGTGAAACCAGCCCAGGGCCGGCTGCGTCAGCATGCCGAGGCCGCTGGCGATACCCGCGATCAAGGCGATCATCAGCACGCTGGCGCACAGCCAGCGCGGCAAGCCCAGGCGCGCGCCACTGGCGACGATCGGATTCAGCGCCAAGCCGATGAAGGCCGCCAGCACCAGGGGAATCAACAGCCCCTTGGTCAGGGTGATGGTGTACATCAGGGCCAGCAGCAACAGCAGATTGAGCGCGACGCGAATGCCGCGCAGATGACGACGCGCATTGCGCGCACGCGCCAGCCGATGCGCGACCACGCGCGGCTCCTGGTACGACATCATCGGTACGCCGGGTATCGGCGCGCCCGCCGCGTCACTCGAGGTGGCGGGCGCGGCGGGCGGTTCGGGCTGACTCATGAGGGGTCGAAGCCGCCTTGCGCGAATTCGGCAATCAGCCGCGCCGCCTGGGCGACGACTTCAGCCACCGTGCCGCTGAGCAACGCACCCAATCCGGGCACGCGCAAAGGATGCACATTGAGCTGTCCCAGTACGAAGCCCGCGCCAGCCGCCATGCCCACCGTGGTGAGCGGATAGCGCTGCCCCCGCGACAACAGCGCTTGGGCGGGTACGGCCAATTCATGGCGTGCCTCTTGCGATCGCGTCTGCGCCACGCGAACGGCATGCAGCTGTCTGAAAATGCTCATGGTGCGTCCTCCGGGCGGGACTCACCCTGTGGGTCGGGACGACGCAGGGCGTCGCGCATCATCGCATTCCACTCGCCCCGCGTCGCGGGCAGGCTCATCCAGTGCATGCAGCGGCGAACCAGGAGCACGGCGCCGGCCAGGAAAGCCAGCTCGATCAGGGCCAAGGCGACCAGGGCCCAGCTCCACGAGCCAAACCACTGCGCCAGCAGCAAACCGACCAAACCCAGCAAGGTGAGCCCAAGGCCCACCCCAGCCACGGTGGCGACCAGGGCCGCCGCAAGTACCCAGTGCACAGCGCTGCGCGCGAGGCCGAGTTCCGCGGCCAGCAAACGCAGCTGCGCGCCGAACAGTCGATGGAACGCCCGCCCCAGCCGGCCGATATCGTCCAGCAGGCCAGGCGGAGCTGACGGTGCCGGCGCCTCATCGGGTGTAGCGGGCGCGTCATCGCGTCCGATCTGGTCCATCCCCTGCCCTCGGCTCAGCTGGTATCAGCGACGCAGTATGCGGCCTAGCAGCCAGCCAGCGCCAAGGGCGATGGCCACGGATTGCACAGGTTTCTCGCGCACGTAGTCACGGGCCCGCTCAAGCCATTCGTCGGCACGATCCACGGCCTCACCGTAGGCCTCGCGGCCGCGTTCACGGTATTCGCCGGCCTTGGCATTAGCGCGCGTGGCGGCGTCGGCCGCCTTGTCAGTGGCGTGATGCAAGCTCTCTTCGACGTGATCGGCGGCGCGTTCGACGGCTTCCTTGGCGCCTGCCACGGCGTTGGACGTCGCTTGCTTGACGCGTTCGGCGCGCTCCTCGATACGCTCGGCGGCGCTGGGTTCCTCGGGCGCCGGGACCTGCTTGTTCATGACGTTCTCCGGTAAGGCAGTGGTTCTACTGTAACCAAGGGTGCGAGCCGGGCGCACGCCGGGTCCGGATGGACCCGATGCGCTGCCGCTCAGCTGGCGCGGCGGAAGAAGGCGATGACTGCGAGGATCAGGAAAATGATGAACAGGATCTTCGCGATACCGGCTGCGGTACCAGCAATGCCGGTAAACCCGAACAAAGCTGCGATGATGGCGATGACCAGAAAGACCAGGGCGTAATGCAGCATGGGGCGTTCCTCATGACGGGGCAGCCGAGCCCCTTCATCATTCACCCACAGCGCATGCCTTGCGGGCGTGAAGAGGGCGCCATCCAGTCATCACGTTGGGCCCCGTTCACGATTTCTTCGCCATGCGCTCAGTCCAGCGCCGGATTGAGCGAATAGGTACCCATCAATTCCGCCTCGGCCAGCACATGGCCTTCCATCGCCGCACGCAGCTCGCTGACGGTGAAGCCGTCGGCGAGCTTGAGATGTTCCACGTCGAGCGCGTAAAGACGGAAGTGATAGTGATGCACCAACGCATCGTTCCATGGCGGGCACGGGCCGTCATAGCCGAGGTATTCACCCCGCATGTCCGGATCGCCCGAGAACCATCCGGTGTAGTCATTGATGCCCTGGACGCTGCCGGGCGGGCCGTAGGGAGCGCGCTTGCCGTGCGCCACGATGCCCTCGCTGCACGCGCCTTCCCCCAACTCGCCGCATTCGACCGGGATATTCGCCATCAGCCAATGCACGAACTCCACCCGCGGCAGGTCCGCCGGCACGCTGCGACCTTCCTGGTTGACGTCGTCGGGCTTGCTTGGCACATCGAAATCGATGCAAGTGAGCACGAATGAGCGCGTAGCCAGCGGCGCCTCCTTCCACGCCAGATGAGGGCTCAGGTTGTCCGATAGCGCCACCGGCGCTGCACGCTTGCCGAACGCGAGCTTGGGCGGAATCGACTGGCTATGTTCGAAATTGTCACTGCGCAGTTGCAAGGCTGTTCTCCTGGGGCATTGTTCTGATTTCACGCATTGCCGCGATCGCGGCGTTGCCTCATGGCTTTTCGTAGGTCACGCGATAGACCGCACCGGCAAGGTCGTCGCTGACCAGCAGGCTGCCATCCGGCAGCGGCTGCACATCGACCGGTCGCCCCCAGGCCTTTTCGTCCTGTTGGAAGCCGACGATCAGCGGCTCGTAGGACGCCACCCTATCCCCGTTGAGACGCACCGTCATCACGCGATAGCCGGATTTCTTCGTGCGGTTCCACGAACCGTGCTCGGCGATGAACAGCGCTCCCTTGTAGCTGGCCGGGAACTGTTTGCCCTCATAGAAACGAAGGCCCAGCGAAGCCACATGCGCACCCAACTTGAGCACGGGTGGCGTGTAGTCCTTGCAGTGCTTGCCCTGGCCGAAGTCCGGGTCAAGCGTGTCGCCCTGATGGCAATACGGGTAACCGAAGTGCTCGCCGACGCGACTGAGCTTGTTGAGTTCGTCACTGGGCATGTCGTCGCCCATCAAGTCACGACCATTGTCGGTGAACCACAGCTGGCCGGACCCCGGCCGCCACGTGAAGCCGACCGTATTGCGAATGCCGTAGGCGACATCCTCGAGACCGCTGCCATCGGCATTCATGCGCGTGAGCTTGGCATAGGCGTTGCCCTTGTCGCAGATATTGCACGGTGCGCCGATCGGCACGTAGAGCTTGTTGTCGGGGCCGAACGCAATGAATTTCCAGCCGTGGTGCGTCTCGGTGGGAAACTTGTCGTAGACGACTTCGGGCGTCGGCGGACTATCAAGACGATTCTCGATGTCGCGCAGCACCAGGATCCTGCTCACCGCCGAGATGTACAGGTCGCCGTTCTTGAAGGCCACACCCACCGGCAACTGCAGGCCACTGGCAACAACACGTACTTTGTCGGCGTGTCCATCGCCCTTGCTGTCGGTAAGCGCATAGACCTTGCCCGCACTGTTCGAACCGACGAACACGGTGCCCTTGGCACCCAGCGCCATCTCGCGCGCATTCGGCACCTGGTCCGAATACACGGCGATGTGGAAGCCCTTGGGCAGCGTGAGCTTGTCCAGCAACGGAGCAGCAAGGATCGCAGGAGCAACCATCAGGCCAAACAGGGCAAATACCAACTTGCGCATGAAGGAAACTCCGCGGCGGCAAATCGAAAGCGTATACCCGGCAGGGGCTGCGCGTGAATGCTCAGGGCACGTCGGGTAGCGAGTACTCGAAATCGTAGGAATGCACGCCGTTCGCCATGGCGATATCGAGCTTGCCGCTGATCCCGCCCAATGCCCCGGTACCCGAGTCCGGCACCACCGTGATCGACAGCTGCGGCGCTCCACGATTCATCGTACCGGTGTGCTGTAGCGCGAAACTGCCGCTGCGGCCGTGCAACGTCGCGCTGATGCGTTCCATGGCCACATAGCCGGCGGAACCATCGATCGGCGTGCCGACGGCAAGCATCTGGCCCTTGCCGGAACCTTCCAGTTCGCCATGGTATTGCTTGGCGAGCGCCAAGCGCCCGACGCTGGGATCACCGACGCCTTCTTGTTCGGTTTGCGGCGACATCTCTACGTCGAAGGTCCCTTTGGCATGCCTGCTCATGGCCGTGTCCTCTCGTAGTTGCCGAAGAAGGCGCCCATGCCGACCTTCCTTTGGCGCACGAAGGAACATCGTGGTACCCACCCCATGGGGTGTCAACCATGTTCCACAGACAAGATGTCCGCGGCTAGCCGTGCTCAGGCCACCGCGATCGCGTTGAAACGCGCGGCGATGTAGTCGTCCGTGAAACTGGTCATATCCCAGCCGCGGATAAAGCCGCAATGCCCGCCGTAGGTCGAGATATCCAGTTCGACATTCGCCGATAGCCGCAACTTCTCGAACGCGTCCACCGGAATCACCGGATCGTCGCGCGCCGTGAGGATGGTTGCCGGCACATGCATGTCGGCAAGTGCCTGGCCCGCGACCGAATAGCCGTCCAAATACGCTTCGAGCGTATCGAAATCGGTGTGCCGCTTCACCAGCGAGGCGGTCAGGCCGCGCAGGCTCTGCTTCAGCTCGGACAGCTCGAAGTATTCCCGGTGCGGGAACGCCGCCTGCTTGGCCTGCAAGGAGCGCCGCCACTTGTGCATGAAATACGCCTGGTAAAACCATGGCGCAGCTTCCTCCAGCGAAAACAGGCCTTCGCTGGGATCGATGATGGGGCACACCGCCAGCGCATAGCTCAGCGGCAGCCCCACGGCAGGTGCGCGCAAGGCCGCGCGCAGGGCGAAATTGCCACCGAGCGAGAAGCCCGCCAGCGCCATCGGCCGGTTCGGGTAGCGCTGCGCGATGTCGCCGCAGCGCGTTGCACCACCTCATCGATGCGGCACGAATGAAACAGCGCTTCGTTGAGGTTGTGGCTGTCGCCGTGATCGCGAAAGTTGAGGCGGAAAATATCCCAGCCATCCGCCAGCAGACGGCTGCCGGTCTGCAGCACATAGGTGGAGTCGACGCTGCCTTCCCAGCCGTGAAACAGCACGGCGAGGCCGCGTGAGTGACGGCCGCGTCTTCTGCGCGGTGTAGGCACCCGTGAGGCGCACGCCGTCGCCACCGTCGACCATCACCGGCTCGGCACCGTTCAACACGGTCTGCGCGGCCCTGCGGCAACAGCATGCGACGCACGCCGCTGGACGACAGCATGGTCTGGATGTGGCCGCTGCGCAGCGGCCACGGTGGCAGGAATTCCTTTCCTTTCGGCAGGCTCATGCGCGGCTATCGTGGGTCGGCTTGTCTTCCAGCGCCAGCGCGATGCGCTCACGCGACAGCTCGGCCATGCGGCGGCGCGCATCCGGCGTGGCGGGCACGGGCTCGAGGAAATGCACCTCGGCATCCATCGGCGCGCTCACCGAGCAAACGCAGGAAATTGCTGCATGAAATTCTCATGCTCGCGGAAACCGGCTTCGATCACCCGCCGACCGTCACGCGCGAAACGCAGCGCCACGGGCTGTACCGGCACCTCGGCATCCAGTGCGGCCTGGAAAATGCGCGCGTGGAACACCCGCAGCACGCCGTTGTAGCCGGTGCCACCCTCGGGGAACACCGCCACCGAACGGCCGCCGCGCAGGCGGTCCACCATCACCTGCATCACCGCCGCCAGCGAATGGTTGCTGCCGCGGCGGTGGAAGATGGTGCCGCCTGCGGCTGCCATCCAGCCCACCAGCGGCCAGCGGGCGATCTCGGCCTTGGCCACGAAGCAGGCCGCACGCTGGCTGTGCAGCAGCTCGATGTCGATCCACGAGGTGTGATTGGCCACGAACAGCACCGGATCGGCCAGCGGCTTGCCCACGCGCACCGAGCGCAGGCCGAAAATGCGCAACAGCGCCGTGGACCACCAGCGGATCATGCGGTGCGGGAACGGTTCGCGGCCGTTCTTCATCACCGCGTTGCGGCCCCAGCTCAGGACGAACGCAGCACAGCAGGATCGCCCAGCATCGCGTGCAGCAGCAACAACGGCACGCGCCACAGGTAACGCAGCGGGTCGCAATCAGGTCGCGGCATCCGGGAGCGGTAGCAGTGTCGGTGTTCATCAGTCTGGTTAGTTTAGCGTTAGTTGAAGCCCCGGCGACGCTACGTCCGGCATCTTCAACGCTCAAGCTGGGCCAAGCGGTAGAGCGGCCGAGCGCTTCACCGTGCGCAGCACGAAGCTGGAATTGACATCGGCCACCCCGGCGGCGTTCAGCAGACGGTCGAGCAGGAAGCGCGAAAAGTCCTGCAGGTCCGCCACGTAGACGTGCAGCAGATAATCCATGTCGCCGGTCAGCGCATGGCAGGCCACGACTTCGTCCCAGCCATTGACGCGCCCGACGAAGTGCTCGACCGCCGCGCTTTCATGCTTGCTCAGCTGCACGCGCACGAAGGCCTGCAGGCCGAGGCCGATCGCCTGCGGATCGATCTGCGCGGCGTAGCCGGTGATGATGCCGCTCCGCCTCCAGCCGCTGCAGACGGCGCAGGCAGGCCGATGGCGACAGGCTGACCCGCTCGGCCAGTTCGGCATTGGTGATGCGCCCTTCGCCCTGCAGCACGGCGAGAATGCGCAGATCGGTGCGGTCCAGGGTCGTCATGGCAATAAAATCCTGTCAATATTCGGCTATATGTGCAATGATTATTGTGCAATTCAGCCTGAATTGGAGCAATAAAACAATCTTCGTGC
Organism: uncultured Gammaproteobacteria bacterium; assembly: GCA_963824525.1. Classification (GTDB taxonomy): domain Bacteria; phylum Pseudomonadota; class Gammaproteobacteria; order Xanthomonadales; family Rhodanobacteraceae; genus Dyella. The sequence continues at coordinate 1,088,514 of CAWGPI010000001.1, read as the reverse complement.
GCGGTATCGGCCATATGCTGTGCCATCGCCTGAGACATGATGGCCAGTGCCATCCGGAGCACGTTCCATGGAACACCACGCCCCGCAACGTCGAACACCAGCAGACCGACCGCGGCTATGTGCCGGTATACGCCACCGGCGTGGTCGAGCAGCCCTGGGCCAGCTATTCAGCGCACCGATCACGAGGTCTGGGACACCCTGTTACCAGCGCCAGCGCGACCTGCTGCCCGGGCGCGCCTGCCAGGAATTCATGGACGGCGTCGAGCGCTTCGGCCTGGGCGACGGCGGCATCCCGAAGTTCGCCGACTTGAACAAGGTGCTGGGTGCGGCCACCGGCTGGGAGCTGGTGGCGGTGGAAGGTCTGCTGCCGGACGAGGTGTTCTTCGACCACCTGGCCAACCGCCGCTTCCCGGTCAGCTGGTGGATCCGCAAGCCGGACCAGCTCGACTACCTCAGCGAACCGGACCTGTTCCACGACCTGTTCGGCCATGTGCCGCTGCTGCTCAACCCGGTCTTTGCCGACTACATGCAGGCCTACGGCCGCGGCGGCATGAAGGCGTTCGCGATCGGTCCCGAGGCGCTGATGAACCTCACGCGGCTGTACTGGTACACGGTCGAATTCGGCCTGATCAACACGAACGACGGCATGCGCATCTACGGCGCCGGCATCGTCAGCTCCAAGGGCGAATCGATCTACTCGCTGGACTCGCCCTCGCCGAACCGCATCGGTTTCGGGCTGGAGCGCGTGATGAGCACGCGCTACCGCATCGACACCTACCAGCAGACCTATTTCGTGATCGACAGCTTCGAGCAGCTGTTCGACGCCACGCGGCCGGACTTCACGCCGATCTACGCCAAGCTGCGGGAGCAGCCGGCGCACGCCGCTGGCGACGTGCTGGACAGCGACCGCGTATTCACGCGCGGCAATCGTGAAGGCTGGGCGACCAACGCCGATACCTGATCGCTACACGGATGGACGGCTAAACGCGGCCCGCCTCTCGGCGGGCCGCTTCGTTTCAGGGTTTCGCCTGCTGCGTCCGTATGCCCCAGGTCGGCATGACCTAGGTCAAAACCGCTCAACACAATCCTAACGACCATGGCCTTCGTCCCGATAGACAAGAGAGCGGAATACCCCATGAAAGCACTACTTCCCCTGTTCATCGCCGCTGCCCTAGGCAGCGTTGCCGCACCTGCCGCTCACGCAGATACCAATGACAACTGGGTCGTACGCTTCGGCGCCCACGTGGTCGATCCGAAGAGCAACAACGGCACGCTCGCCGGCATGAAGGCCACCGTCGACAGCAGCGTCCGCCCCTCGGCCAGCCTCGAATACATGATCACGCCGAACCTGGGTGTGGATGTGCTCGTCGCGTCGTTCGAGCACGACGTGAAACTGTCCGGTCTGGGCAAGGTCGCGCAGACCAAGACACTGCCGCCCACCGTCGGGCTGAATTACCATTTCATACCGAACAACACGTGGTCGCCGTTCCTGGGCCTCGGCCTGAACTACACCAACTTCTTCGATACCAAGGGTGCCGGCGCGCTGCAAGGTCACGGCGTCAGCATCGACAACAGCTGGGGCGTGGCCGCGCACGCTGGTATCGACATCAATATCAGTCCGAAGTGGCTCATCACGGCTGACCTGCGCTGGGTCAACATCAAGAGCGACGTCAAACTGGATGGTGCGAAGATCGGTAGCGCCACCATCAATCCGATGGTCTACGGTATCAGCGCCGGTTATCGCTTCTGATAGCGACGACTTAGTGGCATGGACGCCAGGCGGGCCTCCTTGACGGGAGGCCCGTTCTTTTTATGGAAGCATGCCCAGCTTCAATCGCGCTTCCACTCGTCGACGGTAAGCACCTGGGCGATGCGCTTGCCATCCCAGCGGTACATCAGATGCTGCGCCTGCACGCACGGCGCAACGCGGTCCGGATAGAACACGGCGACGCATTCGCCACCTCGGTGGCGCACGCTGTCGTAGACAAGACCATCGGAACCTTCACTGCGCAGACGACGTGCCAATGTGACGCCCGCAGCGTAGCTATCCGGAGCGTGCTCGGCTTTCCAGCCACCACGCAAATCGTGCAACCTGGCCTGGATGCTGGTGCGATAGCAGCGCATTTCGATATCGCATGCCGGTTCCGAGGTGGCGGCGAGAAACCGCTCGCGGTGATACACCGTTTCCTCGACTGCGGTCGCCACGCTATGCGCGGCGTAGAACACGCCCCAGGTACCGTCGGAAAAACGGCTTCCCTCGGGATTGAGGTGGGTAAACGCGGCCATCACCGGCGTCGTACCGGGTCCGCTGATGCGCCGTTCCGGCGGCACCAGACGCAGCTCACCGAGCTCATCGCGCAGGCGCGGATTGGTCATCGCTTCAATCGCGTAGAGGGCATCGAGATCGCCCGGCTCGGCAATGCGATCGAACACGCCGATGGGCGGAAACCGGCTGGGCACGATGCGATAAGCCTGGCTCCAGCGGATGCGTTTGAGCGGGGGATTGTCGGCCATGACCTGTCGTGTCCCGGGCGATCTGCTGGAGGGAAGAGTATGAAGGGCCGGCGTATCGCCGGCTGCGACGTGCCCCGCAGCACGCCATTGCCGGGCGGCCGGGAAGACGGGGCGAGCTTGGAGCCTGTTCAAAATCGCCGCGTAGCCACAAGCCCCCCCTCCCAACCTCCCCCTGCAAGCAGGGGGAGGGGCCATACGCACATCCGCACTACTCCCTCCCCTGCTTGCAGGGGAGGGTTGGGGAGGGGTGCTCTTGGCCACACGGCGATTTTGAACAGACTCTTAGTTCCAGCCGCGCTGCGCATCCAGGTATTGGCGGACCACATAGAGGTCGGCGACGTTGCCCGACAACATGCGCTGCAACGCGGACTGTCCGCCGAACAAGGGCGACTGGTTGACTCGATGCACCCAGGTATCGGCCTGCTGCGGGTCGGGAAACAGGATCTGCAGGTTCTTGAAGATACCCAGCAGATAGCTGATGCGTTCGAGTACGTCGCGGCTGAGCGTACCGCTCTGCAGGCGCTTCCACTTGTAGAACGTGGACTCGGGCGGATCGCCTAGCAGTCGCCGCTGATCGGCAATGCGCAGGTTCCAGCGCTCGGCAAGCTGGAAGAAAGCCCGCAGCGCGGGACCACCCAGATCGGCGGCAGGAAGGGTTTCAGGCTGGAGATGAGCGGCCATGGCGTGACTCTCCCAGTGAAGTTTGAGCCAATTGTACTTTACCAGTGCATTTTCTGCCAGCGGTGGACTTCGCGCCCCATCAACCATCCGGCCCATGCCATAAGCGCCGGCCTCGTCGCATACTCCGCGCACGTCCGAAGGAGGAATCGCCATGCGCATCAGCGTCATCGTGGCCCTGCTTATGGGGCTCTCCTGCGCCATCCATGCCGAAGTGAAGGAAGCCGGCGCCGATCATCTGCTGCTGCAGGACAGCCGCGTGGTGCATGCGCCCCCCGCCAAGCTCTATGCGGCGCTCATCGATATCGGGCAATGGTGGAGCAGCAAGCACACTTACTCCGGCGATGCCCGGCACCTGAGCCTGCAGGCCGAAGCCGGTGGTTGCTTCTGCGAGCGCTGGAATGATCAAAGCGCCGCGCACGGCCGCGTCATCCGGGCCAACCCGAGCCATCTGCTGCGCCTGGATACGGCGCTCGGTCCGCTACAGAACATGGCCGTGCAGGGTGTGATGACGTTCGCGCTCAAGCCGGCCGCCGATGGCACCACGCTGCAGTTCGAATATCGGGTCAACGGCGCCAGCCAAAGCGGCCTGGACAAGCTCGCACCCGACATCAATGGCGTGATGATGGAACAACTGCAGCGGCTGCAGCGTTATGCGGAGGCTGGAAAGGCGGATGCGGGCAAGCCGTGATCTGGCTGCCTGTCCCGGTTGGAACAGCTGAGAGCGTCGACGATGATGCCTGCTGTGGAGCTCGCCGAAGAGCTCGCTCTGAAACGACTCCGGCGCAAGAAGGTAGCGATCCTGTAGGCGCGCACCCAGTGCGCGCTGGGCTACCCCTCAGTTCCCATCGCCACCGCCAGCGCACCACGTGGATGGCCCGCCGACGGCAGCGATGGGAACAGGGGCCAGCGCCGGTCGCGCACAGGGTGCGCTCCTACACCAGGCACGCTCCGACGCTAATCAGGCCCAAAGGGGAGAGGGAGCAGAGCGGATTACGGCGTCTTGGTTGGCTTTGCACAATCGCCGCTGAAATCAGGCTCCGGGCCGCCCTCGGCGATGAATCGATCGATGCGCTGTTCCAGTACGGGCAGCGGCACCGAGCCGATCGCAGCACGGTGTCGTGGAAGTGGCGGATGTCGAACTTCGCGCCCAGCGCCTGCTCGGCTTTCTGGCGCAGTTCGAGGATCTTCAGGTAACCCAGCTCGTACGACAGCGCCTGACCCGGCCAGCTGATGTAACGATCCACTTCGTTGGCGATCTCGCGGTCGGACAGCGCGGTGTTTTGGGTCATGTAGTCGATGGCCTGCTGGCGCGTCCAGCCCAGATGGTGGATGCCGGTATCGACCACCAGGCGGGCACGCGCGCCACATCTGATAGGTGAGATAGCCGAAGCGTTCGTACGGCGTCTTGTAGATGCCCATCTCGTTGCCGAGATATTCCGAATAAAGGCCCCAACCCTCGCCGTAGGCGGAGATGTAGCCGTCGCGGCGGAACGCTGGCTGGCCCTGCTGCTCCGCCGCCAGCTCCAGCTGCAGCGAATGACCGGGCTAGCGACTCGTGCAGAGTCAGTGCGGGCATGTTGTAGAGCGGACGCGACGGCAGGTCGTAGGTGTTGACCAGGTAGACTGTCCGCGCCGCCACGGCCGGAGGTGTAGTACGGCGCGATATCGGCCGGCACCGGCACGATGGCGAAGCGCTGGCGCGGCAGGTGGCCGAATTCCTTGCCCAGCTGCGCCGTCCACCTGCTTGGCCACCCAGGCGGTGCGCATCAGCAGTTCGTCGCGGCGTCTTGGCGTAGAACTGCGGGATCGGTGCGCAGGAAATGCAGGAAGTCGGCGAAGCTGCCCTTGAAGCCGGTCCCCTGCATCGTCTTGACCATCTCGGCGTGGATCTTCGCCACCTGGTCCAGGCCGATCTGATGGATCTGGTCGGGGCTGAGGTCGAGCGTGGTGTATTCGATGATCTGCTGGCGATACCAGGCCTTGCCATCCGGCATCGCTTCCGCCGCCAGCGTCGTGCGTGCCTTGGGCATGTATTCATTGCGGAAGAAGGTCAGCAGCTTGCCGTAGGCGGGAATCACCTTGCTCGCGATGGATTGCCGTGCCTCTCCCTGCATCTTGCGCCGCATCGGCGGGCGCGATCGACGCCGGCATCTTCTCGAACGGCTTGTAGAAGCTGCTCTGCGTGGGGTCTTTCAGCTCGGCGACGGCGGCAATCGAAACGTCGCGGCCGTCCAGTACCGCGCGCGGCACGGTAAAGCCACGCGCCAGGCCATCGCGCATGTTGGCGATCTGCTGCTGGAAATAGGACGGAACCTGGCCGAGACGGTCAAGGTAGCGGCGATAGTCCTTCGCCGTACGCAAGTTGTCGCCCCCGAGCACGTAGCCGAGATCGCTCCAGAACGCCGAGTCGCTGTTGAACGGCATCTGCCACTGCTTGAACTGCTGTGTCAGCGAGCAGGTTGCTGAATCTGCGCGCGATAGACCGCGTAGTTGACCTGGTTCTTCGGCCGTCAGCTGCTTGGCGGTCGATGCCATCGAGGCTGGTCAGCACTTTCTGCCAGTAGTCCAGCCGCTGCTGCTGGTTGGCCGCATCCACGTTGTCCAGGCGCGAACCGTTGTCGGCTGCGCCTCGCCCGACGTGCTGATGCCGGATTGTCCGCTGCGCCAGGCCCATTCCTGCTCATAAATCTGCCTGAAGCGAGCGTCGGTATTCTGATCGGCCCAGACCGGTGCGGCCAGCGTGAGGGCGGCTGCAGCCAGCCAGGTGCACGCGTATTACTTTCTTCACTAAGTATTTCCCTTGGCCGAAGTTGAGCGTGGGCGAGGTCGCCAAAACAGCATCCTCCACGCTCCAGTAGTCCAGCGCCTGTGGCGAAAGCTGGGGTAGCGCCATACGCGAGAGCGCATCGCGAGCGGCGTCCTTCAATCGTGCCACGCGCAGCTCGATGTCACGAGCACCGAGCCACGCGGCGAAATCGCCAAGCGCCTCGAGCGCGGTGCCGTCGAGGTCCGGCGACTCCTCCAGGCTCAGCACCAGCCGGCGAATGTCCTGGCACGGCTTCGACCCGGTGACGCGCCTGAGCGCAGCACCGCTTCGGCATTGACGAAGAACAGCGGCTCCTCCGGCCGCACGATCAACATGGCCGGCGGCTGCATGGCTTCGGGATGCTGCTCGATGTCCACGAAATCGTGGCCGTCCGCCAGGCGGCCGAGCACGCTCAGGCGCGGCGTCGCCAGTTGGCGCAACAGCATGGCCAGGCTGAAGGCGATGGCGAACAGCAAGCCATTGAGGATGCCCAGCGACAACACCGCCAGCACCGCAGCCAGCGCCACCAGTCGATCCCGGTGCCAGCGCAGGTAGGGCGTGAAGGTCGACAGCCGCAGCGATTTGCTCACCGCATGGATCACGATCGCGGCCAGCACCGGCTCGGGAATGCGCTCGATCCAGCGCAGCAGCAGCCACACCATCAGCAACACGGTGGCTGCGGCGACCAGGCCGGCCAGGCGCGAACGAGCGCCTGCCGCCTCGTTCGCCGACGTTCCTGAGTAGCCCGCGCCCACCGGCATGCCATGCAGCAGTCCCGAGATCGCGTTAGCGAGGCCCAGCACCGGCAGGTCGCGGTTCGGATTCACCTTGTCGCCGTGCTTGAGCGCGAATCCGCGAATGGAGCTGTACGACTCGGCGTAGAGAATCAGCAGCAGTGCCGCCGCCAGTTCCATGCTGGGCAACCACTGGCCGCTGCTCGGCCAGGTCGGCAAGACCCATTGCGGCGTCAGCCGGATTTCACCGGTAAGCGGCACACCATGCTGCGCCAGCCAGCCGGAGGCCGCACGCCCAGCACGATCACCAGCAGGCTGCCCGGGCATGCGACGAAGCCGTTCGCTCAGGAACAGCAAGGCCAGCGCCGCCAGCCCGCAGCCCAACGTCGCCGGGATGCAGCCCGGCCAAATCGCGCATCAGCCTGACCAACAACAAGGGCACGAAATCGCCGTGCAGCTCCGGCACACCAAGCAGATGCGGCAGCTGCTTGAGTGCGATCACGCAGGCCAGCCCGAAGGTGATAGCCGCGCAGCACCGGCCGTGCGATCAGATGCGAAGTCCACCCAGGCGAGCGAAGCCCGCAACCAGAAAGCAGCCGCCGGTGAGCAACACCAGCGTGGCCGCGATCGCCGCTCGCGAAACCTGGTCGCTACCCGCCAGTGCCAAGGTGCCCGCAGCCAGTACCGCCGCCGACGACGAGGTGGCCGACACGATGGCGAAGCGACTGCGCCCGAGCAGGCCGTAACAGGCCAGGCCGACCAACAAGGCGATGACGCCCGCCTGCGGCGGCAAGCCGGCAATGCCCGAGTACGCGACGGCCTCGGGCAGCAACAGGCCGGCAATGGACAGCCCTGCCAGGACGTCCGTGCCCGTCGTGCTCCGAGCCAAGGCGGCGTTCGCTGGCACGGACATCGGCGACTCCTTCGGCGAGAGGTACGGCCGAGGGTAGCGGAATCGGCGCGGCTGGGGCGCAACCCGGTCTGGCCGGGCTGGCCTCTACTCCATGCCTTCGTAATAGCCGCGCATGGCCTGCAGATAAGCCTGCAGGTCATGGCCTTCCGTTTCGCCGAAGCGTTCCCCGGTGATCGTGCAACTGGCGATGCGGTCCGGGCGGAAATTGCGGAAGCCGACGCGCAGCCGGCACCAGGTGCCCAGCGTCCACGCGCCGCCCCAGAACGCCAGGCACAGCGGCTCGACTTCGCGCGTGCTGGTCCGGCCCGCCTCGTCGCTGTACTCGAGTCGCAGCACCTGGCCGCCGGTCGATCGCCGCATTGAGCCGATCGATCAGCGCGGCGAAATCGGTCTTGCTCTGGTCGCGCCAGATCGGCGCATAGATGCGCGTACGCCCCGCCCGCTCGCGCAAGTCGGGCGGCAGCACGGCCTCGATCTTCAGCAGGGCGGCCTGCGCGCTTTCGGCCAGCTTCTGCCCGGCGAAGGCGCGCACGAAGCGCGTGCCGACCACCAGCGATTCGAGCTCGTCGGCGGTGAACATCAGCGGCGGGATATCCGAGCCCTTGCGCAGGACGTAGCCCACGCCGGCCTCGCCTTCGATCGGCACGCCGGACAGCTGCAGGTCGGCCACGTCACGGTAGACCGTACGCAGCGAGACACCCAGCGTGCCGCGCCAGCTGGCGCGCCTGCAGCGCGGTGCGGCGGCCGCGCAGGGCATGGATGATGAGGAAGAGCCGGTCGGCGCGACGCATCGGCACATGATGGCCGACTCGTGGCGGTGGGGCCAGCGTCGGTAGTCACAGTTAGGGGTCATTGAGCTGGGTACCGCCGCTAGCTCGTCGCATCATCCCAGCGGCTTTCAACAGCCAAAGCCTGGTCAGGCTGGGATGACGGAGAGGGGAGCTGGGGGCCATGGGAGCCTCACGCCGCCAGCGCCGCCGCCAGCTCAGCGTCTTTCGCGGCCGCGCGTTGCATGGCGGGCGCGCGAGATCACGCGATCGATATAGGCGCGGATCACCGGCAGCTCCGGCGCCAGCTTGAACATGGTCATCCAGTGCAGCGCGTTGCCCCACAGCACGTCCAGTGCGCTGAAGCGCTCGCCCAGCAGGTAGGGCCCGCGCTCGAGCTGGACACCAGCGTGTTCAACATGGTGTCGAAGTCGCCATAAGGACACGTCGAGGGCTTGGCCGGCTCGCGCTGCATCGAATGGTCGACCAAGGCCGGCTCGAAGCACGAACCGTAGAACACCATCCAGCGCAGATAGGGCCCGCGCAGCGGATCGCCGATGCCCGGCGCGAGTCCTTTCTCCGCGTAGAGATCGGCAAGATAGATGAACACCGCCGGCTGCTCGGTGACCAATTCGCCCCGGTGCCAGATCGCCGGCACCTTGCCCATCGGATTGACCGCCATGTACTCCGGCTGGCGCTGCTCGTTCCTGCTGAAGTTGAGCACGTGCAGGTCGTACTCGACGCCCAGTTCTTCGAGCAGCGCGCGGGTTCCCCCGGAACGGCTGTTGGGTGCGTGATAGAAGGTGACGCGTGGCGTGGTCATGATGGCTACCTCGTAGCTTCAAGGGAGGGCGACGGCCACCGGGCATGGTCGCCCAGGCGAATCACGTAAGCCCTGATCATGTGGCAGCGCCGTGAAGTGGTTTGCCGGGTGCGGCCGGCATGCGCTCGGCGACGACCTCGGTGCTGGTGCGCTCCGATTCGGCGGCAGGCGCAGGCGTCGGGCGCGCCGGCAAGCTGTACTGGCCATCCATCAGCAAGCCACGCAGATACAGCGGCCGGTAAGCCATGAGGATCCGTTCGAGCGGAAATGGCATGACATCCTCCTCAGGCCGCTTCGGCGGCGGCGGTGGCCATCTCGCCTGCGCACCACGGCGGCAGCAGGGCGTGCTTGAACAGGCGGAACCAGTGCTCGCGATCGCTGGGGCTGTAGAGATCCAGCGTACGGATCACCTCGCGTGCGAACTCCACGCTGCCCAGCTGGCTGGCGGTAATCACACCGCCGTCGCTGACCGCCAGCACGGTGGCGTCGTACTGATCGGCACCGGTGTAACGTGGGCACGTGCGTACCGATGTGGCCGGGCCAGCTGCCGGTATGACGGCAGGCATCCAGCAGGCCGGCCCGGGCCAGCACCAGTACACCGCTATCGATGGCGGCCACCGGCGCGCCGGCCGTATAGACACGCCGCGCGGCTTGCACGGCCTGTTCGCCCTCCCCTCGCTCCCATGCATAGCCGCCGGGCACGATCAGCAGCGCCGCGCGATCGAGCTCCATCTCATCCAGGGTTAGTTCGGGCAGCACCCGCAAACCGCCCATCGACAGCACCGGCTGCAACGAGAAACCTACCGTCTGCAGCCGCCAGTCGCCCGGGCGGCGGATCTCGCACAGGGCTTGCGCCGCGTGCCAGTCGGCAAAGCCATCGAACGCCAGGAAATAGACCGTATCGCGCATGAGCATCCCTCCTTGTGACGAACGCCAGTCTGCGACCCCCTACTGCCAACGTGTTGTCAGTAGCCAGCCTTTGCGCGCGACCGCGAGGGCGCCTTTTTTCTTATCTTAACTAAGACCGGCCACCTGAGGCATGCCTGCAAGTGGCGACGACGCGCGAGCTTGCGCCCTCGCTACTCGCCCCTCGTCCCTCGCTTCCCCTAGTGAACGCCCGGTCAGGCAGGACGCTGGCATGCGTCGGCGCGAGCCGGGACAATGAGCCCTCTCTGCTCGCGGGTTCGCCATGAAGTCCATCTCGCTGATCCAGTTCCTGATCGAGGAACGCCGCGCCGGCCACATGAATGCCGAGCTCTCCCTGCTGATCGAAGTCGTCGCGCGCGCCTGCAAGCGCATCGCGGTGGCCACCAACAAGGGCGCGCTGGGCGGCGTGCTGGGCAGAGGCGCGGCACGCGAGCAACGTGCAGGGCGAGGCGCAGAAGAAGCTCGACGTGATCTCCAACGAGATCCTGCTCGAAGCCAACGCCTGGGGCGGCCACCTGGCCGCCTGCGCGTCGGAGGAAATGGAAGATCCGCAGCCGATTCCCGACATGTACCCGAAGGGCAATCACCTGCTGCTGTTCGATCCGCTGGACGGCAGCTCGAACATCGACGTGAACATCTCGGTCGGCACGATCTTCTCGGTGCTGCGCTGCCCGACGACGTCACCGAGCCCAAGGCCGAGCACTTCCTGCAGCCGGGCACCACCCAGCTGGCCGCCGGCTACGTGGTGTACGGCCCGGCCACCGTGCTGGTGCTGACCTTCGGCCACGGCACGCACGAGTTCACGCTGGACCGCGAAGTCGGCAGCTTCGTGCTGAGCCGCCGCGACATCCGCATCCCCGAAGAGACCGCCGAATTCGCCATCAACATGTCCAACCAGCGCCATTGGGAAGCGCCGATGCAGCGCTATATCGGCGAGCTGCTGGCCGGCAAGGACGGCCCGCGCGGCAAGGACTTCAACATGCGCTGGGTCGCCTCGATGGTGGCCGACGTGCATCGCATCATGACCCGCGGCGGCGTGTTCTATCTATCCGCTGGACGCCAAGATCGCAAGTCCCAGGGCGGCAAGCTGCGCCTGATGTACGAAGCCAACCCGATGGCCTTCATCGTCGAGCAGGCCGGCGGCGCCGCCACCACCGGCCGCGAACGCATCATGGACCTGCAGCCGACCGGCCTGCACCAGCGCGTGCCGGTGTTCCTCGGCTCGAAGAAGGAAGTGGAAGTGGCCACGCACTACCACCTCGAGGCGGACGCGGCGGTTTAATCCGATGCGGGGGATCGGCTCCCCGTTACTGTCATCCCAGCTTGACCAGCCTTCGGCTGTTGAAAGCCGCTGGGATGACGAGCGTTGCTCGCTGAGCGCTGCCTAAGCAGACGCCTCATTCTGACATCGCAGCGCCCGCTGGCGGTCTTACACTCGCCCGCCAGTCACCTCTGCGCAATCAATGGGTCGTGACTCCCCTTTCCCATATCTGCCGCCAACATGCCCTCCTTCCGCCGTTTCCGACCGCTCCTGCCGCTGCTCGCCAGCGCGATGCTGTGCGCCTGCTTCGGTAACAGCAGGCCCACGCCGCCACCTGTTGTCGTGGTGCCTCCCCCATCGGCGAAGCTGCGCATCGGCTTGGCGCTGGGCGGCGGTGCGGCGAAGGGTTTTGCGCATATCGGCGTGATCAAGATGCTGGAGGCCAACGGCATCCATCCTGACGTCGTGGCCGGCACCAGTGCCGGCAGCGTGGTCGGCGCGCTGTATGCGAGCGGCATGGATCCGTTCCAGCTGCAGGAGACGGCGTTCTCGCTGGATGAAACCCGCATCCGCGACGTACGGTTGTTTTCCGGCGGTCTGGTGCAGGGCCAGAAGCTGCAGGACTACGTGAACCAGCTGGTCGCCAATCGCCCGCTGGACCAGATGAAGATCCCGTTTGCGGCGGTGTCGACCCAGCTGGAAACCGGCCAGCGCACGGTGTTCGTACGCGGCAACACGGGCCAGGCGGTGCGTGCGTCGAGCAGCATCCCCGGTGTGTTCGAGCCGGTGGAGATCAACGGCAAGCACTATGTCGACGGCGGCGTGGTCAGCCCGGTGCCGGTGGACGCGGCGCGCCAGCTCGGCGCCGACATCGTGATTGCGGTGGATATCTCGACCAAGGCCAGCGGTACCAATCCGGTCGGCATGATCAATATCGTCGGCCAGTCGATCAGCATCATGGGCCAGAAGCTCGGCGAGCAGGAGCTGGCGCGCGCCGACATCGTGATCCGCCCCAAGGTCAGCCAGATCGGCGCGGCGGATTTCGAACAGAAGAACCAGGCCATCCTCGAAGGCGAGCGCGCAGCGCTGGCGGCCGTGCCGGGTATCAAGGCGAAGATCGCGGCGTTGCAGGCGTCGCGGCAACCCGTGGCCCCGAACGCGCCCGCGATCGCCGCTCACTAGGGCCACCTTGCTAGCGAGCGACGGTCTGGCCTGCTAGCGTGCGGACTTTCCGCGCCACAAGGTTTCGTCATGACCCGCCCTGCTCGCCTGCTGCTGCCTTTCATCGCAGCGGCCTTCGTACCCGCCACCTTTGCCGCGCCCGCCAGCGTCGATCCGCGCATCGAGACACTGCTCGGCGAACTCGGCAAGGTTCGCCAGATCGAAGCCGTGCAACTGTCGCCCGATGGCAGCCAGCTGGCCTGGGTGGTCCGCACGCAGGGCAAGGACAGCGTCGAAGTCGCCAAGGCGGATGGCGGCGATGCGCATCGCATCGGTACCGACAAGGCCGGTACCTGCAGCGAGAGCGATGTCGCCTGGGCGCCGGACTCGCATCACCTCGCGTTTCTCTCCGATTGCGCCACTGGCGGCAAGCAGAAAGAACTGTTCATTGTCGACACCCAGTCCAAGGCAGCGCCGAGGAAACTGGCGGCACTGACCGGTGTGGCACAGGGCCTGAGCTGGTCGGCGGACGGCCAGACGCTCGGCTTCCTCTATGTACCCAATGGCACGCGTCGCGCCAGCGCCGTCTTTGCGGCCAAGCCGGCAGCCGGCGAGATTGGCGTGGACGGGATGGAAGTGCAGCGCGTGGCCGCTGTCGATGCCGCGGGCGGCGCTGTGCAGCTGCTCACCCCGGCCGAAAAATATGCCTACGAATTTGCCTGGTCGCCGGACGGCAAGCGGATTGCCTATACCGCGGCACTACCGCCGGGCGACAACAACTGGTGGCTCGCCAAGCTCTATGTGCAAAACGCACAGCCGGGTGCTCCTGCTCACGTCGTGCTCGACCCGTCGACCACCAAGGGTTCACTGCACGGCTTGCAGATGGCACTACCGCGGTGGTCGCCCGATGGCGAGCGGATTGCCTTTATCGGCGGCCTGATGAGCGACCAGGGCGCCACCGGCGGCGATATCTATGCGGTGCCATCCCAGGGCGGCGAACCGATCAATCTCACGCCGGGCATCCATGTCACGCCAGCGTGGTTGGCCTGGACCCGTCCACAGCAGCTGCTCGTTGCCCAGGTCAGCAATGGCCAGAGTCAGGTCGCCGAGTACGCGGTGGCTGCGGACAAGGCTACCCAAGGCCGCACGTTGTTCACGCTGCCCGCAGAATTCAGCGACGGCAGCGCGGAGATGGCGCTCTCCCTTTCCAGCGACCACACGCGCGTCGCGTTCGTGCAGAGCTCATACACTAACGCCCCCGAGGTGCATGCCGGCGCCCTGGGTACGAGTGCACCCGTTGCAGTGACCACCATCAATGCAGGCCTGAAACCCGGCTGGGGCAAGGCCGAGTCGGTGGAGTGGGAGAACGAGGGCCGCCATGTCCAGGGTTGGCTGCTGTATCCGGCCAACTACGACGCGAAGAAGTCATACCCGATGATCGTCACCGTGCACGGCGGCCCGTCGAGTGCGGTGATTCCCCACTGGCCGAGTGTGGGCTTCGGTGGCTCACCATTCTCCGCGCTTGGCTATTTCGTGTTCATGCCGAACCCGCGCGGCAGCTTCGGCCAGGGCGAAGCGTACGTGCAGGCCAATCGCAAGGACTTCGGCCATGGTGATTTGCGCGACATCCTCGCTGGTATCGACACCATCGAAAAGAAGCTGCCGGTGGACGACAAACGCCTTGGCCTGACCGGCTGGAGCTACGGCGGCTTCATGAGCATGTTCATCCCCACGCAGACCCAGCGCTTCCGCGCCGTGGTCGCGGGTGCCGGCATCGCCAACTGGCAGAGCTACTACGGCCAGAACCTGATCGACCAGTGGATGGTTCCGTTCTTCGGAGCGTCGGTTTACGACGACCCGGCAGCCTATGCGAAGAGCTCGGCCATCAACTTCATCAAGCAGGTGAAGACGCCGACCTTGGTCGTGGTCGGTGACCGCGATGCGGAATGCCCGGCGCCGCAGTCATTCGAGTACTGGCACGCGCTGCGCGCGCAGGGCGTGCCGACCTCGCTGGTGGTGTATCCGAACGAAGGCCACCACTTCGTCGACCCCGATCATCAGCGTGACGTGCTGCAGCGTGCGCTGATGTGGTTCGAGAAGTATCTGCCGGCCTCGAGCTGAGCTTCATGCATCCTCTCCCCCTATGGGCCTGATTCGCGTCGAAGTAGGAGCGCACCCTGTGCGCGATCGGGTGCGCCTCAGTTCCTGGCACTACCGCCAGCGTCCCGCCTCCGCGGCGGCACGCTGGCGGCAGCGATGGGAACAGGGGTCAGGGCCGGTCGCGCACAGGGTGCGCTCCTACACCAAGCACGCTCCCGCTGAGATTCGACGCCAATCGAGCCCGGAGGGAAGAGGGAACAAGAGCTAAAACAAATCACCTTGCGGTGATGGCTTGCGTGGCGGCACAAAGCGCGTGGCATCCAGCCACAACTCCCGCGCCCGACCGAAGCCGTGCTTGCGACAAGCCACATCGAAGCGGCGGCGAATGAGTTCGGCGAATACGCCTTGTCCGCGCATGCGCGTGGTGAAGTCGCTGTCGTAGTCGCGCCCGCCATGCATCTGCTGCACCAGGCTCATGACATGCGCGGCACGCTGGGGCACATGCAGCGCCAGCCACTCACGGAACAGCGCCTTCAATTCATAGGGCAGGCGCAGCGTGGTATAGCCGGCGCAGCGTGCACCAGCTTCGGCGGCTTGCTCCAGCACCGCTTCCATATCGCTGTCGTTGAGTGCGGGAATGATGGGCGCCACCAGCACGCCTACCGGAACGCCAGCCTCGGCCAGGGTGCGGATGGCCTTGATGCGCCGGTGTGGCGCGCTGGCGCGGGGTTCCAGTTTCGCCGCGAGATGGTTGTCCAACGAATTGACCGATACGAACACCTGCACCAATCGCTCGCGCGCCATCGGCACGAGGATGTCCAGGTCGCGGTCGACCATCGCGTTCTTGGTGACGATGGTGCATGGGTGATGGCATTCGGCGAGTAGCTCCAGCGCGGCGCGCGTCAAACGCCAGCGTCGCTCGATCGGCTGGTAGGGATCGGTATTGCTGCCGATATTGATCGGGCTGACGACGTAGCTGGGTCGCGAAAGCTCGAGTTGCAACACTTCGGCCAGATTGCTCTTGGCGCGAAGCTTGGTTTCGAAGTCGAGGCCGGGTGACAGGTTGATATAGCTGTGCGACGGACGAGCAAAACAATAGATACATCCGTGTTCGCAGCCACGATAGGGGTTCAAGGCCTGGGTGAAATGGATGTCCGGCGAGTCGTTGCGCGTGATGACGCTGCGCGCACGCTCCTCGGTGACTACCGTGCGAGGGCGAGGCGCCTGTTCGTCAAGCAACAGGCTTTGCCAACCATCATCCTCGGCATGATGGCGAATCGACTCGAAGCGCCCTTCCGGGTTGGAGGCAGCGCCGCGACCCTTCAGGGCCTTGAGGGGGAGAAAGGACTCGTCCATGCGTGAAGTCTGCGCCGGCCATGTCTCAGCCAGCGCGACACCCTGGCCAGGGATGCTCTGATTCACTATGCGCAGAGTGAATCAGAGCATCCCTAGGGTGGGTTCGGAGCGAGCTGCTGTTCGAGTGCCCTGGTCATGGCAGCAAGCGGGTAATGGCGGTCGAGCTGGCGGGCGAGCTCGGCAAAGACGGGGGTGGAGATCGTCCAGCCCAGGGGAATGGGATAGTCGCCAGGACAGAGGCGGAAATGCCAGAGCATGTCGCCACGCGAAGGATCAGTCGCATCCAGATCCAACGCTCGCAGCAACTGCACGCGCGCGTATTCGCCCCGCGCATTCCGAGTGGCAAGCAACGCGTCGAACGGTGCTGCCACTTCGCCACGCACGCTGTCGCGCAGTCGACCGGGCACCGATGGGCAGGTTGCGGAATAGAGCGGCAACGGCTGTCGCGGATCGTGTTGATCGACGAAGTCGCTCATCAGCGGGTCGTTGCTGATATGGATAACGATGAAGCGCAACGACTGCCCGCGCTGCGCAGCCTTGGTCCGCAGCAAGCGCATCAGTTCCAGCAGGGTGGTCGTGCCTGAATTTTCGAAGTATCCACCGTCGACCAGCTGGAGTCGGTCTGGTACGGGAGGGTTGGCAGAGGCTGTATCCAACGTTCCTGCCGGGCTGATATAGGTGAAGCGCGCGCTATTGAGCACGACTTCGCTGAGTGGCACGCGCGGGTCGAGCCAGCTTGAGCCATCGAAGCCCGCCGTCCACGGTTGGCGTTCCGGCGTGGCTATGGGCTGGAAGGGATGCTGCACGAAGCGCCGCCCTTCGGTCACCGTGGTGCTGTTGAGAAAGAGCGCTGGCAGCGTTACAGAAACTTCCCCTCCCGGCTTTTGATAAAGCGCGCTGAAGGGTTGATCGAATGAATCCAGACCTTGCTTGCGCGCCGCCGATTCCCACGCGCGAGTCAGTGCGCGAGCGCGATCGTTCAACCAGGCACCAGGCAACCAGCGTTGCGTGAAATCGACGAAGAACGTATTGGCCAGCGTGGGCGCAAGAAAGTCGTGGCCGAGCATGACTTGCGCACGTGAGACCAAGGCGGCAGCACCACCCGAGACGGGCTGATTGAGCATGCTCACGTACGTGGCCAGGCCAAGGCTACCTCCCGAAACTCCGCTGGCGGCAAACAGGTAACGGGCGAATAGCGGCTCATGGCTTGATGGCCTGTCGGCGTCGATCTCGGCAGTGAGACGACTCAGGACCATGGCTGTCCATGCTGCACCGCGAATACCGCCACCCTCCGCCGAAACCAGGATGACCGGGCATGGCGCGTGCTTGGCGCATCGATCTTCCAGCCACGCATTCGCATAGGCATCGAAGCTCGGTCGCGTCTCGGGTGGCTGAGGCGTGGGTTGCTGGTGCGTGCTCATGGAAGGGTACTGGCGCACCTTGTGGTTGTCGTTGAGGTGCATCCAGTGCAGCGAGGCACTCAATAACAACATCGTGCTCAGCAAGGGTACGCCGCGGCGGTCGCCGGCCATGCAGAGCAGACTTCCACTGGAACACAGGAACGCCTGGGCGATCAGCATGATGGCAAGAGGGCCGATGCCATCCAGCGCTTCCGGCCGAAGCGCGATCAGGATGGTGGCAATGATGTTAAGCAGCACCACGACGACAAAGAACGTGCAAGGAACCACGCCAAGATCGCGCACGCGCCACACACGCTGCTCGCGGGATGGATAGCTGCTCAACGGCACCAAGGAAGACTTGCGACGCGACAGTGCGTTCCACAGACGACGGCGTGTGACGAAGAACACCACCAACGCCATGGACTCAAGCAACAAACCGACCGCGCGCCAACTGCGCTGTTCGCAATGACCGGTGATGCCGCAGGGACCATGTGGCAATCTGATGAGCGCCAGCACGTAGCCGAGACACACGAGAAGCGGCACGGCCGCCCCGAGGAGCCGCGGCAGCCAGTCGCGCAGATGCGCTGCGCGTCTTTCCTGCAACGCAGGCCAGCGTGGGTAACGCAGGCGATACGCGTTGCGCCCCGCATACCAGATCGAAAGGCCCGCCAATGCACTGGCGACAAGCAACGCCGCGTAGCGAATTTCGCTCGGATCCGTCCACAGTGCGATCAGGAATAACTCGGCGGCCTGATCCACGCCAAACGTCACACCGACAGCAATGGCCAGCACCAGCAGTGAGACGCGCACGGGCTTGAGGTGGTCGAGCAGCAGCGCGGTCCATCCGATCATGCGTCGCCAGTGGCGACGAAGATGTCGTTTGCGCTTACCGGCTACCTGCTCTGCGGTCGGCATGCCCTTCCCCATCGAGGCCGCTTCCCCACGGCCAGGTCATCTTAGGGCGTTGCCGGTACCAGGTGCTGAATGGGGAGCAGGAGTGATCACTCCTACGTCACAAATCCACCACGCCATCGCTCGAATACTGCAGCGCGCGGCTAGCCATGTTTCTGCACAACCTGGAAGGAGCACAAGATGACTGGTTTGCTGATTTTCCTGCTGGTGGGTGCGATCGCCGGATGGCTGGCCGGCTTGATCGTCCGTGGCTTTGGCTTCGGTCTGATCGGCAATATCGTGGTCGGCATCATCGGCGCGTTGCTGGCGGGTTGGCTACTGCCACGCCTTGGCGTGAGCTTCGTGCTCTTCAGCCCCCTGGTCACCCGCATCGTCTACGCCATGATCGGCGCGATCATCCTGCTCGCCATCATCGGTGTATTCAAAAG
Organism: uncultured Gammaproteobacteria bacterium; assembly: GCA_963824525.1. Lineage (GTDB taxonomy): Bacteria > Pseudomonadota > Gammaproteobacteria > Xanthomonadales > Rhodanobacteraceae > Dyella. The sequence goes on along the minus strand of CAWGPI010000001.1, from coordinate 1,069,731 downwards.
GGCGTGACGCTAGAAAATGAAAAGGCGCGGCGGAAGTCCGTCGCGCCTTTCCTCTTCCACGCTATGTGTCAGTGGCGAATATCGACGTCCTTTGTCTCGCGCAGGAACAACAGACCGATGAAGAACGTGCTGATGGCGACGATGATCGGATACCACAGGCCGTAGTAGATATCGCCCTTCCACGCTACCAGCATGAAACCGATGGTGGGCACGAAGCCGCCGAACCAGCCGTTACCGATGTGGTACGGCAGACTCATCGACGTGTAGCGGATGCGCGTGGGGAACATTTCCACCAACCACGCCGCGATAGGTCCGTAGACCATGGTCACGTAGAACACCAGGATCGCCAGCAACACGATCAACATGACGTTGTTGGTTTGCGATGGATCGGCCTTTTCCGGATAACCCGCCGCCTTCAGCGCGGCACCAAGTTGCGTGCCGAACGCCTTGCTCTGTTCGGCAAAGGCCTTGCTGTCCAGCGCACCGCCTTCGAACGAGGCGATAGTGACATCGCCGATCTTCACTTCGGCCACGCTACCGCGTTCGCCTGCGATATTCGAATAGGGGATGCCCCGCTTCGCCAGCGCGCTCTTGGCGACATCGCACGAGCTGGTGAACCTGGACTTGCCCACGGGATCGAATTGGAAGCTGCATGCCCGGGGATCGGCCACGACCTTGACGGGCGAGGTGGCGGCTGCCTGCTCGATCGCCGGATTGCCGAAGTGGGTCAGGCCCCTGAAGATCGGGAAGTAGGTCAGCGCCGCCAGCAAGCAGCCCGCCAGGACGATGGACTTGCGGCCGATGCGATCGGACAGCCAGCCGAAGAACACGAAGAACGGCGTGCCGATGGCGAGTGCGGCGGCAATCAGCAGGTTAGCGGTGGTGCCGTCGATCTTCAGGCTCTGGGTAAGGAAATACAGCGCATAGAACTGGCCTGTATACCAAACCACCGCCTGGCCCGCCGTGGCGCCGAGCAGAGCCAGGATCACCAGCTTCAGATTGCTCCATTGCCCGAACGCTTCCGTCAGTGGTGCCTTGGAGTGCCGGCCCTCGGCCTTCATCTGCTGGAACACCGGCGACTCGGCCAATTGCAGTCGGATATACACCGACACAATCAGCAGTACCGCCGAAATCAGGAACGGAATACGCCAGCCCCAGCTATCGAACGTGGCATCGCCCAGGCCAAGACGCGAACCCAGGATGACCAGCAACGACAGGAACAAGCCGAACGTGGCGGTGATTTGAATGAAGCTCGTGTAGAGACCGCGCTTGCCGTTGGGCGCATGCTCGGCGACATACGTGGCGGCGCCACCGTACTCGCCACCGAGTGCAAGGCCTTGCAACAGGCGCAGGGCGATCAGGATGACCGGAGCAGCGACGCCGATGCTGTTGTAGCCGGGCAAGACGCCGACAAGAAACGTCGACGAACCCATGATGATGATGGTGATGAGGAAGGTGTACTTGCGGCCGATCATGTCGCCGAGGCGACCGAACACGATGGCGCCGAACGGGCGCACCGCGAAACCGGCGGCGAACGCGAGCAGCGCGAAGATGAACTGGCTCGTCTCGTTCAGGCCGGTGAAGAAATGCTTGCCGATCAGCGCGGCGAGCGATCCATAAAGATAGAAGTCGTACCACTCGAACACCGTACCCAGGCTGGAAGCCAGGATCACTCGTCGGTGACCGGTGCTGAGCGCCCCAGGCGCATCGTATGCAGTCGTTGCCATGGTGTTTCCCCTCGTGTGAACTGCCCGGTCGAAAGGTGGATCAGGATTTCAGGCTGCAACTCACCGGAGCGGCGTGGCCGCCCTGTGTCTCTCTCGCCCTTGTCGGGTCAAGGCTGATTCCGTGGCCTGTCCCCGATTGAAGAGGCAGCGGCACGTCCTGCGCCGCCGCCACGGTGGTCAGAAGCGATACAAGGCGCTCAGGCTGACCTGGTTGCCGCTGGTGTTCTTGCGCTCGCCTTCCGAACCCAGCTGATAGCGCACGGTGTCGTAGATCCATTCGACTCCGAGCTCGTAGTTGCCGGACGCATACTGCAGACTCAGTGCAGACTGGTCGTTCCGCAGCAGGGCCTGGCCAGTGGCCCGGCTGGTGGTGGTCCAGCGGACGACATCATCCTGATTTGGCCGGGCCGCCGCGTAGAAGCCGTTGACGCTCCACTTCGGCGTAAAGTTGTAACCCACCTGCGCAAAGCCGCCGGTTTCCTTGATGTTGCCGAACTGCGACATGGCACCGAACAGCTGGCCCAAGGCCTGGCCGGTATAGACGAACCCTTTGAGGGTCCACACTCCGGGCTTCCATTGGCCGCCCATGCTGTAGGCAATGCTGTTGAGGTTGTCCCTGATGGGATGCGCGACCGTGTTGCCGACGCCCCGCAGGTCGATTTCGGAGTAGTGCGCCGTGAAGTAGGCCAGCCAATCGCCGCCCTGCGCATGCAGGCGCGCCTCCACCTGCGGCCTGAAGTTCGCGTTGCCGGCGGTGAGGTAGTTGATGTTGTTGTTGGCTGCGGCCGGCGCCGGCGGCTGTGGACCGTTCCAGTTGCCTTCCAACACGGCCAGGTCGACGCGCCACTTCACGCCCGTCGTGCCGTGGTTGAGATCCTGCATCCAGATCGCCCCGGGATAGCGCCAGCCAACGATGCCGGTGCCGTAACCGAGCGGAAAGGCAATATGCGACAACGACGTGGGGGTGTTTTCCAGGGGGAACAGCAGGTCCCACATTTGACCGATGCGGACGGTGCTACCGATGCCCGGATTGCTGATATCCATATACGCCTGGCGCAGTCGCGGAGTCGGCTGCTGCTGGGAATAGGCGCCGGTGCCGTTGAAACCACCGAAGAAGTCCATTTCCAGACGGCCGCTGCCGTTCCAGTTTTCATTGAACTTGGCGCCGGTGAAATCCAGCCAGAAACGCGTGTTGCGCACGTCCACGCCACTGAGGGATCCGTTATAGCCAAGCGCTTTGTTGGCGGGTGTCTGCGGGGCCGGGATGATGGCGTTCTGGCCGTTGCCATAGTTGATGAAGGTCTTGTCCTGCCCGAACGTCGTCGCATTGATGAAGCCATGCAAGGCCACCGAGAGGCCTGGCGCGGTGGTGAACTGCGGCTTCTCGGCGGGCGCTGCCGCGACCTTGGTCGCCGTGGTGTTGGCCTGCTCGGCCGTGGCCTGGGCGGCCTGGGCCGTCTGCGTGGCCTGCGTGGTGGCTGCCTTCTGCTCCTGGATCATCGCCTTGAGTTCGGCCAGTTCCTTCTCCAACTGGTTGACCCGCTGTTCAAGCTGCTTCTCGTGGCTGGTGCTTTGTGCATGTACCCCCAGCGGCAAACCCAGCGCACAGGCAATGCTCAGCGCCAGTATCCGGCTGCGGCGTACGGTGGTTCGTGATGTCATGGCATGCCTCCCCAGGTCGATGACCAGCCGAGCATGTCCATGCTGCATCGCGGGCGCCTATTCCCCATTGGTCGAAACTCGACCAAAGTCGACATAGAGGACGCTCTGATCCATTTCATGGAGCTGGCATGATGTTGAGCCAGCCCCAAGGGCCGGTCGCATCCCCATGGAACAGGTCAGAGACCCCCTTGCTGCCACATCCCGATCACCGGGCAACGGCTACACTCGACCCTCTCGCCGGCCATCCTGGTGCGGCGGGCCCCCTGACATGGCAGTCGGCAACGCCGGCCGCAGGAGCCCCACGATGACCAAGCTCTACCCCGTCAAGCCCGATTTCGCCGCCAAGGCACGGATTCGCAAGGAGGATTACGAACGGATGTACGAGGAATCCGTCCGCGATCCGGAGGGCTTCTGGGGCAAGGTGGGTCAGCGGCTGGCGTGGAGCAAGGCACCCACGCGGATCAAGAACGTCTCCTACGACCCGAACAACCTGCACATCCGCTGGTACGAGGACGGCGAGCTCAACGTCTCCGCCAACTGCCTGGATCGGCACCTGGCCGAGCGCGGCGACAAGACCGCCATCATCTTCGAGGGCGACGACCCGAACGAGTCGCGCCACATCAGCTATCGCCAGCTGCATCAGGAAGTGTGCAAGTTCGCCAACACCCTCAAGCACCTGGGCGTGAGCAAGGGCGATCGTGTAGCCATCTATCTGCCGATGATCCCGGAAGCCGCCGTGGCCATGTTGGCCTGCGCGCGCATCGGCGCCATCCACTCGGTGGTCTTTGGCGGCTTCTCGCCCGACTCGCTGGCCGGCCGCATCGCCGACTCCACCGCCAAGGTGGTGGTCACGGCGGATGAAGGCTTGCGCGGCGGCAAGCATATTCCGCTCAAGACCAATGTCGACGCGGCCCTGGAACGCCCCGGCACGAACAGTGTGGAAACTGTCATCGTGGTGCGCCGCACCGGCTCCGCCGTGCCGATGCAGTCGCCGCGCGACCGCTACTACCACACGCTGATGGAGGGTCAGTCAGCCGACTGCCCGCCCACGCCGATCGAGGCCGAGCACCCGCTGTTCATTCTTTACACCTCAGGGTCAACCGGCAAGCCCAAAGGCGTGCTGCACACCTCGGGCGGCTACCTGGTCTACGCCAGCTACACCCACGAGCTCGTATTCGACCTGCGCGAAGACGACATCTACTGGTGCACGGCCGACGTGGGCTGGGTCACCGGGCACAGCTACGTGGTGTATGGGCCACTGGCGAACGGCGCGACGACGTTGATGTTCGACGGTGTGCCGAACTACCCCGATACCAGCCGCTTCTGGAACGTGGTGGACAAGCACAAGGTCACCTTGTTCTACACCGCGCCCACCGCGATCCGCGCACTGATGCGCGAAGGCGAAGCGCCGGTGAAGAAGGCATCGCGCGCGTCGCTGCGCGTGCTCGGCTCGGTCGGCGAGCCGATCAATCCGGAAGCGTGGGAGTGGTACTACCGCGTGGTCGGCGACGAGCGTTGCCCGATCGTGGACACCTGGTGGCAGACCGAGACCGGCGGCATCCTGATTACGCCGCTACCGGGCGCCATCGACGCCAAACCGGGTTCGGCGACCCTGCCGTTCTTCGGCATCATCCCGGCCGTGGTCGACGCCAGCGGCAACCTGCTCAAGGGCGCCACCGAAGGCAACCTGGTCATCACCGATTCCTGGCCCGGCCAGATGCGCACGGTCTATGGCGATCACCAGCGCTTCATCGACACCTATTTCAGCGCCTATCCGGGCAACTATTTCACCGGCGACGGTGTCCGCCGCGACGAAGACGGCTACTACTGGATCACCGGCCGCGTTGATGACGTCATCAACGTGAGCGGCCACCGCATCGGCACCGCGGAAGTGGAAAGCGCCCTCGTGTTGCATCCCAAGGTGGCCGAGGCAGCCGTGGTGGGCTGTCCGCACGAGATCAAGGGCCAGGGCATCTACGCTTATGTCACGCTGATCGCAGGCGAGACTGGCACGGACGAGCTGCGCAAGGAACTCATCGCCTGGGTGCGCAAGGAGATTGGCCCGATCGCCACGCCGGATTATCTTCAGTGGGCGCCAAGCCTGCCCAAGACGCGCTCCGGGAAGATCATGCGCCGCATCCTGCGCAAGATCGGCGAGAACCAGCCCGATCAGTTGGGCGATATTTCCACGCTGGCCGATCCTGGCGTGGTGAAGAGCCTGGTCGAGGAACGCCTGATCAAATGAGGCCCGATGTAGGAGCGCACCCTGTGCGCGATCACGGCGTTACCGCTCCGTTGGCTGTTCGCGCACAGGGTGCGCTCCTACAAAAAAGCGTTTATCCGCCATGCCTGACGTACTGATCGCCGACGACCATCCGCTGTTTCGCGACGCGCTGCAACGCGCCGTGCTTGCCGCCGTGCCTGACGCACGGGTGCACAGTGCCGACAGCGTGTACAACCTGCTCGGCCTGATCGACCAATACCCCGACGCTGAATTGCTCTTGCTGGATCTGCATATGCCTGGGGCACGCGGCTATTCCGCACTGGTGCACATCCGCGGGCAGTTTCCTGGTCTGCCGACCATCGTGGTATCCGGTCATGAGGACGCTTCGGTGGCGCGGCGTGCGGTCGCGCATGGCGCATCGGCGTACATCCCCAAGTCCACGCCCGGCGAGGACATCATCACCGCCATCCGCAAGGTGCTCGATGGCGATGTGTGGTTGCCGCCTCAGTTGGTCGGCGGTGGCGCGGAACTGAAGCCAGACGAGGCTGCCGTTGCCGAGCGGGTCGCCACGCTGACACCGCAGCAATTTCGTGTGCTCACGATGATTGCCGAGGGCCTGCTCAACAAGCAGATCGCTTACGACCTGGGCGTTTCCGAAGCCACCGTGAAGGCGCACATGACTTCCATCATGCGCAAGCTGGGTGTCAACAACCGCACCCAGGTCGCCCTGGCCGCCAGTCACCTCGCGCTGGATCAGGAAACCATCCCGCCCATGCCCGAGGAAGAAGAAGGCTAGGGTATCTTGCTCCTCCTCCTGCGAGCAGGGGGAGGCTGGCAGGAGATCGGGGGATCGCGACGCTAGAGCACCCCTCCCCGACCCTCCCCTGCTCCGCAGGGGAGGGAGAAAGGAGGAGCTAGGCCGGTGTCTGCCGGCGCACCAGGGCGCTCAGCAACGCGCGCAGGGCGGCTGGACGCACGGGCTTGTGCAGCAACGGATAGCCAAGCGCGCGGGCACGCTGTTTCAGCTCGCTGCTGCCATCTGCCGTAATCATCGCCACCGGCGGCAATGCACCGATGGCGGCATGCAGATGTTGTAGGGCCTGCAGGCCATCCATATCGTCGCTCAAGTGGTAGTCGGCCAGGACAAGATCGATGCGGCCACGTCGCAACTCCTGTTCCGCCTGCGCCACATCGAGCGCCGTGCGGCAATCGACACCCCAGCGTTGCAGCAATGCGCGCATGCCATCGAGGATCGACGGGTCGTTGTCCAGACACAGCACGGTCAATGGCAATTGCTCGCTGGACACCTGCTGCACGACCGTGCGACGCCGCGGCACGCTTGCCTCCACTCTTGGCACGCGCACGGCAAAACGACTGCCTTTACCCTCACGCGAATCCAGCTCGAGCCGATGATCGAGAATGCCGGCGATGCGATCGCAGATCGACAAACCCAGCCCCAGGCCTTTCTCGCCCCATGGCGAAGGTCGATCGAGCCGCTGGAATTCACCGAAAATGCGCGCGCGTTGGCCCGGCGCAATGCCCGGCCCGGTATCCCATACCTCAATGCGCACCTCATGGCCCATACGACGGGCACCGAGCAGTACGCCCCCCTCGCGGGTATAACGCAATGCGTTGGAAATGAAATTCTGCAGGACGCGGCGTAGCAATTGCGGATCACTGCGCACAGCCAGGCGCGTCGGCGCGACGCGTAATCGCAAGCCGCGTTGTTCCGCAATGACGGCAAATTGCTCCTTCAGCGAGTCGAACAAATCGGCCAGTGCGAAATTGCCGATGTCGGCGCGATAACTACCCGCATCGAGACGCGACGTGTCCAGCAACGCATCAAGCAAGTCCTCCGCGGCACGGAACGATGCATCGATGCGCTCAGCCAGTTGTCCGGCTTCGGCATCGAGACCGGGATGCTGACGCAAAGCAGAGGTGAACAGTCGCGCTGCATTGAGCGGCTGCAGCAGGTCGTGGCTCGCGGCGGCGAGGAAGCGCGTCTTCGAGGCATTGGCCGTTTCCGCTTCACGGCGCGCATGGGCTGTCGCGGAAAGCGCTTCGCTCAATTCCGCGGTACGTTGCTCGACTCTTTGCTCCAGCGTTTCATTCGCTTCTATCAACGCCTGCTCCGCGTGTTTGTAGGCGGTGACATCGGTGTAGGTGGTGACGTAGCCGCCACCCGGAAGCGCACGGCCACGCATCTCGATCACGGTACCGTCAGGACGAATACGCTGGAACAAATGGGGAGAACCAGCATGCATATGGCCAATGCGCTTGGCGACGTGCGCTTCGACTTCGCCCGGACCGCATTCACCATGCTCGGCGTTCCAGTGGATCAGGTCGGCCACCGGCACGCCGACGTAGACCATGCCATCGGGATAGTCGAACAGCTCCAGGTAGCGGCGATTCCAGGCGACCAGACGCATGCCGGCGTCGACCACGCTAATGCCCTGGGAGACGTTTTCCAGCGTCGTGGAGAGCAGCTCGCGATTGAAGCGTAGCTCTTGCGACGCTTCATCCATCAAGGCCATCGCCTCGGCGATGTCCAGGCCCGAACCGGATAATGCGCCCATCAGGATGCGACGCGCGCTCGCCGCACCGACCGCCGATGCGAGAAGGCGTTCGGTGTACTGGATCAACGCGCGGTCGGCGGCTTCGCCAGCTTGCAGCGGGCGGCCGCGGCGTTCCGCGTACTCCTCGAAGGCGCGCTGGCTGCTGCGCTCGCCAACGATGCGCTCGGCGATCGTGCGCAGATCGCCGACCGCGACGCGGCCGCGCCAATCACCGGCACCACGGCTATCGATCGCATAGGGGTCGACAAACATCGCCGCGTGCAGGCGCTCCTCCAGGCTCGGGCGGAAACGCAACGAGACGAAGATCAGGCAAGCCACGTTCACGAGCAGCGACCAGAATGTACCGTGCATCACCGGGTCCCAACCGCTCAGATGGAACAGGGCCTGCGGCTGCAACCAGCTAAGGCCCAGAGGTCCCGAGTCCAGCCATGGCGCCGTGCGCCCCATCGCTGGCATCAACAACGTGTAGGCCCACACCAGAAAGCCAGCGGCAAGACCCACCGCAACACCTTTGCGACTCGCGCTTCGCCAATACAGCGCCGCCACGATCGCCGGCGCAAATTGCGCCACCGCCGCAAACGCCAACAGGCCGGTGGCGGCAAGATTGGCCGTATCGGCCACGACGCGGTAATACACATAGGCCATCGCAGCCAATGCGATGATCGCGACGCGACGCACGAGCAGCACGAGCTGTGACAGGTCCGTCCGCCGTTCGAGCTTGAAGCGATGGATGCGCAGCAACATCGGCATGATCAGGTCGTTGCTGATCATGGTCGATAGCGCCACGCACGACACGATGACCATGCCGGTCGCGGCCGAGAATCCGCCCAGGAAAGCCAGCAGCGCCATGCCGCGGTCGCCATGCGCGATCGGCAGGTTCAATACCCACGCATCCTTCGGTCCCATCTGTACCCGCGGTAGATGCAGGCCCGCGGCGACGATGGGCAACACCGCCAGGCAAACGATCGCCATATAGATGGGAAACAGCCAGCGTGCCGGAGTCAGGTCGCGTGGGTCTTCACACTCGACCACGCCGATCTGGAACTGACGAGGGAGACAGAACATCGCGCAGAACGCCAGCAGCGTCTGTGCGAGAAAACCCGGCGACACACCGTTGGAAAACTCCTGCAGTGGCAACTGCATGGTGGCCGCCACTCCAGGCCCGCGAGACAATGCATAGCAAGCCATCGCGATAAAGACGACCAGCTTGATCAGCGACTCGACGGCGATCGCCAGCATCATGCCGTGATGATGTTCGGTGGCGTCGATCGTTCGCGTGCCGAACAGGATCGCGAATGTCGCCAACAGGATCGCGCACCACAAGGCGCTATCGCCGAACTGTGGCGCGCCTGGCCCGCCAAGCACGGCATAGGACATCGCCACCGCCTTGAACTGCAGCGCAAGGTAAGGCACCACGGCGATCACGGCGATGATCGCGACGAGGGCGGCCAGACCATGCGACTTGCCAAAGCGCGCACCGATGAAGTCGGCAATCGACGTGATGTTCCGCTGTCGTGCCACCAGCACCAGGCGGCGCAGCAGGCCGAAGCCAAACACGAACAGGAGGATCGGGCCCAGGTAGATCGGCAGATAGTTCAGGCCCTCGCGAGCCGCCGTGCCGACCGCACCGTAGAACGTCCACGAAGAGCAGTACACGGCGAGCGCCAGGCTGTATACCACGGGCCTCAAGCGCGGCTGGCGGGGATACAGCGGCCGCCGGTCTCCGACGTAGGCCACCGCAAAGAGCAGGCCCACATAGAGCAGCGAAACCAGTAGCAATACCCAGCCGGCGATCAAGCGCGGTACTCCGTGATGAAGGCGTCCCAGCGATGGCGATGGGCCTCTGGCACGCGGCGGCAGCAGGCGGTCACGTGCTTGTAACTGTCACCACACACCCGGCACCATGGACGAATGATGACGACCCACAACCAGACGCCAACGAAAGTAGCAGAGCGGCTGGGTGATGACGAGATACACGTGTGGCGGCTAGCCTACGACCACCATCAAGGGCGGGCGCCGCTGCTTGCCATGCTGGGCGCTTACCTAGGGCTGCCAGCGGAAGCCATTCGGCTGGAGGAATCGGATCACGGGCGGCCACGCCTCGCCCCCGCGCTTCACCACGACGCCTTCGCCTTCAATTGGTCGCACAGCAGCGATCAGGCACTGATAGCGATCGCGAGGGGCATTGTTCCAGGCGTGGACCTGGAGCGACTTCGCGCCCATCCACGCGCCTTGCCCATCGCGCGGCGCTATTTCAGCCCGGAGGAGGCAGCGGGCCTGGAAGCCCTGCCCGACGAGCAACGCGACCGCGCATTTCTTGAACTATGGACGGCCAAGGAAGCCGTGCTTAAGGCGCTCGGCCGTGGCCTGGCCTTTGGCCTTCACCGGCTAAGCATCGGCGGCTTGCCGCAAGCACCCGTGCTGGGGCGCCTCGAAGGCCACGATGCGGATCAATGGCAGTTGCACCGGCTCGCCCTCGACGATCACCACGTCGGCTCGCTCGCGTGGCACGGCGAGCCGCGTCGCATCAGGCTGTGGACACTTGCCGACACACGCTGATCGGCGCACTGTTTGCAACCCGCCAATGACGCGGTCCCTCCATTGACCTGTCCACCCGTACCGTCTCTTCCATGACCCTGCTCAGCGTCAACCTCAACAAGATCGCCGTCCTGCGCAATTCGCGCGGCGGCACCGAACCCGATATCACGCGCGCCGCGCACACCTGCATCGATGCGGGATGTGGCGGCATTACCGTGCACCCGCGACCCGACCAGCGTCATGTACGACCCGATGACGTTCGCAGTCTCGCAACCATGCTTCGCGGCCGCGTCGAGTACAACATCGAAGGCAATCCGTTTGCCGGCGCCCGCGGCAGCTACCCGGGATTGATCGCGCTCGCTCGCGAGGTACGTCCCACCCAGGTCACCCTGGTGCCCGACAGCGATGGCCAGATCACCTCCGACCACGGTTTCGACCTCGAGCGCGATATCGACACGCTGCGCCCGATCGTTGCTGAGCTGCGCGATATCGGCTGCCGCGTGAGCCTGTTCGTCGACTCCGGCGCTACCGGCTTCGAGGCAGCCGTAGCCATTGGCGTGCAGCGCGTCGAAATCTACACCGGTCCTTACGCGCACGCGTTCGCCGAGGGCCAGGTGCAGGAAGAACTCGAACGTTGCGCCGACACTGCCCGCCGCGCACAACATGCGGGACTGGCTGTGAACGCAGGCCACGATCTGAGCCAGGCGAATCTGGGCACGTTCAAGGCCGCCATTCCCGGTCTCGCCGAAGTTTCCATCGGGCACGCGCTGATAGGCGAGGCCCTGTACGAAGGGCTGGCGGCGACGGTGAGGAATTATTTGCAGATTCTGCGCTGAGCACGCCGCATGCTGCGGGCGTCTAGACGTCCAAATAGCGATTAGCGCTGCTTGCGCTGACCCAAAAGAAAACCCCCGCGCAGGGCGGGGGTTCTCCGGGTAGTGTTACGGTGATTCCTCGCGGAATCACTGACCTTCGGTAAAACCAATCTTGGTCAGACCGTAGCTCTTCGCATCGGCCAACACGCGGGCCACATGCTCGTAAGCCACACCGTCGTCCGCATTGATCTGCAGCTCAGGCTGGTTGCTCTGCTGAGGCGATCACCGCGATCTGCGCCTTGAGGCCCAGCTCGTCAACCGGCGTATCGTTCCAGTACAACGCACCCGACTGGTCGATCTTCAAACGGATCGGATCCGGCGGATTTTCCGGCTGAACCACGTTCGGGTTCGGCTGCGGAAGATCGATCTTCACCTTATGGGTAAGCATCGGCGCCGTGATCATGAAAATGATCAGCAGCACCAACATCACGTCGACCAGCGGCGTGACGTTGATGTCAGCCATCGGGCCCTTACCACTTCCAGAACTGAATGCCATGACTGTTACTCCTTGCCGGTCGTGATGAAACCGACATGGACCATGCCTTGATCCTTGGCGTCGCCGAGGATCTTCTTCACGATCTTGTATTCCGTGGTCTTGTCCGCGCGAATCTGGAGTTCCGGCTGCGGGGCTTTCGCCGCCGCAACCGCAAACTGGGCCTTCAGTTCAGCCTCGGTGACTTCGACGTCACTGAGGTACATCGTGCCATCCGCCTTCACGGCCAGATCCATCGGTTCCACCGGCTCCGAATCCGCGACTTTGGGATTGGCAGTCGGCAGTGCAACCGTGATTCGATGGGACATCAGCGGAGCCGTGATCATGAAGATGATCAGCAGCACCAGCATCACGTCAACGAGTGGCGTGACGTTGATCTCCGACATCGGACCGCCGGCATTGCCTCCAGTGGTCATTGCCATGGGTCAGTTCCTCACTTGCCTTCGACGCGTGCGCCGGTGGCGAAGAAGTCGTGCAGGTCGTGCGCGAACTCGTCGAACTGAGCGTAGGTCAGGCGATTCGAACGGTTGAAGAAGTTGTAGGCGAGCACGGCCGGGATGGCGGTGAACAGACCGAACGCGGTCATGATCAGAGCTTCACCCACCGGACCTGCCACAGCTTCCATCGATGCATTACCGGAAGCCGAGATCGAGATCAGGGCGTGGTAGATGCCCCACACGGTACCGAGCAGACCGATGAACGGTGCCGAGGAACCGACGGTGGCGAGCAGGGTCAGGCCGCCTTCCAGACGCAGGCTCTCACGAGCCACGGCCTGACGCAGGGCGCGATCGATGAACTCCGAACGGCTCAGCGACTCAGCCAGACGGCCGCCGCCGGCCGAAGCCTGCTGGTGGTGGGCCACCGCGGAAGCGGCGTCCAGGGCGATCTTGGAGAACGGTTCACCCTTGGGCTGGGCTTCCAGCTCGCGGATGGCGTCCTGGGTCGAACCATTGGCCCAGAAACCGTTGATGACTTTGTCGGCGCGGCCGCGAACCATGGCGTTGCGGATCGCGTTGGCGATGATGAAGTACCAGGAGGAGAAGGACATCACCACCAGCACAACGAAGACGATCCAGCCAAGGAAGTCAAAGTTGTGAATAAGGTGGTCGAAGCCCATCGACTTCATGGCTTCGGCGTTGGTGGTGCCACCCGCGCCCGGGGTCGGAGAAGGAGTCTGTTGGAACATAACGCTACCCTTGGAAAGTCAAGCGTGAACTGATTAACCGTAACCGAAGTTACAGCGTATTGAGATTAAAGTTGATCGGAACACGGACGTAACCTTCCGTCTTTTGCCCGTTCCTGATGTTCGGATTGAAGCGCCACTTGCGTGCCGTTTCAATCGCGGCCTGATCCAGCTCGCGATAACCGCTGGACGATTCCACCTTGATGTCCTTAGGCGTTCCGTCCACACCCACCAGGATCATCAGCGTAACAGTGCCCTCGTGACGCTGGCGAATGGCCTGCGGCGGATACTTGGGCTGGATACGACTGTTGTAGCTGATGTCCTGACTGGCGGTGATGTCAGCCGGCGGAGCAGGCGGAGCCGGCGGAGCGGGCGGAGCAGACGGACGCGCATTGGTCGACGCTTCTTCCACAGCCGGCGGCGGTGTCGGAGGCGGCGGCGTCGGCGGCGGCTTCACCTGGGTGATGATTTTCGGCGGCGGCTGCTTCGGCGGCTCCGGCGGCGGCGGCGGCGGTGGCGGCGGCGGCGGCGGGGGCTCGATGAAGTTCACCTGGACAGTGCGTTCCTTTTCCTTCTGCGCCTGTTTCGGTGGGGCCATGGGCGCCACCAGCAACAGGAACGCGAACGCATGCAGCGCGATGGCAACTGCCAGCGCCCAGGTACGCCTCCAATTGAACGGCACGGAGCCGGTTGCTTCGTTACTTGAGGCCATCTGTCACTATCTGAAGCTAATTGATCGGTGAGACGTGGTCACGGCACCTAGCGGCAATATCGATCCAAAACGGGATGACATTTGCCACTGGACGCGAGCACGGAAAGATTTCAACGGTACAACAGCACATGACTTTTGTATAGGTCTTGTGAGGCATTCGTATAGACGTCTATCTGCCTCGCAATCGCCATACCGCCACGCCTTACTTGCTAGCTCCCTGAGCCTTCAACCAGGCCTTGGCCTTGGCGGAGGTTTCGGGATCCTGTGCTGCCTTTTCCATGGCTGCGATGGTGCCGGGCTTGTCTTTCAGGCCACGGTTTGCTTCGGCCAGCAACATATAGGCGGTGCCCTTGTGCTGCACGCCCTTGTCGATGCCCTGTTGGATGAGGCTCTTCGCCTCGCTGTACTTGTTGCTTTCGAGCAGCAGCTGCCCAGCGCGGATGTTCGCCTCGCCGTCTTTGGCCAGCGGAATCGCCTTCTGGTATGAAGCGAGGGCCTTGCCCGAATCCTCGGCCATATAGGCGGCCGTACCCAGCAGCGTGTAGTTATCCGCGCTGGACGTGACCACGCCCTTGCTCATGCCTTCCTCGAGCGTCGCCACCGCCTTGGTCGCGGGACCCTTTTGATCGCCGCTCTGCTGGCCAGTCATGAGGTACAGCTTGGCCAGGTTGGTGTACTGCTTCTCGTCTTTGAACGCGCCGGCGGCCTTACCCTTTTCCATCAGCGCGATGGCCTCCGGGTACTTCTGCGACTGCATCAGCAGCGCGACGGCGTTGTTCATCGCGGTCGCGTCGTTCGGGTTGGTGGCGAGCTGCTTCTGCGCGATCTCGGCGGCCTGATCCGACTGGCCCGATTCGGAATAGGCGGCCAGCAGCAGCTGGTTCCAGCTGTCGTTCGGCTTGTCGGTCATCGACTGCGCCTTCTTGATCGCAGCAATCGCTTCCGGGTACTTCCCGAGACGGTAATCGGCGTTGCCTTCGAGCGCATACGAGTCGGCCGTCTCCTTGCGACCGTCGGCGCGCCACTTGGCGATGGTGTCCAGCGCGAGCTGGTACTGCTCATCGGCCAGGTAGAACTGGGCCAGCATGTACTGCAGCTGGAAGTACGTGTCGTTCGGCAGCACGCCGATGTCGAGCGCGCGCTTCAACAGCCCGATGGCGCCCTTGATGTCGCCGTCCTGGTAGTGCACGTTGGCCAGGCCCTGCAGCGCGAGTGCCTGGGCGTACTTGCTCTTGCTGCCATCGACGACCGGCTGCAGCAGCTTCTCGGCCTGTTCCTTGTCCTGATTGTTGACCGCGTCCAGGCCTTCGTTGATGGCCTTCTGATCCTTCTCGCTGGTGAGGTCCAGCTTCGGCTCAGTGCGGGTCGCGTTCGGGTACAACGCTTCCTTCTTGTCTTTGGAAGAACTGCTGTCACGGGCGATGACCGGGCTGCTCACAACCGCCAGCGCAAGCGCGGTACTGGCGAGCATCTTGATCAGGGTCACACGCTTCATGGTCGTCCTCGGTATTGGCTGTTCGCGCGCCAATGGCGCGGGGGATCGCTGAGCGTAACCTGACTCGGCAGCAGATAACAAGTCGCAGCGCCACAACAAAGATTGTTAAAAATCAATAAGTTGAACCATACGCTGCGGTCTGGATGTGATTTTCGCGTGGAACAGCCATGGAGCGCATGACTTTTTGGCCTGGGAAACCCTTATCGGCAACTTCGAATTCGACTTTAGTCAAGTGTATTAACGCATTAGTACGTGATGTCCAAAAAAACGGACGATTGCCGCTAAACCCTGGGGCTTTGCGGCAATCGTCCGTCGGATCAGATATCCAGGTTGGCCACCTTCAGCGCGTTTGCTTCGATGAATTCGCGACGTGGTTCGACCGCCTCACCCATCAGCATCGAGAACATCTGGTCGGCCGCGAACGCATCCTCGATGCCCACCTGCAGCATGCGGCGCGTTTCCGGGTTGACCGTGGTTTCCCACAGCTGTTCCGGATTCATTTCACCCAGGCCCTTGAAGCGCTGGATGGCTGCGACCCTTCTTGCCCTCTTCCAGCAGCCAGTTGCGCGCTTCGGCAAAGCTCAGGACGCCGCGCGAGGCATTGCCGCGTCGGACCACGGCGTCCTTCTGCACCAGGCCGGCGAGCTGCTGGCTGGCGTGCAGGATCGGCCGGAACTCAGCGCTGGCGAAGAACGGTCTGCGGCAGCAACCAGGTGTGGCTCAAGCCCATGTTGGTCGCGAACCACTTCGATCGCCGCCGGATGGTCTTCGAGCGCGGGGCGCAGCGCGAGACGTGTAGCGCGGCTTGCCCAAGCCGCTGGCAGCGAGGCGCAACTCAATGCCAGCCAACCAACCCTGCATGGCGGTGGCATCGCGTCCACAACGCCGGCTCGACCGGCGCATGCTCGAGCAAGGCCGTGAGCATGGTGGCATCGAAACGGTGTCGCCAGCGTTCGATCTGGTCCAGCGCGTGTCTGGTAGTCGCGCAGCAGCTTGTCCAGCGCTTCGCCGGAAATCGGCGGGTGCATCCGGCGCTGTAGGTCAGCTCCGCATTGTCGACCGCGCTGGAGACCAGGTAGTCGTTGAGCGCAGCGTCATCCTTCATGATACATCTCCTGCTTGCCCTGCTTGACCTTGTACAGCGGCGGCAGGCCGATATAGATGTGGCCGCGCTCGATCAGTTCGGGCATCTGCCGGTAGAAGAACGTCAGCAGCAGGGTGCGGATGTGCGAGCCGTCCACGTCCGCGTCGGTCATGATGATGATGCGGTGGTAGCGCAGCTTGTCCGGGTTGTATTCGTCCTTGCCGATGCCGGTGCCGAGCGCGGTGATCAGGGTGCCGACTTCGGCCGAGGCCAGCATCTTGTCGAAGCGCGCCTTCTCGACGTTGAGGATCTTGCCCTTCAGCGGCAGCACGGCCTGGGTCTTGCGGTTGCGGCCCTGCTTGGCCGAGCCGCCGGCGGAGTCACCCTCGACCAGGAACAGTTCGCACAGCGCCGGGATCCTTTTCCTGGCAGTCGGCGAGCTTGCCCGGCAGGCCGGCGATATCCAGCGCGCCCTTGCGGCGGGTCATTTCGCGCGCCTTGCGGGCGGCTTCGCGCGCGCGCGCCGCGTCGACCACCTTGGAGGCGATCGCCTTGGCTTCGTTCGGGTGCTCCAGCAGGAACTCGCCAAGCTTCTCGTTGACGACCTGCTCCACCGCGGTCTTCACCTCGGAGGAAACCAGCTTGTCCTTGGTCTGCGAGGAGAACTTCGGGTCCGGCACCTTCACCGACAGCACGGCGATCATGCCTTCGCGCATGTCGTCGCCGGACAGCGCGACCTTGGCATTCTTGGCCAGGCCTTCCTTCTCGATGTAGTCCTGCAGCGAGCGCGTCAGCGCCGCGCGGAAGCCGGTGAGATGGGTGCCACCGTCGCGCTGCGGGAATGTTGTTGGTGAAGCAGAACATCGTCTCCTGGTAGGAGTCGGTCCACTGCATCGCCACTTCCACCGAGATGCCGTCCTGCATCGGCGCTGAGGCTGATCACGTTCGGGTGCAGCGCGGTCTTGAGCTGGGCCAGATGCTGCACGAAGGAGCGGATGCCGCCCTCGTAGGCAAAGCGTGTCGTGTCGGCCCTCGCCGCGCTCGTCCTTCAGGTCGATGGTGACGCCGGAATTGAGGAAGGCCAGCTCGCGCAGGCGCTTGGCCAGGATGTCGTAGTGGAATTCGATTGTTGGTGAACGTGCCCGGGCTGGGCAGGAAGCGCACCAGTGGTGCCGCGCTTGCTCGAATCGGCCTACCGGCTTGAGCGGGTACAGCGGCTCGCCGTGGCGCGTATTCCTGCTGGTACTCCTTGCCCTCGCGGTAGATGGTCAGCCACAGGTGATCGCTGAGCGCGTTCACCACGGACACGCCCACGCCGTGCAGGCCGCCGGAGACCTTGTAGGAGTTCGCGTCGAACTTGCCGCCCGCATGCAGCACGGTCATCACCACTTCGGCGGTGGAGCGGCCCTCTTCCGGGTGCGATGTCCACGGGAATACCGCGACCGTTGTCGCTGACGCTGACCGAGCCGTCATCGAGGATGGTAACCGCCACGTGGTCGCAATAGCCCGCCAGGGCTTCGTCGATCGAGTTGTCGACGACTTCGAACACCATGTGGTGCAGGCCGGTGCCGTCATCGGTATCACCGATGTACATGCCGGGGCGCTTGCGCACCGCTTCCAGACCTTTCAGAACCTTGATGTTGCTCGAATCGTAATGGATTCGTGAGGTTCGTTCATGCGGTGACCGTTTCCTGGGCGCCAGCAATCCCGCCCGGCACGGCGCCATAAAAGCCGGGCTGGGGTTATGCACTGAGATCAACCTGCGATTATAGCAGGGGGCGTCAGCTGCCCTTGTTCCACGTGGAACACTTGGGTCGGACCGTCCTGCAGAGCCTCCGGCAACCTCGGTGCCGGTGACCAGGACCTGGGCGTCCGGCAGCACGCAGCTGGTCAACCACGGCGGCCTGATGGGTCTTGATCCAGCTCGGACGCCAGATCGTCCAGGCAGACGACCGGCCATTCGCCCCGCCTGCTCGGCATACAGCGACGCCTGCGCCAACACACAGGCCAGCGCGGTCAGTTTTTCCTGACCGCGGGACAGATGTTCCCGCAGTGGCGCGTGTTCAAAAGCGATCGACCAATCAGCGCGGTGGGCACCCAGGGTCGTATGCCCGCGCGCGATATCCCTGCCTCGCTGCAGCGCGAGCAGTTGCCAGCCAGATCCAGCTCCCTCGGCCCAACCTCGACGGTAGCGCAATTCCACCAGGCCAAGCTCGGGCAGAAGTCCTGCGATGCTGGCCATGCAGATGCGGGCGAAGCGCGGTCGAGATAAAGCTCACGCTGCTGATCGATCAAGTGACGCGGCATGCGCCAAGCTCCGCCTCCCAGGGCAGAAACTGAGCTTCTGGTACGCGATTGCGCTGGAGCGCAGCAAGGCTGTTTCGCTGTTTCAAGGCCCGTTGATAGCGCCGCCAGGCCAAGATGAAGTCGTGTTCCACGTGGAACACACCCCAATCGAGATAACGACGACGCTCCTCGGCGCCACCCGCAATCAAGCGCGTGCGAGCCCGGCTCGAAGCAAACCACGGCGCATTCGCCGCACCAGCTGCCCGAGCGCGACGCTCGCACCGTCCATCCGGGCTTCCCAGCGAGCGCCCTGGCGGCCCAGACCAATACGCCGCGATACGGCCGTCGGCATGACGCAGCTCGGCAAAGACCGAAAGCTGCGTCCGCACCACGTTGCAGCAAGGCCTCGCGCGCCCCACTGCGAAACGAGCGTCGCATGCGACAGCAGAAACGCAGCCTCCAGCACGCTGGTCTTACCCGCCCCGTTAGGGCCCACAAACATTGACACGCCGGGCGTCAAAGCCACGCTTACATCGTCCAGGCAGCGCAAACCCCGGATTCGCAGGTGCTTCCAGCCTCATCTCAGCAGGCTCCCACACGCAAGAACGCCGGAGTGTCTTTCGACGGCCCCGGCGTTGCACTGCCTATCGCAGTCTTGTTCGACAGCCGATGCGATCGACATCAGAGCCGCAGCGGCATGATCACGTGGCGAGCCTGCTCGTTGTCGTGCTCCTGCACCAGGCAGCTGGACTGGGCATCACGCAGGCTCAGCCGCGCCTGATCGCCACGCAGGGCCGCCAGCGCATCCAGCAGATAGCCCACGTTGAAGCCGACAGCCAGGTCGGACACCATGCGTGTCGGCTTCGACCTCCTCCACGGCCTCTTCCTGCTCCGGATTGTGCGCCACGATGCGCAGCTTCCCTGGCGACAATTCCAGCTTCACGCCGCGGTACTTCTCGTTGGACAGGATCGCCGCGCGCTGCAAGGCCCCGCGCAGCACTTCCCGATCCAGCGTCGCGGTCTTGTCCGCGCCCAGCGGAATCACCGCCTCGTAGTCCGGGAAGCGGCCATCGATCAACTTGGACGTGAACACCACATCGCCACGGCGCACGCGCAGATGATTACGCCCGAATTCCAGCTCAACCTGCCCTTCGCCGGTTTCGAGCAGCCCGATCAGCTCATTCACGCCCTTGCGCGGAATGATGATCTGGCGGCGCGCGGATACCGAGCTTTCCAGCTTGGTTTCCTTCATCGCCAGTCGATGGCCGTCGGTAGCAACGCAGCGCAGCGTGTGCTCCTGCAGGTCCAGCAACATGCCGTTCAAGTAATAGCGCACGTCCTGGTTGGCCATGGCGAACGCGGTGCGCTCCATCAGATCACGCAGCACTTCTTCCGGCAGCGAACCTGCTCCACCAGCTCGATTTCATCGATGGTCGGAAATTCGGTGGCAGGCAGCGTAGCCAGCGTGAAGCGGCTGCGACCCGCGCTCAGCGCCACACGATCGCCGTTGAGCTTGAGTTCGATGTGGGCGCCGTCGGGCAATGCCCGCACGATGTCGAAGAACTTGCGCGCCGGAATGGTGATTTCACCGTCGACCAGCTTTTCGGCCGCCGTGGTGGCAACCATTTCCACTTCCAGATCGGTGCCCGTCATCGACACTTTGCCGTCAGCGACTTTGACCAGCAGGTTGGCGAGAACCGGCAGCGTCTGACGTCGTTCTACGACGCCAACGACTTGCTGCAGCGGCTTGAGCAGAGCTTCTCGTTGGATGCTGAATTGCATGTTTGCGCTTCCCCTATACCTGCTGTTCTGTCTTTAAAAGAAGTTTAGTAGTTGTGGTAGGCGGCGTGGATAACTTTTATAACCAATTATTACCATCAAAATCATTGCGTTGGACGATTTTCACGTTGTGTTTCAAAGAGCCGATTGACTGTGCGTCGATTGTGGATAACTTTACCGTCCAAATCGTCCACCTATTATCCACAGCTTGCCACAGTACTTTTCAAGCGCTTAGTGCACAGGCGCCTGCTCAACCGGTGAGGATGCGGATCAGTTGTTCCCAGTCCTGCCGCATCCGCGTGTCGGTCTCGCACAATTTCCGGATCGTGCGGCAGGCATGCAGCACCGTCGTATGGTCGCGACCGCCGAACGCCTCGCCGATCTCCGGCAGGCTGTGCTCGGTCAGCTCCTTGGACAGCGACATCGCGATCTGGCGCGGCCGCGCCAGCGAACGCACCCGGCGCTTGGACAGCAGATCCTGCAGGCGCACGCTGATAGTAGTCGGCCACGATCTTCTGGATGTTCGGCATCGTGATCGGCCTGGGCGTGCGTCGCCAGCAAGTCGCGCAGGGTTTCCTCTGCGAAATCGGTGGTGATGGGCTTGCCATAGAAGTTGGCACGCGCCGCCAGTGTGTTGAGCGCGCCTTCGAGGTCGCGCACGTTGGAGCGGATGCGCTTGGCCAGCAGCATGGCCACGTTCTCGCTCACCGCCACGCCCTTGTCGTGCGCCTTGGCCAGCAGGATCGCCGCGCGCGTCTCGAAATCCGGCGGCTCGATCGCCACCGACAAGCCCCAGCCCAGTCGCGATTTCAGGCGTGGCTCCAGCTTGTCCACTTCCTTCGGATAGCGGTCGCAGGTGAGGATGATCTGCTGCTTGGATTCGAACAGCGCATTGAAGGTGTGGAAAAACTCTTCCTGGGTGGTGTCCTTGCCGGCGAAGAACTGGATGTCGTCGATCAGCAGCGCATCCACCGAACGGAAGCGCCGCTTGAACTCGTCCATGCTCTTGGTGCGCAGCGCCTCGATCATCGAGCCGACGAACTGCTCCGAACGCAGATACAACACCTTGAAGTCGGGATTGCTGCTCGCGCATCAGGTTGCCCGCCGCATGCATCAGATGCGTCTTGCCCAGGCCGGTGCCGCCATACAGCAGCAACGGGTTGTAGGCGCGGCCGGGATTCGTCGCCACCTGCATGGCGGCCGCCTTGCCCAACTGGTTGGACTTGCCTTCGACGAAGGTTTCGAAGGTGTAGTGCGGGTCCAGGTTGTGGTTGAAACTGGCGGGCACCGGCTCGGCAACGACGGGCGCGACCTTGGCCGGCGCGGCTGCGGGCGCAGCCGCCTTGCCGCTGGCGTTGGCTCGCGGAGAACTGGAGCCAACCTCCAGCCGCACCGTCAGCTCTGGCCGGTCAGCTGGCTGCAGCACGGTCTCGATGCGGGCCAGGTAACGCTCGCGCACCGTGTCCAAGGTGTATGGATTGGGCGCAAACAGCTGCAAACCATCGCGCGTCGTCGCGCGCCTGCAACGGCATCAGCCAGGTATGCAGGTCTTCGGCGCTCAATTCGCCCTCGAGACGCTCGAGACAGCGCCGCCACAGGTCACTCATGGATAGTCTTCAACCACAGGAAGGAGCGCTTTCGCGCGGGGTGGACCGGCGATTCTAGCAGCAGCACCCTCCCAGTCGGCACGGATATCCACATGGATATCCACAGGAATCCAACAGGCCTCTGTCAAGCCCACAAAGCAGCCCAAAGTGAGCCGATTTGACAGAGGGCACGAATACTCCGCATAATTTCCAACCTTTTTATCCACTTTAACTTCGGACGAAGCCATGAAGCGAACCTTCCAGCCAAGCAAGCTCAAGCGCGCCCGCACCCACGGCTTCCGCGCCCGCATGGCGACGGCCGACGGCCGCAAGATCCTCAACGCGCGTCGCGCCAAGGGCCGCAAGCGCCTGATCCCGTAAGCGGTACGCGCATCATGCGTGCCGCCGGCCTGCCGCGCGAGGCGCGGCTCCGCCGGCCGGTGATTTTGCCGCTTTGCGTCATGCAGCGGCCGCGCCGGCGGCCGCTGTTTTTCTGTGCGCTATAGGGCCAACGCGCTGGGCCATGCCCGGCCTGGGGCTGGCCATTTCCAAGCGCGTGTCCAAGCGTGCGGTGGAACGCAATCGCATCAAGCGCCTCGTGCGCGAATCTTTCCGGCGTGCCCGCCATGAGCTTCCGCCCGTCGACCTCATGGTGATGGCGCGTGAACAGGCATCGCGGCCTGCCCGGTCCCGAATTGCTGGCCGAGCTCGAGGCGCTGTGGAAGAAAGCTGCGCTCGTTCAAGCCCGAGGTCACATTGAAGCCGGGCGACACGGCCGGCACAATCGCGCGTTGACCTTTTATCCCTCTCGTCCTCCGCGGCCCGGCGTCGCCGCATTTACCGGATCTGCTCCGCGATGAATCAAACGCGCACGTTCCTCATCTTCGCCCTGCTGGCCGTGGCCTACATGCTGTTCATGGCCTGGGAGAAAGATTACGCACCGCAGCCACCGGCTGCTGTCGCTGCGTCTTCCACGACTGCCACGCCGGCGATGGCCGACAGCAGCGTACCGGGCGCCACGGCTACCGCTGCCGCGACGACACCTGCGACGCTGTCCCTGGCAGCGTGAACGAAGCTTCGGCCCAGCTGATCAGCGTAACCAACGACGTGCTGCGCCTGACCATCGACACGCGTGGCGGCAGCGTGGTGCGTTCGGAGTCTGCTGGCCTTCCCGGAGGAGCCGCGTACCCGGCGCAACCCCGATCCGGCACCGGTGCGCCTGCTCAACGACGAGCGCGAGCACTTCTTCGCGGCGCAGAGCGGCCTGGTCAGCACACGCAGGGCGAGGCGCCTGATCATCGCGCGGTGTTCCAGGCCGCACAGACCAGCTACGCGCTGAGCCAGGGCCAGGACGAACTGAAGGTCGATCTCACCTGGCAGGACGCGGCCGGCCTCAAGGTGACCAAGACCTACACGCTCAAGCGTGGCAGCTATGTCGATCGGCATGGATCAGAAGATCGAGAACGCTGGCAGCGCGGCCATGGCAGGGCAACGCCTATCTGCAGCTGCAGCGCGCCGCGCCGACGCAGCAGAAGACCTGGTGCAGCAACTTCAGCGACCCGTCGTCGCGCAGCTTCTTCGGTGCCGCCTGGTACAGCCCGCGAGGACAAATTCGAATCGTTCGCCTTCACCGACTTCAAGAAGCCAGCGCGCTGCGACAGCTAATCACGGGCGGCTGGGCGGCGATGTTGCAGCAGTACTTCTTCGTCGCGTGGATTCCGCAGGCCGACAGGACCGCAACACCTACAGCACCAGCGTGATCAACCCGGATACGGCCCAGCCGTCTATCTGATCCGCGCGGTGGGTCCGTCGCTCAACGTGGCGCCAGGCCAGAGCCTGACCACGGCTTCGCGCATGTATATCGGTCCGAAGCTGCAGGGCACGCTGGACCAGGTGGCGCCCGGGCCTCGACCTGACCACCGACTACGGCTGGCTCAACGTGGTGGCGCAGCCGCTGCACTGGCTGCTGTCCAAGCTGCATGCCCTCACCGGCAACTGGGGCGTGGCGATCATCCTGTTGGTGCTGGATCTGAAGGCCGCACTGTGGAAGCTCACGGCGGCGCAGTTCCGCTCGGGCGCCAAGATGCGCAAGCTGCAGCCGCGCATGAATGCTCTGAAGGAGCGTTACGGCGACGACAAGATGAAGATGCAGCAGGCCATGATGGAGCTGTACAAGAAGGAGAAGGTCAACCCGATGTGCGGGCTGCCTGCCGGTGCTTGTCACCATGCCGGTGTTCTTCGGTCTGTACCGCGTACTGATGGAGAGCGTGGAGCTGCGTCACTGCGCCGTTCTTGGCTGGATCCATGACTTGTCGGCGCCCGATCCGTTCTTCGTGCTGCCGGTGCTGTACGCGCTGGTGATGCTGGCCACCCAGTGGCTGTCGCCGTCGGCGGCGGGCATGGACCCGGCGCAGCAGAAGATGATGAAGGTGATGCCGGTGCTGTTCGGAGTGATGTTCTTCTTCTTCCCGGCCGGTCTGGTGCTGTATTGGGTGGTCAACGGCGCCACCAGCCTGGCGCAGCAGTGGTTCATCACGCGCAGCGTCGACCGCGCGGAAGAGAAAGCCAAGGCGGCCTGAGCGTCGCCTGGCTTCGGAGGAAAAGGCCGCTGATGCGGCCTTTTTCTTTTCAGGCCCACGCCACGCCACCGAGCTTGTCATCCCCGCTTGCGCGGGGATGACGTTGAGGGGAGGCGATACTTAGTCGAAATGCTCAGTAGCCACCATAATCGCCACCATGACCACGACCGACACCATTGCCGCCATCGCCAGCGCCCCTGGTGCCGCCGGTGTTGGTGTATTACGCGTGTCCGGTCCGGCCGTTCCGGCGATGGCCGAAATCCTGCTCGGCCGCGCGCCGCAACCGCGCCACGCGCATTTCGCCGCCTTCCGCGATGGCGACGGCGAACTGATCGATCGCGGGCTGTTGCTGTACTTCCCCGCCCCTGCCTCCTACACCGGCGAGCACGTGCTGGAACTGCAAGGCCATGGCAGTGCGGTCTTGCTCGATGCCCTGCTGCGACGGGTACGCGCACTCGGGGCGCGC
Source organism: uncultured Gammaproteobacteria bacterium (assembly GCA_963824525.1). Lineage (GTDB taxonomy): Bacteria > Pseudomonadota > Gammaproteobacteria > Xanthomonadales > Rhodanobacteraceae > Dyella. Next base: position 1,044,466 of record CAWGPI010000001.1, on the reverse strand, counting down.
TTGGCGCGCCCAGGCGAATTCACCGAGCGCGCCTTCCTCAACGGCAAGCTCGATCTCGCCCAGGCCGAAGCCGTGGCCGATCTCATCGCCGCGCGTTCGCAAGCCGGTGCACGCGCCGCGCTGCGTTCGATGGAAGGCGTGTTCTCGCGCAAGGTGGATGCGCTGCAGGACGCGTTGATCGCCTTGCGCGTGCATATCGAGGCGGCGATCGATTTTCCCGAGGAAGAAATCGACTTCCTTGCCGATCCGGCTGATCAACCGGAAGTTGCAGCGATTGCGCGCGCAGCTCGCCGAGCTGCTGCGCGAGGCGCAACGTGGCGTACGGCTCAACGACGGTCTTCGGGTCGCCATCATCGGGCGTCCCAATGCGGGCAAGTCCAGCCTGCTCAATGCGCTGGCGGGAAGCGATCGCGCCATCGTTACCGAGGTCGCCGGCACTACCCGCGATGTGTTGCGCGAACAACCTGAGCTTCGACGGCATCGCGCTTGAACTGGCCGATACGGCTGGCCTGCGCGAAACCGATGACCCGGTCGAAGTCGAAGGCGTGCGGCGCGCGCACGGCGAACTGGCGCGCGCCGACGTGGCGCTGCTGGTCACCGATGCGCAACAGGCCGAGCACGATCTCGCCCTCCTTGCCGATCTTCCATCCAGCGTCGAGCGGCTCGTACTGATCAACAAGATCGATCTCGACCACGCGAGTGCGCGCTACGAGACGCGCGGCGATTCGATCTGGGTCTGGGCCTCGGCGAAAACCGGCGCCGGCCTGGATGCACTGCGCGAACATCTCAAGCAGCTGGCGGGCGCAAGCAGCGGTGAAGGTGCGTTCAGCGCGCGCCGTCGTCATGTCGTGGCGCTGGAGCAGGTCGCGGTCCATCTCGATCGCGCGGATCATGTCCTGCGTGCCACCCGCGCCGGTGAACTCGCCGCCGAGGAACTGCGCCAGGCTCAACACGCGCTCGGCGAAATCACCGGCAATTACACCAGCGACGACCTACTTGGTGCGATCTTCAGCTCGTTCTGCATCGGCAAATAGTCGCCGCGGCAGGAATGCGGTCTTGTCTGGAATAACAGCCCGTTACAGCACAGTCTGCTGACGTGCCTGACGCGATGGCGCTAACATGCTGAGCTCGCAGGCGTAGTTTGAACGAACCCAGGCATGCTCACATTCTTCTTCGGTGCCTTCGGGCTGTCCACTCTCTGGCTGATTCCCCTGATCTGGCGCGTCGCACGGGCGCGGCTGGCTCGGCGCAAACCGGCGCCAGGCGGTGAGGGGACCATCCGCTTATGGCTGGGCGCGCTGCTCGTGCTGACGGCCAGCGCGACGCTGGAAGGCTTGGTCGTCGATCACTACACCGATGATGCGCATGCGGGCGGCGTGATATGCCGTGCACTCGCCCACGGTTTCGGTGGTTTGCTGGGAACCCCGCTAGCCAGCCTGTCGATGCTGGCCATCCTGGCCGCTGCCCTGCCCTGGTATCTAGGCACGCCTTGGCTCGCCGCGGTCAAGCGCACCAAACTCGTGGTGGACCTGCTCGCCGCCTTGTTGGGCCGCGCTGTGGAAATCGTGGCAGCGCGCTTCGGCCGCCAGCGCGGACGCGGCGCGGTACGGCGCGCCGATCGGGCCGCGACCTCCATGCGTCGCACCACGCCGGCCGCCGCGCGCCGGACCACGGCCGTTGCAGCGCCGGCTCCGCAGGCTGAGCGCGCCGCGCCGCCGAAAATGCCAATGTCACCGCCGATGTCACCGCCGATGTCGTCGACAGTCGCGCGCGCGCGCACCGCGCCAGTGCGCGAAAAGATCATCAGCGAGCCGTGGCTGCTACCTAAGAACGCCAGGCTGTCTGCACCGACCCCAGCGATGCCAACGGCACGGGCAGTGTCATCGGCCGCCACGGCGAGCAAACCAGCGATAGCCGCTGCAACGCCGATGCGGGCCTCGGCTGTCGAGGTGGCGCCGGACATCGATGAGCAACCTGTCGTATCGATGCATGTTGACGCGGTTGTCGAGGACGAGCCGATCACGCCGCTGCTGCATGGGCATGCTGAGGTGGAGGCAAGCGTGACTGGCGCCGAGTCGATGGAACACAGCATTGAACCCGACATCGAGCCGGAACTCCTTCCGGTATCACAACTGATCAACCCGTTGCCGGTGGCCTCGAGCCGCTTTCGCGCCGCCAATGACGATCAGGTTGCAGCACCCGCGGTGCGCGTGGCGGCGCCCGCCGCCTCGTCCCTGCGCTCGCGCCCGACGGTGCTGTTGCCGCCGCTGACTCTGCTCGCTGCCGCGACCACGGAAGCGACGTCGGTCGATGAGACGCAACTGGCCGACACCAGCATGCTGATCGAACAGCGCCTGCGCGAGTTCAAGGTACCGGTGACCGTGGTCGGCGCATCAGCCGGTCCGGTGATTACGCGCTTCGAGGTGGAGCCGGCCGTGGGCGTGCGCGGCAACCAGATCGTCGCGCTGATGAAGGATTTGGCGCGCGGCCTGGGACGCACGTCCATTCGCGTGGTCGAGACCATTCCGGGCAAGACCTGCATGGGCCTGGAGTTGCCGAACGAGCAGCGCCAGATGATCGCGCTGTCGGAAATCCTCGATTCGGCGGAATACCGCGATTCGGACTCGCTGCTTACCTTGGCGATGGGCAAGGGCATCACCGGCGAGCCGGTGGTGGCCGATCTTGCCCGCGCACCGCATATGCTGGTCGCCGGCACCACCGGCTCGGGCAAGTCGGTGGCGGTGAACGCGATGATCCTGTCCATGCTGTACAAGGCCACGCCCGACGACGTGCGCATGATCATGATCGACCCGAAGATGCTGGAACTCTCGGTCTACGAGGGCATTCCGCATCTGTTGGCGCCGGTGGTGACCGATATGAAGCTCGCGGCCAACGCCTTGGCGTGGTGCGTGGCGGAGATGGAGAACCGCTACCGCGTGATGTCCGATCTGCGCGTGCGCAATCTCGCGGGCTTCAACCAAAAGGTGCGCGCGGCGCGGGTAGCGGGACGGCCGTTGATGAATCCGTTCCCGGCCCACCCCGAAGTGCCCGAGTTGCTCGACACCTTGCCGATGATCGTGGTGGTGATCGACGAGCTGGCCGACCTGATGATGGTGGCCGGCAAGAAGATCGAAGAACTGATCGCGCGTCTCGCGCAGAAAGCGCGTGCGGCCGGCATCCATCTGATCCTCGCCACGCAGCGGCCATCGGTGGACGTGATCACCGGCCTGATCAAGGCGAACATCCCTACCCGGGTGGCGTTCCAGGTGTCGTCGAAGATCGACTCGCGCACCATCCTCGACCAAATGGGTGCGGAAAGCCTGCTGGGCCAGGGCGATATGTTGTTCCTGCCGCCGGGCACGGGATATCCACAGCGCATCCACGGCGCCTTTGTCGCCGACGAGGAAGTGCATCGGGTGGTCGCGCATCTCAAGCAATACGGCGAGCCCGACTACAAGGACGAGATCCTCGCTGGCCCACCCAGCGAGGCCCAGGGCGATCTGCTCGGCGAGGAAGGCGGCGATGCCGAACTCGATCCGCTCTACGACGAGGCCGCCGCCTTCGTGCTGCGTTCGCGTCGTGCGTCGATCTCGTTCGTGCAGCGCCAGTTCCGCATCGGCTACAACCGCGCGGCGCGTCTGGTCGAGGCGATGGAAGCGGCCGGGCTGGTTTCGTCGATGGGCATCAACGGCCAACGCGAAGTGATCGCGCCCGGCCCCGCGGATTGAATCGACTCAGCCCTGGCGGGCGAGCCACGCATTGAGTTCGTCCAGCCGCGGCATGCCGGCCTGCGCGCCGAGCTTGGAGACGGATAGCGCGGCGGCGGCACAGGCTTTGCGCACCGCGCTGGGCAGGCCTTCGTGCAGGAAGACGGCGAACGCGGCGTTGAACGTATCGCCTGCGCCGGTGCTGTCGACCACATCGATCTTGAAACCCGGCTGGTGCACCGGTTCGCCGCCGTCGCCATACCACGCACCATCCGCGCCGCGCGTAAGCACGACCGGCGCGGGCGAGCGCTGCATCAGCGCGCGGAAATCCTCCGCGGGGTCCGCCCCCAGCAGGATGGCCAGCTCGTGCTGGTTCGGTGTGAGGTAACGCGCGCGCTTGAGCCACTCAAGCGGCAACGGTTGCGCGGGGGCAGGGTTGAGAATCACCGGCTTGCCGAGGCGATGACCAAGCCGCAAGGTCGTTTCCACGGCATCGAGCGGGATTTCCATCTGTACCAGGATCGCATCGGCGCTGGCGAGCGTGGCTTGGGCGCGTTCGATCTGTGCTGGCGTGACCCGCGCGTTGGCACCAGGTACCACGATGATGAGGTTTTCGCCTTGCGCGACGGTGATCGACGCGGTGCCGCTGGCGCCATCGGCGATGCGTGCGACGTGTTCCAGCGAGACGCCTTCGCGCGCCAGTCCCTCGTGCAACTGCGCGCCGAAAGCGTCGTCACCCAGCGCGCCGATCAGCGCGACCTCGGCACCGAGACGCGCCGCGGCAACGGCCTGATTGGCGCCCTTGCCACCGTGCACGGTGAGAAAGCGCTCACCCAGAATGGTCTCGCCCGGTGCGGCGAAGCGCGCTGCGAGCGTCACCAGGTCCATGTTGATGCTGCCGACTACGACGACCCGTGCCATAGCTCATCCATCCGCTGCCCGAAACGACCGAGGAGCATACGTGATGGTGCGTGCCGCCGGGATGACGCGTAGTGAGATCGGGCTTAGCCGCTACTGTTGGACGCTGACGGCACGTGCTGGCCGCGGCGCTCCATCGCCCGCTCCATCGCCTTTTCCCGCATCGCCTTCAGCTGGTCGCGCTGCGCGTTGGTCAGCACGGCATCGATCTGCTTGCTGCTGTCCTGGGCCAGTGACATGAGCTTGGCGCGACGATCCGAATGCGACAGGCTGGTGTCGGCACGCAGCGCCTGGATCTGCTGATCGCGCTGCTGCAGGATCGGCCCGATCTTGGCTTGCTGATCGGCGCTCAGTTGCAGCTGCTTGGTCAGATGTTGCAGCTGCTGTTGCGGATCGAGGGTGCGGCGGCCCTCGGGTGAGTGCGCCGGGGCCGTGGATCCGCTGCTGTCCTGCGCCTGGGCGCAGGCAACGCCAGCGATGGCGAGGCCGAGGGTCAAGGCAGCAATGCGGGAGAGGTGGTGCATGGGCTTGGCTCCAGTGGGTACCCCCTGCGGGAACGCGGGCCGAGGAGCGTCGGTTGACGGTGCCGCGCCAGGGCGGCGGCTTTGGCTTGATTCCGCGCCCGCTGCCCCGAACATGCATGGATTGCCCGCCGCTTAGGAAGCGTCATGATCGAGCTGCACTACTGGCCCACGCCCAACGGCCACAAGATCACCCTGTTGCTGGAAGAATCCGGCCTGCCCTACACCATCAAGCCGGTGAACATCGGCAAGGGCGAGCAGTTCGCGCCGGCTTTCCTCGCCATTTCACCAAACAACCGGATGCCGGCCATCGTGGATACCCAGCCGGCCGATGGCGGCGAGCCGATCAGCGTGTTCGAGTCGGGCGCCATCCTGCAGTATCTGGCCGAGAAGGCCGGGCGCTTCCTGCCTGCCGATACGCGCGGCCGCTACAAGGTGCTGGAGTGGTTGTACTGGCAGGTGGGCGGGCTCGGCCCGATGCTGGGGCAAAACCACCATTTCAACCGCTATGCGCCGGACAAGATCCCCTACGCGATCGAGCGCTATGTCAACGAGACGCGGCGCCTGTATGGCGTGCTGAACCAACGCCTGGAAGGTCGCGCCTTCATCGCCGGCAAGGACTACAGCATCGCCGACATGGCGGCTTACCCGTGGATCGTGCCGTATGAGAACCAGGGCATGGCGCTGGAGGATTTCCCGCATCTGAAAGCCTGGTTCGAGGCCATTCGCGAGCGTCCCGCCACCCAGCGCGCGTATGCGCTGGGCGAGCAGATCAAGGGCCGCTTCGACCTGACCACGGACGAGGAGGCGCGCAAGGTGCTGTTCGGGCAGGGGGCGAAGAGGTGAAGCCGGGGGTGGGGGTTGGGGGGTGGGTAGTGGGGGCGCCAAGACCGACCACCTGAGTTGGCCAGATAGGTGGCCGACAAGACGGCTTTTGTCCCGGCCCCATCAAGCTGGCCCCAGTTGGCGATCATCGCGCCCCCACTACCCACCCCCCAACCCCCGCGCTCTCCCCCCAATACGCTGGCTTCTGCGGTCGCGACGCGGTCTAATCCCCGCTTGTTCTTGCGTACGTCGCACGCCCAGGAAGTACCCATGCGCGCCCTCCTCTTTGCCGCCCTCACGATGGTGGCCCTGCCGACCATGGCCGAAAAACTCACGATCGAACGCATCTATGATGGCGGCAGCCTGGCCGGTCCCGCGCCACGCGGCCTGCAAATCTCGCCCGATGGCAGTCGCGTCAGTTTCCTGCGCCCGCGTGCGGACGATCAGTACCAGCTCGACCTGTGGTCCTACCAGCTCAAGGACAATCACACGCAACTGCTGGTGGATTCGAAGAAGCTGGAGCCCAACGGCGAGCAGCTGTCGGATGCGGAGAAGGCGCGCCGCGAGCGCGCACGCACCGCCGGCCTGCGTGGCATCGTGAGTTACCAGTGGTCGCCGGACGGCAAGCAGCTGCTGTTCCCGATCGGCGGCAAGCTCTATCTCTACTCGCTGGCCACACCCGATGCCGCACCGCGCCTGCTCGATACCGGCGACAACGTGATCGATCCGCGCTTCTCGCCCAAGGGCCGCTTCGTCTCTTTCGTGCGCGAGCAGAACCTGTGGGTGATCGACCTGGGTACCGGCGAGGCGAAGCAGCTCACCCATGACGGCGGCGGCAGCGTGCACAACGGCGAGGCGGAATTCGTCGCGCAGGAAGAAATGGATCGCAGCAGCGGCTACTGGTGGGCGCCGGACGATTCCGCCATTGCGTTCGAACGCTTCGATGAAGCGAAGGTGCCGGTGACCAAGCGCACCGAGCTTTACGCCGACCACACGGAGGTGGTCGACCAGCGCTATCCCGCCGCCGGCGCTGCGAATGTCGCGGTGAAGCTGGGCCTGGTGTCGCCCACCGGCGGTCAGCCGCGTTGGATCGACCTGGGCAAGGACAACGACATCTATCTCACGCGGGTGAATTGGCTGCCGGACAGCAGGCATCTCGCCTACCAGCGCATGCCGCGCAACCAGCAACGCCTGGACCTGCGGCTGGTCGATGCGAAGACGCTGGCGCAGCGCACCCTGCTTAGCGAAACCAGCGATACCTGGATCAACCTCAACAACGACCTCACCTTTCTCAAGGACGGCAAGTCGTTCCTGTGGGGCAGCGAGCGCAGCGGCTATCACCATCTCTACCTCTACGGCATCGACGGCAAGCTCAAGCACGCGGTGAGCGAGGGCGAGTGGCAGATCGACGGCGTGCTGGCGGTGAACGAGCGCAGCGGCACCGTCTACGTCAGCTCCAATCGCGACGCCGTGCCCGAACGTCATATCTATGCGCTCAAGCTCGATGGCAGCACCGCCAATGCGCCGGTGCGCATCAGCCAGGGCGCCGGCACGCACACCGCCGAGTTCGCGCCGAACGCATCGTTCTATCTGGACACGTTCTCCAGCATCGACACGCCGCCCCAGGTGAGCGTGCACAAGCCGGACGGCAGCCTGGTGAGCTGGATCGAGCCGAACAAGCTCGATGAGAAGCACCCGTTCTGGCCGTACCGCGACAGCCTGGTCAAGCCGGAATTCGGCACGATCAAGGCCGCCGATGGACAGCTGCTCTACTACCGCCTGTACAAGCCGGCCGGCTTCGATCCGTCGAAGAAATACCCGGTGTTCAACATGTTCTACGGCGGTCCGCACGCGCAGCTGGTCACCAATGCCTGGGGCGACTACTTCAATCAGTACATGGCCAACCAGGGCTTTGTGGTGTTTACGCTGGACAACCGCGGCATGGCCCGTCGCGGACGCAAATTCGAGGACGCCATCTACCAGCAATTGGGCGCCGCCGAAGTTGAGGATCAGCTTGCCGGCATCCACTGGCTGAAGTCGCAGCCCTGGGTCGACCCCAAGCGCATCGGCGTGTTCGGCTGGAGCTACGGCGGCTACATGACCACCATGATGCTGTCCAAGGCATCGGACGAATTGGCCGGCGGCGTGGCGGTGGCACCGGTCACCGACTGGCGGCTCTACGACACGTTCTATACCGAGCGTTACCTCGGCCGTCCGCAAGACAATAATTCAGGTTATACGCGCAGTTCGCCGCTGGCCTGGCTCGACGGCCTCACCTCCAAGCTGTATCTGGTGCACGGCATGGCCGACGACAACGTGCTGTTCCTCAACTCCACCAAGCTCATGGCGGAATTGCAGAAGCGCGGCACGCAGTTTCAGTTCATGGCCTACCCCGGTGCCAAGCACGGCCTGAACCTGCCGGGACAACGCAGCCACGTCTATCACCTGATCGAAAATTTCTTTCAGCGTGAAGTGAAAGGCGCCGCATCGGTAGTGCCACGCGTAAAACCTGCGGCCGCTTCGACATCGCCCTGATGTTTCGCGCCCGTCGTTAGTGCGACGAGCGCGAAGGCGGGCGACGGGTTCAAATGCTGCGACGCTTGTTCGCACGCCAGCTCGCCTGCGCTGGCGCCAGCGTGTATCGATGCGCTTCTTCCCGTAGCCATGCGCGAAAGGCGAGCAAGGCCGGATGCTTCTCGGAGCGTGGTGGATAGACCAGGTAATGAGCGTACTCGGCGCGCAACCGATGCGTGCTCAGCCACACCAGCTGTCCCGCATCGACGAGTGGGCGTGCCATGGTGAGACGGCCGAGTGCGATGCCCATGCCTTCGATGGCCGCCCGGTGCAGCGTTTCGGTGTCATCGAAGTGGGCGACATAGCGTGCGGGCGGCTTGCCGCCAAACGTGTGGAACCACTTGGCCCACACGTTCTCGGGATCGCGCAGCAGCGGCCAGTCCGACAACGTCTCCAGCGTAGGTCGCCCGAGTCGGGCGATGAGTTCGGGACTGGCGATCGGCGTGAGCCAATCGTCGAATAGATGTTCGGCATGCACGCCCGGCCACTCGCCGGGACCGAAGCGAAGCGCCGCATCCACCGGCTCACGCTCGAAATTGACCAGTTCCACGCACGACTGCAGATTGAGCTGCAGTTGCGGATGCTGGGCGACAAACTTCGGCAGACGTGGCAACAGCCAGCTCGATGCCACCGACGGCATCAGGCTGATGGTCAGCACATCCGCATGCGGCGCGCAGAATTGCTGCATGGCCCGATCGATCGATTCGAATGGCGGGCCCACCAACTCGAGCAGCCGTACACCTTCCGGCGTCAGTTCGACACCGCGCGGCCCACGAATGAAAACACGCCGGCCGAGTCGCTCCTCCAGGCCGCGGATCTGATGACTGAGCGCGCTGGCCGTGAGATGGAGTTGCTGCGCAGCGAGCGAGAGATTGCCCGTGCGTGCGGCAATCACGAAGCCTTGCAGGGCAATGAGCGGCGGCCGGCCCATATTGAATCTTCCTCAATACTGGGGTGCAAAAATCTCGCTTTTTGCGAGGCTCTGCCTGTCCTAGTGTAGACCTCGCCCAGCAAGCGGGTGATCTCCGAGGCACAAGACCATGTTGCTCTTCATCCAACCCTTCGTGATCAAATCTTCGGCAAAGAAGCCGGTTCCCTCCTTGTTCGACGTCAAAGCCGACACCGCGGTGTTATCCGCTGCAGCGTCGCCCGCGGTGCGTGACGAGCCGCGTCACGGTGAATATCACGTGAGCGGTCTCGACCATTACATCGACAGCCGCCTTTCCGGCGAACTGTTCCGCATCGACTGATGCACGCTACGCCGCGCGGCGATGCCCCCGCCTGAAACGACACTGCCGGCCACGAGGGCCGGCAGTAGGAGGGTGTCACGCGCGACGAATCGGGGTTGCGGTCAGTTGGCGTGACCCACACCCGAATCGCCCTGCTCCAACGGCGGCGGTGCGCCGGCGACGGCCAGCAAGGACGTGGCATAGCCATCCTCGATGCTGACCGTGGAGACCTCGTCCCAGCGAGAAGAATGACGCTTCGCGCAGCCATTCCGCATCGGGGGTGATTTCCTGCATGTTGAAGCCATCTTCCTCGACGCTGACCAGGCGGCCGATGTAACAGACCTCCGACTCGTCCTCGCTGTCCACGTGCACACCTATGACCGGCGCCTGCACGGCAGCGGCCTGGATGACCTCGCGGATGTTGTCCAGCGGGAAACCGCGCGGCGTGCGTGGCATCAGGTGCTTGACCGCCAGCGCCTTCTCCATGAAGGGTGCGTGCTTGTCCGGCGCTTCCAGCTCGGAGACGTCGCGATGGCGCATCACGTACATGCCGTCATAGGTGATGCCGTCGCCGACGACCCACAGCAGGAAGAATTCGCGCCCGACGCCGCCCACGTAACCACAGAAGCTGCCGTGTTCGAGCTCGGTAGCGCCACAACCGGACCAGCTGGTGCTTCTGCTGCGCTTCGCGCAGCTGGGCCCGCTGGCCGGTGGTTTTCAGTTCGATCACATTACTCATGGTCACAATTTTAACAGCTGGGGGCTTTCCCGCTTGTTTACAGGATGTAACGGCTCAAGATCCTCGTCCTTGACCAGGCTGCCGAGATTGTTGTCGACATATTCGGCGTCGATCACGTATTTTTCGCCGGATTTGTCCGCAGCTTCGTAGGAGATCTTCTCCAGCAGCCGTTCCATCACGGTGTGCAGGCGGCGGGCGCCGATGTTCTCGGTGCGCTCGTTCACCTGGAACGCCACCTCGGCCAGCCGGTCGACGCCGGAGTCGGTGAACTCGAGCCGCGACCCCCTCGGTACCCAGCAAGGCCACGTACTGCTTGGTCAGCGCGTTGTGCGGCTCGCGCAGGATGCGCTTGAAGTCGTCGACGGACAGCGCCGACAACTCGACGCGGATCGGCAGGCGGCCCTGCAGCTCAGGAATCAGGTCGGACGGCTTGGCCAGCGAGAACGCGCCCGAGGCGATGAACAGCATGTGGTCGGTCTTGATCGGGCCGTACTTGGTGGACACGGTGGAGCCTTCCACCAGCGGCAGCAGGTCGCGCTGCACGCCTTCGCGGCTGACACCGGCGCCGCCCCACTCGCTGAACGCTGCGCCACCTTGTCGATCTCGTCGATGAAGACGATGCCGTTCTGCTCGGCCGCCTCCATCGCCTGGGCGCGGATCTCCTCGTCGTTGAGCAGCTTGGCGGCTTCCTCGTCGACCAGCAGCGGACGCGCCAGCTTGATCGCCAGCTTGCGCTGCTGGGTCTTGGCGCCGCCCAGGTTCTGGAACATCTGGCGCAGCTGCTGCGCCCATCTCCTCCATGCCCGGCGGCGACATGATCTCCACGCCCACGTTCATGGCGAAATCCAGCTCGATCTCGCGCTCGTCCAGCGCGCCTTCGCGCAGCTGCTTGCGCAGCTTCTGGCGGGTGTCGCTCTGTCGATGGCTGGCGCGGCGGCCGCATCGTGGCTCCAGTCGGTCGGGCGTCTGCCGGCGCGGCAGCAGGGCGTCGAGGATGCGGTCCTCGGCACGGTCCTCGGCCTGCGAGCGCACGCGCTTGATCGCCTGCTCGCGGGTCAGCTTGTAGGCCACGTCGGCGAGGTCGCGCATGATCGACTCGACATCCTTGCCGACGTAGCCGACCTCGGTGAACTTGGTCGCCTCCACCTTCACGAACGGTGCGTTGGCCAGCGTCGCCAGGCGGCGCGCGATCTCGGTCTTGCCCACGCCGGTGGGGCCGATCATCAGGATGTTCTTCGGCGTCACTTCGTTGCGCAGCTCCGGCTCCAGCTGCATGCGCCGCCAGCGGTTGCGCAGCGCGATCGCCACGGCGCGCTTGGCGTCGTGCTGGCCGATGATGTAGCGGTCGAGTTCGTTGACGATTTCGCGGGGAGTGAGTTCGGACATGGGTCTGAGCCGGGATGGGAGGTGGGTGGCGGGGGCGCATCGCGCAACGCCGTGCGAGGGTGATGGAGCGGAGTCATGGCGGGCTCGCGCCCCGCATGACCCGTCCCGCCATCCCTCACAGCTCTTCGATCGTCATGTTGTGATTGGTGTAGATGCAGATGTCGCCGGCGATCTTCAGCGCGCTTCTCGACGATGCTGCGGCGCATCCAGCTCGGTGTTCTCCATCAGCGCCATGGCGGCCGATTGCGCGTACGGACCGCCGGAGCCGATCGCGATCAAGCCATGCTCGGGCTCCAGCACGTCGCCGTTGCCGGAGATCAGCAGCGAGGCCTCCTTGTCGGCCACGGCCAGCATCGCTTCGAGCCGGCCGAGGCGGCGGTCGGTGCGCCATTCCTTGGCCATTCCACCGCGGCGCGCGTGAGGTTGTCGCCGTGCTTGTCCAGCTTCTGCTCGAACAGCTCGAACAGGGTGAAGGCGTCGGCGGTGGCGCCGGCGAAACCGGCCAGCACGTCGCCCTTGCCGAGGCGGCGGATCTTGCGCGCATTGGCCTTCATCACCGTATTGCCGAGGGTGACCTGGCCGTCGCCGCCGATCACGACGCGCCCTGGCGGCGCACGAGACGATGGTGGTGGCGTGAAAGGATTCCATGGCGGGCTCCGCAGACTAAGTGGTCCGCCTGAGGTGGGGCCGGGCAGACGTCGAGGCCACTGGGCCTGCTGTGCGGGTGCGGGTGCGACCAGGCGCTTCGGGTAGGGACGGTAGTGAGGGCGCAGGCTACACATTGCGCAACGAGTGCTCGCCTCAGGAGTCGTTCCGGAGCCCCCGCTACTCGCCCCGCAACCCCCGAGCTCCTACGGTTTGCGCTTGCGCGCCTGGGATGCGCCGCGTCGTACACCTTGGCCAGGTGCTGGAAATCCAGATGCGTGTAGATCTGCGTGGTGGCGATGTCGGCGTGGCCGAGCAGCTCCTGCACGGCGCGCAGGTCGCCGGAGGATTCCAGCATGTGGCTGGCGAAGGTGTGGCGCAGCAGATGCGGATGGATGTGCTTGGCGATGCCCTGCTGCAGCGCCAGCGTCTTCATGCGCAGCTGGATCGTGCGCGGGCTGATCGGCGCACCGCCGCGACCGCGGAACACCGGGCTCTCCGGCGTCGTGCCCTCGCCGTCGCCCAGCGCGCGCAGCGCAGCGACCGCATGGCGACCCACCGGCACGATGCGCGTCTTGCTGCCCTTGCCGAGCACGCGCACCTCGCCGGCTTCGCAGGTCGAGGTCGATCCAGCGCAGACCCGACCAGTTCGGACAGGCGCAGGCCGCTGGAATAGAACAGCTCCAGCATCGCGCGGTCGCGCACGGCCAGCTGCACCGTCGCCTGCCGCTTCGACCAGGGCGGTGGCCTCGTCCACATCGAGCACCTGCGGCAGCTTGCGGTGCACCTTGGGGCCGCGCACGCCAGCCATCGGGTCGTGCGCCATCAGGCCTTCGCGGTGCAGCTGGCGGAACAGGCTGCGACAGGACGACAGCAGTCGCTGCAGGCTCTTCGGCGCCAGTCCGCGCACGATGCTCGGCGGCGACGAAGCTGCGCATGCGGTTGGGTTCGAGCGCCTCGAACGCAGTCGATGCCCTGCACCTCCATCCAGCGCAGCAGCTTGGCCAGGTCGCGGCGATAGCCGTCCACCGTGTGCGGCGAGGCCTGGCGCTCGCCGGCCAGGCGGGCAAGCCAGGCGTCGACCTGTTCGCGCGCGGACACGGCGGACTCAGGTGACATCCTGCGAACGCGCCAGCGCGGCGGTGACCGTGGCCGCAATCATCTTCAGGAACAGTGTGCCCATGCCGGGCTGGAAGTGATCCGGATCGCTGCTGCCGATGGCCAGGATGCCGAACTCGCCCAGCGGCATCATGGCGGCCGACGGATACCTCGGGCGCCTGCTCGCCGAACAGGCGGTACAGCCGCTCGGCCGAGAGGCGGCCGGAGACGGGCTCGTGATGGGACAGGAAGTCGGCGAACTCGGGCACCGCGGTGCGCCCACCGGGGATGTTGCAGCAGCCAGTCGGCCGGCGGCAGTCCGGCCGTCGCCGAACAGCAGCAGGCGTACCTGCTCGGTATGGAAATCTTCGCACAGACTTGGCGACCACGCTGCGTGCGGTCGACCGCCAGCGTGTTGGCGCGCAGCACGGCGACGTTGAGCTCATGCACGCGCTGCATCAGGCTTTCGTTTTCCGCCGCGATGGCGATCAGTCTCGGCAAGCTGGCGTTCCAGCTCGGCGTTCTTGTCGCGCAGGCTCTGCAGCTGGTAGACCGCCAGCGAGGCCACCGCGCCCTTGTTCGCGCGGCAGCGTCAGCTGGGCCGCCAGGTCGGGATACTCGCTGAGAAACTCCGGGTGTCGGCGCAGATAGGCGGCGACCACGTCGCTGGCCTGGGTGGTCTCGTCGAGCAGCGGTGTCTGTCATGCGCGGGTTCCTCAAACCAGGGGGCGAGAACGATACGACGCTGGCCGGAGTGTGCGATGGCACGCGCGCGCGCTTTCAACGTGCGCATCCGTGGAACCCAGCCACTCGCCTTCGAAGACAAACGCGGCCGGACCGGTCATCCACAGGCGTCTGGCCGCGGCCGGCCCAGTCGATCGTCAGCTCGCCGCCGGGCAGCTCACCCGCACGCGGTCGTCGACTTCGCCGCGTTGATGCAGCACGGCCATGGCCGCGCAGGCGCCGGTGCCGCAGGCCAGGGTCCAGCCGGCGCCGCGCTCATGCACGCGCAGGCGCAGGTGGCCGCGGTCCACGACCTGCACGAAGCCGGCGTTGGCGCCCTCCGGGAAACGCGCGTGGTCGTCAGCAGCGGGCCCAGCCGAAGCAAGGCCGGCGCCTGCAGGTCAGGCACGACGACCACCGCATGCGGGTTGCCCATCGAGACCGCGCCGATCGATCAGCGTTTCATCGCCGACGTCGATCGCATAGCTATCGGCTGCGACATCGGCGCCGCGAATGGAATCCGCGACGGGTCGAACGACCGGCTCGCCCATGTCCACGGTGACTTCATGCGGCTCGAGCAGTCGCACCGTCACCGGCCCGGACGGGCTTTCGATCCGCACGCTGTCGCCGATGCGCCAGCTCGCCGGCCCGATGCAGCCACGCGGCGACGCAGCGCACGCCATTGCCGCACTGGCCCGAGGGCGAACCGTCGGCATTCCAGATGCCGTAGTAGAACGCGCACGAGGCATCGCGCGGCGGCTCCACGCTGAGCAGCTGGTCGAAACCCACGCCGGTATGTCGATCGGCCATGCGCGCGGATCTGCGCCGTCATCGCAGCGCGAAGGCCTGGCGACGGCAATCGAGCACGACGAAGTCATTGCCGATGCCGTGCATCTTGGAAAAGCGCAGCTTCATCGGGATGGGCGAGTAGCCGGCATCAGCGGAACGAGCCGCCAACGATATGGCCAGTCGCGTCCTGCTCGGGGAAGAATCGGCTGTTGTTGGTGCGAAATTCCATGGTCGTCATGTCACCAGGCATCACCAGCTGCACGTCGGGATACGTCGCCAGGAATTGTGCTGGCGTCGGATGCGTGGCGATGAAGGCGTCGAACGCCTTCATGTCCGTGACGTAGCCGTGCACCGGGGCCTGCGCGCCGGGTGTTGCTGCGGGAGCCGCCGCAGGATGGACGGTGGCGCCCGCGGGAGCCGGTGTCGTCTTCGGCGGCATATACAGCGGTCCTTTGTTGCCGCAAGCGGCGAGCAGGACAAAGGCGGTGCACAGCGGAAGGAGCAGGAGTGATCGGCGCATGGCAAGGTCTCCGGCAAGGACCGGTGCAGTATAGAGAAAGAAGCCGAAAGACGTGCCGAGCCCATCGATCGAGCGCTCGTTTATGCATCATTCTCCGGCCGGCAATCGTTATCATGCAGTCGTCGCCGCGATGGTTGCGGTTGGGGAAGTAGAAGATGGATTGGACCGCGCTGTTGCGCCTGCCGTCGACGATCCTGCTGGTGCTGGCTGTCGTCGCCTTGTTGTTTACCCTGGTGCAACTGGTGGCGCTGCGTCAGTGCCTGCATGGCGGGCAGCGCCTGGCATCGGCCGTACGCGCCGCGTTGCTGCTGGTTGCGTTCTCGCTCACCCTGATGCTCGCAGGTGCGGGTTTTGCTTTGCGTGGCTACCGCCTGTTGGCGGAGGAAACGCCGGTGGTGGAGATCGATGCACGCATCCTGTCGCCGCAGCGCTGGGCACTGACCCTGCACTGGCCTGATGGAGCCACCCGCCAGGTGCAGCTGGCGGGCGATGACTGGCGGGTGGAAGCCATCGTCCTGAAGTGGAAGCGCCTGCCGTGCTGGCCGGCTTGCCGCCGCTTTACCGGCTCGATCGATTGTCCGGCCGCTACGACGACGCGGGGCAGGAAGCAAGCGCGCCGCGCACCGTGATCGATTTCCGCGAAGCCGGCAGCTTCGACCTGCTCGACTTGCACAAGCAATATCCGCAGTGGATGCCCGATGTGGATGTGCTGTTCGGCAGCGGCGCGTTCCTGCCGCTGGTCGACCAGGGGCATTACACCGTCAGCCTGATGCGCACCGGCGCCCTGGTGGCGCGCCCGGATGAGGCCACGGAGCAGCGCATCGCACAGCCTTTCTAGCGTCTAGCCTCCTCTCCCCTTTGGGGAGAGGATTGAGGTGAGGGGCGGGTGCTCGCGAACAGGTTCAAAAGAGCGCGTTCCAAAGCAGCGCTACCGCAAGATTGACCCCTCACCCCAGCCCTGTCCCCAAAGGGGAGAGGGAGCAAAGTCGGTCACCCCAGCTTTTTCTCATACCGCCACGCATCCGCACCATCGCCGTAATAGCACTCGTAATGGCCAATGCGCTGGTAACCGAGACGCTCGTACAAGCGGATGGCGACATCATTGTCGGTACGCACTTCCAGCCGTAGCGCATGACAGCGGCGGCGTTTGGCGGCGTGCTCGGCGGCGTCCAGCAGGGCGGAGCCCACGCCCTTGCCGCGCGCCGTGGCGCGGGTGGCGATGGAATACAGCCGCGCCACCTGGGTGCCCTTGCGGAAGAACACCACCGCCGTGCCCAGGAAGCGTCGATGATTGGCACTCGCGACCAGCACCTGGGCCGTTTCGCTGTCCAGGTGGCGGCGATACTGCGACCGGCTCAGGCGATCGGTAGCGAAGCTGGTTTCCTCGAGCGCGACGAGATCATCGAGGTCGGAGAGCTCGGCACGGCGGACGCGCACGGCGGCGGTCGCGGGCATTGGGGTCATCAGGGGCGATTCTCGTCGAGGACCGCCAGCGTGGACTGGAGCGGCGCGGGCGGAGGAAACCAAGCGCGGCACTCTAGCCCCAGGGTCCCCCCACGGCAATCATGACTTATGGTGCATTTAAGTCCGCTTCAGTGGGACACCTTGTGCGGCGCTAGCCATGTGCCAAACTGCGCGCCTTGCGCTGTGCCGCCCCGTCTCCCTGCGTGACGACACGCCTCCGTTCCATCTGACAGAGGTGTCATGACCCGGCTCGTCATTGTCGTCGAGAAGGCCTCCGACTGGAGTTCCTACTATCCGTCCGTCGACGTCGTTGAGCGCGATGGACTACCTGCGCGAAGCCGGTCGGCGGCGACGACGAGCGCACGCACGTCATCAACCTCTGCCGCAGCTACAAGTACCTGGGCACGGGCTACTACGTATCGCTGCTGGCCGAAGCGCGCGGGCACCGGGTGATGCCTTCGGTGCGCACGGTGAACGATCTGCGCCGGCGCTCGCTGTACGGCCTGGATATCGAGGACCTGAACCAGAAGCTCACCCACTTCCTGCCTGCGGGCGGCCGCGACACCACCGACTTCGGCATCCTCGTCTACTTCGGCGAGACCGCTTATCCCGCGCTGCAGGATCTGGCGCGGCAGGTCTTCGAAATGTTTCCCTGCCCGTTGCTGCGCATCGAGTTCGAGCGCGATCGCGTATGGCAGGTCAGCGCGATCAAGCCGGTGGGCCTGCACACCCTTGACGATGCGCAGGAAGACGCCTTTGCCGAGGAACTGGACCGCTTCTCCAAGAAGCTGTGGCGCAAGCCGCAAGGCGCGCAAGCAGTTCCGCTACGACATCGCCATGCTGGTCGACCCGGCCGAGCAGATGCCGCCGTCGAACAAGAAGGCGCTGAAGTCGTTCATTGCCGCGGGCAAGGAACTCGGCATCGAGGTCGACCCGATCGGCAAGAACGATTACCAGCGTCTGGCCGAATACGACGGCCTGTTCATCCGCGAAACGACCGCCAGCGACAACCACACCTACCGCTTTGCGCATCGCGCCGAGAAGGAAGGCATGGTGGTGATCGACGACCCGACCTCGATCCTGCGCTGCACGAACAAGATCTTCCTCAACGACCTGATGGTGTCGCGCAAGCTCGCCGTGCCGCGCACCGAGATTCTCTACCGCGACGACAGCAAGGGCATGAAGGAGGTGGCGTCGAAGCTGGGCTTTCCGCTGGTGCTGAAGATTCCCGGACGGCTCGTTCTCGCGCGGCGTGGTGAAGGTGGAGAACGAGGTCGCGCTGGGCAAGGCCACCGCGGAACTGTTTCAGCACAGTGCCCTGTTGCTGGCGCAGGAATTCGTCTACACCGAGTTCGACTGGCGCATCGGCGTGCTCAATAACGAGGCGCTGTACGCCTGCAAGTACTACATGTCGCGCGGCCACTGGCAGATCTACAACCATGGCGCCAAGGGCGCGTCGAAAACCGGCGGATTCGGAGACGATCCCCGTGCGACGACGCGCCGCCCGACGTGGTGAAGCTGGCGCTCAAGGCTACCCAGGCGATCGGCGATGGCCTCTACGGCGTCGACCTGAAGCGGTGGGCGACAGGCCGGTGGTGATCGAGGTAAACGACAACCCGTCGATCGATGCCGGCGTGGAAGATGCGTATCTCGGCGACGAGCTGTACACGCGCATCATGCAGGAGTTCCTGCGTCGCATGGAGCGCAAGCGTTCAGGCGCTGGCGGCTGACCATCGTGACGATCCGGCGGCGCTTCCCTGCGCCGCCGCACCGTGACTTTGCGCGGAGTAGCTTCCGCGATCCACTGCCAAGTGAATTCGATGAAGAGTGAACCGGCCCTAGTTCCAGATCAGCCGGGAAGCCGGCTGCCGCCGTGAGCGGCGCAGCGCGCCCAGCAACTGCCGTGGCAGAGCCGGCTCCAGCGCGAGCAGAACGATCAGCGGCGCGCCGATCAGCCAGAAGGCCGGCGTCCAACCCAGCGACCGTGTATGTGCCGGCACCAGGGTCGTCAACAGCAGCGCGCCGCCGGCTAGGAGCCACAGCAGGGCGCCGCCAAGCAGGCGTTCATGACGGGCGGTATCGAGCTTCGGTCGCATGGCGGTGATCCGTTCGTTTCGAGTGGACACAGCCTGCACCGGTCCGATCTCAAAACCTGCGATGGCTGGCCAGAGCGGCGCCTGGAGGTTACGGCGACCAGCCGTCGCGGCAGATCCCCGCTAAAATGGATGATCGGGATCGGCCTCGCATGACCGCCGGTCAGCAAAGCACGCCAAGGAGCGCGCATGAACGCAGGACAATTCGCGGTATTTGGCCACCCCATCAGCCATTCGCTGTCGCCGCAGATCCATCAGGCTTTCGCGCGCCAGTTCGGGCTTGAGCTCGAATACCGCAGCATCGACGCCGCGCCCGCGGACTTTGAAGCGGCGGTGCGACGCTTCTTTGCCGACGGTGGCCGCGGCGCCAATGTGACCTTGCCGCACAAAGCCGCTGCCTTCGCCTTGGCGGATGAGGCGCAGCGAAGCCGCCAAGCGGGCAGGCAGCGCCAATGTGCTTACCGCCCTGCCCGGCAACCGCATCGCCGCGCATAACACCGACGGTGACGGCATGGTGCGCGACGTCACCGAGCGCCACAGCGTCGACCTGCGCGGACATACCGCGTTGCTGCTCGGCGCGGGCGGCGCCGCGCATGGCGTGGCCTGGGCGCTGCTTGATGCCGGGGTGGAGACGCTGACCATCGTCAACCGCTCGCCGGAAGCCGCCGATGCGCTGGCCGATGCCATTGGCGACCCGGCGCGCGCGCACACGCGTTATTGGGAAGACCTGGCGGAGCAAGGCGCGTTCGACCTGATCGTCAATGCCACCTCGGCAGGCGTGCTCGGCAAGTCGCTCGAGCTGCCCTTCGCCATCGTTGGCAATCGCGCACTCTGCTACGACCTCTCCTATGGCAAGGCGGCCACGGACTTCCTGGCCTGGGCGCGAACCGCCGGCGCGCGTTACGCCTTCGATGGCCTCGGCATGCTGGTGGAAACCGCCGCGGACGCGTTCGAACTTTGGCATGGCCGTCGTCCGGATACCGACCCCGTCTACGCCGATCTTCGCAAGCAATACGGTTGAACGTGGTGTCGCGCCGTCGTCTACGCCGGGCCGAAGGATGAGGGCGCTGAGCTGTCGCGACGGTTGCGGCGCGTGTTGTATCGCGCCGTCGATCAGCTCGGCGATCCCGGGCATGCCGCATGGCAAGCCGGCTGGCGTGCGTTGCATCCAGCTCACCCACGACAACCGATGCGCGATCTTCGGTCGGCCCGATCGCCCTGCGGTCTGTTCGGGCCTGCGGCCGGAAGTCAGCATGTGCGGCAGCCATCGCGACCACGCCCTCGCCTATCTCGTCGAACTCGAAGCGGCAACGCGCACTGCCTGACGGTTTCTTCACGATCCCGATCACAGAACTCCGCGGTGCCGGAAGGATGGACGGCTGGACGTCCGCTGCCTGAAGACGACGTGGCGAGGCCCGTGTTAGCGTGCGCGGCGCAGGGGGCACATTGCGGGGAGTGAACGTCATGGTGCCTGAGGGTTTTGTCCGCCATCGTCTGGCGATAGCCGTACTGTTGGCCACACTTGCTGGCAGCGGCTTCGTCGCGCCGGCCCACGCCGACCCGGTCATCGGCTCGAATAACGTCGTCGTGGCCGATCCCAGCGTGCCGCGCCCGCCGGGGCAGCCCTGCGTGGTGACCTTGTTCACCGACCTGACGTTCACCGACTTCAATACACGTCCCTACAGCTATAGCCCTCCTGCCGCATGCAGCGGGCGCTGGGCCAAGGTGGTCCTGGAGGCGGACTTCTCGGTGACGGCAGGACGCCAGTACGACCGCACGGCTACCTTGTGGCTCGGTGGTGTGAACCTCTATTTCGGCACGACGCAGGAACCTTCCGCCACGGTGTCACCGGCTTGGCACGTGGAGCGTGATCTCACCGACTACGCGGCGCTGTTGCGTAGTGCCGGCCAGGGCCAGGCGATCATCGGCAATGTCGTCAACAGCACCTACACCGGCGTGATTCACGGCAGCGCACGCTTGCTGTTCTATCCGGCCAGCGCCCAGGCGCGCGCAGCGGATGTACCCGATGCGGTGTACCCCCTTGGCGCCGATCCGGTGGGCAGCACCACGACGTTGAACACATCGACGGACAAGCTGGCCAGGACGCTCACGCTGCCGCGCAACGTGGAACGCGCCTATCTGGACGTTTTCACGCAGAGCCAGAGCGGCGATGAGTTCTGGTATACCTGCGTGCCCGACGCCTATGCTGCCCAGGCCGAGGAATGCGGCGGCGGCAATTTCCGCGAGGCGGAGATCAGCATCGATGGGCAACCCGCGGGCGTCGCGCCGGTGTATCCGTGGATTTATACCGGCGGCATCGATCCTTATCTGTGGCGTCCCACGCCCGCTGTGCAGGCGCTCAATTTCATGCCTTATCGCATCGACCTGACGCCGTTTGCGGGCCAACTCAGTGATGGCGCCCCGCATGAAGTGGCGCTGCAGGTGGCCGGCGCCCATGGTTATTTCTCCGCCACAGCGACCTTGCTGGTGTATCGCGACGCACAGGCACAGCAGATCACCGGCTCGATAACGCGCAATACGCTGGCCGGCCAGCCGCCGACACCGACTATCGGCAGCACGCTGGCAACGGCCAGCAATGGCGATGTGAGTGGCGACATCACCACCAGACTCGCGCGCAAGTTCGTGATCGAGGGCGTCGCCGACACGTCGCATGGCCGCGTGACCAGCACGGTGACGCAGCGTGTGGGCTTTGACGATGTGCAACGCTTCACCATCAACAGCGGCACGTACCGGCAGCAGACGTTCCAGCGCAGCTGGGCCGATAGTGTCAGCGAGCAGCGTATCGGCGCGGTGCTTACCACGGCGCAACGTGAACACGTGAGCTACCCGTTCACGCTCGACTACAACCAGCAAGTTGCCAGCGATGGCAGCACCAGCGCGGCTACTTCCGTGCACCAGGGCTATCACCAGCATGACGAGCATCGCCTGTTCGGCCTGCGGCAATATGCGGCCGACGTGGACAACATCGTGGGTAGCGCCGATACCTTGGCCTTCGACGCGAGCGGCGCACTGACCGGTCACAGCGGACAACAGAGTGCGCAGACTTTTGCGTTCCATGATTCCCTGGGCGGCTGCTATCGCACATCGTTGACGACCCAGGCGGGCGCGCTCGCAAGCTATGCCGCGGGACAGGGCTGCGCGGATCATCGCAATCGGGTGTCATGGTCTACCCATCCCGATGGTTCGCCGGGAAGCAGCTCGTCGCCCGGCCGTTGAACGCAGTCAGGTCGCCGTGATGGGTCACGCATCGCGATCAGGGATGATCGCTTTGTGTGATGCGGATCGCATTCGACGACGGTAGGCCACATCTCCGCAACATGACCTCACTAAGCTGGCCCGCCCGTCGGCGCGCTTGTGCGCTGGCTCCCATCGATCACTGCAGTGCCGCCCATGTCATCCGCTTCCTTGCATCGTCGCACCGAGGGCGTTGCCCGTTACGCCCTGCTCATCGTCATCGCGCTGATTGCGTTTGGAGCTGGGGTCATCTTTTGGTTGTTGAAATCCCGTGCCGACGCCGAAGCGCCTTCGGCCGTGGTGGTGGCAGCCGCGGGGCCCATCATCCGTGCAGGCGCGGATACGGTCGAATTGCTCTTGCGTGCGCGCCAGGCCATGGCCGAGCAGCGTCTGCTCGCGCCGGCCGGCAACAATGCCTTTGAGCTCTATCTCGCCGTGCTCAAGCGCGAGCCGGGCAACCGCGTTGCGCAGGATGCGTTGCGCGAGATCTTCCCGTTCGCCGCCACGGCTGCCGAACAGACCATCGATCAGGGCAATGACGTTGAGTCGCAGCGGCAGATTGCGTTGCTGACGCTCGCCGATCCGCAGAACTACACAGTGACATTGCTGCAGGCCAAGCTGCAGGCGCAGCGCGACGCGGTCGCACAGCAAGCCCAGCAAACCCCGAAAAGCACGCAATCCACGCAGCCCACGCCAACCGCGGCGACGGCGAGCCGCGCGGTGGCGCCGGTCGCTGCCAACGCAGCTGTAGCACAGCCGACAACGCCGCCGTCGCCCAACAAAACCGCAAACACCTCCACCGCTGCGGAACAGGCCCTCGCACGACTGCACGTGGAATCCACGCCAATCGAGGCCGCACCGAAGGCTGCCGCCAGGCCGCGCACGCCGGCCGTGGTTGCCGTGGCGGACGCACAGGGCACGCTGGCTCCCGCACTGGCGCATCGCGTCGAGCCGGTCTACCCGGCCGATGCGCGCCGCTCGCGCCGGGAGGGATGGGTCGATGTCACGTTTATCGTGCAGCCCGATGGATCGGTGGCCGCCGCAAGCGTGGCTGACGCCGATCCCAAGTACGTGTTCGATCGTGCTGCGCTGAGCGCGGTGACGCGATGGACCTTCACGCCGGGGATGCAAGACGGCAAGCCGGTGGCTTCCCAAGTGCGCCAGCGCATCGAGTTTCGCCTCTAAACGCGCGTGCCGTGCGGCGCGTAGGGTAAGCGCGGCCGCAGCATCAGCCTGCGTCCCGGCCGAATGTCGGGCGCATCGTGATGCCACTTGGCAGCCCTTTGTGCATGGGATGGACGTTTCATGGCGGCGCAGCCATCTTCGCGCAAGTCACATCGCTGACATCCATGATCGCTAATGTGACAGTTCCGCCGGGGCGTCTGAGGGGCAGTCGTTCCCGTGTGCGGTGTCGACCCAATGTAGCGGGTGTCATGTCTCGTCTTGCTTCTCTTGCACCACGTCAGCGCGCGCTCGCCGCCATCTCCATTCTAGCGCTGCTCACACTCGCGGGCGGCGGCTACTGGTTCCTTCATGGCGCCAAGGGCGGGTCAACGACCGCCTCCACGGACGGCCAAACGTCCGCGACCAAGGACGATGGCGGCGTCGGTATCCTGCTCGGCCTGGCCAAGACGGCCGTAGGCGAAAATCGCCTCGTCGCCCCGGCGGGCAGCAATGCCTATGAGTTCTATCTCAGCGTGCTGCAGCTCGACCCCAGCAACAAGGTTGCGCTGGATGAGTTGCATGATTCGTTTCCTACCGCATCGGCCGACGTGGAGCGCGCGATCAACAACAACGAACTGGACGAGGCGCAGCGTGAACTGTCGCTGCTGCGAGAATTCGACAGCACCAACTACATCCTTTCTCTGCTCGGCGGCAAGCTGGACGCGCAACGCCAGATCATGATCCGCCAGGACGAGGCGCGCGCCGAAGTGATCCAGGCGCAGCAGTCGGCCGCCAGCGGCGCCACGCCGTAATGCTCGGTAGGAGCGCACCCAGTGCGCGACCATCCGGCAGGACTGCCGGATGGCACAGCGCAAGCTGCCCGAAGGGCGAGGGCCAAGGATGGCCCGAGTGAGCAGCCAACGGGGCGGCGACGCCGTGATCGCGCACAGGGTGCGCTCCTACCAAGCAGGGAACCAGGCATCATCCCGCCGCGAGATATTCGTCTTTCAGGCGCACGTAGTGCTCGGCTGAATAATGCAGCTGCTCGATTTGCTTGTCGCTGAGCACGCGTACGAACTTGGCCGGGTTGCCCAGCCACAGTTCGCGCTCGCCCACCACCTTGCCTGGCGGGATCAAGCTGCCGGCACCGACGAAGCCGTACTTCTTCACGACGGCGCCATCGAGCACCGTGGCGTGCATGCCGATCAGGCAGTAGTCCTCGATGGTGCAGGCGTGGATCACCGCGCCGTGGCCGATGGTGACGCCGTCGCCCACGAGGGTGGGGAAGCCGCCCGGCGAATACGGGCCATCATGAGTGACGTGGATGACGGCGCCGTCCTGCACGTTGCTGCGTGCGCCGATGCGGATGAAGTGCACATCACCGCGCAAGACGGCACCCGGCCAGATCGATACATCGTCGCCGAGTTCGACCGCGCCAATGACGGTAGCCGCCGGGTCGACGTAGACGCGGTGGTGAAGCGTGGGCCAGATGCCCTTGTACTTGCGTATGGAATCCATGGGCCTATGGTACCGCCTCGCAGGTTTGTGTAGGAGCGCACCCTGTGCGCGAAAAGCCTACGTAGCGGAGACGCCGTGATCGCGCACAGGGTGCGCTCCTACAGATTTCTCCGCGCTCGCGCCTCGAGCATCTCGAGCGTGTGCTGATAGCCCGCATCGATCGCCCGCCGCCAGTCCTTCCAGTCCAGCATGCCGATGTGCTCCAGCGGTGGCGAAAGCAGCAGATCAGCGCGTTCACGGCGATGCTCGCTCGGCCCTTCGCTGTTGACCATGGCCGCGCGCACCAGGGTGGAAACCAGGCCCGGTCGCTGGATTTCCTGGCGTTTCAGCAGTAATCGCCATAGCGGCGGCGTGGCGAATTCCTCCGCGGTGGTGAGCAGGGAGATATCGGCGCGAATGTCGACGGCCGTGATATGCGCCACGCCATCATCGGCCATGACATCGGTGGGCAGGTTGTCGACCAGGGCGCCGTCGACGTAGACCCGACCGTGATGCAGCACCGGAGGCAGCACGCCAGGTATGGCGCTCGAGGCGCGCAGCCATAGCCACAACGGGCCGCGTCGATGCACCACCATGCCGTCGCCGGAAAGGCAGGTGGAGACGCAGAAGAATGGCAGCGTGAGATCTTCGATCTCCAACGCACCGAACGCGCGTCGCAGCATCGCCGCCGCCCGGCGGCCGCGCGTCAGCGCGACGATCGGCAGGGTCCAGTCCGACAACGGGCGTCCCTCGACGAAGCTGCGGCGGAAGGTCTCAACCATCGCGTCCAGTTCCCAGCCACTGGCGACGCCGGCGCCGATGATGGCGCCGATGCTGGTGCCGCCCACCGCATCGAATACATGGCCGGCCTCGCGCAACGCGCGCAACGCGCCCAGATGCGCCAGGCCGCGCGCGCCACCGCCCGCGAGCACCAGGCCACGCGCGTGGCCACTGATAAGGCGTGCCAAGCGTCCGATATCCGCCCGACCGCCCACATGATGGTGCTGCAGCTCACCACTGAAGGGCGCACGCCAACGCTGGGCGGAGCCGAGGCTGGGTTGGCGTCCGGCATGCAGCAGGATCAAGTGGCGTGGACGATGGCCCGCGCGCGACGGATGCATGGGTACCGCTTCGGGCCAGGGTTGTGCCGGTTGTGAGGCCAGCGCGGGCAGTAACAGCACGTCGGCCTGGCGCAGGCAACGCTGGCGCCAGTGCACGTCACCCGTGGCGTCCAGATAGATGACGAAGCGGGCCTGGGCTTCGCGCTCGGCGAACCATCCGCTGCTGCGGCCGGCAGCGTGTTCGGCATCGATCACGATGCAGCTGCCCCAGTGCTCCAGTTCCATCGCAAGCTGCATGGCCAGCGCGCGCGCGGGTACGTCCGGACTGACCGGTAACAAGGCGAACGTGCGCGCCGCGCCGCGATCCTCTTCACCCCGCATGCGCTCCTGCAGCCGCGCGATCGCCACGCGTGCCACACCCAGCATGGCCTGGGGATAGCGGCTTACGAGGACTTCGTAAGCGCTGCGGTCCAGGCGCAGCAGCTCTGAATCGCGCAATGCGCGGACGGTGTACTGGCGGCTTTCGCCGGTGATCAGGCCGATTTCTCCCAGGCTATCGCCAGCGGCCACCAGGCGCACCCGGTCGGTTGGACTGTCGAATACGCCCAGGCTGCCGCTGACCACCAGATACAGCGCATCTGCCGGGTCGCCCTGGCGAAACAGCGCGCGTCCGCCGGGCAGGGAAAACCACTGGAGTTCGGGGGCCAGCGCCGTCAGCGCCTCGTCCCGCAAATGCCCAAACACATCGCAACGACGCAACAGGGCGGAAAAATCGGGCATCGACATGGCGGCATGGTACGGCGGCCTCTGTGACAATTCGTGAGAGCGCCCCCATTTCCCTTGCCCGCACAGCTTGATTTCGCCGGGGTGGCTCGCCACGCTGGCGGCCATCCGCCGGCCCGCCTCCTGGCAGCCGGGCGGAGAACCGAGGAGATTCCATGGAACACGACAATCCGCTGCTGGCCGATGACACCTTGCCGGCCTTTTCGCAGATCCGCCCCGAGCACGTCACGCCCGCGATCGACACCATCCTGGCGGACTACCGCAGCGGCATCGATGCGTTGACCGCGCCCGGCGCGCCGCACGACTTCGCCAGCGTGATGCTTACCCAGGAGCGGCTGGAACAGCGCCTGGCGCGCGCATGGGCACCGGTGAGCCACCTGCACTCGGTCGCCGACAGCGAGGCGTTGCGCAAGGTCTATGGCCCGGCGGAAGAACAGCTCACCGACCACGCCATCGAGCTGGGCCAGAACCGCGCCCTCTACCAGGCCGTACAGGCGCTGGCCGATGCGCCGGATTTCGCCAGCCTGCCGCGTCCCGAACGCGCGCTGGTGGAGCATGCGTTGCGCGACTTCCACCTGTCCGGCGTGGCGCTGGAAGAACCGGCACGTTCGCGCTATCGCGAGATCGGCGTCGAACTGAGCCGCCTTTCCACGGAATTCTCCAACGCCGTGCTCGACGCCACCGACGCCTGGCACGAGCACATCACCGACGAGCGCGACCTCGCCGGCATTCCCGAGTCCGGGCTGCGCCGTGCTGCGCCAATACGCCAAGGACCAGGAGCTGGACGGCTACCTCGTCACGCTCAAGCAGCCCAGCGTGCAAGCCGTGCTCACCTATGCCGACAACCGCGGCCTGCGCGAGCGCGTCTACTGGGCCTACCAGACACGCGCCTCCGACCAGGGCCCGCAAGCCGGCAAGTTCGATAACAGCGAGCGCATCGAGCGCATCATGGCGCTGCGCCACGAAGCCGCCCAGCTGCTTGGCTTCGCCAATGCCGCCGAGGAATCGCTGGCGACCAAGATGGCCGGCTCGCCGACCCAGGTGATGGAATTCCTGCACGATCTCGCCACGCGCGCCAAGCCCGTTGCGCGCGCGGAACTCACCCGGCTGCGCGAGTTCGCCACCAACGAGCTGAAGCTCGACAACCTCGAATCCTGGGATGTGGGCTACGCGTCCGAGAAGCTGCGCCAGCAGCAGTACGACGCTGGACGAGGAACAGCTGAAGCCGTACTTCCCGCTTGCCCGCGGTGATCGATGGCCTGTTCGATCTCACCCATCGGCTCTACGGCATTTCGCTCAGCGTGCGCGATGGCGTCGATGTGTGGCATCCGGACGTGCGCTACTACGACGTGCGCGACGCCGATGGCCGCGTGTTCGCAGGCGCCTACGTCGACCTGTACGCGCGTACCGGCAAGCGCGGCGGAGCATGGATGGACGTGTGCCGCGCTCGCTTCGGCGATGGCGACCACGAACAGTTGCCGGTGGCCTTCCTTACCTGCAACTTCGCGCCGCCGACCGAAGGCCGCCCCGCCCTGCTCACGCACGACGACGTGCTCACCCTGTTCCACGAATTCGGCCACGGCCTGCACCACCTGCTGACCGAGATCGCGCTGCCGTCCATCGGCGGCATCGACGGCGTGGAATGGGATGCGGTGGAACTGCCCAGCCAGTTCATGGAGAACTTCGGCTGGAACCGCGCAGCACTGGACCTGTTCGCCCGCCACTACGAAACCGGCGAGCGCCTGCCCGACGAACTGTTCGAGCGCATGCTGGCTGCGCGTCATTTCCACGCCGGCCTGTTCCTGGTGCGCCAGCTCGAATTCGCGATGTTCGATTTCCTGCTGCATCTTGAGTACGACCCGACGCAAGGCGCGCGCACGCATGAGCGTGCTGGAGGAAGTGCGCCACGAGGTGGCCGTGCTGCATCCGCCGGCGTGGCAGCGCTTCCCGCATGCGTTCTCGCACATCTTCGCGGGCGGCTACTCGGCGGGTTACTACAGTTACCTGTGGGCCGAATTGCTCAGCGCCGACGCGTTTGGCGAGTTCGAGGAACACGGCGTGATCGATCGCGCCACCGGCGACCGCTTCCGCCGCGAAGTCCTCGCCGTCGGCGCCAGCCGCCCCGCGCTGGAAAGCTTCATCGCCTTCCGCGGCCGCGCGCCGGAGCCGGAGGCATTGCTGAAGAGCCACGGACTGGCCTGACGGACGACGGTGTCGATGACTGCATCCCTTACAATGCGCCCATGAAAATCGCCTCGTGGAACGTGAATTCGCTGAAGGTGCGCCTGCCGCACCTCACCGAGTGGCTGGCTGACGCAAGGCCGGACGTCGTGGCGCTGCAGGAAACCAAGCTGGAAGACGCGAAGTTTCCAGTCGACGAGCTCGCCGCCGCCGGTTACCGCGCGGTGTTCTCAGGGCAGAAGACCTACAACGGCGTGGCCATGCTGGCGCGCGCCGATCTGAAGGGCGAATTCGAAGACGTCGTCACCGACATCCCGAGGCTGGACGATCCGCAGCGACGGATTCTGGCCGCCACCATCGGTGGCGTGCGCGTCGTCGACCTCTATGTGGTCAATGGCAAGGCCGTGGGCGATGAAAAATACGCCTACAAGCTGGACTGGCTGGCCAAGGTGCGCGAGTTCCTGGCGAGTGAGATCGAGCGCCATCCCGAACCTGGTGGTGCTGGGCGATTTCAACATCGCGCCGGACGATCGCGACGTCTACGATCCGGTGGCCTGGGGCGAGGACATCCTGTGCTCGCCGCCGGAACGCGAGGCGCTGAAACGCATCACCGACCTGGGCCTGCACGACAGCTTCCGCCTGTTCGAACACGAGGCGGCGAGCACTTCAGCTGGTGGGACTACCGGCAGGCTGCGTTCCGGCGCAACATGGGCTTGCGCATCGACCTGATCCTGATCGGTGACGCGCTGAAGTCCGCGGCCACGGCGGCCGCCATCGATCGCGACGCCGCGACGCTGGGAACGACCTTCCGATCACACGCCGGTAACGCTGGATCTGGATATCTAGGATTACGGTCGCAAGACCGGCTTGCAAACAGGCTGCTGATGAATACACCCAAGACCGACTGGCCCAGTTCGCTGGACGACAACGAACTCGACGAACTGGACCAATACCTGCGCGCCCACGTCGGCGAAGGCGAACTGCTGCTGGACGGCGTGCACGGCCTGCTCAGTCCGCGCTGACCGTCGGCCCGATGCAGGTGTTGCCGGAGGAGTGGCTGCCGGAAGTGCTGCACGAGCCATTCGCCGACGAGCAGGAGGGCAACCGCGTGCTTGGCCTTGCTGGCCAAGCTCAACGATTCGATCAGCGCCGAACTCGATGTGGATGCCTACGAGCCGATCCTGGGCGAAGTGGAGACCGAGGCCGGCCCGTGCTGTCCGCCGCGGGCTGGTGCGAAGGCTTCAGCCGTGGCATCGATCTGCGCGCAGGGCTGTGGGAAAACCGTCTGGCTGACGACCCGCAGCTGATGGAGCTGCTCGGCCCGGTGATGGCGCTGGCGGTGGACGAAGGCATCCTCAACGCCGATGCCGAGTTCGAGAAGCTCAGCGACGACGAATACGACGAATGCCTGTCCCAGGTGCCGGCCGTGCTCAGCGCGGTAAACCAGTACTGGCAGGAACACGCCCGCCACCGAGGCCGAACTGGAAGCGATGGTGCTGCAGCGCGTCCGGACGAAAACGACGAGCCGCAAGCGACGCCGCCGCGCCAGCGCAGCGGCCACTGGGTGCATTGAGCATCTGAGGGACGAGTAGCGAGGGGCGAGGAGTCTTGCGCCCTTGCTACTCGCCCCTAACCCCTTCCAGGAAACAGTCCGTTCCGGCTTCACCTCTTGGGTGCCACCCACGCCGGCATCATCATGGGTGCCAGACATTCCATGGGAGCAAGCCATGACTGAGCGCAGCATCCTCCGTCGCATTCGCGGCACCGACACCTCCGACGGCGCGGGCGTCAAGCTGAAGCGCGTCATCGGCCAGCCGGCGTTGGACATGCTCGACCCGTTCCTGCTGCTGGACGAATTCCGTTCCGACCAGGCGGGCGACTACATCGCCGGTTTTCCGGAGCATCCGCATCGCGGTTTCGAGACCGTGACCTACATGCTCGCCGGCCATATGCAGCACCAGGACAACCACGGCAACAGCGGCGACCTCACGCCGGGCAGCGTGCAGTGGATGACCGCCGGCCGCGGCATCCTGCATTCGGAAATGCCGGAGCAGGAGGACGGCCTGATGTGGGGCTTCCAGCTGTGGGTGAACCTGCCCGCCAAGGACAAGATGATCGCGCCGCGCTACCAGGACATCGGTCCCGAGCGCATTCCCGTGGTACATCCGGTCGAGGGCGTCGAAGTCAAAGTGATCGCCGGCGAGTTTGGTGGCGTGCCGGGGCCGGTGGCCGAGATCGTCACCCAGCCGATCTACCTGGACATTGCCGTGCAGCCGGGTGCTGCCGTCGAGATCCCGCTGCCGGAAGGGCATGCCGGCTTCGCCTATGTGTTCGAAGGCAAGGACGCCGAAGTCGGCGGTGAGCCGTTGGCACGCAGCGAGCTGGGTGTGCTTTCGCGCAGCGGCAAGCTGCGCGTGGCCGGTCGTGATACCGCCGCTCGTGTGCTGCTGGTAGCCGGCAAGCCGCTCAACGAGGCGGTGACCCGGTACGGGCCGTTCGTGATGAACACGCCGGAGCAGATCCACGAAGCCATCGCGGATTTCCGCGCCGGCAAGTTCTGAAGGCGGCGTCCAACACGCCACGTGAGTGACGAACGCCCCCGGTCAAGCCGGGGCGTTTCGTATTCGGGTCGGCCAAATCGGTTAGGCCGTCGCAGTGGCCTCTGGCACGCCTCTCGCTTGATTCAAGTGCGGCCCGGGATGGCCGTTACAGCCACCGTTGTAGGGGGAATCCGGCGGCGGGTAGCACGGATGGCGCTGTTGATGCATGCCATCCGTGCTGCCGCCGGCTTCACAGAATGAGACAGGCAGCCCAAAAGGCGGATTGTAAAGATCTTGTTTCGCCGTTAAATTAAGATTAATACAAGGGGGCGCAATCGGCTGTAGAATCAACTTACAGTTATTTGCGAAGAATCCTTACATAACTAGCTGTATTTCATGCCATGAATGCCCTGATTACGCTTGTTGTCCTGGCCTTGATCGCGACCTTCGCGTCCGCGGTCAAGCGAGTGCCGGCCGACCAGGTCCATAGCCTTTATCGGCGCGGCAAACCCTATCGCTTGTTGCAGCCAGGCATTCACATGGCGCTGCCGCTGGTCGACCACGTCGTGCACCGGATCGACCTCAGTGGCCAGGTGCTCCGCTTCCAGGAGCCGCTGCCGAACGCTCATGGTGTCAGCGGTACGGTGTACTGGCAGGTGCTGGAGCCCGAGCGCGCCGATGCGGTCATCGAGCAAGCGGACCAGCTGATTCGTGGCGGCGCCCTGGCCGCGCTGCGGCAAGAGCCGGAGGCTTATAGCGCGGACCGTCGCGACCTGGGATCGCGCCTGAAGCAGGCCATGAACGGCGCGTTGCGCGAGCGCGGCATGATGGTGACCCGGGTGGAACTGGAGTTTGCCTGATTCAAGCAGGCCTGATCCAAGCCGGCCTGATCGGCACTGGCGTCGATCAAGCCTTGGCGACGTTGCCCGAGAGCGACCGCCACAGGGGAACGACTTCAAACCCGCTACGGCGGGTTTTTCTTTATCGTCGCGCTGGCATCGGAGACACCGTGCCCGGATACTTCCGCCCCTTCCGCACTCCTCAGGTACTGCCGCATGACTTCCCGCCACGATCTGCAAACCCAGCTGGAACGCGGTATTGCCGCGCTCGGTCTGCAGCTGCCGGCGAACGCGGTGGAGCGTCTGCTCGATTACCAGGAGCTGCTGGCGCGCTGGAACGCCACCTACAACCTTACCGCCGTGCGCGATCCCGCCGAGATGGTCACGCGCCATCTGCTCGATTCGCTGGCGATCCTGCCGTACGTGCGCGGTGAGACGCTGGCCGATCTGGGCACCGGCCCAGGCCTGCCCGGCATCCCGCTGGCCATCGCGGCGCCAGGCCGACAGATCCTGCTGGTGGATTCCAACGGCAAGAAGGTCCGCTTCCTGCGCGAGGCGATCCGCTCGCTGAAGCTCGAAGGCGTGCGTGCGGTGCAGTCCCGTGTGGAAGACGTGGAAGGCCAGTTCGACTGCATCACGGCGCGGGCCTTTGCCAGCCTCGCCGACATGTTGGCCTGGGGTGGTCACCTTTTGACCAAGGAGGGCATCTGGCTGGCCATGAAAGGCAAGCGTCCCGACGATGAAATGCCCGGCGTGCCGGCCGATTTCGAAGTGCACGGCACCTATGCGCTGAGCGTGCCCGGACTCGAAGGCGCGCGCCACCTCGTGGTACTCGGCCGGGCAAGCCGCTAAGCAGGCTGTTAATCTAGCCGCCATTTCACTCGTTCACGGTATCGACGACACCATGGCACGCATCATCGCTGTCGCCAACCAGAAGGGCGGCGTCGGCAAGACGACCACCGCCGTCAACCTCGCCGCCGCGCTCGCCGCTGCCAAGCGCAAGGTGCTGCTGGTCGATTTCGACCCGCAGGGCAATGCCACGATGGCGTCAGGCGTCGACAAGCGCGTGGCCAAGCCCAACGGCTGCGAAGTGCTGCTGGACGAGGCGCCGATCGAACAGGCGATCGTGCAGACCGAGGCGCATTACGACCTGCTGCCCGGCAATGGTGACCTGACGGCGGCCGAATTGAAGCTGATGGACGCGATTGCCCGCGAAAGCCGGCTCAAGGAACAGCTGGCCAAGGTGGCCGATCGCTACGACACGATCCTGATCGACTGCCCGCCTTCGCTACACCTGCTCACGCTCAACGCGCTGACCGCCGCGAACGGCCTGCTGATTCCCGTGCAGTGCGAGTACTTCGCGCTGGAAGGTCTCTCCAGCCTGCTCGATACGGTGAAGGCGGTGCGTCAGCGACTCAATCCGGCGCTGGAAATCGAAGGCCTGCTGCGCACCATGTACGACGTGCGCAACAACCTCGGCAACGAAGTCTCGGCGCAACTCACCCATCATTTCGGTGACAAGGTGCTGCGCTCGATCATTCCACGCAATGTGCGCCTGGCCGAAGCGCCCAGTCATGGCCAGCCGATCCACCTGTACGATCGCAGCTCGCGTGGCGCGATTGCCTATATCGGCCTTGCCGGTGAAATGATTCGTCGCGAACGCGGGCATACCGCGGCCGCGGTGCACGAGCATACCGGTGATGTCGTGGCGGTAGCGCTGCACGACGACGCCGACGAGACGCTCGACGATATCGTCGACATCCATCAGGAGTGAGCATGTCCGCTGCGAAAAAACGGGGGCTCGGGCGTGGGCTCGACGCGCTGCTTGGCGGTGACGGTGCGGGTTCGCCGTCCGTGATCGAGCAGGAAGGCGAGCTGCGCATGTTGCCGATCCAGCAGATCCAGCCGGGCAAGTACCAGCCACGCCGCCATTGGAACGACGAGGCGCTGGACGAACTGGCCGCCTCGATCCGGGCGCAGGGCCTGATCCAGCCGGTGGTGGTTCGCGCCATCGGCAAGAACAGCTATGAGCTGATCGCCGGCGAACGCCGCTGGCGCGCCGCGCAGCGCGCGCAGCTGAGCGAGTTGCCGGTGCTGGTGAAGGACGTCCCGGAAGTCGCCGTGCCGGCGATGGCCTTGATCGAGAACATCCAGCGCCAGGACCTCACGCCGCTGGAAGAAGCCGACGCGCTCAAGCGCCTGATCGACGATTTCGACCTCA
This sequence comes from uncultured Gammaproteobacteria bacterium, assembly GCA_963824525.1. GTDB lineage: Bacteria > Pseudomonadota > Gammaproteobacteria > Xanthomonadales > Rhodanobacteraceae > Dyella. The sequence goes on along the minus strand of CAWGPI010000001.1, from coordinate 1,009,694 downwards.
CCCACCAGCAGGCCGCCGACGCCGTGGGCCGCTCGCGCGCCGCCGTGTCCAACCTGCTGCGTCTGACCGAGCTGCCCCTTTCCATCAAGAAGCTGCTCGACGAAAGCAAGCTGGAGATGGGCCATGCCCGTTGCCTGCTGACCTTGCCCGAGAGCCTGGCCGAAGGGCTTGCGCTGGAAGCGGCGCGCCATGGCTGGAGCGTACGTGAGCTCGAGGACGCCGCCCGCCGTGCGCAGACCGAGCCGAAGGGCAAGGCCAAGCATGCGCCGTCGCGCGACCCGAATGTCGCCGACCTGGAGCGCCAACTGGCCGAGCGCTTCGCTACCCGCGTCGAGCTGGCGCAGGGCCGTGGTGGCCGCGGCAAGCTGGTGATCCACTATCACAGCAACGACGAGCTGGAAGGCATTCTCGGCAAGATCCGTTGAAGCGGGGATGGGTAGCGGGGAGCGGGGGCGCCTGCTTCCGCGCTGCGCGAGCTGGCGTCTTCCACCACCCGTCCCCCATCTCCTGACGCGGTAACCGCGACCCACTAGAATGGCGCCCTGGCGCCGCGCGCCCTTTGTTTAGAGAAGGCCCAACCATGCCCCAACTGTCCGTCGTCGTGCCGGTATTCAACGAGCGCGACAACATCCCGCCGCTGCTCGCCGAAATCGCCGCCGCCCTGCGTGGCAAGGTCGAGTTCGAGATCGTCTACGTCGACGACGACTCCAGTGACGACAGCGTGGCCGTGCTTGCCGCGGAAAAGACCAGCTATCCGGAACTGCGCATCGTGCGTCACCTGACCCGCAGCGGTCAGAGCACCGCCGTGTGGAACGGCGTGCGCGCCGCGCGTTCGCCGTGGATCGCCACGCTGGATGGCGACGGCCAGAACGATCCCGCCGATATCCCCAAGTTGCTGGCCGCGCGCCAGGGCGCGGCGGAGAACGTGCGACTGTTTGCCGGCTGGCGTACCACGCGTCGCGACAGCTTCAACAAGCGCATCTCCTCCAAGATCGCCAATGCGGTGCGTTCGCGCATGCTCAAGGACGCGACGCCGGATACCGGTTGCGGCCTCAAGCTGTTCGATCGCGAGGTGTTCCTGCGCCTGCCCTACTTCGATCACATGCATCGCTACCTGCCGGCGCTGGTCAAGCGCGCGGGGTTCCAGAGCAACAGCGTGCCGGTCGGTCACCGTCCGCGTACGGCGGGCACGTCCAAGTACGGCATGCTGGATCGCCTGTGGGTCGGCCTTGCCGACCTGCGTGGCGTCGCCTGGCTGATGCGCCGTGGCAAGGTTACCCAGGTCGAGGAAATCTAGGCCCTCTGTCTGTAGAAGCGCACCCTGTGCGCGATCACGGCGTAGCCGCGCCGTAGGCTGATCGCGCACAGGGTGCGCTCCTACGAGAACGTTTCGTTGTCTATCTCATGACGTGTCTTTCATCGGCGTATGCCGATGATTTCCCACTTTGGGGGAGGCCGCCCAGCCATGAGTATCGCTGTCAAGCGCGTCTACGAACCCGCGGCCGCGGACGATGGTTACCGCGTGCTGGTCGATCGCTTGTGGCCGCGCGGGCTGAAGAAGGAAGATGCCGCGCTGGATGCCTGGACCAAGGAGTTGGCACCTTCACCCACGCTGCGCAAATGGTTCGGCCACGATCCGGCGCGCTGGGAAGGTTTCCGCCATCGCTATGCCTCCGAGCTGGACGCCGCCGCGGAATATTGGCGGCCATTGGCGACGCAGGCCTCACGCCGCCGCATCACCTTGCTGTTTGGCGCGCGCGACGAGGAGCACAACAACGCGGTGGCGCTCAAGGGCTATCTGGATGCGTGGCTCAAGGCTCACGGGCCCCATTGAGGCGACGTGTCGGCCGCCAGTCGGCAAGCGCATGCCGCGCCTGCATGCGGCCCAGTTCGATCAGTTCGCGGGCCCGATAGAACTCGTACACGGTAGCGACGTTTCGAGGCATCCGGATCAGCAGGTCCGGCTCATAGGCGGCCAGGCGCAGCCGCGAGAGATTCGCCTGCATCAAGTCCATCGACTGCGTCAGCAGTTCGAGCATGCCGGGTTCACGAGGCTTTTCCGCGCCGTGCGGGATCAGCTTGCCGATGAACTCGCCGACGCGTTCCCGATAGCTGTCGGGCGTGTCGGTCTTGGCGGCGGGGATGACTTCCGGTGTGGAGACATCGGGAGGACCATCCATGCTGACCGCAAACAGGAAGTCCGCGGTATCGCGGATGAGTGGCGTCACCGGCACGGGATTGAGCAAACCACCATCGACGAGCCGCCGGTCCCCCAGCGTATGCGGACGAAATACGGTGGGTATGGCAATCGACGCACGAATCGCATCAAACAGGGAACCTCGCGTGAGCCAGACCTCGCGCTCTCGGTCCAAATCGGTGGCCACCGCGGTGAAGGCCAGTGGCAGCTCCTCGATGCGGGCATCGCCGATCAGCTCACGCAGCGTGCCGATGATGCGTTCACCCTTGATCAGGCCGCCACCTGACAGTGTCCAGTCGACCAGTCGCAGCACATCCAGCTTGGCCAGCGAGCAAACCCAATCGCTATATACCTCAAGCTTGCCCATCGCGTAGATGCCACCGATCAAGGCACCCATGGAGGTGCCGGCGATGGCGACGATCTCGTAACCCTGCGCTTCGATTTCCTCGATCGCGCCGATATGCGCCAAGCCTTTGGCGCCGCCGGAACCAAGTGCCAGCGCCACGGTCGGTTTGCGGGTGGATTTATCTTCCGTAGGCTTGGGAGAGGATGGAGCAATGTCGCTAGGACTCATGGAAGGAACAGCGTGGCGGCGGTCAACGCTAGCGTCACCGCGCGGGTGCCCCAATGCAAGTCATTCCGGAAAGAAGCGGCCGCGTTCAGCGTGGCGGTTGCTGGTAACCGCTGAGGGCCAGTTGCAATTGGATCTTCAGCTCCTCGCGCAGCGACAGCGGCGCCACCACTTCCGCATCCGGTCCGTACTTGAGCACGTCCATCAGCAATTCCTTGGAATTGGAATAAGGCACCTGCAGCTCGTAGCGGCCGTCGGGCAGCCATTCGCCCTTCTGTTGCGAATGCCAGTGCTCGTCGGCAACCCAGCGCGCGGCATGCTGCGAGAAACGCAGCGTGGCCCAGGCTTTCGGCTTGCCGGCGAAAATGCCGTAGCTGGAAGCGAGCGCGTCATTGAGCTCGTTCTCCGCCACGTCACGTGCGGCTTGATCCAGTGCTTGCGGTTCAGCGATGCGATCCACCGCAAAGCTGCGCAGTGCCTCGCGGTCGTGATCCCACACATCCAGGTACCAGTTGTCGCGGTAATGCGTCAGCCGTTGTGGAGACACCGTGCGATGACTGTCGGCATTGGTGGTGCGCGCGCGATAACGGAAGCGCAGTTGCCTGCGCTCGAGCACGGCGCCGGCAACGATGCGGAATACCTGTTGGTCGAGCGTGCGCTCGCCCCAAGGGATCACGCGAATACGTTCGATCGGCAATGCCTTGCCACTACCCTGGTCGGAAAGCAGATGCTCGATGCGTGCCTTGAACGGCGCGAGCGCACCAGCAAGCACGCCCGGGCCGCTGCGTCCAATCAATTCGTTGAGTGCGAGCAGCGCAGCGAGTTCGTCGGAGGTAAGCCAGAGGCCAGGCAGCTCAAAACGCTCGCCTTCACCGATCGCATAGCGGAACGCGGCGTGTTCGCCACCGGCGCTTTCGATCGGCGCACCCAGCGCATCGCGCAGAAAAGCCACGTCGCGATACAGCGTTGCACGCGAGCACTCCAGCTCGTCCATCAGACGCGGCAGGGGCACAGGATAGTGCGCCGACTTGAGCAATCGGTGCAGGGTCAGAATGCGCTCGTAACGATCCATGAAATGTTTTTCGACGGCAGCCTCTGCGTAGCATGCGCACCCTAGACGATTGCCGCAAGTCCACCATCTGGTCGACGTGGAACAAAACGCAGAAAGGGTGGTCCGCCTGTGATGCGCCCTTCACACAGAGAAGACAGAAAACTCATGCAGCAACCAGGCGACACGGAGCAGTCCACCATCGGTGCAGATGGCGGTCCGATACTTGCGCATCCCTTGCGCGTGGGTTCCATGTTGCTGCAAGTGCTTGGCTTTAGCGGCTACGGTTTGTGGATGTTGCTGGGACTCGCGTTGGCCATGGGTGTCTATAGTCCCGGTCGTGGCGATGCCCTCGCGCCACTGACCCTGGGTGGCGTACTGATCAGCATTGGGCTGGTAGCCGCTTGCCTGCGCACGCGCTGGACGCCGACCTGGCATGGCTGGCGCATCGTCGAAAGCCAGCTACCCACGCGTGAAGCGCTGATCGCGCTGGCGACCTTTCTGCCCATGCTGGCGGTCGCCGGCCTCGCGCGCGGGAACGATGCGTTCTGGGCGACCCGCCTTGCTGGCGCCGTGCTGGCGCTGTGCAGTCTGGCGACCTTGATCCTGACAACACGCGGCGACATGCTCGAGCGGGCTCCTAATGTGGACAGTCGTATGGCGGCGCAACTGCCGCTCAGTCGCGTGGTTTCGGCCACGTACGGTGGCGGCTTGTGGCTCTGGATGTGCGTGACGGGCCAGGATGGCGGTGGCGTATTCGGCAGCACCTTGCCGTGGGTCATCGGCTTGCTGTTGTTGGGGCTGCTACGCGGCCTTGTCGAGGGCATGCGCTGGCAAACCCTGCTGGCGCGGTTCCCAGGCCCGGGCGCGCGGCTGGAACTACAGCCCCGGCGCTACCTGGCGGCCGCACTGGCTTATGCCGTACCGTCCGCGGCGCTGCTGCTCACCAGTTTCAGCGAAGGCCGGGTCTTGCTGTCCGTGGTGGCCGCGGTCAGCTGCACGCTTGGACTATGCATCGAGCTGAGTTTGTATGATGGAGCCTTGCCGACCATCCCACCCAGCCGCTGAAACCGCCACCTGAAGCCGTTTCAGCCGCGTTTGAGGCAACTTGTTCACAGGCAGTTCAATCCACCCCGATAAGGTGGCGGCCTGCTTTTATTTAACGAAAATGGAATAAATCCCATGAAGAAGACTTTGATGGCGGGCGCCTTGCTCGCCGCGCTGGTAAGTTTTGGCGCTCTGGCCGACGATGCGGCCCCCAGCAACCCGGCCGACAATGGCGGCTGGAGCGGCTCGGGCGAATTCGGCTTCGCCTCGGCCTATGGCAACTCCCGCTCGGAAAATATCAACGCCAAACTTGGCTTGAACCAGGAAAACGACATGTGGAAGAACAACTTCTTCCTCACGGGCCTGCGTTCGAAAGCCGATGTGAAGGTGGTGGACGCCAATGGCAATACGACCGACCAGCTCACCACCACGGCGAATCGCTACGATCTCGGTGCCTCGGTGGGCTTCAAGCTCGATCCGCGCAGCTACATCGTGACCGCCACTCGCTATGAGCATGACGATTTCGGCGCCAACCTGTGGCAGAGCATCATCTCGGTCGGTTACGGCTATATCGCGCTGAAGACCGAAAGCACGGAGCTGTCGTTCGAAGCCGGCCCGGGTTACAAGCGTTATCGCCCGGCGGATCTCACCCAGACGGTGAATGGCGCGAGCACGCGGGTGCCGCAGGACACGCAGAGCGAGGCTGTCGGCCGCGGCCTGATCAACTACAAGTACCGCCTCACCGACAACACCGCGCTCGAGAATACGTTGCTGATCGAAGCGGGCTCGCAGAACAAGTACTACCAGAACGACATCGGCATGTCGGTCAGCATGACCAAGAAGATGGCGCTGAAGCTCGGCTACCAGGTGCGTTACAACAGCGACGTGCAGCAGGACACAAAGCACACGGACACGCTGCTCACCACCAATCTGCTCTACAACTTCTAACCCGTCGGCTCCTTTTTTCGTAGGAGCGCACCCTGTGCGCGACAAACCGACAGGAATGCCGGTTTGCACAGCGCAAGCTGCCCGCAGGGCGAGGGCCAAGGATGGCCCGAGTGAAAGGCCGACAGCGCGGCGACGCTGCTAGGTCGATCGCGCACAGGGTGCGCTCCTACACACAACAGGGGGCGTGGCTCGGGTCAGTGGCCGAGCAGCTTGTCCGCGCCCTGCGCAAACAAGGCATCGGCGACCTTCAGGCCGAGCGCGATGGCTTGGTCGCCATCCGCCTGTGCTTCGGCCAGCAACAGGCGGCCACTGTCGACATCACCGACCATGCCGCGCAGGTGCAGGCCGCGCTCGGTCAGTGTGCACCACGCACCCACAGGAACGGTGCAGCTGCCGCCCAGCGCGTGATTCATGGCACGCTCGGCAGTCACGGCCAGGCGCGTGTCGGGATCATCAAGGACCGCCAGCAGCTCCAGTACGTCAGGCTGGTCGTTGCGGGCTTCGATGGCGATGGCCGCCTGTCCCGGTGCGGGCAACCAGTCCGGTGCGGTGAGGCGACTGCGGATGCGAGCGGCCAGGCCGAGTCGCTCCAGGCCGGCGCAGGCCAGCAGGATCGCCTCGTAGTGGCCAGCATCGAGCTTGGCCAGACGCGTGCCCACATTGCCGCGAAGATCGAGCAAGGTGAGGTCGGGTCGCACGGCGCGAAGCAGCGCCTGGCGCCGCAGCGAGGACGTACCCACGTGGGCGCCGAGCGGTAGTGCGGCGAGATCGCTGAAATCATTGCTCACGAAGGCGTCGGCAGCGTCCGCACGCGGCAGGATGGCGGGCAAGGTGAAGCCCGGCTCCAGTTCGGCAGGCACGTCCTTGAGCGAATGCACGGCGAGGTCTGCGCGGCCTTCCAGCATGGCCACTTCCAGTTCTTTGAGGAACAAGCCCTTGCCACCAATGGTGGCCAACGGTTGGTCGAGGATTTCGTCGCCCCGCGTCGACATGGGCACCAGTTCCACCCGCAGGCCAGGATGGGCGGCGCGCAGCTCGGCGGCGACGTGTTCGGCCTGCCAAAGTGCGAGCGCGCTCTTGCGGGTGGCGATGCGCAGGATCGATAAGGTCATGTTGCTCTCGATAAAGGCGCCGCGCGCGGCGTCCGTGGGGACTGGCATTGTCGCGCAATTGCATGGAAGACGCAGACACTGTGCGTGTCAGACATCGTCGCAGGAAGGTATGAGTCCAACGGCCGGGGAGGCCTCGCGCGCCGGCTTTTTGCGACGATCTGGAGTGTCCTGCGCAGGCTCTGAGTCGACCTCGCGTCAACCCATACGCAGCAGCTTGCGCAAGGTCGGCAAGTTGCGACGGCTGACTTCGGGCGTGATTTCGGTGCCGCCGAGCCGCGCCAGTACGCGGCCGTCCGACAGCGTCTTCAGGCCGATCAGGCGCTGGGATGGCACCAGGCAGTTGCGATGCAGGCGGATCAGCTGGTCGGGGTAGGCATCCTCCAGCTGGCGCAGGGATTCCTCCAGTCAGCAGCTGGCCGCCGCGATGCTGCACGACCACGTACTTTTCCTCGGCCAGCAGACAGATCACGTCGTCCAGCGCGATGCGCACCTGTTCGCCACCCAGGCGCCCATGCAGATAGTTGATCGTTTCGCGCGGCGCCTGCGCCAGGCGCTGTCGCGCGCGTTGCATGGCCTCGTTCAGGCGCTCCAGGCGCACCGGCTTGAGCAAGTAATCGACCGCACCCAGGTCGAATGCATGCAATGCGTGGCTTTCGTAGGCCGTGCAGAACACCACCTGCGGTCGTGATCGGCCCGCCAGCCGCTGGGCCAGCGCGGTGCCGCTCATGCCGGGCATGTTGATGTCGAGCAGCAAGCACGTCCGGATGCAGTTCGCCCAGCGCGACAAGCGCGGCCTCGCCGTCGCTCACGCTGCCGGCGATCTCGACGTCGGCGCACTCGCCCAGCAGGGCGGCGAGCCGCGCGCGCGCCAGGGGTTCGTCGTCAACGATCAGTACGCGCATAACAGAGGCTGTCCTAGTCTTGCGGAAGTTGCAGTCGCACCACGAAGCGGTCGCCCATCGGGCCGGCCAGCACGTGTGCGCGAGGACCATAGCGGTAGGCCACGCGCTGGCGCACATTGTCCAGGCCGTGCCCGTGCCCGCCCGGCGAGGGATCGCCGCCACGGGGGTTGTCGATCTCGATGATGATGCCGTCGCGCTCGCGCCATCCGCGCAGGATCACTTCACCCCCTTCGCGCAGCGGCTGGATGCCGTGGCGTACCGCGTTCTCGACCAGCGGCTGCAGCAGCAGGCGCGGCAGCGGGAACGCGGGCGGCAGTTCGTCCAGTTCGCGCCGCACGCTGCAGGCGATCGCCGAGCCGGAGCTGCTCGATCGCCAGGTAGCGATCGACCAGGGCCAGTTCTTCACCCAGGGTGCCGTCCTGCGTGCTGTGCTCACCGAGTGCGGCGCGGAACAGTTCGGACAGGTCTTCCACCGTGCGTTCCGCCGCCGCCGGATCGACCCGGACCAGCGCGGCCACCGTATTCATGCTGTTGAACAGGAAATGCGGGCGGATGCGCGCCTGCAAGGCGGCGACCTGTGCCCGGGTGACGGCGGCGAGGCGCACCTGCCACTGTGTCAGCACGAAGAAGTAGCGCAGCAACGCACCGCCGAGCAGGGCCGCGATAAGCGTGTTGTTGCGCACGAACGTGCTGGCGCTGTCGCGCAGTAGCTCCGTCTGCATCGCGGCGTCCATCCAGTGCACCAGCGCACTGCCGGCCGCCACGATCAGCACCATCACCAGCCATACGCCGACATACGGCGTGATGGCCTGGCAAGCGCTGCAACAGCGGCCGCAATTTGCACAAGGCCACGCCGATCACCAGCGCCAGCCAGTCAGCGAACAGCATGCCCACGCTATAGCCGCGCCAGCCGTGGCCATGGTCGGGGGCCAGCCACATCACCGTGACGGTGAGCGCAGCGACGATCAGCAGCGCGAACATCACCGGCGCGCCGGCAGAAATCCGGCAGCAGTCTGGTGCTCCGGGCGGTCGTCGGTGGATGGCTTGGTGGCGAGGGCCGCATGCGCCGGAGTATGCCGTATGCATGCGAGGCCGGGATGGCAGCGAGAAAGCTTGTAGTCAGTCCACGACTCAGGCCGCCAGGCGCGCTGTCAGCCACTGCCGCAGGTCGGCGATTTCTTCGGCGCACACCGCGTGCGGCATCGGATAGGTGTGCCATGCCACCGTGTAGCCCAGCGACTGCAGCAGGTCGCGCGAATCGACGCCGCGCGTGCAGCGGCACCACCGGATCGGCCGCGCCGTGACCCCAGAAGATCGGCGTGTGCGGCGTTGGCCGGGCTGCGTTCGGCGGCGAACGATTCGTGCAAGGGCAGGTAGGTGGACAAGGCGACGATGCCGGCAAGCCGGTCGCGCATGGCGAAGCCCTGCAGCCAGCGCCATGGCGCCGCCCTGCGAAAAGCCGGCCAGCACGATGCGCGAGGTAGGCACGCCACGCTCGTTCTCGCGAGCGATCAGCGCCTCGACGCTGGCGATCGAGGCGCGCATGCCGGCTTCATCCTGGCGCGAGACCAGATCCAAGCCGGCGATGTCGTACCAGGCCCGCATCGGCATGCCACTGTTGATCGTCACCGGCCGCACCGGCGCATGCGGAAACACGAAGCGCAATGCCGGCCACGCAGGCGATCACCAGCTCCGGCACGATCGGCGCGAAATCGTTGCCGTCGGCGCCCAGGCCATGCAGCCAGATCACGCTGTGGGTGGGGTGGGCGGCGGTTTCGGTTTCGACGGTGGGCAGGATCATGGGACTTCGCTGGGGCAGGGGCGATCAAAGGGAGCATGCCGTAGAGGCCAGGCGCGTGGATGTTTAGGGAACGCTCGACACGTGCGCCGGACGACAGGGACTCGCGGGGCGGCTAACCCATAAGACTACCGGTCGGGCCGGTCATGGCGAAACGGGACCATCGGCGCTTGCCAGCCGACGATGCTTGGCTATGCTCAGGCGTTTTGACTGTGGAGCGCCTAATGCGTCGAATGCTCTTCGCCGGCCTTGCCGCCCTAGCCGCGTTGCCCGCGGCGGCCTTGTCGCCATCCGCCACCGGCGGAAAGCTCGATCTGGAAACCATCATGGCCAATCCGGACTGGATCGGCGCGGCGGTGGAGTCACCGTATTGGAGCGTGGACGGGCGCAGCCTCTACTACTCGCTGAAGCGCGACGGCAGCAAGGTGCGCGACCTGTATCGGGTCGACCCGGCCAGTGGCCAGAGCACGAAGCTCGATGCGGCGGCAGTGGCCCAGGCCGATGGCGCGCCGGTGTTCGACCGGGCGCATCGTTACGCCGCCTTCGTGCGCCATGGCGACGTGTTTCTGGTCGACCTGGCCAGTGGCCGCCGTGTGCAGGTGACGCGCACCACCGATGAGGAATCCTCGCCGCGCTTCTCCAGCGACGACCGCAGCCTGCAATATCGCCAGGGCAACGACTGGTTCGTCTACGACATCGCCAGCGGCGTGAGCGCGCCGGCCGCCGTGCTGCGCTTCGTCGACGACCCGCAGGCCAAGCAACCGGACGCCCTGGGCCGGCAGCAACTCGACCTGTTCAATGCGCTGCGCCAGAACAAGTCCGACAAGGACGCCCAGCGCGAAAACGACGATGCGCTGGCCGCGGCCGACCCGGGCCGCGCGCCGCAAGCCGATCTTCCTCGGCGAAAGCGGCGAGCCGGTGGATACCGAATTGTCGCCCGATGGCCGCTGGATGCTGGTGGTCACCAAGCCCAAGGACTTCAAGAAAGGCAAGCAGCCGGAAGTCACCCACTACGTCACCGATTCCGGTTACGCGGAGCAGCAGGAAGCGCGCACCTATGTCGGTCGCAACGACCCCGCCCCGCAGTCGCTGCTGCTGGTCGATCTGAAGGCGGCGAAGTTCTACCCGCTGAAGACCGACAGCCTGCCCGGCATCAAGGACGATCCGCTCAAGGCCATCCGCAGCAAGACGTTGCCGCGCTGGAGAAGGCCGGCAAGGCGGACGAGGCCAAGGCGCTGAAGGCGCCGGACCAGCGCTCGGTGCGCATCATCTCGAGCGCCGAGGATGGCGGTGGCGGCGGCATCGTGTGGAGCGATGACGGCCAGAACGTGGCCGTGCAGCTGCGCGCGATCGACAACAAGGACCGCTGGATCGCCAACGTCGATTTCGACAAGCATGCGCTGGTCACCCAGCACCGCCTGAGCGACAACGCCTGGATCAACTGGAACTTCAACGATTTCGGCTGGCTCAAGGATGGCCGCACGCTGTGGTACCTCAGCGAGGAAACCGGCTATTCGCAGCTCTACAGCAAGAGCCTGGGCGGCAAGCCGCAGGGCGCTGACCGCGGGCAAGTTCGAGGTCAGCCACCCGCTGCTCAGCGACGACGGCCAGTGGTTCTACGTGCGCACCAACCAGGTCGCGCCGTATAGCTACGACGTCTATCGCGTGCCCAGCGGCGGTGGCGAACTGAACCGCGTCACTCAGTTCCAGGGCATGGACGATTTCGTGCTGTCGCCGGATGGCCGCCAGCTGGCGGTGCTGCATTCCTCGCCGTATCGTACTGGCGCAGCTGGCAGTGCAGGATGCCGCTGGCGGCGCCGCGCGTGAACTCACCAACACGATGAAGCCGGAGTTCACCGCGCATGCGCTGGATCGCGCCGCAGATCGTCAGCGTGCCGTCCTCGCATGGCGCCGGCACCATCTGGGCGAAGTACTACGGCCCGGCCGACCCCGCGGCAGCCGCTTCGCGTCCGGCGGTGATCTTCGTGCATGGCGCGGGTTACCTGCAGAACGTCACGCTGTCGTACTCCAACTACTTCCGCGAGCAGATGTTCCACAACCTGCTGGTGCAGCAGGGCTACGTGGTGCTCGACATGGACTACCGCGCCTCCGACGGCTACGGCCGCGACTGGCGCACGGCGATCTACCGCCAGATGGGCCATCCGGAACTGGAAGACCTGCTCGACGGCAAGGCCTGGCTGGTGAAGAACCACGGCGTCGATCCGCGCCGCGTGGGCATGTATGGCGGCAGCTACGGCGGCTTCATGACGCGTGATGGCGCTGCTGCGTGCGCCGGGCGAATTCGCGGCGGGTTCGGCCCTGCGCGCCGGTGACCGACTGGGCGACCTACAACCACGAGTACACCTCGAACATCCTCAACGATCCCGCAGCTCGATCCCGAGGCCTACGCCACCAGCTCGCCGATCGCATACGCGGACAAGCTGCAGGATCCGCTGCTGATCCAGCACGGCCTGATCGACGACAACGTGCTGGCCAGCGATTCCATCCGCCTGTACCAGCGCTTCATCGAGCTGCACAAGAACAACTTCTGGATCTCGCTGTATCCGATGGAGCGCCACGGCTTCGTGCATCCGGACTCGTGGCATGACGAATATCGCCGTATCGACGAGCTGTTCCAGACCTGGTTGAGGCCGACGCCGCCGCCAGCGACGAACTGAAGCTCTTCCTCCCTCTCCCCTAGGGGCACGCGGGGAGGCGCCATGGATGGCGCCTTCTTTGAGGAGCGAGGAGAGGGCTGGGGTGTGAGGGGTCAGTCTTGCCATGCGGCTTGTTCAAGTGGGCTTGTAGAAGCCCTCCCGCGAGCACTCACTCCTCACCTCAATCCGATCCCACCGAGCCTAATCAGCGTCGAATCTCAGCCATACGACCTGCTGGCGCGCCCCATTCGTTTCAAAGAGGTAGCGTCCCCGTAGGAGCGCACCCTGCGCGCGATTGGCTGCGCCTCAGTTCCCAGCATTACCGCCACCGTCCCGCCTCCGCAGCGGCACGCTGGCGGCAGCGATGGGAACAGGGGTCAGGGCCGGTCGCGCACAGGGTGCGCTCCTACACCAAGCACGCTCCCGCTGAGACTCGACGCCAATCAAGCCCTAAGGGAAGAGCAAGCTCCTCAAAGAGGTAGCGTTCCCGTAGAAGCGCACCCTGCGCGCGATTGGCTGCGCCTCAGTTCCTAGCCTTACCGCCAGCGTCCCGCCTCCGCAGCGGCCCGCTGGCGGCAGCGATGGGAACAGGGGTCAGGGCCGGTCGCGCACAGGGTGCGCTCCTACACCAAGCACGCTCCCGTTGAGATTCGACGCCAATCAGGCCCTAGGGATGCTCTGATCAACGCTGCGCAGGCGTCATGATGTCCAGAAGGCCCGCAACCGTCCCGCGCGGTGTGGCAGCCATCGCCAGGAACCCCTAGCGGTCGGATATGCACAACGCCACGCGGGTGATGCCATTGGCAGCACGGTTGCCCGAACAAATACATCCTGCAATATATTTGCCTTGACAAATATATTGCAGGCAATAAAATGCGCGGCCATGAACCCGCCATCCCACTCCCCAGCGCCTTCGCAGGAAAGCATCGGCATCCTGATCAGCCTGGTGCGCAGCGAGATCGTCCGCAGCATGGAGGCGGAACTGCAGGCCTCCGGCGTGGGCCTGCGCTTCACTCAGTTTTTGATACTCAAGCGCTTGGCCTTGATGGGCCCGATGTCGGCCAGTGAGCTGGCCCGCGCGGTGGAGCTGGATGGTGGCGCGATGACACGCCAGCTCGACCAGCTGGAGGGCAAAGGTTATCTGCGCCGGGTGCGGCACGAGCAGGACCGTCGCGCCCTGCGTATCGAGCTGACCGAAGCCGGCGACCTGCTGTGGCGGCGGACCGTCGGCTGCAACGAGCGCGTGCTGGAGGCAGCCCAGGCGGCGTTGCATCCGACCGAGCGCAAGCAACTTCAAGACTACCTGGGGCGCGTGCTGCAAGCGCTCCGCCACAAGACCTGATCCCCCGTTTACTTCTTGGAATCCAAGCCATGCGTCTGCAATTATTTGCGGCAGCCACCGGCCTCACCCTCGCCCTGGCGGGTTGCGTCAGTAGCGGTGGCCTGCATCCGGAAGGGTCGCTGACCGATCCCTCTTCCCTCAAGAGTGAGCGCAGCCTTTCCGGCATCACGCTCTCCCCCGCTGCCTGGCCCGCCGACGACTGGTGGACGGGCCTGGGCGATCCCCAGCTAAGCGCCTTGATCGCCGAAGCGCTGAAGGACAATCCGAGCCTGGCCGTTGCCGACGCGCGTGCCCGCGAGGCCCAGTCCCAGGCTGGCGCCGCCGATGCCGAGCGCGGACCCACCGTCAACGCAGGTGCGAATGTGATTGGCCAGCGTCTTCCCACCACGGCGTTCCCGCCGGAATTGGGCGGCGGCCACTTCACCTGGTTCAAGGACGTGCGCGCCAGCTTCAGTTGGGGCCTGGACCTGTGGGGTGGCAAACGCGCCGCCTGGGAGGCCGCACTCGGCCAGCAGCGCGCTGCTGAGGTGGAATCGCGTGCCGCCCGCATCCAACTGTCCAGCAATGTCGCACTCGCCTATGTGCAGCTGGGCTACGCGTTTGCCCAACAGGACGTGGCCAAGGAGGTGCAGGATCGCGCCAACGCCGTGCACAAGCTGACCCTGCAGCGCGTGGATGCCGGCGTCGACAGCCAGCTGCAACTCAAGCAGAGCGATACCGAAGTCGCCAATGCCGACCAGCAGCTGGCGGCTGCCAATCGCGCCATCGAAGCCGCCCGTTCCTCGTTGTCGGTGCTGCTGGGCAAGGGCCCGGATCGCGGCCTCGACATCACCCGCCCGCAGCCACTCGAACCCGCCGCGCTCGCCGTGCCTGCGAACCTGCCGGTGGAACTGATGGGCCATCGCGCCGACCTGGTCGCCGCACGCTGGCGCGTCGAGGCGGCTGGCAAGGACATCAAGGCCGCCAAGACCGAGTTCCTGCCCGACATCGGCATCAGTGCATTGGCCGGCTTCGTGGCCGCGGGCAGCACCAATCCGCTGCAGATGCCGGCGCGCTTCTTCAGCGTAGGTCCGTCGCTGAGCCTGCCGATCTTCGACGGCGGTCGCCTGCGCTCGAACCTGGCCGGCAAGGACGCGCAGTACGACATCGCCGTGGCGCAGTACAACCAGACCCTGGTCACCGCCGTGAACGAAGTGGCTGACCACTACGACGCCGTGCAGTCCGCGCAGGAACAGGTGGCCGCCCAGCAACGTGCGGTCGACGCCGCATCCCAGGCCTGGGAACTGTCCGAGCAGCGTTACAAGGCGGGCGTGGGCAGCTACCTGGAGGCACTGATCGTGCGCCAGCAGTTGCTGGTGGCCGAGCAGCAGATGGCCACGCTCAAGTCGCAGCAGGCCGAGTCCTCCGTGCAGCTCATCCAGGCTCTCGGCGGCGGGTTCCGCCCCCAGGCTGGCGCGGCCGATGTTGCCGTCCGTCCTTCTTCTGAACATTCGCTCTAAGGGCTATCCCCCATGTCTAGCCAAACCCCGCTCGCGGCGGACCATACCGCCCCCGTCCAACCGCCCAAGAACCGTCGTGGCTTCCTGTTGCGCCTGCTCGGCGCGATCGTGGTGCTCGCCGCCATCGCCTGGGCGCTGTGGTACTTCTTTGAAGGTCGCTGGTACGAAGGCACCGATGACGCCTACGTCAGCGGCAATATCGTGCAGATCACGCCGCAGGTGCCGGGCTCGGTGGTGACCATCGGCGCCGATGACGGCGATCTGGTCCATGCCGGCGACGTCCTGGTCAAGCTCGATCCGGCCGATGCCGATGTTGCGCTGGCCCAGGCCAAGGCCAACCTTGCCAGCACGGTGCGCAAGGTACGCGGCCTGTACAGCAATGTGAGCGGCGCCCAGGCCGATGTGGCCGCACGCCAGATTGCCGTCGACAAGGCGCTGGCGGACTACAACCGCCGCCGCGACCTGGCCAAGACCGGAGCCATCTCGGCCGAAGAGCTGTCGCACGCGCAGGACACGCTGACCACGGCCCAGAGCGCCCTTGCGTCCTCGCAGCAGCAGTACCAGACCAACAAGGTGCTGGTGGACTACACCGTGGTCGCCTCGCATCCGGACGTCCAGACGGCCGCAGCCAAGCTACGCGCCGCCTTCCTCGACGACGTGCGAACCGCGATCGTGGCGCCGGTGGACGGCTATGTCGCCAAGCGTTCGGTGCAGTTGGGCCAGCGCGTGGCGCCGGGCGCGCCGCTGATGGCCGTGGTGCCGCTGCGCCAAGTATGGATCGACGCGAACTTCAAGGAAACGCAGCTCACCCAGATGCGCATTGGCCAGCCGGTGGAGGTCGAGGCCGACGTATACGGCGGCGCGGTGACCTACAAAGGCAAGGTCGAGAGCCTGGGCGTGGGCACGGGTAGCGCGTTCGCGCTGTTGCCGGCGCAGAACGCCACCGGCAACTGGATCAAGATCGTGCAGCGCGTGCCGGTTCGCGTTTACTTCGACGATCCGAAGCAGCTGGAAGATCATCCGCTGCGCATCGGCCTTTCGACCAAGGTGAAGGTGAACATGCACGACCAGAGCGGCCCGCTGCTGTCCAGGCAGGCACCAACGCAACCTGCCTTCAGCACCGATGTGTACCAGCAGCAGCTGGCCAAGGCCGACGGCCTGATCGCCGAGATCATCCGTGCCAACACAGGCAAGTCCGATGCGAACCAATAACGGCTCCCTCCCCTGCTAGCAGGGGAGGGCTGGGGAGGGGTGGCTCTGGCGCTCGCTGAAGCAAAGCCCCCGTCCCAACCTCCCCCTGCTGGCAGGGGGAGGGGCAATACCCACGACCCCAGAGACTGACAGGCCACCATGAGCAGTGAATTTCGTCCGCCCAATTTGGCACTGGCCACGATCGGCCTGTCGTTGGCGACCTTCATGCAGGTGCTCGATACGACCATCGCCAACGTGTCGCTGCCGACGATCGCCGGCAACCTCGGCGTCAGCGTCAACCAGAGCACCTGGGTTATTACCTCCTTCGCGGTCAGCACGGCCATCGCGCTGCCGCTGACCGGATTCCTCAACCGTCGCTTTGGCGAGGTGAGGTTGTTCATCTGGTCGACGCTGCTGTTCTCGGTCGCTTCGTTCCTGTGCGGCATCGCGCAGAGCATGCCGATGCTGATCCTGTTCCGCGCCATCCAGGGCGCGGTAGCCGGACCGATGTACCCGATCACCCAGAGTCTGATGATCTCGATCTATCCGCCGGCGAAACGCGGCATGGCGCTGGCGCTGCTGGCGATGGTGACCGTGGTGGCGCCGATCGCCGGACCGATCCTCGGTGGCTGGATTACCGACAACTATTCGTGGCCGTGGATCTTCTTCGTCAACGTGCCGATCGGCATCTTCGCCAGCATGGTCGTCAGCAACCAGATGAAGCTGCGCGTGGATACCACCTCGCGTCCAAAGATCGACTATGTGGGCCTGATCACCTTGATCGTCGGCGTGGGCGCGTTGCAGATCGTGCTGGACAAGGGCAATGACGAGGACTGGTTCAACTCGTCGTTCATCGTGATCACCAGCATCGTTTCGGCCATTGCGCTGGCGATCTTCCTGATCTGGGAACTCACCGACGACGATCCGATCGTCAACCTGCGCCTGTTGCGTCATCGCAATTTCCGCGTGGGCACGATCGCGCTGGTGCTGGCCTATGCGGCGTTCTTCGCCATCGGCCTGCTGGTGCCGCAATGGCTGCAGCGAAACCTGGGCTACACCTCCACCTGGGCCGGTTTCGCCGCGGCGCCGCTGGGCATCCTGCCGGTGATGCTGACGTTTATCGTCGGCAAGTACGCCAACCGGACCGACATGCGCCTGCTCGCGTCGTGTGCATTCCTGGTCATGGGTACTACCTGCTTCCTGCGTTCCGATTTCTTTTTGCAGATCGACTTCAACAGCGTGGCGCTGGTGCAGCTGCTGCAAGGCTTGGGCGTGGCACTGTTCTTCATGCCGGTGACGACGATCCTGTTGTCGGATCTGAAGCCGAACGAGATCGCCGTCGGGTGGCGGCCTGGCGACCTTCCTGCGCACGTTGGGGGCGAGCTTCTCCGCCTCGCTCACCACCTTCCTGTGGGACCGCCGCGCCATCGTGCATCACGCGCACTTGAGCGAGCACATCACGCCGTACGACACGTCTCCCCAGGCGACGCTGGAAGCGGCCGGAGTGAACGGGACGCAGGCGGCCAATGCCACGCTGGAGCAGTTGATCACGCAGCAGGGTTACCAGATCTCGTTCAACGAAGTGTTCCATCTGCTGGGCTGGGTGTTCTTCGCCCTGATTGTGGTGATCTGGCTGGCGCGTCCGCCGTTCACCGCCAAGGCCGGCGCCGCGGGAGGCGGGCACTGAGTTTGGCGTCCGAAGCCTGCGACGTTGCCGTAGAGGACCTCGAAAAACCGGGCCTCTTTTCCGTCATTCCCGCGAAAGCGGGAATCCAGTGCCTTTGCGTTCAGTGGGTGAAAGTCGCTGGATTCCCGCTTTCGCGGGAATGACGAATTCCCTAGAGCAAGACACCGTTGACCGGCTGCAGCGGCTCGGGCAGGTCATGCTCGCCCAGCAGTTCACCGAGGCTGATCTCGATGGTGCGGCATATGGCATCGAGCGCGAGATCGTTGGGCAACCGCTCGAACGGGCTTTCGATCTGGTCGCCCAGCGCGTCCAGCCCGAAGAACGTGTAGGAGAGCACGCCTACCATCAGCGGCGTGGCCCAGCCCACCGTGCCCACCAGGCAGAACGGCAGCAGCAGGCAGTACATGTACACCGTGCGATGCAACAGCAGGAGATAGGCGAACGGAATCGGCGTGCCGCGGATGCGTTCGCAACCGCCAAGCACGTATGACATGCGGGTCAGCTGCGCGTCGATGCTGGCAAGCAGGATGCTGTCGAGCCGTCCTTCGCGCCGCAGTTGCGCGTAGCTTTCGCCGATCAGGCCCAACAAGGCATTCGGTGGATTCGGTGATTGCAGTAGCGCAGTGACCTCGGCCGCCGGCAACCAGCGCGCCAGGTCCTGCTCCGGCGGCGAGCCGCGCAGCATGTGGCGCAAAGCGTGCGCGTAGGCGATCAGTCGATGCACGCGCAGGCGTTGCTCGTCGTGCGGCAAGCCATCGGGCAGGCCGATGGTCTGCCGCGCCACGTTGCGCAGCACGATCAACAACTCGCCCCACAAGCTGCGCGCTTCCCACCAACGCTCGTAGGCCACGCTGTTACGAAAGCCGAGGAAGATCGCCAGGGTGAGTCCCATCAAGGTCAACGGGACGGCGCCGATCTCGATCCCGGTATGCGGCAGACGATGCTCCACCAGCACGACCAGGACCGCGAGCGCCATCATGCCAGCCACCCGCTTCCAGATGACCGGCACGATCGAGCCGCGCAGGGTAAACAGCATCAACCTTAGCGGGCGGGAGGGTGGGTGGACGACCATGGCTGGCGCGGCGAATGGGAGGCCACGCACTTTAGCGCGGGCGCCGGATGCTCGCCGCACATGCGTATGCGTGCGTGCGCCCCGCTCCAGTCCACGGGATTGACGTCGGACATTTTACCCGGGCAAAATCCGCCAGGATAACTACCCGGGTAAAATCATGGACTACAGTGTGAGCAGTGCCTGCGTGGCCTTCCATGGCCACGAGCAGATCGCCTCCGGCGCGCTGGCCAGCGTCGCCCGAGCCGTCAAGCAGGCCCTGGACGCAGGCGCATCAGGTCCGGTGCTGATCTTCGACGACCAGAGTAGCCGCCAGATCGAGATCGATTTTCGCGGAACCCCCGATGAGGTGCTGGCGCGCCTGCCGCTGGCGGCGCCAGCGCCGCCCGAGCCCGCCAACCGCGGTCCCGGCCGACCGAAACTTGGTGTGGTGGCGCGTGAAGTCACCTTGCTGCCGCGGCATTGGGAATGGCTTTCACGCCAGCCTGGTGGCGCCTCGGCGGTGCTGCGAAAGCTGGTCGACGAAGCCCGCCGCGCAGGCGGTGGCCGGGAACGTGCACGACTGGCGGGCGAATCGGTCGATCGCTTCATGCTTGCGATGGCGGGAGACCTGCCCGGCTACGAGGAGGCGTCCCGCGCGTTCTGGCGCAAGGAACATGCAAGTTTCATTCAATTGACAGATGCGTGGCCCGCCGATGTACGCGAGCATGTACGCCGACTGGCTGCGACGGCGTGGGACAACGACGCGACTGCCTGACGACTCGTTCTTCTTTCCCCTTCCCCCATCGCGGAAAACCCATCGATGTCATCCGTCGCCGCAAGGCAACCATTGCTCACTGAAGGCCCGATCGCGCGCACCTTGCTGATGTTCGCCTTGCCGATCCTGGGCAGCACGGTGCTGCAATCGCTGAATGGTTCGGTCAACGCGATGTGGATCGGCCATTACCTGGGCGAAGCGGCTCTGACGGCGGTCAGCAACGCCAACCTGATCCTGTTCCTGCTGCTGGGCGCGGTGTTTGGGCTGAGCATGGCCTGCACCATCCTGGTCGGCCAGAGTTTGGGCGCGCGCAACATGCTTGAGGCCAAACGCGTCGTGGGTACCGGTGTGACCTTCTTCGTGGCGGTATCGGTGCTGGTGGCGATCGCCGGCTATGCCGGCACGCCATGGATGCTTGGCGTCTTGGGTACGCCGGCTGATGCACAGGCATTCGCCGTGCCGTACCTGCGCATCATCTTCATCGCCGTGCCGTCGATGTATTTCTACAGCTTCCTGATGATGACCTTGCGCGGCGCCGGCGATTCACGCACGCCCTTCATCTTCATGGGTCTGTCGGTGTTGTTGGACATCATGCTCAACCCGATGTTGATCTTCGGCGTCGGGCCGTTTCCGCGCATGGGCATTGCAGGTTCCGCCACCTCGACCCTGATTGCGCAGAGCGTTGCCCTGGTCGCACTGCTGTGGACGCTGTATGCGCGCAAGCATTTCCTCCGCCTGTCGCGTGGCGAGCTGGGTTACCTGCGGCCGGATATGGCCATCTTGCGAGCGCTCGTGTTCAAGGGCCTGCCGATGGGCCTGCAGATGATCGTGATCTCGACCTCCGCGATGATCATGATCCATATGGTGAACAGCTATGGTTCCAAGACCACCGCCGCTTACGGTGCCGCGACCCAGTTGTGGACGTATGTGCAGATGCCGGCGATGGCGATCGGCGCGGCCGTGTCGTCGATGGCGGCGCAAAACGTAGGTGCCCGGTTGTGGGATCGCGTGAGCCGCATTACCAAGATCGGTGTGCTGTACAACTTCCTGCTCAGTGGCGCGCTGATCGGCTTGATCTACCTGTTCAACCACGCCGCGCTCAACCTGTTCCTGCCCAACGATGGCGAGGCGCTCGCGCTCGCGCAGCATCTGAACGGCATCGCGGTGTGGTCCTTCATGTTCTTTGGCGTGACCTTCGTGTTGTTCGGCGTCGTGCGCTCCACGGGTGCGGTGATGCCGCCGTTGATCATCCTGTTCATCTCGATGTGGCTGATCCGTCCGCCGTTCGCGCTCCTGCTCGCGCCTGGCATCGGTGCGGACTCGATCTGGTGGAGCTTCCCGCTCGGTTCGCTCGCCTCGATGCTGATGGCGATGGGCTATTACCGCTGGGGTGGATGGCGTCGTGCGCATATGTTGTCCACGCCCATACCGACACCCGACGAGAGGGCCGCCGTTGGTGGCCAGCAGGCGCCGGCCACCGGCCAGGGCGTGCCCGCGGCAGTGGATTGAGGCAACGCTGCAACATCACCCATCACTCCAGTCAAACCATCATCAACGCGGTCCGGCCCCGGTCCGCTGCGTAAGGACACACTGATGCAAATGGTCACCTCAGACTCCGTACTGTCCAACCGCAATTTCCGCATGCTCTTCGGCGGCAGCACCGTATCCGCACTGGGTGACCAGTTCACCCTGGTGGCGCTGCCGTGGCTGGTGCTCAAACTCACCGGCGATCCAGCCGCGCTTGGCCTGGTGCTGGCAGCGATGGCGCTGCCTCGGGCGATCTTCATGTTGATCGGTGGCGCGGTGGTGGACCGCATGTCGCCACGGCGGGTACTGCTGGGCGCCCGCGGGGTCAACGCCTTGCTGGTGAGCCTGTTGGCGCTGCTGGTGTGGGCCGGCGACATCAATATGCCGATCGTTTACGCGATCGCGCTCGGTATCGGCTTGTCGACGGCATTTGCGTATCCGGCCTCCTCCTCGATCCTGCCGCAGCTGATGGAACCCACCCAACTGGTCTCCGCCAATGCACTGATCATGGGCATGCGCCAGATGAGCGTCTTCGTGGGGCCGCTGTTGGCTGGCCTGGTGATCGGCAGCGGGGCGCATGCCGCCGTTGCCGGCGGTCCGGCGGATGCGCATGGCCTGGGCCTTGCCTTCGGCATCGACGCGCTGAGTTTCCTGGCCTCGCTGGGCTCGCTGATGTTGATCAGGCTGCACTCCGACAACCATCCCCGCCATGTCCAGGGCAGCGTGCTGGCGGCCGTGGCCGAGGGCGTGCGTGGCGTTTGGGCGGACCTGCCGCTCCGTGCCTTCATCCTTTATGTCGGCGCAGTCACCTTCTTCGTCGGCGGTCCTATCCAGGTCGGCTTGCCGGTGCTGGCGGACACGCGGCTGGACCTGGGCGCCGCGTCGCTGGGCATCCTGATGACGGCCAATGGCGGCGGCATGGTGGTGGGAGGGTTTCTCTCGAAGCTGGCCGCGCGTCTGGTGCGGGGACGGCTTGGCCTGATGGTGCTGTGTATCGACGGCGTGGCCGGACTGGGCCTGGTCTGGCTGGGCACGGTCCACCGCACATGGAGCGGTGCCGCGTTGCTGGCCACCACCGGCGTGCTGGCGGGTATGGCCCAGATCGCCATCATCAGCTGGATCCAGCAGCGCGTATCGCGCGAGATGATGGGGCGCACCATGAGCCTGCTGATGTTTACCTTCATGGGTCTGGGGCCGGTGTCGGCGGCGCTGGCGGGGGCCCTACTCAAGTTCATCAGCCTGCCCGCGCTGTTCGCCGGTGCCGGCCTGACCCTTTCCACGATTGCCTTGGGCTGCCTGGCCAATCCGGTGCTGCGCAGCATCGGCGCACCGAAGCCGGCCGAAGCCGCAGGCTGATCCGGGCCATCGCTGGCCCCTCACCGGGGTCTGCCACGCGGCTGTCATTCGCGTTTCCTAACGTGGGACGCCATGACAGCAGCGTTTTTTCAACTTCAGCCCGACGTGGGCGCCATCGCGTGAGTCTCTCGCGTCGTCGTTTCCTGCGCGGCCTGGCGGATCTGGCCGGCGCTGCGGCTGCCGCCGACATGGGCTTGCTGGCTTGGTCGGAGCCTGTGCCGATGGATGGCGGCATGGGCCGTATGGCCATGCCGCCACTGGCGGCGCCCAAGGTGCCGTTGGTCAACCCCGCGACGCTGACGCGCTTCGTCGATCGGCTGCCGGTTCCGCCCTTGGCGCAGCCGTTGGAGCAGCGCGTGCATCCGGCCTATCCCGGCAAAATGCTGCCTTGCTACCGGATGGAGATGCGCGCCTTCACGGCTCGCCTGCATCGCGATCTGCCACCGACGCTTTTGTGGGGATACGACGGATCGTCACCGGGCCCTACACTGGAAAGCACGCGTGGCGAGCCTCTGCTGATCGAGTGGGTCAACGCGCTGCCCGAGCAGCATTTCCTGCCGATCGATCACACGATCCACGGCGCCGAGCGCAGCAAGCCGGACGTGCGCACCGTGGCGCATGTGCACGGCGCCCGCGCCCCCGCGGGCAGCGATGGCTATCCGGAAGACTGGTTCGCGCCAGGACATTCAGCCGTCTATCACTATCCGAACGCGCAGGACGCCGCCACGCTCTGGTATCACGATCACGCGATGGGCATCACCCGGCTCAATATCTACGCTGGCTTGTTCGGTGCCTTCATTGTCCGTGACGCGGAGGAGCAGGCGCTCGGCTTGCCGTCGCGAGATTGCGATCTGCCGCTGATCCTGTGCGACCGCCTGATCGCGAAGGACGGCCAGCTCTACTACCCCGTGTCCGATGATCCCGCGGCGCCATGGGTTTCCGAGTGCAATGGCAACGCGATCCTCTGCAACGGCAAGCTCTATCCCTACGCGGAAGTCGAGCCGCGGCGTTATCGACTGCGACTGATCAACGCTGCCAACACGCGCTTCTTCAACTTGTCCCTATCGTCAGGCCAGCCATTCCAGCAGATCGCGAGCGACCAGGGCTTGTTGCCGGCGCCATTGCCGCGCGAACGCGTCGAACTTTATCCGGCCGAACGCGCCGACGTCGTAGTCGATTTCAGCGGCCTCGATGGCAAGGCCCTGCAGCTGCGGCATCAATCCGAAGCGATCCTGGAATTTCGCGTGCGCGATCGCGGCCGCCGTGACCCAGCCGCCTTGCCGGCGACGCTGCGTAAGGTGGACCGCATCGATCCAGGTGTCGCCGTCCGCGATCGCCTGCTTGCGCTCGGCGAGCAGGACGATGCGGGCGGCCGTCCCATGATGATGCTGCTGGGCGGCAAGCATTGGTCCGCGCCCATCACGGAAGATCCGCGGCAGGACAGCGTGGAAATCTGGAGCCTGCTCAACGTCACCGGTGACGTGCATCCGATTCACCTGCATCTGGTGCGCTTCCAGGTGCTCGAGCGACGCCCGTTCGATCTGTTCGCCTGGAACGCGAACAAGACGCTCACGTACACCGGTCCTGCGCAACCACCGCCACTCCACGAGATGGGGTGGAAAGATACCGTGCGTGCCGACCCCGGCATGGTCACGCGCATCATCATGCGATTCGAGGGCGAGCCCGGCCGCTACGTGTGGCACTGCCACCTGCTCGAGCACGAAGACAACGAGATGATGCGGCCGTTCCAGCTGCTTCCTGCGCACGCGAAGTCATAGCGCCATCGAGCGCACTTTCTTGAACGCCTGCGCAAGCTCATGCGCCGTCGCAGCACTGTCATTTTGGACGGCTGCGCTGTCGCCGTAGTGCCAATGCATCGTCATCAAGGCGGACCAGACTCGCCGACGACCGGGGTATCCGATGTTGCGATCGGCGCCCGGGTCAATCAGGGGGATTACTCGATTGCGGCCCGACCAGGGTTTCTGCAGGAGATCCAGACATGTCCATGATGTATGTCCGCAAGCGGCTGATGCCGTTTGTCATTGGCACACTCACGGCCGGCCTCGCCGGTGTTGTCAGTGCACAAAGCGCCACTGCCCCCGACCATGATGCGGTTTTCCGCGGACAGGTTCCGGCGGTGGGTCTGAGCAACCGCTCCGCCGTACCGGGAGGCGTCACCGTACTGCATGCTCCCGGTGACGGCGAAGACCGCAGCGGCCGGACCAAGACGCCGATCAAACATGTGATCTTGCTGATCGGCGAAAACCGCACGTTTGATCACGTGTTCGCGACTTACACGCCGCCGAGCGGCCAGAGCGTGAACAACCTGCTGTCCGAAGGCATTGTCAAAGCAGATGGCACGCCGGGCCCGAACGTCGCCGCGGCACGCCAATGGCAGGCTTCCAGCACCGGCGCGTTCTCGCTCGCTCCCACCCACACTAGTCCGTACACCGTGCTGCCTTCGATGAATACGGGCGGTGCGCCGACCCAGGCGCCGTTCGCATCCGCCGCGCAGGCCGAATCGATCGAGCCGGCTCTGCCGACCAGCGCCTACGTCGAGCTTGCCGAAGGTGGCACGGGTTTGCCGAACAAGGTTGTCGACACGCGCTTTCCCACCCAACTGCCCAATGCGCCGGTCGATATGCACGCATCGATCAGCTACGACGACTACGCCAACAGCCCGGTGCACCGTTTCTTCCAGATGTGGCAGCAGCTCGACTGCGATGTGCAGGCCGCCACGGCGAAGAATCCCAGTGGTTGTCGCAACGACTTGTTCCCGTGGGTCGAAACCAGCGTCGGCGCCGGCAGCAATGGTGCTGCCCAGCCTGCCGGGTTCAACGACCAGAGCACGGGCGAAGGCTCGACCGCCATGCAGTTCCTCAACATGGCCCAAGGCGACGCGCCCTACTTGGCCGAGCTGGCGCGCACGTATGCCTTGAGCGACAACTTCCACCAGGCGGTGATGGGCGGCACGGGCGCCAATCACATCATGCTCGGCTTCGGCGACCTGATCTATTACGCCGACAGCAACGGCAATCCCACCACGCCGCCGACGAACCAGATCGAAAACCCGGATACGCAGCCCGGCACCAACAACTGGTACGTGCAGGATGGCTATGGCGGCGGCTCGTACGTGAATTGCGCGGACGATACGCTGCCTGGCATCGCCGCGGTGAAGACCTACCTGAAGTCGCTGCCGTACCACACGTTCCATGGCACGCGACTGCCAGCGCAATGCCTACTACCTGGTGAACAACTACAACCCGGGCTACCTGGGTGATGGCACGCCGGCGCCGCTGGGCGCCACGCAGTTCACCATTCCGCCGACGCAGCAGGACAACCTCGCCCTGCTGCTTACGCGTCATCATGTGAGCTGGAAGTACTACGGCGAAGGCTGGGGCGGCGGCAAAGAGAATGGCGAAGCCGGCACGTTCTGCAACATCTGCGACCCGTTCCTGTACTCCACCCAGGTCATGACCAATCCGAAGCTGCGCGCCAACAACCAGGACATCAACGATCTCTACAACGATATCCAGAACGGCACGCTGCCGGCCGTGTCCATCGCCAAGCCGGATGGCATTCTGGACGGCCATCCGGCTTCTTCCAAGCTTGAACTGTTCGAAGGCTACGTGAAGAAGATCGTGGATATGGCGAAGGCCAACCCGAAGGTGTGGGACGACACCGTCATCATGGTGACCTTCGATGAAGGTGGCGGCTACTACGATTCGGGTTATGTGCAGCCGATCGACTTCTTCGGCGACGGCACGCGCATTCCGCTGCTGGTGATCTCGCGCTATTCGGAAGGCGGCCGCGTGGTGCACACGTATTACGACCATGTCTCGTTCGACAAATTCGTCGAAGCGAACTGGGGCCTGCACGAGACGATCTCGGGTCGCAGCCGCGACAACCTGCCCAATCCGGTATCGATGCCCGGCAATCCCTATGTGCCGGTCAACGCTCCGGCGATCGGCAACCTGATGAACATGTTCGACTTCGATCGCGATGCGCAGCCGCATATGGCTGCGGCCGAAACGCAGGACTAACTCCATGCGGTTCATGCCCTGCCTGCGCAAGCGGGCAGGGCATCCTCATCAATCAGCGGAGTCACCGTCGTGAAGCAGTATCTCAAACCGCTTGTTCTGCGCTGGCGTCGATGGAACGCGATGGAGCGCGTCGTCGCGCTGGCATCGCTCGCCGTGCTCAGCCTTGCCGCCGCGGCCGGGCATGCCGATCCCGGTGATTTCCAGGCCATGCCCGGCCTGTGGAAGATAGTCATGCACAACGTCCATGGAGGTCGTGCCGGTCAGTCCACCGTGCAATGGCATTGCGTGGACGAAGGCGCCGACCCATGGGCCGAGTTCGCCAACATGCCGGTACCGGGAAACGACCTCTGCCAGCGCGGCGATCGGCATCGCAGCACTACCGCGTTGGCGTGGTCGCTCAGTTGTCCGGGGAGTACGCCAGCCAACGGACGCGGCCGCGTGGACTTCGACTCGCCGGAACACTACACGGGGAGCACCAGCTTGCATGGCCACGAAGTCGTGCATGTGGAAGGTCAGCGTTTTGCGGCGTGTACCAGCGCGAACGACTGAATCATCCGGGTTCTCTTCTCTTTTGATTTGCTTCAGGCGAGTTGAAGGTAGTCCCTAGGGGACGCGGCGGTTGTGGCTCCTTCTCCCCGTTGGGGAGGAGGTTGGGATGAGGGGCGGGTGCTCGCGATCACGCTACAACTGAGCGTGGCGGCAAGCTGGCGACACCTCTCAGCGAAGGCGTTATCACGAGCACCCACCCCTCATCCCACCCTTCTCTCCCACAGGGACTACCTTCGGGTCGCCCGGAGGAGAGAAGGAGCAAGAGCGCGTGGCGCGGGACTCACTTCGGCTTGCCCGCGAGCAAATAAAAGAAGCGAGAGCTCACCCCGCGGCTGTCTGCGCCTTCAGCCGCCCCTTCGCGGCGCGGCGTTCCCTGCGCGCCGCCTTGCGGATCTTGCGGTCGTGGTTCCACAGGTAGATCGCCGGCGTGCTG
Organism: uncultured Gammaproteobacteria bacterium; assembly: GCA_963824525.1. Lineage (GTDB taxonomy): Bacteria > Pseudomonadota > Gammaproteobacteria > Xanthomonadales > Rhodanobacteraceae > Dyella. Next base: position 981,961 of record CAWGPI010000001.1, on the reverse strand, counting down.
AGCAAGGTCAGCAGCTGCGACACCAGCAGGCCGCCGACGATGGCGATGCCCAGCGGCTGGCGCATTTCCGAACCGATGCCGAAGCCGATCGCCAGCGGCAAGCGCGGCGCCCATCGCCACCAGGGTGGTCATGGTGATCGGGCGGAAGCGCACCAGCGCCGCCTCGCGGATCGCTTCCGGCGGGACATGCCGTGTTCGCGTTCGGCGACCAGGGCGAAGTCGACCATCAGGATCGCGTTCTTCTTCACGATGCCGATCAGCATCAGGATCGCGATGATCGCCATCAGCGATGAGCTGGGTCTGCGTCACCAGCATGGCGAGGAAGGCGCCGGCGCCGGCGGCCGGCAGCGTGGAGAGGATGGTCAGCGGATGGCCCAGGCTCTCGTAGAGGATGCCCAGCACGATGTACATCGCCAGGATCGAACCGAGCAGCAGCACCATGCCGTTGGACTTGCGCCTGCTGCAGGCGCTGGTTGGCGCCGGTGTAATTCCACCTTCACGCCGGCCGGCAGGCCGACTGCGATAGGCGGCCTGCTCGACCAGCTTCGATGCCGCGTCCTGCGGTACGTCCTTGGCGCAGGTTGTAGCTGATCGTGGCGGCCTGCGAGCTGGTTGTGATGGCGCACGCGCATCGGGCTGATGTTCGGGCTCGATCTTCGCCAGCGCCGACAGCGGGATCATCTGGCCCTGCGTCGTTGCGCACGCGGATATTGAGCAGCGCATTGCGGGCTCAGCGTTGTGCGGCCGGGTTGGCTGGTGAGCACCACCGCAGTACTGGTTGATGTCGGAATAGATCTGCGACACCTGGCGCTGGCCGAACGCGTTGAACAGCGCCGTGTCGATCTCGCCCATGCTCGACATGCAGGCGTGCGGCCGCCTCGCGGTCGACCTTCAGCAGCTGCTGCTTGCCGACCTGGTCGAAGTTGCTGCTGACGTCGCGGAACTCCTTGATCGTGCGCATCTTCCGCACCATCTTCAGCGCCCACGGCTGCAGGTCGCCGCCATTGGTGCTGATCAGCTGGAATTCGTACTGGCCGCCGTTGTCGCCGCTGCCGCCGCCGCCGAGGAACTGCACCAGGCACTGACGGACACCTTGACGTCGGGCAGCGCGTCGTACTGCTTCGACAGGCGCTCGATCACCACCTTGCTGCTGTCGTGCCGCTCGCCCGGACCGCTGGCCGCGCGGCTTCAGGTCGACGAACATGCTGCGCGGGTTGCCCACGGCGCCGCCGTCGCCGCCGTTGCCGCCCAGCATGGTCAGCTGCGTCGAGCACGGCCGGGTCGGCCTGCATGATCTTCGCCGACGCTGCTGCGCGCGCGTGGCCATCACGGTGCGGCGAGATGTTCGCATCGGCGCTGGATGTCGACCTGCAGCATGGCCGGTGTCCTCGTCCGGCATGAAGTTGCCGCCGGCGGTCTTCACCACCGCGACGCCCAGGCCGATCGGTCAGCAGCAGCAGGATCAGCGGCTGCCAGCGCATGATCCGCCGGTGGTGCATGGCCCAGTCCAGCGCGCGCTCGTAGATGCGCAGCAGGCCGCGGTCGAAACGCTCCAGCGCCCGTTCGATGCGGCCCGGCGTGCGTTGCGCCGGCTCGGCTCGTGCTTGAGCAGATAGGCCGCACAGCGCCGGGGTCAGGGTCAGCGAGACGAGCGCCGAGATCACCACCGCCGCGGTCAGCGTCACCGAGAACTCGCGCAGCAGCATGATCAGCATGTTGTTGCCGAACAGCAGCGGCGCGAACACCGCCACCAGCGACAGCGTGATCGAGATCACGGTGAAGCCGATCTCGCGCACGCCGGTCAACGCCGCCTGCAGCGGCGCCATGCCCTGCTCCATGTGGCGCACGATGTTCTCGATCACCACGATCGCATCGTCGACCACGAAGCCGATGCACAGCACCAGCGCCACCAGCGACAAGGTGTTGAGCGTGTAACCGAGCATCCACATCACCACGAAGGCGCCGGCCAGCGACAGCGGCACGCTGAGCATGGCGATCAGGGTCGGGCGCAGCCGGCGCAGGAACACCAGCATCACCAGCGCCACCATCACGATCGCTGATCAGCAGCGCGACCTTCACCTCGTGCAGCGCCGACTTGGTGGTCTGGGTGAGGTCGAAGATCGGCGTGATCTGCACGTCCGCCGGCAGCGAGGCCGCGCAGCTGCGGCAGGCGGGCGCGAATCGCCTCCACCGTGGCCACCGCGTTCGCCTCCGGCCGCTTGCTGATCTGCATGGCGACCGTGCGGCTGGCCGTTGAACCAGGCCGCCTGGTACTGATCCTGCTGGCCGCTGGTAGACCTTGGCCACGTCGGACAGGCGCACCGGCGCGCCGTTGCGCTCGGCGATCAGCAGCTTGGCGAACTCGGCCGGCTCGCGCAGGCCATCGTTGGCGGTCACCGTCATCTGGGTGCGGCCGTTGCTCAGGATGCCCTGCGGCGAGGTGACGTTGGCGGCGCGCAGTGCGTTGGCGACGTCGTTGGCGGTGAGCCCCTTGGCCGCCAGCGCGCTGGTTGTCCAGCTCGATGCGCACCGCATGCGGCGTGCCGCCGAACACCTGCACCTGCGCCACGCCGTCGATCTGCGCCACGGCCGGCTTGAGCAGGGTATCGGCGAGGTCGAACAGCTTGTCCGGCGGCATGCCGGTCGAGGTCAGCGTGACGAGCAGGATCGGGATCTGCGAGGTGTCGAACTTGAAGTACTGCGGTGGCGAGGGCATGCCCGACGGCAGGTCGGCCGCGGCCGCATTGATCGCCGCCTGCACGTCGCGCGCGGCGCTGTCGGCGGTGCGGCTCGAAGTTGAAGCGCACGCTGGATCCGCGGCGGAGCCCTCGCTGGCATTGCCGTACATGTCGTCGATGCCGGGGATCCGGCCCAGGTGGCGCTCCAGCGGCGCCAGCACGGTGTTGGCCATGGTCTGGGCGCTGGCGCCCGGGCATGCTCGCCGTGACATGAAACGCCGGGGAATTCCAGCGACGGCAACGCCGCCACGCCCAGCAGCATGTAGGCCCACAGTCCCGCCAGCACCAGGCCGATGGCCGAGCAGCGAGGTGCCGACCGGGCGGCGGATCAGCGGCGCGAAGATATTCATGCGGTTTCCATCCGATAAGAGGCTGCGCACCGCATCCGGCTGCGCAGGAATGCGGCCAAGCAGGCGTGAAGACGCGGTTGCGCGAAGCGAAGGCGAAGTTCCTTTCATGCCGCACTTTATGCCAGCCGGCACGCGCGCGTATGTGCCTGAAGTACGCATCCGTGTCGAAAGACAGGGGGAGCGCACGCCGCCTACTTGGGCAGTGCCGGCATGCTGGGCGGGCATCTGCGCTGCAGCGCGCTGGCGCCTGATCTCGCGCACGCAGCTGCCGCCGCGCGGCCTTGCGCTCATGGCGGTCGTGCTGCCACAGATAGATCGCCGGCGTGCTCAGCAGGGTCAGCAGCTGCGACACCAGCAGGCCGCCGAGGATGGCGATGCCCAGCGGCTGGCGCATCTCCGAGCCGATGCCGAAACCGATCGCCAGCGGCAGCGCCGCGCCCATCGCCACCAGGGTGGTCATGGTGATCGGGCGAAAGCGCACCAGCGCCGCCTCGCGGATCGCCTCCGGCGGCGACAGCCGCGCTCGCGTTCGGCGACCAGGGCGAAGTCGACCATCAGGATCGCGTTCTTCTTCACGATGCCGATCAGCATCAGCATCGCGATGATCGACATCAGGGTGAGCTGGGTATGCGGTCACCAGCATGGCGAGGAAGGCGCCCATGCCCGGCGGCCGGCAGGGTGGAGAGAATGGTCAGCGGATGGATCAGGCTCTCGTACAGGACGCCCAGCACCACGTACATCACCAGGATCAACCGATCAGCAGCACGTTGCGCATTGCTCGGGCTTCCAGCAGGTGCTGGTTGTCGCCGGTGTATTTCTTCTGCACGCCGGCGGGCAGGCTGCGCATGCGAAATCGCCTGGTCGACCAGCTCCAGGCCTCGGCCTGGGTCATGCCCTTGGCCAGGTTGTAGTTGACCGAGGCCGACTTCCAGCTGGTTGGAGTGATTGACCAGTGACCGGCGCGACATGCGGCTGGATATGTCGCCAGCGCCGACAACGGCACCATCTTGCCCTGCTGCTGCGCACATAGGTGTCGAGCAGGGTCGCCGGACTCAGCGATGCTCGGCCCGATCGAGGTCAGCACCACGCAATACTGGTTGATGTCCGAATAGATGGTCGAGACCTGGTTCTGGCCGAACGCGTTGTACAGCGCCGAGTCGATCTGGCCCATGCTGACCTGCAGCCGCGTGCCGCGGCGCGGTCGACCTTCAGCATCTGCTGCTTGCCGATGCTGTCGTAGTCTGCTGGTGACGTCGCGGAACTCCTTCATCCCGCGCATCATCTGCGCCAGCTTCAGCGCGCACGGCTGCAGCGTCGGTGCCGTTGGTGCTGATCAGCTGGAAGCTACTGGCTGCCGCGGCTGCTGTCGGTGCCGCCGTTGAAGAAGCCGCATGGAGTTCAGCGAGACGTCGCAGCTCGGGCAACTTCTCGTAGGTCTTGGACAGGCGCGCGATCGATGACCTCTGATCGGCTCGCGAGCGTTCGTCCCGGCCCGCTGCCGCGCGGCTTGAGATCGACGAACATGGTGGCCTGGTTGCCGACCGCGCCGCCGGCATTGTCGCCGCCCAGGAACGTGGTGACGTCGAGCACGGCGGGGTCGGCCTTCATGATCGCCGAGGCGCGCTGGGCCCGTTCGGCCATCAAGGTGGGCGAGATATTCGCATCGGCGCGAACATCGCCCTGGATCATGCCGATGTCTTCCGGCGGCATGAAATTGCAGCCGAACAGCTTCACCACGCCCGTCGCCATCACCACCGTCAGCACCAGCAGGATGATCGGTTGCCAACGCATCAGGCGGCGATGGCGCATGGCCCAGTCCAGCGCGCGCTCGTAGATGCGCTGCATGCCGCGGTCGAAGCGCTCGATGGTTCGCTCCAGCGCGCCCCGGCACGCGCGTGCCGCGCTCTTCGGCAGGCAGGAAGCGGCCGCACAGCGCCGGGGTCAGCGACAGCGAGACGATGGCCGAGATCACCACGGCGGCCGTCAGCGTCACCGAGAACTCGCGCAGCAGCAGGGTGAACTGGTTGTTGCCGAACAGCAGCGGGCGCGAACACGGCAATCAGCGACAACGTAATCGAGACCACGGTGAAGCCGATCTCGCTTCACGCCGGCAAGCGCCGCCTGCAATGGCGGCGCGCCCTGCTCCATATGGCGCACGATGTTCTCGATCACCACGATCGCATCGTCCACCACGAAGCCGATGCACAGCACCAGCGCGATCAGCGACAAGGTGTTGAGCGTATAGCCCAGCGTCCACATCACCGCGAAAGCGCCCGCCAGCGACAGCGGCACGCTCAGCATGGCGATCAGCATCGGGCCGATGCGGCGCAGGAACACCAGCATCACCAGCGCCACCATCAGCACGCTCAACATCAGCGCCACCTCCACCTCGTGCAGTGCGGACTTGGTGGTCTGGGTGAGGTCGAAGATCGGCGTGATCTGCACGTCGGCGGGCAGCCATGCGCGCATCTGCGGCAGCTTGGCGCGCACCGCATCGGCGGTGGCCACGGCGTTGGCCTCGGGGCGCTTGGTGATGCGAATGGCCACCGAGCGATGGTTGTTGAACCAGGCCGCCTGGTACTCATCCTGCTGGCCGCTGACCACGTGCGCCACGTCGGACAGACGCACCGGCGCGCCGTTCGCTGATCGCGATCAGCAGGTTCGCGAACTCTTCCGGGTTGTGCAGCGCATCGTTGGCCGTCACCGTCATCTGGGTGCGGCCGTCGCTCAGCGTGCCCTGCGGGCGAGGTCACGTTGGCGGCGCGCAGTGCGTTGGCCACGTCGTTGGCGGTAAGACCCTTGGCGGCCAGCGCGGTGGTATTGAGCTCGACGCGCACAGCGCGCGGTCGTCCACCGATCACGTGGACCTGCGCCACGCCGGGAATCTGCGCCAGAGCCGGATTGATCAAGGTATCGGCCAGGTCGTAGAGCTTGTCGGGCGGTACAGTCTCGGAGGTAAGCGAGAGCAGCAGGACGGGAATGTTGCGCAGTGTTGAATTTGTAGTAACGCGGCGGCACCGTCATGCTCGACGGCAGGTCGACCCGGGCCGCGTTGATCGCTGCCTGCACGTCGCGCGCCAGCTTGTCGGTGTTGTTGCCGAAGTTGAACAGGATGCGGATCGAGGTCGAGCCGTCGTTGCTCTCCGAGTGCATCTCCTTGATGCCCGGAATGCGGCCAAGGTGTCGTTCCAGCGGTGCGGCCACGGTCGATGCCATGGTTTGCGCGTTGGCACCCGGCACCTCGGTGTACACCACCATGCCGGGGAATTCGATCGCAGGCAGCGCCGCCACACCCAGCAGCAGGTACGCCCACAAGCCCGCCAGGGCGAGGCCGAGCGCCAGCAGCGAAGTGCCGATCGGGCGACGTATCAATGGCGCGAAAAGGTTCACGGGCATCCTGACCGTTGTCGTCGGCGCGCCCCTGTCGCACCGACTTGCGGGACGCGGACGCGTACCCTCGGTCGCCTTTATGCACGCAATCGCGTGACGGCGAATGTGCCGTAAGGGATGGATAAACGGTGCATCGCCATCCCGGCTTACGCCGGGATGGCGATCGTTCTAGTTGCAGGCCTCCCGTGAGATGCCGATCAAGCAGATCAACGCGTCGACGGGTTATAGCGCAACGTCAGGAACCAGGTACGCCCCGGCTGGTTGTAGTAGTAGACCGTCTCGTAGTTGCGATCGAACACGTTGGCCAGCTTGGCCTCGATGCGCCAGTCGGGCAGGAACGCGTAGCTCGCGCGCAGGTCCGTGGTGCTGTAACCGCCGAGGCGATGCTGGTTCGCCAGGTCGTCATAGGCCTTGCCCGAGGCGAAGAAGGTGGCGCCGATGCCGAAGGCGTCGAAGCGGCGATCCACGTCGACGCGCGCCGTTTGCTCCGGACGACGCGGCAGCAGGTTGCCGTCATAGGGGCTCGCCGTGCTCTTGGGCTGCTGCAGGGTGAGGTAGCTCTGCACCTGCCAACCGTCGAGGTTCGCGCCAAGCTGGCCTTCGATGCCGCGGATGCGCGCCTGGCTGATGTTCTGTGGCACGAAATTGTTGTCCAGCGTGATCAGGTCGTCGATCCTGGTCTGGTAGACGTTCACCGCCCAGTTCCACACCGCCTGCTTCTGGCTCAGGCCAAGTTCGCCCGAGCGCGACTTCTCCGGCTTGAGGTTGGGATTGCCCAGGCCGTAGGGGTAGTAGATGTCGTTGAACGTCGGCGCGTGGAAAGCCGTGCCGTAGCTGGCCGACAGACGCAGGTCATGATCGAAGCTGTAACCCCACGCCACCGCACCGGTGTTGTGATTGCCGAACTGATCGTTGTGATCGTGGCGCGCCGAGGCCTGTACTTCGTTGCGACCGAAGGTGCCCAAGTACTGCGCATAGACGCCGGTGTCCTCGCGCCTGCTGTTGAGGTAACCGGTGTCGCTGTCGATATGTTCCTGCTGATAGTCCACGCCAGCGGTCAGCAGCTGGTTGGTATCCAGCGTGATGTCGTTCTGCCACGACGCCTGGTTGCGCCGCGAGTCGGCATAGCCGGTGGGCATGCGCGGGTAATACGTCCGGGTTCCCGCGAAAATGTCGTCGTAGGTGCCCTGGAAAAAGGTCGACGAATCGTCCCTGCTCTGGCCGGCATTGAGCGTCACCTTCCAGGCGTCGAGCGGGGTGAAGCTCAGGCGCGCGCCGGACACGATCTGCTGGTTCACCGCCTGGTCGCCGCTGTAGGGGCTGCCGGCGTATTCGACAAAGCTCTTGCTGCGCAGCCACGTCGCCGAGAGTTCGGTGCCGTTGTCCCAGCGATAACCGCCGTTGGCCATGCCGTTCCAGTTGCGGAAGGCATCGTCGCCCGGCTGGTCGACGAAGCAACCCGCGCCAGCCTCCGCCGCGCCGGCGCGGCAGGCGGGGATGCCGCTGGTGTACTGGCCACCGAGGCCCGCGTTGAACCATGCATGCGAGTCACCACCGGACAGGCCGGCGTGACCATCCGTGTAGCTATGGCTGCCGGCCGACACGCTGAGCGACGGTGTGAGCTTGCCGTCCGACTGGCCATGCCGGGTGAAGATCTGGATCACGCCGCCGATCGCATCGGCGCCGTACAGGCTGGAACGCGGGCCGCGCACGATCTCGATGCGCTCGATCTGGTCGACCGGAATCTGCTCGAAGGCCGGCAGGCCAGGACCTACCGCGCCAATGCGCACGCCATCGATCAGCACCAGCACATGGGTGGAATTGGTGCCACGCAGGAACAGCGAGCTTTGCTGGCCCATGCCGCCGACCTGGCTGAACGACACGCCAGGCAAGCCCACCAGCAGGTCGTGCACCGAGGCCGGTTGCAGGCGTTCGATATCGGCGCGGGTAATCACGGTGACCGAGGACAGTGCCTCGTCGGTGGTGATCGACGTGCGCGTGGCCGTGACGATCACGGTGGACAGCGACGGAGGCGAGTTCGTATCGGCGGCCTGGACGGCCATCGTGCACGACAGCAGCGCGGCTGCCAGCAGGGTCTTCTTCATGGTGTTCCTTGCGGTCGCGCACCCGCGCGCGACGCTGACGACGGAAGGTCAGACGGCGGCGCAGGAGGGAGGAGAACGACGGCAGGCATAAGGCGCCATGACACGGCGTCCGGCCTCGCCCACCGCGAGCCATCCGTTGGAACCCGCTCAAGAAGCAGGCTCTTGCGTGTCGGGCCGGTCTCCGGGCTCGCCAGTGGCATGCAGTTGCCGCATGCACCATCAGGCGCCTTCCCGTGCGTGAGCACAGTGGCATGTCGCCGTCAGGTTGGAATCACTCGCTTACCGTTGCGGGGGCAGCGCCGGAATGGCTGCAAGGCAGCGTCACCGGCTTCCCGTTTCATCCTGCGGAGATACGCCGCAGGACACCCGAACAACGCAGAATTTTAAGGTTATGCCCGGCCAGCAGCAAGCAAGCCCTGGCTCAGTCGGTTTGCAGCTCGGCCACGAAGTCGTAGATATCGCCGCGATACCAGGAAGTGGTGAACTCCACCACGCGGCCATCGTCGAGAAAGCTGCGGCGCTCGATATTGAGGCCGGCACTGCCCACCGGCACGTGCAGCAGGCGAGCCTGCTGGGCGCCGAGCGAGACCGCACGCAGCCGTTGCAACGCACGGCGTGGACGGCAGCCGAGGGTTTCCAGCACCTGGTAGAGCGAGTCGTGCACCACCATCGGATCGGGCAGGATGCTGGCGGGCACCACGCTGCGCTCGATCGCCAGCGGCTCTTCCTTGGCGTAGCGCACGCGATGCAAGCGCGCCACCAGGACGCCGGGCGACAGGTTCAATGCCATCGATTCTTCCGGCGTCACCTCGCCCACGCCGCGTTCGAAGAACTCCGAACGCGGATTCAGGCCGCGCGCGCGCAGATCTTCGGTAAAGCTGGTGAGCCGCGACATCGGCTTGATGATGCGTTCGGCCACGAAGGTGCCGGCGCCGTGGCGCTGGTTCAGCAGGCCTTCCTCGACCAGGCCGGCGATGGCCTTGCGAATCGTCACGCGGGACAGCTCCAGCAGGCGCGACAGGTCGCGTTCGCTGGGCAGGGCCTGGCCCGGTTCGATATCGCGGTGTTCCACCACGTTGCGAATCGCCCGGCGCAGGCGCAGGTAGGCGAGCGGTTGGCTGGTGGCCGGGTCTCGGCTCAGGCGGCGGTATTCATTGACCAGGGCGGTTTCCATGCCGAAACGATACCAATGACCATACCAGTATGGCAATCGGGTGATTTGGCGGGACTTTCCGGTGCTACCAATTTCCCGTGAGAATCGTTGTGCCAGGCGGGCTCACGCCCGGTCACGGAGAACTGGTGTTGCCTGGTATGTCACTGGTACGATCCCAGCGCACTGCACGGAGCGGCGACGCTCGGTGTTCGCTCCCCGCATCGCCTTTGAGGTGACTGAAGTGACTGCTTCTCCCCAGCCGGTCGAGCCGTTCGACCTGGTGATTTTCGGCGGAACCGGCGATCTCGCCGTACGCAAATTGCTGCCCGCCTTGTACCACCGTTTCGTCGATGGCCAGATCCCCGCTTCCAGCCGCATCATCGGCATCGCCCGCGAAGGGCTGGATGACGACGGCTACCGTGCCTCGCTGCGCAAGGCGTTGCAGGAAGGCGGTGGCGACGCGGCCAAGATCGAGGCCTTCCTGGACCAGGTGGGCTATCGCTCGCTGGATGCGCGCAAGGACGAAGGCTGGGATGCGTTCGCGGCGCTGATCGGCGAGCAGCCCGGGCACATCCGCGTGTTCTATCTCTCCACCTCGCCGGAATTGTTCGTCGATATCTGCAATCGCCTCGGTTCCTACGGCCTCAACAAGGGCCGCGCCCGCGTGGTGCTGGAAAAGCCGATCGGCCGCGACCTGGCCAGCGCCAACCAGATCAACGATGCCGTCGGCCAGGTATTCGAGCGAATCGCAGACCTTCCGCATCGACCACTACCTCGGCAAGGAAACGGTGCAGAACCTGCTGGCGCTGCGCTTCGGCAACGCGCTGTTCGAGCCGCTGTGGAATGCCGCGCACATCGATCACGTGCAGATCACCGTGGCCGAGACGCTGGGCGTCGGCCAGCGCAGCGCGTACTACGACCGCGCCGGCGCGCTGCGCGACATGGTGCAGAACCATATCCTGCAGCTGCTGTGCATGGTCGCGATGGAACCGCCCTCGTCGCTGCAGCCGGATGCGGTGCGCGACGAAAAGCTCAAGGTGCTGCGTTCGCTCAAGCCGATCGACGAGAGCAATGCTGCCCAGCTCACCGTGCGCGGCCAGTACCGCGCCGGTGCGGCGGAGGGCCAGAGCGTGCCGGGTTATCTCGACGAACTCGAAGGCGGCAAATCCAACACCGAGACCTTCGTGGCGCTGAAGGCCGAAATCGCCAACTGGCGCTGGGCCGGCGTGCCGTTCTACCTGCGCACCGGCAAGCGCCTGCCGGAGCGCGTGTCGGAAATCGTGGTCGTGTTCAAGGCGGTGCCGCATTCCATCTTCGATCCGTCGGCTGGCGTACTCGCGCAGAATCGTCTGGTGCTGCGCCTGCAGCCGGACGAGGGCATCAAGCTTGTGGCTCACCATCAAGCATCCGGGTCCGGGTGGCCTGCGTCTGCGCCACGTGCCGCTGGACATGAGTTTCGCCGAAGCGTTCGGCGTGCAGCAGCCCGATGCCTATGAGCGCCTGTTGCTCGACGTGGTGCGCGGCAATCCCACCTTGTTCATGCGTCGCGACGAAGTGGAAGCGGCGTGGCAGCTGGGCCGATCCGATCCTTGCCGCGTGGGCGGACAGCGGCGAGGCGCCACGGCCGTATACCTCCGGCACCTGGGGCCCCAGCGCTGCGGTGGCGTTGATCGAGCGCGACGGCCGCACCTGGAACGAGGAAAGTGAGTAAGCCGGTCCACGTTCGAAGCCACCGTGACGTGAGGGTGATTCACCTGAGCGTCGCGGGGTCCTGCCTAGACTTTCCCTCATCCTTCTACTGCCGGGCATGCGTGAGTTCACCGCGAAGCCCCGCCCTGTCTGTGTCGTGCCTTCCATGTTGAATGTCACCGACGCATAGTTTCACCGACTGCCAGGCTCTGGCCGTGGCGCTGGCCGAGCGCATCGCCGAGCGTCTGCGCGAAGCCATCGCTGAGCGCGGCAGCGCCCTGCTCGCCGTTTCCGGCGGCAGCACGCCGCGTCATTTCTTCGAGCGCCTGTCGCGCGAGACCCTGGACTGGGCGAAGGTCCAGGTCACCCTCGTCGACGAGCGCTGGGTTCCCGAGAGCAACGAGCGCTCCAACGCAGGCATGCTGAAGGCGACGCTGCTGCAACATGCGGCGTCGGTGGCGCAGTTCGTTCCCCTCTATACCGATGCGCCTACGCCGGAAGCCGGACTCGCCACGGTGCGCGCGCGAATGGCGACGCTGGCGCTGCCATTCGATGCGGTGGTGCTGGGCATGGGCGACGACGGGCACACCGCCTCGTTCTTTCCTGGCGGCGATCGTCTTGCCGAAGCGCTGGATCGCGAACAACCCCGTGCGTGTCCTGCCGATGCGTGCGGCTGGCGCGGGTGAGCCGCGCATCACGTTCACGTTATCCGCCCTGCTCGACACGCGTGCGCTTTATCTGCACATCGAGGGCGAGCCCAAGCGCGACGTTGCTGGCCGATGCCCGCCGGGGACTGGGCGAGGCCGCGAATTTTCCGGTGCGCGCCGTGCTGACCCAGGAGCGCGTGCCCGTGGCCGTCTACTGGTGCCCGTGAGGCATCCGCGGAACCCTTCAGTACATGGCGCGCCTCGTCGCGCGCCGCAAGACTTATCCGGAGTTTGATCATGAACATGCTGCACCCCGTGGTCGCCGAAGTCACCGAACGATTGCGCGAGCGCAGTCGCGACACGCGCGCGGCCTATCTGCGTCGCATCGATGCGGCGACCGGTCCGGCCCGCACCGCGAGCGACCTTTCCTGCGGCAATCTTGCGCACGGCTTCGCCGCCTGCGGCAGTTACGGACAAGGCACGCGCTGCGCAACGGCCACACCGCGCCAATCTCGCCATCGTCACCGCCTACAACGACATGCTCTCGGCGCATCAGCCGTACGAGCGCTACCCGGAACTGATCCGCCAGGTCGCGCGCGACGCCGGCGTCACCGCGCAGGTCGCCGGCGGCGTGCCGGCCATGTGCGACGGCGTTACCCAGGGACGCGCCGGCATGGAGCTGTCGCTGTTCTCGCGCGACCTGATCGCCATGGCGACCGCGGTATCGCTGTCGCACGACATGTTCGACGGCGCGCTGTACCTCGGCATCTGCGACAAGATCGTGCCCGGCCTGCTGATCGGCGCGCTCAGTTTCGGCCACCTGCCCGGCGTGTTCGTGCCCGGCGGCCCGATGCCCAGCGGCATTCCGCAACGAAGAGAAGTCCAAGGTGCGCCAGGCCTATGCCGAGGGCAAGGCCAGCCGCGAGGAACTGCTCGAAGCGGAAGCCGCCGCGTACCACGCGGCCGGCACCTGCACCTTCTACGGCACCGCCAACTCCAACCAGATGCTGATGGAGATCATGGGCCTGCACCTGCCGGGCGCCAGCTTCGTGGCGCCGGACACGCCGCTGCGCGATGCGCTGACGCGCCGAGGCCGTGCGTCGCGTCGCCGAGCTCAGCGAGCCCGGTTCGACGCTATCTGCCGCTCGGGCACATCATCGACGAGCGCGCCATCATCAACGGCGTGATCGGCCTGCACGCCACCGGCGGCTCCACCAACCACCTGCTGCACCTGGTGGCGATTGCGCGTGCCGCCGGCATCGAGTTGCGCTGGGACGATTTCGACGCACTGTCCGGCGGTGATCCCGTTGCTGGCGCGCGTCTATCCGAACGGCTACGCCGACGTGAACCAGTTCCACGAAGCCGGCGGCATGGCCTTCCTGATCGAGCAGCTGCTTGACGCCGGCCTGCTGCATGCCGACGTGCGCACGGTCTTCGGCACGGGCTTGGACGGCTATGCGCAGGTGCCGCAGCTGGATGCCGACAGGCAAGCTGCGCGTGGAAGCCGGTCTCCAAGGAGAGCGGCAATCGCGGCGTGCTGCGTGGCGTCGACGATCCGTTCCGCGCCGATGGCGGCCTGCGCATGCTGAGCGGCAACCTCGGCCGCGCGGTGATCAAGGTGTCGTCGGTGCCGGACGATCGCCTGGTGATCGAGGCGCCGGCCATCGTGTTCCACGACCAGGACGACGTGCGCAAGGCGTTCAAGCGCGGCGAGCTGAATCGCGATTTCGTCGCCGTGGTGCGCTTCCAGGGGCCGCAGGCCAACGGCATGCCGGAACTGCACAAGCTGACGCCGACGCTGGCCGTGCTGCAGGACCGCGGACATCGCATCGCCCTGCTCACCGACGGCCGCATGTCCGGCGCCTCCGGCCGCGTGCCGGCCGCCATCCACGTGACGCCGGAGGCCATGGCCGACGGCGCCATCGCACGCGATTCGCGACGGCGACATCGATCCGCCTCGATGCCGTGCATGGGCGTCTGGACGTGCTGGTCGAAGCGACTGAATTCGCCTCGCGCGTGCCGGCGACGGCCGATCTTTCCGCGCACGACATTCGGCATGGGGCGCGAGCTGTTCGGCCTCTTCCGGCAGGCCGCGACGACGGCCGACCTCGGCGCCGGCGTGCTGTAACGCCAGTCACCGCAACTGCCCATCGAACACGACCTTTCGACATCACGGAACGCCATGAGCATCGAACAAAAGCAAAAGCAGATCGAAGCCACCCTGCGCCTGGCGCCGGTGGTACCGGTGGTCATCATCCATGACGCCCGTGCGGCCGTGCCGATGGCGCGCGCGCTGGTGGCCGGTGGCGTTCCCGCGATCGAAGTGACGCTGCGCACGCCAGCCGCGCTGGAGGCGATCCGCGCCATCGCGGAAGAGGTGGAAGGTGCCGTGGTCGGCGTCGGCACGGTGCTGAGCGCGAAGCGACCTGCGCGCGGCGCACAAGGCGGGCGCGCGCTTTGCGGTGTCGCCGGGAGTATCGCCGGGCCTGCTCGACGCAGCCGACGACAGCGAGCTGCCGCTGCTGCCGGGCGCGGCCACCGCCAGCGAGGCGATGACCTTGCTCGAGCGCGGCTACCACCACCTGAAGTTCTTCCCGGCGGTGCCGGCTGGCGGCCACAAGCTGTTGGGCGCCTGGGCCAGCCCGCTGCCGCAGATCCGCTTCTGCCCGACGGGCGGCATCAGCCTGGCCAACGCCCCGGATTTCCTCGCGCTGCCGAACGTGCTGTGCGTTGGCGGCTCCTGGCTGACGCCGGCGGACAAGCTGGACGGTGGCGACTGGGCCGGCATCGAGCGGCTTGCGCGCGAGGCCGCGGGGCTGCGCGGCGCGTAGTCGTCAGCGGCGTTCGGGCGGAAGACTATCCAGCCGCGTGGCCAGGACGGCGTGTTCGGCAAGGTCGACCGGCTGGTAGGTGATCTTGTCGGTCGCGGGATACCTGGCCAGCGTGTTGCCGTTCTTCCAGTCCTGTACTGGCCGGATCGGTCGCGCGGTGAAGCCGCCGCCGCAGTTCGGGCACACGTCGTGCAACAGCTCGACGCAGTCCCGACAAAACGTGCATTCGAACGAGCAGATCATCGCCTCGATCGACGCGGGCGGCAGGGCCTTGTTGCACTGCTCGCAGGTGGGGCGCAGTTCCAGCATGAGGTTTCCCCGGGTGAAGGCAGCCGCATGATGGCACCCGCGGCCACGCCAGCGCAGCGGCGTCAGTCGCTGCCATCGAGGGCGAAGCGATAGCGCAGCTTGGTCGACTCGATGGCACCCAGCCGGCGATAGAAGCGCACCGCCTCCCTATTCCACGACGGCGTCTGCCACTGGACCTCATGGCATCCGTGGGCGAGCGCAAAAGCACATAGCGTCTCCCACAGTTGCCACCCGATCGCGCGGCCACGCCAGCCCTCGCGCACGAACAGGCAGTCCATATGCAGATAGCTGGCGCCATCGAGCGTGGAGAAATCCACCGTGGCGCTGGCATAGGCGACGGCTTCCCTGCCGACCTGCGCAATCCACGCGTGGAGTCGAGGCGGCATGTCGTCGAGCGCGGCCGCCAGCGCATCCATGCGCTGGTCCGCCGGATGGGGCAGGCGCTCGTAAGCGGCATGTTCCGCGCACAGCACCCGCAGTGCTTCCACATCGGCGGCACCGGCGCGGCTCACCACGAGCGCATCGTCCATGTCAGTTGCCACGTTCCAGCCCGAATCCTTCGTCGAGCCAGCCGGTCAGCCCGCCGATCATTTCTTTCACCGGGCGCCCCAACTGGGCCAGCTTGACGGCTGCCTTGTTCGCGCCATTGCAGTGGGGTCCCGCGCAATACACCACGAACAGGGTGTCGGTCGGGTATTCGGCCAGGCGCTGCTCGCTCAGCATGCGGGTGGGCAGGTTGATCGCACCGGGTACATGGCCGGCGGCAAACAGCGTAGGCGTACGCACATCGAGCAGGACGAAGTCCCTGGTCTCGTGGTTGCTCGCGTAGTACACGTCGGCGCAATCGGTTTCGTAGCCGAGACGAGCCTGGAAGTGCGCCAGCGCAGCGGTGCTGGCGGCGGCGGGAACACGTTGTACGACACTGCTCATGATCGGCTCCGTGGGTTGGGACGGCGCCAGTATCGGCACTGGTGCCGACGGTCGACATTGGCAAGAATGACAACCACCATGAAGAAATCGCCAAAGCGTTTCCGTCGCCCCAAGGGCCCTGCGAACAGGGACGTGGCCGTGCTCGTCTACGACGGCCTGTGCACGTTCGAGTTCGGGATCGCGGTGGAAATGTTCGGCTTGGCACGACCGGAGCACGACGACTGGTATCGCTTCGGTCTGTGCGCGGTGGACGACGGCCCCATGCGTGCCGCCGGCGGCATGCGCGTGCTGGCCGACCATGGCCTGGAGGGCATCGCGCGCGCGGGTACGGTGATCGTGCCCGGTTGGCGCGGCATCGATGCGCCGCCGCCCGCCGCCCTGCTCGACGCACTGCGCAAGGCACATGCGCGCGGTGCGCGGCTGATGTCGTTCTGCTCCGGTGTGTTCGTTTTGGCCGCTACCGGCCTGCTGGATGGCCGCCAGGCCACCACGCATTGGCGCTATGTGCAGGCGCTGGCCGCGCGCTTCCCGCGCATCCAGATCGAACCGGATGTGCTGTACGTCGACGAAGGCGACCTGCTCACCTCCGCCGGCAGCGCCGCCGCGCTGGATTTGTCCCTGCACCTGATTCGTCGGGACTACGGTCCGGAGGTCGCCAATGCGGTGGCCCGTCGCGCCGTGGTTCCGGCTCACCGCGACGGCGGGCAGGCACAGTTCATCCAGTCGCCGCTGCCCGAGCAGGGCGCGGCGCTGGGCAAGCTGCTGGAATGGATGCGCCGCCACCTGGACCAGCCGCTGCCGCTGTCCTTGCTTGCCGAGCGGGCGCGCATGAGCGAGCGCACCTTGTTGCGGCGGTTCGAGGAAGCCACCGGCTGCTCGCCCAAGCAGTGGCTGACCCATGAGCGACTGGGCCGTGCACGCGAGCTGCTGGAGGGCAGCGACATGACGGTGGAACGCGTCGCCGACGTGTGCGGCTTCGGCAGTGCGGATACGCTACGCCACCACTTCCGGCGCAACCTGAAGCTGAGTCCGGCGCGCTACCGCGAGCGCTTTGCTTACCAGTGACGCGCGCCGGTCCGCGCTTCCCCCACTCCCAAGGCCATCCATGATCTACGTGCTACTGAGCGTCGTCTGCAGCGTGCTGGTGTCTGTGCTGCTCAAGCTGGCGCGTCGCGTGCAGATCGATGTCGGGCAGGCCATCGCATGGAACTACGTGGCGACCAGCGCGCTGACCGCCGCCGTGTTCCACCCTTCACTGGAGGTGCTGCGTAGCCCGCAGGCGCCGTGGCTGGGTTTCGTGGGGCTGGGCCTGCTGTTGCCCTTGATCTTCCTGGCCCTGGCGGCCTCGGTGGACAGCGCGGGCATCGTGCGCACAGACGCCGCGCAACGGCTCTCCTTGATGATCTCATTGCTCGCCGCGTTCCTGCTGTTTGGCGAGACGCTGAGCATCACCAAGGGGGCGGGAGTGGCGCTTGGCCTGCTGGCGCTGGCCTGCATGGTGTGGCGTGCGGAGCGGCGCGACAGCGAACGCTTGGGCTGGCTGTGGCCGCTGGTGGTATTTGCTGGCTTCGGCGTCATCGACATCCTGTTCAAGCTGGTAGCGAAGGCCGGCACGCCCTTCGCGGCATCGCTGCAGGCGATGTTCGCGCTTGCCCTGGTGGTCGCGTTCGGCATGAAGTTGTGGCGCCGCTGGCATGACCGGGTCCGCTTTACCTTGCGCGATGCGATCGCCGGGCTGCTGCTGGGCCTGGCCAACTTCGGCAACATCGTTTTCTACGTGCGTGGCCATCAGGCCTTGCCTGACCATCCCGCCCTGGTCTTTGCCAGCATGAACCTCGGCGTCGTCGCGCTGGGCGCGCTGGTGGGCCTGCTCGCCTTCCGGGAGCGGCTGAGCCGGGTGAACCTGCTCGGCCTGCTGCTTGCGCTGCTGGCCATCGGCTTGATCACCCGGGCCTGAGAAGACATCCGGCGCGCCTGGACCCTGCCCGAGTTCCGCAGAGTGACTTCTGGGGTATGAAAGTTGACCAGCTCAGTGCCTAAGCTGGCGGCTTTCGCGCGCCTCGCGCCTCCCAGGGGTTTCACACATGCGCAAGCTCTCCCTCGCCGCCGCCCTCGCCGCGCTGATGCTCGGCTCGGGCGTCTACGCTGCCGACAAGAATGACAATGACAAGAAGTCCGAGGACAAGCCCGACGCCGCGCTGCTCAAGCCGCAGGCCTCGGACCACGTACGGTTCGGTGTAGGTCGAGGGCAAGAGCATCGACTACAAGGCCGTGGCCGGCACCCTGGTGCTGCACGGCAATGGCGACAAGGAAGCCGAGCCGCAGGTCAGCATGTTCTATGTCGCCGTACTTCAAGAAAGGCGCCGAGCCCGGCAAGCGCCCGATCACCTTCATCTACAACGGCGGCCCGGGCTCGGCCACCGTATGGCTGCACATGGGCGCGTTCGGTCCCAAGCGCGTGGTGACCAGCGACGATTCGCACACGCCGGCCGCGCCGTATGGCCTGGTCAACAACGACTACAGCCTGCTCGACGCCTCCGACCTGGTCTTCATCGACGCGCCCGGCACCGGTTTCAGCCGGCTGATTGCGGACGAGGCGGACAAGGGCAAGCGCGAGGAGTAGATGAAGGAGCGCCGAAGCAGATCTACGGCGTCGACGGCGATGGCCACGCCTTCGCCAAGTTCATCACCCAGTTCCTGTCGAAGTACGGCCGCTGGAACTCGCCCAAGTACCTGTTTGGCGAAAGCTATGGCACCACGCGTTCGGCGGTGGTGGCGAACATCCTGGAGAACGAGCACAGCGTTGACCTCAACGGCGTGATGCTGCTCTCGCAGATCCTCAACTTCGACACCGAGCATCGACGGCGCCGCCAATAACCCGGGCGTCGACCTGCCCTATGTCGCTGGGTCTGCCGACGTATGCTGCCACCGCGTACTACCACCACAAGCTGCCGCAGCAACCGGCCGCGCTTGAACCCTTCCTGCACGAGGTGGAGCAGTACGCGATGGGCGACTATGCGTCAGGCGCTCATGGCCGGCTCGCGTCTGGAGCGTGCGCAGCAAGCAGGCGGTGGCCGAGAAGCTGCACCAGTACACCGGCCTGCCGGTGGCCTATCTGCTGAAGGCCAACCTGCGTGTGATCGGCGGCATGTTCGAGCACGAGCTGCAGGGCGATGGCGATGTCACCACCGGACGCCTGGATACCCGCTTCTCCGGCCCCTCGCTCGATCCGATGAGCAAGGCGTCCGAGTACGACCCGCAGTCCTCGGCGATCAGCTCGGCTTATGTGGCCGCGTTCAATGATTACGTGCGCCGCCAGCTGAAGTTCGGCGATGGCCAGCACCTATCGCCTGTTCGCCGACATCGACCACTGGGATTTCGCGCACAAGGCACCGGGCAGCACGGCGAATCGCTGCAGCAGTCGACCAATGTCATGCCTGACCTGGCCACCGCGATGAAGACCAATCCGAACCTGCAGCGTGTCCTTGAACGGCGGTTACTACGACCTGGCCACGCCCTACTTCGCGGCCGACTACGAAATGCATCACCTGCCGATTCCGGCCAATCTGCAGAAGAACATTTCAGCTACGCCTGGTATCCGTCCGGCCACATGGTCTACGCGCACGAGCCGATTCGCTGAAGCAGCTGCATGACAATGTGGCCCGCTTCATCGATGAAACCGACAACGTCAGCAAGCATTGACGTTGCGAGGGTGCGGCGGCTAACGGCCGCCGCGCCTTCACATGGGGCTGAACAGGCCGGCGCTACGCTCCGAGCTCCCCCAGCCGGAGACGTACGCATGAGCACTGAAACCGTTGCCAAGCGGCTGATCGCACTCTGTCGTCATGGTCGTTTCGAAGAAGCGCAGCATGAGCTTTACGCTCAGGATGCGGTGAGCATTGAGCCCGAGGCGTCGGCGCAAGGCCCGCTGGGCAACGTTGAGGGCCTGGACGCGATCCTGGAAAAAGGGAAACGGTTCCAGGAGTCCGTGACGGAGATGCACGGCGTCGAGGTGAGCGATCCCCTGGTGGCCGGCAACTGGTTCAGCATCGTCATGACCCTGGACGCCACCATGAAGGAGTACGGCCGCGTCAGCATGAGCGAGGTCTGCGTGTATCACGTCAAGGACGAGAAGATCGTGCACGAGCAGTTCTTCTTCGATATGGGGTGACCCACGCCACCCCGCGTCTATGGTCGCCCCCTTCTATGTAGGAGCGCACCCTGTGCGCGATAGCCAACGGAGCGGTGACGCCGAGACGATGCGATCGCGCACAGGGTGCGCTCCTACGCACGAGGAAGCGTTGGATCGATAGATGCAAAAAACCCCGCTTTCGCGGGGTTTTTGTCTTATCGCTTCGATCCCGATCAGTCGATATCGAGGAACGAACGCAGCTGCTCCGAGCGGCTCGGGTGGCGCAGCTTGCGCAGTGCCTTGGCCTCGATCTGGCGGATGCGCTCGCGGGTGACGTCGAACTGCTTGCCGACTTCCTCCAGGGTGTGGTCGGTGTTCATGTCGATGCCGAAGCGCATGCGCAGCACCTTGGCCTCGCGCGGGGTCAGGCCGGCGAGCACGTCGCGCACGGTTTCCATCAGGCCGGTTTCGGTCGCCGACTCGACCGGCGAGCTGGCGTTGCGTGTCCTCGATGAAGTCGCCCAGATGCGAATCCTCGTCGTCGCCGATCGGGGTTTCCATCGAGATCGGTTCCTTCGCGATCTTCAGCACCTTGCGGATCTTGTCCTCGGGCATCTCCATTTCCTTGGCCAGCTCTTCCGGCGTCGGCTCGCGGCCGAACTGCTGCAGCATCTGGCGGGAAATGCGGTTGAGCTTGTTGATCGTCTCGATCATGTGCACCGGGATGCGGATGGTGCGTGCCTGGTCGGCGATCGAGCGGGTGATGGCCTGGCGGATCCACCACGTGGCGTAGGTCGAGAACTTGTAGCCGCGGCGGTATTCGAACTTGTCCACCGCCTTCATCAGGCCGATGTTGCCTTCCTGGATCAGGTCGAGGAACTGCAGGCCGCGGTTGGTGTACTTCTTGGCGATGGAGATGACCAGGCGCAGGTTGGCCTCGACCATTTCCTTCTTGGCGCGGCGGGCCTTGGCCTCACCGATCGGCCATGGCGCGGTTGATTTCCTTGATGTCGGTCAGCGGCAGGAACAGCTGGCGCTCGATCGAGGCGAGCTTCTCCTGCTCGGCGTCGATCGCTTCGCGGTGAGTCTTGATGTTCGGCGACCACTTCTGGCGCTTGCGGCCCAGCTCGGCCGCCCACTCGAGGTTGCCCTCGTTGCTCGGGAAGGTCTTGAGGAACTCGGCCTTGGGCATCTTCACCTGCTTGACGAAGATGTCCATCAGCACGCGCTCGTGGTGACGGATGTCGTTCACCACTTCGCGCAGCTTGCGCACGAAGCCGTCGATCAGCGCGGACGGCAGCTTGAGCTTGAGGAACTCCTCGGCCATCTGGTCGCGCAGCTTGACGATCTTCTTGTCGGTGATGTCGGTGGCCTTGGGGGCGGCCTTCTGGAACTTGCCGTAGTAGTCGCGCAGCAGTTCCATGCGGCGCTTGACCTCTTCCGGGTCCGGACCGGTCGGGCCGGCTTCCTCGTCCTCGGCGGTTCTCGTCTTCTTCCTCGTCGACTTCGACGTCGGCATCGACTTCCGGCTTCGGCGGCGCGGCTTAGCCTTGCGGCCGCGTCGGCAGCCTCTTCCAGGTCGGCGAAGCCGGCCAGGATCTCGCTCAGGCGGCGCTTGCCGTCCAGGTGCTGGTCGTACTCTTCCAGCAGCAGCTCGATCGTCAGCGGGAAGCTGGCCAGCGCGGTCTGCACCTGGCCCAGGCCTTCCTCGATGCGCTTGGCGATGGCGATTTCGCCTTCGCGGGTCAGCAGCTCGACCGTACCCATCTCGCGCATGTACATGCGCACCGGGTCGGTGGTGCGGCCCACTTCGGAGTCGACGGCCGACAGCAGCGCGACCGCTTCTTCGGCGGCGGCTTCGTCATCGGTGCCGGTGCCCGGCGCGGTGTCCGAGAGCGGATCGCGCGTCCGGTGCAGCGTCGTGCACCTCGATGCCGACGCCCTTGAGCACCGCCATGATGTCTTCGATCTGCTCCGGATCGACGATGTCGTCGGGCAGGTGATCGTTGATCTCGGCGTAGGTCAGGTAGCCCTGCTCCAGACCCTTGGAGATGAGCGCCTTGATTTCCGACTGTTGCTCGGGAGCTTTGCTATTCATTACCTACCGCCGCGTATGCAGGAACCGATCAGTATACCCATGTGATGCTTTTTTGACCAGTTTTCAAGTGAAAAACATGCGAACACCGACACGCAAAAATCGCGCCAAATAGGCATCTTCCAGTGATTTCTTCGAAGCCGCCGTGCGTGCCGTGGTGAGGGTGCTCATGGCGTCTCCAGCCAGAACGTCACCGGCCCATCGTTGACCAGGTGAACCTCCATATGGGCACCGAAGCGGCCAATTTCCACCCTCGGGTGCGCCGCTCGCGCCAGTTCCACCAGGCGCTCGAACCAGCGCCGGCCTTCCGCAGGCGTGGCCGCGCTGGTAAAGCTGGGTCGCATGCCCGAACGCGTGTCGGCGGCGAGCGTGAACTGGCTGACCAGCAGCAAGTCGCCGCCGGTATCGGCCAGCGAGCGGTTCATGCGGCCTTGATCGTCGGAGAACACGCGATAGCCGAGCAGCCGTTCCAGCATGCGCTTGGTCCGGGGTTCGTCGTCGCCGGGTTGCACGGCCACCAGGGCGAGCAAGCCTGGCCCAATGGCCCCTACGGTTTGCTGCTCTCCATCGGTATTGGCGACATCGACGCGGGCGGACCGGACGCGCTGAATCAGGGCGATCATGGGGAGTCAGAAGATGGCGATGAGTCAGTTTAAAGCCTGTCCATGATCCCCGCACAGGCGGCGCCAGGCCGCGTGGGCACGCGGGACGGTTACACTGCGCCGCTCATGCGACCCGACATCTATCTGATCTATCTGCTCCTGCGTCTGTTCGGCCTGCTTCCGCTACGCGTGCTGCATGGCATCGGTGCGGCTATCGGCCGGTTCTCGCTATGGCGCGGTAGCCGCGCCGCGCATAACGCCTCGGTGAACCTGCGCATTGCCCGCCCTGGCCTCGACGATGCGGCGCATGCCGAGCTGCTGCGTGCGGCGATGATGGAAAGCGGCAAGTCGGCCACCGAGATCGCCAAGATCTGGGGCAGCGATGCCGAGCGCACGCTGGAGATGGTGCGCGAGGTGCGTGGCGAGGCGTTGTTCGATGCCGCCCTGGCCTCCGGCAAGGGTGTGATCATCGCGGCACCCCATCTGGGCTGCTGGGAATTGCTGAACTATTGGCTGTGCCGCAAGACGCCGATGGCGATTCTCTATCGGCCCCCACGCATCGCCGCGGTGGAGGCCCTGCTGCGCAAGGTACGCGGTGGGCTGGCGCCTGAGCAGGTGCGGGCCGAGGGTGCGGGCGTGCGCACGCTGTACAAGCGGCTCGCGGCCGGTGGCACCGTGGGCATCCTGCCAGACCAGAAACCGCGGGCGGGCGATGGTGAATTCGCGCCGTTCTTCGGTCGTGAAGCGCTGACCATGGTGCTGCTGCCGCGTCTGGCCGCGCGTACCGGGGCCACCGTGCTGTTCGCGTTTGCCGAACGCCTTCCCAAGGGCGAGGGCTATCGCATCCATCTGCTACCCGCACCGGAAGGACTGGCCGATCCTGATCTCGCCGTGGCCTGCCCCGCACTCAATCGTGGCGTCGAAAACTGCGTCGAGCTCGCCTTCGCCCAATACCAGTGGCACTACAAGCGCTACACGGCCCTCGACCGCACCAGCCCGTACGAGTGAGGGGCGAGTAGCGAGGGCGCACGCGGGAAGACTGGGTCATGCTGCCGGTGCTGCGCTCGGAGCGCCCTCGCTACTCGCCCCTCGCCCCTCGCTCCAGGCGGCGCAGGAACACCGTCATCTCCTTCTCGGCCTGTTTGTCGCCACGCGCCTGCGCCACCTGGATGCCCTGCTGCCAGGCGCTTGCCGCACCGGCATGGTCGTCCAGCGCCAGGCAGGCTTTGCCGAGCAGCTTCCACGCGGCTGAATAGGCCGGATCGAACGTCACCGCCTGGCGCAATTCGTCGGCCGCGCCGCGCGCGTCGTCAGCCGCAAGCAGCGCGTTGCCGAGCGAAAAACGCAACAGCGCACCGTCGCGAGGGCCGCCGCACTGCGCGCGCAAGTTGGCGATCAGGGTGGCGTTCATTGCATGGAGCGGAAGCGCCAATCATCGACTTGATAGACGCGGGTCGGGTGAATGGGTTCCGGTGGCACGCGCCCGGCGCGCAGTTCCGCCAATGATGCGGCGGGCCAGATCACCACCCAGCCCGAGCGGAACGGTTGAACCAGCAGCGCATAGCGCAGGGCGTTGCCGTCCAGCTTGTCGGGATGCTCCACCACGAGCCCGTCCGGATGCTGCTGGGCGAAGGCCTGCAGCGACTCGCCTTCGGAGAGGTGCTCGATGGCGTGAGTCAGGCGGCCCTCGAAATGGAACTGGCCTTCGTAGGTGCCCAACAGACCGATGGCGCGATGTTCCGCATCGGCAGCGCCCAGCAGGTGCGCCGACGGGCGCAGGTCGAAGTTCTGCCACAGGGTCAGGGTGAACAGCGTATTGAGCGCCAGCGTGCCGACCAGGCCCGCGAATGCCAGTCGGCGCACTTCGCCGCGGCCGCGCAGCAACAGCAGCGCACCCAGCAGCACGAACACCACGCTGAAGAAGCGGCTATAGCGCTGCGTGCTGTCGAACCATTCGCCATGCAGGTCGTGGTGGGCCACCAGCATGGGCAGGGCGAACAGGAAGGCGCCGAACAGGATGCCGGCCACGCCCAAGGGCCAG
This sequence comes from uncultured Gammaproteobacteria bacterium, assembly GCA_963824525.1. Classification (GTDB taxonomy): domain Bacteria; phylum Pseudomonadota; class Gammaproteobacteria; order Xanthomonadales; family Rhodanobacteraceae; genus Dyella. The sequence continues at coordinate 956,949 of CAWGPI010000001.1, read as the reverse complement.
GTACCCAGCCAGGCGTTCGTGGCCAGTGCCGGGTGCTGGTCGCGCAGCACCGCGATGGCGCCGGCGATCAGCAGCGCCGCGCCTGCATACTCGGGCAGCGGGTAATACAGCTGCTTGCCGCTGATGAACGAGAACGCCACCATCACCGGCAGCAGCCAGCACAGCGTGAAGCGCAGGCCCATATCCAGCGGTCGACGCAGCGTGATCAGCGCAGCCCAGGCTCGTGGCCAGCCGCTGAAGGGGAACAGCAGCCCGGGAATCGCCGGCAGATACCACCAGAACGGGCGCGCGTGATCGAACGCGTCCACCACGCGTCCGGCGGTCTGGGTGAAGAACAGGCGCTGGCGATACGCCTCGCCACCGCTGAAACCGGCAGGCAGCGCCCAAGCCAGCAGCAGCGCGCCGCCGAGCAGCACGGACAACAGGCCGCGGCCATACCAGCGTGCGCGGTTGTCGCGAGCCCAGTCATTCCAAAGCGGCCCGAGCAACCAGGGGAACGCGACATGCAGCAGCATCACCGGGCCCTTGGTCAGCAGGCCGGCGCCGATGCATACGCCGAACAGCAGCCAGCGCGGCTCGGCGCGATGCGCCTTGGGCGTGAGGCACAGCAGCGCGCCCAGTACCCAGACCGCCAGCAGCACCTCGTACATGATCTGCAGGCCGAACAGGAACGCATAGCCGAGCGCCAGCAGGATCCACGGCGCGCCCTTGGCCACCCATGGGCGGCTGGGGAACAGGCGCTGCGCCAGCACCGACACCAGCACCAGCTGGGCGCCGCCGAAGATCACCTCAAGCACGCGCGGCCAGATGTCGTTGACGCCGAACACCAGCCAGCCGGCGTGGATCATCCAGAACAGCAACGGCACCTTCTCGCTATACGGTGTGCCATTGATATGCGGCACCAGCCAGTGGCTGGTGGTTCCACATTTCCCAGGCCACGGCGAGCGTGCGGGTGGAGTACAGCGGCATCGGGCCGTGCGAGAAGATCGCCAGCAACGCAGCCAGCGTCCACAACGGCAGCCATGGCCAGAGCGACCGCAGATGTTCGGAACGGCTGTAGCTGCTGGATGCCACGGGCATTCCTCTTGGTGAACGTGGGGCGATTCTAGCCCGAGCCAGCCTTACATCGACCTGGGTCCTCAATACGGACGGACCGCCGGTCGTGCGATATCAGGCCGGACCCCAGTAACCGATGCGGCGGCGGATCTTGAGCTTGCGCCAGAAATTCCACGGCTTGCGGCGCCGGTTGCGCCCGCCTGCCGCGATGAACGTGTCGATGGCCTGCAGCACGCGTTCGCTGGAGTGGCCATCGCGGTACGGATGGATGGCATCGCCGTACTCGCGGATCGCCTGCATCAGCTCGGGCGGGCGCGCCAGGGCGCGCTCGATCGCCGGCTCGAACTGCGATGCCTCGTGGATATCGATCAGCTGCGGACCCGGGCGACGGTTCTTGAACGTCACCACCGGCTTGCCGGTCAGCAGGAACTCGTTGAGCGCGGACGAGGTGTCCGAGCACATCATGTCCACCTGCGGGAACAGCTCGAGGATATTGTCGTTCTCGGCAAAGCTGAGGAACTCGTTCTGCAGCGCCTTGTAGCGCGCCGTGGTCTCCGGGTTCATCTTCGGATGGAAGGTGACGATCCAGCGCCAGCGTCCATCGCGCGACAGTCGCTTCACCTCGTCGTATAGGGTTTCCGCGGCACTCCAGGAGGGCGAGAAGGTGGAGTGATAGAGGATCACCGGCGGCTTGCGCACGGGCGGCAGCGGCCCGCTGATCTCCTTCATGAAAGGGTCGAGCTTGGGAAAGCCGGTTTCGATCACCGTGAAGTGGCCGACCCGATCGGCAATTTCCTGGAACTTGGCGGTATCGCGCGGCCCGGTCGTGCAGTACAGATCGAAGAAGCCGCGCACGTAGATATGCCGCGGCTTGCCGGCGTCGAAGCCGTGGAAGGTTTCCACTTTCACGCCCGGAAAAAAATGCGGCACGGCGTTGCTGGACGTGATCACGGCCAGCGGATTCCAGCGCCGTACTTCAGCGACGGTGAGCAGCTTTTCGCCTTCCACCAGATCTTCCGCACCGGGGCCATCGAAGAACCACGCCGCTTCGCCCCCGCGTGCGCGTATCGCTTCCTGGATGGGGCGCAGAATGGCCAGCGCGTAGCGCTCGGAGCCATATAGAAGATAGTGCTGCCTGCTCATGTTTCAGCGATCGATACCATGGCGTGTCAGTGCTGCGGTCGCGTTTTCGACCGAGCCAGGATTGCACTTCATTTCGTAATAACGCATGCGCTTATAGACGGCATACGAGGCAGCGGTCTCGGCCACCACAAAGCCGCGCCAGCCGTCCAGACAGGCCAGCCGCAGGAAATAGTCCTTGATAAACGTGAACGGGTAGACGAACGGCATCTCCCACAGGCGCAGCGGCTTGTTCTTCTCCAGCCAGTCACGGCATTTCAATTCGGCGTAGCGCAGCACCTTGATCTGTTTCTCGGGCAGGCTGGGGTTGTTCTCGTGGTTGAAGGCCGCCTTCAGCGTCACCGAGGGCCCGTCGAAACGCAGCGACTCGTGCACGCGCACATCGGCCCAGCGCGCCCGCTCGCGATGAAACAGGCGGGCCATTTTCTCGCCCATCGCAGGCAGGTACCAGCGCATGGGGGCACCCATGAAGATGGTCGCTCGGCGCAGGTAGGCGGCGCAGATCGTGCTGGCCATCAAGGCCGGCAGTCGCTGTTCCAGTTCGGCGCAAAGCGCGGGCGACAGGTACTCATCGGCATCCAGCGCCAGGATCCAATCGTGGCTGCACTGGGTGGTGGCGAAATTGCGCTGCGGGCCGAATCCCAGCCAGTCCTGGTGCACTACCCTGGCGCCGTGCGCTTGCGCGATGGCGACGGTGTCGTCGGTGCTGCCGCTGTCGATCACCACCTTTTCGGCAGCGAACGGGACGCTGTCGAGACAGCGCGCGATGTTGTTCGCCTCATTGTAGGTGATGACGACGAGGGTAATGGGAAGCGTAGGCATGAACGGGATTCTAGAGCCAGTGGAGGGCTGGAGACCAATGGCCCGGCGTGTGACGGCGCTTGCAGTTAAAGCAGTTCCTGCAGGGCGGCGTCGAGCCGTGATTCAAAGCCGTGCTGGTTCTGCACATACCAGGCGCGGGCTTGTCTTCCAAGTTGCTCCCATTCGGTCCGTTGCATGCCTATGCAGCGTTCCACGGCCTGCTCCAGGCCGTGCTCGTCGAACAGATAGCGGGTGGCAAGATTGAGCGGCTCGCCTTCGGTCGCGGCCACCGTGATGCCACGCTCGGGAGTGACCAGCTCGTTCATGGGCGGGGCGTCGCAGGTCAGCACGACGGCAGCGCAACTCAGCGCTTCGGCTATGTAATGGCCCCAGCCTTCGGTTTCCGAAAGGCACAGCTGGAATACATGGGTGTTTTGCAGCGTGCGAATCTCCGCAATATCCGCCACGTACTCACGCCGGTGTTCGATATTGCGGGCCGTGCTGATCGAGTTGTCGTCGCCGGGGGCCTGCAATACATGCAACATCGGCCATTCGGGGTGCCGCCGCCATGCGGCCAGCAGCCGCTCCGTGCCCTTCATGCGGCTCGCGCCCGCCAGGTGCAGGAAGCTGGGTTGCCGCGCGACGCCAGGCTGATAGCAGTCGGTGCTCTGGAAGCCGATATGGATGGCTGGCGCGCCAAGACTCTTGAACAGCGCCGTCGCCGCCTGGGTCTTGGTGAACACGGCATCGAACTTGCCCAGGTGCCGGCGATCCCGCTTGGAGAACCACTCCGGGTTCGGGATGAAGGCATTGCGGCGCGCCAAGCCCAAATGGTCCGGGCATACGTGCTCCAGGGTGATGCTCAGGTCGTAGCGATACTCGCTTCCGCCCTGCACCCGTTGCGCGAATAGCCGCAGGCGCTGCGTCAGTGACTTCCACCAGCGGCGCTGGCGCGGCGGCCCCACCGCCGTGAAGCTCACCTCATGACCGAGGTTGTGCAGGGCCTCCGTCAGCAGGCGGATATCGTGGCTGAGTCCGCGGTTGTTGTCCCAGGCGATGAGGTTGATGCGGGCCATGGTGTCAGCGATGGGATAGCCGAGGGGCGATGCTCATGTTGCGGCGATCTCGCGCAGCGAGCGTTCACGCTGCAGGCGACTGGCCAATACCGCCATGCCCAAGGTCAAGAAGAAGAACAGCGAATGCGGCATGGATCGATACAGCACATTGTCCGTGAAGCCGCATAGCGCATACATGCTCACCGTCAGCAGGCCGATTGTTGCCGCGGTGGCCACGCTGTCGCACGGATCGAGCGCACGGCGGGCAAAAAACACCCAAGGAACCCCGAACAACAGCAGCAGGACGATGAGCCCGGGTACGCCGCCGCAAACGGCGGCCTCGAGGTATTCGCTATGCGGGTGCTGGTATTTCGCGATGCTCTCGCTCGCAAGCCCCTTGCTTATCAGGCTCTGGGTGTACTTGCCGAACTGGTCGATGCCCACGCCGGCAAGAGGGTGTTCCGCAAAGGCGCGGCCGGCGACGCGCCACATTTCAAGCCGCTCCCGTATGGCGCCCTGGTTGTCCTGGGCACCGTAGGTCGTCACTTCATGACCGATGGCGGTGAAGCGCTGCAGGATCTCGCCGCGCAGGAAAACCACGGAGACGGCCGCAATCGCCACCGCGCCGCCGAGCACGACCAGGGCATCACGCCACTTCTTCGTGCGAACGCCATGCAGCAGGACGACCAGCAGGAAGACCGGCACGCAGGCAAGCAGCGGTCCACGGCTTTGCGTCAGTAGCGCCCCAAAACTGCCCAGGACGGCGCATGCCGCATGGAGCGCGCGCTCCGGCCAGCAAAGTTGCGCACGCAGCATTTGCACCACGGCACTCAGCGACAGCACGAGCATGAACATCGCCAGCTCGATGACGCCCCAGTCACCCCCATCCAAGCCGTAGGCTCGGGGTGCGCCCTCGACATGGTGCTGATAGATGCAGACCAGTCCAAGCACCGCGGCGGCCAGGCTGAGTCCCAACCAGAACCAGCGCATGTGAACAGGGCGCGCAAACACCGCGGCAATCGCCAGGAAGGCCAATACGTGCGAAGGCAGATCCAGCTCGTTCCATCCGAGGCGGTGTCCCAGAATATTGCCGATCGCATAGAGCATGCTCAATGCGCAGGCCAGCACCACTGGCCGGGCGCCCCGATAATGCGCACGCACCTCCCCATCGGTCATCAGCAGGCCGATGCCGTAGAAGAACAGGAGGGCGATAAGCACCACCTTGAGCTTGATCGGCATCGCGAACGAGATCGGCAGCAGCGCGAGCACCGACGTTGCCGCGAAAGTGCGGGCGCGAGAAGCCTGGGGGGCACGTGGAACCTGGTTCATCCAATCCTCTTCATTGTCCGGCTTGCGGCGTACAAGCAGGCCTTGTCCGCACCGGCGCGAACCATGTTTCACTTCGGCATTCCGTTGTGTCCCCGGCCGGCGGCTATTGGGCTATTGCCGCACAAGCTATGACATTCTATGGGGAAAAAGGGCCCCGTGCTGCCCATTCGGCGAGGCTGGGTTCATCCGTCGCAAGCCCTTTCGAAGGGTTCACTGTCGCCATCGAGGCACCGGCTTGAAGCTTCTGTTCACCAACTTCCATGCCGGCGACGGTGGCGGCCACACCACCTATATCCGCGAGCTCGCGGCGGCGCTGGCGGCACGCCATGAAGTTCACGTGGCCGCACCACCCGGCAGCCGTTTGAATCGCGAGGCGCGCAAGCTGCCTGGGGTGTCCGTACTCGATCAGCCGTTTCCGAATGGCCTGAATCGATGGCGGGCGCGCCGCCGCGCGCGGGCGCAATTGAAGCACTACCTGCGCACGCATGCATTCGACCTGGTCCATGTGAACGGGTCGGCCGACCATCGGCTGGTGTTGTCGGCCATGCCGGCAAGGCGCCCCGCCCTGGTCTGGACCAAGCACAACTCCAAGCCGGTGCGTGGCGTGGGCCACTGGCTGCGCGCGCGACAGACCGACCAGGTGATTGCGGTGTGCGAGTTCACGCGCGGCGAACTGATGCGCACGGCCTACCGGCGTTGCCGGATCGACACGGTCTATAACGGCGTCGATATCCAGCGCTGGAAGCCCTGGCCGGCGGATGCCGCCGCAGCCGAGCGTCCTCGCTGGGATGGCGGCGACGCCACGGTTTTCCTGCTGGGCAGCAACGCGGGTACCGCAAGCTACAAGGGCTGGATGGATCTGGTCGAGGCGGTGGCCTCGCTGCCCGAAGGTATCCGCCGCAGATTGCGCATACCGATTGCCGGCGTGCCGCCCACCGCGGAGGAGCGCCGGCGTGTCAGCGCGCTTGGGCTGGAAGAGCAGGTGGTGTTCCCCGGCGTGCTGACCGACCCGCGACCGATGGTGGCGGCGCTCGATGTCGGCTTCGTGCTGTCGTACGACGTGGAGACCATCTCGTTTGCCTGCCGCGAAATGATGGCCATGGGCAAGCCCGTGTTGCTCACGGACTACGCCGGACTACCCGAGAACATCGATGCCGAGGTGGACGGCTGGCTGGTGCCGGTGCGCGATCAGGCGGCGATCGCCGCTGCCGTCAGGCGCTTGCTTGAGCAGCGCGATGAACTTGCCTGCATGGGAAGGGCCGCGCGCCAGCACGCGGAGCGCGATTTCGGCCTGCCACTGTTCGTGCAGCGGACTGAGGCGGTCTATCGCCAGCTGCTCGAGTGGCGACAAGCCTGACGGGAGCTGCGGGCATCCCTATTCCTCGGCGGATCCTGCTGCGCCGTCGACGCTGTCGTCCGGCAGGCAGCCCGGCGTCACCGCATCTGCCTTGAACATCCACCATTCGCGCCGGTTGGCGTGACCCAGGCTCACCGCCTTGCCGCGGTCGACGCAATGACCCAGCACCGGCTCCAGGACGAACAGCCAGCGATGCGCCGGCTCCTGCGCCTGCCACTGGATCGCGGCCGCGTACTGCTCGTGCCAGGGCCGCGTGAAGCCGAAGTCCATGGCCGGGCGATCGAGCATCAGGAGGTTCTGTTCCTTCCACGCGACCATGCCGAGTTCATCACCGGGTGCCAGGTGATCGCGCACTTCCTGCATCAGGCCGGCCGCGGAGCTGGAATCGTTGAGCAGCGGGTACGCCCACAAGCTCCATACCAGCCACATGGCCGTCATGCCGCCCACGACGGCGAGCACGGCGCGGCGCATGCGCAATTTGGCAATCAACAGCAGCTGCGTTGCGCCGATCACGACAAACATCCACCACAGGGCGCGGCCGCCGTCGTCGAAGCCACGCGTCGTCGCAAATTCGGTGGCGAACTTCGGGTGTGCGACCAGGGCCGCGCCACCCACGGCCAACATGGCCAGTCCCAGGACCCCGATGAACAAGAGTCCCGCCGCCCGTAGCCAGCGCTTTTGCAATAGCTCGTCGAGAAACGGCGCCGTGATCAGGGCGAGCATCGGCACGGCCGGCATGATGTAGACGTCGCGCTTGCCCTTGGGTATCGAGAAGAACACCAGCACCAGCAGGACCCAGCACAGGGGCAGCAGGATGCGCGCGTCCCTGGCCTTCAACGCGCGCCACCAACGCGGCAGCGTGCCGGGATAGGTCAGCGACAGCGGCAACCAGGAGAACAGGACGATGGGGACATAGAACAGCGCAGGGTGATGGTGATCCCACGACTTGCCATAGCGGCCAGCCGTCTGGTGAAACAGGATGTCGCTTACGTAGGCGGCATAGGCGGGATCATTGGCGTGTGAGTGAGCCCCCAGCAGCATGGGTACCAGCCAGATGGCGATCGCCGCGAGCAGCGCGAGCAGCCCCAATGGCCAGCGCCACCAGGCGCCCGGGCCCATGCGTGCCACGCCATCCCATTGCCAGCGTGCGGCGACGGCATAGGGGATCAGCAACAGCAGCGAGAGAATGCCGACGCCCTTGGTGATCACGCCAAGGCCGGCGCAGAAGCAGCCGAACCAATAAGCACGCCAGTGCGGGCCCTTCAGCATATGCACCAGCAGGCCCCAGTTCGCCGCGGTGATGAAGAACATCACCAGCGGGTCGATCTGCGCGCGCTTGGTCTGGTAGACGAACTGGAACGTGATCAGCAGCGCCGCCGCGGCATAAAGCCCGACCCGTCGATTCCACAGGCGCCGTCCCAGGTCGTAGACCAGCAGCATCGTGCCCAGCGCCGCCAGCAGCGAGGGCAGCAGGAAGGCGACGCGCCAGCTGCGGGTCAGCACGTAGCTCGCCGCTTCCGTCCACATCAGCATCGGCGGCTTGTCCGAATACAGCTCGCTGCCGCGATGCGGAAACAGCCAGTCGCCGCTTTCCACCATCTGCTTGGCGGCCAAGGTGAAGCGTGGCTCGTCCGACGGCCAGGGGTCGCGCAGGCCGATACCCATGCCGATCACGACAAGCGCGAACAACATCAGCAGCCAGAACCGGCGGCGTTCCTCGGTGGTGGCTTGCATAGAGACAGGCATGGGTGGATTCCGGTACGGCCGTGCCGCATCGAATGGCAGGCTTGAGTGCGAGCGCGTGATTATCCTGCGTCAGGCTTTTCCTGCCTCAGGCTTTTTCGAGCACGGCATAGTACATCCCGTCCAGATCGCCATCGCCCGGCAACACCTGCCAGCCCACGCCGGCGGCTTGGCCGACGGGCAGGGTGAACGCGACGACGCGGGCATCCGCCTGCGTGTCCAGCCATTCGCCAACCACGGCTTCGTTTTCAGCGCGCAGCAGCGAACAGGTGACATAGACGAGTCGCCCGCCCGGCGCGAGCAGCGGCCACAGTGCAGCAAGGATACGGCGCTGCTGCGCCACCAGCGGGGCGATATCGCTTTCGCGTCGATGCAGTCGCACATCCGGGCGGCGGCGCAATACGCCGGTGGCCGAACACGGTGCATCGATCAGGATGCGATCGAACAGCTTGCCATCCCACCAGTCGGACGGTTGTCCGGCGTCGCCGCTGACGATGCTGGCCTGCAGGCCAAGGCGATCGAGATTCTGCTGGATGCGCGGCACGCGTTTCGGGTCGAACTCCAGCGCCGTGAGCGCGACCTCCGCCCGCTCCAGCAAGTGACACGCCTTGCCGCCCGGCGCGGCACAGGCATCGAGCACACGTTGTCCGTCACGAACGTCGGCGAGATCGGCGGCAATCTGGGCGGCGCCGTCCTGCACGGCGAATTCGCCGGCGGCGAAGCCGGGCATGCGCGTCACATCGGTGCTGTGCGGCAACACGATGGCGTCGGACAACCAGGCATGCGGCTCGGCCGCATAGCCGCCCGCATGAAGATGTTGGATAACGGTGTCGCGCTCTGCACGACGGCGATTGACGCGCAACATCAGCGACGGCTCGAGGTTATCGGCTGCCATGACGGCATCGGCCTGTTCCGGCCAGTCGCGCGCGATCGCCTTGGCGAGCCACGCCGGATGCGCATGGCGCGTCTGCGCTTGCGCGTCGAGTGCGGCAAGCAGTTCGACACGCTCGCGCTGCCACCGCCGCAGCACGGCATTGACCAGCCCGGACATGCGCGGGCGTTGCAAGGTGCGTGTCGCCTGCACCGTGGCGGCGACGGCGGCGTAGTCGGGCAGTTCCAGTACTTCCAGTTGCACCAGGCCGAGCACCAGCAACGCGTGGATGGCGGGTTCCTTCTGGCGCAGCGGCTTTTCCAGCAGGCGGTCGATCGCCGCGTCAAAACGCAGCCACCAGCGTGCGCCATCGCTCAGCAGGGCCATCAACAGGGCGCGATCGCGAGAGTCGGCAAGTCGCGGCGCGTAGCGCTCCATGGCGTCGCGCAGGGACGCGCCGCGAAGGGCGACCTCGGCAAGGGCCTGGGCGGCGAGCGCGCGGGTGTCCTGGCTCATCCTTGGGTGCGCCGCAGTTCGGGGCGTGCATTGAGGTAGTCGACGGCGCCGATACGCTTGCCGCCGGCGCGTTGCAGCGCCGTGATGCGCAGGCGCCCTGGCCGCAGGCGATCTCGATGCCGTCGCGGCCGGCGCTCAACACGCTGCCCGGTGCGGCGTGTGTGTTCGCGGTCGATGGCCTGTGCGGCCCAGATGCGCAAGGTTTCGCCGGCGATCTCGCCTTCGGCGACCGGCCACGGATCGAACGCGCGTACCTGGCGCTCCAGCTCGATCGCGGGTCGGCTGAAATCCAGCCGCGCCTCGGCCTTGTCGAGCTTGTGCGCGTAGCTGACGCCCTCGTCCGACTGTGCGCTGCGCCAGCAACGCTTCGCCGGCCATCACGCGGCGCCAGCCCTTCGGCGAGCACCTCGGCGCCGAGCGTGGAAAGGCGATCGTGCAGCGAGCCGCCGGTGTCTTCGCGGCTGATCGGCGTGCGCCGTTCCAGCAGTACGGGGCCGGTATCCAGACCGGCCTCCATCTGCATCAGGTCGACACCGCTTTCCGCGTCGCCGGCCAGGATCGCGCGCTGGATCGGCGCCGCACCACGCCAGCGCGGCAGCAGGCTGGCATGCACGTTCCAGCAACCCAGGCGCGGCATCGCCAGCACCTTGCGCGGCAGGATCAGGCCGTAGGCCACCACCACCATCAGGTCCGGCTGCATAAGCGGCCAGTGTGGCCTGGACTTCGGCCGACTTCAGCGACTCCGGCTGTTCGACCGGAATGCCAGCCGCCAGCGCGGCCTGCTTGACCGGGCTGGGCGTCAGCTTGCGGCCGCGCCCGGCCGGACGATCGGGTTGGGTATAGACCGCCACCACCTCGGCGCCGCTGGCGCGGCAGGCCTCGAGGCAGGGAACGGAGAAATCGGGAGTGCCGGCGAAGACGATGCGGAATGCTGCGCTGGCTCAAGCGCTGGCCGCCTGCTTGCGCTGCTTGTCCATGCGCTTGAGCAGCAGCGAGCGCTTCAGCGGCGACAGGTAGTCGACGAACACCTTGCCGGCCAGATGGTCCATCTCGTGCTGGATGCACACGGCCAGCGGGCCTTCGGCCTCGACCACGATCTCGTTGCCGTCCACGTCCTGCGCCTTCACCTTCACCTTCAGCGCGCGGGTGACATCGGCATAGATGCCGGGAAACGACAGGCAGCCTTCCTGATAGACCTGGGCGCCATCCTTCTCGATGATCTCGGCGTTGATCAGTGCCAGCGGCTGGTTGCGCTCGTCGCTCATGTCGGCGACCAGTACGCGCTGGTGCACGTTGACCTGGGTGGCGGCCAGGCCGACACCGTTGGCGGCGTACATGGTCTCGAACATGTCGGCCACGAACTGCTTGAGTTCGGCGTCGAAAACACGCACGGCTTCGGCCTTCGTGCGCAGGCGAGGATCGGGGAATTCGAGAATGGACAAGTACGGACATGGCTTTTACCTCGGCGCCGAAATTGCGGGCGAATTGGTAAAAACCAAGCCCGGGCGCGATCTAGAATGTGCCTTTATTGTACGTCGCCAAGCTCGTGTCTGGCATGCCGATTTTTGCCAACTGGCGCCAGTTGCGCGCGTTGAACCATTCGGTTACACTCGCCCGAGCATCGGGGGATGGGGGATTCCCGTTTATGATCAGAAAGTCCATTGGGCTGCTGGCCGGCATGCTGGTCACGGTGGCTGTTTATGCTGCGGGCGCGCAATTGCGTGCCGATCACCCCGATACCTATACGGTGCGAAAGGGCGACACGCTCTGGGCGATTTCCGCCACGTTTCCTGTCCAAGCCGTGGCTGTGGCCGGAAATCTGGCAAGCCAATCCGCAGGTACAGAATCCTCACCTGATTTATCCGGGCGATGTGCTCAACCTGTCCTTCATCAACGGTCCGCGCCTGGGCTTGCAGCCTCGCGTGCGTGTCGAGGGCGAGGCCGTTCCCGCCATTCCGTTGTCCGAGCTGCAGATGTTCCTCAAGGAAATGCGGGTGCTCGACTCCAAAGCAGTCAGTTCCGCCTTGCCGTACGTGGTGGGCTTCGAGGAGGCGGATCTGCGTGGCACCGTCGGCCGCAACATCTATGTGCGCGACCTGCAGGCCGAACCGGGCCAGCGCTTTGCGATCGTGCGTCCCAGCCATGTGTTCCGCGACTTCAACGCCAGTGCAGGGCGTGATAACGGCGCCGACCTGGTGGCCCATGAACTCGACAGCAACGTGTCGCTGGTGCGGACGCCGTGGAACGAGGATTTCCGCAATGACGGCCACTGCGGCCGTGGCGAGGATATCGGCACCGAGGTCAGCGTGATCGGTACCGCCGAAGTGCTGCGCATGGGCGATCCGTCGACCCTGCTGCTGCTCGATTCCACCATGGAAATCCGCAAGGGCGACCGCATCATGCCGGTCGACGAGAAGCCTTACGACCCATACTTCTACCCGCATGCGCCGAAGTCGTTGCCGGGCAACGCGCGGGTCATCGCCTTTGCCGATGCCTTCGACGCGGTCGGCCCGCGCCAGGTAGTGGCACTGTACATCGGTGCGCAGGACGGCGTCGACAACGGCCAGACCTATTCGATCTACCAGCCGGGCGAAACCATTCCCGACGACGTGGCCAGCAATAGCTGGAACCGCGGCACCGGCCACAGCGTGACGCTGCCGCAGGAATTCGTCGGTCATGTGATGGTGTTCCGCACCTTCGACCGCGTCAGCTATGGCCTGATCATGGATGGCCTGCGCCCGGTGCACAGGCAGGACAAGCTCGAACTGCCGGAATAAACCCGTCGCTCGGCAATCGAGCGGCAGGGGACTACAGAACGGCGCGGTCATCACCGCGCCGTTTCTGTTTGGGTCGCCGCCTAAAGTCCACGGCATGGACAAGACGGATGACCCCGATGCCTGGCGCCCCTGGCTGATCGCTGCTGCGAACTCCGGGCTTGGGCCCCGGTGGCCTGCGCGAGCACCTGGCTGCGCACCGACGGCAACATCGAGGCGGTGCTGGATGCGCTGCACCAGCAGGCCGCTGTCCTCCGCCAAGAAGCGCGCGCCTGGCTGACGCAGCCTGACGAAGCACGCCTGGCTGCCGATCTGGCCTGGCTGGCCGAACCCGAGCACCGCCTGCTGTGCTGCCTCGACGCGGACTTCCCACCGCTGCTGGAAACCATCCCGCAGCCGCCCGCGGCCTTGTTCGTGGCAGGTGACGCCAGCCTGTTGCTGCATCCGCAGGTAGCGATCGTCGGCGCACGCGAGCGCCACCCTGAGTGGCAGGACCGATGCCCGCGCGTTCGCCCGCGAGCTGGGACGGGCCGGCTTCGCCATCACCAGCGGCATGGCCGATGGCATCGACGGGGCCGCGCATCTGGGCGCCTTGGACGCCGAGCTGCCCACGGTGGCGGTGATCGGCACCGGGCCGGATCGGGTCTATCCCTCGCAAGCACCGTGGGCTGGCCAGGCGTATCGCTGCAGCGCGGCGCGCTGGTCAGCGAGTTTCCGCCGGGGACGCCGGCCCGTAGCGACCACTTTCCCCGCCGCAATCGCCTGCATCTCCGGGCTGTCGTTGGGCACCCTGGTCGTGGAGGCCGGATTGCAGTCGGGCTCGCTGATCACCGCCCGGCTGGCAGCCGAACAGGGACGCGAGGTGTTCGCCTTGCCCGGTTCCATTCATAATCCGCTCGCCCAAGGGTGCCATCGGCTGATCCGCGATGGTGCGCGGCTGGTGGAGGGCGCCAGCGAGATCGTGGAGGCGCTTGCGCCTGCAGCGATCTGCGACTGGGCCGCGAGCTGGCCAGCCGACTCGATCTCGAGCCAGGTTGAGACAGGTCGTTCGGCTGTCGTCGGCGGATCCCGCCAGCCAGCTTGTGCTAAATGCCCTTGGTCATGGGCCGATAGCGCTGGATGAGCTGGCCACGTCCACCGGTCAGGCTGTCGCCGCGTTGTCGTCGATGCTGCTGATGCTGGAGCTCGACGGTCGGGTCGAAGCCTTGCCTGGCAACCGTTACCAGCGGTTGCCGGAGCTGAGCCAAAGCTGCCCTGCACCGCCCGATCAGTTCAAATTTTCACATGGTCGAGCTTGACAGCCGTCGAGCCGCCATGCCTTTAACTAGATATAGAGACCAGCCCGGACGGGCCTGGCCATTGATGGCGGATACCGAGTTACATGGCAAAAAACCTGCTTATCGTCGAGTCGCCGGCCAAGGCGAAGACGATCAACAAATACCTCGGCAAGGACTTCCACGTCCTGGCCTCCTACGGTCACGTGCGTGACCTCAAGCCGAAGGAGGGGGCGGTCGATCCCGAGCATGGCTTTGCCATGGACTACGAGGTGATCGAGCGCAACGAGAAGCACGTCGACGCCATCGCCAAGGCCGCCAAGCTGGCCGACGACATCTATCTCGCGACCGACTTGGATCGCGAAGGCGAGGCGATCTCCTGGCACATCAGCGAGATCCTGAAGGAGCGTGGCCTCACCGAGGGCAAGCACCTGCACCGGGTGGTGTTCTCCGAGATCACGCCCAAGGCGATCAAGGCCGCCGTGGCCGCAGCCGCGCCAGCTTTCGCATGACATGGTCGACGCCCAGCAGGCGCGCCGTGCGCTGGACTACCTGGTCGGCTTCAACCTCTCGCCGGTGCTGTGGCGCAAGGTGCAGCGCGGACTTTCGGCCGGCCGCGTGCAGTCGCCCGGCGCTGCGCATGATCGTCGGAGCGCGAGGAGGAGATCGAAGCCTTCATCGCCCGCGAGTACTGGACCATCGAGGCCGCAGCTGCGCCATGCCGAAGGCGACTTCACGCGCCCGCCTGACCAAGTTGAACGGCAAGAAGTTCGAGCAGTTCGACCTCACCAACGAGCACGACGCGATGGCCGCGCGCGCGGCGCTGAAGGAGGCCGCCCACGGCCGCCTCACCGTCAGCGACGTCGGCAGCAAGGAGCGCAAGCGCCGTCCGGCGCCGCCGTTCACCACCTCCACCTTGCAGCAGGAAGCGGCGCGCAAGCTGGGCTTCTCCACCAGCCGCACCATGAAGATCGCGCAGGGTCTGTATGAAGGCGTGTCGCTGGGCAGCGAGGGCAATGTCGGCCTGATCACCTATATGCGTACCGACTCGGTGGCGCTGTCCGAAGACGCCGTGGCCGAGATGCGCCAGCTGATCGCGCGTGACTTCGGCGCCAAGGCGCTGCCGGATGCATCCGCAGGTCTACAAGGCCAAGTCCAAGAACGCGCAGGAAGCGCATGAGGCGATCCGCCCGACCTCGGCCATGCTGACGCCGCGCGAGGTGTCGCGGCTTCCTCAACGAGGAGCAGCGCAAGCTGTACGAGCTGATCTGGAAGCGCACGGTCGCCTGCCAGATGATCCATGCCACGCTCAACACCGTGTCGGTGGAGTTCGCCCTGCCGCAGGTGGCCGGAGGCGACGCCTCGTTCCGCTCCACCGGCACCACGGTGGTCGATCCGGGCTTCCTGGCCGTCTACGAGGAAGGCCGCGACCAGAAGAGCGCCGATGACGACGACGAAGGCCGTCGCCTGCCCAAGCTGGACGTGGGCGAGCAAGTGGCGCTGCACGACATCGCCGCCGACCAGCATTTCACCGAGCCGCCGCCGCGCTACTCCGAAGCGAGTCTGGTGAAGGCGCTGGAAGAGCACGGCATCGGTCGCCCGTCGACCTACGCCAGCATCATCCAGGTGCTGCTGAACCGCGAATACGTGTTCCTCGACAGCCGGCGCTTCAAGCCCACCGACGTCGGCCGTGCCGTGAGCAAATTCCTCACCGCGCATTTCACCCGCTATGTCGACTACGACTTCACCGCCAAGCTCGAAGACGAGCTCGATGCGGTGAGCCGTGGCGAAGAAGCCTGGGTGCCCCTGATGGAGCGCTTCTGGCAGCCGTTCAAGCAGCAGGTGGACGAGAAGACCGAGTCGGTCGATCGCAGCGAGGCCACCGGTGCGCGCGAGCTGGGCACCGATCCGAAGACCGGCAAGCCGGTGTCGGTGCGCCTGGGTCGCTATGGCGCGTATGCGCAGATCGGCGACAAGGACCAGGACGAGAAGCTGCAGTTCGCTTCGCTGCGTCCTGGCCAGAGCATGCACACCATTGCCCTGGCGGACGCGCTGGAGCTGTTCAAGCTGCCGCGCACGCTGGGCCAGGCCGAGAACGGTGATGAGGTGAGCGTGGGTGTGGGTCGCTTTGGTCCGTTCGTGAAGCAGGGCAGCACCTATGCCTCGCTGAAGGCCGAGGATGACCCGTACACCATCGAACTGCCGCGCGCCCTGCAGATCGTGCAGGAGAAGCTCGAGATGCTCGCCAACCGCATCATCACGGACTTCGGCAACGGCGTGCAGGTGCTCAACGGCCGCTATGGCCCGTACATCACCGACGGCGAGAAGAACGCGCGCATTCCCAAGGACCAGGAGCCCAAGGCGCTGACCGAGGCGCAGTGCCTGGAGCTGCTTGCGGCGGCGCCGGTCAAGAAGGGACGCGGTGCGTTCAAGAAGACGGCCGCCAAGAAGGCCGCGGCCAAGAAGGCTCCGGCCGAGAAGAAGGTCGCGACCAAGAAGGCCGCTACCAAGACCGCCACCAAGAAAGCGCCGAGCAAGAAGACGGCGAGCAAGAAGACGGCGGCAAAGAAGACCGCGACCAAGAAGGCTGCCAGCAAGAAGGCCGCAGGCAGCAAGGCCGGCGCCTGAGTGACGGCTCGGTTCACCCTGGCCGAGATCGACGCCGCCGGCGCGCTACTGCGCCGTGGCGGCGTGTTGGCCTACCCGACCGAGGCGGTCTATGGCCTCGGTTGTGATCCGCATGACCCGGGCGCCTTCGAGCGCCTGTTCGCGCTCAAGCAGCGTCCGCCGACACAGGGTGTGCTGCTGATCGCGGCGGATTTCGCCCAGGTCGAGCGCTACATCGACCTCGCCGCCGTGCCGGACGCCGTGCTCGCGCAGGTACGGGGAAGCTGGCCGGGGCCGTATACGCTGGATTTTTCCGCGCTCGCCGGCGGTGCCGGCGTGGGTGGCTGGTGCCCATGCCGGCATTGCCCTGCGCGTGACCGCACATGCGCCCGCAGCGGACCTGTGCCGCGCGTTCGGCGGCGCCCTGGTGTCGACCAGCGCCAATCCGCACGGCCAGCCGGCGGCGCGTTCAGCGGCGATGGTGGAGGCTTACTTTGGCCAGGCGCTGGATGGCGTGCTCGATGCCCCGCTCGGCGGCCAGGAGCGTCCCACCGTCATCCGCGACGCCCTCTCCGGCGCTATCATCCGCACCTGACCGAGATCGCCCTCCGGCCGGTTTTGTGCCGTATGGATGAACGGTCTCTGCATGCCACGAGTCGCCGGTAGGGGCGGATTCAGTGGTCACCCTGAGGATGGGGAACCTCGTGGGCTCTCGTTTTTGACTGTCCGCAGCCCGGACCGGCGCCATCCGGTCCGGCGCCGGGCAGAATGCCGTTGTGGAGTGAGACTTGGCCATCGTTTACGAAATCTATCGGCAGGATCAGGCGGCGCTTGGGCTGCCCTTGCTTGTGGCTGGGCATCCACAGCGCACGGTGGCGTGGCGGCAGGGCAAGGCCGTCAGTGCCCAAGCGTTTCTCGCCCACGTGCATGAAGTCGCCGCACTGCTGCCGCCGGCCGCTACCGCGGTCAATCTTTGCGAGGACCGTTACGCGTTCCTGGTCGCCTTCTGCGCCATCGCCCTGCGTGGTCAGGCCAACCTGCTGCCCTCCTCGCGGGCGTTCCAGGCGGTTGAAGATGTCATGGCGGCTCACCCGGGCTGTTACGCCGTGGGCGAGCTGGCGCTCGACACGCCGCCGCCGCATTACCGGCAACTTCCGCCGCTGTCTGCCCAGCCCGTGGCCGACGAGCCTTTCGCGGTACCGTCGATTCCCGCCGAGCAGGTGGTCGCCATCGGCTACACCTCCGGTTCGACCGGCGTACCCAAGGGCACCGTCAAGACCTGGGGCGACTTCCTGGCCAGCACCGGTGGCAATCAGCGCATGCTGCAGGCCGTGGTTGGCACCGGTTTCAACCTTGTCGCCACCGTGCCGCCGCAGCATATCTACGGCATGGAGATGTCGGTGCTGCTGCCGTTGCTGGGCGACGTGGCTGTCCATGCAGGGCGCCCGTTCTTTCCGGCGGACGTGGCCACGGCGCTGGCCGCGGTACCCGCGCCACGCGTGCTGGTGACCACGCCCGTGCATCTGCGCGCGCTGATCGAATCGGGCGTGTCGTTGCCGCCCTTGGCCGCCATGTTGTCCGCCACGGCGCCGATGTCGCTGGAACTGGCGCAGATGGCAGAGGCGCGCTTCGGCGCGCCCTTGCTGGAAGTATTCGGTTCGACCGAAACCTGTGCCTTCGCCAGCCGCCGCGTTACCGCGGATGAGTTGTGGAACTTGTACGACGATGTGCATCTGCATCCGCAACCCGACGGCACCCAGGTGCGCGCGCCCCAACTGGCGCAACCGATGACCCTGGCTGACATCGTCACCTTGCACGACGGCGGCCGCCGCTTCCGGCTATGCGGTCGCCATGCCGATCTGTTGGAAATTGCCGGCAAGCGCGCCTCGCTGGGCGATCTCACGCATCGCCTGCTGGCGATTCCAGGCGTGCGCGATGGCGTCGTCTTCCAGCTGGACGGCAGCGATGCGCTGGGTATACATCGCATCGCCGCCCTGGCCGTGGCGCCCGATCTGGACGAGCACACCATCATCGAGGCGTTGCGTCGGGCCGTCGATCCGGTCTTCCTGCCGCGTCCGCTGACCCTGGTCGATGCCCTGCCCCGCAACGAAACCGGCAAGCTGCCGCGTCACCGACTGCTTGCGCTGATGGGGCACGAGCCGGCCTGAGCGTGCCGGTTCCTGCGGCCGGCCCGTCGACCGCGTGGGGCCGAGCACCACGGGCTTTATGTATCCCTGATTCCGCCGATAGGGTCACTGCCGGCCTCTCCCCCAGCGCCCCAAGGCTGCCTTCGAGACGCGTGCGGACGAGTCGAGGCATGTGCCTGGAGCGCAGGAGGGAGTGACTGGGGAATGAATATGGCGAGGTCGTGTCGGCGACGGCAGTCCCGGTTTTGGGCCGTTCCCGGCTGGTGCGCCGCTACAATGTCGCACTGCGCCAATCGGCACGCATCACCTTAAGCAAGCGGAGCAAGCATGAAAGTCCTGGTCATCGGCAGCGGCGGGCGCGAACACGCGCTGGCGTGGAAGCTCAAGCAGTCGGTTCGCGTCAGCGAGGTGATTGTCGCTCCGGGCAATGCTGGCACGGCCCATGAAAAAGGCGTGCGCAATGCGGACGTCGCCGTCACGGATCTGGAAGGGCTGCTCAAGCTGGCCAAGGCTGAAAAGATCGCCCTCACCGTGGTCGGCCCTGAAGTGCCGCTGGTCGCCGGCGTCGTCGACAAGTTCCGCGCTGCGGGTCTGCGCTGCTTCGGCCCGCGCGCGATTGCCGCGCAGCTGGAGGGTTCCAAGGCCTTTGCCAAGGACTTCCTGCACCGCCATAACATCCCCACGGCGCACTATGCGGTGTTCACCGAGCTCAATCCTGCCTTGGCCTATGTGCGCCAGCATGGTGCGCCCATCGTCATCAAGGCCGATGGCCTGGCCGCTGGCAAGGGCGTCGTGGTGGCACTCACGCTTGCCGATGCGGAGCAGGCGCTGCACGACATGCTCGGCGCGCATGCGTTTGGCGATGCCTCCGCCCGCGTCGTGATCGAGGAATTCCTCGACGGCGAGGAAGCCAGCTACATCGTGATGAGCGATGGCCAACATGCGCTGCCGATGGCCAGCAGCCAGGACCACAAGCGCCGCGACGAAGGCGACATGGGCCCGAACACGGGTGGCATGGGCGCGTATTCGCCGGCGCCGGTGGTCACGCCGGAGGTCGAACGCCGCATCCTCAAGGAAGTCATCGAGCCGACGCTGCACGGCATGGCGATGGAGGGCGCACCGTTCATCGGCTTCCTCTACGCCGGCCTGATGATCGACAAGAGTGGCGCGCCAAAGGTGATCGAGTTCAACGTGCGCTTTGGTGACCCGGAAACGCAGCCGATCATGCTGCGCCTGAAGTCCGACCTGGTCGACCTGATCGAAGCCGCGCTGGATGGCGAGTTGCATCACACCCACGTGCACTGGGACGCCCGCCCCTCCATCGGTGTCGTGATGGCCGCCGGCGGCTATCCCGGCAAGGTGCGCAACGGCGACGTCATCACGGGCCTCGACAGCGACTTCGGCGTTGACGTAAAGGTGTTCCACGCCGGCACCCAGTTGGATGCCCAGGGCCGCGCGGTGACCGCAGGTGGCCGTGTACTTACCGTATGCGCCCTCGGCAAGGACATCGCCGCCGCCCGCGAGCACGCCTACGCTGCCGTCGCCAAGATCCATTACGACGGCGCCTTTTGCCGCCGCGACATCGCCCACCGCGCCCTCCACCGCGGCTGACGTCGGCTCACTCGCACGAAGCAAGGCCCCGCTCACCCGGGGCCTTCTCCTTTATGTAGGAGCGCACCCTGTGCGCGACCGCCACGCCTGGGCACCACGTACCGCACAGTCGTAGCCCCATCGTTGCGACCCGATCACCCCGGCATATCCGGCTCCACCCGCGCCGCCAGATGCAAAAGCGACTTCAGCGGGCGCGCAGATTGAAGACGAAGCCGTAGGGGTCGCGGATATAGCAACGGGGCACGGACGCATCTTCTTCCACAACCGTGCAACCCGACGCGACAAGCCGTGCACTCGCCGCGCGCACGTCGTCGACAAGAAACTCGAAGACCGGCCCATGCCCTTCGCCGCGCTCGACATACAGGCAGAACGAACCCGTTTCGAAACCGACGAGATGGTCGCTCCGGTAGCTCACCGGCAAGCCGAGCACGGAGCCGTAGAACGTCGTGGCCTGGTCCCAGGCCTCGGTGCGGAGGATGACGTCGCGGGTGGATCGAAAGGTCTCAACCATGACGATTATCCTGGTGGCGGCGCGGTAAGCGACGGCACTCACTCTACGCTGGTAGGCTTGGCGGCGACTCAACGCCCGAGCCCCGCATGAGCCAGTTCAACCTGCTTGGAAGCCGTCGCTTTGCCCCTTTCTTCTGGACGCAGGCGCTGGGTGCATTCAACGACAATGCCTTTCGCAACGCCTTGATCATGCTGGTGGCGTTCCAGATGGGGCTGGACGATAAAACGGTATCGCTTTACACGAACCTCGCGCCGGCGTTGTTCATCATCCCGTTCTTCCTGTTCTCCGCCACGGCGGGGCAGCTTGCGGAGAAATACGAGAAGACGCGCATCATCCGTTTTGTAAAGCTGTTCGAAATCGGCGCGATGCTGCTGGCGGCAGTCGGCTTCTACACCCATCACACCACCCTGCTGCTGATCGTGCTGTTCCTGATGGGACTGCACTCCACCACGTTCGGACCGATCAAGTACGCCATCCTGCCCCAGGCGCTGAAGCCCGAGGAACTGGTCGGTGGCAATGGCCTGGTGGAGATGGGCACGCAGATGGCCATGCTGGTCGGCATGATCGTCGGCAACTCGCTGATGCTGATTGCCGGCTATGGGCCGATCCTCGCCTCGAGCGCGACGATCCTGATCGCCGTCCTTGGTTATCTCGCCAGCCGGCGCATCCCGGCCGCGCCGGCCACCGCGCCCGACCTCGTATTGAACTGGAATCCGTTCACCGAAACCTCGCGCGTGCTCGGCATCACGCGTGAGGACCGCAGGGTCTTCAACGCGGTGCTGGGCATTTCATGGTTCTGGTTCTTCGGCACCGTGCTGGTGGCGCAGTTGCCCAGCTACACGCGCGTGAACCTGGGTGGCGACGGCTCGGTAAACACCCTCGTGCTGACCTTGTTTTCCATCGGCACGGGCGTCGGCGCGTTGTTATGCGAGCGCATGTCGGGACGGCGGGTGGAAGTGGGGCTGGTTCCGTTGGGCGCGTTCGGCCTGACCGCCTTCGGTATCGATCTCTATGCGGCGCATCCCGGTGTGGCTGCAGTGCATGGACTGAACTGGTTGGCTTTTCTGCGCAGCGCGGGCAGCTGGCGCATTGCGTTCGACCTCAGCATGATCGGCGTCTTCGCCGGCTTCTACGTGGTGCCGCTGTTTGCCTTCGTGCAGGCGCGTACGCCGCGTGACCGCTTGTCGCGCGTGATTGCGGGCAACAATATTCTCAACGCCTTGCTGATCTGCCTGGCCGCCGGCTTCGGCTTGTTGCTGGGGGCGCTGGGTTTCACCGCCGTGCAGATCTTCCTCGCCGCGGCCGTACTCAATGTGGCCGTGGCCGCCTACATCTTTACCCTCGTGCCCGAATTCCTGATGCGCTTCATCACCTGGATATTGGTGAACACGTTGTATCGCGTGCGCGTGGATGGCTTGGACAAGATCCCGGAAGAAGGTCCGGCGTTGCTCGTGTGCAACCACGTCAGCTTCATGGACCCGTTGCTGCTGATGGCCAACCTGCGACGCCCCGCGCGCTTCGTCATGTACTACAAGATCTTCAACATTCCGCTGCTGAAATTCGTATTCCACACCGCCAAGGCGATTCCCATCGCTGGCCATAAGGAAGATCCCGAGGTGTTGCAGCGGGCTTACGACGAGGTGGATGCGGCGCTCGCGGAGGGGGAACTGGTGTGCATTTTTCCGGAGGGTGGCCTCACGCGCGACGGCGACATTGCACCTTTCCGCCAGGGCGTAGCGCGCATCCTCGAACGTCGTGCCGTGCCGGTCGTGCCGCTCGCGCTACGCGGTCTGTGGGGCAGCGTGTGGAGCCGGCGCGATTCGATGTTGCACCGTGCGCGCCTGCCGCGACGCTTTCGGGCACGGGTGGAGTTGGTGGCGGGTGCACCTATGGCGCCGGCCGAGGCGCGTACCGACGCCTTGGAAGCCCGTGTACGCGAACTGCGTGGTGATTTTGCGTGAACGTCTTGCTCAGCTCATCCAGCCGGCCAGGACGATCACCGCCACCACGCTGAGCCAGGCCAGCAAGGCACGCAGCAGCGCACCGCGCAGGCGAATCAGTTCGGCGATAGGGTCGCAGCGTTCCTCGGCGTAGCCGTCGCCCGCTTCGATGTCGACCTGCACATCCGCGCGCGCCGCCGCGCCCAGAAAGCCAGGCCCTTCCACGTACCAGCCATGCGGCGACTGTTGCTGGTGCCAGCGTTTCCATGCGCCGATCACCGCATCCCAATGGCCCACCAGCGCCAGCGTGAACACCATCAGCTGAGCGGGTAGCCAGTCCGCGATATTCGCGAATGCGCGTGCGGATGCGCGTGCCTGGGGATCCATCCGCAGGCTTTGGTCGCGGCCCAACGTCTGCGCCAGGCGATAGAGCAACGCGCCCGCGGGGCCCAACAGGAAAAACCACAGCAAGACGCCGAAACGACGACGCAGCGCCGCATACGCGGTAGCCTCGCCCAGGGCAATGGCGTTCCACGCCACCGGTTCGCCATCGTCCGAAAGCGCCTGTGCGGCAGCCTCCCGCGAGGGTTGGTCGGCTGCCTTGAGGATGGCTTCCAGGTCCGCCTCGAACGCGTGCGGGCCAAGGCAGTACAGCAGCACCACCAGCGAAAAGATCAGGCGCAGCAGGTCGGCGCCCGGCAGCAGGCTGATCAGCCAGATCGCCAGCAGGCAAAGCGCGACAGGTACACCCAGCGTCACGGCGACCCGCGCCGGCCCACCGGTATCCCCAAGCTGCGCCACCCAGCGGCGGAATCCGCCATCGCCGCGCCAATGCGCCAGCTGTGGCATCACATGCAGAAGACCGAGTGCGATGAGGGCGGTAAGCAGGCCGACAGCCATGGATGCAGCGCTCCGAATGAGTGGCCGCATTGTAGGGCAAGGTCAGCGATCAGCGCGGCACATGCGTGATGACAGGTTGGCGACACCAGGAAACGTGCACGCGTCGACCGCGCAGACGATCGCGGCAAGACTCAGCGCTTCGCCTGGGCGATCAGTGCGTCGAGGTCGAGCCCGGCGCGTTGCTGCAGCCAGTGCGCGAGCAACTGGTAGGACACCGAAAGTCGCAACGAGGGCAGGAAGCTGCCATCGGCGAGACCGTCGACGATGTCTTGTGGCGTAAACCAGCGTGCGTCTTCCAACTCGTGATCGCGCAGGCGGATGGTGCGCGACACGGCCGTCGCCGTGAACCCCACCATCAACGATTGCGGTAGTGGCCACGGCTGCGAGGAGTGATAGTGCACCTCGCCCACGATGACGCCCGATTCCTCGGCCACTTCGCGGCGCACGGCGTCTTCCAGTGCTTCGCCCGGTTCGACGAAACCGGCCAGCGTGGAATAGCGACCCTTCGGCCAGCCAGCCTGACGACCGAGCAGGCAGGCGCCTTCGTGTTCCACGATCACGATGACGGCAGCGTCGGTGCGCGGGAAATGCACGCGCCCGCACGCTTCGTTGGTGCACTGTGCGCGATGGCCGGAGGCGACCAGGATCACCGGTGCGCCGCAGTGCGCGCAGTAGCGCGTTTCGCGCTGCCAATGCGCCAAGCCCTTGGCATACGCGAACAGGCCCGCCTCGTCGGCGGCCAGTTGCAAGCCGACGTCACGCAAGCCAGCGCGGCGCGCGCCCAACGTGCTCTCCAGCTCACCCGCCCGTTCGGCGTCGTCCATGGCCAGCAGGAAATGCGGCCGCTCGCCGGCAAAGCCGAGAAACGTCGCCTTGACCTCGCCCAACAACTGTTCGCGCTCGCCGCTATCGAGCCAGCGCAGCGCTTCGCGATCAGGCAGCAGGTAGGTCTGGCCCAGCGCATCCAGCAACAGGTAGCGGGCATGCTCCGAGTTCGCCTGCTCGTTCACCCACAGGGACTCGTCGCGCCGCTCGGCGACCCGGTCCAGGATCAGGCTTAGTCCCGCGAAGGTATTGAGGCGCGGCAAGGTGGTGCGTTCCATGCCCGGGCGGTGCTCAGGCAGAAAAGGATGAACCGCAGCCGCAGGTGGTCTTGGCGTTGGGGTTGCGGATGACGAACTGCGAACCACTGAGGCTTTCCGAGTAGTCGATCTCGGCGCCGGTCAGGTATTGCAGCGACAGCGGATCGACCAGCAGGGTGACGCCTTCCCGATCGAGCGCAAAGTCGTCCTCAGCCTGGGTTTCATCGAACGTGAAACCGTATTGGAAGCCTGAACAGCCACCGCCCGTGATGTACACGCGCAACTTCAGTTCCGGGTTGCCCTCTTCGACGATCAGCTCGTGCACCTTGCGGGCAGCGGCCTCAGTGAAGACCAGCGGCGCACCGGCGCTGCGGTAGTCCGGGACAGTGGGAAAGGGGATGACGGTATCCATGGGGTTCTAATGGGGGCACAGCGGCTAAGGCGCAAGCATAGCGCGATCAGGCCGGCACGACCTCGATGCCAGCCAGCTGCGGTGCAGGAAGCTCGCGCGGCAGATCGACGGCGTGGTGGCTCATGCGTCCGTTGACCTGGGCGCCGGCGGCCATTTCCAGCGTCCGGTAGCTCACGTCGCCGGTGATGCGCGCCTGGGGTGCCAGCTCAAGACGCTCGCCGGCATGGATGTCGCCGAGCACCTCGCCATTGATGATGGCGTGCGGCACGCGGATCTCACCCTGCACGACGCCGTTCTCGCTCAGCGTGAACACGGCGTGCTCCTCATTGGCCAGTACGGTGCCTTCGATGCGGCCATCCAGGTGCAGCGCACCGCTGAAGCGTACGTCGCCCCGGATAACCGTGCCGCATGCAATCAGGCTGGTGTCGTGGCTGGTGGGCGATCGGTCGGCGCGCTTACGGTTGAGCATCCTGTTCTCCTTGGGTCGGTGTGAGGTGGCCAGACAGCGCGTCGCCCCACGTGACGGTCCGGCTGACGGTCTCGCCGCCCGCCGGCTGGCTCTGGATCAGCAAGCGGGTGGGGCGGAAATCGGCGGGCAGCACGATGGTGCCGTGCAGCTGCTGGAAGTATTTGAAACGGAACGGCATGCCACCGCTTTGGGCGGTGTCGCCGAGCGCGGCCCAGTCGAGCCGGACCACCTTGTCGCCGCGCAAGCCTTCGACGCTGATCGTGGCGGTACCGGTCACGTCTTCGCCGCGCTTGGCGTTCTGGGTGAGGCTGAGGGTGACATTCCAGGCGTGCGAGTTGGCCACCGGCTGCAGCCGCACTTCCTGCACCTTGAGCCCTTCGCGCTGGGCGTCACCACCGGTGAGGCGCGAGTAGAAGCCCAGGTCGGCGCGCAAGCCGTTGATCTCCTCGCCGCGTTCGGCCAGGGTCTGGCGCAGCGAGCGGGTAGCGATATCGCCCACCTGGCTGGCGCGCTGCAGGTTGGCGACCTGTTGCTTGAGATCGTCATTTTCCTTGGTCAGCGCCTTGAGCTGCCTTTGCTCCTTGGCGGCCGGCGTCGTGCGACGCACGGCGGTGCCGACGATCAGCGCCACCAGCAGCAGGCTGAGCAGCCAGGCCGCACCGAGCCACAGCGCGCGCCGACGCTGCCCGGCCGCGTCATGCGGGCGAACCACGAAGCGCGGTGGTGGGCGTGAAGCCATGTACGGCCTTCCCAGGAAAAGCCAAGGTATAGCCGTGCCGTGGCAAGAGCGTCAAGGAACGGGGCCACGCTTCCAGTGCGGGCAGGCGGGCCATTCAGGCGGCGCCTGCCGGGAGGCCGTCAGCCGTCGATCTTGCTCTGCAGATAGCGCTCGGCGCTGATGTCCTTGACCAGGCTGAACTGGGTTTCCAGCCAGTCGATATGCTCTTCTTCGTCGTGCAGGATGTCCTTGAACAGGTCGCGGCTTATGTAATCCGCAATGCCCTCGCTGTAGGCGATGGCCGCGCGCAGATCTTTCACGGCCGCCATCTCCAGGTCGAGGTCGCCCTTCAGGCATTCCAGCGGATTCTCGCCGATGCGCAGCTTGCCGAGGTGTTGCAGATTCGGCAGGCCATCGAGGAAAAGGATGCGCTCGATCAGATGATCGGCATGCTTCATTTCCTCGATCGATTCCTTGTACTCATGCTCGGCGAGTTCGCCGTAACCCCAGTCCTTGTACATGCGGTAATGCAGGAAGTACTGGTTGATGGCGGTCAGCTCGTTGTAGAGCACCTTGTTGAGGAACTCGATGACCTTGGCGTCGCCCTTCATGAGAAGTCTCCTTGCGGTTACAGCAGGCCACTATACGGCGTCCCGGCAAGGGCGGACGAAACGAGAATTGCTATGGATTGCCCATGGCAAAACGCGCGGCCAAGGCCGCGCGCTGAAGGGTCTGACGCAGGTTTGGAGCCGACTCAGGCGCCGGCAAGCATCGGCAGCGTGAACGCCACCTGGGCGACGGCCTGGTCGAGCGTCGCGCGTGCCTCCTGCTCGCAGCAGCCGCAACAGTCGGAACACCCCGTGCGGGACTGCAGCTCGGCAAAACTTTGCACGCCATCGGCCGCGGCGCGGCGGATGTCATGGTCGGTAACGGCGTTGCACATGCAGATATACATGGCACATATGGGAACGCAAATGCGAATGATTGTCAACACATCCGCTTGCGAGGTCGGCTGGCCTTGGCTTTCGGTTCAGGCGGCGGCCCAGCCCTTACGGGGACGGTCGCCGGCATCGTGCGCGCCACGCTGAGGCAGCTCGCCTATCTGGACGCTGAGCAGGGATTCCACCAGCGGCGCGAACTGGCGCAGTGCGCGTTCGTACACCTGGCGCTTGAAATTGACCACGTGCGAGGCCGGGTACCAGAAATCCACCCAGCGCCAGAGGTCGAACTCGGGCTTCTCACAGGCGTCCAGGCGCAGCGCGTTCTCTTCGCCCACCAGCCGCAGCAGGAACCACACCTGCTTCTGGCCGATGCAGGTCGGGCGCTGGTGGTGGCGCACATAGCGGCTCGGCAGGCGGTAGCGCAACCAGCCACGGGTGGCGCCAATCACCTCCACATGGTGCGGCGCCGAGCCCGGTTTCCTCTTCCAGTTCGCGGTACATCGCTTCCAGCGGCGTCTCGTCGCTGCGCATGCCGCCCTGGGGGAACTGCCAGCCATCACGATTGACGCGGCGAGCCCAGAACAGTCGGCCGTCTGCATTAAGCAGAACGATGCCCACATTCGGACGGTAGCCATCAACGTCGATCATGTCGCCTCCTGAGGCTGCTGGCGCGACTAAAATTCGCGCGTCCAGAACGCCTTAGCTGGGGTTGATTCAACCATAGCGCAGGAAGTGGCGGCAAGCGGAACACTTGAACCGAAAGGCAGGGGCCATTAGACTGCCGGGCCCCGCCTGATCGACGTCACGTTGACGACAGCGCCGGGCGGCACCCAAGGCTATGTAGCTCAGCCGGTTAGAGCACAGCACTCATAATGCTGGGGTCGGTGGTTCGAGTCCACCCATAGCCACCACGTAATAAGCCCCTTTTCCGAAGCAGCAACTCAATGATTGCTATGGGCTTTTATTTCTTTCCTTCTTGTTTCCTGCGTGATTTTCTTCGGCAATTTCTGCGCGACGAGCCCTGCGTGCGTTCGGCTTGCGCCCTTCCCGTGCCCTCGTAGATGCGTCACAAAATCATGCGGCAACTTTTTGGCATCGATCTCAAGTCGCAACCAAAACTCGCTGCATTTCAGGGCGGCGATGGCCCGACGTTTCGGCTTATCTCGACCCCGGCCGCGGACAGTCCTCGGCTCCAAGTTCCATTAGTCAGATCAGGCTGCCGGCTAGGGAAACTCTGATTTTGCCTCGCGGTCGAAGATCAGCCCCCACCGACAGAATGTAGATGATGTCCGAGAAGCAGCTGACCCTGGCCACCCAAGCCGATGGTGGATTTGAGGCGCACCGCAAGCCCACGCGGCGCGATGTGTTCCTGGCCGAGATGGACAAGGTGGTGCCGTGGGCCCAGCTTTGCGCGGTGATTGAACCGTTCTATCCCAAGGCGCGCGCCGAAGGCGGTCGTCGTCCGGTAGGTCTGGAGCGGATGCTGCGCATTCACTTCCTGCAGCAGTGGTACGCGTTGAGCGATCCGGCGGTGGAGGAAGCACTGTACGACTCGGCGTCGATGCGTCGGTTTGTCGGCATTGATCTGGGGCGCGAGCCCGCACCGGACGAGACCACGGTGTGCAAATTCCGGCACCTGCTGGAGAGGCACGGGCTCGCCGACAAGCTGTTCAAGACAGTGAACCAACATCTACACGACCACGGCCTGAAGCTCTCGCAGGGCACGATCGTCGACGCGACGATCCTTGGCGCGGCCTCGTCGACCAAGAACCGCGCCAAGGCGCGCGATCCACAGATGCACCAGACCAAGAAAGGGAATCAGTGGTACTTCGGCATGAAGGCGCACATTGGCGTGGATGAAGCGACTGGCCTGGTGCACAGCGTGGTGACGACGGCGGCGAATGTGGCGGACGTGACCCAGGTGGGGCAACTGTTACACGGCAGGGAGAAAGCCGTGTTTGGCGATGCCGGCTACACGGGCGCCCAGAAGCACGCACCGGCCAAACGTGGTCGCCAATGGTGGATTGCGGCCAAGCGCAACACGGTCAAGGCGATCACCGATAAGAAACTGCGCGGATTGATCGAAAAACTGGAACATGCCAAGGCCTCGATACGGGCGGCGGTCGAGCATCCGTTCCGAGTGATCAAGCGGCAATTTGGCCACGTGAAGGCGCGTTACCGAGGCCTGGCCAAGAACGGCGCGCAGGTGCTGACGCTGTTTGCGCTGAGCAATGTGTGGATGGCCCGCAAGCATCTGCTGGCCACGACAGGATAGGTGCGCCCGCCGCGCACACTGCCGCGATCAAACGCGGCAAAACGAGCTGTCAAATCGCCATGACGTGGCATGGATAGCCGTCGTCGACCGTGAGGCGACGGCCCAGAGGACCGCTGTTGCTACGAAAGGGGGATGATCAGACCATCCCTAGGTTGAGCTAGTCGGGTTTCGATCGTCGTGACCCGTCGCCACGCCCGCCGCCGTAGGTAAAACTTCCGGCCGCCTAGAAAAAGATGGGCTTCGTAGGTCACAGGCGGATCTCCTGGATGGAGATCCTGTAGGTTGGGACGGGCTGACGTAGCACCCTGCTCCAGCCGTTCGATGAACCACTTTAGAAGGGTGCCTTTAGAAGGGTGCGGCTTGGCAGGGCGTTGAGAAATTCCCGCCGGACACGGCGGTCTTGGCTCGCCTCGATCGCCGAGCCCTGGACCGGAGCGCGGCCCCGACGTCTAGAGGTTTGGCATGCTCACGTACCTATCTGTGGAAGATCGTGCCAAACAATCTCCCGAGCCTCCTGGTGCTGGCCAAGATTGAAAGATTCCGGTCTTGAGACGCGCAATCGGGCCGCCAGTCACTGGTTATGGCGGGCATTGGCTAGAACTGCCCAGGAACTACAGGGCCATAGTGATTTGAAGATCGCCCTTTATATGCCGATCTGGCCCTTTAGCACCTTGCTGCGAAGCTTGAGAAGTTGGCGGGCTAGAATTTGTCGACACAGTGCCGAATTGAATGGCCCGTCTAGCGAAGGGCCAAAATCTTCCTGCCTTCTCGTGCCTGCGTTCGGGTGGCGCCTAGCCCCACCTCAGCACCCCAGCCTGTGAAGACCTTCACTTAGCAAAGTATGCTGTCGAGCGACCAGGGCTGGTAGCTAAGGGAGCGGCGATTGAAGGTCGAACCCCTCATAAGTCGATTCCGAGCGGTTCCAGTCGTCCGATGAGTGGATGTACACACCTTGGTGGCCGCATGCGTCGCAGGTGGCGCGGTAGTGAAGATGTTCCCACGACATAGCACCTCCTAGATCAGGTAAGAGCGCAGTAGTTTAGGCTCGGTGTACAGCAACTGCGTGTTCCCAGCGATTTGCTATCCATCTGCCACTGAATACAGCCACCGGCAGAAGCACCCAACAGTAGGTGAAGACGGCCGTAATCCAAAGGTTTGCAGTGAAGATGGTGCTCTCAATTTGAGCTAGATGATCTATGGATACCACGCGATGATCTAAAAAAATCCACTTGATCAGATAGGAGGCTACGCCAAGTACATAGCTGCTCAATCAGTGCCTCGACCAGCACGATGCCGCGGTCGGTTTGCTGGGCGAGTTCGCTGAGCTGTTGGACCGCACGGCGATAGTCGGTAGCAGAGAACGGTCTCAGGTTGAGCCACGTCTGCAGTTCGGCCAGATGCTCGCGCCGGGTTTCTGGCCTCTGTGCATACTGCGGCCACATCTCCGGCTCGATGCGCAACTGTCGGCCGACATGCGTCAGCAAGGACACTGGCGGCTCGCCATCGGGCGGCAACGCGAAGCCGGGGTGGCGCAGGTAGCACAGCTGCACAGCGAAACCGAGTCGGTTGTGTTGGCCACGTCGTTGTCGAATGGCCGACGAATCGGCGTCGTTGAAGGTGTAATGCTGAATCAGTGCATCTTCCGTGCCCGGTAACGCCAGTACGCTGTCGCGTTCGGCGCCGGACAAGATTGACCGACGGGGCATAACGAGGCTCCTCTTGAAAACGCAGGTTTGTGATAACCCGGGCAGGGATCGGACCCGGTACCGTGGCTCAAGCCTTTGCGATTCTCAAAAACAGTTCTTGAAACGACATTCTCACAAGCCTACTATTGCCATGAGTTTCGATAAAGGAAGGGTTCCGATGCGTCCGTCGATCGTGCTCGATCTCCAACGAGGTGCTATCCGTGAAGCGGCCAGTCGCTTTCGCACGGCGAATCCCCGCATCTTCGGTTCGGTGCTCCGAGGCACGGACCAGGAAGGCAGCGACCTGGATGTGCTGGTCGATGCGCTGCCAGGCGCGACGTTGTTCGACCTGGGTGGATTGCAGGTCGAGCTGGAATCCTTGCTCGGTGTCCCCGTGGATCTTCTGACCCCGGGAGATCTGCCGGCGTCGTTTCGTGCGCAGGTGCTCGCGGAAGCGCAGCCGGTATGAGCGATCACCGCCTTGAGGACTACCTGGATCATATGCGCCAGGCGGCGGCCGATGCGTGCGGGTTCGTGGACGGTTTGAGCAAGGGCGACTTTCTTGCCGACAAGCGCACCCAGCAGGCGGTGGTCATGAGCCTCATCATCATTGGCGAGGCCGCCACCAAAGTCATGGACGGCTACGCGACATTCACCCAGGCCCATCCCGATGTGCCGTGGCGGAGCATGCGTGGGATGCGTAACCGTATCGCGCACGGCTACTTCGACATCAACCTCGATGTGGTGTGGGAAACCGCGCAAACCGCGCTGCCCAACCTGCTGCAGTTGCTGCGCACCGCGCACCACAACAACGGAACATCCCGCCCATGAACCATGCCATGCCCGCGTTGCCGGCGCTAACCCTTCACAGCGGGTGGATTAGTGAATTCGTCAACGCGCCCGGCCCGTGCGTGGCTTTGGGGCTGGTCGAGGAACACGGGCAATCGTATGCCTGTCTGGCAGTGCGACCTCCCGAAGCGGTTCCGCTTGATGTCGCCCAGAGTGGCTTCAGCTTCGGCCACGCCATCCTCGGCACAACGTCGTACGAAGTGGTCCAGTTCTCGTTCCACTTCTATGGGTTCGCCACGTACCACGTGCTGGTAAACCCAGATAACCCGATAGTCCAGGCCGTGCTAGACAACATGATTGGAAGCGGCGACTACTTCTTCTTCTCCATCGATCTTGATGGCACGGCCGCTGCCTTCCGATCTGACATCGAGCAGAACCTCCTGCAGGGATTGATCGACCATCAGCATCGTCTTCGGCAGTCCACCACCACCAACGCGCAATATCGCTCGGCGCTGGCTCAGTTTGCCCTCAAGCCCGAGCCACCCGGCGCGGTGCTGGACTGGGTATGCCAGGACGACATCCGTTATCTGGATCCCAGCCGCGATCGCGTCGTGCTGACGCCAACGTCGTGACCCCGAGCACGTCGCCATGCTGATCGGCTACGCCCGTGTGTCCACACAAGACCAGAATCTGGATCTCCAGATCGAGGCGCTGCGCAAGGCCGGCTGCCAAAAGGTTTTCGAGGACAAGCTCAGTGGCAGCCGTGCCGACCGGCCCGGGCTGGCCAAGGCGCTGGAGATGGTGCGCGAGGGTGACACGCTCGTTATCTGGAAACTGGACCGGCTCGGCCGTAGCGTGAAGCATCTGGTCGACCTGGTCGGCGAGTTGCACGCACGTGACGTCCAGTTTCGGAGCCTCACGGATGCGATCGACACCAGCACGCCAGCAGGGCGATTCTTCTTCCATGTGATGGCCAGCCTCGCCGAGATGGAACGCGAACTGACCGTCGAGCGCACGCGTGCGGGCTTGGAAGTTGCGCGCCAACTCGGGCGCACGGGTGGGCGCAAACGCCAGATGACCGAGAGCAAGATCCGGTCAGCGAGAAAACTGCTGGCCGAAGGCATTCCGCCGCGCGATGTGGCCAGGAACCTCGGCGTGTCGGTTCCCACGTTATATCGCTGGATTCCGGCATCGTCGCACTCTTGATGTATGAGGCCGGCTCATCTTCTGAGACGTTCAAGGATCACGATAGAGCTTGTTGGGGTTCTAAGAGAGCCCACTTCCCAAGTTCACGTACGAGCCTGATTCAGGCGGACTGCTATGGGAGCAATAACTGATGGCTCGCACCAACGCTGTTCACCTAGAACGATTTCCCCACGAACTTCCTGGTGAGGACCGGTCGTATGGGGGGAACGGTTTCTATGTCGACCTTGTTCCAAAGTCCGTTTGGTTTGCGAACCTACACACAATGTTGCCACCCTCGCACTGGCGAGCGCTCAGCCAATACGTAATTTCTCGGGCGCAGGGTGTGTGCGAAATCTGCGGCAGCTCCGAACGATTGGAGGCCCATGAACGGTGGGATTTTGACGAGGCAACGAAGACGCAAAAGCTCGTTCGTCTCGTTTGCGTCTGCAAACTGTGTCATCTCTCTGTCCACAGCGGCTTAGCTGAGGTGTTGGGGATCCGCGAGGATGTCGAGTCCCATATCTTTCAGCTGACACTGTGGGGCAAACGGGAAATGCAGCGGCACATGAAAGAGGCAGGCGAGCGTTGGGAGCACTTGTCGTCGACCGCTTGGGACGTGGATGTGTCGATCGCCACCAACGCAGGTTTGAAGCTCCACAGCAAGAACGAGATGTGGCGCCAAATTCACGACAGACGGCGGAAGCTCAGTGAAAAGATAGAGAGCGCACACATTGTCATCGATGGCGATCGCTGGGACTTTTCCAGGGAGCTTACTGAAGGGTGCGTGGTATTCGTTGCGGATACCGATGAGGAAACGCTCAATGGACTACCGATCTCCGACGGCAATGGGCCAAATTACACCGTCAAGGCCCCCGAGCTCATCGAGCTGGCCAAGCCACGTCTCGATTTGAAAACGTATCTTCGGGCTTACCGGCGCCCTTACGGCATTAGCAGCAATGCGGAACTGCAGGACGCGCTGAAGGAGGGAGATGCACCAAAACGCCTGATTGTGGCCGAGGGCGTCAATGTCACGCGCGAAATGCTGGATGAGGGCCTGCGCGATGGGATCATTTTTTCGTGGGCGCGATAACGGCAGGGTTCTGACTTCCTCGTGGTCTTAACGTACGATTTTTTCCGTTTCGTGAACTGCCCCCATCTAGGGAGCGCGCCCCGGCGTCGTTAGTCAAACACGCACGCGTCGCCATCCCCACGCATCTCCGGTGGACCAGGGGCGTTTGCCCGTCATCGAGTTGGAAGTCGAACTCCGGGGGATCAGCCAAACTCGCGCTCCCGCCACAGTGCGGTGTCTGGGATCGCGGATTCCGCCTGTTGCAGAAGATGCCGGTGTAGGTCATCGGAGACCGCCTGGTCTTCGAGCTTCATGTGGGCGGCGGCCCGGTTGAACCTGGCGTTGTAGAGCTTCAAGCGCTGTTGGTCCACGCTGGACTGCAGGGGCTGCCGAGGGACCACCAGCACAACCAATTCGCAATCGATGGCCGCCGCCGCGCGGCGCAGGGTATCGACGCGCACGGTGCCGGCACGCTCGCTGTTTTCGAGCTTAACTACTGAACTGGGAAGCACGCCCAGCCGGCGTGCGAGATCCGACTGCGACATCCCCAAGGCATCGCGCGTAGCGGCGATCCACCCCCCACGGTGCGGATTCCGGGCAGGCTGAACATTGATTCCGGTAGCACTGAACACCCCGCTGGTGCTGATCATTGGTGCCGGCAGGCGCTTACGGCTATATTCTGGAAAGGTCCGCTTTCGACCCGCAGCGGCCCTTTCGGCAAAGGACGAAAATCAGGGGATTGGCAATGGATTACGCGGAAGAAGCATGGGTTTCTCCGATTGGCGTACTGAGACTTCTGGAAGCCGGAGACGGGATTTCTGCTGCCAAAGCCCTAATCGGACTAGCTCTGAACTCGCCCACTCTGGCACCGGCCCTCGACGTTTCGCTCACGGCCGCCCGAGCATCCGACCCACTCGTTCGCGGAAACGCGTTGCTTAGTTTCGGGCACTTGGCTCGCCGATATGGCCAGCTTCCACGCGTGCCGATATACGATCTGGTCGCTCATGGACTGGTCGATGCTGATGGGCATGTTCGAGGGCAGGCGGACGCGGCTGCCGACGATCTTGAACAGTTCTTGGGCTGGCATTTCGAAAGACCGTAAGGTCCGCTTCCGACCGAGGCTGTGTGAAAACTCTTTGATTCGATAAACTTGATCCACCGCGCCGACGAGAGTTGCCGATGGGACGCTTTGTAGAAGGTGAAGATCGCTCGCAGAGCACCTTGTTGCCCGAGCGCCTTGACGACTACGTGACGGAAGACAACCCTGTGCGGGTTGTTGATGTCTTCGTCGACAACCTGGATCTTGCCGCGCTGGGCTTTGACCGAGCCATCGCGCAGGCCACGGGTCGGCCGGGATACCACCCGGCCACGCTGCTGAAGATCTACATCTACGGTTACCTCAATCGCGTGCAGTCGAGCCGTCGCCTGGAGCGCGAAGCGCAGCGGAACATCGAGCTGATGTGGTTGACCGGTCGATTGGCACCCGACTTCAAGACGATCGCCGATTTCCGCAAGGACAACGGCGCGGCGATCCGCCAGGTCTGCCGCGAGTTCGTGCAGCTGTGTCGGCGGCTGGATCTGTTTTCGCAGGCCTTGGTGGCCATCGACGGCAGCAAGTTCAAGGCGGTCAACAACCGCGACCGCAACTACACACGCGCCAAGGTGCAGCGTCGGCTTGAACAGATCGAGGAGAGCGTGGCCCGGTATCTGTCGGAGCTGGATCGAGCCGATCGTCAGGGCACGGCCCCCGTCGCCGAAGCCCAGACGTTACGGCTTCGGGAGAAGGTCGAGAAGCTGCGGTCAGAGATGCAGCGCATGAAGGCGCTGGCGCACGAGGTCGAGGCCGCGCCCGACCAGCAGATCTCGCTGAGCGACCCGGATGCACGATCGATGGCCACCAGCGGCAAGGGCACCGGCACCGTCGGCTACAACGTGCAGACGGCGGTGGATGCGCAGCATCACCTGATCGTCGACCACCGGGTGACCAACATCGGCCATGATCGCAGCCAGCTGGCGGTGATGGCGCAGCGTGCCCGCACCGCCATGCAGGCCGAACAGCTGGAGGTCGTCGCCGATCGTGGTTACTTCAGCGGCGAGGAGATCGTGGCATGCGGAGAAGCCGGCATCACCGCCTACGTTCCTCGACCACAAACCTCCAACAACCAGGCCAGGGGCCTGTTCGGCAAACGGGACTTCCTCTATGTGCCCGAGACAGATACCTATCGTTGCCCGGCCGGACAATCACTGATCTGGCGCTTCACGACGGTGGACAAGGGCATGACGTTGCACTGCTACTGGAGCTCGGCCTGCAAGGCTTGTCCGCTCAAGGCGCAATGCACACCGGCAGCCCAGCGTCGCGTCAGACGTTGGGAGCACGAAGCTGTGATCGAGGCGATGCAGCAGCGTCTGGATCACGACCCGAACAAAATGCGCATCCGCCGGCAGACGGTCGAGCATCCCTTCGGCACGCTCAAAGCGTGGATGGGGTCGACGCACTTCCTGATGCGCACGTTGAAGCACGTCAGCACGGAGATGAGTCTGCACGTGCTCGCCTATAACCTCAAACGCGTGATGCGAATCCTGGGAATCGCACCACTGATGCAGGCGATGGGCGCCTGAAGGCGCGCTTGTCGCGAAAACACGTCGCCCCAGGGGCTGACAGAGCCTTCGGTGTCGATAACCCACTTCGAAATGTCAGCAACAACTTTTCCTCCACAGCACTTCTGGACAAACACAGGCAGCCAAGAGCGAGCTCAGTGTGGCAATCTCACTGTCGGTGTCGGCGCAAATCTGTTTTCACACAGCCTGGACCCAGGGCGGACATGCCTCAGAAAAAGCCCGTTCGCGACACGTACTGCCAAAAGGGATCAGTAGGGTGAAGGCAATAGCATACGCAGCGGCCGCAGCCATACTGGTTCAGCCAATCGTCTTCTTTGCATGGTTCCTCGTGCCGGCTTACCTAGCGGGCGCATCGCTGAACGGATGGGGGTTTTATTTATCGCTTGTCGCTGCTGCCATTGCAGTCCCGTTCGTTCTACTCCTGGGCATTCCTTCGTTTCTTCTCCTGAGGCGATTCGGCCGTCTAACCTGGAAAAACATGGCCCTCTTAGGACTTACAGGGGGCGCGCTCCCAGCTGCAGCAATAACCTGGCCCCTAGGGAGGTATCCAGGATATTCGTCGGCCGGGGCCTGGCGTGGCCGGTCTGTTGACCTCTTCATCAACGGCGTCCCGACGATCTACGGATGGATAAGCTATTGCGAAGGCGTCGTCTATCACGGCATTCACGGTCTTATCGGCGCGCTGGTCTTCTTTTCAGTTTGGCGCGCCATAAGGCGGGCGGGCAATTCGCGAAGCCACGTGGCAGTGCAGCAAGAGAACCATCTTTCCGACTAGAAAGACATCCACTAACGTGCCGACGGTAAGGTCCGCTGTCGACCCGGTGCGGACCTTTTTGAACGGGGGAAATTGGCGATGAGCAGCGGACACTTGGATGACCTCTATTTTGACAAAGGGGCCGGAGCGACCTTCTCCGTCTCATATGAGGGGCTCCGTGTTCGTTGCTACGTTGAGCAACACAATGCCTTTCTAGCCAAAAAGGCAGCGGGCGGGTTGGCCTTTCCAGACGTTGTCCGTCGATATGAAGCGTTGATCCATAGCGCTGCCCTTGCGGCGATCAAGCGAAATGGCGTCAGTGCCGACCCATGGGGCAACATTGTGTCTGTCCAAGATTTCGAGATGGCGCAAGGAGTTGGAAGCGCGGGGGCGTAAGGTCCGATTCCGACCCGATATAGGTATTCCGTCCCGTTCTCAGTGACCATGTCACGGCGGCCAGGTAGCTGGCCGCGAGGGCGGGACTTGCACCGGCAAGCTACGAACATTCCGACCCAAACACGCGATGTTCACCGCTTCGGTTTCGAGCTTGCCGGTGCGCTTGAGCTCTTCAACGAATACTCAGGGAACGCCGCCTGGTCGGCTCTCTATATCGACTTCGCAGAGCTCGGGCACGCAGGTCTCGACAGCTGACGCACGTGGCGAGGTGACGCATGAGCACACATCCGGAAGAGGATTTCACAGCCTTCGTTGGGCTGGACTGGGCCGACGCGAAACACGATTACTGTTTGCAGCCAGGCGATGGCGAAGCGCGCGAGTTCGGCACGCTCGCGCATCAGCCCGAGGCTATCGAGGCGTGGGCGCGTGCGTTGCATCGGCGCTTTGGCGGGCGCATCGCCATCGCCCTTGAGCTAACCAAGGGACCGGTAGTGTACGCGTTGCAGAAGTACGATTTCCTCGTGTTGTTTCCGATCGATCCCAGCCTGCTGGCCAAGTATCGCCAGGCGTTCAAACCCAGCCGGGCCAAGGATGATCCGACCGATGCGCAACTGGCGCTGGAGTTGATGCAGCGCTATCCGCACCGCTTCACGCCCCTCAAGCCCCAGAGCGTGGCGATGCGAACCTTGGGTTTCCTGGTCGAGCAGCGGCGGTTGTTGGTCGATGACAAGAAGCGCCTGGTCAATCGCCTGGGCCATACGCTCAAGCAGTATTACCCCCAGGTTTTAGAGTGGTTTGAGCAGCACGACACGGTGGTCTTCAGTGACTTCCTGCTGCGCTGGCCCACGCTCAAGCAGGTCAAGCGTGCCCACCAGGCCACGCTGGAAGCCTTCTTCCGTGGCCACAATGTGCGCTCTGCGAAGGTCGTGGCCGAGCGCATGCGAGCCATCCAGACGGCGATGCCGTTGACCGAGGATCCGGCGGTGATCAGCACGCATCAGCTGCTGGCCATCGCCTTGGTTGAGCAGCTACAGGTCGCGCTGCACGCCATTGATCGCTTCGACGAGGAGATCGCGGCCTTGGCGCCCACGTTGCCTGACTACGCGCTCTTCCAGGCTTTGCCGGGCAGTGGCCCGATCCTCACGCCCCGTCTGCTGACCGCCTTCGGCGAACAACGCGAACGCTTCGCCCACGCCGAGCAGTTGCAACGCTACTCGGGCGTGGCGCCGGTGACGCAGCGAAGTGGTAAGAAGAGCTGGGTGCACTGGCGTTGGCAGTGCCCGACCTTCATCCGCCAGACCTTCGTGGAATGGGCGGCGCAGACCATCAACAAGTCGTTCTGGGCCGGCGCCTTCTATCGCCAGCAGCGCGCCAAGGGCAGCCCACACCAGGTGGCTGTCCGTGCCCTGGCCTTCAAGTGGATCCGCATCCTGCATCGTTGCTGGCAGTCCCACACACCCTACGATGAGTCGCGTTATCTTAGGGCCCTGCAGCGTCGCGGCTCGCCCTTGCTCGCCGGCCTGGCTTCATCCGATAGTTGACGGAACGGCTCAGGGCGTGAAGCGGACAGTTGGGGTAGCGGAAGAAGGTCTTGTCGGGCCACGGCGAATTAGCAGTGACGTCAGTTGTGATGTTTGTAACATTACGTTGCTATTTGCTTATTCAAAGCCAAGTAGCATCTTGTAGAACGGCATATACGACAATCCGCCCGCGTACATGACACATTGTTTCAATGCGATATCTCGGGAACTCTTGTCGCCGTACGCCAGGTCATCGACCATACAGAGGCCCAGGTATTCCGCAGTAGGCATCAGTGCCATCAAGAAACCATCGGCAGTTGCTGCGCACCTCCACAGAACTCGATCTGGCACAGCCAGATCAGCGACGTAAATCCCACCAAGGTCTTCATTCAGAACAAGAGGGTCGGCTTCAACTTGACCTATCATCCACCCCAAGCTAGAGCGGTGGGGTAGCGCAGAAAAGCGCACCATCCCAATTTCAAGACGTGACGGATCATAGAGGCGAAAAAATTCGCCCATGATGCCTGGAGGCATGGGGCAATCTACGGAGACAGTTCTCTCACTGAGCTCGAAAGAGGAAATGAGTTCTAACGCCTCCGCATCTAAGATGCCGAGGCGTTTTAAGTTTTCGCCACTAGGAACAGCTCGTTTTAACTTTCGCTGCAGCAACTGGAAGTCCATAACTCTCTCTTATTGATTTGGATGAAGTGCCTTGTACCATTGTTCATGCATTGTCTCAGGGAGCGGCGTAGCAATAGGACCTTGATCTATGTGATGGTGGGTTAGCCTATCTCCAACCAAGCCCGAGCCAGCTGGCCGTTTGGCCGCGACTCTTGGCGTCCATCAGCCCGCCGGGATGGTTCGAGACGCCCCCAAGTCGCAGCAGCTCAAGCCCTTAACCTTATCTGTTGCGCTACTAGAGAGGTTGGCTGAATTTGGCGTTCCTCTATATCTCGACAACTATTTTTCGGACGCGGACGAAACCGAGTAGCGTGTCAACACAATGTCCGCCACCCACAGCGGACATCGCGCTATAAAGAATCATCTCAGGGAGGGGACGTGAAGACTGAAGAACCTGTGAGGCATGGCATAGCGAAGGAGTGGCCTTCTCGGAAGAGAGTCGTCGGATGGATAGACAAGATGACTCCTTGGACGATGGACCAAGCGATTGCCTACAACAACGGTGTCGATCTAGGGCCTGGAGCTGTTCGGACACTTCCTACATCGTCGTATGGCCCAGTGGGGCACCGCGCAAACCTGCGCGCGCAAGTGCTGGCGCTCCAGGGCAAGCCTTGGGAACAAGCGATGTCCGAGGCACTTGGGTACCAACTATTCGGTCACCAGTTGAGTTTCTTCTGGCACCGCCAGTTCAGGTTGCTGTTCCCAGATCATCTACAGCCCCTCCGCCAGATGAACTGGGAAGGCATGACGGAGGTGATGGCTATGTCCATCGTCATCGGTTGGATCGAGAGAGGTGTATATCAAGCGTACCTCACCCATGCGGCGCTAAATCGCGGTTACCAACTCGTGTTGTCCTATGAGAGCCGCCATAGATGGGGATGAAGGACGGCTACCGGCGAGCGCCATCCATGACCGTCTGGGTCGTGACCGGCATGATGTTGATCCTCACATTTGCCGCCATCGTGATCACTGCCTCAACTCGGCGTGCCCGGGAAGCCATGAACTTCGATCATGCTGAGAAGGTCTGCTTCCGACCCGTGGCGGACTTTACGAAGTCATGGATTTAGCCCTTGGTCGTGACATTCTCCCTTGCCCGCGAATCTGGGAAGCAAACATGTTCGGAAGAGTCGCTATCGGCATATTCGTGATCGTGGTGGTCGGCTACGGAGCATTGGCGCTGCATCGGTCGGCGCAACTCACTTCGGCCCTTGATCGAGTGAAGCTCGGAGATTCCGAAGTGGCCGTACGAGAGATTTTGGGTGATCCATCCGTACTAGAAACGCCCAACAAACTATTTCAGAGGTATGCCGATCAAGGTTGCCAGAGCCCTTGTAGCGAAAGGCTGTGGTACGAAAATCGCCTGTTAGCGGACATCGAAGCTTGGTCCGTCGAGATAGACGGCAATCACAAGGTCCTTCGAAAAGATCACTGGGTCTCCCCCTAGCGCCAATTAAGGCGGCAAGATAACGTCCGCTATCGACCCACAGCAGACATCTCGCTTCCTCAATCCTTGCGTAAGACATCGAGGTCTGCACCTAGCGTATGGCCATGCCGAAAATTCCAAGCCTTTGGCGAGAATTTGCCGCCATCACTTTTCGAAGACCGCGACCAAGTGCCCTTATCTCTGCTACTTACCCTCCTGGGGAGCGGCATTCCGTTGCGAATGGTCCTGTGTCGAGCATTCTCGTCCCAGTGGTGTTTATAGGCTTGCTTGGCGATATCCCTCTTTCCTTTGTCATCGCCGCCTTGTGTCATCCAAGCCATCCTGCGCTTGTCCATACAGCTGTCGCTGCACTTGGCTTCCTAAGCTTAGGCTGGGCGATCGCAGCGCGCAGTGCGGTGAGGTCCTTGCCCCATGTGATTAGCGAAGACGCACTGTGGATCGGCGGCGGCGTTCGGCTTGTTGGCGTCATTCCGAAAGCGGCCATTGACCGGGTCGTAGCCATTCGGGGCTCTCGACATGAATGGATGAGCGAATACGGGGTCGGTCGCGGAGACATCACGGTCGCCAGCGGGTTCGACCCTCCCAATCTCGCTGTAGAAATCAAGAATCCGGCGACCGCGACCATAAGGATCGGCAGCCGGGGAAAGTACAAGGCTCCGCGTCGCTGGGTTCTGCTCTATGTGGATAGGCCTGCCTCGCTGTTGGCGATAGCCCCTCATTTGCGCGACAGCTAACACTCGGCGTCACTT
Source organism: uncultured Gammaproteobacteria bacterium (assembly GCA_963824525.1). Taxonomy (GTDB): domain Bacteria; phylum Pseudomonadota; class Gammaproteobacteria; order Xanthomonadales; family Rhodanobacteraceae; genus Dyella. Next base: position 914,529 of record CAWGPI010000001.1, on the reverse strand, counting down.
CCGAGCACATCGATATACGATGTGAGAAGGTCCGCTCCCGACCCGAAGCGGACCTTGCCAAAGAGGCGCCAAGAACCAGCCATTGACTCAACGCCAGTGCTTAAGCAAGCTCTCCGCCGCAATGAAGCTCGTTACCTTGGGGGAGGGGAAGTGGCTTTTTCGTTCAATGGTTTTGGAACCAAGTTCTACGGTCGCCGAGAGAGGGAGCCAGACGGGTCATATATCTCGACCCTTTGGGTCGTGCTTTTGCACCTGCCTGTTTTGCCGCTGATGTCAGTGCGCATGCTACCCATCGAGGGAAGTGCGGCCATTGGGATCTATTCCTCAAGAAGATTTAGACAGCAGCGCGTTCCATTGAACTGGAAACAAGTGCTGTCCGTCTACGCGGTCGTGTTGGGGCTTCCGGCAGCGATAGCACTCTATGTCGTCTTTACCATCCGATGAGCGAGTGACTGCGCGCATCGGCGAGCGAGCTAGCAACCCAATCAGGAGGGGATATGGGGCCTTGTTATACCTGCGGTAGGACAGTTGCATTCGGTGGCATCAAAGACCGTGGTTATCGGTTTTGTAGCAGGCCATGCCATCAACGCAAGGCTCGATATATGGCAGAGCTGGCAGCAGTCTCAGAGGCCAGCGTGGACGCCGAAGCCGAGCAGATCAGAAGCATGCGCTGCCCGAGGTGTGGGAAAAATGGTGGCGTGGACATGCATAAAAGCGTTTTCGTCTGGTCGGCCATCATCTTTACGAGATTTCATGAGAACAAATACGTCAGTTGCGCGAGCTGTGCCAGAAAGAAGCAGGCACTGGATACGCTGGGCACTGCGGCCTTCGGTTGGTGGGGTATTCCCTTCGGCTTGATTGGCGCGCCCACGGGCATCGTGATGAATTTGGCACAGATGATAAGCAGCTCGGTGAAGACACAACCAAGCAGGCAGCTACGCGAATACGCCAGAGACCGTTTAGCAAGAAATGCCCAGCAGTAAGGAGGTGGCTGAGCGTTAGGATTGTCCTGCGCTCGGCATGTCCGCTCCCGACCGAGTCTGTGTAAAAACGCAAAGCGGAATTTTCCACTGTGCGTTTTTACACAGACTCGACCCATAGCGGACGTTATCAATAGCTCCCTTGCTCTAAGGGAGCGCACATGTCATCGCCACCGAGTGTCCGAATGAACCCCAAGCAACATGCCGTGCGTCATCTCGCAGCGTTCTTGCTGATTTTTCTGCCAGCAGTCGCCGGCAGCGCCAATGCAAAGGAAAGTACGCTCTGCACTTCCAATCAGCCGGACGGTGACACGGTGGCCGGGCGCGTCGCGGCCGTTTCCGCGGGAACGGTCACCGGGGGAAGCCCCATTGGCCTGCGTCAGGTGCTGGACAACCCGGCATCGGCCTGCAATGAGGGTTCGTGCGCCGCGAATGCGGGAGCCAATGGCTTGAAGCTTGGGCAGTCAGGTTCGTGGGTCTGTATCAGCGTGCCCGGTAAAGGAAAGCTTGGCACCCAATACGGCTGGATACCCGCCGAGCGCTGGCACGCTTCCAACAGCAATGCCCAGTCACCGGGCCAATGGGTTGGCGTCTGGCAGAACGAATGGGCAAAGATCACGATTGAATCAACCGACGCCAACCAACTGCACCTCCAAGGTAACGCCATCTGGGGACCTGAAGCCAATCCTCACTTCGGAGGCTTCGACGTAACCGCGGTTCCAGAAAATGGCCTAGTTGTGAATGAGTCGGATGGTTGCCAGATAGCCGTTCGCGTGGTTGGTGACTTCCTTATCGCTGCGGATAACCATGCTTGTGGAGGAATGAACGTCACCTTCAACGGCATGTATCGACTGCGACATCACTGATGATGAGTGGGGTCCGCTTCCGACCCAAGCGGACACTCGCGATGCGCGCAAAGTCCGCTCAATGAGGGGTGAGCCCGGCGCCTATTTCAGGCAGCCGGAACCCGAATTGCGGACCAAAAAAGAACAGCCCGAAATCGCTTGAAACCGTTGGTGCCGGAGCGGGGGTCGAACCCGCATAACCTTTCGGTTGAGAGATTTTAAGTTCGGCCGCAAAACTTTGCCGCTCAATCATTTGCCTCAAATATTGGTCCGCAAAGTAGGAAAAAAGGGCCGCCCGAAACTCAATCGTCGCGCGAAGGCGTTTCGAATTTCGGACCAAGTCTTGCTTCGTAAATCTGCCCTTGCATTACTTTGACTTTCCCCACCGGTGCTTGTGTACGGTGGCGCGTGCGATTGCCCCCCTCTTGCTGAGCATAGGGAAGTCGTAACCGCCCACTTGCGGCGCTTTGCTGATGAATTCGGCGAGATCAAACGGCAGGCTGAAAAAGCGCGGTAGCCAGTCAAGTACTTCCGCGAGGGAGCGGGCGCGGAGCAGCTTGGCGGCGACCCGCTTCTTGCCACCTCTGGCGATGCCCGACTTCGGATGCATCAGGACATTCCGTTCCTCGAACAAGCGCTTCAGCGTCTCGAATTCCGCTGAATCAGCGGGAAAGTCGTAGCCCTGGATGATGAGCTTGGGTGCGCGGAGCCACTTATCGATGGCGCCAGCCTGCTCGATCAGAGGAAATGTCGCCTCCATGTCGAGCATCGCCAGCCCCCATGCGAGGGCCAGATTTATGTGCGCCTCACACAATGCAGCAGACAGAATCGCAACCTCGCAATAGAGGGGCATCAAGCGGCCAAGGAACCCATGAACAAGCTCCAAAGGCTTCCGGCCGAAACCGGAGAGCAAGCGGGCCTCGGCGTCAATCTCTTGGTCAGTAGCTTCTGGGTTGTGCAGCCGCAGTTTGGCAAGCCACGCTGAATACTTCTCTGGCACAGCAGCCGCCTCTACGGCCGCTACCCGATTAGCCTCGTTACGAAGCTCAACAAATTCCTTCCAATGACGCTCTAGCGCATGCTCAAGCCATAGAAATTCGGCACCTACCGACCAGGTAATAGGTGCTTCGGTCGCCGTTGACAGGAGATCACGGAGCCCATCCATGCCGTCCCCGCGCTTTAGTGCCATATCAAATTTCCCGCTGAGACAAAGTTAACCAGCACCGTGTAGCGTTTTGACCCTCGTCGATCGCGCACATTGCCCCGGCCCCGTTGCTCATTGGGGCGAGTCCCGAAGCCAGTCCCAAGAGAACGCTAGCTCCGGCCGCCCATCACTTTTGTCATGGGTTCCTTGCCGACGAAAAAAACGCACCCCGTCGTGGGCCGGGTAGAGGGTATGTCCCCGGAATGCGAACGGTGAAGTGCGAGTGCCGCCCCGAATCCACGCCCGCGCAATGTCGGCGAAGTAAGTTTTTTCGTCCAACTCCAAGGCTGGTGGAATGTAAACGATGCCAGCGTGCCGCAAATCCTGATCGACTGCTTCCTTGACGAATTCGTAATCGCTGGTCACGAAAACAAGGTTTCGCTCATACAGATTCGGAAGGTAGTCGCGCTCGTCACGACCGTGAAACTCATTTGACCTGCCAGCTTCAATTACAGAAAAGTCGCGCCTAAAGACATCGGCAATCTCAATAACGATGTGCTCATCGACACAGATACCCGGCCCCTTCTTTGCTCGATTTTTGGACATCCTCAAGCCGCCAGCCTGTGTTCGTAGTACGGCCGCGCCCGATCATCGAGGATGGCGCACAGCGCTTCTAGATCGTTCGGGTAGGGATTGAGCCAGGCATCGACGTGCTCCGGCTTGATGGGGACGATGCACCGGTCGTGGCCGGCCGCGGCCACCTCGGGCGGTGGCTCGTCGGTGATGGCGGCGAAGGAAAACAGGTCCGTGCCGTGATCAGCACCTGGGGACATGTTCCACAGGCAGGCCACCAGCATCTCCTGGGGCGGCCGCGGGTCGAACTCGAGGACGACGTTCTCTTCTTTCTCTCCCGGCGCGAGCTCCCTGCCTTCCACTTTATGGCGGGAGACATTCTCGTAAAACCGATTCACGATCATGATGCCGTGACGGTGGCCGAACAGCTTGCCCCAGGACTCTTCCAGCTTGTCGCGACGGGCGTTGTACGTGCCTGGGTATTTGCGCTCGATCGCCTCGTTCCAACCGGGCAGCCGGCACTGGTAGCGCATGGGGGCTACGATTCGCTGACCGTCAATTTCGATCATCACCGGGGCGTAGTTACCCGGGTAGATCCGCGAGTCCTTGTCGACCAGCTCTTTGCGCTCGATGTCGCCGAGGTTGCGCTGGGCGGCCTTGATCTTGCTAGTGGCGATGCGTTGATCGTCGGCGGCCTTCTTCGTTGGCTTGGCGCCGGCCAGAATCAGCTCAGCTTTTTTCAGGCGCTCAGTCTGCGTGCCAAGCTCCGCTCGGTACTTGTCTGCCTGCTCCCGGTCGCCCTCGGCCACGATTTTGGCCATCTCGAACCCTTCCTCACCCTTCGGGTGTTGGAACGCCTCGCGCATGGCTTTCGGAATCTTGGTCCACCCGCCGTCCTTGCGCTTTTCCCAGAACAGCTCAACGAAGCGCTTGATGCTGATGATCGCGCCCCACTCGCGCACGAACTTGTCGTAGTCAGCTTCTATCTGGGCGGAGTAGCACATGGTCAGGTGCTCGGCTGGTGGGCGCGTAGCCCGTTGTCCTCCAGCATAGCCTCGATTCTTGCTGCAGCCCAATCGTGATCATCCGGGCTTGCTTGATCGAGCACGTCATCGGCCAGGCCGGCGAAGGCCGGCCAAAAGTCCGCCGGGTCCGGATTCTCCCGTTTCAGGCGAGGCATCTGAAGCACCAGCCGGTTGATCTGAATCTGGAGCTGGTCGCGATCAAAGCTCATCGCGTTGCCCAGTGCCGGTCAAGCCGACGGCGGCGCGGATGGGTCGTGGCCAATGGCTGGTTGCGCCGCGGCCCGGTGCTTTCTGCGGCATTGGCCGCACCGAAGATAGCCACCTCCCCGCAGAACTCTTGTTCGCGCGGACCCAGATAGCGCATCAAGTGGCTCTTGGCCTTCTCAAAGTCTCGGTAATGATGCGGCCCAGGGTTCGTGGCTCCTCGGTAGAACAGGACATCCCACCCGTCACCGGAGCGCGCCACCTGGCAGATGTGGGTTTTACCGTAGCTGGAGCGGAAGTAGTAGACCTCTTCCGACTCCCACTGATTGCGCTCGTAGACGATGCTCATTCCACAAAGGCTACGCCGGCACGGTCTCAACGGCTGCGAACCCCACGCCGCTGCCGCGGCGTTCACGCTAGGATGGACGTCGAAATCGACATCCGGGGGGACATCGTGAAATCAAAGACAGCGTCGTTTATTACGGCACTGATGCTTGCGCTGCTTGTTTGCAGCTGCAGCAACAGCGGCACACCTTCGCAGCCAACCCAAAGCCAGCAAGAGCCCGCCAAGGGATCACCAGCAGAGGCCGCATCTAAGCCAGAATCCCTAGAATTACAGGTTTCCGAACTAAAGGATCGCATTGACGCGCTTGAAGGCAATTTAGCCTCGGCGAACCAATCGCTGGGGCAACTGAACCAATCGCTGGGGCAACTTCAGTCCGATCTCAATTCTCGCGGCATGGCTACGTTTGACCCCATCGCTACGCAGGGGTATGCACCGGTCGATACGGGAATCGTGCGCCTAATGGTCCGGGTGAAAGACATCACGCCGTTCGCCGACGGGGTCAAGGTGACGCTTCAAATTGGGAACCCCAACGCAGTGACCCTTGATGGTCTCACCGGCACTGCCTATTACGGCCCCTCGTGGGAATCTGCAAAAAAAGACGGAACTAAGTCCGGCAGTAAGACATGGGCGGGTGACTGGCTCGCAAACCAACAACACACCGCCCTGCAGATTAGCGAGACACTGCTTCCAGGCCGCTGGACCCCCGCCGTTGTCATCCTTCCGTCGATCAAAGGAAGTGATTTCGGACGATTAGTCTTAGAGCTGAAGGCCGACAAGGTCGCAATGTATGGTGGATAGGCACAGAGCTGCTAAAACAGCCCTGCCGGCTCGGCCTGAATGTCCCAGCTGAAGATCAGCACCTCGCCCACATCCTTGGCCTTGCCGCCGCCGCCGACCGTATAGGTGTGCTCGGCGCGCTCGATATGGAAGGCGCTGAACAAGGCCCGGATCGCCGGGTGATCGTTGAGCGTCACAATGGCGCGGCCCTTGATGCTGGCCAGCGTCGCGGCCAGGGCCTCGTACTGCTCCCAGCCAAAGTCCACGCCATAGCCCTCGGTTTCGCGAAGGCCCCGAGGGCTTCTATCTGCACTCAGATAATGGCTATGAACTACATGGCGAAGGAACAGGAGATAAGCGCTTGACTGATGTGGCCTTCAATGAGCTGAAAAGCCTAACTGAAGACCAGATTGCTTCCCTCTTGGACGAGACCCAGAAGGCATCGATCCGCGAGTAGTGGTTCGATCTACGGAAGGTTCGCTCCCGACTGCGAGCTCAACCGGTCAATGCAACACCCCGACTCTGTGGCAGCGGCAGGCCTGTTGCGATGGAATACGGCCCATAGGGAGCTTGTGGCGCATCGCCAGGGACGGCAGTTTTCCGCTAGGGTGCCAGCCGACGAATTCTTGCTGGGAAGTTGTGGTTGGAAATTGGGCGAGGTTGAGGCGAAAGGCTCATGTTAGGGCAATCATGAGATCGCCTTTGCGAGGTCGTTTCCGGTCTTTTGAAATGGACCGACAAGAAACAGCATCACCACAATGAACAGGCCGACGGTCATTAATGCAATCCGAGATGACAACGAAGGCTTCAGTCCCTCTCCTGAGGTCACGGTGTCAGCTCCTGACGGCACAAGGTCGAAATTCCGGATTATTGAATGCTATGGAAGCTTCTGCGCCATCTACAAAGATCACCGGGCTTACCTCATTCCGGCGTCTTCGGTGACCTGGGCAGGCGCTCCCGAGCAACGAGAAGGGCCGGCTCCCGTGACCGTCATCCTTAGCGCAAAGAATCACCTTAGCGTCCACGGATCACACTGAGTCTTCAGTCAAGTACATTCATGAATGCAAACCTCAGCGCTTCAGCGTCAACAGCTGCGTGGTGGCGACGGGCACAAGCTTTCGGATCACGCGCAAAGTAGAGCTCAAGCTCATCTAGCACATCCTGTCGCGTCACCAATATAGGCGTAAATGGAGGTATATCCTCCTTCGATCGACCAAAGCACGACAGTGCCTGCATGAGCTGCACTTTGTCCAACTGTCCGTCAAAGTGAATCCGTGGATTATCAAACGATGCTATAAATTCCCTTAGCCTATGGGCAAAAATATGATCCGGAACAGCGGCCGCCCCCCTCTCTAAAAGTGGGTAGACGATTGTTCGAACGAAACTCGATGGAGCTCCCGGAAGGGGATCTCTCTCGGCGTAAAAACGTCTACTTCCATCTGCGTTAACCAGGGCGAGGCTTACGAGCTCTCTGCAAGCATCATTGGCCCACTCCGTGTCGAGAAAAAGTTCGTCCGGCATTTCCTTTCTCATCCTTCTTTAAGATAGCGAAGTAAAATCAAAAAAGCGGCTACGCACTTGTACCAACGCTCGATTGGATCAGGTGATCTCCAACGACCAATGAATCTTGTGTTATAAGGGAGGCCAAGCCCGAATTCGCGTGTGCCACCTATAAACTGGCCCTTTCTGCGACAGCCGCAAGATTACGGCGCGTCTCGATTAGCGCTTGTTGAAGAACATGCTTTGGCATGCCGCTTACTGCTCGAAGCTTCTTCTCGGTCCTTTTCATGCTGAGTATTGCGTCAGGATCATCCGGATCTGTCAGAGCCTCTTCTGCGAGCCGGCGGGCGCGTTCGTGGCAGCGATTGCGTCTTTCTCCTATCTCGCCAAACCGTCTTATTGTGTAGCTGGACACTTCACCCGGCATGCTGTGTCGAGCAAATCCAGTGCTGACACCTCGCGCACGACATACCAATTCGAGAGGGGGCAAAGCACTGCTCGACGCCAGTAGTCGACGCAGGTCGGAAACAAGTAGATCGCGGGTCACTGCGGGATGCGCTTTCTTTCGATTTTCCGGATACCTGTCGATATCGCCTGAAAAATCAAAAAGTGATGTTTGCCTAGCAGTGCTTATCGGGTCGCTAAGTATGTCGATGGGCGACATGGCCAGCCGCTGTGCCAAGCTGAAAACGGACGTCAGACTAGTCTTCTGAGCCCCACCCAACTTCCGTTCGATGCTGGTGTAGCCAAACCCCGTACGCTTCGCAAATTCAAGGACGCTAAGCCTATGCTGAGCCATGAATTCGGCAATGAACACTGTCGGCGCATTCTCGACCGTCAATGCCATTGGCTCTGTTGAGCAATAGTCAATAAGACTCGACGTTTCTGCAATTCGCCACTGTTCCAAGTGAGGCACGGTCCCTCGTCTTAACCGGACCGTGCCCGGAGCGATATGCAATGAGTCAAAGCTCTTCCACTGGTGGCCCGCCTGATCTAGAAACCTGCCATGTAGCGGGCAGCGCCCAACCGTCGCGAGTGACCATATCAATGGCTCCCATAGGGGCTGTTCATCATCGACCCTCATCTCTGAAGCGCACATGCCACAGTATCGCCTCTTCGTGACTATCGATCCTGTCGCAATCGGTGTAAGCGATGGTCCGATCCGCAGAAGAGTGGTTGCAGCAACATTTTGAACGCCGGTGGCCACCGCAACGCGTTTGATCAGATTTCCAACGGATCCAACATAGCCACTCAGAGTCGTTGGCGTGTTAAAGCTCATTCGAAATGGCGCCTCGCCCACAAGGCTACTGATCTCTTCTGACTCGCAGAGATATCGAAGCATCTGATGCAGCGATACCGAATATAGGGTAGCGAGGCGCCGCAAATACGAAGTGAACGACTCAACGCCAAGTACAGGGTGGCGCATCGCCTCCATGGCCACTAGCGGCTTCATGAGACACTCCCGACTAGATCGCGAGCCCCTGCCTTTCTCCCGATCCTGGTCGCCTTCCTTCGCACTACCGAGATCGCATTGCCGCCGGAAAGTTCTCGCTCCCTAGCTCGAGCTCCTGCCATGAGCGACTCTGTTGCCGATGTCTCGATGAAGGGCCAGAAGCCGTCCAAATCTCTCTTTACCTCATCCAACTTTGCCCTTGGAGGGGCTGCACGAGCAATATCCTCAAGATCCAACGATGATCTGTGATTAAGCCTCATCTCGACGATCGCGTCATTAAGCAGCTTTTTAAGGAGGCCGACGCTTCCCGCAGAAAGGTGAAATAGGACATCGTTCCAATCACGTAGCGACCTTCCTTCCTTCAACGGATAGAGGTGCGACACGGCGTGCAGAAGATCATCAAATCGATTGATGTCATGTGTATTTTCTCCGTATGGCAGGACCGGTATTTCAGTGACGCGCCTTGCCAACTGTGCATTTGCACGCCAGTACGTCAGAAGACTGTAGTGACCGACCATGATGAGAGTCATTTCATGGTTCTTCTCATGTTTTCGATGAGGACGGATAAGCGACTTGATCGAATCAAACCTTGCTTCGGCAGCAATCTCTTGACGCGGAGCGATATTCTCCATTGCGTCCACGGCCACGTAGCGTGTCCTTCTTAGGGCCGCCTGAACCCTGAACGATTCACGAAGGTCATGTTCGTTTAGCCGCGGCCTCACCGGACCGTATGGATAGTCGGCATTTCTGAAAGGCAAACTCAGGGCCACAAACGGATTGCCCAAAGCGCGATTAAGATCTACGGCGATGTTCCGCGTTACAGCGCCAGGGGTTTCTCGGTCACAGTCGATGTGTATGTATCGGCGCTCACCCTCGGGCCATGTTTGAGGAGGCCCAACGAGCATGTCAAGCACTGAGGCCAGTATGGTGCTCTTACCAACTCCACTGGGTCCCGTTATAAGAACACAATGACCTATTTCTGCAGAAGAAGCGACGTTGAAAGCGCGATCTTGTGCAGAGATGAAGTTGTGGTGATGAATAGTTCCCCAGTCGATGTCTTTCATGGGACCGTCTCCGCACCATCACCAATAACCCGCGATCGTGCTTGCGAAAAGAGATCGTCATTGGAAGGCCTCACTGACTCAACGGTGACTTTTTCTCTGGGTAAGATCTGCGCATTAAGCTCACTGCCCAAACGTGCCGCCATCTTCCGATCGGCCACCTCACGCGCCCTCTTTGACGCTGGTGCTGTGTTCGAGCTCATGTACAGCTCGACCATCAGGTTTGAGTGCGGGCTATTTTCGACCTCTTGGCAGCCTTGGCAGGCTAGGCGGACCCATGAGCCTTTCACGCACGCATAGATGATCCATGGATTGTACGGTTCCCAACGAATCGGCACTTTCGTACGATCTAGCGAGGGGCAACTAATTCCAGCTCCCGAGTAGCGTCGATGGTTGAACTTGATCCCGCGCGCATGATCAATTCGGCGCTCATCAGCAACCGGGATGGCCGTGTTTGCCAGAAATTGAGGGTCAATCTTGATCTTCCTTGCCGTTCCATCGAACAGTTTCTGGCTCAACTCAAGCTTTTCTAGTGGCGTGGCGACCTCATTCTCTACGGGCCGATTGTTAAGCCACTCCATCAGCGCTTCTTCAAGGATACTCAGGAATTGCAGCAGATCATGGCGAGCATGTGCTGCTGAACGCACAGAGGCTGTTGAAGTGCGTCCAATCCGATCGTTCTGAGTGTTTCCTGACAACCGATGTATAACCAACTCATTGATTCGATTGAAAGCGGACTCGACGTGACTTCCCCAACGTCCGGCAGCGGATGGTCGCCGCAGCAGGTCTACACCGGTAAACGCAGCAAATCCCTCTGAAAATATAGAGAAGTACTCAGAGCCTCGGTCATGCATGATTCGTCGAGGTAACTTTCCATGCCTTCGAACGCAATCTCGAAATAGACAGGCAACAGCTTGGTCGCCAGCGCTATCAAAACAAACCCAGTAGGCAAGTATGCAGGACGTTGCTTCGTCTACCAGAATATAGATGACAGGTCGCGCCAGTATCTTGCCGAGAGGGCTCCCTAGCCAAAGCTTCTCGTCGAGGGGCGTGGAGTCAACATGCGCTTTTTCCCAAGCGTAGCCAGCGCGTATAGCTCGTTCGCCATGTGGTGTCGGGGGCATGGCGGCGTTAGCGGCTCGATACCCTTCTCGAGCCATGGCCAGGTCAGTTCTGGACAATTTCTTTATGCGCTGCCGGACAGTCTCGTAGCACACACGTGACTGCCCAAGCTCCTCAAGCTTCATCGTAACGGCCTTGTGCACAGCGATCCCTGTCCATTTCACAGAGTTCGCATACGCCGCTTGCAGTTCGCTCTGAATGATCTTTTCTGCAGAGTCTGGAATCGTCCGAGTGGAACCTCTCTTGTGATACGCCGGAGCAAGGGCCATAAGGGGTGACTCCCCTGAAGCCTCACAATGCCGCACCGCCCTCATGAGGCGATAGTCGTTTCTTGTTAGGCAAAGCTCGCCATTTCGGATTCTCCTTATGCGATTACAGTTCTCAACTGCTTTATTGAAAGCCTTCTTTGATAAGGAAAGTGGTGCTTGATAGTTCCGCTCGCGAAGGCAATCGATCTCCGCGGCTGCTTTGAGCGCCTGCTCTGCAGAGCGCACGTGCATTTCAGTCGCATAGACAGTCGTGCTTTCGGGCTTGCCAAGAAGTTGCCAGTGAATTGCAACGTGCAACTGCTTGTGCAGAATCGCCGTCAGAATAGGCGTGATGCTGTCTAGATCAAGCTCTATCGCTAGGATTGTTATGGTCATTCCATTGTGGCGTGAGAGTAGCTTCATCGCCCGGTGGATCAAGTGCTCGGACACCAACGGTGGAGCAGACCGTTGGAGGTCCACGAGTACGCTGAGGTTAGCTGCGTAGATCGGTCCGATTGTGCCGGCATCGTGAACGCGAAAGGGGATTCCAAGAGGTACCACGGACCTTTCCATAGGTAGGCAGCGATAACCTGTGTCGTCGAGTAACCAGTTTTCCGGTTGCTCGACAACGTACCGCATTAACTCGCGACGAGTCTTGCACTCGAAGAGGATCACTCCGGTCTTTCGAATTACCAAAAAGTCCGCTGTCTTGCTGCCCCGATGAAGCCGTCCACGCCTGTCGATCGACTCCACATGTAATGGCGGTGGCTGATCCAAACATGCAATGACTTCGTCATCCAGCTCCTGCGCATAAATGAATGGAAGCTCGCAGGTATGACTTTCCGCCTGAATTACTTGACCAAGTTTTTGGGAGGCGAACCGAGCCGAAACAGAAAGAAATCGATTTTGGCCGACGAGGCGGCTTGGTGATGTCAGTGCCTGCTTGACGTATTCAAAGCCAGCGTCGGGCAGACGAAGGCGCTCGACGTGCTTGAGGATTTCTGACGCATCCATTACTTGACCTCTCTGCAGATGAAGAAGTCGCGCTGCGGGGCAGCCGAAAAGGCTTGATCCGCGCCAATCCATCCAGGTGCGTTTCGCACCGGGATGCACGTTGACTTTCAAGAGGAGTTGAGCCAAGAATGAAAACACCGGCGGATCTCAAGTCGGTGTTTCCGGAAAGCCTCGCACGCCAATGCGAGGCTTTCTTTTTCCCGGCTCAGCGAAAGGGCTACCCGCTGTTCATCGCCGGCCTCCTGCTATCCGATTCGTGGGAAGGATGGGGTTGGATTTGGGCATCAATCCAATCGATGACGGCCTGGGTTGAGGCAAACCATCCGCGGCGACCCGGCAGACGAAACATGGAGATTGGTAGACGCCCGTCTCTACGAGCTTGGCGAAGCGCGTCTTGCGACTTAAAGCCAAGGGCTTTTGCCGTAGCCGCAGCGTCCAGAAGCGGGCCGTGCTCCACTGCCAACTCTCGAGTGATGCTGTTGTTGACGCTCGTGGTCACGGAATCTCCGCTCTAGACCGGTTCGCACCGTCACCTCGACGGTACACCTGGGAGTATCCGACTTACAACACTTAAGTTTTTGATTGTAAATGGAGTTTTAGCATCTAAAGCAAACCGCGGTTAGAAAACTTGTTTTAGATATGGCGCAAGTAGGGCTCATGACTTCTCAGCACGTGCGCTCCCTACTACTTAGTACAAGGCGACTAATCGAGGAACGCTTGCATGCGAGCAGGTGATCAAGATCCACTGCGATGCCATGATCTGCAAAGGCCGGCCACTGAGGATGCTGTCCGTGAAGGCCGCTTGTTCTAGTCCGGAAAGAGAGAAGCCAAGCTCGCCATTGGAATGCCGAAAGAATCGGCATTGAGGCGCGGCGTCTGCTACATCGGCTAAACATGCGTACGACGACGTTTCCAGCAAAAGCCGTCAGCGGCATTACCAGCGGAAAGTGTCAAAACTGACTGCAATCACTGGGAAGGCCAGGATTCCTGAAAACCCCTTAAATATATGGTGGGCCCACCAGGATTCGAACCTGGAACCAAAGGATTATGAGTCCTCTGCTCTAACCGTTGAGCTATAGGCCCTTGCGTGCGCCGGCGCCTGCTGGCGGGGGCGTGGGAGGCCGCACATGGTAGCTTTGTTGGGGCTTTGGCGTCGACCTGGCGGGCTGGCGGGTGGCCTGGGAACTGGGCTTCCCTTTTGCCGGGAGGTCGGCTTCCGGGCGCGGGTGACGTAGACTCGCCGGCAGCGCGCCTGGGAGCGGGCGCATTGAAAGGAAGGCGCCATGCGCGAATTGATTGAACGTTACCTTGGCGCGTACAACCGCATGGATGTCGACGGCATGTTGGCGACCATGCATCGCGAGGTGGTGTTCGAGAATTACACGGCGGGTGTGCTGAGCGTGCGTACGCAGGGCGTGGATGAATTGCGCCATCTGGCGGAAAGCTCGCGCTACCTGTTTTCCGCGCGTCGGCAGATGATTCTCGCCTATGAAGAACGCGACGGCACAGCCACCGTGCATATCCTGTTTGATGGGACCTTTGCCGTGGATCTGCCCAACGGCGTGCGTGCGGGGCAATCGATTACCTTGGGTGGGCGCAGCGAGTTTCGCCAGCGCGATGGGTTGCTGGTTTATATCGCCGACTACAGCGAGTAACCCGCGGCGCGTGCGTCGGCCTTGAGTGAGTCGTGCTCGGTTCGTCGCAGCAGTGCGTTGCGCCAGAGTTGTTGCTGCGCGGGCGAAGCATCCACCAGCCATTGCGGCTTGCTGGCTACCAGGGCTGCCACGGGAACGCCGTCTTCGTAGAGCACACGTGTGCCGACCACGGCGGGTAGTTTGTTGCCTGCCAGTACGGTGCCTACGAGATTCAGTGGGTCGCATCCGCTGACGCTGACCAGATCACCTTGCGGTTCGGTGCCGCGGATGGCGCGCAGGCGTGCGATGGCTTCGGGTAGCGCGAACTGTTCGCCGACCAGGCCTTCCACGAAGCGGCCGCCGCGGATTTCGCCGCGGGCTTCCAGGCGGTGGTAGACGCGGAGGAGTTCGCGCCAGGTTGGGAGCCAGGGGGCTTCGCGTTCCAGCAGTTTCCAGAAGACGATGCCGTAGCGGCGGAGTAAGGTGCGGGCGATGTGTTCGGTGGGGTTGGGGGTTTCGGCCGTTGTCGCGGATTTTGGCGAAGCCGAAGCGATCCTTTCGGCAGCGTTTGACGATTTCGCGAGCACCCGCCCCTCATCTGCCCTGTCGGGCATCTTCTCCCCGGAGGGGAGAAGAAATGGGGTTTTTACCCTTGCCCAGCGGCCGGCGTCTTCGATGCCGGTGAGCATGTGGCGGCGGAGGCGGCGTGGCGGTGGGCGTCGCGTTTGGCGGCGGGTACCAGCAGGGCGCGCAGGCCGGCGAAGCTGTCGGCGGTGATGCGGCCGGCGGCGACGAGTTCGCCGAGTGCGTCTTCGAGTTCGGTGCGTAGCAGATGCGTGGTGTGGAGCAGTTCGTCGAAGAACAGCGCGCCTTCGTCGCGCAGGGCATCGAGTACGGCTTGGGCGCGGGAGGAGATCAGCACGTCTTGTACGTTGTCGCCGCCGGACGCTGCGCTGGTCCAGATGGGCAGGCTGCGGCGTGGCAACAGCACGATGGGTGTCGCGCGCACGGGGCCGCCGCCACCGCCGCTACCGGTGCGCAACCGGCTCCAGCTGACGCGGCCGGCACGGCAAAGGTCGTCGAGCCAGCTGATGGCGTAGTCGTCGATGCGTGCGGGCAGTAGTTCGGCTTCCCAGGCGCCGGCTGCCGCTTCGAAACCTTCGAGCTGGGTGAGCACGGCTGGCAGGGCATCGGGCCCGCTGAGGCGCGAACCCGGCGCCACGTGTTGCCAGTCGAACAGGAAGCGCATCAGGTCGCGCCGGCTTACCGGCTCGATCTCGCGACGCAGGCGGCCGATGGTGTAGCGGTGGATGCGGGCCAGCAGGTGGCGTTCGCACCATTCGGTGTCTGATGCGTCGGGCGTGAAGCGCCCTTGCATGACGTAGCCTTCGGATTGCAGGCGGATCAGGGCCAGGTCGATGTCGGTGGTGGGCACCTGGATGGCTGCGGCGAGCTGGGCCACGGTGACTGGGCCGAGTCCGCTGAGGCGGCTGCGTACGAGTTCGAGCAGGGCGTCTTCGCGGCTCCAGGTTTGGGTGGCGAATTCGGCGGGTGCGGTGATGGGTGGTTGAAGGGTGGCGGTGGGGTGGATGGCTTGCCAGAGGGGGAGTTTTTCGGCGGTGGTGTGGATGGGGGTGGTTTGATTGTTCGAAGAGCGGCTGTTGGCTTCGGCTATGGGTTCCCGCGAGGTTGGCCCCTCAGCCCGGCCCTCTCCCCGGAGGGGAGAGGGAGTGAAGAGCGTCGCTCGATGAGACTTGGCTAGGGCGTTTAGCCAGTTGCTCCAGCCTTCGTTGTTGTCCGCTTCGTGCTGGGTGATGCCGCCGAGTACGCCGAGTGCCTCGTGCATTTCGTCGGCACTGCGTACTTGTGGCCAGGCTTCTTCGCGTACGGCGACGATCGCTTCCGGGTCGAGGCGACCGAGATCGTCGGCGCTTTCGGCATCGCTCCAGCGGCGTGACTGCACGGCTTGGGTGCGGCGTTCTTCCAGCGGCGCGTCGTCGAGGAAGGCGTAAGGCGCGGCGTTGAGTACTTCGCCAGCCAAGGGGCTGGGGGCGGCGAGGTCGCGGGCGACCACGGTGATCGAGCCATCTTCCAGCCCATGCAGAATGTGCAGCAGGCCATCCACATCCATCGCTTCGCGCAGGCAGTCGTGCAAGGTCTGGTTGACCAGCGGGTGGTCGGGAATCTCGCGCTCGCCGACGATGTTTTCCAGGCAGGCGACCTGGTCGGGAAACACGGCGGCGAGCAGGTCTTCGCTTTTCATGCGCTGCAGCTGCGGGGGCACTTTGCGACCGCCTTGGAAGCGCGGCAGCGCCAGCGCCGTGGTGGCGTTCCAGCGCCAGCGTGCGGGGAACAGCGGCGCATCCAGCAGTGCCTGGATCAGCACGTGTTCGGCCGAGTTGGAGTGCAGATAGTGCGCCACTTCTTCCAGCGGGAAGCTGTGGCTGGTGGACAGCGACAGCACGATCGCGTCTTCGGTCGCGGCGGCCTGCAGTTCGAAGTTGAACTGGCGGCAGAAACGCTTGCGCAGCGCGAGGCCCCAGGCGCGATTGATGCGGCTGCCCCACGGCGTATGGATGATGAGCTGGGTGCCGCCGGATTCGTCGAAGAAGCGCTCGAACACCAGGGTGTTCTGCGTGGGCAGCACGCCGAGCGCGGCCTTGGCGGCGGCGAGATAGTCGGCGAGTTGCTGTGCGGCGGCTTCGCTCAATCCCAGCGTGTGTTGCAGCCAATGCATGACGGCAGGCACGCCGGCTTCGTCCAGACGCGTGGCGATTTCCTCGCGCAGGCGCGATACGCCGTGCGATAGCTCGGTGGTGCGGCCCGGCGCTTCGCCCAGCCAGAACGGGATATTCGGTGGCACGCCTTGCGCATCTTCCACGCGCAGGCGGTCGCGCTCGACACGCTGGATGCGGTAGCTGGTGTTGCCGAGCTGGAACACGTCGCCGGCCATGCTCTCGACGGCGAAATCCTCGTTCACCGTACCGATGATGGTGGCCTGCGGTTCCAGCACCACGAGGTAGTCGGCGGTGTCGGGAATGGCGCCGCCCGAGGTCACGCGCCGTCAGGCGCGCGCCGCGCCGGGCACGCAGTTGGCCATGCACGGCATCGCGATGGATGTACGCCGCACGCGCGCCGCGCTGGGTGGTGAAACCCTCCGCCAGCATGCGCACCGTGGCGTCGAATTGCTCACGCGTGAGATCGCGATAGGGATGGGCGCCGCGCACCAGGGCGAACAGCGCGTCCTCGCTCCATTCCTGGCAGGCCACTTCGGCGACGATCTGTTGCGCCAGCACGTCCAGCGGCTGCGGCGGCTGGATCAGCGCGTCCAGCTCGCCGCGGCGCACGCAGTCGAGCAGGGCCGTGCATTCGACCAGGTCGTCGCGGGTGGCGGGAAACAGGCGCGCCTTCGGCGTGCCGTCCACTGCATGGCCGGAGCGGCCGGCGCGCTGCAGGAACGCGGCGATCGAGCGCGGCGAGCCGAGCTGGCAGACCAGGTCCACGTCGCCGATATCGATGCCCAGTTCCAGCGAGGCGGTGGCCACCAGCACCGAGAGTTCGCCGCGCTTGAGGCGCTGCTCGGCATCCAGCCGCTGTTCCTTGGCGAGGCTGCCGTGATGGGCCGCGACTGCTTCCTTGCCCAGCCGCTCGGAGAGATGCCGCGAGACGCGCTCGGCCATGCGTCGCGTGTTGACGAAGACGAGTGTGGTGCGATGCGTCTCCACCAGCTGGGCGAGGCGGTTGTAGACCAGCTCCCAGCAGTCGTTGGACATCACCGATTCCAGCGGTACTGGCGGTACTTCGATGGCGAGGTCGCGTTGGCGGGTGTGGCCGACGTCGATGATGCATACGTCGTCGCGCGTGGCTGGAGCGGATGCGGTGCGGCGTTCGCTTTTGCCTCCTCTCCCCTCCGGGGAGAGGATTGAGGTGAGGGGTGGGTGCTTGCGGGAAGGTCGATCGAAGCTCGATCTAAAGTGACGTTATCGCTAGATTGGCCCCTCACCCCAGCCCTCTCCCCGGAGGGGAGAGGGAGCGAAGAGCTGCCGATCAAAAACTTCGCCACTTCCTCGATTGGCTTTCTGCGTCGCCGACAGGCCGATGCGCAGCAAGCGCCGCTGGCATAGCGATTCCAGGCGCTCCAGCGAAAGCGCGAGGTGGGCGCCGCGCTTGCTCGACGCGATGGCGTGGATTTCGTCGACGATGACCGTGCGCGTGCTGCCCAGCATGGCGCGGCCGGATTCGGAGCCCAGCAGGATGTACAGCGACTCCGGCGTGGTGACCAGGATGTGCGGTGGTTGCTTGCGCATGCCGGTGCGCTCGGCCTGCGGCGTGTCGCCGGTGCGCACGGCCGTGCGGATGGCCACGTCGGGCAGCCCCAGCTTTGCCAGCTCGGCGCGGATGCCCTCGAGCGGGGCTTCCAGATTGATGCGGATATCGTTGGACAGCGCCTTCAGCGGCGAGACGTAGACCACGCGTGGTGGCGTCCGGCAGCACGCCGCCGTTGGCCACGCCTTCGCGCACCAGCGTATCGATGGCGGAGAGAAAGGCCGTGAGCGTCTTGCCCGAGCCGGTGGGTGCCGCCACCAGCGTATGCCGGCCCGCGCGAATAGCCGGCCATGCCGCTTTCTGCGGCGCCGTGGGCGTCGCGAACCTGCCCTGAAACCAGGCCGCGACAGCGGGATGAAAATCGTGCAGTGGCATGGACTTAAGTTTGCACCGGGGCGACCGGCCGGTGTAGCCAAAATGGGGGCGTGGTGGCCATTTGGCAACACGCGGCCGACAGCATGGCGCCTCTCGCACTCGGGACGTCGCCAGACGCCTTGCGGTGGTTCAGCCATGCACCGCCGTTGCAGCGGCCACGCCTCGGCAGTCCGCCAGGCGACCACGACACCCCCTACTTGATGCAGAATTTGGCTTTTACCCAAAAGGCCGCGATGTGAAGCAACCGGGCGACCACGGGCAGCGAGAGCTTCCAACACCTGACCATGGCCGATGGCCAGCGCCTGTTCGTGCGCGATTGGCCCCAAGCCCGCAGTCAGGAGGCGGTACTGATCGTGCACGGCCTGGGCGAGCACAGCGGCCGCTACCAGCGGCTGGCGATGTGGTTCCGCACCGCGCGGCTATGCGGTGCGCAGCTACGACCAGCGCGGCCATGGCCAGACGCCCGGCGTGCGCGGCGCCATGCGCCACCGCGACGACCTGCTCGAAGACCTGGCCACGGTCTATAACGACTATGCCTCCCACCTGCCGCGCCCACCGTTGCTGCTGGGTCACAGCATGGGTGGCCTGGTCGCGGCGCGTGCGGTGCTCGATCAACGGCGTGCAGCCGCCGGCCCTGGTGCTTTCCTCGCCGGCGTTCCGTAGTTGGGAGAGTGCCTGGTTGCGGCACCTGGCCGCCGTGCTGGCCCGCGTCGCGCCGAGCCTGCCGCTGCCCAACGGGCTGCCGTTCGACAAGCTCTCGCATGACCCGCAGGTGGAACCTGCCTATCGCGCCGATGCCTTGCGCCATCGCTGGATCACGCCGCGCATGGCCGATTTCATCTTCCGTGCCGGCGAGGCTTCGATTCGCGACTCATCGCAGCTACGCATACCTACCCTGCTGCTGGTGGCCGGCGCCGACCGGCTGGTGGACCCCTCGGGCAGCCGCGACTTCGCCGCGGGCGCATGGGCGAGCCAGAAGCTGACGACGCGCTATTTCGATGCGCTGTACCACGAGCTGTTCAACGAAGCGGAACCGGCGCGCAGTCAGGTGCTCAAGCAACTGGGGGACTGGTTGCAGCGGTTGGGGTGACGTTGCCGATGCCGGCCACTCATGGCCGGCCGATCACATCCACTCGCGCTTGCTGGTAAACGTGATGGTCAGCCATTCCACCCGAATATCGCTGCCCAGCCGCGTGGCGATCTCGCTGCGCACGGCATCCACATCATTCATCGTGCCCAGGGGGCGATGCGGTTCGACGAGGACGTGGATGTCGATGAAGCGCATGCGGCCGATCTTGGCGACGTAGCTGTCGAATCGCAAATAGCCCTGCTCCTTCACCATGGCATCCATCACCGTGCGCACGCGGCTGTCCAGCTCGTCCGGCGCCAGTTGCAGCACCTCGCGCAAGGCGTGCCACAGGCTTTTCAGTGGCAGCGGCAGCAAGGCGAGAGTGAGCAAAAGCAGGATGGTGGAGTCGATATAGCGCGTCCAATAGTCGAGCCGACCGCCTTCGATGATGGCGGCGACGCCAAAACCCGCCAGCACGGCGATGCTGATGCAGCCGCTGATCAACCAGCTGCGCATGTCCACCTGCAGCAGGACCGAGCTCAGCGCAACCGCGTGTCGATGCATGTAGAACGCCATGCCCATGCAGAAGACGCCCACGAACGCCACCCAGGCAGCACCGATACCGAAGGACAGCTCGTGACCACCGGTGAGCAGATCATGCACGGCGGTAAAGGCCGCGTAGCTGCAAACGACGGCGAGCACCGCCGAATTGAATACCACGATCAACGGCTCGAGATGCCAATAGCCAAACTGGAAGCGCCGACTGCCCTCGCTGGCGACCAGGCGGGATACGGCCAGCGAGCCACCGGTCAGCACGGCGTCGACCAGCGAATAGAAACCGTCGAAGGCGATGGCTTGCGAGCGCATGAACAGGCCCGCCACCACGCTTGCCGCGCCGACCAGCAAGGCCAGAACGATGGAAAGGCGTAGCTGGCTCTGTTCGCGTGAGGTATCCATGGCACCCGTCTTGGCTGATCGCGCTGGCAAGGAAATCGGCGCGACGCGATGTCACGTGGAGCGCCCAGGCAACTCCCCTTCATTATGCTTTGTGACGCGCATGAAACCGTTGCGGCAGCCTGCTTCTTGATTGTGACAATGCCGTCGGTCGACTGGCTGTGAAGGCAGGCATCAGCACACCGAAATGCGTGCATGGGAAGCTCACTCGATCGAGCGAGCAGGTCGCCATGGCGCCGCGACCTTCACGTTGCGCAACCGGCTAAGCCGCCGCACTGGCCTGTTCCATATCTCCGCCTAGCCACAAGCACCCCCTCCCAGCCTCCCCCTGCTCGCAGGGGGAGGAGCTAAATGCATGCCGCACTTACTCCCTTGCTCGCAGGGGAGGAGCCACCAGCATGCTCGCACTTACTCCCTCCCCTGCTCGCAGGGGAGGGTTGGGGAGGGGTGCTTGTGGCCACACACAGGCTTGAACAGGCCGGCAAAACGCAGCAAGTTTCGAAACGCGGAGTCGTTGGTGCAAACCATGCCGCCGCGCATGGTGGGAGCGGGCCTTCGGGGCCTGGAATATGGCCCAAACCACGGTGAACCACTGGACGAACAGGCTTCGGAGCGTCACCCTTATTGTTCCCCGTTGCCAGGACCCTTCATGAGAACGCCAGCCCGCGCCGCCCCGACCCTGCTTGCTGATCTCGGCGGCACCAATGTGCGCCTGGCGCTGGCAGATACCGGCCGCGCGGCGCCGTTGATGGAAGACAGCGTGCGCCGGTATCGGGTCAAGGATTACGCCTCGATGGCTGACGCGATTCGTCAGTACTTCGAAGACACCGGGCACCGTGCCCAGCGCGCCATCATCGCCGCGGCCGGACGCATCAGCGAAGGCGAAACGGTCAAGGTCACCAACAACCCCTGGCAGGTCGCAGCGCACGGGCTGCAGACCGAGTTGCAGATGGAGTCGGTGCATCTGGTCAACGACTTCGCCGCACAGGCGATGGCCGTGCCGCTGCTCACGGCCGACCAGCTCTCTTCGGTCGGCCCGCAACCGCTGCCGCAACTCGGTCTGCGTGAGCCGCAGACCTATGTCGTCATGGGTCCGGGCACCGGCCTCGGCGTGGCCGGCCTGCTACGTCGCGAAGGCCACTGGATCGTGCTTGAAACCGAAGGCGGTCACGCGGGCTTTGCGGCGCACACCGCCGAGGATGTGGAAATCCTGCACCGTCTCAACGACCGCTTCGGCCGTGTTTCCAACGAGCGCATGATCTGCGGCAACGGCCTGGTGAATCTCTACCTCGCCCTCGCCGACATCGCCGGCGAGCCGGCCGAGGAATACACGCCCGAGGACATCACCGCACGCGCCGAGGCGGGCACCGATCCGCTGTGCGTGCGCACCGTGGAAACGCTGGCTGGCATCTTCGGCAGCGTGGCGGGCGATCTCGTACTCAGCCTCGGCGGCTGGGATGGCGTCTACCTCACCGGTGGCGTGCTGCCGATTCTGCTGCCGTGGCTAAAGCATGGCGGCTTCCGCGAGCGCTTCGAGGCCAAGGGCCGCTTTCGCGAAACGATGGAGCAGGTACCCACCGTCGCCATGGTCCATCCGGAGCCGGGCCTGCTCGGCGCAGCGGCCCTGGCCGTGCTGAAAGCCGGCAAGCCCCTGGTTGGCGCGTGCTAGCCAGGCGCTCCCACGCTCGGATACGGAGCGCGGGAGCCCTCCTCGCTGGCGCGCTCATTGGTAGGCGCGCGTAAGCACGTGAAGCGGCTCGCTCGAGCCTGAGCGCACGCTATCGTTGTAATAGTCGAGCACATCGATGCCGGAGTAAGCGCTGACCATCGTCACCTGCTCCGTGTAGGCCGATGCGTTGCCGCCGCCGACGCTGGTAGCAGCCGGCGCGCAACGACCGGGCACTCGCCGCGGCTCAGGAGAGCGATTGGCCGCGACGACGTAGGCGCAGGTCTCCTGCACGATCGAACCCGTGAAGCGAATCGTTCCCGCCTGCCATGCGTGCAAGGGGGCAGTGATCGTACACAAGCCCATAGCCAGAACTGTGATCGCGAGTTTCATAGGTTTATCTCCATCCGATGACAACGCGCCGCAACATCTGCGCATCAGCGTGGTGTCCCTCGCGATAAGAGGGACGTCCAACGCCCTGATCCGATGCTCCGCGGTGTCGTGGCCACAACTGCAGCCAACCTCATGGCGGTCGACGACACTTTCGGGGGACGTGAGCATCGGATCTGCTACGGACTATCCGAGCTTGGGATAAGAGATGAAATCCCCTCTTTCGCGGGGGCCGATCAAGCAGCAGAAGCGTAGGGATGGTTGCGGTTGCGCGCGCCGCGCGTGCGGATCGTTGCGCCGGCGCGGCTCAGTCAACGCCAGCCGGCATGGCGTCACCCGACTCGCCGTCGGCGGCCGGCGCTAGCGGTGCGGCAACGGGAATGCGGCGAGCGCCTCTTCGATGCGTTGTCGCAGCAGGAGCGCCGAGAGGGGCTTGTGCACGATGCCGTAACCCGACTGCTTGGCATCCGCCAGCGACGACGACGACGTTTCGCCGGTGATGACGAGCACCGCGAATGCTCCATGCATTCGTCTCATCCTTGCAGCCAAGGCAAGCCCGTGTTCGTCGCCGCGCAGACGCAGATCCACGATCAGCAGATGCGGAGGCCCACGTTTGACGAACAGCGAAGCCAGATCCTCCGGGCCGATGGCGGTGTGCACCTGGTAGCCCCACAGTTCAAGCAGCGTGCGCGCGCCCTGCAGGATGTCTACCTCATCGTCCACGAGATAGATGGTGACATCGCCACACGCCGCAACGCCGTCGCCAGCGGCGCCAGGCGAAGTGTCGCTGCGGCCACCGGTTGCTTCAACCATGCCAGGAATGCGTATTTCGAACGTCGTTCCTTCGCCCTCGCGCGATCGAAGATCGATCTTCGCGCCGATCAATTCAGTCAGTCGCTTGGCGATGGCCAGGCCGAGACCGACGCCCCTCACCCGGTCACGGCCAGGATTTCGGAGCTGATAGAACTCTTCGAAGATCCGTGCGTGCTCGCTCTCTGGAATGCCGGGGCCCGTGTCTCGCACGGTCAGCACGGCTTCGTTCGAATCGCTTCGCAGCGAGACGGTGACCTCCCCTTGTTGGGTGTATTTGAAGGTGTTATCCACCAGGTTGCGAAGAATTCTGGAAATCGCCAGAGGATCGGCGTGGACAGCAAGCGGCAAGGTATCGAGCGTGAGGCCGATGCCACTTTGCTGCGCGACGGATGCGTATTCGCTGCCAATGGCGCCGACAAGAGCATCCAACGGGAAAGTCTTTGTCAGCGGCACGTAGTGGCCCATGGACAGCTGCGAAAGATCCAGCAGTCCGTGTACCAGTGAACCCAACGTGTGGACAATCTCGTCGATTTTCGTGCTGACTTCGCGCAGCGCTTCGGGTGCGGGTTCTGCATTGAGGATGGCGCTGTAGAGCGACAGGGCATGCAGCGGCTGGCGCAGATCGTGACTCGCGGCAGCCAGCACGCGCGAACGTGCCGCGGCTAGATCCTCGGCCAGTCGCACCGCCCGCATGACTTCGCTATGGCTGTGTTCCAGTTTACGGACCATCTGGTCACGTTCACGACGCACGGCAATGGATCGGCGAAGCATGCGTTTGCTTTCACCGGCAACGCCGATCAACAGCCCCATGTAGAGCGCATCCAGCACGAGGATGGGCGAGGCATGCTGCGGGTACGACAGAAGCCAGCCGATGTCAGCCATCACCAACAAGGCGCCCGAGTAGGCGCCGATGATAAGCCGCGACGCCTGCGCGACGGCAACGATGCCGGCGGAAGCGGCGAAGACGATGAGTCCGAGAAGCAACTGGTCTTCCACCCGCAATACGGCAACAAAGAGCAGGCTCGACAGGCCGATGCCCGCGCCGGAAACGATGGCCAGCGACACCATCTGCCATTGGACCATTTCCAGTGAATACCGGTCCGGCCGCTTGAGTATCCACATGCCGTAGAGGGCTCGCGCAACCTCGACAAACAGGGTCCATGACGCCCAGGCGATGAAGGTCCTCGCTGCAACATGCGGTAGTTCCGTGAGAGCCAGGCCCACGATCAAGGCGAGATGCGCCCATGGCATTCGCTTGAGCATGCGCGCGTGCAATTCCAGCCTTTCGCGCAGTACTTCCTGATCGAGCGACGCGGCCGTGAAGGAACGCTCTGCCCTGTCGGCGCGGCCGGTGGCTTTGCCGTCAGGCATGGACACCCCGTCGCCTGCCGGCGCGCTTCATGGGGCTCGGCCAACCGCGCCGGCGGACCACAATCCGAGCACACTTGCCGTCACCACCGCTTCCGTCCTGTTGCTGACCTTCAGCGCGGAGAACAGCGCGCTGATGTATTCCTTGACCGTGTGCTCCGACAACCCCAGCTCCCTGGCGATCGACTTGGTAGGCAACCCTCGGCCCAGCGCGCGCAGGACATCGTGCTGCCGGCGGGTGAGCGTAGGCGCCGCAGCGCCGCTCGAGCCGGCGTGCGACAACACATCGGGCGGCAGGTAGACCGTGCCGGCCAGCACCTCCCTCATCGCGAGCGCGAGCGTGGCAGGCGGCATGCTCTTGGGCACGAAGCTCATGGCGCCCACATCCAGGCACGCGTGAATCGTGACGGGATCATGCGCCGCCGAAACGACGACGGCAGCGACATCGGGGGCGATCTGCTTGAGCGTGGACAGGCCATCTAGCCCGCACTCGCCCTCCAGATTCAAATCGAGTAGGCAGATGGAAAGATCGGGATGCGTGGTGGTGAGAGCGATGGCTTCAGCCAGGGTCGACGCCTCGAAGACCTCAGCATCGTGCTGAATGGATTGCAGCAGAAGGCGCAGTCCTGCTCGAAACAGCGCATGGTCGTCGACCACCAGGATCTTCACATTCCCTCCTCAATCCATTTAAGAGAGCGTCGGAAGGCCTAGGCATAAGCGCTCTTCGCGTCAGACAACCATGCACGTTTTCCCCATCCAAGCCTGACAGGGATGCTCCTCCGCATCGAGCCCTGCGCTTCTACAAGGAGCGTAGGGCTCGGACCTGCAGAGGCCTGCGCTCAGTCGTAAGCCCGTGTCAGCACTTGAGCTAGTGCGCCTGGACGGGCGTGCACGATGTCGGCGTAGTAGTCGAGCAAGTCGATGCCGGAATCGCCACTGGCCGCCGCCAGTCGCTCCGTGTAGCTGGAAGCGTTATCGAGTCCCTCCGCGCCCACAGCGCCTAGCGCGCAGCGGCGGTGCGCTTGCGGTGACCCGGCGGAGCGGGTCATCGCGACGGCGTCGGCGCACGTCTCCATCACAATCGAACCCTGGAATTGAATCCTTCCCGTCGACTCTGCGTGCAGCGCGGCACTTGTCGCGCACAAAACCATGGCCAGAACCATGCCTACAGCTTTCATATGACTGCCCTCGCATGGATATGACGATCCTGCGGCCCTCGAATGATGCGAAGGCCGGCAACCCTATCGGTATTTGACTTACAACAGGACGGCCTTATGACCCAGATCTATTTGTCGCAAAGCGCCTGCTGAAATGAAGGATTACCCTTACGAATCGTTTTGTCTGTCATCCATTGAAAAAAATTTTCTCCGGGGAGAGACCTGAGCAAATCGTCCTTCCCCAACTTCGTGGACGGGGAAGCGCCGTCGCGCGATGCGCTCAGCGGCAAGCCGGCGGCATGCGTGGTGCTACCCTTATCGCCCTGTATCCATGCCACGGCACCACCCCATGTCGAACCGAGACACGGCTTTCCTGTTCGATCTCGATGGCACGCTGGTCGACAGCGTGTATCAGCACGTGCTGGCCTGGAAGGAAGCACTCGATCGCGAAGGCGTCGAGTTGTCGGTGTGGCGCATCCATCGCAGGATCGGCATGAGCGGCGGGCTGTTCGCCAATATGCTGTTGCGCGAAACCGGCCTCGAAATCACCGAGGATCGCCTGGCGCGGCTGCGTCAATGGCACGCCGAGGCCTACAACCGACGGGCCTCGCAAGACGCGGTGCGGCCGTTGCCAGGTGCACGCGAACTACTTGCCTTCCTCACCGAGGAAAAGATTCCCTGGGCCATTGCCACCAGCGGACGCATGCAGACGGCGCAACACAATCTCGAGGCGCTCGGGGTCGACCCGTCGAAGGTGCCCGTGGTGACGCGCGATCAGGTGCGCTACGCCAAACCCGATCCCGACCTCTTCATCACCGCGGCGGAGCGACTTGGCCTTGACGTCCACTACAGCCTCGTCATCGGCGACAGCATCTGGGACATGCTCGCGGCACAGCGTGCGCGCGCGCTCGGTGTTGGCCTGCTGTCCGGCGGCTACGGACAGGAAGAGCTGGAAGACGCGGGCGCGTTCCGCGTGTATGAAGATCCGGCGGACCTGCTGAAGCATATCGACGAAGTCGCCGCGCGCCGTTGAGACGCGCGGAGCGTTCCTGTCGCACCATGCATGTCAGGTGCGATTCATCGCCACGGGAACCGCTGCCATTAGTCTCGACATCTGTTCGCTGATCGGAGGTCGCCATGCGTCGATATCTCGCCATGCTGCCGCTCGCCCTGCTCACCGCGTGCTCGCCAACGTCACCACCGCCCGAGCAGAAGCCGCCTCAACCAAAGTCCGCGCAGAATGCGCCCGACAACGCCGTGCTCGGCTCCGCCCAATGGTATGCCTGGGTCGACAGCCGGGTGCATGTCACCGACGCCGAAGGTCACGGACCCGACCCCGGCTCGGATGAATGGAATCACGCGGTACAGCACCGGCTGGGCCAGGAGGCGCCGCAGCTGCCCGTAGGGTCGCCACAGTGGCAGCAGGCAGTGGATGGGCTGTTGCGGACGCGGCCGTCGCCGTAGCTCTCGACTCCCTCTCCCTAAAGAGCCTGATTGGCCTGGAGCGCGCTTGGTGTAGGAGCGCACCCTGTGCGCGACCGACGCTTGCCCCTGTTCCCATCGCTGCCGCTAGCGTGCCATCGACGCGGTACGCTGGCGATGGTTATGGGAACTGGGGTGTAACCCATCGCGCACAGGGTGCGCTCCTGCATTTGGGACGAGCGGGAAATCGCTTGGCTGAGAGTCGACGCTAATCAGGTCCCTGGAGAGAGGAAGAAAATCAATCAGCTCGGCGCCAACAACGCGTCGAGATCCGCCTGATCGAAGCTGAGCTTCTCGCGCGTGCCGCCGCCTTCCAGCACGGCTTCGGCCAGCTCGGCCTTGCGCGCCTTCAGTTCCTCGATGCGCTCTTCCACCGTGCCGCCCGTGATCAGGCGGAACACGAACACCGGCTTGTCCTGGCCGATGCGATGCGCGCGATCGGTGGCCTGCGCTTCCGCGGCCGGGTTCCACCACGGGTCGTAGTGGATCACGGTGTCCGCCGCGGTGAGGTTCAGGCCGACGCCGCCCGCCTTGAGCGATAGCAGGAACAGCGGCACCTCGCCTTCCTGGAACTGCGCTGCACCGGCTCGGCGCGATCGCGGGTTTCGCCGGTGAGCGTGACATAGCGGATGCGATGACGATCCAGCTCGTGCGCGATCAGCTTGAGCATTTCGGTGAACTGCGAGAACAGCAGCACCTTGCGGCCTTCGGCGAGCAGCGCCGGCAGCATGTCCATCAGCAGTTCGAACTTGGCCGAATCGCGCACGCCGCGCGCCGCCTCCAGCTTCACCAGGCGCGGATCGCAGCAGACCTGGCGCAGCTTGAGCAAGGCGTCGAGCACCACGATGCCGCTGTGCGCGATGCCGCGCTGGGCGATGACCTCGCGCAGTTCCTCGGCCAGTGACAGACGCAGGCCTTCGTACAGTTCGCGCTGGCGGCCTTCCAGGATCACGCGCCGGGTGATTTCGGTCTTCGGCGGCAATTCGGACGCCACCTGCGACTTGGTCCGGCGCAGGATGAAGGGCGCGAGGCGGCGATTGAGGCGCTTGCTGGCATTCAGTCGTCGCGATGACTTCTCGATCGGCACGCGGTAATGGCGACGGAATGCGCCCTCGTCGCCGAGCAGGCCGGGCACGGCCAGGTCGACCTGCGACCACAGCTCGCCCAGATGATTTTCCAGCGGCGTGCCGGTGAGGCAGATGCAACGCGGCGCGCGCAGGCTCAGCACCGCGCGGCGTGCCTGCGTGCGGGGGTTCTTCACCTGCTGCGCCTCGTCCAGCACGATCAGCGCGAATGGCTGCTTGCGCAGCGTGACCACGTCACGCGGCAGCAGCGCATAACTGGTCAGCACGATGTCCTGCCCGCCAAGCTGCGAGAAATCGCCGCCGCGTTGGGGCCCATGCAGGGCGAGCACGCGCAAGGCGGGCGCAAAGCGGGCCGACTTCGGCCTGCCAGTTCGGAATCAGGCTGGTCGGCACCACCACCAGCGCGGGCTGGGTCAGCGCGCCGCGCTCCTTCAGCGCGAGCAGGTGGGTGATCAACTGCAGCGTCTTGCCCAGACCCATGTCGTCGGCCAGCACGCCGCCCACGCCCGCTTCGGCGAGTGCGTTGAGCCAGCGCAGACCCTCGCGCTGATAGGGACGCAGCTCGACGGTGAGACCTTCGGGCACCGCATCGCTGGCGCGCTCCGCCGCATCGCGCAAGCGCGCGGTGAAACCGCGCAGCGCGTCGGGCGCGTCCAGTTCACCGCCGCTGGGCAAGGCTTCGACCAGCTCTTCCAGGCGGCCCGCCTGCACGCGCGGCAAGTGCAGCTTGTTGCGCGGGCGTTCGAGATATTCGGCCAGTGGCGCCAGCAGCCCGCGCAATTCCTTCAAACGCACCGGCACGCGGCGGCGTTCGTCCACCGGCGCGTACCACACGGCGTCTTCCGGTTCGTTCGGCGCGGGGCTCAGGTTGAGCTGATGCTCGGCCAAGGCCTGCGCCACGGCAGGCAGCAGGTTGTGCCGCTTGCCTTCCAGCTCGATGCCGATTTCCAGGTCGAAGGCGTGATCGTCGGTGTCTTCGACCGCATTGCCGTACCAGCGCACCGGCCCTTCCAGCACCTCGAACGGGAAGCTGGGCGCGTAGTCGAGCACGAAACCTTCGGCCTCAAGCTTCGGCCGCAGCGCCAGCCAGCGCGCCGGCGTGTTCACTTCCAGCGCGCCTGCGTAGCCTTTGCCGGGGAAACAGCCATGCATCTTCGGGCAACGTGTCGGCAACATCCCAAGGCAGCCCTTCGGTATCCACGCCCGGCGTGAGCCCGGCGCGTTCGAGCTGCTCCATCGCGGAGAGTTCTTCCGCGCGGCGCCGGGTGATCTCGACCAGCTGACCATTGCGCACGCGGCGCACCAAGCGGCTCGCCGCCGCGGCCGGGCAGGCGCTCGCCGGCGTAGTCGAAGGCCAGCCGCGCATAAGCCCAGCGGCGGCGTACCGGCGGCCAGGCGGGCATGGCGGGTGAGTGCATGCAGGGTCAGCACCGGCTTGGGCGCCAGTTGCGGCGCGACGCATTTCGCCCAACACCTGCGGCAACGGCAAGCGCGTGGCCAGCCGGCTGCGCGGCAAGGCATCGCGCAGCGATCGGCCGTGCTCGTGCTTCAGCGGCGGCAGGTCCA
This sequence comes from uncultured Gammaproteobacteria bacterium, assembly GCA_963824525.1. Lineage (GTDB taxonomy): Bacteria > Pseudomonadota > Gammaproteobacteria > Xanthomonadales > Rhodanobacteraceae > Dyella. The sequence goes on along the minus strand of CAWGPI010000001.1, from coordinate 884,352 downwards.
GCCACTGGGTTTCTTCCAGCGGCGCTTCCAGATGGCCCAGCGTCGGCGCGCTCGGCATCCATGTACCACAAGCCATCGATGCGCAGCAGGCGATGACTGTGCGGCAGCGAAGGCAGCAGCCGCTGGCTGCCGTCCTGCTCCATGTGCCAGTGCCAGTTGAGTTGATGCGATTTGCCGCGCGACACGCGCAGGCCGGCCAGGCCGCCCAGGAAACACGGCGAGGTGTCGAGAATCTCCGCCAGCAGCGCGTCGCCGACGTGGCCGCGACAGCCGCGCATAGCTGCGACTCTTGCGCAGGCTCTGCGGCAGGCCGAGCACGGTAGCGGCCAGGCGCTGCTCGTGCGGCTGCAGCGGTCGATTGCGCCAGATGCCGGCTGTCCAGCGGCACCGGACGCACGAAGCGACCGCCCTGCTCGGCCACGGACAGCAGCACGGGCGCCACGTCCAGATGTGCGTAGGGCATGCCTTCTTCAGGCATCACTTCGAGAAAGAAGCCGAGCACGCCTTGCTCATACGGCGCACCCGCTGCCGCCGATGCCAGCAGCTTGCGCCAGACACCGGGCAATGCCTCGCCACCGCTGTCACTACGAGGCGTAGTCAGGTCGCCGTGCTGTTTATCGTCCGGTGACTGCATGCGCTTGCAGTCCGCTAGGGCGACCAAAACATTGAGCTTAGCAAGGGACCCGCACGCGTGCGCGTCTCATCGTCCGGTTTTTGCTGGCGAACGATGAGACCTGGCTTCACAGCTCAAAACGGACCGAACAGGCCCAGGACCTGCTTACGCTCTCCCCATAGCCCGCGCCGGAGGCTGTTTGCGCGCCAGACAAGGAAGAGCGAAGGAGTGTATGTCGATACACGACTGAGCGATGACGCAGGAGGGCGTGCAAACAGACCCGGCATGGGCTACGGGGAGGGCGTAAACAGGCCCTTCGGATACTCAGGCTTCTGCTCGCGCGCCATCAACGACTTGAGGCCTTCTGCCGGCGTGACCTCGCCGTGCAGCACGGCGCGGACGCCACGCTGATCGGCAGGTCGAGCCCATGCTTGGTCGGCCAGGCGCACCACTTCGTCCGCGGTGAGCACGCTTTCCACCACCTGGCCGATCTCGCGAACGGCCTCTCAATGCCCGGCCGCGGCCCAGGGCCAGGCCCAGGCGGCGGTTGCGCGAGAGATCGCCGGTACAGGTAAGCACCAGATCGCCCAGCCCGGACAAGCCCATCAGGGTTTCCGGACGCGCGCCCAAGGCCACGCCCAGTCGCAGCATCTCGTTCATGCCGCGGGTAATCAGGCCGGCGCGGGCATTGAGGCCCAGCTCCATGCCGTCGGCGACGCCGGTGGCCACCGCCAGCACGTTCTTCATCGCGCCGCCCAGCTCCGCGCCCAGCACGTCGCTACCGGAATAGGCGCGAAAGTTCGGCGCGTGCAGCAGCAGGGCCAGCTCGTGCGCGAAGGCGTCGTCGTCGGAATGCACGGTGACGGCACTGGGCATGCCGGCCGCCACTTCGCGCGCGAACGAGGGGCCGGTCACCACCGCCGCCGCACGCCCGGGCAAGCGCTCGGCCACCAGCTCGTGCAGGAAACGGCCCGTGCCCGGCTCGAAACCCTTGGTGGCCCAGGCAATGCGGGCACCGGGCTCCAGCCACGGCGCGATGTCCTCCAGCATGGAGGCGAACGCGTGGCTGGGCACCACGATCAGCACGACTGTCGGCGCCGCGCAAGGCAGCGGCGAGGTCGGGCTCGTAGACCAGCTCGGACGGCAGCTCGACATCCGGCAGATAGCGCTGATTGCGATGCGCTTTCAGCCATCGCCGCCAACGCGGCGGCATCACGCCCCCACAGCCGGGTCGGTACCCGTTGCGCGCAGCGAGGGCCGCCAGCGCAGTGCCCCAGGAACCGGCGCCGAGAACGGCCAGGATCGGACGCTCCTCCATAAGCAGGCTCTATCGGATCAGCTATTGAGCATCGGAGCGGCGCTGCCGCTGAGCACGCGACGCTGCTGCTCGGCGAACAGCGCATCGAAGTTGATCGGCTGCAGCAGGAACGGCGGGAAGCCGCCTTCCAGCACCAGCGACGAAATCACCTGGCGCGCGTACGGGAACAGCAGGTTCGGGCAGTAGCTGTCGATGATGCCGGCGTGGTCTTCTTCGCTGAAGCCGGCAATGCCGAACACACCGGCCTGATGGACTTCGGCCAGATAGGCCGTGCGCTCGCCGAGCATGCAGGTCAGGGTCAGGCTCAGCACCACTTCGTACAGGTCGTTGCCCAGGTCCACGGCCTTCTGGCCCAGGTTCAACTGCACCTGCGGCTGCTGGTCGGTTTCACCCACTTCCTGGAAGATCTGCGGCGCGTTGGGTGCCTCGAAGGACACGTCCTTCACATAGATCTTCTGCAACACCAGCTGCGGCTGGCCAGCCTGGCCATTGGCCTGGCCGTTGGCGGTGAAATCTGCCATGGGAAATCCCTCGTAAAAAAGTGCGATATGCGGTTGAGCAAAGAGTTGGATTGTTCCATACATCCCCGCAGGCCGCCATGCGGATACTCCCGAACTGAGCAAATATTGCGCATCACCCTGTTTTTCTGGGAGAATGCGCGGCTCGACTATGCCGACCCGATGCTTCGGGCACGTTCGCGACGCGATGCGAACCTCACGGCAGACCCCGAATGCAACCACCCTCCAGCATCGCGTGGCGCAGAGCGCCGCTGGGCCGATGTCGCCCTGGCTAACGGGCGGTACACACGATTACGGAGGTCATCATGGCCCGTGTATGTCAAGTCACCGGAAAGGGTGTGCAGACCGGCAACAACGTCTCGCACGCCAACAATAAAACCCGTCGCCGTTGGTTGCCGAACCTGCATGAGCGTCGCTTCTGGGTCCCCAGCGAGAACCGCTGGGTCAAGCTGCGCGTTTCCAACCACGCACTGCGCACCATCGACAAGAATGGCATCGAGGCCGTGATCGCCGACCTGCGTGCTCGCGGCGAAAAGGTCTGAGGATTGAGCCATGGCTAATAGCAAACAAGACAAGATCCGCCTGATCTCCTCGGCCGGTACCGGCCACTTCTACACCACGCAGAAGAACAAGAAGAACACGCCGGAAAAGTTCGAGTTCAAGAAGTACGATCCGGTCGTCCGCAAGCACGTGATCTACAAGGAAGGCAAGATCAAGTGAGCAACGGTCCACGCGCTTAGCGCGTGGCTCACCATTGCTCACCGCTGCGAAAGCAGGGGTCCAGCGCCTTCACAAAAAACCCGCCGCGAGGCGGGTTTTTTGTTGTTCAACCCTACGGTCGCTGTCCTTGCCACCGGCCTCGGCTCGTGGTTCGACATTGCGGCGAGGTTGCCGCTTACGCAGCGGGCGTTTCGACCGCCCGTTTGAGCGCTGAGCTTCTCGCTCCTGCTCCTTCTCCCCAAAGGGGAGAAGGAGCCATAACTCGACGCGCCTCGAGTTGCCCCCGTCGAACGCTGGTCGCAACGCGGCAGGCATAAAAAAGCCCGCCTTGCGGCGGGCTTTTCGTTACTTAGGCGACAAAGCCAATCAGGCGTTGGCGACCGAATAGCCCTTCAGCCGCGCAGCGAACTCCTGCAGCGCAGCGGATGCCGCTCTGCTCCGCTTCGGCGACCCACTGCTGCAGACCCTTCAACGCCTGGTCGGCGCCGCGCTGCTCCATCAGCGCGGCGAGGCGGGCGCGGAAATCGCACACCGTGCTCAAGGTCGGGCGCTTGGCCAGCACGGCCTGCATGCGGTCACGGCCTTCGCTGTCCAGCCAGCGGCCACCGTCGGCCAGGGCGCGACGCATGCGACGCGGCACCGACTTGATGCTTTCGCCGGCGTGCTGCGCTTCGTCGCGCATGGTCGGCATGATCACGTTGCGGTAGTAGTCGGTCATCGCCTGGAAGCGATGGGTGAGCACGCCCTTCAGCGTCTCGGCATCCGGCAGGTGCACGTTGGGGCGCACGTCGAGCGACGGCGCCACGCGCAGCACCTTGGCCAGGCCCACGGCGCGCAGGGCGCAGATGGCGGCCCAGCCGATATCGAACTCCCACTTGCGCAGGGCGAACTTCGCCGAGCTCGGGAAGGCGTGGTGGTTGTTGTGCAGCTCTTCGCCACCGATCCAGAAACCCCACGGAATCAGGTTGGTCGCGGTGTCGGCGCTTTCGAAATTGCGGTAACCCCACCAGTGGCCGATGCCGTTGACGAAGCCGGCGGCCCAGAACGGGATCCAGATCATCTGCACGGCCCACAGCGCGGCGCCGATCACGCCGAACAGGGCGAAGCTGATGATCAGCATCAGGGTCGGCCCCCAGTACGGATGGGCGCCATAGACGTTGCGCTCGAGCCAGTCGTCCGGCGTGCCGCGACCGTACTTCTCCAGGTCTTCCTTCGACTTCGCTGGCGTCGCGGTACAGCGAGACGCCGTCCCAGAACACCTTCTTGATGCCGTAGATCTGCGGGCTATGCGGATCTTCCTCGGTCTCGACCTTGGCGTGGTGCTTGCGATGCACCGCCACCCACTCCTTGGTGACCATGCCGGTGGTGAGCCAGCCCCAGAAACGGAAGAAGTGCGACAGCACCGGGTGCAGGTCCACGCCGCGATGCGTCTGGCAACGGTGCAGGTACAGCGTCACCGTGAAGATGGTGAGCTGGGTCATGACCAGCATGTAGATCAGCATGCTGAGCCCAACCGGCGTGCGTGATGCCGTTGGACAAGAAATTGAGGACTGCGTCGAGCATGGGAAAGCACCCAGGTGTATGAAATAGTCAGTCTATGCGAGGGGTTTCCGTACCCGCCAGCATGGACAACGCAAAATATTGTCGCACCTCTTCCGTGCAGACAAAGTTAATGTGCTGTGCCACGCATTAGGGCCCATCACCCAGTTGTCTATATGTGGGGGCCCCGTGACAATCATGCAATGACCGCGCCTAGCACCGTACTCTGCAACTGGATCACATAAGCCGCCACCGGGCCGGACGACCCGCCGTGACGGATCTCAGCCTGAGCCTGCACTCGCGGGCAGGTGCTGGGTTTGCTGGGGGTCAACGGCGCCGGCAAGTCGACCACGCTGGCCATGATGGCCGGCGCGCTGGTGCCCGATAGAGGCAGCATCAAGCTGAACGGCAAGGACTTCCTGGAGCATCCCGAACTGGCTCGCCGTGCCATCGGCTGGCTGCCGGAACGTGCCCCGCTGTGGCCAGAACTGACCGTCAGCGAACATCTGGACGCGCATGGGCGCCTGCGCGGCCTGCGTGGCGCGGCCCTGGCGCAGGCCGCCAGGCAGATCATCGAGCGCCTGGACCTGGGTCCGCTGGCGCGTCGACTGGCCGGCGTATTGTCGCAGGGCCAACGCCAACGCCTGGGCCTGGCCTGTGCGCTGCTGCACGGACCCGCCCTGCTGGTGCTGGACGAACCGGCCAACGCGCTCGATCCGGTGCAGGTCGCGGCGTTGCGTGGCGTGATCCGCGAACAGGCTGCCGCCGGCACCGCCATCATTCTTTCCACGCACCTGCTGGCCGAAGTCACAGCCGCCTGCGATCGCGTGGCGATCCTGCACGAAGGCCAGCTGCGCTACGACGGCCCGATCAAAGACGACGACCACCGCATGCTGGAACAGACCTTCTTCGATATCGCCATGCGCGGCGACGAGAGCCGCAACAGGACGCAAGCCGCATGAGCCTGCCTTTGATGGGCGTGTGCGCGGTAGCACGAGCTGGAACTTGCGCCGCCTGTTTGTCCGGCCGCTGGCCTGGGTGCTCGCCGCCCTGACGCTGGCCCAGCTGGCCTGGCGCTTCGTGCTGCTGCTGGGTGGTTTCCTGGCAGGCCAGATCAAGCTGGCGGCGCTCCCCGGCGGCCCCGGCTATACCGACCTGGTCGGCATACCGATGTTGAGCAGCATCCTCACGGGCGGCATCCTGCCATTCGGCGTTGCCGAGCTGGCGCTGGTGATCGTGCCGCTGCTGACCATGTCGACGCTCGCCGGCGAACGCAGCAACGGCACCTTGCCGCTGTGGTTCGCTGCCGGCCTGCCCGCATCGCGCATCGTGCTGGGCAAATACCTGGCGCTGATGCTGCTGGCTGCTGCTCTGGCTGGTGCTGGCACTGGCCATGCCGCTTGAGCCTCGCGCATGGCGTCACCCTGGACTGGGGCAAGCTGGCCGCCGCATCGCTGGGCCTGCTGCTGATGCTGGCCGCGCTGGCCGCCATTGGTGTGGCCTGCTCCGCCTTCGCCTCGCATCCGGCCATGGCGGCCGCCACCAGCGCTGATGCTGGGCCTGGCCCTGGCTGGCGTGAACCTCGGTGCGCAGATGGCCGGCGTCGGCAACGGCTTGTTCAATTGGCTGTCGATGAGCGCGCACCTGGAACCGCTGCTGCGTGGACTGGTTTCCAGCGCCGACGTCCTGTGGTTCGTGCTGGTGATCGTGGTCGCGCTGGCGCTTGCCACGCAACGCCTGGCCTCCGAGCGGGAGCGCGGCTGATGACGCGTCTGTTTCGACATCTGAACAGCTGGCTGTTCGCCTTGGCGCTGCTGCTGGGCGCCGGTGCGCTCGGTTACCTCAGCACCCGGTATGACTTCACGCACGGACTGGACCTACGGTGGTCGCGCCAGCCTGTCGGCAGAAACGCGCGCCGTACTGGCAACGCTGAGCGGTCCGGTCGAGGTCGTCAGCTACGCCAGCCCGCAGGGCGATCTGCGCAGACGGCATCAGCCAACTTCGTGCAGCGCTATCAGCGCGTGAAGAGCGACCTGTCGCTGCGCTTCGTCGATCCGCAACAGGATCCGGCCGCGATGCGCGAGCTGGGCATCACCGTCGACGGCGCCTTGATCATCCATTACCAGGGCCGTGAGCAGCGCCTGGACGAATTGTCCGAACGCAGCCTGACGAATGCGACTGGAGCGTCTGGCACGCGGTGGCGAGCGCATCGTGGCCTTCGTTTCCGGCGACGGCGAGCGCCGTCGCCGATGGCAAGGGCAATGCGGACCTCGGCACCTTCATGGCGCAGTTGGAAGGCCGCGGCATGCGCGCCGTGCCGCTGAACTTCTCGCAGGTGACGGCGGTACCGCAGCACACCGATCTGGTGGTGCTGGCGAGCCCGGAACTGGCGTTGCCCGACGCTGCGGCGAAGGCGCTTGCCGACTACGTCGCCAATGGCGGCAACCTGCTGTGGCTGAGCGAACCGAGCAACGATGACCTGCACCTGCAGCCGCTGGCCGATGCGCTGAGTGTGCGCGTGCTGCCCGGCGTCCTGGTCGATGGCCAGGGTTCGGCGCTGGGCCTGAAAGACCCGCGCATGATCGCGCTGGGCAGCTACCCGGTGAACCCGATCACGCGCGGCCTCACGCTGACCACGTTGTTCCCGCAGGTCTCCGCGCTGGCGGTGACCGCACGCAGCGACTGGACCGTGATGCCGTTCCTGCGCTCGAGCGCGCAGAGCTGGACCGAGTTCAAACCCATCGACAATGCGCAGAGTTCCACGGTCCAATACGACGCCAGCCTCGGCGAGCTGAAGGGCCCGCTGAACTTTCGCCTTCGCGATGACCCGGCTTTCGCCCAGCCCGGACAAGAAAGAGCAACGCGTCGTGCTGATTGGCGACGGCGACTTCCTCTCCAACACCTTCCTCGGCAATGGCGGCAATCGCGCACTCGGCGAACGCATCTTCGACTGGCTGCTCGGCGACGACGCCCTGGTCAACCTACCGCCGCGCGGCGCACCGGACCGCGTGCTGCGAATCTCGCAGGCGCAGCTCAGTGGCGTGACCCTGGGCTTCCTGGTCGTGTTGCCGCTGCTGCTGCTGGGCATCGGCGGCTGGATCAGCTGGCGCCGGCGCCGCGCATGAAGCGGGCCGTGCGCCAAAGCGTGTGGATGATCGGCGGCGCGGTCGCGCTGGTCGCGCTGGCTGGCTGGCAATGGCAGCGCGATCGCGCGAAAGATCCTGGCACCTTGCTGGGCGTCTCGCCCGCCGCCGTGACGCAGGTGGAGTTAAGACTCGGCCAAGGTCCTACGGAACATTACGCGCGGCGCGACGGCCATTGGTGGCGCACCGACGGCACGCCGACGCGTGCCGATGACGGGCGCCTCGGCGAGATGGTCGATACCGCGGCGGCCGTCGTCCTGAGCTGGCGCCCCGCCAGCGATTTCGTGCCCGCCAAGATCGGCCTGACGCCGCCGCTGGCGGTGCTGAGCCTGGATGGCCAGCGACTGGAATTTGGCGAAACCTCGGTCACCGGCCCGCAGCGCTATGTGCGCGTGGGTGCGCGTGTGGCGCTGATTTCCGTGCGTTACATGCCCCGGCCCGTCACCCCCCAAGCGGCCAAGGCACCCTGAGCACCTTGCACCGCGAACGGGTCTCCCCATATCAGGTGGACTTCTTGCAGGAGCGATGACATGAGTCAGCAGGCGATCGGCGTGGTGGGCATGGCCGTGATGGGCAGCAACCTTGCCTTGAATATCGAGAGCCGCGGTCATGCCGTGTCCATCTACAACCGCCACCGCGAGCGCACTGATCAGGTCGTCGCCGAGAATCCCGGCAAGCGACTGGTGCCCACCTATAGCCTGCGCGAATTCGTCGATTCGCTGGAGAAGCCGCGCCGCATCCTGCTGATGGTGAAGGCCGGTGAACCCACCGATGCCACGCTTGCCGAACTCAAGCCCCTGCTGGACAAGGGCGACATCGTGATCGATGGCGGCAACACGTTCTTCCAGGACACCATCCGTCGCGAACGCGAGCTGGGCGCGGCGGGCCTGCATTTCATCGGCACCGGCGTCTCGGGTGGTGAGGAGGGCGCGTTGCACGGCCCATCGATCATGCCCGGTGGCCCGCGTGACGCTTACGATCTGGTCGCCCCCATTCTCACCGAGATCGCGGCCCGCGCGCCCGATGGCGAACCCTGCGTCGCCTATATGGGCCCGAATGGCGCCGGCCATTACGTGAAGATGGTGCACAACGGCATCGAGTACGGCGACATGCAGTTGATCTCCGAAAGCTACGCGGTGCTGCGCAACGTGCTCGGACTTTCCAATGACGAACTCGCCGCGGTTTATGGCGAATGGAACAAGGGCGAGCTGGACAGCTACCTCATCGCGATCACGGCGGACATCTTCACCAAGAAGGACAGCGACAGCGGCAACGCACTGGTCGACATGATCCTCGATCGTGCCGCGCAGAAAGGTACCGGCAAGTGGACCAGCCAGAGCGCGCTCGATCTGGGCGTACCGCTGCCGCTGATCACCGAGTCGGTGTTCGCACGTCTGCTGTCGTCGCTGAAGGACGAACGCGTGGCCGCCAGCCAGGTGCTGCCGGGCCCGAAGGCCTCCACCTTCTCGGGCGACCGCAGCGCCTTTATCGAAGCCGTGCGGCGTGCGCTGTACTTCAGCAAGATCGTGTCTTATGCACAGGGCTTTGCCCAGCTTCGCGCCGCCTCAGAGGAATACCAGTGGCAGCTGCCCTACGGCACCATCGCGCGCATCTTCCGCGCCGGCTGCATTATTCGCGCGCGCTTCCTGCAGAAGATCACCGACGCCTACGCACGCGACGCGCAACTGAAGAACCTGCTGCTCGACCCGTATTTCCGCGATATCGCCGCGCAATACCAGGATGCGTTGCGCGAGGTCGTGTCCACGGCCGTTCGTGCCGGCGTGGCCGTGCCGTGCTTCGCCTCGGCCATCGCCTACTACGACAGCTATCGTGCCGAACATCTGCCCGCCAATCTGCTGCAGGCGCAGCGCGACTATTTTGGCGCGCATACGTTCGAACGCATCGACAAGCCCGGCAGCTTCCACGCCGACTGGAGCTGACCGCCTTTGTAGGAGCGCACCCTGTGCGCGAAACGCCTACGTCGCGATAACACCGTGATCGCGCACAGGGTGCGCTCCTACATTTACATACGTCCATTCTGCCGAGTTGTGCGTCGTGCCTGAATTGCCCGAAGTCGAAACCACCCGCCGAGGCATCGAGCCGCACGTGATCGGACGGCGCGTTACCGGGGTGACGCTGCGTCGCCCCGATCTGCGTTGGCCGATTCCAGCGGAGATCAGCGAGCTGCTGCCAGGCCAGCGTATCGATGCCGTCGAACGACGCGCGAAATATCTGCTGTTGCACACGCAGGCCGGCAGTGTGCTGGTGCATCTGGGCATGACAGGCGTGTTGCGCGTATTGCCGCCCGACGCGCTCGTCGGCAAGCACGATCACGTCGATATCGCACTGGAGCCGACCGCCACCGAAGGGCCGCGCATACTGCGTTTCACCGACGCCCGCCGCTTCGGTTGCGTGCTGTGGCAAGCACCCGGCGAAACGCATGAGCTGCTAGCCTCGCTCGGTCCCGAGCCACTGACCGACGATTTCGACGGCGACCTGCTGTGGCAGCTGTCGCGCGGGCGCAAGGCTGCGGTGAAATTGTTTCTGATGGATAACGCCATCGTGGTGGGCGTGGGCAATATCTACGCGAGCGAGGCGCTGTTTGCGGCCGGCATCGATCCACGCCGGCCCGCTGGCTCTGTCTCACGTGCACGTTATGCGCGGCTGGCGGCGGAGGTGAAACGCATCCTGGCCTGGGCGATCGAACGCGGTGGCACGACGTTGCGTGACTTCATCAACCCGGATGGTGCGCCAGGTTATTTCTTCCGCGAGTTGCAGGTCTATGGGCGCGAAGGCGAGCCGTGCCGGATGTGTGGCACGCCGATTCGTCAGGTCGTGCTGGGGCAGCGCTCGACGTTTTGGTGTCCACGCTGTCAGCGGTAGCCCGCTCCTGGCTCCTTCTCCCCTTTGGGGAGAAGGCTGGGATGAGGGGTGGGTGCTCGCCTGTAGCGCGGCAACCGAGCGTGGCCGCCAGCTTGCCGCTTACGCAGCGGGCGTTTCGACTGCCTGCCGGCAGCCGAGTCACTTTTCTTTTGCTGGCCCAAAAGAAAAGTAACCCAAAGAAAATGGCCTAAAAAGCTCATGGCATGGCGCGGGATACGAGCCTGAAGGGCGTGGCCAGACAGATAGGTGGCGGCCCATGGCGAGACACAGCGGCTACACCGCAACGCGCCGGAGCGCAGAGGGCTTAAGGCATGGGTGGTGGGGTGGCCATGTGAGCATCGGGATACCTCAGGCGTTTCGATCGTCGACCGAGCCTGCTTTAAGTCCTCACCGCATCGGCGCGTTGCGGTGTAGCCGCTGTGTCTCGCCGTGGGCAGCCGACTATTTGCTCGCGCAAGCCTTCCAACGCTTCGATCCCACGGTGTGCTGCCAGCTCGTGAGGCCGTTTTCTTCGGGTTACTTTTCTTTTGGGCCAGCAAAAGAAAAGTGACTCGAGCGCCGGCAGGCGATCGAAACGCCCGCTGCGTCCCACACGGACCTCCTTCGGTCGTAAGCGGCATGCTGGCGATAACGCTCGACCATCACGTGATCGCGAGCACCCACCCCTCATCCCAACCTTCTCCCCAGAGGGGAGAAGGAGTAACAGCGAGTGGCTCGGCGCTCGAGCAGCCAGTCGGAACGCCCATTGCGTAACTGCCACCTCTAATCCGGCCAGCGGAACTCCACATACGTATTGTTGAAATCCGGATGCTCCAGCCCACCACCCAACTGCGCGACCAGATCACCGCCCAGGCCTTCGGCCTCGAGTTTCTGGCCATCGGCGAAGTGCGCACCCAGCGCCTCCAGCTCCACCAAGCGTTCGCACAGCAGGCCGGCGCGATCGCTGTCGGCTTCCGGCACGTTGCGTACGCTGATGTCCGGGCGTCCAAACTTGCGCATGCCACGGGTATGCACCCAGAAGCGGCCGGGTTCTTCTTCGGCGTCGCGCAAGATCAGCAGGTGATTGCGGATCGGCGCGCCATCGCGCACCAGGAATTGCCGGCGCCAGCCATCGGCGTCGAACAGGCTTAGCGTCTGCGGATCGAGGATCGCCTTGCCGCCTACATCCAGCAGCGCCGCCAGCACGCCCAGCGTGTCGCGCAGGTAGCCGGTGTCCGCGCTGTCGGGAAGGCGGCCACGCACGACCAGCACTTCGGGTGAATCCAGGGCCAGCTTGTACGCTTCCGGTGCATCGTCCTTGAACATCCGACCCATGCCGCCCTTGAGCGGATAGCCCTCCCACTGGCGCAGTGCGTTGTGGTGATGGCTGGTCAGTTCCATGCCCTCGGGCAGGCCTTCGCTGCCGTAATCCAGGGAAGGCGCGCGCACCGGCTCGAACTTGCCGAACACGTAGAACTGCAGCAGGGCTTCCTCACTGCTCGGCTGCCAATGCGGTCGTTGCCAGGCGGGGATGGTGATCTTGGACATACCTGTTCCTTCGTGTAGTCGCTTCGGGCTCAGTGCCCTTCGCCCAGCGGCAGCATGGGCTGCTGCAGTTCGATCCGGCCGTGTCCTTCGGTGATGTTCTTGAACTCGGCGCGGCTCACCGAGACATAGCGGTCGTTGCCGCCAATCTCAACCTGCGGGCCCTCCGTCACGGCGCGGCCCTGTTCATCGACGCGCACCACCATGGTGGCCTTGCGGCCCGTGTGGCAGATGGTCTTGATCTCTTCGAGCTTGTCGGCCCAGGCCAACAGGTAGCGGCTGCCCTCGAACAGCTCGCCGCGAAAATCGGTACGCAAACCGAAGGCCAGCACCGGTATGTGCAATCGGTCGACCACGTCACTGAGCTGCCACACTTGCGCCTTGCTGAGAAACTGCGCCTCGTCGACGAACACGCAGTGCAACGGTCCGCGCCCAGCCACATCGGCCTGCACCACGGCGAGCAGATCTTCGTCGGCACCGAACCGCCGCGCATTCGCCTTCAGGCCGATGCGCGAAGCCACCACGCCATCGCCGAAGCGATGGTCGAAGGCGGGCGTGAGTATCAGCGTGCGCATGCCGCGCTCGTGATAGTTGTAGGCGCTCTGCAGCAATGTCGTGGTCTTGCCAGCGTTCATTGCCGAGTAATAGAAGTAGAGCTTTGCCATGGTCGTTCCTGTCGCGGGGCGCTGATGTTACCCGGTTGAGGTCCGTCTCACGCCCTCCCAGAGGGCCAGCCCTTTCAACTAGTCAACCCTTGGCTGGCCAGGGCAAGGTAACCGAAAGCAACGCCTGCTGGAGCTGACGTTCTTCCACCACAGGTAACGGCAGCTGTGGCGGACGGCGGCAAATCCGTGCCGATACGGCCTTTGCGGCAGCGCGACCGAACGACCTGGGCCGCCTCTGCTACCATCGTGCGCCGCTCAAGATACCGCGCTGACCATGCTTAATCCCCAACAATTGGCCGCCGTCGAACATTGCGACGGCCCGCTGCTGGTATTGGCCGGCGCAGGCTCGGGCAAGACCAGCGTGATCACGCAGAAGATCGCGTATCTGATCTCCCGCAAGAAACTGTCGCCGTCCAAGATTGCCGCCATCACCTTTACCAACAAGGCGGCGAAGGAAATGCGCGAGCGCGTGGCCAAGCTGATCACCACGGAGGACGCCGCGGCGCTCACCGTGTGTACCTTCCACGCCCTGGGGCTGAAGTTCCTGCAGATCGAGCATGAGCGCGCCGGCCTGCGCCGTGGCTTTTCCGTGCTGGACGCCGACGATAGCGAAGGCATCATCAAGGAACTATCCCCCAAGGGCGTGAAGCCGGATGTGCTGTTCGGCATCCGCAACCTGGTCAGCCGCGCCAAGAACAGCGGGCTGTCGCCGGAAGAGGCACTGGCCGCCGCACGCAGTCCTCGTGAGCTGGATGCGGCCACCATCTACGACATGTATCAGCAGCGTCTTGCCGCCTTCAATGCGGTGGATTTCGACGACCTGATCCGTTTGCCGCTGCGCATCCTGGAAAGCGACGAAGAGTGTCGCAACGCCTGGCGCGAGCGCCTGCGCTACCTGTTGGTGGACGAATACCAGGACACCAACGACGCCCAGTACCGGCTGCTCAAGGCCTTGACCGGCACGCGCGGTGGCATCACCTGCGTGGGCGATGACGATCAGTCGATCTACGCCTGGCGCGGCGCCAACCCGGAGAATATCGACCAACTCGGCCGGGACTGGCCAAGCTTGCGCGTGATCAAGCTCGAGCAGAACTATCGCTGCGGCAAGCGCATCCTGCGCGCGGCCAACAAGCTGATCGCCAACAATCCGCATCTGCACGAAAAGAAACTGTGGAGCGAGCACCCGGAAGGCCCGCAGATCCGCGTACTGGAGTGCAAGGACAACGAGAACGAGGCCGAAAGAGTCGCGGCGATCGCCACCACGCTGGCAGAGAAACACAAGGCGCGCTGGCACGACATCGCCATCCTTTACCGTGGCAACTTCCAGGCGCGACCGCTGGAGAAGGCGTTGCGCCTGGCTCGCGTGCCCTACCACCTCACCGGCGCACTGAGCTTTCTCGACCGCGCCGAAGTGAAGGACCTGCTCTGCTATCTGCGCCTGCTGACCAATCCCAGCGACGACGCCGCGTTCCTGCGCGTGGTGAACGTGCCCAAGCGCGAGATCGGCTCGACCACGCTGGAGAAGCTGGGCCAGATCGCGCAGACGCGCCACGCGCCCTTGCTGGAAGCCGCGCGCAGCGACGCCGTGTTGCGCCAGTTGACGCCGCGCCCGGCCGCCGCGCTGGCTTCCTTCACCACGCTGATGGACGAGTTGCGCAGCGCCTCGCTGCACGAAAGCGCCGCCGACCTGGTGGAAACCGTGCTCAAGCGCACCGGTTACGCCGAACAGATCGCCGCCAGCACCACCGACGCCACCTTGCGTGAGCGCCGCCTGGGCAACCTGCGCGAACTGGCCGACTGGTTTCGCGCCATGCAGCGAGGCAACAACAGCGCGGGCGATCTCGCCGCGCAGCTTGCGCTGCTCAGTCACGCCGACCGCGATGAACCCGGCAATGCCGTGCGCATGATGACGCTGCATGCCGCCAAAGGCCTGGAATTCCGCTTCGTCTTCATCGTCGGCTGCGAGGAGGGCACCCTGCCCCACGACGGCGCGATCGACGAAGGGCGCATCGACGAAGAGCGGCGCCTGATGTACGTGGGCATCACGCGCGCCAAGGAAATGCTGACGCTGTCGTGGTCGTCCAAGACCAAGCGCTACGGTGAAGTGCATAGCAACCAGCCCAGCCGCTTCCTGCACGAGTTGCCGCAGGACGATTTGCACTGGCAGGGCAAGGACCCGGAAGCGGACAAGGAAGTGGTGCGCGAAACCGCCGAATCGCATATGGCGAAGATCGCCGCGATGCTGGCGGGCGGGTAATCACCACCCTTGAATGATCACGCGTTCACCGGCGCCCGGCGTGCTGACGGCGCTCAAATCATCCGCTCTGCTTCCAGCTCACTCTTCAGGTAGGCGTAGTAGATCGGCCCGGCAATCAGGCCGGGCAGGCCGAAAGCGGCTTCCATGATCAGCATGGCGACCAACAGTTCCCAGGCGCGTGCCCGTATCTGGCCGCCGACGATGCGCGCATTGAGGAAGTACTCGAGCTTGTGGATCAGCACCAGGAAGCCGAGCGCGGCGATGCCCACGCCCAGCGACAGCGACAGGCCGGCGATGGTGATGGCGGTGTTGGAAATCAGGTTGCCGATCACCGGCAGCAGGCCAACGATGAAAGTGACGATGACGAGGGTCTTGGCCAGCGGGACGTGGATGTCCAGCAGTGGCAGCACACCCAGCAGGAAGATCGCGGTGAACACGGTATTGAGCAACGAGATCTTGATCTGCGCGAACACGATGTTGTGAAACGCTTCGGCCACGCGCTGACAGCGCAGGCCCAAGGCAGCCGCCAAAGGACCGACCTGATGCGCCGGACGCGCCCGGCTCAGCGCAACGACAGCGCCCAGCACCATGCCGATAAGGATGTGCACGAACACCCGCGCGGCTTCCTTGCCGATGGTTTGCAGGCTCACCGAATGTTTGCGGGTCAGCTCCATCGCCATCATGCGCAGATCGTCCACGCTGTCGGGCAGCCAGCCCACCGCGGCGGCGGGAAGCTGCTGGCGCGCTTTCTCCACCAGGGGCATCAGCTGCTGCTGCCACATCACTTCGGGATTGCCGATTTCATTGCGCAGGAAACTCACCGCGCTCAGGATCAACAACACCAGCAAGCCCACGACGATGGTGCCCAGCAAGGCGACCACCAGCACCCGCGCACGGTCGCTGGGAACACGCTTGCCCAGCAACGGCGCCGTCGATTGCACCAATTCGTAGACCAGCAGTCCCGCAAACAACGCGGGCAGCAGGCGCAGCTCCAGCACCAGCAGCAACGCCACGCCGGCCAACACATAACTGGACACCCGCACCGCAAGTGATGGCGATCGTTGGACGGTCGAGACTGATTCCATGCAGTTTCATACGAGCAGCGGGGGTCCCCCGAGTCTGTCAGCAGCACGGGGCAGCCGCCAGCCCCGTGCGACTCAGTGTGACTTTCCGTCACCTTCCACAGGGTGTCGCGGCCCATGGCAGACACTGCCCTGTCGTAAACTTGTTCGATCCTGTTCGCTCAAATCTCCACGGGAATCCTGCATGTCTGCTCGTCTGCCGACGGCTCTGGCCGCCCTGGCCCTGCTCGCCGCTTGTTCTGCCGCCCCCTCCAAGGCACCGCCCAACCCGATGGCGCCCACCGTCGCCGCGGCCACGACGCCCGCCGACGACAACCTCAATGCTGTCGCCTGGAGCCAGACGGCGATCGAGCACGACCTGATCTACCTGCAGACCTATCGCGACGCCGAAGCACGGCTGCTGCCTGCGCTGAACGACAAGCAATGGGACGCCCTGCCCAAGGACGACCGCAGCGCCCCGGCCAAGGGCCTCAAGCCCGCCGTGGTGCTGGATATCGATGAAACCGTGCTGGACAACTCGCCCTACCAGGCGCGCCTGATCAAGAGCGGTGGCGAATTCAACGAGGCCGACTGGGCCGCCTGGTGCAAGGAGGAGCGCGCCCGTGCCCTGCCTGGCGTGGTCGAGTTCACCCAGTTCGCGGCCCGCCACGGCATCGCGGTGATCTACATTTCCAACCGCGCCAAGGACCTGGACCAGGCCACCTTGTCCAACCTGCGCAAGGCCGGTCTGCCCGTTGCCGGCCCGGAGGCTTTCCTCGGCCTTGGCACGTTCGTGGCGGACTGCGAGCAAGTCGGCACCGAAAAAGGCTGCCGTCGCCAGCTGGTCAGCCACAAATATCGCGTATTGATGCAGTTTGGCGACCAGATCGGCGATTTTGTGACCGTATTGGCGAACAATGCCGAAGGTCGCCAGAAAGCCATGGCCCCCTACATCGGCTGGGTCGGCACGCGCTGGTTCGTGCTGCCCAATCCGACCTATGGCGCTTGGGAGCCGGCTTTGTTTAATAATGACTGGAGCGCGCCACGCGAAGAGCGTCGCCGCCAGAAAATCGAGTCGCTGCGCTTTGATTAATAAACAATAACAACAGTAAGTTACGTAGCGAAACTTAAAGTATTGCTTTAACTTCAGCGGGGAAGTAAGATCTCCCCCGCTGACACCTGCTGACCTTGAAAACTCCGCAGGCAAGGCCATTTCCCTTCCGGCTCTGCCGGATTACCCCGTGAGGCCCAACGCCCGCGGGGTTTTCTTTTTGGTGCCCCCCGTCACCATGGCGCCAGCTGGCTCTTGTTCACGCGGAGCCGACACCCTTACGCTCGGCCGACCGCCCCGTACGCTGGTCCACCGGGCGCCACCATCGCGAGACTCCATGCGTCGCTCATCCGTTTACTTCGCCGCCGCTCTTGGCGCCCTGCTCCTGCTGGCCTCGGCAGCTGCCCTGTTCATGACCTCGCACAAACCTGCCCCGGTGGTCGTGACCGCTGGCGGCGAAACGCCCGAGGCTTCCGTGCAGCAGTCCCTGGCGCTGATCAAGGCCGGGGATTTCGCCGACTTCTGGAAGCATTCGCTGCCGCCAGCCGACTTCGCCACGCTGCGTGCGGACTGGGTGCGCCCACGGCCCGATGAGCACCCCGTCAGCGCCGAGGATCGCGCCGACTTCATCAAGAATGCGCAGCAGCTGACCGCTCCGGATGCGGAGACCAAGCTCTACGCGCTGGCCCGGCCCAAGCTGAGTCAACTGGAGCAGCAGTATCACGACCAGCTGCCGGTGATGATCGGCATCGGGCAGGCCATCGTCGCCACCGGCGTGGCCCAGAGCAAGGAGCTGACCAACCTGCAGAAGCAGCAGGCCACCGAAGTCATCAACGTGCTGGCGCCTTGGGCGCAGCAGGTTCCGTGGTTTGACCAGGCCAAGGCCAAGCAGGCGATTGCGGTGGTGGTGAGCACGGCGCGCCAGCTGGACCTGAAGACGCCCGAAGCACTGCGGGCGATGGATTTCGACACGGCGATGCAGAAATACAGCACCGGCTTTCTCGGCATCAAACAAGTGCTGAGCATCTATGGCCTGTCGATCGACGACACGCTGGATTCGGTCCGGGTCACGACACTGGAAAACCGCAACGGCCATGCGCGCGTGCGCATCGACTACACCCTGCTCGGCAAGCCACTGTCCACCGAATCCAGCCTGATCGAGCAGGGCGGCCGCTGGTACAGCGAGGACATGCTGCAGAATGTGCGCGATGCGCACGACCGGCTGGTGGCGCCGCCCGCCCCTGCCAGCAGCGCGGCGGCACCGGCTGCTCCGGCGAGCGCGCCGACCCCCGTGCAGACTTCGACCAAGCCGCTCGCTGCAGCGGCAAGCACCAAGCACTAAGCGACGAGGCGGTTTCGCCAACGCACCAGTTACAATGCGGGGATGCAGAATATGTCGACCACGGACACTCCCGCCCGTAGCCGCGCGCCCTGGTGGTTCAACCTGGCCGGGCAACTACTCGAACCCTGGGTGCGCATCCGCCGCGATCCCGCCGAACCGGCCGCCTTGCTGCAGGCCGGCGCGCCGGTGTGCTACGTGATCGAGCGCGACGGCCTCTCCGATGGGCTGATCCTGGAGCGCGCCTGCCGCGAGGCCGGACTGCCCAGCCCGATGCAGCCGCTTTCCGGCACGCGTCGCAAGCGCTCGGTGTTTGCCCTGGCGCGCCGCGATGGCTGGCTGTTCGGCCGCAACCGCAAGCGTTCGCCCAACGAGCCGCTCGGCCAACTGGTGCGCTCGCTGGAAGTCGAGCCGGACCGGGACATCCAGATCGTTCCCGTGTCCATTTATGTCGGCCGCGCCCCGACCCGCGAATCGGGCTGGTTCAGCGTGCTGTTCTCGGAAAACTGGGTGGTGGTGGGCCGCTTCCGCCGCCTGCTGGCGGTGTTGCTCAACGGCCGCGACACGGTGGTGCATTTCTCCACCCCGGTTTCGCTGCGCAGCGTGATGAACGAGGCCGGCGACATTCGGCCGGAACGGTTCGCGCGCAAGATCGCCCGCGTGTTGCGCACGCACTTCCGGCGCATCCGTGCAGCAGTGATCGGTCCCGATCTGTCGCACCGGCGCACCGTGGTCGACGCGGTGCTCAATGCCGAACCCGTGCGCGAAGCGATTGCCGCCACCGCCGCCAAGGAACACATCAGTCCGGCCAAAGCCTGGCGCAAAGCGCACGACATGGTGATGGAGATCTCCGCCGACTACTCGCACCCGGTGGTGCGCTCTGCGTCGTTCCTGCTCTCCAACTTCTGGAACAAGCTGTACGACGGCATCGCCATGCACCACTTCGAAAAGGCCCGCGCCGCGGCGCCCGGCCATGAAGTGGTGTACGTGCCCTGCCACCGCAGCCACACCGACTACCTGCTGATGTCCTATCAGCTGCATGTCTCCGGCGTGGTGGTGCCGCACATCGCGGCCGGCGTGAACCTCAACCTGCCGGTAATCGGGCCGATCCTGCGTCGCGGCGGTGCGTTCTTCCTGCGCCGCAGCTTCAAGGGCAATGCACTGTACTCGGTGGTGTTCAACGAATACGTGGCGCAGCTGATCGATCGCGGCGTGCCGATGGAGTACTTCATCGAGGGCGGCCGCTCGCGTACCGGGCGCCTGCTCGCCCCACGCGCCGGCATGCTGGCGATGACCGTGCGCGCCTTCCTGCGCGCGCCGCGTCGTCCGGTGCTGTTCCAGCCCGTGTACATCGGCTACGAGAAGCTGATGGAGGGCAAGAGCTACATCGGCGAACTGTCCGGCAAGCCGAAAGAGAAGGAATCGCTGCTCGGCCTGCTGCGCGGCCTGAAGGTGCTGCGCCAGCGCTATGGTCATGTGGCGCTGAATTTCGGCGAGCCGATTGAACTGAACCCCTTGCTCGATGCCGCCAGCGCGAACTGGCGCGCCGCCACCGCCAATCCGGATCACAAGCCCGAATGGCTGGGCCGCGTGGTGGACGATCTCGCCGATCGCATCCAGATCAATATCAACCGCGCCGCCGACGTCAACCCGATCAACCTGCTGGCGCTGGCCGTGTTGGCCACGCCCAAGCATGCGATGGCCGAGAACGACCTGCTGGCGCAGCTGGAATTGATGAAGTCGCTGCTGGAAGAACTGCCGTATTCGGACCGCGTCACGCTGACCTCGATGGACCCGGCGGGCATCATCGCCTATGGCGAGCAGATGGGCTGGATCCGTCGCGTGCGCCATCCGCTCGGCGACGTGCTGATGACCGAGGGCGAGCAGGCGGTGCTGCTCAGCTACTTCCGCAACAACGTGCTGCACCTCACGGCGACCGCCGCGTGGGTAGCGTGTTGTTTTCTCAACAACCGCCGCATGTCGCGCGGCTCGGTGCTGCGCCTGGGTCGCATCATCTATCCGTTCATCCAGGGTGAGCTGTTCCTGCCGTGGGATGCCGACGGCTTCTGCACCCAACTGCAGGCAACGATCGACTTCTTCGTGCGCCGCGGCCTGCTCGAAGCCACCGGCGACGGCCGCGTGCTGGAGCGCGGCCCCGGCCAGGACGATGCGGCCTACCAGCTCAAGATCATTGCGCGCAGCCTGATCCAGGCGTTCGAGCGCTACTACATCACCATCGCCGCCTTGGTGAAGAACGGCCCGCACACGCTCACCGCCGCCGAGCTGGAAAACGCCTGCGCACTCACCGCACAGCGCCTCAGCCTGCTCAACGAGTTGTCGGCACCGGAGTTCTTCGACAAGGCGCTGTTCCGCGGCTTCATCCACAAGCTGCGCGAGAACCGCATCGTGTGGACCGATGAGGCCGGCAAGCTCGACTACGACCGCGGCCTGGAAGACATGGTGCGCGATGCGCGCGTGATCCTCGCCCGCGAAGTGCGCCACTCCATCCTCAAGATCACCCCGGGCGGCGATGGCGACAAGGAAGCGCATGCGCCCGCGGAAGTCGCCAATGTCGACGTGGCCGCAGCCATTCCGGCCGACGTCTCCAGCGAAGCGCTGCACGAGCGCCACGTGGTGTCGGAGCACCACGCGCACGCGCATGAAGAGGTCACGCCGGTAGTGGAAGACGCCGGCAACGAGGCCGCGCGCAAGAACTGACTGAAGCCACCGCGGAGGGGTGACGGAAGTCACGCCTCCGCGCGGGTCCCGCAGCCCATAAGATGGTTGCTTCATCCCGGGGAGCTTCACCATGACTGCACGCGTCGCCTTGGCAATTGCCGCCGCCCTTTCGTTGCCGACCGCCATCGCGGCCGACGCCACGCACACCAACCACGACGTTACCGTGTTGCATTGCGCGCGCATGGTCGATCCGGTGGCCGGCAAACTGCTCGGTGAGACCACGCTGGTGATCGACAGTGGCCGCGTGAAGGAGATCCGTGCCGGCGCCATCGACGACAAACCCTATCGTGATGCCGCCGCGGCGGCGGGTGGCAACTACGCCCTGGTCAACCTGGCTGATGCCACCTGCATGCCCGGCCTGATCGACGCGCACACGCACCTGACGTCCGAAACCAGTCCCACCGCCTACACCGACCAGTTCCGCTGGAACACCGCCGATTTCGCGATCCGCTCCACCGTCTACGCACGCCGCACCCTGCTGGCCGGCTTCACGGCCGTGCGCAATGTCGGTGACGGTGACAACGAATCCATCGCGCTGCGCAACGCGATCAACGCCGGCATCGTGCCGGGGCCGCGCATCTTTACCGCGGGCAAGCCGATCGGCACCACCGGCGGCCATGCCGACCCGACCGATGGCTATCGCATGACCCTGGCCGGCAATCCGGACGCGAAGGACGGCATCATCAACAGTCCCGAGGACGCCTACAAGGCGGTGCGCCAGCACTACAAGGACGGCGTCGACCTGCTCAAGATCATGCCCTCGGGCGGCGTGCTCGACGAAAGCAGCAGCGCCGACAATGCGCAGATGACCATCGATGAGATCAAAGCCGTGGTCAGCGCCGCGCACGACTACGGCTTCACCGTGGCCGCGCACGCGCATGGCGCCGAAGCGATCCGTCGTGCGGTGCTGGGCGGCGTCGACTCGATCGAGCACGGCACCTTCATGAACGACGAGGACATGAAGCTGATGAAGGAGCACGGCACCTGGTACGTGCCCACCATCATCGCCGGCAAGTACGTGCAGGAAATGGCCGCGAAACCCGGCTACTACCCGCCGCAGGTGGCGGCCAAGGCGATGCAGGTGGGCCCGATCATCCAGGCCACGGCGGGCAAGGCTTACAAAGCTGGCGTGAAGATCGCCTTCGGCACCGACGCTGCCGTCTACCCGCACGGCCAGAACGCCAAGGAGTTCCAGTACATGGTGCAGGCGGGCATCCCCGCCATGTATGCGCTGCAGGCCGCCACGACGCACGCCGCCGAGCTGCTGCACAAGCAGGACGAACTGGGCCAGATCGCCGTGGGCCGGCGCGCCGATGTCATCGCCGTGCCGGGCAACCCGCTGGACGACATCACCTTGATGCAGAAGGTCAGCTTCGTGATGAAGGATGGCGTGGTGTACAAGCAGGAAGGCAGGGAAGTGCTGTAACTTGCTTTGCTCCCTCTCCCCCTTGGGGAGAGGGCTGGGGTGAGGGGTCAATCTTGCGATGAGGCCCGTTCAGAGCCGGCTTTTTTGAGGCGTTCGGGCGAGCACCCACCCCTCATCCCAACCTTCTCCCCATCGGGGAGAAGGAGCTCAGGGCGCCGATCCGCTACCATGTACGCATGAGCGATCAGCACCCCAACACCACCCATTTCGGTTTCCGCGACGTGCCCGTCGCCGACAAGCAGAAGCTGGTCGGCCAGGTGTTCACCTCGGTGGCACGCAGCTACGACCTGATGAACGACCTGATGTCGTTCGGCGTCCACCGCCTGTGGAAGCGTCATTTCGTCAGTGTGAGCGGTGTGCGCCGCGGCGACCGCGTGCTCGATCTGGCGGGTGGCACCGGCGATATCGCCGCCCTGCTGCGTCCGGTGGTGGGTGCGGAAGGCGAGATCGTGGTCGGCGACATCAACGCCGCCATGCTCGGCGTCGGCCGCGACCGCCTGACCGACCGTGGCATGGTGTCGGGGCTGCGCTGGGCCCAGCTCAACGCCGAGGCGCTGCCGTTCCCCGACAACAGTTTCGACGCCGTCACCATGGCGTTTGGCCTGCGCAACGTCACCGACAAGGACAAGGCACTGGCCGACATCTGCCGCGTGCTCAAGCCCGGCGGCCGTGCGCTGGTGCTGGAGTTCTCGCGCGTGCAGAGCGAACTCTTCGGCAAGCTCTACGACTTCCATTCGTTCAAGGTGCTGCCCAAGCTCGGCCAGCTGTTCGCCGGCGATGCCGACAGCTACCAGTACCTCGCCGAGTCGATCCGCAAGCATCCGGACCAGGAAACGCTCAAGAGCATGATGGAGCGCGCCGGTTTCGGCCGCGTGGACGTGCGCAACCTCACCAACGGCATCGTGGCGATCCACCGCGGTTACAAGTTTTAGTCCCGCGGCGCTTCATCCATGACGGATCCTGCACTGGCATAGTGGTGTGATCGCCACGCCTTTGCCCCGGATCCACACATGTCGCAACCCTATCGCCCGCTTGCCACGCTTGGCGCCCTGCTCGGCTGGTTTGCGCTGGCCTTGCAGTTATGGATGTCGATTCGCCTGGCCGGCGGCTTGCTCGCCGGCGTGTGGTTGTTCCTGGGCTTCTACACGATCCTCACCAACCTGATGGTGGCAGCGGCGCTGACCGCGGCGGCCATCGGGCCGCGCGGCGAGGTCACGCGATACTTCCTGCGGCCCGGCGTGCAAACCGCCTTGGCGATGAGCATCATCATCGTGGGCCTGATCTACAATATGCTATTGCGCGGACTGTGGCACCCCGAGGATTGGCAGCTGTTGGCCGACGTGATCGTGCATGACGTCATGCCGGTGTTGTATCTCATCTATTGGTGGCTGGCCGTAGCGAAGGGAGACTTGCGCTGGCACCAGGTACTGGTCTGGCAAAGCTACCCCGCCGCGTATTTCCTTTACGTGCTGCTACGCGGTGCCAGCGATGGCTCGTATCCCTACCCCTTCCTTGATGTCCGCTCGCTGGGTTACGCCCAGGTGTTGATCGACGCCTGTTTCGTCCTGTTGGCGTTTATCGCCGTCGGCCTGGTGCTGGTTGCCCTGGGCCGATGGCAGGCACGCCGGCGCGGCGAGGCCGTCGCCGACTTGACCTGACGTGCTATCCCTAGGCTTGACGCAGGTCTTCCACGACATCGCCGAAATGCAGCGTTTCTTCCTCATGCGCCTGGTCGCGCCAGGTTTCGGCGAGTGCTGCGTCGTACCAGCGATGCATGGACGGTAGCGCCAGCAGCCGTTGCGCATATTCCGCCGCGGGGAGATCCAGCGCGAGGTCGTAGGTCTGCACGCGGAACGCTACCGGTGCAAAGAACGCATCGACCGCGGTAAATGTCTTGCCAGCGAGGAAGGGGCCGCCAAAGCGCGCCAAACCCTCGATCCACAGTTCATTGATGCGGGCGATATCCGCCTTCAAGGCCGGCCCGATGTCACGCAAGCGCACGCGAATGCCACAATTCATGCCGCACTGTTCGCGCAGCGTCGCGAAACCGGAATGCATTTCCGCCGAGGCACAACGCGCCCAGGTGCGTGCAGCCGCATCGGATGGCCAAACCTGCGGATGACGTTCAGCGAGGTACTCGGTGATCGCCAGCGAATCCCACACCACGGTGTCGCCATCCTGCAGGCAGGGCACGCGACCGGTCGGCGAGAAGCTGCGGAAGCGGCTCCAGTTGGAACCCTGGTCGAACGCCACCTGGCGTTCCTCGAAGGGCATGCCGAGTTCGCTAAGCAAGACCCACGGACGCAGCGACCACGACGAGTAGTTCTTGTTGGCGATATAGAGTGCGAGCATCGACTTGGTCATGGCGTGTCAGTGTTGTTTGACGGGTGTCGTAGTCACCGGTGCGGCGGACGATGGCGCACGTCGGCGGGCATTGGCAAGCACCACGCCACCGACGGTGACCACGCCGCCGATCAAGGTCAGCCAGCCCGGGCGTTCGCCCAGCCATACCCAGCCGATCAGCACGGCGATCGGCGGCGAGAAGTAGATGAAGCTGCTGACCTGCGAAGCGGATGCGCGGTGCAGCGCCGCGTTCCACGCGATATAGCCGATGAAGGTCGGCGCGATGCCCAGCCATACCAGCGCCCAGATGTGCGCGGCGGGCGCCGCGGCCAACGCATGCGGCAAACCCAGGCCGAACGGCAGCGTGCCGAGCATGCCGGCGAAGAAGGTGAAGCCGGTGACGCCCAGCATGCTGTTGCGGGCGAACAACGGCTTCTGTCCCACGAAGAAGATCGCCGACGACAGCACGCTCACCAGCACCAGTGCCGCCATCGGCTCGAACTTCACGTCCTTGCCACTGGCCAGCACCACCAGCACCACGCCGACCAGGGCCACGCCCAGCCCGACCAGGGTGCGCGGCGACAGGCGCTCGCGCAGCCAGATCGCCGACAGTGCCGCGGTGGCCGCCGGCACCAGCGAAATCAGGATCGCCGCCGTGCCGCTGGCGACCCGGGTCTCGGCCGTGTTGAGGCACAGGTGGTAGGTGGTCAAGCCAATCACGCCCAGCAGCGCGAGCTGCGGCCAGTCGCGCCGCGCCGGCAACGGCACCCGCTTCACCAGCAGCAGCACGGCGAAACACAGCGAGCCGATGGCCAGGCGCGCCAACGCCACTTCACCAGGGGTGAACGAGGCCAGGGCGTAGGCGATCGCCGCGTAGGCCGACGACCAGGTAAGCAGGGCGACGCCGATATAGGTAAGGGCGCGCCCGTCGAGGCGTTCCGGGGTTTGCATGGGGGAGGTTCCGTGGGAAAGCGTGCAAATCGTAAGGCGGAGGGCGGGTGCGCTTGAATGATGGATCAGCGTACGATGCGGATGTTTCGCCAACGAACGAAGTGTCTGATGAACGCACTCACCTTTGAATCGAAACCGATTTGGGATGCAACGGATTGGCAACTGCTGGAAGCCCTGCAGCAGGATGCACGCCTCGGTTACGCGGAACTCGGACGCAAGGTGCGCCTTTCCGCCCCGGCCGTCGCCGAGCGCGTCAAGCGCCTGGAGGAGGCCGGCGTGATAGCCGGCTATCGGGCCGTGGTGAACCCGCGCAAGCTGGGCTACGAGATCGACGCCATGATCCGGCTGCGTTGCGACGGCGGCATCTGCGCACGGGTAGGCACCTTGGTGGCCGACATCCCTGAGGTGCTCGACTGCCGCCGTCTGGCCGGTGAGGATTCGGCCCTGCTGCGCGTGGTGGCCATGTCCATCTCGCACCTGGAAACCGTGCTCGACCGGCTGCTGAAGATCCACGCCAGCATCAGCACCACCACCCTGGTGGTGCTGCAGACGCCGCACGAGAACCGGCCGCTGACGCGCACCATGTGGAATGCCGGGCGCGCACTGCTGCAGGACTAAGCGCCCGCCTCCTACCGCTGCCGTGTAGGAGCGCACCCTGTGCGCGAAAAGCCAACGGAGCAGTGACACCGTGATCGCGCACAGGGTGCGCTCCTACAACAACAGCAACACCAGCGACAAGGGTGAACACGCGCGGGAACCTGCGACCTTGGTCGCGAGCGCACCCAGTACTTTTGTCACGGTCGCGCGTGGACCGCGATGCGCATACTCCAGTGACATTACATCGATCCAATCGTTGCCCTGGGGAGTTCGCATGCGCCGTCTGTTCTACCTGCTGCTGAGCGGCAGTCTCGTGTTGTCACCCTGCACCACGCTGCTGGCCAAGGACGCCCCCACCGACAAGGCCACCGCCAAGAACGAAGACATCCAGGCACCCACCACCGAGAGCGCCGTGCGCACCAAGCACAGCGTCAGCATTGGTGGCCGCTCGATCGCGTATACGGCCACGGCCGGCAACCTGATCATTCGCGACGAGAAGGGCCAGCCGCAGGCCAGCGTGTTCTACGTGGCCTACACCGCCGATAAAGGCAGCGTCGACAACGGCAAGGCCGAGAAGCGACCGGTGACCTTCCTCTACAACGGCGGCCCCGGTTCTTCCAGCATGTGGTTGCACATGGGCTCGTTCGCGCCGGTGCGCATCGAGACGGCCAGCCCGCAGGCCACGGCGCCGGCGCCGTACAAGCTGGTGCCGAACAACGACAGCCTGCTCGACAAGACCGACCTGGTCTTTATCGATGCGGTCGGCGCTGGCTATTCGCGGCCCGTCGGCAAGGCCGAGGGCAAGGATTTCTGGGGCGTCGACCAGGACGTCTCGGCGTTCTCCCGCGCGATCCAGCGCTACGTCACGGTCAACAACCGCTGGAACTCGCCGAAGTTCCTCTACGGCGAAAGCTATGGCACCACGCGTTCCGCCGCCCTGGTCGATGCGCTGCAGGACAAGGGCATGTCGTTCAACGGCGTGATCCTGATGTCCTCGATCCTCAACTATGGCGTGCGCATTCCGGGCTACGACGAGATGTATGTCGGCTACGTGCCCAGCTACGCGGCCGCCGCCTGGTATCACAACAAGCTCGCCAACAAGCCGGCCGACCTGAAGACCTATCTCGACGAAGTGCGTGCGTTTGCGCGTGGGCCGTATGCTTCCGCGCTCGCCAAGGGCCAGGATGTGCCGCCCGCCGAAGCGGACGCGGTGGCGCGCCAGCTGGCCAGCTATACCGGCATGCCGGTGAGCTACATCAAGGACGCGAACCTTCGCGTGGAGCCATCGCGCTTCCGCAAGGAGTTGCTGCGCACCGAACGCCGCACGCTGGGCCGCTACGATGCGCGCTTCGAAGGCGTGGATGAAGATGCCGCCGGCGAGACGCCGGACTACGACGCTTCGGATGCCGGCATCAGCGGTGCGTTCGTCACCGCCTTCCACGACTACATCACCAGCCAGCTGAACTACCACAGCGATCTCGACTATCGCCCGACCTTCAGCGACATCGGCAAGGACTGGGACTGGAAGCACCAGGCCGCCGGCATCAAGCGTCCGCTGCCCACGGCGTATGTCGCCGGAGACCTGGCGCATGCGATGCGCACCAATCCGAACCTGCAGGTGCTGTCGGTCAACGGCTATTACGACTTCGCCACACCGTTCTTCATTACCGAGTACGACTTGTCGCACATGAACCTGGAGCCGAGCCTGCGCGGCAACCTGCACTTCGTGTACTACCCCTCGGGACACATGATTTACCTCAACACCGAGGCGTTGAAGCAGCTCAAGGGCGATCTGTCCCGCTACTACGACAACACCATCCACCTTTGATCTGCGCCGTACCGGAGACGATCCCCATGCGCCACTACGCACTCGCTTCGCTCGCCCTCGCCACCATGCTGGCACTGGGTTACTCGCCGCTGCGCGCGGCCGACACCGACACCAAGGACGCGCCCAAGGCGCAGGCCGACAAGAAGGATCAGGACAAGGCGGACAAGGCCGCGTCGGATGAACTGCCGATTCCACCCGAACGTTCGGTCGTGACCAAGCACAGCGTGCGCATCAACGGTCGCACGATCGACTACAAGGCCACGGCCGGCACCATGTTGATCCGCGACGACAAAGGCAAGCCGACGGTGAGCTTTTTCTACGTCGCCTATACCGCAGACGGCGGCAAGGGCGGCAAGCGTCCGGTGACGTTCTTCTACAACGGTGGCCCGGGTTCGTCGTCCATGTGGCTGCACATGGGCTCGTTCGGTCCCGTGCGCGTGGCCAACGACGGCGACAAGCCGGTTCCGCCGGCGCCTTATCACACCGTGCCGAACGAGCAGAGCCTGCTCGACAAGACTGACCTGGTCTTTATCGATGCGCCGGGCACGGGTTATTCGCAGCTGGTCGGCAAGGCCGAGGGCAAGGACTTCTACGGCGTCGATCAGGATGCCGCGGCCTTCACCCAGTTCGTCAGCCGCTATGTGAGCCAGAACAACCGCTGGAATTCGCCCAAGTTCCTGTTCGGCGAAAGCTACGGCACCACGCGCTCCGCCGTGCTGGCCAAGACGTTGCAGGAAAAAGGCATGGAGCTCAACGGCATCGTGCTGATGTCGTCGATCCTCGACTTCACCGTCGCCGCCCCCGGTATCGATCACGGCTATATCGTGAACCTGCCCACCGAAGCGGCGATCGCCTGGTATCACAACAAGGTGCCGAACAAGCCGGCCGATATCGGCACGTTCCTGGCAGACGTGCGCCGCTTTGCCTCGAGCGATTACACCCTGGCCCTGGCCAAGGGCGATGCCATCGCTCCGGCCGAGCGCGACCGCGTTGCCAATGAGCTGAGCAAGTATCTCGGCCTGTCGCCCCAATACATCAAGGATGCGAACCTGCGCATCGGCCCCAGCCGTTTCCGCAAGGAACTGATGCGCGACGATCGGCGCACGGTGGGACGTCTGGACGGCCGTTTCGAAGGCATCGATCCGGATGCTGCCGGCGAGACGCCCGATGGCGACACCGCCAGCGACGCGGTCACCGGCGCCTATGTGGCGTCGTTCAACCAGTACGCCGCCAACGAGCTGAAGTTCACCGAGGACCGCTCTTACCTGCCCAATAACTATGCCGTGGTCGGCAAGAGCTGGGACTGGAAGCGCAAGAACAGCGGCGGCTGGACCCAGGCCACCTATGTGGGTAGCGACCTGGGCGACGCCATGCGCCGCAACCCGCATTTGAAGGTGTTCTCGGCCAACGGTTACTACGACCTCGCCACACCGTTCTACGCCACCGAGTTCGACCTCACCCACCTGGGCCTGGAACCAGCGCAGCTGAAGAACATCTCGTACGGCTTCTACCCCTCGGGTCACATGATTTATCTGGACCAGAAATCGCTGGAACAGACCAAGGCCGACCTGTCCCACTTCTACGACGACGCCGCACCGTGACCAAACAGACGCCGCCGGATACCGGCACCGCCACGCCCGAAGAACCCATCGACCCGTCCCGCCGCCGCCTCTTGGGCGGCATGGCGGTAACGGGTGCCGCGCTGGCCATCGGCGGATACCAGGGCACCGCGCACGCTGGCACGTCGCCTGCCGCCAGCAGGACAACGGCGGCGCTTGATGAAGCGCTGCGCGAACATATCCAGCAGGTCGTGGTGATCTACGCGGAAAATCGCAGCTTCAATAATCTGTTCGCGAACTTCCCCGGCGTCGAGAAGCCGCTCAGCGCGCTGAAGCCGGAGGAGTATCTGCAGCGTGATCGTGACGGCTCGATCCTGAAGACCTTGCCGCCGATCTGGCATGGCATGGTGCCGCACGCGCAAACGGTGAATCACCGCAGCTACGAAGTGAAGCAGGACGATCTGGTCGGCCTGGCGAACGCACCCTGGGCGCTGCGTACGGGCAAGGGCGAGCCCTTGCCGCACGGCGTGGTCACGCGCGATCTGGTGCACAGCTTTTACAACAACCAGCTGCAGATCAACGGCGGCAAGAACGATGGCTTTGTCGCCTGGGGCGATACCGGCGCCATGGTCATGGGCCACTACGAGGACAGCGCTGCGAATCTGCGCCTATGGCAACTCGCGCGCCAGTTCACCCTGTGCGACAACTTCTTCATGGGTGCGTTCGGCGGCTCGTTCCTCAACCACCAGTACCTGGTGGCGGCGCGACCACCGTATTACCCGCAAGCGGATCAGAGCCCGGCACGTTTCAATATCGCCAGGACGGAAAGCGGCGAACCGACCGACCCACGCCTGAAGCTGGCGAGCGACTCGCCGGCCAGCGCGATGGACGGCGCGCCCAGGTTCGCTTCGCGCAGTTCGCTCACGCCGGATTTCTGGGCCGTCAATACGATGATGCCGCCCTACGCGCCCAGCGCGACCGAATCGGGCAGCAACCCGGCCCTGGCCGATCCGGACAGTCCCAACACGGTACCGCCGCAGACGCACCAGACCATTGGCGACGCACTGTCGGCCGTGGGTGTCGACTGGGCCTGGTACGCCGGCGCCTGGCAGCTGGCCCTGGACGGCAAAGGCGATGGCGACCAGCACCAATTCCCGCAGCGACCCAACTTTCAGATCCACCACCAGCCGTTCAACTACTTCAAGAGTTTCGCGCCCGGTACCGAAACGCGCACGAAGCACTTGCGCGACGGCGGCGTGGGCGAAACGGCGCCGGACAATCGCTTCATGGCCGATATCGAGGCCGGCCGCTTGCCAGCGGTAAGCTTCTACAAGCCGCAAGGCGACTTGAACATGCACGCCGGTTACTCGGACGTGGATGCGGGCGATCGGCACATCATGCGCATCATCGACGCCCTGCAGAAGTCGCCCGCATGGAAGCACCTGCTGGTGGTCATCACCGTCGACGAAAACGGTGGCTGGTGGGATCACGTGGCGCCACCCAAGGGCGATCGCTGGGGACCGGGCTCGCGCGTCCCCGCCCTCATCGTGTCGCCGTTTGCGAAGAAAGGCCATGTCGACCACACCATTTACGACACCGGCTCGATCGCGCGCTTCCTTACCCGCCGTTTCGGCCTGGAAAAGCTGCCCGGACTGACCTTGCGCGAACAGGCGATGGAGGCGGCTGGTGGGCCGCCGCCGGGCGACCTGACGGCCGCGCTGGAGTTCGGCGCCGCCTGAGGGGCCGCCTGCCCGCGCGCCCCTGCCAGTCCGGTAGGCGGGAGCGGGCACGAACCACTCACGGCCGCGCTGCCATACTCGCTTCGAACCGCTGCCGGAGAGGATCACCATGCGTCGCATCCGTCTTGCCGTTGCCATGCTCGCCATGTTGCTGGCCGTGGCGGCCAGTCATGCCCAGTCGGGCTACGGCGGTATCGCCAACACGGCACAAAATGCCATGAAGAACTTCGACATCGCCGACAGGAATCATGACGGCCTGTTGACCCGGGAAGAGGCCGAGAAGGTGCCGTTCATCAAGGCGCATTTCGACCAGATAGACACGACCCACCGCGGCGCCGTCTCCAAGCAGGAGGTGCGCGACTACATCAGCTCGTTGCAGCGTCCGGCGCCGGCAACGACCGGCTCCGTGCATTGATGTCACTTGCCGTGGCGCGGACCGGAAAAGGCTCGTCATCCCAGCGAAAGCTCGGATCCAGCGTCGTTAGCTCCTGATCAAAGGCACTGGATCCCAGCGTTCGCTGGAATGACGGTGAGGAAACGGGAATCCCTGCCAGAGTGACCATCGGCCCCCGCGGCCATCACATCGTCGATGGCATACTCCGCGTTCCTGCTGATGGAGTCTCCCCGATGCGCCCGTTACATGTCCTTGCCGTCGGCGCCCTCGTGCTGCCGTTGAGCGCCTTCGCCGCCGATCCGCATTCCTTTGCCCAGCCCGACCAGGTCCGCGTCACCCATCTGGATCTGGACCTGAAGATCGACTTCCCGCAGAAGCAGCTGGACGGCAAGGCCACGCTGACGCTGGACTGGAAGAACCCGAAGGCCACCTCGCTGGTGCTGGACACGCGCGACCTGAAGATCGCCAGCATCGAAGGCATCGATGCCAAGGGTCATGCCAATGCGCTGAAGTTCGCCCTGGCCCCGCGCGACAAGGAGCTGGGCAGCAAGCTGACCATCGCCACCCCGCAACAGCCGGCGCAGGTGCGCATCGTCTACTCCACCGTACCCACCGCATCGGGCCTGCAGTGGCTGACGCCGGAACAGACGGCGGACAAGAAGCTGCCCTTCATGTTCTCGCAGTCGGAATCCATCCACGCCCGCTCGTGGGTGCCGCTGCAGGACACGCCGGCCGTTCGCTTCACCTACACCGCGAACGTCACCGCGCCGAAGGATGTGCGCGTGGTGATGAGCGCGATCAACGACGCCCATCACCCGCTGGACGGCAACTTCACGTTCAACCAGCCGCACCCGATTCCGTCCTACCTGCTGGCCATTGCCGCCGGTGATATCGCCGCGAAGGAAACCGGCCCGCGCTCGGCCGTCTATGCCGAGCCCAGCGTGGTCGGCAAGGCGGCGAAGGAATTCGAGGACACCGAAAAGCTGATCGCCAGCGCCGAAAAGCTCTACGGCCCGTACGCCTGGGGCCGTTACGACCTGCTGGTGCTGCCGCCGTCGTTCCCGTTCGGCGGCATGGAAAACCCGAACATGACGTTCGCCACGCCGACCTTGCTGGTGGGCGACAAGAGCCTGGTCTCGGTGATCTCGCATGAGCTGGCCCACTCCTGGTCGGGCAACCTGGTGACCAGCGCCGCCTGGCGTGACATCTGGCTCAACGAAGGCTTTACCACCTACGTGCAGGGCCGCATCACCGAGGCCGTCTACGGCAAGACCCTGGCCGATGAGGAAGCCTTGCTGTCGGCGCGCAATCTGCAAAAGACCATCGGCGAGATGCCGCAGAATTCGCAGCGCCTGGCGCCGGAGCCACGCGGCATCGGCGCCGACGATTCGCTCTCGGAAGTGCCCTACGACAAGGGTTCGTGGTTCCTGCGCACGCTGGAGCAGCGCTTCGGCCGCGAAACCTTTGACGCCTACCTGAAGGGCTACTTCAACCACTTCGCGTTCCAGAGCATCACCACGGAGCAGATGCTGGACTACCTGAAGGCGAATCTGTTCGACAAGAACCCGGGCAAGATGAGCTGGGATGAAGTGAAGGCCTGGGTGTACGACCCGGGCATTCCGAAGAACGCGCCGCTGCCGGCGTCGCCGCGCTTCGACGCGATCGACAAGCAGCGCAGCGCCTTCCTTGCCGGCACGCTGGCCGCCGACAAGCTCGACGCCAAGGGCTGGAATACGCAGGAGTGGATGTACTTCCTCGACGGCATGCCGGACGTGGCGCCGCTGGACAAGCTCAAGCAGCTCGATGCGACCTGGCATCTCACCGGCACGCCCAACGCCGAGATCGGCATGCGCTGGTACACCCACGCCATCGCCGCCGGCGACAAGGACGTGTGGAGCGCCGCCGCCGAGCACATGAGCCGCATCGGCCGCCTGTACCTCACCATGCCGCTGTACAAGGCCTTCGCCAAGACGCCGGAAGGCCTCGCCTATGCCGAGCAGGTCTACGTCAAGGCCAAGCCGGGTTATCACCCGATGACCCAGCAAGCGGTGGAAGCCGTGTTCGCCAAGGCCAGGAAGGGCGACAAGAACGAGAAGTAAGACCTGCGCCCGCCTCCTTGCAAAAGGAGGCGGGCGACGCCATCGATGGTCGCGCCACCACGGCGCCCATCCTCTCTCGCCCAACGAGCACGCCCCATGACGTCACCTACCCCGCCCAAGGCCCAGGCTTCAACGCGTCCCTTGTGGCAGCGCCTGGCGCTGCGCCGCCTGAAGTTCCTCGCCTTTGTCGCCGTGCTGCTCGCGGTGGTGCTGGGCGGCTCCTACCTGTTTGCGCCGCAATGGCTGATGAAGGCCGAGATCAAGCGGCAGGCCATGTCGGCCCATGTCGAGAAGCACTCGGTGCAGGTCGGCGACACCAACTGGGTGTACTTCGAAGGCGGCCAGGGCCCCACGCTGTTGCTGCTGCATGGCTTCGCCGCAAGCAAGGAAGTGTGGCTCAAGCAGGCCGAGCTGCTGACGCCGCATTTCCACGTGATTGCGCCGGACCTGCCGGGCTGGGGCGAATCCAGCCGCGTCGACGGCGCCAGCTACAACATCGATGCACAAGCCGCCCGCTTGCAGGCCTTCGTCGATGCGCTGCATCTGCCGCGTTTCGTGCTGATCGGCCATTCCATGGGTGGTGCCATCGCCGGTGTCTACGCGGCCGCGCACCCGGAGCATGTGGCGGAGCTGGCCTTGCTGAGCTCATTTGGCCTCAAGACCAACGAGAACGAGTTCTCGCGCGCGGCGATGGCCGGCAAGAATCCCTTCGTGTACGACGATCGCGCCGGTTTCGAACGCGCCACCGCGCTGGCCTTCGTCACCCCGCCTTCCATGCCGGGTCGTTTCGTCGATGTACTGGTCGGGCGCAACCAGACCGACCGCGCCTTCCTCGAACACACGTTCAACGAATTGCGCGAACCCTCGCAGTACCTGTCCGTGCAGAATCGTCTCGACCAGCTGAGCATGCCGGTGCTGGGACTGTGGTGCCACGACGACAAGATCGTCGATATCTCCGCCCTCGACAGCCTGCGCAACGGGCTCAAGAACGCCAGCGCCATCAGCACCAGCGTACTGACGGGCTGCAATCACATGCCGATCCTGGAAAAGCCGGAAGAGACCGCGCGGATCCTGACCGCGTTTGCGCTATCGCATTGAGGACACAAGGCCGGCAGCCGTAGGGAGCTTGCCCCTTGCCGGCCTTGGCCCCGACGCCCCGTGTGGCGCCGGCCGCCGACGCTCCGCCCCAAAGCCTCCCCATAAGCCGGTGGGACAGCCCCTGTGGTTGCGAACCCGCTGGGTGCTGTAGGCTAGCCCGCGGGGACACCAGGGGAATATCGATGCGTTGGCTACGCATGATGGTCATGGCCTTCTTGCTGCCAATCGCATGGCCGGCTGCAGCGAGCGATCCGACCGTGAAGGTGATCGGTGGCAATACGTCCCCAGACCCCGCCATGCCTGCCTTGTCATCGATCGCCGATTCGCGCCTGCAGATCGGTCGCGGACACCTGGGGTATTGACCGGCAGCCATGGCCATCATCGGATTCCGCATGCGACTGGCCCTGTTCGTCGTAACGACGATTGTGGCAGTGCAGGCTCTGACAGCCATCCTGGTTTCCGAGGTCACCCACCGCCAGCTCGTCGCCGAGGGTAAGCGCCAGCTCACCGCCTCGGCAGACGCCTTCGTCGATCAGCTGGACGATATTTCCTCCCGCGTGGCCGAAAGCGTGCAGATCCTCGCGCTCGACTACGCACTGCGCGCCGCCATCGCGCAGCATGACAAGGACACCGTGTTCTCGGTGCTGCGCAATCACGGGCAGCGCGTGGGTGCGGCGCGCATGCTGATGATGGGATTGGACGGGACCATTCAAGTGGACACGCTCGAGGGATCGTCTTCGCCACGGCGCTTTCCGTTTCCGGACCTGATCGATCGCGCGTTCAACCGGCGCACGGCTGCCGTGGTGGCATTGGACGGCAAGGCGTACTGGATGGTGGTGGTGCCGATTTACGCACCGCAGCCGGTCGCGCTGATAGGCGCGGGCATCCCCATCGACGATGCCTTCCTGGCGCGCATGCAACATTTATCGGTGCTGCCCAAGGACATCGAACTCGTGGCGCGGACGCCGGCATCGCGATGGGATGTGGTCGCCCGCAGCGATTCACGCGTCGATCTGATGGGCGGCATGTCATCCCTGACACCCCAACCCATCCTCGAAAAGATCGGCCGGCATGAGTATCTGGTGCTGGCGCGTCCGCTAAGCCCGCTGCCGGAGAGCGCGCCTGTCCAGGCGGTGATCGGCTATTCGCTCGATGATGCGCTCCGTCCGTACCAATCGGTCCGTTCGACATGGCTCGGCTTGCTCGCGCTGGGCCTGGTCCTGGGCCTGCTCGGTGCCTGGCTGATTGCCCGTGGCGTCTCCCGGCCGATCGAAGCGCTGGCGGCGTCCGTGCGGCGTATCGAGCAGGGCGACTACAGCGCGCCAGCGGCGGTCGAACGTCAGGACGAGCTGGGGCAACTGGCCACGGCGTTCTCCACCATGACCCAATCGATTCGCCAACGCGAAGACCGCATCCGGTTTCAGTCCCTGCACGACGCCACCACGGAACTGCCCAACCGCACCGCCGCGGAAGCCTTCATCCAGCGAAGCCTGCAGGGGCAAGACCAAGGCGCGCTGTTGATGGTGGGCCTCACCCGCATTCCCGAGATCATCAAGACCGTGGGGCATGCGCTGAGCGAGCGGCTCATGCGCGATGCGGCCGAGCGCATTCGGCAAACGGCGACTTCAGGCTTCGCCGCACGCGCTTCCGATACCTCATTTCTGATCTGGCTGCCGCAGGCGGGCCGGGCCGAGGCCATCGCCCTGTCTCTGCACTTGCTCGAAGTGCTGAACAAGCCTTATCAGGAAACGGACGTTTCGATCGACGCGGTGCCGGCCGTGGGCATCGCCATGCATCCGGACCACGCCCGCGCCGCGAGCGAACTGCTGCAACGGGCCGAGATAGCCTTGTTCGCCGCCTTGCGGGTGCCGCAAGCCGTGGCCTTCTACGAAGCGGCCAGCGATCCGCATCGCCCCGAACGCCTGTCGCTGATGGGCGACCTGCGCGACGCCATCGAGCGCAACGACGTGGTGCTGCACTATCAACCGAAAATGAGCCTGCGCGAACAGGTCATCGATGGCGCGGAGGCGCTGATCCGTTGGCAGCATCCGAAGCTCGGCTCCGTGCCACCGGATGCCTTCATCACGCTGGCCGAGGAAACCGGCAACATCCATCGCGTGACACGCTGGGTGCTGGCGACGGCCATTTCGCAACTGCAGCGCTGGTCGTCGCAGGGGCTGAACTGGCATGTGGCGGTCAATCTGTCCGCTCGCGATCTGCACGACCTCGAACTGCCACGCCGCGTCGCCCATCTGCTTACCCTGCATCGGGTGAAGGTCGAGCAACTGCGACTTGAGATCACCGAAAGCGCCGTGATCGGCGAACCGGTCATCGCCATTCAAGTCCTGCGCGAGCTTGCCGATCTCGGTTTGCGTATCGCCATCGATGACTTTGGTGTCGGCCAGTCATCACTGGCCTATCTGCGAAAGCTGCCGGTGCACGAATTGAAGATCGACAAGATGTTTGTGCAGGGACTTGCCACCCATGCCGACGACCGGATGATCGTGCGCTCCATCGTGGAACTCGCGCATCGCCTGGGCTATGGGGTAACCGCCGAGGGCGTCGAGGATGCCGCGGCACTGGCTTATCTCAGCAAGATAGGCTGCGACCATGCGCAGGGTCATTTTCTTGCTCCGGCGCTCGACGCCGACCGTTTTGAGCATTTAGCCATCGGGTTCGAGGTGGGAGCGGCGCCATGAGGCGTGCGTGTTCACGATCTCTCCGTAGCGGGCGAAGAGATCGTGCACGGGCTCTCAGTCGGCAACGTCCGCGATCAGCCGATCGAGCTCGGTCTTCAGCCACGCGCCATTGAGGCGCAGCCAATCGCGCTGCTCGCGCCAGTCGGGAAAGATGCCTTCCACTTGCGCCCAGAAGCGCGGCGAATGGCTGCGCACTTTCAGGTGACACAGTTCGTGGGCGAGCACGTAGCGAAGTGCGGCGGGTGGCGCGAGTGCCAGGGCGAGATCGAGATTGATGCGATCACGCGTATCCAGGCTGCCCCACAGGCTCTTCATCGCACGGATGCGCAAGGCCGTCGGTGCAAGACCGAGTAGCGGCACGTAGCCGGCGAGCCAGCGCGACACGTCGCGACGCATTTGCGCTTCGAAGAAGGAGGCGAGCAGGCCACGCGCCACCGGCACGGCGCGTGTGTGCGGCCGTGGAATGACCAGGGTGAGCGTGCCTTCGCCCGCCTCGACGCGCGGATACGGACCTTCGGCCCAATCCAGCCGCACGCTTTCGCCGCGCAAGGGAAAGTCCGTGGGCACGCCGACGCGCAACGGCGGCAACGGCTTGACGATGAGATGCAGCTCGTCGAGCTTGCGCTCGAGCCAGTCGGCGTGATGCCGCAGGAATGCCGACACCTGCGCGGGATGCGTGCCATGCGGATAGGACAAACGCGCCCCCTTGGGGGTCACCGTCAGGCGCAGGCGACGTGCACGCGGATGTGCGGCCTTGAGCACGCGGATCGTGCTGCCGCTCGCAGTCGCCAGTTCCAGCCAATCGCCTTCAAGATGCTGCGTCATGTCCCGCCTGCCCTGCTGCTACTTGGCGTCCCGGCCGCTAGTGTCCCCCAGCTGATGTGGGGGAAGCATGCAGGCTTCGCAAGACGGACCGATGACCGAGCCGTGCTTTGCTCCCCTGCCTGCAGGGGAGGGCTGGGGAGGGGTGCTACACGCTGGCGGGAGGGCTTAACCCCCTCCCAGCCCCCCCCCTGCGCGCAGGGGGGGAGCGGAAGCTCAGCCTTCGGCCGGGCGCGGCAGGCCGAACCACTCTTCCAGCTTGCCCAGCAGGCGCTCCAGCTCCAGCGTGAGCAAGGCAAAGCTGGCATCGGCCTCGGCGGCGGCGTCCTGGTGGCTGTCGCCCATCTCGTCGAGGACCACGTCGAGGAATTTCAGCTTGCGCACGATCAGGTCCTCGCCGAGCACGAAGCTCATGCGCTCATCGAAGATGAGACCAAGCTGGAAAACCTGCTTGCCGTTGCGCAGGTGTTCCTTCACTTCCTCGCTGTCCAGGTCCTGGCGGCGGCACTTGGCGATCGCGCCGGTGGCGCTGGCCGGGTCGCGCAGCTCCACTTCGTCACCCAGGGTCAGGCCAGCCGGCGGATTGCCGTTGGCCAGCCAGTCGGTCATGAGCACACGCGGGCCTTCCTCCGGCGCCAGCGGCACGGCGGGGAAGCTGCCCAGGGCCTCGCGGATCTGGGTCAAAGCATTCTCAGCCGACTTGCGACTGGAGGTATCCAACACCAGCCAGCCGTGCTTTTTGTCGACATAGGCCTGCATACGCGAGCTGCGGATAAAGGCGCGCGGGACCAGGTCGTTGAGCACATCCTCCTTGATGCGCTTGCGCTCGCGACCACCGACCTTGCGGCCTTCTTCTTCGGCGATCTTCTGCACACGGCGATGAAGTTCGTCGTTTACCACGGAACCCGGCAGAAGTTTGTCCTCGCTGCCGACGGTCACCATGGTGCAGGCGTTGACGATGTGGGTCAGCGCCGCCTCTTCGCCGCGACCCACGGGCGGCACAAAGCCCTTGGTGCCCATTTCCAGAGGACCGCAGGGACGCAGGCGATGCTCGAGCAGCGCCTCGTCCAGGCGCTTCAGATCTTCAGCAACGGCAGGGGAAAAGCGGAACAGCGTGAGGTTGCGAAAAAACATTCGGTATCCGTTTTTTTGCCGTCATCCCAGCGAAGGCTGGGATCCAGCGTCTTTAGTCGTGCGCAAAAAGGCGCTGGATCCCAGCCTTCGCTGGGATGACGGTTGGGGGCAGCTTGAGGGTTACCGGCTAACGGCAGCGACGGCATTCACCACGGTGTCGAGGTTCGCCCGGTTCAACGCCGCCACGCAGATGCGTCCCGTACCGACAGCATAGATGGCGTACTCCTCGCGCAGGCGATCCACCTGGGCCTGGCTCAGGCCCGAGTAGGAGAACATGCCCGCCTGCTGCTGGATGAAGCCGTACTGCGACTCGCCCGCCGCGGCCAGTTTCTCCACCATGCCAGCGCGCATGCCGTGGATGCGCTCGCGCATCTCGCCCAGCTCCTGCTCCCACACCGCGCGCAGTTCGGCGCTGTTGAGCACGCCGGCCACCAGGGCGCCGCCGTGCGTCGCCGGACTGGAGTAGTTGGAGCGGATGGTGCGCTTGACCAGCGACTGCACGCGCAGCGCTTCCTCGCGATCCTTGCCGACGATGGACAGCGCACCCACGCGCTCGCCGTACAGCGAGAACGATTTGGAGTACGAGTTGGCCACCACGAACGACTCGATGCCCGAATCGGCAAACAGGCGCACCGCCATCGCATCGGCCTCGATGCCCTTGTCGAAGCCCTGGTACGCCATGTCGATGAACGGCATCAGGCCGCGGTCCTTCACCAGCGCGACCACCTGCTTCCA
Source organism: uncultured Gammaproteobacteria bacterium (assembly GCA_963824525.1). Taxonomy (GTDB): domain Bacteria; phylum Pseudomonadota; class Gammaproteobacteria; order Xanthomonadales; family Rhodanobacteraceae; genus Dyella. The sequence goes on along the minus strand of CAWGPI010000001.1, from coordinate 843,558 downwards.
CTGCTCGACCGTCGGGTCCACGCCCGTGGGGTTATGGCAGCAGGCGTGCAGCAGCACGATGCTGCCCGGCTCCAGCTTGCCCAGGTCGGCCAGCATGCCGGCGAAGTCCAGGCCATGCGTCACCGCGTCGTAGTACGCGTAATTGACCACCTCGAAACCGGCCGAGCTGAACACCAGGCGATGGTTTTCCCAGCTCGGGTTGCTCAGGGCAACCTTGGCGTTCGGCAGCACATGCTTCAGCAGATCGGCGCCGATACGCAGCGCACCGCTACCGCCGATGGTCTGCGAAGTGGCCACGCGACCGGCGGCCAGCAGCGGCGACTCCGCACCAAACACCAGCTTCTGGGTAGCCTGGTTGTAGGCCGGCATGCCGTCGATCGGCAGGTAGCCACGCGGCTTGGCTTCCCGTGCCAGCGCCTGCTCGACGTCGCGCACGGCGCGCATCACGGGAATACGGCCCTGTTCGTCGTAATAGATGCCCACGCCCAAGTTGACCTTGCCCGGACGGGCATCGGCCACAAAGGCCTCGGAGAGTCCCAGGATCGGATCACCCGGGATCATTTCAACGGATGCAAAAAGAGACACGGCGCTACTCGTTGGATAAGTTGAGGAATTCACGACTCGTCCGGCGAGCCGGCAAGCCACTGGTGCGCATCAGCGCGGGTGCTGCCTTCGCGCGCACCGAGCGCGGCGAAGTCGAACAGATGGCGATCAGCCAGCTGCGAGGGCGATACCTGCCCCAGCGCGCGAAAGATGTTCTCGCTACGCCCCGGCTGCTGCTGTTCCCAGTCCTCCATCATGCGCCGGACCGCCTTGCGCTGGAGGTTTTCCTGCGAACCGCAAAGATTGCACGGAATGATCGGGAATTGCTGCTGCGTCGCGTACTCGGCGATATCGCTTTCCCGACTATAGGCCAGTGGCCGGATCACCACATGGCGGCCATCGTCGGAGCGCAATTTCGGCGGCATCGCCTTGAGCTGGGCCTGGTAGAACATGTTCAGGAAGAACGTGGCGAGGATATCGTCGCGGTGATGGCCCAGCGCAATCTTCGTGACACCGTTGTTGGCCGCCCACTGGTACAGCGCGCCGCGCCGCAGGCGCGAACACAGGCTGCACATGGTCTTGCCCTCGGGAATGACCCGGGTGACCGTGCTGTAGGTGTCCTGCTCGATGATATGGAACGGCACCCCACGCCCGGCGAGGTATTCCGGCAGCACATGCTCGGGGAACCCCGGCTGCTTCTGGTCCAGGTTCACCGCGATCAAGCTCGAAGCGCACCGGCGCCTTGGCCTGCAGTGACAGCAGGATATCCAGCAGGGTGTAGGAATCCTTGCCGCCAGAGAGACAGACCATCACCTTGTCGCCGTCTTCGATCATGTTGAAGTCGGCAATAGCCTGGCCCACCTGGTGGCGCAGGCGCTTGGCCAGCTTGGCGGCCTCGTAATGCTGCTTGCGGGTGGAATCGGGCTGGGCGGACATGATCAGGATCGAGCGGGTCGGCCTCCCATTGTAGCCGGCTGACCGCTGGAGATACTCCGACCCGTTCCTCCGAGGAGTCATTCTGGGGGAAATGGATCCAAACATCCCCAGGTCCGTCGGCGCTAGAATTAAGCCCTTATTTCCTAAGCTGCCGCCGCCCCATGCAGGTCCAGGACCAAGCCGAGATCGCCCATCTGCTGGCCGAATTGCGTGTCGAGCACCGCGATCTCGACGTCGCCATCGAGCACCTGGCCGACTCGCTCGGCCGCGACGAGCTGCAGCTCACCCGGCTCAAGAAGCGCAAGCTGCTGCTGAAAGACCATATCGCCCGCCTGGAAAGCAAGCTGATTCCCGATCTGGACGCCTGAACCGACGAGACGTGGAAGCCTGCCGGTCAGCACCACTCCTGATTAGCGTCGATGCTCAGCCACGCGACTTCCCGCTCGTCCCAAAATGTAGGAGCGCACCCTGTGCGCGATGGGCCACGCCTCAGTTCCCATCGCCAGCGTACCGCGTAGATGGCCCGCTGGCGGCAGCGATGTGCATGACGGCCAGCGCCGGTCGCGCACAGGGTGCGCTCCTGGCACCTACCTGCTCGCCTGCGCGGGCGGCCTGCGTGCCTACCGCGATCCCGACAAGCTGGCCGCCTACGTCGGCCTCAATCCCGCCGTGCGCGAATCGGGCAAGTGGAAGGGCAAGACCACCATCTCCAAGCTCGGTCACGCCCTGCTGCGTGCCAAGCTCTATTGGCCTGCCGTCACCGCCTCCCGGCACAACCCCGCCCATCAAACGCCTCGTCGATCGGCTTGTCGCGCGCGGCAAACCGCGCATGCTGGCCATCACCGCCGCCATGCGAAAACTTCCTCCATATCGCCTGGGGCGTGGTGCGCTCGGGCAAACCGTTTGACCCCAACATCGCGCTTGCGTGACCCCGGGCGACACGGTATCTCACACCAGCCACGCTCTCGCTGAGATTCGACGCTAATCAGGCCCTGCTTGACCCACTTGGCGGCTGAAAAGCTCCGCACTGCCATGACGGTGCGTGCGAGTTCGGCGCATGGCTCCGAATGGGAAGATCTTCTACCCGCGGCTGCGTCATGGTGTTCCAGAGAACAACATGCGGGCCTCTCCGTTGTGGGTCATGGTCTTTCCTACATCGACATTCAGTCGCCGAGCACAAAGCCCACACCCACACGGAAGATCGGAGTGTCACCGCGTGCTGCCGACACGCCGGCATTCACGTTGACGCGACCGTCGTCGCTCCAGCGCGAAATGCCCATACCCAGCGCGGCTTCGCCGCGGTAACCCGCCACACCCGCATTCACGGCGACCTTGCCCGGTGCATACGGCATGTTGTTCACCAGGGCAGCCGACGCGGCGATGCCGCGATTCGCCTGACGGCTCACCTGGTTGATCGCCGTGCCCATGCGGTCGAACTGATCGTTCAACTTGCTGTCCAGGCCTTGCAGCGCGTCGCCCACGTTGTTGTAGGAGCTACCCGCCACGTTATAGGTCGGAGCAGAGACGCTGCCGTTCGACACCGTGCTGCCACCGCCCAACGCGCTGGTCACACCCTGCAGCTGGCTTACATTGACAGCGTCCGTCGCCTGCGTGCCCGCTGCCACGTTGGTAATCTGGCGCTCGCTACCGGCCGTACCCACCGACACGCTGTTGGCACGATCAGCCACGGAGCCCTGACCCAGAGCCACCGAACCCGTTGCCGCTGAGGTCACCGAAGCACCCTGGCCAACCGCCGTGCCCGACGCCGCACTGACCTGCGTATTTGCACCCACCGCCACAGCGTTGGTCGCAGAGGCCGAGGTCACTGTGGCGTTCGCGCCTACGGCCACGCTGCCATCCGCGTGCACCTTGGCATTGCCGCCCAGCGCGGTGTCGTTGGCGCCCGCAGCATAGCTATCGTTACCTACGGCCGTGCCGTAGTTGCCCAGTGCCGTCGCGTTCTGACCCAAGGCCGAGGCGTTGGCGCCCGTCGCATTGGTGTTGTAGCCCAGCGCCACACCCGCCGTGGTACCGGCATTGGCGTTGTTGTTGTTGCTGCCATTGGCGTTTCCGTCGATGTAGGGCAGGCTGGTGCCACCTACCGCCGCCGCCGTTGGCTTCGATGTTGGTGACCCGGTTGTCGATGTTGGTCACCGCACCTTCCACGTTGCTACCGATTATTGATGCCGGTGATCTGGCCCTGCAGGTTGTCGCGCAGCGAAGCGATCTGGCCGCCATTCACCGCATCGCGGCTGCCGGCGGCGATCGCACCGTCACGCACATTGGTCAGCAAGGTACCGCTCGCACCGCCACCGAAGGTCACCACGCCGCGGTTGGAACCGGCGTCGTAGGTCACCGCATCCAGCGTGTTGCCATTGCCATCCACCAGACCACCTTCTTCAGCTGCGCACATTCACCGCATCGGTGTCGTCGCTACCGTCCGCCACATTCTTCAGCTTGACCGACGACGCGGCACCCGCGCCACCGAGCGTCACACTGTCCTTGGCCACACTGTCGTAGGTCACCGCGTTGAGCGCGGTGCCGGTGCCGTCAACCAGGCCCGCCGCCTTCAGCTGCGACACGTTCACCGCGTCGGTGTCCGAGGCGCCAGCCGCCACGTTGGTGATGCGCCGCTCCATGCCCTGAGCGCCAACCGAGAACTCTCCGACCGGGGTCTGGCCCGCGATCGACGCAGAAGCGTTCGGGTTATACGCCGGCAGGCTCAAGTCGGCCTGCGTGGTGGAGCGACGGCCGATCGCCACGCTGTTGGCCTGGCTGTCCGATCGTTCGATTTACGCCCGCGGGCCACGCGCAGGTAGTCCGGTTTCGGAGACTTTAGACAAGCTCCAGGGTCCCCACTCCACGCCGCCTCCCTCCAAAACCGGGAAGCACGATTCATCAGCGACCCTGGTCGACTCCCGTCCGTGCAAGGCGACGCAGACGATATTCCTCGCGTCCCACATACACAGCCGCCGCCGCCACCATCAAGGCGAGCGAGTACCAGGTGATCAGATACACGAGGTGGTTGTTGGGGAAAGCGATCACCGTCAAGCCACCAACCGGCCAGGCGGTTTTGCTGCCGCCTGCCATGGCTGGGGCAGCATCCTCGTCCACGAAGAACGGCGCCACGTTGTGCAACCCTCTGGCGCTAGCAATGGCGGGCACATCGCGCGTGTACCAGCGGTTTTGCGACGGATCATTGTGGCGGAATGCGACCGGCGGCTCGCTCATGCGCAACAGCCCGGTGACTGTCGATTCACCGGTAGGCCCCGGTGCACACTGGCCGCGAAGCGCACACCAATCCGTCGGAACAAAACCCCGATTGACCAAGACGATGAAGCCGTCCGCCATTTTCAGCGGCGTTATCACCCAGTAGCCGCTGCCCAGGTCCGTAGCGGCCCACACCAGGGTCTGATGATCATGAAGAAACTCGCCGGTGAGACGAACGTGCAGGTATTCGTCGGCTTCGGCGGTGACATGTGCCCATTGCCCAGGCCCCGGCGCGGCGACGGGAGGCGCATGCACGCGCTGATCCACACGCTCGATAAGGTCGCGCTTCCAGGCCAGTCGCTTGACCTGCCATGTGCCCAGGGCCACGAAGCCGGCAAAAAACACCAGGGCGAAAACGGCGAGCAGGGTCAGCCCAAGCGGCCCTCGTGGGCCGCGTACGGCCTCATCGGGTAAAACACGGGTAGATGTCATGTTCGAACGACGATCGTGTTGGTTTCGCGCAGCGTCACGGCAGGTTCGCCGGATCCTGCATCTGCGAAGGCATCATGTTGCTGTTGAGGTGGTACATGATCCAGATCGATCCGCTTAGGGTGATGACGACGAGCACGATGGTAAAGACCAGGGCCAACATGTTCCAGCCGCCCTCGGATTTCGTGTTCATGTGAAGGAAGTAGATCATGTGCACCACGATCTGCACCGCGGCAAACGCCAACACCACGAGGGCCGTTGTGCTCGACTTTTCGAAACCACCGCTCATCACCAGCCAAAATGGAATGATGGTGAGGATCGCAGCGAGCACAAAGCCGGTGAGGTAGCCCTTCAGCGTGGCATGGATGCCCAGGTCGTCGTGACCATGCTCGTCGGTCTCGCCGTGGCCATGTTGCGACTCGGTGTGGGCACTCATGGCAGCACCCCCATCAGGTAGACAAAGCTGAAGACGCCGACCCAGACGAGGTCAAGGAAATGCCAGAACATGGACAGGCACATCAGCCGCCGCTTGTTTGCCGAGATCAGGCCCTTTCTGCCCACCTGCACCATCAGGACGATGAGCCACAGGATGCCGCTGCTCACATGCAGGCCATGCGTGCCGACGAGGGTGAAGAACGATGAAAGGAAGGCGCTGCGCTGCGGGCCGGCGCCGATCGAGATCAGGTGCGCGAACTCCCTCAGTTCGAGCGTGATGAAACCGGCACCGAGAAGCCCGGTGATGGCAAGCCACATCATCATCGGGTTTTGCCGATTGCGCTGCATTTCGAGCACTGCAAAGCCATAGGTGATCGATGACAGCAGCAACAGCGTCGTGTTTATCGCAACGGTGGGAAGTTCAAGCACCTCGGCGGCAGTCGGTCCTCCCGCGAATTCCCGGCCGAGCACGCCGTACGCCGCGAACAGGCAGGCGAAGATGAGGCAATCGCTCATCAGGTAGACCCAGAAACCCAACAGGGTGCCGTTCTCCGGGTGATGGTCGGCCGCCACGTGGAAGCTCAAGGCCTCCGGCGTTCCGCTACCGGCGGTCATGGTGATCGATGTGTCAGACATGGTTGGCCAGCAGCTCTGAGCGTGATGCTTCGACGCGATGTACTTCGTCGGCCGGTATGTAGTACTCGCGGTGGTAGTTGAAGGTGTGGCCAATGGCCACGGCCAGCAGTGCGACGAAGGACAACGCCGCCAGTGGCCACATGTACCAGATCATGGCGAAGCCGAACACGAAGCTGATGCCGCCAAGCAGGATGCCGGCCGATGTGTTCAACGGCATGTGGATGGGCAGGAAGCCGTCCGTAGGCCGTTGATAGTGATGCTGCTTCATCTGCCACCACGCATCGCCCTCATGCACCTGCGGGGTGAACGCGAAGTTGTACTGCGGCGGCGGCGACGACGTCGACCATTCCAGCGTACGCCCGCCCCAGGGATCGCCCGTGATGTCGCGTAATTCATGACGACGGCGGAAGCTAACCCAGAACTGCATCAGCATGCTGCCGATGCCGAGCAGGATCAGGAACGCACCAAAGGCGGCGATCTGGAACCAGATCTGCAATGAGGGATCGTCGAAATGACTGAGCCGGCGCGTCACGCCCATGAAACCAAGCCAGTACAGCGGGAAGAAGGCGAAATAGAAACCCACCACCCAGAACCAGAACGAGCACTTGCCCCAGAACGGGTCGAGCTTGTAGCCAAACGCCTTCGGGAACCAATAGTTGATGCCGGCGAACAGCCCGAAGATCACGGCGCCGATGATCACATTGTGGAAGTGGGCGACCAGGAACAAGCTGTTGTGCAGTGAGAAATCCGCCGGTGGCACCGCCAGCATCACACCGGTCATGCCGCCAATCACGAAGGTGACCATGAAGGCCACGGTCCATAGCATCGGCACTTCGAACTCGACGCGGCCACGATACATGGTGAACAGCCAGTTGAAGATCTTCGCTCCCGTCGGAATCGAAATGATCATCGTGGTGATGCCAAAGAAGGAATTGACGCTGGCACCCGAACCCATGGTGAAAAAGTGATGCAGCCATACAAGATAGGACAGCACGGTGATAACCACCGTCGCGTACACCATCGACGCGTAGCCGAACAACGGCTTGCGGCTGAAGGTCGACGTCACTTCGGAGAAGATGCCGAACACCGGCAGCACCAGGATATAGACCTCGGGATGACCCCAGATCCAGATCAAGTTCACGTACATCATGGCGTTGCCGCCAAGCTCGGTCGTGAAGAAGTTGGTGCCCACGTAGCGATCCAACGCCAGCATGGCCAGCACCGCCGTCAGTACGGGAAATGCCGCGACGATAAGCACATTGGTGCACAGCGCCGTCCAGGTGAAGATCGGCATCTTCATCAGGGTCATGCCAGGCGCACGCATCTTGACGATGGTCACCAGCAGATTGATGCCCGATAAGAGGGTGCCTACCCCCGCGATCTGCAAGGACCAGATGTAGTAGTCCACGCCCGCGTCCGGACTCGAGGCGATATCGGACAGCGGCGGATATGCCAGCCAGCCCGTGCGCGCGAACTCGCCGATGAACAACGATGACATCACCAGCATCGCACCGGCGACGGTCATCCAGAAACTGAAGTTGTTGAGAAAGGGAAACGCCACATCGCGCGCACCGATTTGCAGGGGCATGACGAAATTCATCATGCCCGTCACCATCGGCATGGCGACGAAGAAGATCATGATCACCCCATGCGCAGTGAAGATCTGGTCGTAATGCTCGGGTGGCAGATAGCCCGCTGAATCACCAAATGCGATGGCTTGCTGCGCACGCATCATGATCGCATCCGAAAAGCCGCGCAGCAGCATCACGATGCCCAGGATCATGTACATGATCCCGATCTTCTTGTGATCGATGCTGGTGAACCACTCCCGCCAGAGGTAGCCCCACAAGCGGTAATACGTGATCACGCCGATCAGCGCGATGGCGCCGAGCATCACTACGACGAACGTCCCAAGCACGATCGGCACGTGCAGCGGAAGCTCCTGCAAGGTGAGGCGACCGAAGATCAGCTTGGTAAGGTCGAGATGGTTGGACATCTTGGACACCGCAGCGCGAAGGGTCAGTCAGTGGGATTACTTTGGATGGGCCTTAGGCATAGCTTCCCTGCCTTCCGTACCCCTGGCAGCTGGCACGGCACCTTCGTGATCGGCGCCCTGCATCTGCATGGGCTTCATGCATGAGGGACTATCGGGTTGCACGCAGCGAGTGACGATCGCCAGGAAAAGACCTGGCTCTACCGCTGCGTAGCGGCGTATCGGATCGTTCTGGCTTGGCTCGGCGAGCTTCACATAGGCTTCACGGTCAAGGGAACCGCCATCGGCTTTCGCACGCTGCACCCACTGGGCGAATGCTTCTTCGCTCACGCCATGGAAGAGAAAGTGCATGCCGGAAAAACCCTCGCCGCTGTAATTGGCCGAGAAGCCCTGAAACTCACCGGGCTTGTTGATCACCGCCTGCAGCTTGGTTTCCATGCCAGGCATCGCGTAGATCTGACCAGCCAGGGCCGGGATAAAGAACGAGTTCATCACCGTCGACGCCGTAATCTTGAAGCGGATCGGGCGATCCACTGGCGCAGCCAGTTCGTTCACGGTGGCAATGCCTTGTTCGGGGTATATGAACAGCCACTTCCAGTCGAGCGCCACCACCTCGACGGTTAGCGGCTCGACTCCCGCGGGAACCGGGCGGCCGTAAGAGAGGCGTTCGAGTGGGCGGAACGGATCAAGCTTGTGCGTGCTGACCCAGGTCACGGCGCCGAGCGCGATGATGATCAGCAGCGGTGCCGACCAGATCAGCAGCTCGAGCATGGTGGAATGGGACCACTCCGGATCGTAGGTGGCTTTTTTATTCGACGCCCGGTAGTGCCATGCAAACAGCAGCGTAAGCAGGATCACCGGCACGATGATGATCATCATGAGCAGCGTCGAAGTGATGATCAGATTGCGCTGCTGCACGGCAATGTCGCCGGAAGGCGACATGAGCACGGTGCTACAGCCCGTGAGCAAGGTAGCGATAGGTAGCAGCAGTCCGCGGAGAGCCTTCATGGACATGACCGACGACGCAACCGACATAGGATGTTTGAAAACGGTACGCCAATCGGCGCGATACCGGAACAGGTCGCGTTCCAATAACGCTGTGAGGCGCGACGGTGCCATACTGCGGCGGCCACATCCTCCCTCATTCTGAGTAACGATGATGTCAAGCACCATGCAGGAAGATCACCGCCAACCCGGCGCCGCGACGGCCGAGGAAATTGGGCGCTTGCAGACTCACGCGAAGGTCGCGCCAGGCGAAATCGCCATCGGCGTGGTCATTGGCCGAACATCGGAATACTTCGATTTCTTCGTGTTCGGCATTTCCTGCGTGCTGGTCTTTCCTACCGTCCTTTTTCCGTTCGAAACGCCATTGGACGGCATGCTGTATGCCTTCACGATATTTTCACTAGCCTTCATCGCGCGGCCGCTGGGCACCGCCTTGTTCATGCTTTTCCAACGCCGATGGAGCCGCGGCACCAAGCTCACCATCGCGTTGTTCCTGCTCGGCAGCGCAACAGCAGGCATAGCCTTCCTGCCCAGCTATAAGGACATCGGCGCATGGTCGATCGCACTGCTGATCCTGTTTCGCATCCTGCAGGGCATTGCGCTCGGTGGTTCATGGGACGGCCTGCCGTCCCTGCTGGCGCTCAATACGCCGCCGCAACGGCGCGGCTGGTACGCCATGCTTGGGCAGTTGAGCGCACCCATCGGCTTCATGGTCGCCAGCGCCCTGTTCCTGTTCCTGCATGCCAACCTCGACCACGATGACTTCATCGATTGGGGATGGCGCTATCCGTTCTTCGTGGCGTTCGCGATCAACGTGGTCGCCTTGTTTGCGCGGCTTCGACTCGTCGTCACCGAGGAGTACACGCGATTGATGGAGGAGCGCGAGCTGGAACCCATCGGCATGTTCGACATGCTCCGCGCACAGGGCGGCAATATCTTCCTCGGCGCCTTTGCCGCGCTGGCCAGCTACGCGCTATTCCACCTGGTCTCGATTTTCCCGCTGTCCTGGATTGCGCTGGGCACGACACAATCGATCGACGCCGTATTGGTCGTGCAGATCATCGGTGGCGTGGCCTGCATTCTTGGCGTGATCGTCTCCGGGCTCATTGCCGACCGCATCGGCCGCCGCACCATGCTCGGATCGGCCGCCGCGCTGATCGGCATCTTTGCGCTGTTTGCGCCCTTGCTGCTGGGCGGCGATCGTCACGCGCAAAACACCTTCATCATCGTCGGATTCGCCCTGCTTGGGCTGTCGTACGGCCAGGCCGCCGGCAGCGTTACCTCCAATTTCGAGAGCCGCTTCCGCTATACCGGCGCGGCGTTGACCACGGACTTCGCGTGGCTGCTCGGCGCGGCCTTTGCACCCTTGGTGGCGCTCGGTTTGTCGACGCGATTCGGATTGGTGGCCGTAAGTGCCTATCTACTGTCCGGCGTGGCCTGCACGCTGGTGGCCTTGCGGGTCAATCGAGCGCTGGCGACACGTGACTGACAGGTGGTGCGAGAGCCAACGGGCCAAGGCGGCCCGTCCACCCACGGCCAAACACGGCCACGCAGAGGCCATATCCCACCGAGACGCACACATGCCGACCACCGCTCATCAGGGGCGACGGAGCCGCGCGCGCCCGCGCCACTAGCGGATGAACACGAGCGACTGCGCATCCGCAGCCTCCGGTGCTTCACCGTAGTTCTACGGTTTTTCTTTGCCTGGCCCAGGTGTCAAATGGAGCAACGGCCGCTTTGCCGGTCCGTTTCCAGCCACGCTCTTTTCCGACGAGGGGGCATGCATGTCCGCCGTAGCCGAACAGCGCTCCGCCAAGCGCGCGTCCAAGCACAAGGCCAAAAGCACGAAGCCTAAGTCTCCGGCAAGCAACCGGGCACACTTGTCGCAGGAAAGCTTTCGCCAGGCGGTGGAAGTCAGGCAGGAGACGGCGAGAGCCATACGCGACAAATGCTCGCGAAAGTCCCTGGGTGGCTGGCGGGCGCCGAAAGTCCGGCGGGACCCCGTGGATATCCTGATCGAAACATCGAAAGGGCGGGTCGAGTCGCTGGTGCCGATCCGTTACGGCCGCATGATGGCGTCGCCCTTTGCCTTCTACCGGGGCGCTGCGGCCATCATGGCCAGCGACCTTTCCTCGAGCGCGAGCACGGGCATCCATCTGCAGATCTGCGGGGATTGCCACCTGGTGAACTTTGGTGGCTTCGCCACACCCGAACGCAAGCTGGTGTTCGACATCAACGATTTCGACGAGACCACCATCGGCCCGTGGGAATGGGACGTCAAGCGACTCTGCGCCAGCCTGGTCGTGGCTTCGCTCGCCAATGGCTTCTCGGCCGACGATGGGCGCGATGCCGCGTGGGAGGCCGCCTCCGCGTATCGTGACCACATGGCCGAGTACGCGGCGATGCCGTTGCTCGATGCCTGGTACGACCATATCGACCTGGAGGCGATCATCAATCGTCTTCAGGACGAGCAGATGAAGAAGCTGGCGAGCAAGAATCTGCGCAAGGCCAGGGAGTACACCGCCCACATGAAGGAGTTCGTCAAGTTGACGGTGGCTGGCGGCTCCCCCGCGCGGATCCAGGACGAACCGCCCCTGCTCTATCACGACCCCGCTCTCCAGAATGTCGTCAGCGCGGAAGAGCGCGCACGCGCATTCAATGGCTACGTTGCCTCGCTGCAACCGGAGCGGCGCGTCCTGCTTGACCGTTTCGAGGCCGTCGACGCCGCCGTCAAGGTCGTCGGCGTCGGCAGTGTAGGCACCTACTGCGGCATCATCCTGCTCGTATCCGGCAGCGGCGACCCGTTGTTCCTGCAGTTCAAGGAAGCGCGGGCGTCGGTGATCGAGCCGTTTATCGGCAAGAACCCCTATCCGCATCAAGGGCAGCGCGTCGTTGCCGGCCAACGGCTGATGCAGTCGGCAAGCGATATCTTTCTTGGCTGGACGGAGGGACCCAGGCGCCACTTCTATCTGCGCCAACTGCGCGATGCCAAGATCTCGCCACAGGTCGAACTGATGAATCCGACGAATCTGCGTCGATATGGGCGGCTGTGTGCACACACCCTCGCGCGCGCGCATGCACGATCTGGAGACGCCGTCCTTCTGGCCGGCTATCTCGGCAAGAGCGATGCGTTCGCCGACGCGATGGCATCCTTCTCCGTGGCTTATGCCGAGCAGAACGATCGCGACCATGCCGCCTTGGTCAATGCGGCCAGAGCCGGGCGCATCCAAGCTGCAACGATTGATTGAGGCAAAGGCACCGGCTCTGCCGACGCGGGCCGTGGGCGTCTGCGCGATGGCATGCCTGCGCGAAGATCAGCGTCGGATCGAACCGTCTCGCGCGGCGAAGCCGCGATGCTCAGGGCGCCCGTTCGTCGTCATTTCATTCGGACGCGTCGACAGCCACTTCGGCAGCGACGATGGAACGACGGGCATGCGGAAGAATCCTAGGGCCGCAAGCGCATGCCATCTTCGGCAAACACGACGGGTCCCTGGTAGTGCGCGCGGATGGACGCCTCCACGTTGGCGCGCTGTTGATCAATCGATGGCGACAAATGACTGAGCAGCAGCTTCTTTGTTTCGCTTCCGGCGGCTACCTCGCCGATCGTCCTTGGCGGGGTGTGCAAGGTATAGAGCACCGGTCGGGAGCCCGGTGGATCGAGCACCACGCAATTGAAAACCAGCAGGTTCGTGTGTCGTGCAATACGACCTAGATTGTCAATTCCCTTGGCATCGATGTCGCCGCTGAACGTGATGCTTTGATCGCGATAGTCGATGCGATAGATCACCGCGGGCGCATCTCCATGGTGACCAGCTATCGCGCGGACATCCAGGCCGCGCTCTGAATAAATGATCTTCGGTGCCTTGGTGGCATGCGCGGACGCATCGATATCCGTCGTCCTGATCGTCATTGGCGCGGCAAAGTCGCGCAGGTAGCCATACGCACCTGTCGATCCAAATAGCAGATCGATAAAGCGGCTGGTGGATGGGAAGCTGGCATCCTCGCCTTCGCCCTGATGGCCCGTAGGGCCAAAGACCTCGAAATTGACCGGGCCACTACCCGACACCACGCGCGCCTTGAACAACCCGGGCAACTCGCCGGTGTGATCGATGTGCAGATGCGTCAGCAACACGACATCGATCTTTGCCAATGACAGCTTTGCCTCGCCCAGCCGCACAAACGTCCCAGGCCCAGCATCGACCAGGATGCGAGGCTCGCCATCGACCAGCACGATGTACCCTGCCCCGGCCCGCCCTGTCGCCCCAGGGCCACCCGACCCCAACACCACCAGCTCCAGGGGCGGCGCAACGGGTGCGGCGATGCAGTTGGAGGCAAAGATCAGAATCGCGACATAGAGCAACAGCTTGAACATGGCGTTCTCCAGCGGCCAACGTAGTCACTTACCTGAGCCTGATCATCGGTTGGATGCCCTTAAGGCAACGCCGTCCACCGCCACTCGATAACTGCACCTGAACCGAGCACGAGCCACCCTGCGCAGAAAAGCACCGGCCCTACGCTGAGGACCCCCCAGTGAGCAGCAATACCCAGCCGAACGGGCAGCAGAAGACGATGATTCCCAATGGTGCCGTGGGACTGTACAGGCTACGTGGCCATGGCCTCTCATTCATCGCCGCCTCTTTGCCAACCAGGCTTCGCTCCGCAACATGCTGCCATGATTTCGGCGACGATGTACTCCGCCGGCCGGGTACGGACGTTCCTGAAAAAACGGGCCGCCCCAAGGGCAACAGAGGGCGGCACTTGTACAATCGGTCGACCTACCCCACCACCGATCAGGCGCGGAGAGGGCTGACCGCATTTCCCTGCTGTAGAGACGTGGACCCAACGGAAAAAGTGACGATGAAAAAATATTTGGCTTGCGCTGCTGTCGCGACAGTTCTTGCGGGATGCACCAGCACACAGTCGCTACGTGACTCAGCACCGACCGCCACCTACGTGGGTCAAGGCAGCGCCGAAGCAGTGGCGACCTGCGTATCCGATGCCTGGTCGGCCAAGCCGGTCAATCTGCAGACGATCGTGCTGTACAGCGGAACCACCATCGAGATCCGTCAGACGCAGGACGGTCCCGTGATGGCGCTGGTCGACATCAAACCGGTCGGCGCACATACGACGGCAAAGTATTATTCGCATTTTCCCGATGACGATTCGTGGTTCTTCGACCACGTCGAAACCTGCATGAATGCGACGCCGCCCGAGGGTTGATCGCCTGTCGGATGGGCGGTCGTGATTCGCTTCCGTCGAAAGCCGGCATGTACGCTTGGCGGCTGGACTGGGCTCACCACCTGAGCCCATCAACGGATAGCATGAAGCGGACACCTGGTGCGCCTTGGCGGCGCGCCAGGCGCTTCACTATGGCGACGGTTTGTTCTCTTCCCGGTGCCTGTCCAATACTCGCCGCGACTGCACGTCGATGCTCGCGGTCATGCCCGCCGCCAGCACGACATCGGCGGGAATGCTCGATTCGTCGATATCGATGCGCACCGGCACGCGCTGAGCCAGACGCACCCAATTGAACGTCGGATTGACGTCGGCCAGCAGATCCCGGCCGGTTGGGTTGTCGCGATCGGTGATGCCGCGTGCGACGCCGGTGATACGGCCGGTCAGGCGCGTGCCGCCGCTAAGCAGGCGGATGCTGACGGGATCGCCCACGCGGATGCTCGGCAACTTGGTTTCCTCGAAGTAGCCATAGATGTAGTAGCTGTGGCGGTCGATCAGCGCCAGGCGCGGACCGCCGGCGGCGGCGTAGTCACCCACGCGCACATCCAGGTTGGTCACGTAACCGTCCACCGGCGCGCGCACTTCGGTACGCGCGAGATCAAGCTTGGCGCGATCCACGGCGACCTGCGCCTGCACCACGGCCGCCTCCGCCTGTTCACGCGACGCAGTGGCCTGGTGGCCACTGGCCTGGGCTTGCTGCCAAATGGCGCGCGCGGTATCGGCGGCGGATCTGGCGTCGGTGCGCTCTTCTTTCGGCACCACGTCGGCCAGGTCCTGTCTGCGCCGCGCCTGGTCCTGGCGCATGTCGTACTCGGCCCTGCGGGCCGCGGCGCTCGCCAGTACCGCATCGATATTGGCGCCAGCCGCGCGGGCACTGGCCTTGGCAGCAGCGAGGTTGGCTTCGGCCTGCGCCAGCGCGATGTGGAAACGCTCAGGGTCGATGACGAAAAGCACGTCGCCCTTGTTTACCACCTGGTTGTCGACCACCGCGACCCGCGTGACCAAGCCCGAGACATCGGGTGCGATACGTGCCACTTCCGCGCGCACGCGGCCATCGCGCGTCCATGGCGAATACATGTAGTGCCGCCACAGCGCATGGCCGAGCAACAACGCCACCACGACGACGAAGGCGGTGATAAGGAATCGGAGCAGGGGCTGTGTCTGGATCTTCATTTCAATGACTCAGGGATATAGCAACAAGCCGACAGCGCCGAACAGGCAAAAGAATACGGCGACACGGAAGAGGGACGGGTGCCAGACATAGCGATATAGGCCATAGCGACCGACGATGGTGTCGATCACCCACAGCGCTAGCAAGCAACCTAGATACACCAGCAATATGCTTGGCACCAACGCATCGGCGAGGGCGATTTCACGGGGCATGGGATGTCTCGGGAGACTTGATGAAGTATGGCGCGAGCGCGGATTGGTCGTCTCGCAACGCCGTGCGCAGCTGCAAGAGGTGGGCTAGCGCCGGCTGGCAGCTCGCGCGTGCCTGCGGCAGGGTATGCATGGTCAAGGTGATGGCGTGGTCGATGGCGCCATCCGCTTGCTGCCAACGCGCAGAGTCAGGCTCGTCGTACAGCTGAGCGAGCGCAAGCACCGCTTTCTGCATGGCTTCCATCAACGGCGGGGGCAGCTCCGCATGCAGCATGTCCTGACGCAGTTCGATCACCGCGCGGCCGCAGTCATGCACGGCCAGCCCCCAGGCCAGCAGTTCCTTGGATTCCCCGCTCTTGGGCTGGGTGAACGACACGATCTGGTGGAACAGATCGCGGTTGGCGCTCTCAAATCTGTACAGCAAGCCCTCCATCGGCGCGGTGGCGGCAAACGTCACCTGCCGACGCAGCTGTTGCAGCTGGCGACGGCGCAGCCAGCGCGTGCCAATCAACGTCGGAATCACCATGAAGGCCGCCCCGCTCATCATCAGGCCGAACAGTGACGCGATGCCATCGTTGATGAAGCGCTCCGGGTTGTACTCCATCGGGTTCTTCAGCGCGAAGATATAGACGAAGCCCAGGGAATAGCCCGCACCCACGCCGGGCAGGGTCGCGTTGCGCGTGGTCAGGTAGGGGCCGATCAGCAGAAACGGCGTGGTCGCGAGCATCAGCATCGCGAAACCATCGCTGCCCGGCAGCAGCCAGAACGTCACCACATAGGCTGCCGCCATGCCCAAGGCGTAACCAAACCACGTGTTGGCGGTGGCCGATAGCGGCGTTGGCGACGTAGCCAACAGACCACTGAAGACGGTGGCCAGCAACATCGCACTAGGCCCAAACGGCCATGCCGTCGCCAGCCAGAACACGCTCAGCGTGATCATGGTGAGGAAAGTGCGCACCACGGCGATAAGCGGCGAGGCATAGTCGTTGGCACGCTTGAAATCGACGCGCTCGACCGTGCCCTGCAGGCGCCCCTGGGTTTCGCGCAGGGCCGCCTCCAGCGCCGTGAAGTCGCGCAGTTCGCTGACAAAGCGGCGCAGCAGCATGGTACCGCTGTCGAATTCCAGCAGCAGCTCCGGATCCTGACGCAGATCTTCACGCAATGCAGCGGCGAGCGCGGGCAACTTGGCCTCGCTCGCCTCCAGGCGGGCGCTCAGCAGGCGCGGCATCTGACGCTCGGAGGATTCCGGCGAAAGTGCCTCGCCAACCGGCGCGTAGAGCTTGATGAGCGCGCCCGCCGTACGCGGATGGTTGTTGCGCTGGAGGCGATTGATCAGGTGATGCAGCGACTGGAAACTGGTGGCGGCTGCCATATAACGTAGATTGAGCAGTTGCATGCGGCTGCTTCGCGCACGCGCCTCCGGGTCTTCGAAGATCACGGACGCGCGCAGGTCTTCCAGCTGCACGGCGGCGCGCACGAAACGCAGGTGCGCCTGCTCCATCTCGGCGCGCGGAATGTGGCCGCCCAGGCTGCCACGCGCGAATTCGATGAAGTGCCCGTAGTGCTCGCGCGCACTGCGGCGCAGTACGTCGCGCAGACGTTCGGGCAGCACGATGTCGCTGATCAGGCCGGCCACGATGATGCCCAGCATCACCTCGCTCACGCGCATGACCGCGGAATTGAATACGGCGTTCGGGTTGTTGATGGCCGGCAGCGCCACAATCGCTGCGGTATAGCCCGCCAGCACGAAGCCGTAGGACATGAAGTTGCGGTACAGCACGGCACCGCCCGCACACACACCGACCCACAGCGAGAGGCTGAAAAGGAACAGTTCGCGCTGCTGCGGAAACGCCGCCATCAGAAGCAAGCCACACAGGCTGCCGGCAACCGTGCCGATGGCGCGGTAGAAACTCTTGGCCAGCACCATGCCGCTTTGCGGGTGCATCACGATCGCCACGGTGATCATCGCCGTCGATGGCTGTTCCAACTGGAACACCATCGCCAGCCAGGCGGTGATGTAGAACGCCAGCAGGCATTTGAATACGAAGATCCACGCTTGGCGCTCGCCCATGAGGAACTCGGCCAGCCAGGGCCAGGGTCGATTCGCTGGGAGCTCGGGGGAAACCGCCGACATGGTCTATTCGTGCTCCAGCTGCGCGCTGAATTTCTTCAGCAGGCGCTCCAACTGGGCCATATCGCGCGGATGCAGTCCGCCCACCTGCCGCTCCAAGAGCGCACACACATCTGGCAGAAAGCTTTCGATCATTGCCACGCCCTCGGCAGTCAGCGTGAGCGACACTTTGCGGCGATCCTCGTCGCTGGCGTGACGCGCGATCAGGCCCTTGTCGCAAAGCTCGTTGGTAAGGCGGGTGATGTTGGCGGACTTCTCACCGGCTGCATCGGCCAACTCAGTGGGATGCAACGTAAAGCTCGCGGTGCCATAGAGCATCATCAGCAGGTTGTACTCCGGATGATTGATGCCGTACGGCCGCAGCATGGCGTTGGCGTCGTCTTGCACACGCTTATAGATGTGTTTGATCAAGCGGATCAGCACCGCCGCGTCCCGCGGAAACGCAGGATGCCTCTGGCAGGTGACATCCAGTCGTTGTTCAGTCGGAAGGAAGCTGCTCATGGCGCTCGGCCTAATTAATACATATATGTAATATATATAAGTGAATTTTATGGCTGTCGCGAAGTCCGTGCAAGAGCGTCATCTCTTGGATGTGAAAAAGGCGCCACGAGGGCGCCTTTTCTTGAGGGGTGCCGGTCGGCTTATCCGCCCTTCACCGGAAACGTCTCCGCCGAGCCCGGCGCGTTGGCGGAGGCGGGCGGCTTGGCATTGGAATGGTTGCTCGGCGCCAGCTGCGCGGTGCCGCACTGGTAGGCCCCCCACGGCTGCGAGCCATCGGTCAAGTCGCCCAACGGCTTGATGGTATCGGCATGCATCTTGGCCGCTTCATTGCGAGCCATCACTTCCAGCTCGTCGCGCACCTTGATGTCATTGCGGTTGACCGGACCGACATGGTCCATCACCGACACCGTCACCTTGCCCAGGTCATGGCAAGAGGACACATCACCGGTCCACGCCGTGCGGACGTTCTTCGCGGCATCGTCCAGGGTGATGCCCCAGGTGCAGGCGCCGAGTAGCGCGATGGGAACGAGCAGCAGCAGGGTCTTGCGCATGGGTTACTCCGCAACATGGATATTAAGGATGCTCTGATCTATTCAACGAGGGTGTCACCGGTTCTGTCTGTTCGCAGCTGCGTGCTGCGTCGTCGAAGGCAGGCAGGCTGCCTGTCGAGACGGCGCGGCGCGCAGCTGCGGGCAGACAGAGCCGGCCCTTCGGGTGATGTCCAGAAAGCCCGCAGGCCGCGGTGCGCGGCTTACCCAGGCAGCCAGCCTGCGCGGCGCCACGCCCCACACCCTGCGAACTTTCTGGACATCATGCCACCCTCGTTGAATAGATCAGAGCATCCTCAGGAAGCCGGGCGGTCGCCCGCCCGGCCTCTATCCTAACGCGGGGACGTGAACAGGTCCCCATAGGAACTTACTTCGATGGCACAGACTTGCCGTCGCCGTCGATCACTTGCAGCTCACCCAGGTTGAGGGCGCGCACCGGCTGCTCAATCTTCTTGAGATCGCCCACGATGACCCAGGTCAGGGCGCTTGGCTCGATGATCTCCTTGATCGCCGCCTGTGCATCCGGTTGACCGACCGCCTCGGTACGGGCCTTGAGCGTCTGCACATAGTCGTCCGGGCGACCGAACTGCACGATCTCACTCATCGCGCCAAGTACCGCTGCGCTGGTCTCGAAGCTGCCTGGCAGGCCGCGGATGTTGGAGTCCTTGATCTTGTTCACTTCCTGGGCGGTCAGCGGACGCGGACCGATGACCTCGGTGGCTTCCTTCAGCACTTCCTGGGCGGACTCGGCGGTCTTGTCGGTCTGCACCGGGGCGTACATCAGGAACGGACGCTGGCCGATCGCATCGCGCATGAAGCTGAAGGCGCCATAGGCCCAGCGCTTGTCCTCGCGCAGATTCATATTGAGGCGCGAGGTGAAGCTGCCACCGAACGCGCCATTGGCAATGTTGATGGCCAGCTCGTTGGGCGCCTTGCTCGACGGCGCCAACAGACCGGCGAGCACCAACGACTGCGGCGCATCCGGCTTGTCGATCAGGAACACGCGCGGCTTGGGCTGCGCGGACACCTTGGCGATGTTCTTCTTCGGCACTGCGCTGGCCGGCGCTTTCCAGTCGCCAAAGGCGGCTTCCAGCTGAGGAATGATCTGCTGCAGCGTGGTGTCGCCTGCAATCAGAATCTTGACGTTATCCGGGCGCAGCCAGTCTTGCTGGAACGCAGTCAGATCGGCAGCCTGCATCGATTTGATCGCCTGTTCCGTACCGGTACCGGTGAACGGAATGCCGTAGGCGTGGTTCGCACCGTAGATGAGCGGCGGCAAGGTGCGCAGTGCCAGGGCCGATGGCTGGGTCTTTTCCTGCGCGATCATGGCCAGCCATTGGCCCCGAATGCGCTCGATGTCCGCCGCCTTGAAGGCCGGGTTGCGCACGATATCGGCAAACAGTTCGAGCGAGGGCTGCAGCTGGTCGTTCATCGCGTTGAGCGAGGCAGAGCAGGCGTCCAGCCCGCAACCGACGCGGGTGATCGCGCCGAGGCGCTGCTTGCGCTTGGCCACTTCCACCGAGTCGAGATCCTTGGTGCTCTCGTTCATCAGCGTGGTAGTGAAGCTGGCCGTGCCGAGCTTGTGGCCCTGGTCGGCGGCGTAGCCGGCGTCGAACATCAGCTGCACATGCGTCACCGGAATGGTGTGACGCTGGGCCAGCACGACTTCGATGCCGTTCTTGAGCTTGCCGCGCTCCAGCGTCGGGAAGCTGAGGTCGGGGAACTGGCTGACCTGAGGCACGCCCGTGCTGCGGTCGAGCTGGCTCTTGGCCACGGTGTAATCGTGCTTCGCCGGCAGCTTGGGCGTCGGGCGACCTTCGGTCGGGCTGAGCGCGACGACCTTGGCGTCCTCCGTGTCCGGATTGAAGTCCTTGCCGGCCGGCAGCACGGTGAGAAGGTAATCGCCCTTGCTCAGCCACTTGTTGGCAGCCGCCTTCACGCTGGACTGGGTGGCGGCATCGGCGCGTTCAAGGTCCTTTTTGTAGGCGCCAGGATCGCCGCGGTACACCTGACCTTCGGCCAGGATCACTGCCTTGCCACCGGAGCCACCGACCTTCTCAAGCCCGCGCACGAAGCCCGCGCGATTGCCGATCTTGGCCCGCTCCAGCTCGTCCGCCGTGGGACCTTCGGCGAGGAACCGATTGAGCTCCTCGGTGATGACGGCTTCGACCTTGGCCGGGTCCACGCCGTCCTTCACATCGGCCTGGATCTGGAACTGGCTGGCCAGCGCGAACGGCGCGATGCCCGCCGACACGTTATCCACCAGCTTGTCCTGATAAACGAGGCGCTGATACAGGCGCGAGGTCTTGCCGCCACCCAGCACGGTGGAGGCCAGGTCGAGCTCGATCGAATCGTCGCTGCCCAGCTGCGGCACCACCCAGGTGCGATAGAGGCGCGGCTGGGCCACGTGATCGTGCTGCACGCCACGCGTGGATTTGCCCAGCGGCGTGATCCACGCCTGCTGGCGCGGCACCGCCGGACCGGCCGGAATGTCACCGAAATACTTCTCGGCCTTGGCCCGGGCCTGTTCCACCGTGATGTCGCCAGCCAGCACGAGAGTGGTGTTGGCGGCGCCGTAATAGTCGTGGAACCACTGCTTCACGTCCGCCAGCGACGCCGCATTGAGGTCGGCCATCGAACCGATGGTGTCGTGCTGGTAGGGGTGATTGCCCGGATAGGTGTTGGAAAGGATGTTCTGGTCGACGCGGCCGTAAGGGCGGTTCTCGCCCTGGCGCTTCTCGTTCTGCACCACGCCGCGCTGCGTATCGAGCTCTTTTTGGCCGATCGCGCCGAGCAGATGGCCCATGCGGTCCGACTCCATCCACAGCGCCATGTCCAGCGCCGTGGTGGGTACGGTTTCGAAGTAGTTGGTGCGGTCGAACCAGGTGGTGCCGTTCATGTCCGTGGCACCGGCCAGCTCGAACGGCTGGAAGTAGGTACCCTTGTGGTTCTCCGAGCCGGAAAACATCAGATGCTCGAACAGGTGGGCGAAACCGGTCTTGCCCTTGGGCTCGTCGGCGGAACCGACGTGATACCAGATGCTCACCGCGACGACCGGCGCCTTGTGGTCCTCATGCACCACCACGGTAAGTCCGTTGGGCAGGGTGAAGCGGGTATAGGCGATGTCCGGAATCGCGTGAGCGGCCTGCTCGGTCGCCAGATTCGGCGCCGCGATCGCCGGCACGCCGGTCGAGACGCTGAGCAGTCCTGCCACGAGCAGGGCGAGGGGCTTTCTTGCCATGGAGACACTCCTGTTTCGCAGAATGAACACGGGGAGGCTATCGGTGGCCTCCTACCTTGGCAAATGACCAATGACAGGGGTGTCTAAGAGCCTGTTCAGAGTCTCCGCGTGGCCCGCCGGACTGTCCGCCGGGCTGTCCGGTTCTGCTCGGCCGCTGTCCGCGGACAGCCAAACACGCCGGACACATCGCCATCAATGTCAATAAATTCATTGACTTGCATGACATCCGAGGGTTGGCACGCTGCTTGCCATATCTGCGATGTAGGACTCACCCACTTTCATCGGAGACATGATCATGAAATTCGAATCCTTGATGCTGCGCGGCCTCTTCGTCGTCTGCCTGCTGGTTTGCGGCCTGGTGCTCGGCGCCATGGTGACCGCCTCGCCGGACGCCGTTCGTCTCGCCGCCGCCGGCAGCGCCGGCCAGTTGCTGATTGCCGCTCCCACCACCTGCGCCCTGCCGCCCGACGGCATCGTGTGCCCGCGTATCAACGGCTGAGCAAGGACGCTTACCCGTTCCGGCGCTGTCGGGGCCAGGCACGAACCCCGATAATGGTCGGATGCTGCATGTCATTCTTTTCAGACCCGAGATACCGCCGAACACCGGCAACGTGATCAGGCTTTGCGCCAATACCGGCGCAACCTTGCACTTGATCCGCCCGCTGGGATTCGACCTGGACGATGCCCGCCTGCGACGCGCAGGCCTCGACTACCACGAATATGCGCAGCTGGCCGTGCATGACGATCTTGCCGGCTGCCTGCAAAGCATCGGCCAGCCACGCGTCTTTGCGTTCTCGACACGCGGCCGCCTTGCCCATGTGGATGCCCGCTTCACCGAAGGCGACGCCTTGCTCTTTGGCTGCGAAACGGCCGGCCTGCCTGGTGATGTGCTCGATGCCATCCCCGAGGCACAACGCCTGCGCCTGCCGATGCGCGCGAACAGTCGCAGCCTCAACCTCTCCAATACCGTTGCCGTGGCGGTGTATGAAGCGTGGCGGCAATTGGGTTTTAGCGGCGCGGCTTGACTCCCTCTCCCCCTTGGGGAGAGGGTTGGGGTGAGGGGCCAATCTTGCGACAGGACCCGATCGAAGCACCCTGTTCTGAAGCGACCCCGCGAGCACCCACCCCTCACCTCAATCCTCTCTCCCACGGGACTACCTTCGGGTCGCCCGGCGGGGAGAGGAAGCAAAGGCGGCGGCGCATAGTGAGCCGCTACAATGTCCACCATGACTGAAGCCGTCTCCCGATCCCTGCTACCACGCCCGCTGCGCGCGCTCGCCGGACGCGCGCTGGAAACCGCGCTCAACCACACCTTGTCGCTCGATCCGGACACGGTCTCGCGCCTCGCCGCGCTGGATGGCCGCAGCGTGCAACTGCATCTGCGTGGGCCCGAGCTGGCGCTGTCCGTCACCGTCGACGGCGACCGCCTGAAGGTCGGACCCGCCCAGGACGATAGCCATCTGCGCGTAGCCGCCACGCCGGGCAGCCTGCTCGCCATGCTGCTCAAGCGCGACGACGACGGCGTGGCGCCAGGCAAGGTGGAGATTGCGGGCGACGCCGAACTCGCGCGACGCCTGGAGAAGCTCGCCAGCAAGTTCGCACCGGATTTCGAGGAAGCGTTCGCGCGCACCTTCGGCGACGTGCTCGGCGTGCCGCTGGCCAAGGCCGTGCGCAAGGCGCTTGCTCACGCCCGTGAAACCGCCAGCCACCTGACCACCGACACGGCGGACTGGCTGCGTGACGAAGTCCGTGTCGCCGCCGCACCGGGCGAGGTGGAAACCTTCCTCGACGGTGTCGACGAACTGCGCGAGCGCGGCGACCGGCTCGAGGCACGGCTCGCTCGCCTCGAACAACGCCTGCGCAAAGGACCCGCCGCGTGACGACACCTCTGAACGTGGTGCCGCGCGTCCTGCGTGTCGCTTCCGTGCTGCTCGCTTATCGGCTCGATGAGCTGGTCGATGCGGCGCATCTGTTCCGCCCGCTCAAGCTGGTGCGCCCGTTCGTGGCCAGGCCACGTGCCGATGTGCGCAGCATGCCGCGCGGCGAACGCCTGCGCCTGGCGCTGACCGAGCTCGGGCCGATCTTCGTCAAGGCCGGCCAGGTACTGTCCACGCGTCGCGATCTGGTGCCGGCCGATATCGCCGACGAGCTGTCCCAGCTACAGGACCAGGTACCGCCTTTCTCGGGCGCCGAAGCACGCGCCATTGTCGAGCGGGAGCTGAAGGCACCGATCAGCCAGCTTTACGCCCGCTTCGACGAAACGCCTCTCGCCTCTGCGTCGATCGCCCAGGTCCACGCCGCCACCCTGCACGACGGCAGCGAGGTCGTGGTGAAAGTGTTGCGCCCAGGCATCGAGCAGCGCATCGATCGCGATGTAAAACTGCTGCGCTCGCTAGGCGAACTGGCACAACGCTGGCACCCCAATGCCGACAAGATCCGCCCGCTCGACGTCGTCGCCGAAGTCGAGAAGATGCTCGAAAACGAGCTGGATCTGCAGCGCGAAGGCGCCAACGCCAGCTTGCTGCGGCGCAACTTCGAGAGCGGCGTGGACCTGTACGTGCCGGCCGTGCATTGGGAGCTGACCACCGGCGGCGTGCTTACGCTGGAACGCGTGCACGGCGTCAGCAGCGACGATATAGCCGCCATCGATGCGGCAGGGATTGATCGCAAGGCACTCGCGGTGAAAGGCGTGCGCCTGTTTTACGAGCAGGTCTTCCGCGACAACTTCTTCCACGCCGACGCGCACCCGGGCAACATCTGGGTGGATACCACGCGACCGACCGAACCGCGCTTCATCGCGCTGGATTTCGGCATCATGGGCTCGCTGCCGGAAGAGGACCAGTACTGGCTCGCGCAGAATTTCATCGCCCTGTTCGAGCGCGATTACGCGCGCATCGCGCAGCTGCACGTCGATGCCGGCTGGATGCCCGCCACCGTGCGACTGGACGAGCTGACGGCTGCCGTGCGTACCGTGTGCGAACCGTATTTCACACGACCGCTGTCGCAGATTTCGCTGGCCGAGCTGGTGGTCAAGCTGTTCCAGACGGCGCGTCGTTATCAGCTCACCCTGCAGCCGCAGTTGATCCTGCTGCAAAAGACCTTGCTGAATATCGAGGGCGTCGGTCGCATGCTCGATCCCGAGATCGATATCTGGGCCGTGGCGCACCCGGTGCTCAAGCGCATCCTGCGCGAACGCTACAGTCCGCTGCGGACGCTGCGCACTGTCCGTCGTCGCCTGCCGGAATGGCTGCACGCCGCGCCGGAATTCCCCGAACTCATTCGCGATGCATTGCGGCAAGTCGCGCGCGGCGAGCAGCGCAACGTGAGCGATCCAAATGCACTGGCCCAGCAGCGTGACGATGCGCAGCGCACGCGGCGCGCGTTGGCCTATGGCTTGCTGGGTAGCGGTTTGCTGATTGGTAGCGCGGTGCTGTGGACGCAAGCGGCGGAACAGGGTGTCTGGCCATCACTTGCAGCGGCTGTTATTGGCGTCTTCGCGTTCGCCATCGGCTGGCCTCGGCGCTGAGCCACAAGCAGCCGCCACCCCATGCTCGACATCCTTTACCAAGACGACGCCCTGATCGCGGTGAATAAGCCGGCCGGCCTGGCCGTGCATCGCTCCAAGATGGTCGGCAACGCCGAGGAGTTCCTGATTGACCGGCTGCGCGAGCAGGTCGGTGGCATCGTGTATCTGGCGCACCGGCTGGATCGCGCCACCAGCGGTGTCCTGCTGATCGCGCGCTCGTCCGAGATCGCCGCCGCACTGGGCGAGCAGTTCATGGGGCGCGATGTGCACAAGCAGTACCTGGCCGTGGTGCGTGGCTGGCCAGAGCCTGAGGAAGGGCTGATCGACTATGCCCTGCCCGGTTCACGCGACACCGGCCCACGCCGCGATGCCCGCACCCGTTACCAGCGCCTGGCCACGGTGGAAGTGCCCATCGAGCTCGGACGTTATCCGCAGCAACGCTATGCCCTGGCGCTGGCAGAACCGGAGACCGGCCGCTTCCGGCAGATCCGCAAACACATGGCGCATATCCATCACCCGATCATCGGTGACTGCCAGCACGGCCGCGGCGATCACAACCGCCTGTACAAGCAGTACTTCAGCTGCCATCGCATGCTGCTGCACGCCTGGCGCCTGCGCTTTGCCCATCCGGTCTCCGGTGAGCCCATGCTTGTCGAAGCGCCGTTGGACGCCGCCTACCGGGCGCTGCTCGATCGCTTCGACTGGACCCTGCCCGCTGGCTGAGCCCGGTTGCCGGCGCGCTTTGCCGCGAGCCATGGCAGCGTGTGGCGCGCGCCCGCTAAACTGCACGGCATGCTCACCGTCAGCCGATCCATTGCCCTACCCGAGACCGAGCTGACCGAGCGCTTCCTGCGTGCCGACGGTCCGGGCGGCCAGCACGTCAATCGCACCGAAAGCGCGGTGGAGTTGCGCTTTGACGTGCTGCACTCAGCGTCCTTGCCCGAGCCCGTGCGTGAGCGCCTGCTGGCCCGCCGCGATCGCCGCCTCACGGATGACGGCGTGCTGGTGATCCAGGCGCGTCGCTTCCGCGACCAGGCCCGCAACCGCGAAGACGCGCGCGAGCGGCTGGTCGACATCATTCGCGGCGTGCTGGCACCGCCCAAGGCACGCATCGCCACCAAGCCCACCCGTGGCTCGAAAGAGCGGCGCCTCGCCGGCAAGCAGCAGCGAGGCAAGATCAAGCAGACGCGTTCGCGTGACTGGAGTCGTGAATGAGTAACCGGATGTTGCCATCCGCCCCGCCCGAAGCACCCAAGCTCAACAGCCGATTCTGGCCCTGGCTGGCGCGTGCATTGCTTCGCCTCAGCGGCTGGCGCCTGCTCGGCGAACCGGCGAACGAGCGCAAGCTGATCCTTATCGGCGCGCCGCATTCGTCCTACTGGGACGGCTATTTCGGCCTGCTGATGAAGATCGGCCTGGGCGTCGACATCAACATTATGGTCAAGCGCGAAGTGCTGGATGGCCCGCTGGGCATTTTCCTGCGCCCGATCGGCATGATCGCGATCAATCGCAGCGCGGCACTCAACGTGGTGGGCCAGATGGTGCAGCGTTTCAACGAGCGCGAGCGGATGTGGCTGGGCATCACCCCGGAAGGCACGCGCAAGAAGGTCACGCACTGGAAATCCGGCTTCCTGCGCATCGCCCACGATGCGAAGGTGCCGATCCAGACCCTCTTCATCGACTATCCCAGCAAGACCTTCACCTTCGGCCCGGTGGTGCGTACCACGGACGATCACGATGCGGACATGACGAAGATCCGCGAGCTGTTCACGCCCTATCGCGGCAAGCACCGCAACGCCAACGGATAAGCACCACGCCGCCAATGGCGGCGTATGTAGGAGCGCACCCAGTGCGCGAAAAGCCAACGGAGCGGCAATGCCGTGATCGCGCACTGGGTGCGCTCCTACACAGCAGTAGCGATCAGCGTTCGGAATGACCCGACTCGTCGTAGTCGCGATGCGTCAGCAGCCCAGGGCGCACCAGGTCGACGAAGGCACGCGCCTCCGCACTGAGAAACTTGCCCTTGCGCATCACCACGCCATAGCTGCGCTGCGGAAAATACTGCTTCATGTTGCGGACGGCCAAACGCGATCGGTCGGCTTCGGTGATGCAGATGCCGGTGACGATGGAAATGCCCAGGCCCATCGCCACGTATTCCTTGATCACGTCCCAGCCACCGACCTCGATCGCCACCTTGTAGGGCACCTGGCGCTGATGGAAGACCAGATCCACCAGTCGATAGGTGGACAGTCGCTGCGGCGGCAGGATCAAGCCGTAGGGCGATAAATCCTCGAGCGCGATCCTGTCCTTGGCCGCCAACGGATGATCCAGCGGCGTGATCAGCATCGGGTCGTAGTGATGCACCGGCGCCCACGCGATGTCATTGGGCACGTCGAGCATGGAGCCAACGGCGAAGTCCGCTTCATCCGCACGCAACAGCGCCAGCCCATCCTTGCCTGTCACATTGGCCAGCTGCAGTTGCACCGACGGGTAGCGTTCGCGATAGCGGCGTACCAGGTCGGGCAGCAGATATTGAATGGTCGAGCTGCCGGCCGCGATGGTCAGGCGCCCCCCCTGCATGCCCTTCACCTTGGCCTGGAAATCGCGGTCCAGGTTCTCCCACCCCTCGACCAGCGGTCGGGCCAGTTCGTACAGGGCTTCGCCCGCGTCGGTGAGATTGATACGGCGGCGCCGACGCTCGAGCAGGCTGACGCCTAGCTCCCGTTCCAAGGCCTGCAACTGCAGGCTCACGGTCGGCTGCGACAGGAACAGCGCCTCGGCGGCACGGGTCAAGGTGCCCAGCTTCACCGTGTAGACGAAGGCCCGCATCTGTTTCTGGCGGTTGCCCTTGTAATAGAACCGACCCGACTCGCTGGCGGGAGATTCGTCACCTTTTCGCCGTCTTGATGGCGCAACAGGTGATTTTTTTGCCTTTTTGGGCGTCGACCTAGCTGGCTTCATGGCTTACAACTCAAGAAGTTGCAATTTGTATTAAGAATAACAATACCAAAAATTGAAACATTTGCTTTGTCAAAGCAATTCGCACTGGCCTAGTGTCATCTCATCGTCATCACGGAGATTCCCATGGCCGTCCCCAAGGAACGCGTCCTCACCCAGCCGGCACAGGTCCATGGCGCTACCGGGCCGGAGCACGACGCCATCCTCACTCCCGATGCGTTGGCCTTCCTGGCTGACCTGCACCGTCGTTTCGACGCGCGGCGCCTGGAACTGCTGGCCGCGCGCAAGCTGCGCCAGGCCCGTTATGACGCTGGCGAATGGCCCGATTTCCGCACGGACACCGCCGCCATCCGCGAGGGCAACTGGACAGTCGCGCCCATTCCCGCCGCCCTGCGCGACCGTCGTGTCGAGATCACCGGCCCCGTCGAGCGCAAGATGATCATCAACGCGCTCAACTCCGGCGCGAAGGTGTTCATGGCGGACTTCGAGGATTCGTCCGCCCCCACCTTCGCCAACCAGATCGACGGCCAGATCAACCTGCGCGACGCGGTGAATGGCTCCATCGAGTACGTCTCGCCCGAGGGCAAGCAGTACCGCGTGAAGCAGCACCCCGCCGTGCTGGTGGTGCGTCCGCGCGGCTGGCACCTACCGGAACGCCACATCACCGTGGACGGCGCGCCGGTGGCTGGCGCCCTGGTCGACTTCGGCCTGTTCGTTTTCCACAACGCCCGCCACCTGCAGGCGCGCGATCTCGGCCCGTACTTCTACCTGCCCAAGCTCGAGGCGATGGAAGAGGCCGCGCTGTGGAACGAGGTGATGTCCGCCGCCGAGCATGAGCTGGACCTGCCGCCGGACTGCATGAAGGCCACGGTGTTGATCGAGACGCTGCCGGCCGCGTTCCAGATGCACGAGATCCTGCATGCGCTGCGGGGCCGCATCGTCGGCCTCAACTGCGGACGCTGGGACTACATCTTTTCCTACCTCAAGACATTCCGTGCCCACGGCGATCGACTGTTGCCAGATCGCAGCCAGGTGCTGATGACGGTGCCGTTCCTGAAGGCGTATTCGGAGCTGTTGATCCAGACCTGTCATCGCCGCGGCGCCTTCGCCATGGGTGGCATGGCAGCGCAAATACCGATCAAGGGTGACGAGGCCGCCAACGAAGCTGCCCTTGCCAAGGTGCGCGCCGACAAGCTGCGCGAAGTGCAGGCCGGCCACGACGGCACCTGGGTGGCTCATCCGGCGCTGGTGCCGGTGGCGCAGGAGGTGTTCGACAGATACATGCCTTCGCCCAACCAACTGGGCGTGGTGCGTGCCGATGTCTGCGTGACGCGCAATCAGCTGATCGCACCCTGCAGCGGCTCGATCAGCCGCGCCGGTTTCGACAACAACGTCGAAGTGGCACTGCGCTACACCGCTTCTTGGCTCGACGGCCAGGGTTGCGTGCCGATCCATCACCTGATGGAAGACGCCGCCACCGCCGAAATCGCGCGCGCGCAACTGTGGCAATGGCTGCATCACGGCCCGCTGGAATTCACCGATCACGCACCGATCGACTTCGCCCTGTTCGATCACGCACTCGCCAAGCACGCCCATCGCCTGCGCGATAGCGACATGGCTTACGCCGCTCGTGCCGATGAGGCCGCCGCGCTGCTTTCCAAACTGACTCACGCCGATCGGCTCGGCGACTTCCTCACCCTGGCCGCCTACGCGCAGCTCTGACCTTCACTTGGTTGCATCAACGCAACATGGATACGCAGGAGACACGCTCATGAAGAACACGCTGCCCACCGCCGACCAGATCGCGCTCGACTGGAGCAACAACCCTCGCTGGAGCGGTATCCAGCGCCATTACACCGCCGCCGACGTGGTGCGTCTGCGCGGCACGGTGGCGGTGGAACATTCGCTCGCCCGTCGTGGCGCCGAGCGTCTGTGGCAATCGCTGAACAAGGAAGACTTCGTCAACGCGCTCGGCGCGCTTACCGGCAACCAGGCCATGCAGCAGGTGAAGGCCGGCCTGCAGGCGATCTATCTGAGCGGCTGGCAGGTCGCAGCGGATGCCAACGTCGCTGGCGAGATGTATCCGGACCAGTCGCTGTATCCCGCGAACTCCGTGCCCCTGGTGGTCAAGCGCATCAACAGCACCTTGTTGCGCGCCGACCAGCTGCATCACGCCGAGGGCCTCAACGACATCGACTGGATGGTGCCGATCGTGGCCGATGCGGAAGCCGGTTTCGGCGGCGTGCTCAATGCGTTCGAACTGATGAAGGCGATGATCGAAGCCGGCGCGGCTGGCGTGCACTTCGAAGACCAGCTCGCGTCGGTGAAGAAGTGCGGCCACATGGGTGGCAAGGTGCTGGTGCCGACGCGCGAAGCCGTGGACAAGCTCAATGCCGCGCGCCTGGCCGCCGATGTACTCGGCGTGCCGACCCTGCTGGTGGCGCGCACCGACGCCGATGCAGCCGACCTGCTCACCTCCGATATCGACGAGAACGACCGGCCCTTCATCACCGGTGAGCGCACGGTGGAAGGCTTCTTCCGCGTGCGCCCGGGCCTTGACCAGGCGATCAGCCGCGGCCTCGCTTATGCGCCCTACGCCGACCTGGTGTGGTGCGAAACCAGCAAGCCGAACCTGGAAGAGGCGCGCAAGTTCGCCGAAGCCATCCACGCCAAGTATCCGGGCAAGCTGCTGGCCTACAACTGCTCGCCCAGCTTCAATTGGCGGAAGAACCTCGACGACGCCACTATCGCCAAGTTCCAGAAGGAACTCGGTGCGATGGGCTACAAGTTCCAGTTCATCACCCTGGCCGGCTTCCACAGCCTCAACTACGGCATGTTCGATCTGGCCCACGGCTACGCACGCCGCCAGATGAGCGCCTTCGTGGAACTGCAGGAACGCGAGTTTGCCGCCGCCGAGCGTGGCTTCACCGCGGTGAAGCATCAGCGTGAAGTGGGCACCGGCTACTTCGATGCCGTGACCCAGGCGATCCAGCAGGGCCAGTCGTCCACCACGGCGCTCAAGGGCTCCACCGAAGAGCAGCAGTTCCACGCATCGCGCCAGGCAAGCGCGGCCTGACGCGATGTAGCGCGTCACGCGAGCCAGCAAGGATGCCGGCGTGTGCGCGGAGAGCCCGGCTCTCCGCGCACGCTACGCAGGGAATGCGGCCCGCGCCGATCAGCCGGATCGATCTCTCGCCTGCGGTGGCACCAGCGTAATCACGATCCAGCCAGGGCGAGGTTCCAGCTCTCGCTTCACCGACGCCACGCGCAGCGCGCCCTTTTCCTCCACGCCGAACAGCAGCACGGTATCGGAACCATACTGTTCGATGAAGTGCGGCCAGTCGAAGGTGGCCGTGAGGCGTGTCGACTTGATGCGCCAGCCATGCGCCAGCAGCTGGATGAAATGCTGATGCGTCATGTCGGCAGCGAACAGCGTCGGCACCAGCAAACTCCGCACCAGTTGCGGCGCGCTCACTCGCTGCTTGTGGATTGTCGTTCTGCAATCGATAGACGCGTTCGCGCCCAAAATCCTGGCGGTAATGCACGCAGGCCAGCGTATTGCGCTCGCGATGGGTCGACATCGCCAGCAAGCGACCGATGCCGGTGAGGTCGAGATGCCGCTCCGCATGGGCGGTGGCGGGGTGGCCAAAGAACGTGGTCAATCCATCCATGCGCGCCTGACGGATACCTTCCCACTGCTCATCCGCCACGATGACGCGGAACCCAGCATCGGCCAGTGCTCGCGCCACGGCGCGCGCCACTTCGTCCGAACCATAGATCAACACGCCATTGGGATCGGGCTCGGCGACTTTGAGCCAGCGTGCCAGAGGGCGCGCGGTGGCGCTTTGCAACACCACCGTCCCGACGATCAGGATGAACACCAACGGCACCAGCGCTTCGGCACCCGGCAGCCGCAGATCATCCAGCCGCAGCGCGAACAGGGCGGACACGGCGGCCGCCACGATGCCACGCGGTGCCACCCAGGCAACCAAGGCACGCTCGCGCCAACTCAGCGCGCTGCCGGCACTGGCAATCGCCACCGTGACCGGACGCACCACCAGCTGCGCGGCCAGGAAAATCGCGATGCCCGACCACAGCACGCCATCGGGCAACGGCCACTCCAGTCGCGCCGCGAGCAGGATGAACAGCACCGAGACCAGCAAGGTGGTGAGGTTTTCCTTGAAGTCGAGAATGTCGTCGATATGCACATCGCGCATATTGCCCAGCGCCATGCCCATCACCGTTACCGCCAGCAGGCCGGACTCGTGGGTGATGGCGTTGGACAACGAGAACGCGAGCAGCACGGCGACCAGCGTGCCGTAGTTCTGCAGGTACTCGGGAATCTTGTGACGGCGCAGCAGGGCGGCCAGCACCCATGCGGCAGCCAGACCGATCGCCGTGCCGCAACCGATCACCATCAGGAACACGCCGATCGTGTGGCCTTCCTCGTGCGACACGATCGCTTCGTACACCAGCACGGCGAACAGCGCGCCGAGCGGATCGATCACGATGCCTTCCCAGCGCAGCGTATTGGCGATACGCGCGTTCGGCCGCACCGTGCGCAGCATCGGCGCGATCACGGTCGGCCCGGTAACGCAGGTGAGCGCGCCAAAGAGCAGGGAGACTTCCCAGCTCAAATCCGCCAGGTAATGGGCAGCCACCGCCAGCAGCAGCACGGCGACCACGGCGCCATAGGTCACCAGCCCGCGGACCACGCCGCCAATGCCCGGCAATTCGCTGAAGCGCAGCGTGAGGCTGCCTTCGAACAGGATCACGGCCACGGCCAGGGACACCACCGGGAACAGCAGTGGCCCGAGCAGTTGGTCCGGTGCCACCACATGACCCACCGGCCCAAGCAGGATGCCCGCCAGCAGCAGGAACAGGATGGCCGGCAGCCTTACCCGCCATGCCAGCCACTGGCAGAAAAAACCGATGCCGAGCAGGCAAGCCAGCAACAGTCCAAGGTCAGTCGCCATGCACCATCCCTCGTCGGTCCGCCAGGGACATATCGGAGCATGCGCGCAACAACGACGTCCACCATTCGGCGGACCGATGAACTTGAGGAGGAGAGGGGGCCAAGCCCCGGTATCGGACGGGGGAGGGGGAGGGAGTACCGATACCGGGGTGGCGGGCATAGTTCATTTGCGAACTAGCGAGTACAAATATTACCCCGGTTTTGGGACAAGTCAATACCCGTCAGTACAACAATTACTTCGCGCCACCCAGCGACCGATCAGAAACGCCGGTAGCTCAATGCCTCGGCAAGATGCGAGCGGTCCAGCAGGGCCGCCCCGCCATCCAGGTCGGCAATGGTGCGAGCCACCCGCAAAGTGCGGTGATAAGCGCGGGCCGACAAGCCCAAGCGCTCCAACGCCGCATCGAACCAACGCCGCTCGGCGGGCCCCAGTGCGCAGTCCCGTTCCAGTTCGCGCGTGCTGATTTCCGCATTGGAACGACCCGCCCGCATCAACGCATGCTTCCGCGCGCGCACCACCCGAGCCCGAACCGTAGCCGAGTCCTCGTCGTGCTCACCGCGTGGCGTACCCAGCTCGCTCAGCGGTACGCGCGGCACTTCCAGGCTCAGGTCGATGCGATCCAACAGCGGCCCCGAAATACGCGCGCGATAGCGCTGGATCTGGTCCGGCGTACATTGGCAACGCTGGCGTGGATCGCCGGCATAGCCACAGGGGCAGGGATTCATCGGCGGGTTTTGTGAGAAAAGTAGCTACCCGGCATATAGAAAAGTCGCGTAGAAGTACAGAAAAATCGCCCCAAACGCCCGGGAGATGGATGTGCCTCGAGAAAAAAGGAACGCCGGGGAAATAGACGCTCGCGAGAGCCAGGAACTGTCCCTCACAGTCGCCAATGCCGAGCGCAGCAGCGGCACCACGACGGTAGGCCTGGGGTTCTTGAAGACTTGGCTCGGCCCCCATAGCGAGCGGGTAATCACGGCGCTCGCTAAACACTCGCGCGGTTATAGCGCCGCGTCCGAAACCTACGCACTTCGAAAGGTGCTGCGCTGCTGGGCAGCGAAGGCCAAATCCGATGGATTAGCTAGCCCCGGCGCCATTGTCGACGGCGAAACGGCACTTGCTGCACTTTCGGGACTTCGCGAAGGCTTCTATCTCACCGAGACAACCAAGGGGCGCGCGCTAACTACAACCACCAACTCTTGGTTATCGTTCCTCCGGTTTCTGCCGAAGCTCGTTGCCATCAATGCGTTGCCAGCAATAGACACTTCTTCTCCAGCAATAGCAGCTCCCCTTGCTAAGGACGTACTCACCGCAAGAGTTGACGAACCTGAGACCTCCCAAACAACGCCAAAGACCTTTAGGCCCGAGAAGAACTCCTATAACGACGACCTTCTCGAACCAATCTCCATCATTGAATCGGAGATTGGGTACATAGACGAATATCGTGTTCGCCTCGAAGAGGCTATCAGTACCATCAAGGCATGCGCACTCGCGGAGTTCACAGAGTTCGAGCAGTTACGTGACAAGGGTAGGGCACTAATCGAATCCACGGATTTCGATCAGATCAGAGAGAGCTATTTGTTGGTTCCAGGCTCCCGAATGCGCTACAAGGATCAAGTCAATCGCAAGCACTTTCTCAAGCACAACGGCGGACACCCCAACCTATTGGGGAACCTTTTGTCAGTAGTTCACCATGAAATGGCAGGACTTCCTGAGTTACACCGCAAATGGGGAGCAAATTGGAGTCCCCTTCCAAACAGCGGCCCTCACTGGCAATACATATCCGCTTTTGGGAAAAACGAGCTCCTCCCGTATTTGGGCGTCATGACTGCTGGTGTCGCCGCGGTCTGTCTGACAATCATTATCCTGGAGCATCCAAAACTCAATCCGACTTCGCTCTACAGGGCGACGCTTGATGACAGCAAAGGCCGCCGCATTCTTCTCTCGTCGGCAGGTGAGGATGACAACGTCATCCGCCTGAGCACGGACAAACCTCGGGCGGGAGAAAGTAAATGTGTATTACTTAGCTCTGTGGCTGAACGAGTTATCGCGCGCGTGCTTGAGTGGACTGAACCGCTTCGCGCTGCGCTGCGTCGCCAGGGAAGACACAAAGAGGCAAACCGCCTCTGGCTCGGCATGTGCCAACATGACTATTCGATTCGAATAATAAACGAGAAGGCCTTTTTGCGCGGCTTGCGCGGACCACTCAGCTGCCCTTCGGATCGTAACCGCGGTATCAAACGTCCAGTCGAAGGCTTTCTTGGCCGTAACCCCATACTTGTGAGGTGGGCAGATAATTTCTCTTTCAAGATTCTCCGAGTCAACGCTGGCATATTGATATACCTCAACAGCGATGGCGACCTTGTTCAAACGGCGCTCGCGTTTGGCCATAAATCCGTCGCAACAACTATCGGCCACTACATCCCAGAGCCATTGAGAAGGGCCATCTACGAGCGCCAAATTCGGCGCCATCAAAATTACCTCATCGCTTCGTCGACTGACGATCCTTCTATCTCCGCGCGGGCGTGCGACTTCTCCACCATAGACGAACTTCACGCATTTCTAAGCTCATACTCTTCGATCGAGTGCCCGCTCGCGGATCAGTCGCTCCGGCACAAAGGGAACACCGGAAACTCCAATAGCCACACGCATCGTATTGTCCTCATGGACGATCCACAAGCTCTCGCAGTCGCCATGGTCTATCGCGACAAGCTGAGCTTCGCTTCACCTCAGTTTCTCAATCGCGCCGATGCAACTACCGGCCTGAAACCGCAGTTTTGGGTGGACGTAGTCGACTGCATGTTGAAGCCCCTTCCATTCTCCTTACAGCCCGTTGGTCGGCTCGTGATCAAGGCTTTGGCGGTCAAACCGACGCTCCAGAATCTACGCCTGCCGGACATTTCGTGATGACCGCTCTTCCTAAGAACATCCTTACGTTCTTCAATGACACAACACGCGACATAAGCACGGCATGGAAGCCCGATTGGTTGCGCAGCGAGCTCGAAGAGGCCGTATGGGTCGTCGCTTTGGACGACGACCTTCGCGAAGTCACCGGGCAGGTCAAGGGTGGGGTTCGTCTGCGCTGGGATATTAGACTGCCAGACGGTCTACTAATCGAAAAACAGTTCACACTCGCCCACCAGCATGCCAAACATCTACTTATTGTCGAGCACGCATGGAAGAACCGAAGGAGCATTGAGACCACCCATCGAGTTCTCATATTGCTCATCGAGTATCTTGCGGTACGACGGCCGGCAGA
Source organism: uncultured Gammaproteobacteria bacterium (assembly GCA_963824525.1). GTDB lineage: Bacteria > Pseudomonadota > Gammaproteobacteria > Xanthomonadales > Rhodanobacteraceae > Dyella. The sequence goes on along the minus strand of CAWGPI010000001.1, from coordinate 806,559 downwards.
TCTTCAGCAGCTCGGTCTTGCCGCGGTCACCGTGGACGATGTTGAAGAGTTTGCCGCGGCTTTTGAGGAATCTGGATTCTGCGGAACGGCTGCCTACATTGAACGGTGGAGCACTTTTCTTGAAAAGCGATGTGGGACATCGTCTCCCGGGCCGACAGTAACCGCCTATCTCCTCGCGGCCAATGCCTTTCGAGCCAGTGGAAGAATCGACACACGCTACGTTGCGCAGGCAATAGGCACAGATCAGCGAAGAGCGTATGTCAGCCGTGTCTTCGGTCGTCACTTGAGTCGATATGGAATGGACGCCCAGGGGATGGGCGAAAGCGATCAATCTTCTCAGGGACCTGTAACAGGCCAGACCCTTAGAGCTTTGATTCAGATCAGCAAAGCGGCCTCCCGCATACCTAACTTCAAGACATGGGATCTTGCCGACACCGCCACGATCTCAGCCAACATAAGCGCATACATAAACGTGTCCACAGGACGAACGCGCACCATGCCCATGCGCGTAGGCCGCCAACTGGTTGAGGGCTGTATGCGGTGGCTACTCGATGTTGCGCCCCATGCCGAGGCCCATCTTGAGCATGTGAGCCGAGTCGTCACCTCACAGGGCGGTGGCAGACATGCCCCAATCAAGAGCATCCAGAAGGCTGAAGAAGTCTGTGCGCCCGGGATTACCGAAGTAGCAATACCCCGGCTCTGGAAAACCCTACCTGACTCACACGCTGCTACGCGCATCCACACCGCCGTCTGCTTCGCGGTAACCGCGCTCTTCGCATGCTGCAGGCGAACCGAGGTTTTGGAACTTGACCCGACGTCGGTCATCGATAGCGGGGACAGGCCCTACCTCGACGTAACCGTCGCTAAGACCCGGGCAAGGATGAGGAAACCCATACCGAAGGCTCTCGCACAAGCCCTATCGAGCCTGAACCGATTCAAGCTGCTATGGAATGCGGCCATGCCCAGCGACGATCCGTTGCTAGCCCGCCGAATTTTCTTCCGCATTTCTAACCGAGGCCTTAGTCCCATCGCTAACGAATCCATCTATGTCTACTTGAGGGAGTTGAGCGAGTACCTTGACCTGATGGATGAACAGGGCAATCGCTTCGTCGTACGGCCACATCAACTGCGGAGGTACTTTGCCATGACGTTTTTTCATGCCTATAGCGGTGAGAACTCGCTTCCTGCACTGTCATGGTTCATGGGACATGACAGTGTCCAGGAGACCTGGCGCTACATTAAAGAAGAGTTGACCGGGTCAGAGCTTACGGATGTCGAAGCGTCCATGGCCATGGCTGCAGTGTATTCAGACGACCAGTCGGCCGCTGTCCGCGACCTTCGCGACATTCTCATGATGCATTTTGGCTCCGACGACCTGAGTGTCATGAGCGAGCGTCAAGTTCAAGACTATTTGGAACTTCTCGCATCTGACGGTGTGTTTCACGCTACACCGCATCAGATCGGAAGAGGGGGTAGCGCACGGTTCACCGTCCTGATTCAGATAACGAAGGAGACGACCGGTGCCTAGACTTAGAAAGGGCGAGCTTGCAGTTGGCATTTCGGCGCGCGCGGAGCGATCGCGCCAAAACGCGCACCGCCGCCTTGAAGTGTTTGCGCGGATTCAAGCTTCGCCCCCTGACACGGCGATGTTGAAGTCGCACTTTCTCACAATCAGCGCGTTAGCTTCATGGACCGATGAGGCACTGGGTATTGCCCCCATAAGTCAGAAGACATTGCGAAAGTACGTCGACAAGGAATATCGCGGGGGGTACACGTCGCTGCGCTCAGACATTCAAGCTCTTCTTGTCCCGCATGACGAACTCGCGGAAGGATTGGCAACTAAGGAAGCTACCTCTCATCGAAAGACGCTCGCCGCTCGCGCAGACTCCGTTATGGACATGTCGGCCCAGTACCTCGACCTTCTCCAACGAATCAAGAGGATCGCCACGTATGATTCACGCATCGAGTCGGAACTGACCCGACATTTCGAGCGATTTTCTCGTGAGCGTCGATATCTAAAGGCCGTTCCCTAATGGCCAAACAATTGTGGGTTGCAACGTCACCTTCTTATCTACTTCCCTACGCCATCGGAAAGTCGCAGCGCTGGCAGTCGCCCGGACTAAGAGCAATTTTTTGGCCAACCGGTCATCCATGTTGGGAAGTCAACGTCTACCTAGTTTGGTTGCGTCGTTATGGCCGGGCAACGAGTACTGTAAATACCTATGCGAGCGAGCTGTGCCGATTCGTGCGATATGTACACACCTCACGCATCTCCTTCAGCGATCTTACTGACGATAGCCTCGTCAAGTTTGCTGACTCGCTGGGCGACCTGGGTGTATCAGGTCGCCATATAAATCGCGTAATTACCCGTGCCATCCTATTCTTAGGATGGCTGGGTCCCCTCATTCGGGTAGCAGATCTCGTTGGGAACATAGGTTCCGGTGCCCGAATATCAATCACCCGAGTAACGTTTCGAACCAAGAAGGGTCAAGAACGCCATATGATTCATCACGAATCGATGGTGCCTAACAACGTCAGGCGAAAGGTCGCCCCCGCATCTCGAGAGCAGGTCTCGCTGATCCTTGACGCATGCCTTACCGTCGCGAAAACGACGTTCTGCCAAGCTCGCAACGAAGCCATGGTGGTCACACTTGCCGATACTGGAATTCGGCGAGAGGAGCTGACGTGGATGCGCCGACAAGACCTGCAAAGGGCATTCGAAGACGGCGGGCGCATGCCAGTTCGCTGTTCAAAGCGAAAGGGCAATCCGTTTAGGCTGGTACCTTTGGCGCCAGAGACTCTGCGACTCCTGAGAGACTATGAAAGCATCGCGCGTGCCATCCAAGTGAAAGCGCTTCGCAAGAAAGGCCACATTGCTGGAGACTGGCTCTTTTGCACAAGGACTGGAACACAACTAACAGCTGCATCCATATCGGAACTGTTTGGTGATTTGCGAAAGGCGGCCGGCATTGATGAACGGATGACCGCCCACATGCTTCGTCATCGCTACATCACGCTGCAGATTGTCAAGCGACTGAAGGCGCTCAATCAGGATCGCTCGCTGGGATTAGAGGCTGTCACAACCGTGCTGTCGCAGGTAGCAAGCCTAAGCGGACACGCGTCGCTCGAAAGCCTATGGGGCTATATGGATTGGGCCTACGAAGGGAGCATTGAGGGTGTCCTGACATCAGGGGACGCGAACGCGGAAGCTCAGACAATACTCGCCACGTTGGTGCAGGAGTTTGATGCGGAAGGTCGCAATGAGATTGTGGAAACCCTCACCAGGGTCAGGGCGCTAGTGGCAGCGCAAGGGCACCACGCCGCGCTGCCCAGTGTGCTGACCCATGAGCGCGCAGGAGCCGCGTATCAGAGGAGACGAAGTCCGTTGTAGCTTTCGTGCACGCGGGTACGCTCTTCCTTGCCATGACCAGCTCCGTATCGATCCTTCGTGTGGCCAACCCATCGATGGTTTTTGTCTTGGCTGAGACTTCAACCGATCGACGCAACCTACTCGCAGTTAGGGAGCCGAGATATGTGATTGGTCCGTCTCTAGGGGTCGACAGCAAACCTCGCCAAGATTCGAACCCAAATGCTATCTCCGGACTGACTCAAGCGGTTTTGTAGTCGGATAGACCCACGGGGAACTGGCCATTTGGCCCTTGTTCCATGCCCTAGAAAAATTTGCAGTAAAACTTTTCGACCCCCGTCCGGAGGTTTGGAGCGGAGAGAATGCAGGTCTTCAGGCTTGCGTAGATACTCGGCCACGTTCCTCGACGGACACTCTGTATCCGTCGAACTTAGCGGGGACCTTGCCGATGCGGTACATCATCTCGGGCCGCACAAGGAGCCGAATGAGCGGCCCCTTCTTGTCAGAGGTTGGGAGCGCGTTCACCGCACCCTTAGGAGCATCGAGCAAGCTAAGTAACCGTAGTGCGGCTTCGCGGATGGTAGCGCTCATATGTTGTGCCCTGAGACTAGGGTCATTCCTAACGACGCCAGTATAGGCTCGATAGGTAAAGCTAACGTGACCCAGCTCCCAGGAGCCTTGTTGTCCTGCATGCCGGCGAAGACGATCCCTACGGCATGCATGTTCCCGCCGGCGTCTCGGTGAACAATGAGAGAGCCTGAGTCGCCGCCGTCCGAAAACCTGCCTGACGCGGGTAGACCGGCAATCGCAAATACCGAATCAAAGTAAACCGGCCCGGAGAAATCGTAGGCGGCCGCATGGTAGGGAACAGAGAACGGACCAAGTATCTCGGCTTGAACCACGCCGACCTTGTGTCCGGTCGTCCGGCCCACCTTTTCTACATCCATACCGGCTGCGAGGGCCATAGTGGTGGCGGGGGTGTCGTAGGCGTCCTGCTGGTACGAGGACACCTGCTGCGGATTGTTAATCCGGAATTTAGCCGCATCGCTGTTGAGCTGGTAAGGGACGACGTCGGCGGCGCCTGTTATGAGCTGAAGCGCGCCCGCGTGGAAGCCGATCGTAAACGGCGCTTGGTTGTTGGCGCTCACGTCGAGGATGCCGGGCGCGACGATTGGAAGACCTATTGGCGCTTGGCTGCAACTGCCGGACACATGGTTGTTGGACAACCCGTAAAGCTCGCCCTGGGCATCGCGGACCAGGCATCCGAGCGTGCCCGCCTCCCTCACATTCCCCACGGAAATGGAGCTGCCACACGTATAGCGGACCTGATTGCCCACTCCACGCAACGCATAGGGCGCCCCAAAGGGCACTGGAGCATTCACGTCGACGGTCCCGGTTGCTCCCTGACGGTACTTGATCGGGAAGTCCTCGACGAAGTCTGGAAGGCTCTCTAACGCCTTCTTGCCTGGTGTGGCGCGACGAAGATAGACCAGTAGCTCCGCGTCGGCCTCGCTGAAGCCAACAGCTTGAATCTGTTTGCTGCGCAGAATCTCCCGTCCTGTGACGGTTCGCCCAGAGATCAAGTTCACGTCTTCGGGCGCGGGGTCAGGGAACACCTGATCCCCAAACAGCATGCCCTCTCGGCTAGCCCAGGCGCGAAGTAGCGCGGCAGCGTCCTTCAATTCCATTGATTTCCCCCCTGATTCCCGTCGAGATCATGGCCCGAGCCGGGCTACCAGACAACCACCGGGGATATAGACAGAAGGCCTAGGTCCCGGAGAAGTACCAAGGGCTGCTACGGCACCCGCTACAGTGAACATCAGAGCAAGTCTCCGTGATCCGCGCAGATACTGGGTTGGCGTGCCTAGTGGTGGCTATGCTCCTTATCCACCCAGCGCCGCCGTTCCACGAACTCGAGGTGGGAGTAACCGATGTGCGCGATGGGGCCGCCAAAGGATGTCAATCCCAAACGCAGGAAAATCTGCGCCACTTCGAGTGCGTTACCGCGCGGCGTCCGGGCCTCTGAGGTATCCATGATTGAAATGCTCATGTGCAGCCGAGCAGGGCTTTGTTTCGCCAAGTATCCGGTTCCATTCTAAGGTCCGCTTCGGGTCGGAAGCGGACGTAACAGTTCCCACAATTAGAGATGCTCAAACCCTTAAGCAAGCCATTAAAAACAACCTCTAGCTCCTGCTAACTTCAACCTTTTAACTCTACATAGATGTTGATTATCTTCTTCGCATAACAAGGTCGCGATAGCCGCAATTGCGGGAACGGCAATCAATGTCCGTAGTAGCTTCGCTAACAATCGGAGCGCTTTCTGGCTTCCGTAAACGTACCTGACCGGATGAGCCAAAGCGTAACTGAGTTAAGGCAAATGACCCCAAGCTTGTTTGCCATCCTCTCCTTCTCTTTAGTTGCCATTGACCAATAAGACAGTAAGGGAGACATCCTCTTTTGCGGAGTAGTAGTCTGTGGCTCCTCGATGACAGCCCCCAGTCGAGGCACCGTAGCATCAACTTGATGCGGGCTCTCATCGCCGAGCGCGCTGCGCCCCGAATGACCCTAGCGTAAAATTCTGCCAACAGCTTTCTCAACCCGTGGCCGCTAAAATCCAAAGCCAAGTGTCTACTTCGGGCCGAGCCGACTCGCGCTCATCTCTTCCCCTCGTTAGACCATGCTTGATTCCTGAATCTATTCAACGAGGTCCGCTCCGGGTCGCAAGCGGGCGCTACGAGAATACCTAGGCATGCAGGTTGTTGAAGAGGGCAACCGCCGCCCATAGGACGATAAGCATCGCGACTCCTGCCCACTGGATGCGACCACGCGATTGCTCGCAATCCCTGCGGGTCGGATATCGACCTAGAGTGGCTATGAGCAGCACAATGCGGCCAAGATGAAATAGTGCGCGCAGCTTCTCCCAGACGATCACCTGAAGCTGGATCTGCTTGTCCTCTCCATCCATCCTCGCATAGCTTCAGTACCGTAAGCCTTGTCGCCATTCATTTGCTTTGTCTTCCGGTCGAAGCTTTGCTCGACGACGCTCGACTAAGTTGCTTCTCTACCTGTACTTCGGCTGATCTCAGCTAATTCTAATACCTCGACGTCCACGATGACGGCGTCATCGAGGTCGATCAGGTAGTTGGTGGAGTAGGCGAAGAACGCCAGGCCCTTGTGGCGCCGCGGTCCACTCTGACGCTGGATCCGCCGGCGAGACCTGTTGGGTGGGGTGCGCACTTCGTCGGCGGCGTCCAGAGCCGCCAGGTACTCGTCGCACGGCGCGGCTCGCCGCTTGTCCCCCGTCGAGCAGACTTCCTCGCCCGGCACGCCGCGCTGGCGGTTGGCGTCGGCCTTGATCAGGCTGGCGTCCACGGCGAAGCCCTCGCCGCCGACCAGGCCCTCGGCCATGCAGCGGCGCGACCACCGTCTCGAACACGATGACGCAGCAGGTCGCTCTCGCGGAAGCGGCCGTGGCGGTTCTTCGAGAAGGTCGAATGGTCGGGCACATCGGCCATCCAGCCCCAGCCGGCAGAACCAGCGATAGGCGAGGTTCAGATGGACCTCTTCGCACAGCCGCCGCTCGGAGCGGATGCCGAAGCAGTAGCCCACCAGCAGCATGCGGATCAGCAGCTCCGGATCGATCGAGGGCGGCCGATTGGGCTGTAGAATGGTGCGAGGTGCTGGCGCAGCTCGTCCAGGTCGACGAACCGGTCGATCGCCCGCAGCATGTGATCCGCCGGCACGTGGCGCTCCAGGCTGAAGCCGAAGAACAGTCAGCCGAGGCTTCAATGTCCGCGTTGGTCGGATCGAGGCATTGAAGCGCTTCCCCGAATTCAGCTGCTTTACACTTTAAAAGGTTTCGGGACATCAGGGCGAATCGCTGGTGCCGAGTGCGAGCCTGCCCATTCCTAGAAGGACCAGGACACAACTAAGGATGAGCAGGATGGCTCTATCCTTGCGCGCAACCCGTCCGCCAAGCGAAGCGGCAATCCCAAAAAAGTAAAGGGCAATCCAGGCCCAAAGGGTTACCTGGTTGGCAATGTCTAGCAGAGACAGCCCATAGCCCTTGCCACATATCAGCTCCTTGCCGCCCCGTTCGATCGCGCTGCAGTTCCACTCAGGGCGCCACTTAGCTATGAAGTAGCCAACACACAATTGGCATAGCAATACGCTCAAGCTCGCTCTGGCTGCCATGCCCCCAGCATCACTAAGCCATCGAAGCCTTCTCCATTGGATAGCCACCATTGAGTTGACCTTGGTCTATGAGGGGCCGCTTTTCTTCACTACGCAGATGCCGGTTAGTGTGCAGCCGGATCTTCCCTACGGTGTGGCAAATAGGGGGCGAGGAAAGGTCCACTTCGGGTCGGAAGCGGACCTTCCCAAAGATGCAGACCTCTCCACTTTTCAGGGACCTCGTCGTCGCGCGATCAACGGGCCAGTGACCGTAAACCAAAACAGTGCACCACAAACCATGCTGCCACCGAAGCAGAAGAGCGCTAACCAGGCGAGGTTCGACAAATCAAGCTCGCCCAAAGCTCTGAGCTGCAGTCCCAGAGCTATAAACAATGCAAGACCCGCCACGAGACCGAAGGCGACGATATGTCCTGGGAGAGAATGGGAGGCCCATCTCATCGACTTCGACGTAAAGAATGACCTGACCAAGCTCTTCACCAGCGACACCCCTGATTCGTCACATTCATCGTGGCATCCAAATTTATGGAGGTACTGATTTCCGTTTCGGGTCGGAAGCGGACAGTTCAGTCTTGTTTGGAAATGGGATCGCCAATCCCAGGAATCTTCGAGACCCAGCAGGCAGTCGGCGCATGGGCGACCGCCTGGGTTGCCACATGCAGGCCGACTTTGGCCGTATTTCATTGCCGAAGCGCGCCGAGAAGGTCTGCCACAGCCTTAGACGCCTTGTCGGAACAGAATCTTGGGTTGTCGACTTTGACCGTAACGACCTGACCTTGCACAACCGCATCCAACAGGACTGATTTGCCATCCATGACACCGCACGACACGGCCTTGCCGTTGTAAGCCTTCAGGACCTCAATGAGCTCTTTCAGGCGGACCTCATCGGGCCCCGACTTTTCGGTTCCTAAATTGGCCGGTTTAACGAGCACCTTTCCTTGGCCATAAGTCGACATGCTTTCGAATGAGCGCAGCGTGCCGTTAGACACAATGAAGCCAGTGACCGCGCCGGACATGTAATCGCGTGTCCAAACGCGGAGCTCAAAGTCGGTCGTCGACGTTAACGGTGCAAGTCCTGCGGCACGCGCGTATTCGCTGGCCGCAGGTTTGAGATCCTCTGAATAGAAGTTGGAAGGCTCGCTCGCAACATCAAAGGAAATGAACGCGAACAATAGAAACGCCAGACACCTCATTGACCAAGCTCCCCATAGTCCATCCAAATCAGTAGAAACCCGAGCAATGCATGCCCATCAAATCGGCGCGTCCAAGTCCGCTTTGGGCCGGAAGCGGACCTGTAGCGTTGCCCAAATCGATTGCGCGGTCTGGACCCGATCAATGATTCATCGCCCAGATGACAATTACCGACAGGAAGGCAGCGGTGGACAGCCCATTGAGAATTGCACTGGAATAGTAAGAACGTCTTCCTGCACGCTGTTTCCAAAACACAGTGGCAAGAAATCCGCTGAACAGCGCCGCCGCCAGCACTACCAAGGCTCCGGCGTAACTTTCACCCTTAAATACGCTAGCAGGCGCATTGGAAGCACCTACCCACAGGCTGGTCGCAACCAACAACAAAAGCCCCGAACCAAAGACGTTCATAGCTCCGCGGACCGTCCTCAACACCATATTCATCAGCGTTCCTTCGAATGTGACCGTCACGGTATTGGACCAATCGGTTTCTGCGAAATGTCCGCTCCGGGTCGCAAGCGGACCTTCCCAAATTGTCGGCAACGCCGGTCTGATAGCAACCCATAGCCGCTGCAGAGCACCTTGGTCAATTCGTTGGCGGAGTCCGACCCGTAGCAGAAGCCAATGAAGGGCGAACGAGAGGGTGAGTCGCCCCATCGTTCGGCGCCCCATTCCGATCAGGGTATAGTGCCTTCTATCCACTTTCGCCTTGAATCACCGGTACTGCGATGTCCACACGCCCTCCTTCTCTTGAGACGATGCCCGGTGGCGATGACGACAATAGCGGACTTGAGTTTTTCATCCGCATGGTCGTTCGTGCGCTGATATTGGGGGCATCGCTGGACGCCGCCTATCAGACGGCTGAGAAGGTAGGGCCCGATTTCTTGCCACTGCCCGCTCATGCAAGTGGCAGTCCAGAGCAAACGCGAACACTGATGCGCGCCTTTACGCGCAAGATCGCCGATTTGACGCCACGTCCCGAGCATCGGTACGCCCTGCGCAAGACGCCGCGACCAGGCCGCAACGACGTCTGCGACTGCGGCGGCGGCCGCAAGTACAAACACTGTTGTGACGAGCTCGACCACACTCTTCCTTTTGAGGGGCTGAACCTGCTGCGGTTCGTCTTGGAAAGCTTGCCCCGCAAGCGCTGGCCCGAACTGGCGCACAGCGCGATCGACCCGTTGGCCGTCGCTCACACGGCGCGAGATTCCTTGAGGTGGTGGCGCCACCGAGACGAGGGCATTGCTGGAGCCATGGTTCAAGGGTGAACGGCCGATTCCGGCGGCACACGAGCCGCTGCTGGACACATTGCTGGATACGTATCTGGCTCTGGGGCAGCCGCGTAAGAAACAGGCCTTGCTCGATGCTGCACTTGCTCATGGTGATCGCGCCATCCGCTCAACGGTGCTGCAACGGCATGCCACCATTGCCAGCGACAAAGGCGACTTCCCAGGCGCATGGCGCTATTTTCAACAAGCCCAACGAGAAAACGCCGGCGATCCCTCGCTTTCACACCTGGAGGTGTTGCTTTTGCTCAGCGAAGGCAAACTGGAGCTTGCCCGCGAACGGGCGCGATTCTGGATCGCCAAACTCCGACGCCTGGGTGGATATGACGAACTGATTGGCTTGCTTGGGCAAATGGCCGAACAGGGTCACAACGCCTTCTTCAGTCTGCACCAACAGCGCTGGCCGGAATTGGGCGAACTGGTCGAACTGCTGGCCGCCGCACCGCACCCCAAATCGCTCTATCAGCTGACACATGCCGATGAAAAACGCGCTGGCGCACTCAATCCGGGTCCCACGCTGTCGCGCGCACTGCGTCGCTGGCACGCCACCTTTCCGCAAGAGCATCCCGCGCTCACTTCCCTCTACGTTTCCGCACATAGCGCGTGGGGTGACACGGCACCGTGGCTGAGCCTGCTGCGCAAACAGCCTGTACTCTGGAACAGCTTCGAGGTATTCGACGACCTCGTACTGGCCTTGGGCGCCATCTTCCAGAGAGGTATGGAGCCCTTGCGCGACAGCCTCCTCGACCGTGCCGACCATTTGCTACGCGCAACGCTGCAAGCGCATCACGCCATCGGCAAGCCGTTGGACTGGGGCTGGCTGGAGAACCGTCCAGCCCTGAGGCTACTGGCGCAGCAGGTCGAAGCGACAGCCGCGCCTGAGGCGAAGTTGGCGAAAATGGAGCAGCTCATCGCCCTGAACCCTAACGACAACCACGGCTACCGCGGTCAGTTCGTTTCAGCATATCTTCGGCAAGGTCAGGTGGAGCAGGCGCTGGCGCTGACGGAGCAATATGCGGACGACCATCTGCCCGAAGTCGCTTTTGGTCGCGTACTCACACTGCTCGCGCTGAATCGCCACGAGGAAGCGAGCGCTGAACTGGCGATCGCGCACGGTCAGCAGCCACTCGTCGCACCCATGCTTGTCGCAGCCAAGCCGCGCAAGCCGAAAGCTAGCAGCAATGGTTTCATAGCCTTCGGCAGTGCCGAGCAGGCGTGGCTGCACCGCGAGCAATGCTTGCCTGTCTGGCAGCACTACCCCGGCGCGATTGACTGGCTGAAGTCAGCATTGAAGCCCTCGGCCCGCATCCGATAACCCATGCCAAGGAGTGCGGAGTGACCGCCTGCGGTCAGGCCGGCGACCATGCCGGCTACCGATGCATCGCGCTCAATGGTCCAGAGGTATAAGCGCCCGCCCGCTCTATGGGCGTAGCCGGCAGAGAATGGGCAACAATCCGGTACCGCCGCTGCAATGCCTCCAACGCTTCAGCCTCAGGGCGTTGGACCTGTGCCTGCCGATGATTCTTAGGTCCGCCGAGGGTCGGGAGCGGACTCCAGAAATCCCAATGTCGTCGTCGACCATCCCTAACTTTCACATCCCCAGCCGACAGTCTGACCGCCGAGGGAATCTGCCTCAATCGCAAGCAGATCCTCATAACCGGCAATGTTCTCGTGTGTGGGGATCATGTAGGGAGGTGCTTGTACCAGCCAAAACGGCTCGCTCTCCTCCTCGTCCCCAATCAAAGATACCTTCTGCCCGTGTTTGAGCAGCACGACTGCGAACTTCAACGCGGCATCTTCCGTTGGAAAAATGACAGAGAACACGACCTCGCGCGGCACTGTTAGGTCGTCCCCGTCTGCGGCCATTTGCTGAAGGATCGCGCCATTCGCATCATCAGGAAAGGTCGGTTCATCGTTCATTTACAAGCTCCTGGCTCCTGGACGGAGCCAATACTTCGGCTGATGGGCCCGACTGACGGTGGTTGGACCTCACGCACATCCGTCCGGAAACCCGGTTGCCTATCTGACCATCGCCCGAAGGGAATCGAAAGCGGATCTCGGCGGAACGTCGAACCCTGTTACCCCGCTGGGCGTACTCTATTCCATGTCCCTTGGCCCTCGGGAGACCACCATGGACTACGACGCGGAAAAGATCGATGAGGCAGCTCTGGCGCTGCTGTACCTCACGCTTCACGACACACGGATGGTGTGGAAAGGTATGGACTGGGAGGTGACAGGGCGCCTCTTCGCGAAGGGACTCATCGGGGACCCGGTGAACAAGCACAAGCAGATGACCCTGACGGACGAAGGTCTCCAGGCGGCTGAAGAGGCGTCTCGCCGGCTATTCTCAAGGCACCTCTGACTCGGCCAGTGAGTCGAGCCCTGGTGTACTAGCTCGCTGCGCGTCACTCGGTTGGGCGGTCGCCACGGGCTCCGCATGGTCTCAAACCTCCGTTTCCTCTGACAGCGCCAGAGCGTCCTCCACCTCGATGCCCAGATAACGAACGGTGCTCTCGAGTTTGGTGTGGCCCAACAGGAGCTGGATCGCCCGTAAGTTGTGGGTCCGGCGATAGATGAGGGTCGGCTTCGTTCGCCTCATCGAGTGGGTTCCGTAGTCGGAGGGCTGGAGGCCAGCGCTCGCCACCCAGCGTTTCACAATGCGCGCGTACTGTCGGGTGGACAGGTGGGTCCCGGGTCGTTGCCGACTTGGGAATAGGAAGTCATCTCGGCTCAAGCCTTTCCGATTGATCCAGTCCATGATGGCGCGCCGGGTCTGTTCGGTGAGCTCGAATTGGACCGTTTTCCCTGTTTTGCGCTGGAGGATCTGGGCCCTGGCCCCGAGGCCACCCTCTCGGGCCAGATCGCAGACTCTGATGGCGACCAGATCGCACCCGCGAAGCTTGCTGTCGATCGCCAGATTGAACATGGCCAAGTCCCGGACGCGTCGCTGCAGCTGAAGCCGGACCCTTACTCCAAAAATGTCCCGAAGCTTGAGTGGCAACTTCTGCCCAATGATCCTTCCTCGGTTCCATGGGATCAGCGGACGGCCATTTGGCTGCATGAACATGGCGATACTCCCCGGCGTTTTGAAGAGTTGCCATACTGCGCACCGGGGAATCTAGGGAACGTCTGCTCCCGACCCATAACGGACATGTATGTTTTTGGCGAAGGGGACGTCATTGAACATTCGGCCAACGACAGCAGCCGAGCTTAGAAACACTCTGAAGGAGCTTGCTCAGCTGTCGCAGACCGATGAAGGCGACTATGGGCACGTTCAACGCGCCTGCCTGCTTTTGAGCATGTACCTCAAGAACTCTGCGCCGGTATCGGTGGGGAAGCTAATGCCGGAGCTTGTCTGGCATTACCTATTTGACGCCGACATCCGGCGCAAAGATCATGCCTACGCAGTTGGCCAGACAGCCGCACTGATGTGCGCATTGGCCGACTGGGAGGCCGAGGAACTGGGTCAGGTTTAAGGTCTGCCTCCGACGCAAAGCAGACATTGCAGAGAAATGAGGGTCTACTCAGGGGGTGGTTATGAAGCGCGTACTTGCCGTGTGGATGTGCGGATGGGTGCTGGTCTGTATGGCTAACGTGGGGGCTGCCGCCGGCGCCACCTCAGCAGGGGCTATTCGCAAGACGGCCGAGGCAGGCATGCTGGTCACTGGCACCATCGAAGTGAATCCCGACGGTTCGCTCCATAACTACACGCTGGACCAACCCGGAAAGTTGCCGCCGGTCGTGGTCGACGTGGTGAGCAAGACCGTGTCGTCGTGGACATTCAAGCTATCCGAGCCGACCAGCGATGTGGTGAAGACTGAGGTAAGCCTTCGGGTAGTGGCCAAGCCTGTGGGTGATGGCAAGTTCACGGTGGCCGTCCAGGGAGCTTCATTCGGCGAACCGGGGACACGCAGTGATGAGGTCTCGTACAAGGATCGCTCGGTCCAGCCGCGGTATCCAAGGGACGCGATCAGTGCGCGGGTGGGCGGTACGGTGTACCTACTGGTCCGCATCGGTCGCGACGGCACGGTGCAGGAGGCGATTGCGGAGCAGGTGAACCTCGATAGCTACGGCAGCGAAGCGGATATGAATCACTACCGCAAGCTATTGTCCGACTCGGCGCTCGAAGCCGCACACCATTGGACCTACAACCAGCCAAGGACAGGACCCAATGTGGACAATCCGTACTGGACTGCCCGCATCCCCGTGAATTTCTATTTGGCGGGGCCGGGGGCGCCGCCTCCGAAGCAATATGGCCAGTGGGCCGCCTATTTCCCGGGGCCGCGTCAGACGCCGTCGTGGACTGGCAAGGCGCTGGCCGATGAGTCGCCGGATGCGATGTCCGGAGATGAACTGCGAACCGGTGACCCGAGACTGCAACTCGTAACGCCCATCGACGGTGCCTGAGCCGCCACATTTTAAATGTGTGAAAGTGTCCGTTTGCGACTGCGGATTCAGCCGGTCGTTGCAACACACTAAAGACTGCGCGAGCAGCGGGAGTGTTGCAAGATGTCCCAGCGACCAAAGATTTATTACACCGAAGCCCAGATAGGGCTGATGTGGGATCGATGGCAACGTGGCGAGTCACTTCATCAGATCGCCCGGTCGTTCGATCGACACCATTCGTCGGTACGCCGGATTCTGTCGGAAACCGGTGGCATCCGGCCCGTGGTGCGCCACCGCTCGGCCCGAGTGTTGACGCTTGCCGAGCGCGAGGAGATATCCAGGGCGCTGATGGCAGGCCAATCGATCCGTGCCGTGGCCACGCGATTGAACCGGGCGCCGTCGACCATCAGTCGGGAGATCCGGCGCAACGGTGGGAAGGATCACTATCGTGCTAGCCGCGCTGACCAGCAGGCCTGGGACCGGGCCCGACGCCCCAAGGAATGTAAGTTAGTCCGTCATCGCGTCCTGGCACGCCTGGTAGCCGCTAAGCTGCAGCAACAGTGGGCGCCGGAACAGATTGCCGGCTGGCTCAAACATCGATATCCGGGCAATGAGGCGCGTCAGGTGTCGCACGAAACGATCTACCGCAGTCTCTTCATCCAGACGCGCGGAGCCCTGAAAAAAGAGCTTTTGGCGCACTTGCGGCGTACCCGGGCCATGCGCCGCTCGCGACACCATACGCAGAAGACGGCGGATCATGCGCAGATTACCGGTGCGATCTCGATCCGCGAGCGTCCTGCCGAGGTCGAGGACCGGGCCGTACCGGGCCATTGGGAAGGCGATCTGTTGTTTGGCGGCCGGAACAGCCAGATCGCCACGCTGGTCGAGAGGCACTCGCGCTTTGTCATGCTGGTGCAGGTGGATAGTCGGGATAGCCAGACGGTGACCGACAAGTTGATCAAACACGCACGCAAACTTCCGCAGGAGCTGTATCGATCGCTGACCTGGGACCGAGGGTCGGAGATGGCCCAACATCAGCGCTTCACATTGGCCACCGACATCACGGTTTATTTCTGCGATCCCTACAACCCATGGCAGCGTGGGTCGAACGAGAACACCAATGGCCTTCTGCGGCAGTATTTCCCCAAGGGCATGGATCTCTCCGGGGTTACCCAAGCGCAACTCAATGCCGTGGCCAGGCGTTTGAACGGAAGGCCGCGAAAGACTCTAAACTTCGAAACACCGGCCGAACGATTTCATCAATTCGTTGCAACGACCGGATGAAACCGCAACCCGGAGCGGACATTCACTGGGACGTCTTAGATATTCAGCCTTACGCGCAGAGGTCAGGGATGGGTAGCGGGATTCGCTTCAAGAAGATTTGGCAGGACGAACATGCTCTTGAGCTGGAAATCACGACCAACAGCGGCGAATTTCTCTTTGGCATCCAGGTGTACGTGGGCCATGAAGAGTTAAGCGAGTTGGTCCAAGGTCTCGCTCGATTCAAAGGCGATGTTCAAAGCGGAACTTTTGTCATCTCGTTTGGACAGTTCACGCCCGAGTATGCAAGCGGTGCGTATCGCGCTGAATTGAGTTTCCAGAAGGAAGGCCGGGGCTACCTTTACATCTCAGTGGATGCCCAGTCTGCTTGGTCGAACTTCGTTACGAAGAAAGTTGCCAGCCGAGCAGAAACCCACTTAAAGAGTGAGCCAGTGCTCTTGGATGCCTTTTTTGAAGATCTTAGAAGGATGTCAGAGGGTTCGGCTGAGGAAGCCTTCCTTCAGGTAATTTGATGGCCGTCTAACGTCCGCTTCCGACCCACAGCAGCCACTCAATCACCTGTTAGACGATCGGAATTTTTGGGACCTGATGCATGACTATGTTTTCCTTCGCCTTTGAGCTGATTGATGGCGCCCAGCATGACGCGCTCTATCGGTTCTTCCCCGATCGGCTCCACGTCCGAGGCGCAAGCGGAACCGTTCGCATCAGTGCTCTCGATTGGAGTTACGCAATCGTCGATCCATCCCAGGCGGAGGACCGGGGAGCGGTATCGTCAGACGAAGGTTGCATCAGCCACTTAATTCCTCGTCTAAGGGCCAAATACAACGAGCTGGGGGCGTGGCCCGCACTTGTGGATTTCATTGCGTAGACGCCAAACGCGACCGTCCGCTCACGACCCGAAACGGACATAATTGGGCAAGCATAGAAGTAGCAAGGAGGGGGCTATGTTGGTGCTTTGGCCGATAGCAGCGATCGCAATCGCTGTCTGGGCGACTTGGACAATTTGGCGATCACGCGCGAAATCACCTGGCAAGCCGAAATTGCCTGTCGACGTAGTGCTCAGAGATGGCCGTGAGTATATGGTCGGCTTCGATGACGCGCGCATTTGGATCAGCAAGCGCACCGGAGAACTGGTGAACGAGTTGCCTTGGGCAGACCTTTCGTCGGTCTATGTACTTGCAATCGATCGCTTTCCGATTGGAGGCATTAGCTGGATGTTGCACGGCGCCGAAAAGCAAATTGCTGAAGTGCCAACTGATGCCGAGGGTGCGATGGAGTTGTTCAAAGCCATGCAGGCCCGGCTTCAAGGATTTGACCATCGCGCGGCCATCGAGAGCGCCAGTATGCTTCACGGATTCCGAAAGCTCTGGCCCGTATCCCTACAAAATTAGAATAGATACGGGATCTATCGAGAGCTCGATTACGTCCGCTCCCGACCCGGAGCGGACATAATCAACCACAGTTCGGTCGCGCCTCGATGGCTCAGGGGGAGTCAGTGTTGCTTGCCGGTGCCTTGCTGTTTTTGGGATTGGAAGGTTCGATCTCGGCTGAGCATTCCGTTGCATCAGTCATCAATGATTGCTGGAAAGGCCACGACCACGCCGGCATGAGCGCTTGCGTCGAGGCTCGTGCGAAAGATGCACAAATGAGCCTCGGCCAGGCAGAAAGGGTGGCCGGCGACGTCATCCAAGCATCGGTGGACGAGGCACCAGGCTTTCCCAAGTATCGGAGAGAGGCGATGGCCGGGCTCCATCTCGCGTCTGGCGCCTTCTCAAAGTACGTAGCCAGTGAGTGCAGCTACGAAGCGTCCCTGGCGGTGAAGGGAAATAGCTCCGAAGATGTTCGGTTGGCCTGTGTCGCAGTGCTAAGCGAGGAACGCGCCCAGCTCATAAGGGCAGCGCACCCGTTGCCATGACCTTGGAATTGGTAAGGTCCGCTTCCGACCCGAAGCGGAAGCGCAGTCATTGCAATGCCAGCTCTAACGAGCACTTTTTGAGTTCTAGCTGGCAGTCATTGAAATTCAAAAGAGGGAAACATGAAGAGCATACTCGGGTTGATTTTTCTGTCCGCTTCGCTGGCACTGTGCGGTTGCACGGATATCACAACGAGAACCTACAACTATGGCACGGCCGACGAGACGAAAGATCAGATGGCGTTCGTCTCCGGGAGTCTTAAGTTCGCACAAGGGGTGGTCATCATCAGAGAGATCGACGGCAAGGATTCGCGCACTCATCCATTGCTGCAGGCGTACGCGAACAGCAAGGCGCCACCGCTTGCTCCGCGAAAGGTCTTGGTTCAGCCGGGTGATCACACCTTTGGCGTCTTGTATCTGTTTGTCGATGCATTGTCGGACGGACCCGAAAGTTCGCTCTGGTGGGGAAAGTACCTGGCGAGCGACCTGGCAAAGAACGCTAAGGATAGATATGCGCCCGATCCGCAGTACGTACCGGACAACCGCGACCACGTGATCACCATCAAACACTTTGCGGAAGTCGCGTTTCATTGCAACGCCAAGTCTTCCTGCGAAATCTATCCAGTGATCGACGAATCACAAGCCAAGATCAGCTTTACCGTCAAGGAGTGCGGCTCGGGCGAACACGGGTGCGTCGTGATCAACAGCAAATCCAGCGCCGAAAAGACCGCCGTAGTCCCAGGCTGGTCGTATACGGATATCTAGTGAAGAGGCGTAGCAGACACTTGATATCGGAACTTGCGGAAAAACGTGGTCAGGTTCACTTACGCCTTGGCTCTGACCTCGAGAAGGGAATCGGACTCCGTTTCCGGATTGACGTTCTTGAGATCGATTTGTCCGCTTTCGACCCATAGCAGACGTTAATGTGTGCAGTTGGCGATCATGTCGCCATTGGACCAATGAGGGGATTCATGAGTCTAGACACGGCGGACAAGAAGGTCCGGTGGCCAACGACAAAAGTGGTTGGCTATAGCGCGATGGCCATCGCAGCCATGATGGCGATATTTGCCACCGGTCCACTAGGGGATGCACTCGCATCCAACGGGATGATTCAAGCGTTTGTAAGCGCCATCGGCTCAGCCGTTCCTGCCGTTGACGCCATCGCAAATCAGACCGCGTACCCGGCCATCGCCAGACTTACCGTAGCGAGCCAGTGGTTGTTTTTTCCTGTTTACCTAGGTTGCATGGTCATCGGTCAGCCGCCCTGGAAGCCGCTGCATTGGAAGGAGGGCACGTCCAACGGGGCGCGCAGGAAGGCCTTCATTTTCTCGATAATCTTGTTCATCGCCTTTTCCGTCTATGCCTACGGCGACTTCCGGCACGGGCCGCTGAGCGTACTTGGGGGAACATTGTTTAGTCCCGACGTTTCGGTTTGGTGGCTCAGGCTCCCATTTGCCGGCCGCCTTGGCCTGTCCAGCTCCGCTTTCCTTATGCCTCTGATGGAGTCGGCTATCTACTGGCTGCTCCTGCTCTTCACCGGCACGGCGATTGCCTGGACTATCGGGCTAGGAAGAAAACGGGTCAATGATCGAACGGCCGAATAATGGACCGTCCGCTTTCGACCCGAAGCGGACATCCTGCGCAGGGTCTTGGGGAAATCGTCGACTAGGGGACTTATGACGAGCTATCAACGGATTGCCACGCTGCTTCTTCGGCTTGCCGGAACGATTTGGGTAGTGTTTCTCACCTTGATCTGGAGCCTCTATTTCGCAGAGATGGCCCTTGGCATTGAGGTGCAGCGCTACCCGACACATACAATCATCGGTAACGCTGGTTATGTGATTTTTGGAGTGTTGGTGATCGCCTTCTCGAAGCCGCTAGGGCGCTTGGTTTCCCGCGGGTTGGAGTAGGCGATAGGTCCGCTTCCGACCCGAAGCGGACCTTTGAGGCGTGGGTCATCCTAGGATTGTCCAATGCTAACGAAACTTCCCGATGAGCTGGTCCGGCGCGAGAACGAGCGAGTGCTGTCGCACTTGGATGGAAAGTCGGCTCATTCGGACATTGCGCTGCCACTCGCTCGCGCAATTCGGCTGTTGCCAACCGCGCAGCTCTACTGCTCAGATCGAGAGCGCTTCGGATACGTCGTTGCTCACACGCGTGGAACCATATTTGCCTTCGCGGTAGGTATGTCTTCGATAGCCCTAAGGCTTCCATTGAGTCACACAGGCGCAGCGTTGGATGGTGGAGCCGAGCCCGTCCCATCTGCCGGTGAAGAGTGGCTTTCTTTCAAGCTATTCGGTCCATCTGGATGGGACGGGCGTCTGACTGAATGGCTTCAGATCGCGCACCAGCACGCGTTGCTGCCTTCCGCCTAAGCGATGGACGGAACATCCAACATTGGCTAGTAGCTGACCTTGCGGTCAAGCTAGCCTATCGGCAAGCTGGAAAGGTCCGCTTCCGACCCCCAGCGGACATTTCGGTTTGTGTTGAAATGGCACGCGGATTTGGACTGCTGGGACGACGAAAGGGGTGGATAAGTGTGGGCAAATTTTTGGGCGATGCCAAAATTTCTGAGATTCATGACGGGTCACGCGCTGGCGTGCGTGATTTTTCTTATCGTGTCCGTCATGCCGAACGAATCCTTCGCTATTAACGGACGTCACATCTCTCAGGCGGAATGGTGGAGCAGCGGAGCCGGGTTCTTTGCATCCATCATCGGCGTCTTTGGTCTGGCGGCCGGTGTGGCCATTCTTAGGAAGATACCTTGGGCACGCATGGCCTATCTTGGCTTTGCAACCATCGGCCTAGTCATTCCTTATCCAGTCTTTGGGAACTGGGCACTTGGATTGGTCGGCGCACTTATTGTGGTAGCCGCCGGGATTTATCTGTTCAAGGTCAAGGCGGTTGTCGCGTACTTCGAACAAGAGGCACGAGTGAACGCGGGTAGCTGAACCGAGGGGCCGCCACCCGAAGCGGACATTAATTCCAATTTCTCTAATCCAGGCTTTTGAGGGCGGGGATGCGGTCACATTACAAAGCGCTTTGGCTAGCGTGTGCATGGTTCGCCGCAAGTTCGTGCACGGCGGCAGGGTTCAACTGCGAAGGCGCGAGCGCTGCCGTGGAGCATCGCATCTGCGACAACCCAACGTTGTCACTCCTCGATAGTCAGATGAGCCAGGAGTATGCACTGGCGCGCACTCGCGCGGGTGAGAAGTTGGACGCGCTCCTTATCGACCAGCGAAATTGGCTGGTTGAAAGAAACGAGGCGGTGCTTTTCAACGAGGGGATGGGTGAAGGGGCCTACAGGGCGCGAATCATTTTCTTAAGCCATGTATTTAAGGCGCCGGAACGAGTATCACCCGTGTTATCCGCTATCGCCACGTATCTGGCAGCTACCCCTGCTGTCGCTAAAGGAAGCGAGCGACTACCCATGAACTGGGTGTCACTAGGGGGCGACGGAAGGGTCTTTAACCTGGCAGAGGGTGCCGAAATTGATCGGCACGGCGAGATTGCTGGGGCTCCATTCAATCTAAGTGCAGTCGAGCAATTGACCAACGAGCCTTCGCCGCCCAATGAAACCTCAGCGATCTTATTGCTAAGACGAGAGCACCTGGGAGGTCGCCTTGAAGAAGAGGGCACAGGACACTACGAATCATGGACACTGTTTTCTTGGGAGGGCGGCGCTTTAAAGAGGGTCAACACTCCCGAGGCGCTTAGCGACAATAGTGGTTTGATCTTTGGTGGACTTGCTGACTATCAAGGTCAGGTTTTCGCCATCCAGAATGATGAAGGGCGACCTTATTCCAACTTTCTAACCGCTCAGCCTTACCTTGAGGGAAGTTGGGGTGATTCCGTACGCATCGAGTTGCGATACGACGCCCAATTGATGCCGCCAAGTTCGTACTGCGCGGTGAGTGCGTGTGCAGACCTCATTAGGCGAGCGAGCGACATTCTCAGGCGCTACGACCGAACGCATGACGAGGATGTTTTGGCGGCTGAACTTACGGATGATGAGCAGAAGCAGTTCGACGCCCTGACTGTTCGCGCGAGTAAGGCGCGAGACTTGGGCGATGTGCCGCGATTCGGTGGTCGGGCCACGTACTCGGGTCTGGCGATGTTCGACGGTTTTGGTGGGAATTGGGACAGATACTTCCCGATACGTTGGGATGGGAAGATTCTCCTTGGTCGAATAGGAAATGCCACGCTCGGATGGCGGGAAAGCGAGGACTGGCTCCTCGCTGCGTGGCAATGGGATGGGAAGGCATTCGTCCCGCTACTTGGCATGGAGGCGCATAAACAACGGGAGAGGTTCTTGCTCAGTGCATGGCTGCCTAAGAAGGCAGCGGCCCCGGAGTGAGCCACAGAAATCAAAATGTCCGCTTTCGACCCACAGCGGACCTTATTTGGAGAGAGAGTTGAGGAATCGCTTTCAGTTGACCACTAGCGTTTTCGTAATTGTCCGTGAGGAGCACAAGGTCTTGCTCTTGCGCCGCCGGAATACAGGATGGAAGGACGGACTCCTTAGCCTGCCTGCCGGGTCGCACGATGGAGGCGAGCCACTTGCTTTGGCCGCAGTTCGAGAGCTTAGAGAAGAGACTGGACTGGTAGCAGCGCCCGACGCGCTTAGGATGGTTCATCTCATGCACTGCCGGTCAGGGGACTCCGGTGCGGAATGGTTGGGTGCGTTCTTCCTTGCGGATTCTTGGAGAGGGGAGCCGAAGCTGTTGGAACACAGCAAGCATGGTGACCTGGCCTGGCACGACCCAAAGCACCTTCCCCAAGACGTAATTCCGTATACCGCGCAAGGCATTCAATGTGCGCTAGACGGTGTGCAGTATTCCGACTTCGGGTGGGAGAAAGGCTGAGGCTTGGAGTTCAAGCACCGATTTAAGGTCTGCTTCCGACCCATAGCGGACATGACTGTAGGAACATGTTTGGTGGCTTTAGGGGGACGAAGTGCACCTTGATGTAGAGGGAAGACACACAATTCAGGACGCCAGCGACGCGGACATCGCGCGTGCATTGCAGACGCTTCGCAGCTCTGGACCGCACTCCTTTGCGATCCTGTCATCGGAAAGCGGGAGCTACGTTCAAGTGGCCGGGGGTAGCCAGACTTGCGTCATAGAAGTGCGGGATGTCGCCACCGGCAGGCACTATCGAGCCCACCAGTCTCAGCCCCATCCCGTTTTTTCGGACGGAACCAAACTAGCCTTCGGAGCGGGAACCGTGGTGCTTCAAGGAGATGAGTGGTTTACCGCCGCGCAGGCCACGTCGGTTCTTACTGAATTTCGTGCTGGCGTGCTGCTGCCTACTGCGGCGCCCGGTTGGCGCGACGTAACCGAGGTCATTTTGCGAGGGTTCAGCTAGATGGAACAGAGTAGGGTTCGAAGGACGTTTTCGGAGTTAGTTCAAGGCGAGCGAATACACAGTGGCTCCTTGAAGGGCTGTAGTACTGAAGAAATTGCCAAGGTCGAGGGCCACTTCGGCTGCTTACTTCCTACGTCATACCGAGACTTCCTTTCCATAGCGGGGCGTGGGGCTGGCAAGCTGTTCCAAGGCACAGATATCTTCTATCCAAGAGTTCTAGGTCTTCAAAAAGACGCTGAGGATTTGCTCAGCGAGCAGGGCGTGTCAGAACTCGTGTCACCCGATGCCAAGGTTTTCTGTATGCACCAAGGCTATGAGGTGAACTTCTTTCTTCCCGGCACAGATGATCCGGCAGTATTTCAATTTGTCGAAGGAGGCAGGAACGTCTCGCGTCCCTGGAGAAGCTTCTCTGACTTCGTTGAGACGTCGATTCAGGACCACCTCAAACAATGGTCTGACTTGAGCTGAGTAGTAGATTGCTAAGGTCTGCTTCCGACCCGAAGTAGACACTTGGAAATGGCATCTTTAGGGGGCATCGGTGAGAAAGCTGTTGGCAGCAATTCTTGCGCTACTGTCATTCGGGGCAGCAGCGGGCACGGCCATTGAGACGCCGGCATTCAAGTTGATGCTAGGAGATGGCTGGACTCGGGGGCAGTCCACCGACGCCGAGCAACAGACCTACTACTCCGCAAAAGAGGATGTTGGCCTGACTACGTCTTTCATGTTGGTCAATGCCCAACCCAAAGACACGGAGAGGATGGCAAACAAGCTTAGGGACTTCCGCCTTAAGGCCGAAGATACCGCCGCGGCCCAGTACGGTCTAAAGATGACCATTGTCGAGCCGATCGTGACGCCCTACGGGGATGGATACCAGATCGCCTACTACGGACACGACAGTAACAACCGACAATTTCGGTATCTCGGCGTTGTTATGCCGAAGAAGATCATCAACATCTATGCAGAGTCAAAAGGTCGAAGCCAGCAGGAGCTAGAGGTTGCCTTTAATGGCTTGCTCAAGGGTTTGAGCATCCCGAAGTAGGGAGTTGTAATGTCCGCTCCCGACCCAAAGCGGACAGTTCTGAAACAAAATGAGCAACTCCCGACTTAGAGCCAACACACTCGACGAGCGGTGCGATGCAACGGTTTGCCACTCTTGCCCTGCTGACTCTTACTTTGACCTTTGGGCTGATGCCGGCGGCGCACAGCGCCGAGCAGACCAAGGCGTTCATTTATGCTGCAACGGATAAGTCCATCAACCTGGCTATCGTCGTCGACGTGGGAAGACGCTGGATAGAAATCCAGGACAAGAGGAGCGCTCGAATCGGCTCGATCGAAGAGGGTTCGATCGGGAATTACGAGGACTGCGGTAACAAAGCCTTTTACTGCGAGAGCGGTCTTCTAGAGATCGTCGTTCCGAAAAACATGCCGATGAAGCAGTGGACATATCACGGATTGTCCTGCGAAAGCCTCGCGCAATCCGGAGGCGACCTGTACCACATCGAATGTCGGTCGCTCAAATATCGTGGGCGGCCAACATTTACGTATTCGCTCTCTCGGGGCGTCGTGTCCATCGACAGCTGTCCCATCGGAGGCAGCCAGCGGTATGAGTTGCGCGGCGAACGAGGGCTATTTTTTTCCGGAGGCAACCCTTAGCGGGTTGGGCCCAATGTCCGCCTCCGACCCGGAGTGGACCTTGCAGGAGCGCTTAGATGGGATCCCGCCGCAAGACCGGGAGAGCGGGCCGCTGCCGAGAACATCATCTGTGACAAGAATGACGAATTGAGGGGGGCGTCAATGAAGGCCACTTGCCAAGATTTTGCAGTTGCAATTGCTCGACAGTCACCGACATTGCAATCGGCATACAACGAGACCCAAAGGCCGTCGCACCGACCTACACCGTCTACGCGAGTTCGTCGAGCGCCCTTCATCTAAACTCGCGATTCCGCTGGACATTGGCGGCACAGCCTTTCAAAGAAAGGTTAAGCCGTGACGCAGCCCCCTCCAAGGCTACCCTTGGGCTAAGGCGGGCCGGCTTCGGGGACCTGATGGCCTAAGCGCTGTTTGCCCGGCTAGGTTTAGAACATGGTCAGTAGTCAGCAACGAGTTGTTCCGTCGCGGATCGCCGTCCAGAAGCTGACTGTTTCGACCAATTGGAAGATGCCGATTCGTTACCTAGGTTTCCAACGCTCCATTCATTCGGCTCTTTTCAAGAACTACCGATCATTTGGAACAACACTGCGCTGAGCCAGAGAAAGGGGAGCTCACACTCTGGTGGTCAGCCGTGATCGATGCCTGCCGCTTCGGCCTGGGCTGCCAAGATCACTCGAACCGGATCCTGTGCTAGCACCTGCCTCGGACAAGCGACACCAAGGTAGCTATTGCAGGCCTCAAACCACAGCGCGACGAACCAGACGTCGCGGCCCGCCAGAATATTCAGGATTGCCGCCATGGCCGGGAGGGGTTGCCACCCCTTTGAGTCGAACGCGTACGCCGGAAAGCGTTGCTCGCCGTCAAGCTCGAGGGCAAGCAGTCGTCGCTGTCGTGTCCATTCGCTTGGCGCGGGTACAGTCGAAAGCCCTTGGGCCTTCGCTTGCGCAAGGAGCTCAGAGCTGCTGTACCAGTGGGTCACGTTCCGCACGGCAAGTCGGGCGTCGGCCACCATGGCGGCCAGTTTGGTTTCGGTCTTGGCGCTCATGGTTTCCGATAGCCTGCTCTCGCGGCCCGCGTTGTAAAGCCCTCGTCGGTGGCCTCAGCGACGTGATCTTCAGCGAGCCGATCTTCTAGCTGTCGGGCTACCCTTGATTCACCAAGGCCCAGGCTGGAATCGCAGCGCACGAGGTGCGCGCTCGCGCTGTCAGGCCACCCTTCAGCATCGTCATCGAGGGCGAGCCAGTACGAGGGGCGCCGTCGTCGCACATCACGGGTGATCTGCTCGTAGCGAGTGGAAGTGTGCATCCACCAATCCACGAGGTCGTCATCGAGTTTGAAGCGACTGTGCCAGGTCGCCCCGACTACCCGTTGTCGCAGTTCGACGGGCAGTCGATCGACCGAGTAGCTGAAGCGCTTGACCCTCACCCAACTGGTCGACAGCACGATCTTGATCTCAGGATACGGCGCCAGTATCTGCGTGAGTCGATCCGCGTGTTCGAACAAGACGCCAGGCCCGCGCAAGTAGGGGCGATTGTGCCGGTCGAGCCACACGTCGTCATGATGCAACACGCCGTCAAAATCGAGGTAGAGAAGCATTGGCTCGTACCGTTGGATCATTCAAGAGAAAACGCCCGGTGGTGTTTCGCTGCAGAAAAGGTGGAGTTCTGGGGCTTGATCAGGTCGCGCCATGTTCGAGAAATCGCCGGAGAACGGAGCGATTGGTTGAAGCCACATCCTTGACCCACGCCTGGTAGCCATAGTGCGCTGCCAACCCGAGTGCGATGGCCGAAGAACGCGAGAAGCCTCCCTCGCAATGCACGACAATGCTCCCGATCTCTGCTGGAAGGTCTTGCACAAACATATGGATTGCGATCGCCTGTTCGTGCTGAAAGGCCTGAGGTAGCTTTTGTCGGGCGCGCTCGGAAAGATCGTGCCGTTCGAAATCAACGTCGGCAAAACTCAACCTCAATACGTGTGGTGTGCATGACAATTCTGCGGGTGGCCGATGGGGGGCCGTGATGGAGATAACCGCGAGGCTGGATAGCGAAGGCAATTGTTCGGCCTCGCGCCGCGACACGGCAATGACCTGCCGACCACTCTGTAGAGGGCGGTACAGGCGCGCAACGATGCTTTTGAGCCTCGACGACATTGTGTATTAAATCTCGCAGCCGACCCGACTAAGGAGCCGATTTGCCGGAGGGTCGGCTTGATGCCTAAAACGAATCCGCATTGCCGGCCGCGCCGGAATGCGCCTTTAGACGCTCAATCACCTGATGCACCACCTGGCGGTGTGCAAGCGTACCAACGATCAGATGTTCCCTGTCCGGCGCCGGCCAGGTGTCGAGCAGACCATCCTGCTCGATCGCCATCCATCGAACGCCTGCACGAGGCCGTTGCCGATCGAGCCACAAGCGTAAGCAGTCGTACCGCGTCACCAGCGCAGAGTGGTAATCACTCCAAGACGAATTTGTGAATTCGGGCAAGAACATCGTACCGACCACGCGCTGTGAGAACGCGGGGGGGATCTTCCGTCGAAAGACCTCGATCGGTGTGTGGAGAGCTTCCCAATCGGATATCACGATTTCCACGCGATCTAGATAGGGCGCCAGCGCCTCCTCCAAGGACTGGTAGTCCATTAGGCACTGAACTGGCGAGGCCGCGACATCACTTGAGGCCACCGCCATGGATAGGCCAGCAGCACTCCATATCCCCTTGGCTTGAACGAAGAGAATCCATGGTGACGCTGTTTCGGCACGACGATTCATTTGGTGAGTCAACGCCTGCATGTGAATTGCAATCCAGCTGCCAGGGGCTCACGTCGCGATGATATGGCGGCAGCGCGCAAATTTCCTTAGTCATCTGGGGGGGGCGAATAGTAGGCAACGGCGCGGCCATCTGCCGGCCATCAACGTCCTCCCAAGCCCTCGTTGACTAGGAATAGCATCGCCGCGGGCTTTCGTCCGTCATCTAAGGGTGCATTTGTTCGACTGGCAACGGCTTAGTACTCCTTTGCAGCTGCAGCTCTCATGACCAAAAGGAGACCGTGTCGTGTCTCGGACACGTGCGCAGCGATGGCAAAGTGCTTCTAGACCAAATCGCAATGAGTCAGAGTCACTGATGCTATGGTTCGCTGTGCGCTATCGGAAGGAATGTCGCGCCGGAAGTGCGGCAGGATTGTGCGTAGTACATCAATCGATCAACTCCTATTTGAGAATCTGCCGCTGAAGGAACTTGCGGGCTCTAAACTCTGCGCCTGCAGGTCGGTCTCAGCCCACGAAGCCCGATTCGATCGATGCCAGATAGCCCAGAACGTCGTCGGCACGCCCCTCTTCAATGAGCTGTCGTGGTGTTCTTCCTAAGAACGTCGGCAACGATTGATCCAGCCATACCATGGAGACGGCGCGATCACCGAAGACCGTTTCGGCGGCGGAAAGTATTCGCTCAATTTCCGACATGAACCCTCCGTATGTAACGTCGGCAGGTAGCGCGCCTTAGTAGCTCAGCCCCCCTCCAGTGCTTTGCCCAATGGCTGTTAGTGATGAGGGGCACATCCGACATTGCTTCCCGCGCGCTGTCAGCCGTCAGAACGCTCGATCCGCTGCTTCAATTCCTTAAAGAGCGGTGCGTAGCGTCCAAGGAACTCACTCATCGACCCTCTGAACTTCAGGGCTTCGCTCGGAAGGGAAATGTCCAATGTTTTAGAAATGGATATAGCGTAGGAGAGCTGGCTCGCTGATGGCGGCTGGAGATCGGTATCCAATGCATCGGCAAGCCGTTGGGTCAGCCGCGACTCGAATAGTGATACGCCTTGCCCGCAGGCAGATCGCTGCAGTTGAATACTCAAGGCATCCCTAACCGTCGGATCCAGAGTGAGTTCAACCGAAAGGTCGAGATCATCGTCCACAAGTCGCATATTCAAGACTTTCACTCCTGATACTTATAAGTAGACTATATCTATGGGCGTAGTCTTAAAAGTATCATCCTTTTACGGTCGCCGCCATGGACGAGCTGACCGAACAAATGCGCCTCGCTACCGCAATCCGGCGCCGCCGGGAGCGGCTGGAATTCAGCCAAGAATCGTTCGCCGACTTTATTGGCATGCATCGTGCTCAGTACAGTGAGTTAGAACGAGGAAAGCGGAACCCAACCATTCAAACCCTCATAAAGGTTGCAAGAGGCCTGGAAACGACAATCGCCAAGTTGGCCGCTTCGGCAAAGATCTGACGTCCTCACTGAGGAACCAAGGCATTAGAACTAGTTCGGGCTTGGGACCCGGAGCGCGAATGTCCAGTTGGTGTCAGGCCGAGATCAAGGTGAACGGCTCCCCTCCCACCCGGTCAACCTGAGTGGGCACCTTCTTGTCCGTGCTCCAAACCAGAGACGCGACCATCGAATGGGCCCGGCTTGGATCCTGTCGATGTCGAGCTCCAGGCCATCAGCGCTGGCTCAGAATCAAGAAACCGGCTTCGGCCGGTTTCCTTTTGGCTGCGAAACAACCTAACTCCGCAATTTACTTACCACTTTTGGGCTTGGCAGGTGCAGGTGCAGGTGCGGGTGCAGGTGAGCCTGCGCGTGGCATTTGTGCGCTTGGGGCGCCACGCGAATTGGCGGCCGATCCAACCTTGTTCATCAGAGCTGACGGCATGCCGTCATTGGCGAACACGTTGCGGCTAATTTTCTTGTCATTCATGGCGGCGCTCTTTTTGAACAGCTGATGTCTGCAAACAGTCACTCGCTCGACGTCGGCGGCACTGCGGGTGCGGGTGCGGGTGCGGGTGCCGGGGCGGGAGCAGATGGCATCGCCGCACTCGGCGTGCCTTTGTGTACAACCTGCATCGATGCGGACACATGACCCTCGTTTAGAGTTTGGGTCGAGGTGGCTGGCGGCGCTTTTTGATTTGTCATGCCTGTTTGCTCCTTGTCATGAACATTTGTCCAAACGAATGCGACGGTGAAGCCTGCGGCAGCGAAGAAGACCAAACCAGCCAGTGGATTCAGCCAATTTAAAACCTTCCCTGCTCGACCTTGCTTGTTGTAATACTCGTCCTTCCGGTTGATGAAATACTCATGCGCCGCGTCAATGCTCGCGCGATTAGCATGTGCCCCAATGGGGAAGGTCGCTAGCATTAGCAGTAGCGATGTGGCGAATAGGACCCAGGAGGTCTTGAGGGTCCAGAGGCCATGCGCAGTAGCCAGCGGCACAACGTCTTTAATGAACGTTACAGAGAGAGCTAACGCCCCCGTAGAATAGGCCAGAATCGTGTTGTCGTACTTGTCACGGTTCGCCCGTTCTCGCGTCTGTTGTTCGGTCCAGTATGCGTCGAATAGCGTTCGACGACGCAGCGTGTCGTCGTCGGGAGTTTCTGTTTTGTCCGCTATTTCGCTGGTGGCGTCGCTCATCGTTCTATCCCTATCACGTTCAGAGCGCGCACTTTGCAGTATTGATCCAGGTAACCCTGTAGGACGTTATACACGGCCTCGTGGGCAAGCTCGTAGCCGCCCAAATCGTCTTTGAGAACCAGTCCGTACGTACGGGCCAACGTGTGGATGTCACGGTCATACCGAAGCACATACCCGTGTTCCGGGCATCGTGCTAGCACTTTCCGCTTCTTTAAGTAGCGCTCCGCCCGTCGGTAGCGCTCTTGCCCTTCCGACTCGGGCTGGTCATCCTTGGGTTCGCTGACCATCGTCCTACCTCTCTCGCGGAGGCTTACTATAAGCCGCAACCCGATAGTCTCGCTAATCGACTATTACAA
Source organism: uncultured Gammaproteobacteria bacterium (assembly GCA_963824525.1). Classification (GTDB taxonomy): domain Bacteria; phylum Pseudomonadota; class Gammaproteobacteria; order Xanthomonadales; family Rhodanobacteraceae; genus Dyella. Next base: position 776,175 of record CAWGPI010000001.1, on the reverse strand, counting down.
GAGGCGTCTTGTCTCTCCTAGAGCAAGGCCAAATCCAGCCTCACGCCGGGCTTGAGCGGGCGCGCCACATCGTAGTGACCGTGCTTTACCCTGCTATCCCTCTAACTCCAACCCGACCACTTAGGATCTGGTTCTGACGGAGCTGGCTCCTGGGTCCAAGTCTTGGTCGCAGCTCTGATCGATCGGACCTTTTCAGAGAACGGCCACGCGTCGTCGGTCTAATAGTAAGCGCCAGCAGGAGTGGGCTCAGCATTTGCGGGACTCGATGTTCGGTTGGGCGGCAGTCCGCGATAAAGCAATGGCTGTACAGATAAGCGGAGGCAGACAAGGATGGAAGTGAAGGACCTGTTTAGCTCTGGAAACGATGGACTAGTACCCCAGGGGGACGCCGCGCGGCAAGCGGTTGATTCGCTTCGCGGTTACGCTTATCAGATAACGGCAGCGGCGCTGGCGTGGCTCGATCTTGACGATTCTGCGCGACTCTATTTAGAGGTTGCAGAGGACTACGCAGTGATCGCTGGTGATGCGATGAAGGCCGTGCAGGTAAAGGATACTGTTACCTCTGGGAACATCACGGTGAACACAGACAGTGTGAGGGAGGCCATAGAAAGCTTTGTCTCTCTAACCGACAGCAATCCGGAAATCGACGTCCACCTGCACTACTTCACAACATCTGAAATAGGATTGGAACGAGCGACGGCTGATCGCCCCGCTGGAGTCGCAGGCCTTGTTTATTGGCGCGACGCCGCCATTGCTGCAGATGTAGGGCCTCTTCGCTCAATCTTAAAAGGCCCCGCGTTTTCCGCTGCCGTACATAAATTTGTGGAAAGTCGCGACGATGAAGCTCTTCGCCACAACATGCTTCGGAAAGTCATATGGGACTGCGGTAAGCCCGATATCACGTTGTTGCGCAAAGAACTTGACGAACGCCTTGTCGTAGTTGGGCGTGATGTCTTCAGCCTACCGGCTGCTGAGGCGTTACGAGTCGCCGATACTCTCATCTATCGTGTACTGCAGAAGAGCGTCTCTAGGGAGGCGTCAGATCGTTTCCTAACGCGGGCCAGCCTTTATACCGCCGTAGATGAAGCTACTCGCATGTCCGTGCCACGAGGCACCGCGGAGTTGCTAAACCTAATTTCATCAGGCTTTGCATCTTCCGCACTAGCGAATATTAGCAGCCCTGTTGCGGTTACTCTCGCCGAACCAAGCTGGATTGTCCGGAGCGAACTCCTCCCCTCAGTGGCGCGCTTGGTGTCACGTGTCGCGTTAGAAGCGGGCGTCCTCGCACGGATGAGGCAATTCGGCCTGTGTATCATTATTGGCGCAAGCGGCCTCGGCAAATCCTCTGTAGCTCGCCAGGTAGCGGAAACGTTGACCGGGGGTTTCGCGACTATAGATTTTCGCAACGCCAATGCGACCGAAACATGCAGCCGCCTCGATATAGTTTTCTCTCATATCGGCGGACTCCGCGAGTCAACCTTTCTCTTTGAGGACCTCAATCACCTCAATGAGCCAGCCGTGGCGCTGTCGCTGGCACGCGTTGTCAAGACGCTGCGCCGCCGAGATAAGGCAGCGATTGTTACGTGTTATCTCGCGCCAACGGCGAGGGCCCTCGCAGGCATTGATCTTGATGCGGCTTGCGTTATGGAGTGCCCCTATTTCACGGAAGATGAAGCTGCCACGTTGGTTGAGATCCACGGCGGTGATTCCAAACTTTGGGGCAGAGTTGCCTATATCGCCGGCGCTTTCGGACACCCGCAGCTCGTTTACGCCTTCATCTCTGGTATGCGCGCACGCGGCTGGCCTCAAGGCGAGCTGTTGGAGATTGTCGGCAATGGTCTCTCAACTGGAGACATCGAGGCTGAGCGTGACGCGGCGCGACGAACACTTGTAGCAGTACTGCCCGAAACCTCGCGCAACTTGCTATATCGCCTTAGCCTCACGATCGGTCGATTTGATCGAGCAATGGCCTTACTGATTGCGAATGTGACGCCTGAGATATCAAACGCGGGCGAATCGATGGACGAGCTGGTTGGACCCTGGCTAGAAACGGTGGATCGTCACCACTATCGGGCCTCCCCACTGGCGGCTCGATCAGGGCAAGAGATGATTTCTGAGGCTCAGAGAACGACCATTCATTTCGCGATCGCTACACAGTTCATGGCAAAAGGTTCGATTAACGGCACCGATGTAGACGTGATCATCACGCATGCCCTCATTGGCAAGAACGAAGCGGTGCTCCTAACCCTTGCCAACAGCATCATTACGTCTGATGAACGCACGCGCGAATTTCTTTCCGACAACGTGACAGCGTTCAAGCTCTTGGGGGCAACGGGTCCTATCTATCCCCATAGCTCAATTGTCTCCGGAATGTTGCGGCTCGCGCAGTTCAAGCTGTTGGTGACCGCACGAGAGAACGACAAGATCGCGCCATGTGCGACGGCCCTGTTTTCAGAAGCTGCCGCACAGCCCACGCCGGAGCTTCGTAACATGTTCAAGGCCCTGGCGTATGGGACGGTCTTGAGCACGATGGGTATTGGCAACTTCCTCGAAGATTGGCTCGATCTTCTCGAGGAATTTCAGGAGCTGACGGAAGGCAGCGAGATACTAACGGGCCTTCGGAGAAACTTTAACAGCCGGGGACGGCAAACCCACGACATGTTTGGTGCACTGTTCGCCATAGGGTCGGCTGGGGTGGCGTCTGTGGCAAGGCTCGAGTCGATCATCAACCGCCTTGATTTGCTGGAGCCGGGACGACGATCCCAGTATCTCAGCGTCCTTAGGTGGGACGTCCCAGATTTCTCAGTATTCATAAACAGCGGTTGGCTTGTAGACCGCCCACGAGACGCCGCCTCGGCTGTCGATGCTGCGAACCGATATCGCGAGATGGCGCTCACAACGTCTTCGTGGTCGATAAGACCGATAGTCGATCAGTGCTGGATTGCCCGAGCAATTATGCTCGATGAGTATGGCGACGACGGTGAAGGAGCACTAAAGGTCCTGGATGAAGCAGTAGCCATGCTCGGAGACGACGTACTGCTATCTCGCGCACGCGCTAAGATCTATTGGCGGGCACAGGACCACGCACGTGCACTTTCGATCTTGCGCGAGATAGCAGGCAAAATTGGCCTAGGAAATTCAGTCGAGCGCGCATTCGCGCTGCGAGAGGCTGCGATTAGTGCGGCAAAGGGCGGTGAATGGAAGCTGGCGGAGTCCTGGTTTCTAGAGAGCAAGGTGGCCGCGGCGCTTTCCAAGCTTCCCGACATGAAGGTAATGGCGGTAGGCCTAGGAGCCGATGCCGCCGCAGCCGCTATCCAGACAGGTAACGTGAAGCAAGGACTAGAGGGGCTCTGTGAAGCGCTCAATGAGCTTCGACAAATTGATCCTGCCGAGTCGCTTCGTGCAACCTACTGCCACTGTGTGGTGCGCCACGTTGTACTCTGGGCGCAAGCGCATATTGACAATAGAACGGTATATATCGGTGGCGCACCTATCACCTCGGAGCCAGGTTGTTGCAGCAATCCTGACCCTCTGGAGGCCATCAGAAACCATAGGATAGGACCTCTCGACTTTGCTTTTTACATGCTTGCGCAGTCCGAGGTGACCAGCGGTTGTGATGTTGGAATTGCGGACAGCCTGGATAGCCATCTGTCCGGCGGGCGGATTCCGGTTATGGAGGTTGATCTCAGGATTCGACGAGTGACGCGGGATATTGATAACTCGAGTGCACCTGAATTTGCACGCCATATCTCGGGTTTCATAGAAGCGATCGCTTACATGTCTCAGTACAAGCGGCAGATTATGGCGTCATCTGACGTCTTCAATCCCGTGCGGGGCAATATTCCATCCATACTTCGCAGCGACTTCTCAGTCTCCCCCCTTCCGGAGATTGCTAACGACGCACTTCTCACATTTGCTATCGCTGCGACTTGCAAGAAATCCTCGCGCTCACTAGAAGAGCTGGAGGCGGCTCTTCGTGCGGAATTTGGAGATGAGCTTCCAGGTACGATCTTTCCTTTGGCGCAAAGCCTACAAACGCCTACGGGCACGGTGACATCGTTTGATGGCGCGTTGATCGGCGCGGCCCGAAGCTTTGGCAAGGATGCACACCAGCCGCCGCAGGTCCATTGCGTGGCGGCGATACGATTCTTTCAGCACGCGGAGAGATCCAACTTCAAAAATTATTTAACTCCTGTCATTGCGGCATGGCAGCGCCTCGAATGGACCCGAATTGTTATTTCTGAGACATTTCGGTTGTCGCTTCCGGAGCGGACGATACCTGCGGTCAAGGCTGCATTGGCAATTGCCACCGATGACGCTCAGTTTCTCGGCGCGCTATACCTCGCCACTAGCGCCGCTGCCGATGTGATGTTGCCGGCAGAACTGAAGGCCAAATTCATGTCGTTAGCTGCCCCTTCACAAGGGCCTGATCACCTGAGCCCTGGCCTGTGAGGTGAGGAAGAAAAAACCGAAATGGCAGGGCTTTACTAAGTTTGTTTTGCTGGCGGGCAACGTCGATTGCGAATTCCGGAGGAGCTGATTGGCTCGGCCTGTGACTTGCACAGCCTGCGCCGCTGCTTGTCACTCCAACACCCGCAACTTGAAAGGGTGCCAATTGCGTCGATCGTCCTCACTTCGGAGGTCGATAGCTCCGACACTTCCATGACCACAGCGTCCCTAGAGATTGGGGCTGGAAGAGGCTCGGACGAGGGTCTTGCACTGGCCCGCAACCCGGCCGCGGCATTCTGCGCAGCCATCAAGCCCCCCCCTACGAGGAGGTCAGTGCCCTCGATTCCCGAGCCTTCTGGACTAGCCTTTCCCGAGTTCACCTGACGGCACTAGGTGCGGCTAGGGAACGTGTATTTCCCCGGCCCTCAATGCAACGACAAGCATCCTCGCTTTGCCCTTCACAACGATCTCCTGAGGTGTGCTCATCCCAAAACTGGAGATAGGCTTATTCAAGTACCACTCCACTGTCAGATTGAGGTCGAAAGTTCTGTCCTGTGCTGCGTCCAAGACTGCCAATAATTCGTCCGCAAAAAGGGTCCACGGTACCGCGGACCCGCGCTCATTCCATTGGGAAATTAATTGCTTTTCCGTTTGGCAAAGCCAAGGGGCAAGTCGTTCAGCCGAAATCTCACCCGTCGCAGGGTTGGAGATATCGGCCAAGAACTGCAGAAATTCAAACGACCCAGAGCGCTTATTAACCGACACGGCCGTTACCTGTTCGAAAAGCTGAACGTAGCGTCCGTTGGGGGTGCCCGGGAAACGACCTCGTGACATAGCCCAAGCGGCCGCGGGACATCCCTGAATCGAGGTGGCGTCGCAAGGCCCTTCGCCGCCCCTTTTTCCCGGCGAGATAGAGATTTCTCACAAAAGCCGCGACCAGCTGGAACTGCGCCGGGAAGGCCGATTGCCGCGCAGCCCGGGAGATCACGATGTGACCGGACTCCATCGGCTCCCGCAGTACATCCAACACGTGCCGACCGAACTCCGGCAGCTCGTCCAGGAACAGCACGCCGTTGTGCGCCAGCGAAATCTCGCCCGGCCGAGGAACCGAGCCGCCGCCCACCAGTGCGACGGCCGATGTCGTGTGATGCGGCGCCCGGAACGGGCGCCGACGCCAACGCGAGAGGTCCACGGCCTGTCCGGCCACCGACAACACCGCACAGGTTTCCAGCGCTTCAAGCTCGGTCAGCGGCGGCAGGATGCCTGGCAAGCGCTCGGCCAGCATCATCTTGCCGGTGCCCGGCGGCCCCGCCAGCAGCAGATGATGGCCACCGGTGGCGGCGATCTCCAGCGCACGTCGCGCCTGGAGCTGTCCACGTACGTCGGCGAGGTCTGGACCACTAGATTCCGTGTAAGCCTCAGGTGCTTCGGACGGTAGGGCAAGATCCTGCGCCCCGCGCAACCAGCCGCAGACTTCGGCCAACGTGTCGGCCACCAGCACATCGGCATCGGAAACCAGGGCCGCCTCGGCCGCGTTGGCGCGCGGCACCACGACGCGACGCCCGCGAGCCCGTGCCCGCAACAGCGCTGGCAGCACGCCTGACACGCCGCGCAGCGCACCCGAAAGCGCCAGCTCGCCCAGGAACTCGCAGTCATCCAGCTTCTCGCGCGGCACCTGCCCCCCGGCGGCCAGGATGCCAAGCGCAATGGCAAGATCAAAGCGGCCGCCATCCTTGGGCAGCTCGGCCGGCGCCAGATTCACCGTGACCCTGCGATTCGGGTATTCGAACGAGGTGTTCTGGATCGCAACCCGCACGCGGTCGCGTGCCTCGCGGACGGCGGCTTCAGGAAGACCTACGATATTGGTGCCCGGCAAGCCACCGGACAGGTGAACCTCGACCATCACCTGCGGTGCGGTCACACCTTCCTGGGCACGGCTAAGCGTGACGGCGAGGCTCATGGCGCCGGCACAGAACGAGCGGGGCGGGCGCAGCTGCCAGGTTGAGACACAGGGTTGGATCCCTCAAGCGACCTGTGAGTAAAAACAGCCGCCTCCGATCGTTCTCGGGGTGAGGGTGACGGATCGGGGGCGGCTCCCGGGACGTGGACCCGCGCTACGCCCTTAGGTGGCAGCACCGGCCTCAAGATCGGCGATTCGTTTCTCCAAGGCCTCGACCTTGGCGCGGGTACGCGCCAGGACTTGGCTTTGGACGTCAAATTCCTCGCGAGTGACTAGATCAAGGCGGCGCAATCCCTGCGCCAGGACATCGCTGAAGTTGGTGCGCAAATCCTGGTGCGCCTGGGTCAATCCATTTGGAACCAACGAAACAAGACGCTGGGCAAGTTGATCGATATCCTGCCTATCCATCATGGACAGCACCTCGAGCTCGTCGGGGGACAGTGTAGATTCATGTCTTTAAACGCCACCATCAGCATGCTCCGATAGAAGATGTAGGCATTCTCCTACACGCTACGAACCCAGGCGACAGCCCATGGCGTAGACAGGCAAAATGGCGCCTCGCGGCACGGGGTGCCGAACACGACGATTCCGAGGTATGCCCATGAAGCTGGTGGTTGCGGTCATCAAGCCGTTCAAACTGGACGATGTACGCGAAGCCCTGGCAGAAGTGGGGGTCCAAGGCATTACCGTCACCGAGGTAAAGGGCTTTGGTCGCCAGAAGGGCCACACCGAGCTGTACCGCGGCGCGGAATATGTCGTCGATTTCCTACCCAAGATCAAGCTTGAGGTAGCGGTGGCCGACGATCAGCTGGATCGCGTGGTCGAAGCCATCCAGCAGTCCGCCCGTACCGGCAAGATCGGCGACGGCAAGATCTTTGTCAGCTCGCTGGAGCAGGTCATCCGCATCCGCACAGGTGAACTGGACAACGACGCGCTTTAGGAGCCCACCGGCGACGCGGCCGCCTGGGCGCGCTCGAAGCGCCGGTGATGCACCAGCAGGCCGGCGAAATAGCTGATGTAGTAACCGATCAAGAGCCCGAACACGGCCAGGGTCAGCGGGCTGTTGCCAAAGGTAGGCGCGGCGTTCGCCATGGCCGGATCCTGCAGCTGGGGCATCAGCACCATGAAGCGCCAGCCGAGGCGTGCGACCAGCAGCAGGGTCAGCAAGCCGCCGATCCAGGGGTTGGGCAGATAGGCGTCGGCGCCATTCGCGTCGCGCTCGAAACGGGTCAGTCGTAACCCCATCAAGCCCAGCAACGCGCCGCCAACCGCCCCTCCCAGCAAGCCTTCCAGCAAGCGCAGGTTGTGCAAACCGCCAAGAGCGAGCGCCACGCCAAGGACCGCGAAGATGGCGATGCGGACGGTCATGCGCTGGCGGCGGATCGGCTGCCGTCCGAAGCTGCCGCGCACGCGGCGCCAGACGGCCAAAGCCATCAACGGCACCATGATGAAGGGAATCACAGTCGGAGCCACGGGCATGCCTTTGCTGGGAACATGGTCCGCAGCCTATCGGACCTGCCAGCGTGCTGGCGATGGACGCGGCACAGCCATCGCAGGTGACGCCTGTCACCCGCGATGACCTGGCGGGCCTTACTTGGCCTTACTTGGCCTTGCCCTGGTTGGCCACGGCGGCCATCTTGGCCGCGATCGCTTCGGCGTCGCCGAGGTAGTAGTGGCGCAGCGGCTTGAGCTCGGCGTCGAACTCGTACACCAGCGGCACGCCGTTGGGGATGTTGAGCTCCACGATGTCATGGTCGGAGATGTTGTCCAGATACTTCACCAGCGCGCGCAGCGAATTGCCGTGTGCGGCCACCACGACACGCTGGCCAGCGCGGATCGCGGGCGCCAGCACCTCGTGCCAGTACGGCAGCACGCGGGCGACGGTGTCCTTGAGGCACTCGGTATCCGGGATGTCCTTCGGGTCCAGCTTCGCATAGCGCGGATCGGTCACCGACGCGTTGGCGGCGCGATCGAGCGGCGGCGGCGGGATGTCGTAGCTGCGGCGCCAGATCTTGACCTGGTCCTCGCCGAACTTCGCCGCGGTCTCGGCCTTGTTGAGGCCGGTGAGCGCACCGTAATGGCGCTCGTTGAGACGCCAGTCGAAATGCACCGGTATCCACATCAGGTCCATGGCGTCCTGCACCCCCCACAGCGTGCGCACGGCACGCTTGAGCACCGAGGTGTGGGCCACATCGAAGGTATAGCCTTCGGCCTTGAGCAAACGACCCGCCTCGACGGCTTCGGCCATACCCTGTTCGGTGAGATCCACGTCGGCCCAGCCGCTGAAGCGGTTGTCGAGGTTCCACTGGGACTGGCCGTGACGGATGAGGACGAGCTTGTGCATGGCGGGTATTCGCGGCGAGAAACCTGAAATGGTGAGGCTCGACCCCGAGTACGTCAAATGACCGGCCGGCCCCTGTCGAAGGTCATGCTAAACCCCAGGCCGCCCGCGGGCATCCTAGGCCGGTCTATCCATCTACATGGAGCTCGTTATGCGCCGTCAACCTGCTTACCCTCGCCCTGACCCTGACCCTGCCCTTGTCTGCACTGGCGGCGGATAACGACGTCAGCAAGGTCAATGGCGCGGTGCATGTGGAATCCGGCCAGCAAGCCGGCAACGTAAGCACGGTGAATGGCGCTGTCCACATCGGCGACAACGCCATCGTGCAGAAGGCCAGCACCGTCAACGGTTCGGTGGAGCTTGGCGACAAGTCCCAGGCGAAGGCCATCGATACGGTCAACGGCTCCGTCACCCTGGGCGCCGCTAACCGCGTCAGCGGCACGGTGAGCACCACCAATGGCGGCGTCCACCTGGGCGAACATACGCGACGTCGCCGGCAAGACCAGCACGGTCAACGGCAGCATTACCCTCAATGCCGCTCATGTGGGCGGCGGGATCCAGACGACCAATGGCGACATCACCGTCGGCGCCAACTCCCGTGTCGAGGGCGGCATCCTGGTCGACAAGCCGGGTGGCTGGTTCAACTGGAATACCAACAACCGCCTGCCGCACGTCGTGATCGGTCCGCACGCGGTCGTGCAGGGTCCGCTGGAGTTTCGCCGCGAGGTGGTGCTGCAGGTGAGCGATACCGCGCAGATCGGTCCGGTGAAGGGCGCCACGCCGGTGAAGTTCAGTGGGGATATGCCGCCGGCGAACTGAAGTCAGCGACATTCAAACCCAGTCGCGCGGCTTCAAGTAGGCGCTGAGCCGCGCCTCCGGCGAACCGGCCTCGGGTTCATAGGCGTATTCAAAGCGCACACGCGGCGGCAGGCTCATCAGGATCGATTCGGTGCGGCCGCCCGATTGCAGGCCAAACAGTGTGCCGCGGTCGTATACGAGATTGAATTCCACGTAGCGGCCGCGACGATAGAGCTGGAATTCGCGCTCGCGCTCGCCATACGGCGTGTCCTTGCGCCGCTCGACGATCGGCAGGTAGGCGTCGAGAAAGCCCTGGCCGACATCACGCGTAAAGGCGAAACAGCGCTCGAAGCCGCCTTCGTTGAGGTCGTCGTAGAACAGGCCGCCGACACCGCGCGTTTCGTTGCGGTGCTTGAGATAGAAGTATTCGTCGCACCATTTCTTGTAGCGCGGATAGACGTCCGCGCCATAGGGCTCGCACAGGTCGCGCGCGACCGTATGCCAGTGCACCACGTCCTCGTCGCGCGGATAGAACGGGGTGAGGTCGAAGCCGCCACCGAACCACCACACCGGTTCAACGCCTTCCTTGCTCGCCTCGAAGTAGCGCACGTTGGCATGCGTGGTCGGGTATGTGCGGATTACGCGGATGCAGCACCAGCGACACGCCGGTGGCGACAAAGCTGCCGCCGGCCAGGTCGGGCCGGTGCGCCGTGGCGCTGGGCGGCAACTGATGGCCGTAGACGCGGGAGAAATTCACGCCGGCCTGTTCGAAGACCGCGCCATCGCGCAGCACGCGCGTGCGTCCACCCCCGCCCGCAGCGCGGGTCCAGGCGTCCTCCTCGAAACGGGCCTTGCCGTCCAGTCTGCTCGATGGCCGCGCAGATGCGGTCCTGCAGGTCGCGCAGGAAGGTTTCGGCGAGATCGGCTTGTTGGCTCATCGATGGACTCGTGGTCGGGTGCACCCGCCAAGCTTAACAAGCCCTGGCATGGCGACCGCTGCGACCTGGCGTCGCGCGCTGTTTCTACCTGACGCGATGGCTTCAGCTGAGTCGCGCGACGATACGGCGATGACCGATCAGACTCGCCCACCGCGCACCCAGGTCGATCCACATCAGGTAGCCCGATTCGGCCAGCAGCCGGACCAGATAGCGGCGGCTGAGCACAAGCGCCGGCTCGGCCGCGACCGGCACGCAGTCGAAGCCGAGTCGTCGCGCCAGCAACTGGCAGCGGGCCAGGTGATAGCGGCTGGTCACCAGGGCCACCGGCGGCAGCGTCTGCATCAAGGGGCCGTCCTCCTGCAGCAGACTGCGCGCGTGGCGCAGATTCTCCAGCGAATCGACCGACGCCTGTTCCAACTGTAGCGTCACCCCGGCGGGAATCTGATGGTTAAGCAGCCAGGCACGCCCGGCGGCGGCTTCGCTGACACTTCCACCACTGCGACCGCCCAGCAGCAACACATGATCGGTCTGGTCGGCCCGCATCAGGGTCAGCGCGCGCGACAGGCGCTGTTGATACTCCGGCTCGGGCTGGTCGTGCACCAGTCGACGGCCGAACACCAGTACGGTCATCCGTTGTGGCAGGGTCAACGGACTACGCGCGGCCACGCGCCATACATGAATGAGGTAACCGACCCAGACCAAGCCCAGGCTCAGCGCCACTGCGACTACCGTCACCGCCGCGGCATGCAACACGTCCCGATCGCTTAGATAGCGCCAGGGACCACGTTTGAAGGGGGCTGATGATCGGCGACACGGGCAGGGCGGCAGCCATGGCAAACTCGGTGCCCGAGTGTGCGCAGCGGGCGCTGCAGACGCAATCGCTGCCGCTGGCACGCCCCTGCACAAAGATGAATGCCAACCCGACCGTGGTTTGTCCGGACTAGGAAATACGGCGATCGCTGGTTAGGCTCCCGCGATGTCTGTACCGATCCAACCCCTGGCCGTCACTGCCTTTACGGCCACTTCGGCGCTCGGCCATGGTCTTGAACGCCACGTCGCCGCCCTTGCCGCACTCGCGCGGTGGACTCCGCCCGAACGATTTCAGCAGCGCGCCGCTGCCCTGCTGGATCGGCCGCGTCGATGGCGTGGAAGCAGCGCCTCTTGCCGGCCGCGCACGCCGTGTGGGAATGCCGCAACAACCGGCTTGCCTGGCTTGGCCTGCATCAGGACGGTTTCCTCGGAGCGCGCGCCTGGCCGCGCGCCAACGCTACGGCGCCGCGCGCATCGCGCTGCTGCTTGGCACCTCCACCGCCAGCATCGGCGCCACCGAGGAGGCCTATCGCCGCCTCGATGCGCGATGGCCGCATGCCGCCGGACCTGCGGCGCCCGCTGATCCATGCCCCGCATTCGCTGGCGGGCTTCGTCGCCGACGCGCTTGGCCTGGAAGGCCCCTGCCTGACCATCTCCACGGCATGCTCGTCCAGCGCCAAGGTGTTTGCCAACGCCGAGCGGATGATCCGGCTCGGCCTGGTCGATGCCGCCGTCGTCGGCGGCGTCGACACCCTCTGCGACAGCGTGCTGTTCGGCTTCAACGCGCTGGAGCTGGTGTCGCCGCGAACCGTGCCGGCCGTTCGACGCAGGCCCGCGACGGCATCTCGATCGGCGAGGCGGCCGGCTTCGCCCTGCTCGAACGCATCGATGTCGCGCCCCGCAGCCGCCGCGACTGCTCGGCTACGGCGAAGTCCAGCGACGCCCACCACATGTCCACGCCGCATCCGGAAGGGCTGGGCGCCGAACTCGCGCTTGCGCGACGCCCTCGACTCGCGCCGGCCTGCACGCGGACCAGGTCGACTACATCAACCTGCACGGCACGGCCAGCCAGAAGAACGACGAAGTCGAAGCCGCGCTGGTCGCACCGCGACTTTTCCGGCACCACGCGGGCCAGCTCGACCAAGGGCTTCACCGGCCACACGCTGGGCGCCGCCGGCATCGTCGAGGCCGTGTTCGCGCTGCTGGCGATCGAGCACGGCCTGGTGCCGGGCAACCTCGGCTGCGACGACGCCCGATCCGCTCTGCGGTCCGCAGTTCGCCTGGCGCAACGAGCGGCGGCGCATCGACGTGGCGCTGAGCAACTCGTTCGGCTTCGGCGGCAACAACGCCTGCCTGGCCTTCGCGCAGGGCGGGTCCGCGCATGAACACGCGTTGCCGGTCTGCGTCGAAGGCATCGGCCTGTGGTCGCCGCAACTGGCCGATTTCGCCGCACTGCAGGCATGCAGGAAGAAGGCGACGCGGTGACACCGCCCTCCGGCCGCCCGCCGGCCGCCTTCCTGCCCGCCAACGAACGTCGGCGGGCGCCGGAAAGCGTGCTGCTGGCCGTCGAAGTGGCCGGGCAAGCCGTCGCCATGAGCGAACGATTCGGCCAGCGAACTGCCCTGCGTGTTCAGCTTCCGCGCATGGCGACCAGCCGATCACCGACTACATGTGCGCCACGCTCGCCCAGGCGCCCGCCGAACTGTCGCCGACGCGCTTCCACAACTCGGTACACAACGCGCCGGCGGGCTACTGGACCATCGCCACCGGCTGCCATGCCGCATCCAGCGCCATCTGCGCCGGCCCCGCCAGCTTTTGGCGCAGGCCTGCTGGAGGCGGCCAGCTTGAGTCTGGCAGAACAGCGCCCGGTGCTGTTGGTCTGCAGCGACATCGCGGGCAGCGGCCCGGTGGGAGAGATGAGCGGCTCACGCGCCAGCTTCGGCTGCGCGCTGGTACTGGCGCCGGAGCAGGGCCTGCGCAGCCTCGGCAAGCTCGTCCTGGCGCTCGAGCCCCATGTCGGCCTGGCCCTGCACCCGGGCCCGCCCACCGGTGCCTGGCACGAGGCCAATCCCTCCGCTGCTTCGGCGTGGCCGCTGTTACAAAATCTTGCACGTGGCGAGGGACACTGTACTCTCGCCGCGGCTGCGACCCTGGCCTTGAGGGTCTCACTGGAGAAGGTTGCTTGAACACATCCGACGCCCGCTGGTGCGTGTTGATCCCCTGCCTCAATGAGGAAGCGGCGATCCAAGGCGTGGTCGAATCGGTGCTCGCACTCGGCGTACCGGTCATCGTGGTGGACGATGGCTCGGACGACCGCACGCCGGAGATCGTCGGCTCGCTGCCGGTCACCTTGCTGCGTCATCCGCAGCGCAGGGGCAAGGGCGAGGCGCTGCGTACCGGCTTCCGTGAGGCCCTGCGCCAGGGTTTCGAGGCCGTGATCACCATGGATGGCGACGGCCAGCATCTCGCCAGCGACATCCCGCGCATCGTCGCCGCTGCGAAACGCTATCCGGACCATATCGTGATCGGCGCGCGCCTGCTCGATCGCGAACAGCAGCCCAAGGGTCGCCGTCGCGCCAATGCGGTCGCTGACTGGGGTATCTCCTGGGCCTGCGCGCAACCCGTGGCCGATACGCAGAGTGGCCAACGCTGGTACCCCCGCGCGGCGCTCGACCTGGTCGACCTGCCTGCCGAGAACTTCGTGTTCGAGGCAGCCATACTGATCGCCGCCTCGCGCATGAAGAACCTGGGTGTCGTATCCGTGCCGATCGCGTCGCGCTATCACCGCGAGTTTCGCGTCAGCCACTTCAGTCCGGTACGCGACATCGCGCGCATCACCGGCTATACGATCGGCCAGCTCATCCACCACGGCAACGTGCTCGCCAGCTACCGGCGCTCACGTGCGTCACGACCGCTTGTCTACGACACGGCCGCACCGTGATGGTGGCTCCACTCGGCGCTGTCGCCGGGTGGAAAGTACTCGTCATGCTCGTCAGGGGTCACGCGACGGGATGGATGACGGCGGCGCGTCCGCTGATCAGCACCTGGCCACGATGCTCCACCCGGAATGCGTATTGTGCACCGGTATCGTCGGCATACAGGCACTGCGCATGGACGTCCAAATGGCCATCCAGCTTATCGACGAACTCGACCGAAAGCACCACTTCACGCACGCTGACCAAACGGCCTTGACGCGACTCCATCACACCACGGTCGCGCGATAGCAGTGCACTGTGCACCGCCATGGCCTGCGCGCCGTACTCGACCAGGTTGACGGCGTGCAGGCCGCATTTGCCGCGTAGTGGATGGTCGGCGCTGGTGTGGCCGCTGCTCGTCGCGTGGATGGTCGTGGCATCCCATGCCAACACGGCGTCCAACAGGCACATCGCGCCCTGGTGAGGGATGAGCTGCGCCCAGTCAGTCTTTGCGAGCATGGGGAGCCATGATGATCGAAAGGCAGAAATGGAAGGCCACACCCAGGCTCACCGTCAGCCCAATGGCGCGCAGCACGGGAATGGAGCTCCACGCGAGCATGCCAAACACCAGCAGAGCCGACAACACGCAGACGAGCGTGGCATGCAGGGTACGCCGCTGCTCTGCCGCATCGCCCGTGTCGCGCTCGAAGAACAGTGCGTAGTGCAGGCCGAGACCGGCCGCGAGGATCAGGGCAACCAGGTGGAACAAAGAGACTTCGACACCGGCCGCACGCTCGACCGCCAGCACCAGGAACGTGGCCAGGGTCATCGGCGCCAGCACGTGCCAGGCACGGCGAACGCTGCGCAAGGCGAAGGTGATGACCAGCACGAGCAACACCGTCGCGGCAAGCAAGGCATGCAGAATGCGTGCGCGATAATCGACCACCAAGGACTCCGCGGCGTCCTTCAGATCGAGCAGGCGCACCGCCCCACCGCTTTCCCGCGCCCATGCCTGCAACGCGGCCACGTCGTGCAGCCCGCTGAGCGTAGCCAGACCCAACCATTGGTCATCACGTTGCACCAGCATGGCGGACAGACGCTGCCCCAAGGGTGACGCCGCAAAGCGTGCGGGCGTGAGCGGTGGCCACTCGCGCGCATTCTGCACATCATCCACGAATGGGGCGAATAGACCGGGCTGGAATGGCATGCCTTGCAAGGCCTCGTTCAGCGCCTGCTGCAACGCCGGACGGGCCGGTAGTCGCTGCTGGCGCGCACGCTGCACGGCTTCGCTGGGGAGATAGCGCGACGGCAACTCGACGGCATCCACCGCATGTCGCGCGACCAGTGCCTCAACCGCTGGTCCGATACGCTCGGACAACTCCAGCACGCCCTGTTCGCTCGATGACGCCAGGATCAACATATAGCGTACGTCGGGTGCGCCCAATGCCTCGCGCAGGCGCGCGTCGCGCTGCAACAGGTCCTTCGGCAATGGGGTGAGCGCAGCCAGATCGTTTTGCCAGAACGGGCCTTGCGCAAAGACGAGCATCAGTACGGTAGCCAGCGTGACCACCAGCGGAATCCAGCGTGGCCGAGGCAGCGCATCGACGAACCTGCGCGCGGCGATCAACCAGGGCATGTCGGCTACATCACGTACCTGCACAGGCAGCAAGTACGGCAGCAGGTAGCGCGTGCTGCATCCCGCCACCAGCAGGCCGGTGACAGTGAACACCGCCAGCTGGCGCAGTCCATTCACGCCCGAGGCGTAGAACGCTGCATAAGCGATGCAGGCGGATGCGATGGCCGTCAGCAACAGTGGCCACAAATCGCGCACGCTTTGCACGGCGTCTTCGCCGGCGCGGCGATGACTGAGTACGCGTATCGGATACTCCTGCGCCACGCCCAGCAGGGTGAAGCCAAAGGCCAGCGTGATGCCATGCACTTGGGGAAACAACCACACCAAGGCCGCGATGCCCGTCAATGCGGCGCTGGCGATCGGCAGTGCCGACAACAGTAGCGAGCTGACACTGCGGTAAGCCAACAACAGCAACAAGACGAAACCAATAGTGGAGATGCGGCCGATCCACTCGGCCTGGCTGCGCGTCTGCGCATTCACCACTACGCTGAAATAGCCCGGACCGCTCAGCGTAAGCGTGGCGCCCTGGTGGCCGGGCAGAGCATCGAAGGCGCGCCGAATGCCGTCGATGGCGATCATCTGGGCATCCGGATCGAAGCCAGGCGCCCGCGTCTGCACCAACAGCAAAGCCTCGTTCTGCGCCGAGAACCACACACCGTTACGCAGCTCCGGCGACGTCGGCGGTGTCCAGCGCTCGGCCAACTTCAGGACTTCAAGCGTCGGATCGCGCGGCAGCAAACCCTTCAGCAGGCTGGCTGCCGGCGAGGACAGATCCTCCAGCCGTTGCTGCAGTTCGTCGCGCAGGAACGCGGTGTCCAGGCGCTGAGTATCCAGCGTCGGCGACAACAAATAGCGGTAAGGCAGCAGCCTGTCGTCGAGCGAGGCGACATCGAAGCTGCCGTTGATCGCCTGGCTGTAGCGATCATCCTTGCGCAGCGCCGCCGCCAACGCCTGGCTCAGCGCCGCAAGCTGGTCGTCGGACTCGCCTGCAATGGCGAGCAGCAACAGCCGTGAGCCGGGACCTTCGCCAACCTGCTCCATCAACAGCCGTTGATCGGGCGTAGTCGGCGCCGGCATGAAGCTGCGCAAATCGGTGCTTATGCGCAGGCGCTGGGACACCATCCAGCCCAGTGCGGCCAGCGTCGCCAGCCACAGCAGCAGCAGGACCCACCGCCCGCCGCGATGCATGCTCATCCGCCCTGGCAGAGCGCCAGCAGCGCGTCGCGCGTGGGCGTCGCCGGCATGCTGGCGGCAAGGTCACCGAGCAGATCGATGGCTAGATCGCCGTCCGCCTCCTGCATGCGCATGCAGCGCGGCTCGTTGCCCTGTCCGTCGATCTCGATGCGACTGACCGCGTGCACCAGGGTCGGGTCGCGCGGCGTGAGCGTGAGGGTCCAGCGCTTCGTGTCGTCGACGGTGTGCTGGATCGCAAATGCCCGCTCCAGGCGCTCGGCATCGCCGCCGAGCAAGGCGACAAAGCTGTCGAGCAGGATCTGCAGCTGAGGCGCGCGCTTGAGCGAGAACCGACGCGGCGGACGACCCTCGCGCTGCTGCGTTACTTCGCCGTCGGCGATGCTCGAGACTTCGCGATTCGGGTGGTCCACACGGCGCTCAAGGCGATCGCCACCCAACCAGGCCAACTCGCCGGACACCACCAGTGGCCGATCCAGCAGCTTGAGGAAACGCGCCTCGGCGAAGGCCGTGCGCGCAGGCGCGGGACGGCCTAACGAGTTCACCAGCGCGCGCGCCGTGGCGGCATCTTCAGGCGCCGACGCGTTCACGCACAGCGACAGCATCGTTCCAGACAGGAACACCAGCATCTTGCTGCCAGAAATCATAGAAATTGAACCAGTTGTAGGGGGCAACCTGCGCGTAATGTTCCACGCGACGGGCGTAACGGGCGATAACCGCGTCCAGCGCATGCGCGCGGTCACGGCGCGGAATCTCCACGCTTTCGGCGAATGCTTCGAAGATGAGGCGGTAACGGTTGGCACCTTGGTACAGGCCGAAGCACAGCATCACCGGCACTTTCAGCGAGTGCGCCAACAACCAGGGACCGACGGGGAAGGGCGCGGGTTCACCGAGGAAAGGCGCACGCCGCAACACTTCGTGCTCGCGCCCGCGGTCGGCCAGCAAGGCCACCATGGCACCCTGCCCACACGCTTCGGCCACGGCGAGCGCAATGGACGCGCCGCCCAGCGATGCATCGATCACTTGGTTGCCGACTTCGGGCGCGAGCGCTTCGAGCAACTCGGTCATGGCGGGTGTCTTCTGCTTGTCGAGGACCACGCGCAGCGAAACCTCCGGCCGCCGCGAACGTAGCGCGCGCAAGGCTTCGAAGCTGCCCTGGTGGGTTCCCAGCAACAGCAAGCCGCGCCCCTGGGCAACGCAGGCCTCGAGTTCGTCCAGCCCTTCCACTGAAATATCGAAACCCTTCTCGCCGTGCGCCAGCAGGAAGATGCGATCGAGAATGGTCGCGGCAAAGCTGTGGATGTGCTTCATCACATGCCAGGCGGTAACGGGCCGGGCCAGGGCGCGTTCGAGAAAGCGCCGCGAGGCGAGCCGTTCTGGTCCACGCCGCAAGAAGAAATACAGGGTGATCGGATAGAGGCATAGACGGCCAAGTGGACGACCGCCATGCAACGCAATCGTGCGGATCAGCCACAAGGCGAAACGTCCACCGCCTTCAGGGCGGCTCTGCCAGTGTTCGCTCACGGCGCACCCTCGATCAGGCCGCGCGCAAGCAGCGTGCCTTCGCGGCGAATTTCGAAGCGCACGCGGCCGGCCGCGTCGATCAAGTCCAGCGTGGCATGTTGATCCGGCAGCAGCGGCGCCATGAACTTCGCTTCCAGCACGCGCGTAAGGCGCAGATCGCGCCACTCTCGCAGCGCCTGCGCCACGTGATCCAGCAGCATCACGCCCGGTACCAGCGGCGCAGCGGGGAAATGACCGGGCAGGCTGGGATGATCCGCTGCCACGCAGATGTCGCGCTGGAACACGGTGCTACTCATGGCGACCTGGCGCCATCACCACCCACCCGCCGGGGCCGACCCGCCGCCGTGCCCGGCGCCGCGGCTTAGTCATCTGGTGCATGAAGGAAGGGGACGACATGGCTGGGTCTGCCTGCTCGCTAAACCAGCGACGACGGAGGAAGGCTGCAGGCTCTGACCGCATCATGCCCCACGTGGGTTACGCCGCGCGGTGCTGTTCGATGTGTTCGGACAGCGTACGCAGGCTGGTGAAGATCTGGCGGTTTTCCGGATTGTCCGAGCGCAGCTGAAAGCCATAGCGCTTGGACACGGCCAGCGCGATCTCCAGCGCGTCGATCGAATCCAGACCGAGATCGCCGCCGAACAGCGGCGCATCAGGATCAATCTGATCAGGCGTCACTGCCTCCAGATTGAGGCATTCCACGATCAAGGTAGCCAGCTGGTGTTGTGCGGTGCTCTGCTCGGCCATGCCTTCGCGTACTCGTTACTAGCGCCTCTCCCCCAGAGGCAGCGGTCGACAAGTGTAACATAGCGCCCCCGCCTCCCTCGGTTGCTCTCCATGGTTCAGGGTTGTGAAAGCGCTGTCGCCCGGCCCGCGCTGCGGCGCGCACCGCGGGTGTCCTACCGCAATGCCGAGCCCGAGGTGGTCCTGCACGAGCCGGGCACGCTGGCCGTCTTCGGCTTTGGCGCCGGCGCCACCCGCAGCGCCGATCCACGTTGGCTGGGGGTCGATCTTGAGTGCTTCGATGCACCGGCACCGCTGGAAATCTGGCAGGTGAATGGGGCGGTAACCCATGGTCGCGCAGGCGCGTTGCGCTGGTCCGCGGGCGACGGCTGGCTGTTCGCTGCTATCGAGCTGGACGAGCATGCCCATGGCGGTACCCGCGGCGCCAGCGCCGCGGCCTATGCGGCCTTGTGCGGGTTTCTCGCGACCCGCCGGGAACACCACGTGCAACGCATCTGGAATTATCTGGGCGAGATCAACCAGGGTGAGGGCGACAGCGAGCGCTACAAGCAGTTCTGCGATGGGCGGGTGGAGGGCATGGGCGCGTTCTTCGCCGAAGGATTTCCCGCCGCGACCGCCATTGGCCACCATGCCGCCGAATCGCGCCTGCAGGTCTACCTGCTCGCCTGTGACCAGCCCGGCCTGAGGGTGGAGAATCCACGCCAGGTCAGCGCCTGGCGCTACCCGCGCCAATATGGCCGCACACCGCCGCGATTTGCCCGTGCCGTGGCCTTGCCGGCACAGGACGCCCTTGCCATCTCGGGAACGGCCGCCGTGGTCGGCCACGCCTCGGCGCATCAGGATGACTTGCAGGCCCAACTCGACGAGACGCTCACCAACCTCGAGGCCCTGCTTGCCAGCGCCGGCATGAACGCCGGCTTCGACACGCAGTCACCGCTCAAGGCGTACGTGCGACTGCCGACCGACGCGCCGCCTGTTCGCGACTTCCTGCAGCGCCGCCTGCCCGGCGTGCCCGTGCTCTTGCTGCACGGGGACATCTGCAGGCAGGAGCTGCTGGTGGAACTCGATGGCTGGCGCTACGTCTAGACGTCCTAGCCGGACCAGCCATTGGGCGTGTGGCAAGCGTTAAAAGCCTGCCTAAAACTGCTGACCAGGAATTCCGCCAGGGGCGCCTTTGCCGCTGGCAACGCGGCGTAGATATCGGCCACCGACAAGTCACCCTGCTGGCGGTCCATCGCGGAAATGGGCTCGCTGCTAAGCACGGCGGCATGCACCAGCAAGCTTCCCGCTCGATACCGGAATAGCGCCGTGCAGTCGTCCGGAAGCGACTGCCAGCTCAAGGCCGGATTGGTCTGCCCCCGCCGCGCTGCGGGGATGTCCATCAAGGTCGTCAGATGCTCGCTGGCGCCTGGCAACAGGCCTTCGGCCTCTTCCAGCAGGCAGCCTACACAGGCTGGGATGACCGTGTAGCTCAACCAACCCGATGACGCCCTGTCTGGAGCCACGAAGGTATAGCCGGTACCGCCATCGGCCCCGATGGCGGCGCGCTGCAGATGCCAGCCTGTCGGCACCGGCATCCAGCCCACCACGCCGCCATAGAACCATTGCAGCGGCTCCTTCGTTGAAGCAGGCGGCGCGAGCGGGAACGCCGGCAAGTGTGCGGGATCTGGCTTGACCCAATCCCCGCTACCCGAGCGAACGTCGATCAAGGTGACCGGCACGCCATCGAAAGAGGATGCCCGCAACACGTAATCCACACCCGGCTCTGATCTCAGTTCCGGCGCCGCTGGCAAGTCGCGCACGCCCTCCGTGGCATGAAGCACGGGCGTGAAGAGCCATCCGCACAACACGAAGGCGCCAACCATGAAGCCGAAATGGAAACGAAGGTACACGTGTCGCTCCCTGTCACTAAGCGAGTTTGAGCATGACAAAACCGTGCGTGCGGACGAACGGGGCTATGGCTATGGGTGGCTATAGGTGGGATCAAGGCTAGCCAGGAAATCGTCCACTTCGCATGCAATCGGGTTTGCCGTCCCTTTTGTTCGTTGGCTGTCGTCTCGGCGCGGACCGGAAGCGCCTGCAGCAGCCTGCCCGTTGCCGAATCGAACACGTAGATGGTGGCGGAGTAGCCGATCGCGGCGCCGTCTCGCCCCTGCTTGAAATACGATGTCAGCGTGTAGCTGGGTTTCATCCAGGGCTGATAGTGGACCGCCAGGCGATAGGGCAGGGCTTGCTCCTTCGCCCGCGAGGGTTGTCCTTCCTTGAACGAGCCATCCCCCGGGTCAGTACTGCGCAGGGCGACATGCCGATCGCTCGCCCACTCGCCAAACCAGTTTTCGATATTGCCGCAGTTGACGGTGTCACTCGTGCACGCCAGGTAGAACGTGAACCGGGGCGTCGAGTCCGCATTGAACAGCTGCAGGGACTGCAGGTTCTCTTGCGTCGCGGGACTAACGACCGGCCCCGCTCCAACGCACGCCGCAGGCCCATCGCGACCAGCGTGGCCACCATTACCTTCCGAATCCCATCACATGCTCCTTTGCCAAACAAAAAGAGTTTGCAAGACGCCTACAGGATGAAACGAAACCGCGGAACTGCAGCTTGCCATGGGCGGCAAGTCCAGGATACGTACACAGCCGTGGCCTGCCCTGGTCGAATTGACAACAACCGGATCGTGCTGGTTACTTTTTGGTTGGGCGGTGCCAGCCCTCAAGCGTTACCTGGCGTGCGCGCGCAAGCGTAAGCTCGCCGGGCGGCGCATCCTTGCCAATCACCGAGCCGGCGCCGATGGTGGCCTGCGCGCCGATGGTCACCGGTGCCACCAGGGCGCTGTTCGAGCCGATGAAAGCGCCATCGCCGATCGTGGTGACGAACTTGTTCACGCCGTCGTAGTTGCAGGTGATGGTGCCGGCGCCGATGTTGACGCCGCGGCCGATCACGGTGTCGCCGAGGTAGCTCAGGTGATTGGCCTTGCTGCCCTCGCCGAGTCGCGTCTTCTTGGTCTCGACGAAGTTGCCGATATGTACGCCGGCCGCCAGTTCGGTGCCCGGGCGCAGCCGCGCATACGGACCGATGATGCACGGACCGTGGGTCACCACGCCTTCCAGATCACAGTGCGAATGCACGACGGTGCCGGCGGCGAGACGCACATCCTTCAGGCGGGTGAATGCGCCGATGCGTACGTCCTCGCCCAGCGCTACCTCGCCTTCGAGTATGACGTCGATATCGATGTCGACGTCCGCCCCCGCCGTCACCGTGCCGCGTACGTCGATGCGCGATGGATCGACGATGCGCACGCCTTCCAGCGCCAGTGCCTTGGCGGCGCGCAGCCGATACTGGGCCTCCAGCTCGCCAGCTGCCAGGGATTGTTGGCGCCGGCCGCCTCGTATTCGTCCTCGCATTCCACGCAGGCTGCGGCACGATTCTCGGAAGCGGCCATGGCGAAGATATCGGTGAGGTAGTACTCGCCTTGCGCGTTGTTGCGATCGAGTTTGGACGTCCAGCGCTCAGCGCCACGGCCTCGGCGGCAACAATGCCGGTGTTGATCAGATTGACGGCGCGCTGGCCGTCATCGGCGTCCTTCTCTTCCACGACAGCTCGCACGAAGCCATTGCCGTCTCGCAGTACGCGGCCGTAACCCTGCGGATCCGCGACGCGTGTTGCCAGCAGGCTGACCGTGCCTTCAGCGTTCACGAGGCGCTGCAGGGTTTGTGGACGAGTCAGCGGCACATCGCCATAAAGCACCAACACCGTGGCATCGTCGGGAACATCGAGTAGCGCTTCACGCACGGCGTGCCCGGTACCCAGCCGTTGCGACTGCAGCACCCAGTGCACATCGGCCTGGCCCTCGAACGCCGCCCGCACCTGGTCACCGCATGGCCATAAACCAGGTGGATGACCTGCGGCTGCAATGCGCGGGCGGCCTCGAGCACATGCGCCAGCAGCGGCCGGCCGGCCAACGGCATCAGCACCTTGGCCCTCTTGGACTTCATGCGCTTGCCCTCGCCGGCGGCGAGGACGATGACGTGCAGGGGTGCGTTCTTGATCATGGGCTGGCCCGTCGTGGCTAGCGGCGGAGCATAGCAGCCGCCGGAGGGAACGCTGCGGCCTTCCCGATGGCCGGGAAAGGGCTAGCGAGAGCCGTTTGCCGGTGCGCTGACGTCGGTCACCGGCTTGCCGTCCTTCCAGGCGAAATGAAACACGTAGTCCACGCTGAAAGGCCGCGCCTCGCTGTCCACCTCGTGCGGATTGCCGTTGGCGTCGGCCGCCCAGCGGCTGATGCGCAAGGGCTCGAAGGTCCATTGCTCAGCCGCCGAGCGCACGGCTAGCGCAAAGAGCCGCTGTTGCGGATCGGTCCGCGCTTCATCGGCGATGCGCACCTCGCTCACCTTGCCCGCGGTGTCGACGATAAGCAGGGCCTCCATCTCCTGTGGAGGCAAACGCGCCGCCAGCCATTCGGGCGGATACGCCGGTGCCGGCTGGTGCTGCGGCGCTGCGCCGGTCGAGATCTCCCCTAGCGCCAGCTGATAGTGCTGCATCCCATCCTTGGCGCGCGCCTGATACGACGTCTGGCCTACGGGACGGTGAGAGGCTGGCTTGGAGGAGGGTGAGCTGGCGCACCCGGCCAGCAGCAGGGCAGCGCCAGTCAGGGCACCGCCGAGACAGGGAGCTGGCCCGAACCGGCGCTGTAATGAGGCATCCATATGCCTGACCTCGCTCAAGGTGGCAAGCCAGCATAAACAAAAACGCCGACCCCAAGGCCGGCGTTCAATGTCCGTCCCGCACTCGCGTGCGAGCAGGCTGAGCCCTTAGTGCTTGAGGTTCTTGCGCATGCGCTCCAGCGCCTGCAGCTGGGCCATCGCCTCGGCCAGCTTGGCCTGGGCCTCGGCAATTTCGATCGCGTCGGTGCGGTTGGCCAGTGCGTCCTCGGCTTCCCCCTTGGCGGCCAGCGCCGCGGCTTCGTCGATGTCCTCGGCGCGAATCGCCGTATCGGCCAGCACGGTGACGACCTGCGGCTGCACCTCGAGAATGCCGCCGACGAATATCGAACTTCTCGCCGCTCGAATGGGTAACGTCGACCTGGCCCGGCTTGAGGCGGGTGATCAGCGGCGCGTGGCGCGGCGTGATGCCCAGCTCGCCGAGCTCGCCGGTGGCAACGACCATCGTCGCCTCGCCCGAGAAGATCTCGGCTTCGGCACTGACGACGTCGACGCGAATGGTGTGGCTCATGTCGATGATTCCGGATGCTCAAAGGCGACGGGCGGACCGAAGGGTCCACCCTGAGGGATCAGGCGGCCTTCTTGGCGCCCATCTCCTCGGCCTTCTTGATGGCTTCGTCGATGCCGCCGACCATGTAGAACGCCTGCTCCGGCAGGTGGTCGGCTTCGCCGTCGACGATCATCTTGAAGCCGCGGATGGTTTCCTTCAGCGGCACGTACTTGCCCGGCGAGCCGGTGAACACTTCGGCCACGTGGAACGGCTGCGACAAGAAGCGCTGGATCTTGCGGGCGCGCGACACGGCCAGCTTGTCTTCCGGCGACAGTTCGTCCATGCCCAGAATCGCGATGATGTCCTGCAGTTCCTTGTAGCGCTGCAGCGTGCCCTGCACGCGGCGGGCCACGTCGTAGTGCTCGTCGCCGATCACGTGCGGGTCGAGCTGGCGACTGGTGGAGTCCAGCGGATCCACCGCCGGGTAGATACCCAGCGAGGCGATGTCGCGCGACAGCACCACGGTCGAGTCCAGGTGGGCGAAGGTGGTGGCCGGCGACGGGTCGGTCTAGTCATCCGCGGGCACGTACACGGCCTGGATCGAGGTGATCGAGCCGGTCTTGGTCGAGGTGATGCGCTCCTGCAGCACGCCCATTTCCTCGGCCAGCGTCGGCTGGTAGCCCACGGCCGACGGCATGCGGCCCAGCAGCGCGGACACTTCGGTACCGGCCAGCGTGTAGCGGTAGATGTTGTCGACGAAGAACAGCACGTCCTTGCCCTTGCCGTTCTCGTCCTTCTCGTCGCGGAACTACTCGGCCATGGTCAGGCCGGTCAGCGCCACGCGCAGGCGGTTGCCCGGCGGCTCGTTCATCTGGCCGTACACCATCGCGACCTTGTCGCAGACACGTTGGAGTCCTTCATCTCGTGGTAGAAGTCGTTGCCTTCGCGGGTACGCTCACCCACGCCGGCGAACACCGACAGACCCGCGTGCGCCTTGGCGATGTTGTTGATCAGCTCCATCATGTTCACGGTCTTGCCCACGCCGGCGCCGCCGAACAGGCCGACCTTGCCGCCCTTGGCGAACGGGCAGATCAGGTCGATCACCTTGATGCCGGTTTCCAGCAGGTCGTTCGCGGCGCCAGCTCGTCGTAGCTCGGCGCTTCGCGGTGGATGACCCAGCGATCCTGTCTCGCCGATCGGGCCGGCTTCGTCGATCGGGCTGCCGAGCACGTCCATGATGCGGCCCAGCGTGGCCTTGCCGACCGGCACCTTGATGCCTTCGCCGGTGTTGCGGGCCAGCAGGCCGCGCCGCAGGCCGTCGGAGGAACCCAGCGCGATGGTGCGCACGATGCCGTCGCCCAGCTGCTGCTGGACTTCCAGCGTGATCTCGGTGCCGTCGATCTTCAGCGCGTCGTACACCTGCGGCACCTGATCGCGCGGGAATTCCACGTCGACGACCGCGCCGATGATCTGAACAATTTTGCCCTGACTCATGGATATGCTCCGGATGGATCTTTTAGGTTTGTTACGGCGCCGCTGCTGCGTCGCCAGAGCATTTGATTGATCGCATGCGGCGGTTACACCGCCGCCGCGCCGCCGACGATTTCCGAAATTTCCTGGGTGATCGCCGCCTGACGCGCCTTGTTGTAGATCAGCTTCAGTTCGCCGATCACCTTGTTCGCGTTGTCCGACGCGCCCTTCATCGCGACCATGCGCGCCGCTTGCTCGCTGGCCAGGTTCTCCAGCGACGCCCTGATACACCAGCGACTCGATGTAGCGCCCCAGCACGTGCTCGAGCACGGTCTGCGGCATCCGGCTCGTAGATGTAGTCCCAGTCGTGCGTCTGCTCCAGCTTCACGCCGGCATCGGTACGGCTCGCCAGCGACTCGTCCGATGCGGTCCATTTCCGGCGCCACCAGCGGCAGCGGCAGCAACGCGTCGATCGGTCGGCTTCTGCGTCATGGTGTTGATGAAGTCGTTGTAGGCGAGGAACACGCGGTCGAGCTTGCCTGCCACGTAGGCGTCCAGCATCGACCTTGATCGCGCCGATCAGCTTGTCGAGCTTCGGGCGTCTCGCCGAGGTGGCCGACGCTGCCGATCAGGTTGACGCCCTTGATGCGGCGGAAGAACTGAATCGCCTTCTGGCCGATCGCCACCACGTCGACCTCGCACGCCCTTGTCCTGCCATTCGCGCGATCGCCGGCAGCATGCGGCGGAACAGGTTGGTGTTCAGGCCGCCGCACAGGCCCCGGTCGGTGCGATGACCACGATGTAGCCGACGCGCTTGACGGTCTCGCGCTCGTGCAGGAACGGATGCCTGAATTCGGTGTTGG
This sequence comes from uncultured Gammaproteobacteria bacterium, assembly GCA_963824525.1. Classification (GTDB taxonomy): domain Bacteria; phylum Pseudomonadota; class Gammaproteobacteria; order Xanthomonadales; family Rhodanobacteraceae; genus Dyella. The sequence goes on along the minus strand of CAWGPI010000001.1, from coordinate 749,334 downwards.
CCTGGGCCACGTGCGCGATCACCTTGCGCATCGCGCGCGCATACGGGCGCGAGGCCTTCATCAGATCCTGCGCCTTGCGGATCTTCGAGGCCGAGACCATTTCGAGCGCGCGCGTCACCTTGCGCATGTTCTGCGTGCTCTTGATCTTGGTTTTGATTTCGCGTCCGCTTGCCATGTTTACTCCTCAACCTGTTGGGTTATTGCGATCGCCGGCCGTTCGGACCGGCGAGCGTGCTGTACAGCCGCTCAACCAGCGGCTGTACACCCGTTATTGCTTACCAGCTACCGGTCTTCTTGTACTCGTCGAGCGAGGCCTTGAAGGTGGCTTCGATGTCGTTGTTCCAGTCGCCGGTGGCGACGATCTTCTTCATCAGCTCGCCGTGGTTCTGGTGCATGAACGCGTGCAGGCCCTTCTCGAACGGCAGCACCTTGTTCGACCGGCAGGTCGTCGAGGTAGCCCTTCTCGGCGGCGTACACCGACAGGGCCAGCTCGGCGATCGACAGCGGCGCGTACTGCGCCTGCTTCATCAGCTCGGTCACGCGCTGGCCGCGGTCGAGCTGCGCGCGGGTGGCCGCGTCCAGGTCCGAGGCGAACTGCGCGAACGCAGCCAGTTCGCGGTACTGCGCCAGCGCCAGCTTCACGCCGCCGGACAGCTTCTTGACGATCTTGGTCTGCGCGGCACCACCGACGCGCGACACCGAGATACCGGCGTTCATGGCCGGACGGATGCCGGCGTTGAACAGGTCGGTTTCCAGGAAGATCTGGCCGTCGGTGATCGAAATCACGTTGGTCGGCACGAACGCGGACACGTCGCCGGCCTGCGTCTCGATGATCGGCAGCGCGGTCAGCGAACCGGTCTTGCCCTTCACTTCGCCGTTGGTGAACTTCTCGACGTACTCCTCGGACACGCGCGCAGCGCGCTCGAGCAGACGCGAGTGGAGATAGAACACGTCGCCCGGATAGGCTTCGCGGCCCGGCGGACGCCGCAGCAGCAGCGAGATCTGGCGGTAGGCCACGGCCTGCTTGGACAGATCGTCATAGACGATCAGCGCGTCTTCGCCGCGATCGCGGAAGTACTCGCCCATCGCGCAGCCGGAATACGGGCGCAGCGTACTGCATCGCGGCCGACTCGGAAGCCGAGGCCACCACGACGATGGTGTTGCGCCAGCGCGCCGTGCTCTTCGAGCTTGCGCACCACGTTGGCGATCGACGAACGCTTCTGGCCGATGGCGACGTAGATGCACTTAATGCCGGAATCCTTCTGGTTGATGATCGCGTCGATCGCCAGCGCGGTCTTGCCGGTCTGGCGGTCGCCGATGATCAGCTCGCGCTGGCCGCGGCCGATCGGGATCATCGAGTCGACCGACTTGTAGCCGGTCTGCACCGGCTGGTCGACCGACTTGCGCCAGATCACGCCCGGCGCGACCTTCTCGATCGGCGACGCTGTAGCTTGGCGTTGATCGGGCCCTTGCCGTCGATCGGGTTGCCCAGCGCGTCGACCACGCGGCCGAGCAGCTCCGGACCGACCGGCACTTCGAGGATGCGGCCGGTGGTCTTGGCGGTGTCGCCTTCGCGCAGGTGCTGGTATTCGCCCAGCACCACGGCGCCGACCGAGTCGCGCTCGAGGTTCAGCGCCAGCGCAAACGTGTTGCCCGGCAGTTCGATCATTTCGCCCTGCATCACGTCGGCCAGGCCGTGGATGCGCACGATGCCGTCGGACACGCTGATGATCGTGCCTTCGTTGCGTGCTTCCGCGCCGAGCTTGAACTGCTCGATGCGGCTCTTGATCAGTTCGCTGATCTCGGACGGATTCAAAGTCGTGCTGGACATGGTGGTTATCCTGAAGAATTTGTTTTCTCAAGAGTCCGGCCATGGATGGCCGGTTTTTGCTCTTCGCGAAATGGACTTCGCGTGAAACTAACGGGTGCGTGGTGCGTTGACAGTGGCGGCGTGGTGGTTGCTTTCCGCTCGTTACTCACTTCTCTCCACTGTGCATCTAGCTATTAACGCGCCAAACTGCTGGCCAGACTTGGCCAGGCGGCCGCGGGCGGAGCCATCAATCACTTCACTGCCGGTATCGATCACCACGCCGGCAAGCAACGCGGCATCGACCCGGGTTTCCAGTTCGATCTCGCGCTTGAAACGGCGCTTCAGCGATGCCTTGAGCTGCTCGGCCTGCGCGTCATCCAGCGCCATCGCGCTGGTCACCTTGACCAGCAGCTGCGACTCGGACTCGCGCTTGAACGCCTCATACAGCTCGGCCACTTCCGGCAGCAACGCCAACCGGCGCTGCTCGGCCATTTCGCCGAGGAACTGTGCAAACGGTGCATCGGCGGCCATGCCAGTCGGGCAGATGCAGCGCAACCAGCTGTGCCGGCAGCACACGCGGGTCGTTGCCGAGCCCCGCCACGCGCGAATCATTCGCGACCGCAGCAGCGAACGCCAACGCCTGCGACCACGCATCCAGCGAACCGGCCGCATGCGCCACCTCGAAGGCGGCGCGGGCGTAGGGACGGGCGAGGGTGATTGCCTGGGCCATCGGTCAGATCTCGGCTGCGAGCTGGTCGAGCAACGCCTTGTGCGTCGATGGATCGATCTCGCGCTGCACGATCTTGCTGGCGCCCTGCACCGCCAGCTGCGCCCACCTGCTCGCGCAGCTGGTCACGCGCACGCTGCGCCATCGACGCGATATCGTCCTGCGCCGAAGCCTTCAGCCGGTTGATCTCGGCTGATCGCTTCGGCACGGGCCTTATCGATGATCTGATTGGCCTGCTGCTGCGCCCTGTCGATGATCTCGGAAGCCTGCTGGCGTGCCACCTTGATTTCGGCCGCCACCTTGTGGTCGGCGTCCTTCAGCTCGGCGTGCGCGCGCTCGGCGGCATTGAGGCCCTCGGCAATCTTGATCTGCCGATCCTCAATCGCTTTGTTGATGTGCGGCCAAATGAAGTGGACGCAGAACCAGATCAGGATGGCGAACGAAAGCATTTCGCCAATCAAGGTCGCGTTGAAATCCATCGCTGCGTTACCTGTAGTTGCTGTGTATTACGAGCAAGCGCGCCGAAGCGTCGTTGCGGAAATGCGGCGCCGCCGAAGCGGCGCCCTGAACCGACCAATTAGTGACCAGCTGCAGCGGTGGCAGCGCTCATCACGTTCGACAGCAGCGGGTTCGCCACAGCGAAGTACATCGCCAGCGCCACACCGATCAGGAACGCCGCGTCGATCAGGCCGGCGAGCAGGAACATGCGGCCCTGCAGCAGCGGCACCAGTTCCGGCTGACGGGCAGCGGCCTCGAGGAACTTCGAACCCATGACGCCGATACCGATACAGGCACCGAGTGCACCGAGACCGATGATCAGACCCAGCGCGATGGCGGTGAAGGACTGCACTTGAGCAATATGAGCGATGAGTTCCACAACGGTCTCCTGAGAAATTTAAACTGAAATGTCAAAATGGTTGAAACGGATAATTCGAAAGCACGAATCAGTGGTGATCGTGCGCCATCGAGATGTACACGATCGTCAGCACCATGAAAATGAAGGCCTGGATGCCGATGATCAGGATATGGAACACGCCCCACACCGTGTAACCGATGATGCCGGCGCCAAACAGCGCCCAGCCAGCCAGGCCGGCACCGGCACTGAACAGGCCGGCGATCAGCATGAACACCAGCTCGCCGGCGTACATGTTGCCGAACAGTCGCATCGCCAGACTCACCGGCTTGGACAGCAGCTCGACGACGTTGAGCAGAAAATTGGGGATCCACAGTACCGGATGCTTGCCGAACGGCGCGGTGAACAGCTCGTGCATGTAGCCGTTGAAACCCTTCGCCTTGAAGCTGTAGAAGATGATCAGCAGCGAACACGGTCAGCGACATCGCGAACGTCATGTTGATGTCGGCGGTCGGCACGGCGCGGAAATGACCGACGCCAACTTTCGCGGTAATCCAAGGCAGCAGATCCACCGGCAGCAGATCCATCGCGTTCATCAGGAACACCCAGACGAAGACGGTCAGCGCCAACGGCCCGAGAAAGCGGCGGTCGCCATGGAACACGTCCTTGACCTGGCCATCGACGAATTCGAGCACCAACTCGACAAACGCCTGGCCCTTGCCCGGCACGCCTGCCGTCGCCTTGCGCGCTGCCAGCCAGAACAGCAGGCAAAAGACCATGCCCAGCACCAACGACACGGCGACCGAGTCGATATGCACAGCCCAGAAGCCATCCGGACTTGCCTGCGGACGCAGGTGGGTCAGATGGTGCTGAATGTATTCGGTCAGGCCGCCCGACTCGCTTGCCATGTCTCAACCCTTGAATCTGAACGCCAGCAGATAAACCGCGTAAGCAGCCGCCAACCCCGTGATGGCGGCCAGCGGCGGCAACTTGTATTGGAACAGGATCACGATCAATCCCCCGACGATCACGATCCATTTAAGGAGCATGCCTGTCAGCAATCGGCTCAACGCCATGCCAGCCCCGTTTAACCCGCTGAAGAAGCGTGCCGACAGCAGCGCGGTACCCAGCGCCACAATCGCCGCGCCTGCGGCGGCCGATATCGCTTCACGACGACCCAGCGTCAGGAAAACGAGGCCGGCCACTACCGCCACAGCGAACTGCAGCCACATGATGCGCAAGGCGAGACGTCGACCGGAGGCAAGACTGTTGAGCACGTAACGTCCCCGCGCGGTTTACACCAGGCGGCACCGATACAGCTACGGGCCACGTTCCAATCCGCAAGAGTATATCAGCGCGTCGATTGCAGCGACAAGCCGAGCGCGCCGCGACATCTTGTCATGCCCCTAATTTTGTTCACACTTTGCGCACCAACGCACAAAGAAAAGGGCCGGACATGAGTCCGGCCCTGAGACGCAACTGGGGGAAGAAGCGCTGCGTCGATAAAACGTGATTACTTGCCCGCGGCGGCTTTCTTGACCGCAGCCACCGGCGCCGCCACGGCGTCGTTGGCGGCCTGCTGCTGCTCCTGCACGAGCGCATTGAGCGACTCGGCGGTCTTCTGGGTCACGGCAATGATTTCTTGCGTCACGGCCACGGCGCGCTCGGCGTTCTCGCGGCTGACGGCCGTGCCCTTTTCCCACAGCGCACGCAGGCCATCGGCATCGCGGGTCTCGAAGGCATCGCTGATGAAGGTGGAGGTGACTTCCGCCTGCTTTTCGAGCGCCTTGATCTGCAGCTCGGCGACCTTTTCCAGACCCTTGAGCGCCAGGGACTGCGCCTTGAAGGCACTGTCAGCCAGCTGCTTGGCGTAGGCAAAAACCTGGGAATTGAGTTGCTGCGTCATGACTTGGTCCCTCGACGGGAGTTTGGGTAGTGGGGTGTAGCCTACCAAGTCATTTGTTGCAACGCAATATATTTTTTATGACGGAACCACCAAGTCACAAAAATTTCAATGAATTCGCGAATTTAAGACGAAACCAAGAAATTTTGCGACGCGTCAAAAGCTGTCACGGCTACAACTGGCGCCCGAGGTGCAGGTCTCATGCACGACGACTTTGTCCAGGCCAGGCAGGCGCGGCTCCAGGCGGCGGAAGATCCAGCGCGCCAGCATTTCGCTGGTCGGATTCTCCAGCCCCTCGATGTCATTGAGGTAGTGATGATCGAGCTGGTCATACAGCGGCGCGAACGCCGTCTTCACGTCGGCAAAGTCCATGACCCAGCCCAGCGACGGATCGGGCTCGCCCGCTACGTGAATCTCGACACGGAAGGAATGCCCGTGCAGTCGCGCGCACTTGTGGCCCAACGGCACGTTCGGGAGTCGATGGGCCGCTTCGAGGTGGAAGACTTTGAAGATATGCATGTAGCCATTCTAGCGCTTGCGAGCAGCGGCTTCGCTGCAGCTCGCCCTGCCTTTCTGTTCGCGTCCCGTATGGCTATCGCGCTTTGCCGGAACAGCGCCCGGTCTCCTCGAAACCGCTCTGTCGAGGGTCACGACAACCGCGGGGCAGTCGGACTGGTCATGCTGGCGCATGAGGAGCCCTCCCCCCGGTGGTCAAATCGACGTTCGGCACTCACTCCGCGTGGTCCATGTGGTCGCCCAGGATCATCACGTTCAGCTCGCGACTCTTCCAGAACATGTGATGGACACGCGGTCGCAACTTTTCCAGCGCCGATTGAGTCACGCCAACGTAGGTCAGCAAGACGGCAGGCCGTGAACCGTCGCCGGGCACCTGCTCGATGCGGTCATAGGCCGGAAAGCCGTACTTGTCGAGGAAGGCCGCGACCTCCTCTTCGGACGTGCCCGGTTCGATATTGCCAAGCAGTAAGCGGGTCATGACGCCCTCCCGTAGCAACAGTCCTCTGCAGCGCCGGCACCATCGCCAGCGTCCCTCAGTATTTTTCGTCGATGTGGCGGTATGGATAGTCTGGCTCGCGGTAGTCGCCACGCTTCTCGCGCTTGGGCAGGGCCACTTTTTCCCGCCGCACTTCCTTGTACGGAATACGGTGGAGCAGGTCGTTGATGATGTTGAGGCGGGCGCGCCGCTTGTCGTTGGAATTGACCACCAGCCACGGTGCGAATTCCGTGTCGGTGGCGCGGAACATCTCGTCCCGGGCGCGAGAGTATTGATACCAGCGGCCATAGGACTTCAGGTCCATCGGCGACAGCTTCCAGATCTTGCGCCCATCGTCGATGCGCCCCTGCAAACGCCGCGTCTGCTCTTCTTCATCCACTTCCAGCCAGTACTTGAACAGGGTGAGGCCCGAAGCCACCATGCCGCGCTCGACCAGCGGAGCCACGCGCAGAAAGCTCTCTACCTGTTCCTCGGTGCAAAAACCCATCACGCGCTCGACGCCCGCCCGGTTGTACCAGCTGCGATCGAAAATCACGATCTCGCCCGCCGCCGGCAAATGGGGCAGGTAGCGCTGGATGTACATCTGGCTCTTCTCGCGCTCGGTCGGTGCAGGCAGCGCCACCACCCGGAAAACGCGAGGACTCACCCGCTCGGTGATGGCCTTGATGGCGCCACCCTTGCCTGCTCCGTCGCGTCCCTCGAATACGATGCAAATCTTGGCGCCTTCCTTCTGCACCCAGCCCTGCAGCTTCACCAGTTCGACGTGCAAGCTCCGAAGCTCATCCTGATACGCCTTGTTCTTCAGCTTCACCTTGTCGTCGGGGCCGTCCCCATGGGCACCCTTCTTGTCCTTTGCCATCGCATCGCCCTCCTGCTCCAGCGCCCCCGATCTTTCAGAGCCCACGGCTTGAACCTGACCTGCAGACGAATGGTCGCGACGAGGGTCGACGACCGCGCCGTGGCTCACGCGAACAAGCGGCGGCCGTACCACCCGCCCCTTATCGCGTGACCTTATCGCTGCGCCCATGAAGACATCGTCACGCATGACGATGTCGCCGAAGACGCCCAGGACGGTCGCGCCGCACTGGAGATCGATCCGCCGCTTCGATACATACCGCTGGAAAATCCAGTGTTCCCAGGGGCCTGCGGAACAAATTCAGCATCACTTCCAAACGATTGCGCCCGCGTGCACGGAAGATTGACGGGCAAGATGTCTAAATGCACGACGGAAAACGCGTTTCGTCGTCACGGAGGGGGTTGCGGGCCGATGATTTTCCACGATGGTTGGTGCCGGTAGTTGTCAACGACTGACCCGCGTGTTTGTCGGGGGCGCTGTCTGGCTGATGCTCTTCAGTGGGGGCATGGCCATGAGTCCGTTATTACGTTCTGCCGTCGCGATCTCGCTGACGGCACTGATCTGGTCGGGGCCCTTACTTGCCGGGGACGGCGGCATGGGGCGTTTGATGCCTGGGCAGCAGACCACGTCCGATGCAGGGTCAGCGCAGGCCGGCACGGACTGGATCCAGAGTTCCAATGCGAGCCCTTATGCGAACCTGCCGGGGCCTGCGGCCCGCATCGCGGATACGGCTCCCGCTTCAACCGACATCGGCGGCGCTGGGATGCCACCCGCCATGCGTGGCTTGCGCTCTTGGAACCGCGGGCAGGGGCGCTGGAGCTTCGGCTCGCTCGCGACCACACCCAACGCGGCCGGGTCCGTCCTGAGCGGACTCGAATCTGACGCCCTCGGCGTCAATCCGGCGAACGGCGTCGTAGGCAATGACTCGGGCGCCACGGTCCCCGTCATCGCCAGCTATCGCCTCAGCCGAACGGACCGCCTCGCCTTTTCCTATGAAATTCCCGTTGCGGCCAATAGTTTTCAGTACGCGCGCCGCGCCAGTACCGCGTCCGATATCTGGACCGTCACTCCCCGAGTGGCCTATAGCAGGGTCGTCTCCGGCTCGAATGAGGACTCTTCCACCGTCTTCGCCATGGGCCTGTTCTCGAAAAAGAATGATGCGATGTATCAAAACGGCTTCGTCGGACGTTTCGAGACGATGCTCATGAAAGAAACGTCGAGTGGCTGGGGAGTCGGCGGCGTCGCCGCCGCCATGGAGCAGCCGACCCAGGACGTCCCCAGCTCCATGGTCGGCAGAGGACCGAACTACGGGACGAACAATGGGCTCGCCCTGGGCGTTGGCCCGCAGATCACCTGGGGCACCCACTGGCTGGGCAGCAAAGTGGAGCTTCGCTCTCGATGGATCTACGAATTCCGCGGCCCCAATGGACACACCGATCAGCCGATCATGCTGACGGCCACGCTGCGCCCCTGAGTCGAGCTCCATTCAAGAGATGTCCTGATTAGCGTCGAATCTCAGCCATGAGACTTCCCGCTCGTCCCAACATGTAGGAGCGCACCCTGTGCGCGACGGGCTACACCTCAGTTCCCCCAGCCATCGCCAGCGTACTGCGTCGATGGCACGCTGGCGGCTGCAATGGGAACAGCGGCCAGTGCCGGTCGCGCACAGGGTGCGCTCCTACCCCAAGCACGCTCCCGCTGAGATTCGGCGCTAGTCAGGAGGGATGTTGACCATTGGCGCGATGGTTATGCGTACGTGCGGATTCCGGTGACGGCTGAACCGTGTTCCGGCACAGTCTGAATAGCATGCTGGTGTTGGGTACCCTGCTGGAGTTGCCCATTTGACTATCCGGGAGCTCTGCTGTGGGTCGGCAGCGGACCTTTCCAGAATATACCCCCAAGGGCGCAGCTGATCAGCACCAGCGGAATGTTCAGTGCCTATCGGCATTGATGTCCAACCTGACCGGAATAAGCCGTTGCGGACCCCAGTGATGACTGAGCACCTTTCCCGTCCGGTCTGCGCAGCATGCTGGTGTTGGACGCGCTGCGTGTTGTTGCACGATTTGGGCTTGTCCGAAAGGTCCGTATATGGACTCCTCCCCGTTTGCCAAGCATCTACGGTAATCCCACTGCTTTTAGCGCTCGCCAAAAGTGGAGCTAAGCGGCCAAGGCCAATTTCTCCATGGGCGTGATGCCACCGAGCGCCATGTTCGGACGCTCATGGTTGTATGTCCATAGCCAGTGGGTGGCGGATTCTTGCACTTCGTCAATCGAGTCGAACAAGGTCTGCGCTAACCACATCGGCGAGCTGGTCGTGCATGAAATCCATCGACCACACCAGGTTGATGGCAGTGGGTGTCGCCAAGGGCTGTGGCTTCTCGCGAACCAGTCGCTTTCTGGGTTTGATCCGCAGGTTCAAGTCCAGCTCGCGGTAGACGCGGTACACGCGCTTGTGGTTCCAGCCAAAGCCCTTCACGCTGCGCAGGTGCAGGAAGCACAAGTCGAAGCCCCAGTTGCGCTGGTTGTACGTCAGACGCACTAGCCAGTCGGCGATCGCCGCATCGTCGCTCGCTTGGGCTGATAGCGATACGCCGTTTCGCTGAGCGAAAAGTCGGTACACGCTTGTCGAATTGTTGCGCCTTTGGCTTCTACTGCCCATCGGGCCATCTCGCGGCGCTGAGATGGCCTAACCACTTTTTTGCCATCGCCTCCCGAAGGATGTCGGCGCTCATCTGCGACTCGACGTACATCTTCTCGAGCCGCCGGTTCTCTTCCTCCAGCTCCTTCATGCGCCCCATCAGCGATGGCATCCATGCCGCCGTACTTGGAGCGCCACTTGTAGAACGTGGCGGAGCTGATGCAGTGCTTGCGGCACAGCTCCTTGATCGGAAGGCCGGCGTCCGCCTCACGCAGGAAGCCGATGATCTGCTCTTTGGTAAATCGCTTCTTCACGTCCAATCTCCTTTGGTTGAGGGATTGGACTCCAAATCGTTGTGCTACTCAAAACCGGGGGGACGTCGGGAAGCAACGCTGCACTAAATTGCTTGCGCACATCGACATGCAAACATCAGCAATGGTCAATCGATGACGTAGATGAGTTCGACCGTCCGCGGCACTTAAGCCGCGTCGATTACGGCGAGCGCAGGAGGCATCCGATGCACTCTTCTCAGAGCAATCGGGGCCGATGTCACAAGTATTTGCGATGGCACAGGCGCTCAGTCCATTTGTCGGCCATGACGATGTTGCGGCGCCTTCTGTCACTATGGACAGATGCCCAGACCTTCAACGTCTTCATCGAACGCTCGCTTGCAAGCCTCGCTCGGGCATGAGTTCTTCGCGCCACATCACTGGCGTCGTCGTATCGCTCTATGGACCGGTGCAATCGCGGTCGCACACGCAGCATTGGCGCAGCAGTTTTCGGTGAGGTAGGCCAGCAAAGCGTTCACCTGATCGAAGTTGGCGGTGACGCGGATTAAACGCCCCTCGCGCTGGTTCTGCACCAAGTTGGTGGCGCGAGGCACATTTAGATGCGCCGTCAGAGTGGCAGGCGGGACACCCAGCTCCTCACGCAGCTCGCCGACGAACATGCCACCGGGACCGATCCTCATCAGCCTGCAATAGGCCGCCAGTCGCGTTTCATGGCGCTGAGCGCTGAGCGCGGAAAGTGCATCGCCTACCTTCATATTTCCACGATTCCGGAATTTCGAAATAGTGTCAAGACGCTCTCGCGCCTCTCATGGGTTCAAGATCCCAACTCTGGTAGATTGCGGGACGAGCCCAGTCTTCTTGCGAGACATGACGCTCCTGCACGCCTCGACTGGCAGCTAAGCCAGACCCAAGAGGAGAGCTTGCTATGAACTCCGAATCCGATCTATCCAAACATCCGGATGCCACCCACACGCAGACAGTAGAACCCGATCCGGGTGATGATCTAAAGACGATGCCACTGGCAGACGTTGAGAAGAAATTGGGTGCGTCACCGGAAGGCCTCACACAGGTTGAAGCGCAAGCAAGGCTGACTAAGTATGGACCGAATGAGATTGAGGATAAGAAGGTCAATCCTATCCTTAAATTTCTGGGGTATTTTTGGGGTCCGATACCTTGGATGATTGAGATTGCAATAATTCTATCGGGAGTGATTGGACACTGGCCAGATTTCTTCATCATCCTTCTGTTGCTCGTGACCAACGCCGTCGTTGGGTTCTGGGAGGAGCGTTCGGCGGGCAACGCCATCGCTGCATTAAAGGGCAAGCTCGCCACCAAAACCCGGGTGAGACGCGATGGGAAGTGGGTCACGCCACCGGCCCGCGAACTGGTTCCAGGCGACGTCATACAGCTCAAACTTGGCGACATCGTGCCAGCGGATGCACGCCTGCTGGATGGCGACCCCATGTTGGTCGATCAGTCTGCGCTAACAGGGGAGTCTCTCCCCGCGACGCGCAAACCAGGGGACGCCGTATTCTCTGGCTCTATCGTCCGTCGCGGCCAAAGTAACGCCATCGTCTATACGACGGGCGTGAATACCTACTTCGGCAAGACAGCGAAATTGGTCGAGCAGGCACGTCCGGCCAGTCACTTCCAAAAAGCTGTCCTGAAGATCGGTAACTACCTGATCGTTCTCGCCGCGGCCTTAGTCGTTGCGATCATTGGCTTTGCGATTTATCGCGGCGATGCGATCTTGACAACGCTGCAGTTCGCTCTAGTTCTAACGGTGGCCGCGATTCCTGTAGCGATGCCAACCGTCCTGTCCGTAACGATGGCTGTTGGGGCCAGAGTTCTCTCTAAGAAAGAGGCCATTGTGAGCCGCCTAGTAGCCATTGAGGAGCTCGCAGGCGTCGATGTCCTGTGTGCAGATAAGACCGGTACATTGACGCAGAATAAGTTGACTCTGGGCGATCCGTTTTGCGTTGCGGGCGTTACTGCGGCGCAAGTTATCTTGGATGCTGCCCTAGCATCGCGCGCCGATAACGACGATACCATCGACCTCGCCGTGCTGAGTGGTATCAAGGGCGACCCCTCTTTTGGAGGCAATCAGGTCCTTCATTTCACCCCGTTTGACCCTGTGCATAAGCGCACCGAGGCCGCCATCAAGAGCTCCAATGGTGCGCAGTTCAAAGTGACCAAAGGTGCACCGCAGGTCATCCTACAGCTTTCTGAGACGGTCGGTCGTGCGCGGGACGAGGTCGAAAAGGCGATTGATGAATTTGCGGTCCGCGGCTTCCGGTCACTGGGTGTGGCACGCACGGATGCTGAGGGTAAATGGAACCTGGTGGGTGTCCTGCCCCTATTTGATCCGCCCCGTGCTGATGCCACGGCCACGATAGCGATGGCTTTGGCGATGGGCGTCAAGATCAAGATGGTAACGGGCGACGCGTTGGCCATCGCCAAGGAAACCGCAAGGAAGCTCAATTTGGGTACCAATATCCTCGACGCAAGCATCCTTGGCGACTCCAAGCACGAGGAGTCGTCTGAGGTTGCCGCCTGCGTCGAGAGCGCAGATGGCTTTGCCCAGGTCTTTCCCGAGCACAAGTTCCATATCATCGACATCTTGCAAAAGCACGGTCACATCGTCGGCATGACGGGGGACGGCGTGAATGATGCGCCTGCATTGAAGAAGGCGGACTGCGGTATCGCTGTATCAACGGCAACAGACGCAGCACGGGCGGCAGCGGCTATCGTGCTGACGACGCCGGGTCTTTCAGTGATTATTGACGCGATCAAGGAAAGTAGAAAGATCTTCCAGCGCATGAACAGTTACGCGATCTACCGCATCGCGGAGACACTTCGCGTCCTGCTTTTCATGACCCTAGCGATCTTGATCTTCAATTTCTACCCGGTAACGGCTGTCATGATCGTGATGATTGCCTTACTGAACGATGGAGCAATTTTGTCCATCGCCTATGACAATGTCCGTTACAGGGACAGGCCCGAAGCTTGGAACATGCGCTTGGTGCTAGCTATCTCCACGGTACTCGGCATCATCGGTGTCATAGCGGCCTTCGGCCTGTTCTATCTCGGGCTGCGCATCTTCCATCTCGATCATGCACGGGTTCAAACGATGATGTACCTGAAGCTTTCCATTGCGGGTCATCTAACGATCTTTTTGACTCGTACACGAGGCCCATTCTGGTCGATACGCCCTGCTGGTCTCTTGTGGGTCGCGGTCCTCGGAACACAGATAGTGGCGACGTTGATCTCGGTCTACGGGCTATTTATGGCGCCGCTTGGCTGGAGATGGGCGGCGTTCGTGTGGGGATACGCGCTGGCGTGGTTCCTCGTCAATGATCGGATAAAATTGCTTGCCTACAGAATTTTCGATTCGCCCGGGCAAGAAGCCGGGCGCGGTGGCGGAGTTGCGGGGAATGCTGGCGCCCAGATCCCAGCTTCGCCCGAAGGCGTAACACAGCCTCTGACGATGCCTGAGGCCAAACTCAAGCCAGGAGGTGGCGTCAAGCCAGTGATCGCGCCCGGTGCGGGAAGCGGTATAGCGCCAAAGCTCGAAGGCGGCTCAAACGATAGGATCGAGAAGTCTCTTGCGCCCTGTCCGGCCGCCGCAAAAACAACGAACCCCGTGCCACGACCGAGCCTTGGCCCGACTCCAAGTCAGTAGCGGGGTCCGGTGCAGATTCCAGGCTCCTGCCGGAGGTAACGCTGCAGACGGTCAAGCGCATCCACGCCCCCCATGAGGAGTTAGGCCGTAAGGAAGTTCGATCCGTGAGGGGATTCAGAGAGGGCGAAGGTCGAGCCCAATAAATAAGGCTCCCGGCTAAGCACACCACTCTCGATATAGATATGGCACCCTGATGAATATGAAGATCAACGCAGAGGAGTTCCGCGTATCGCCTGGCAAGGGTGTCGTGCTCGCTGAGCGGCCGACTCGTGTAGAGCCCTATTGTCAGTCGAAGAAGCAATACAAAAAGCTTCTTGAAAAGCATGTGGGATCGTTAGCTGATCTCCAGCGCCTTCACTACGCATCAGCCCGCTATGCACTGCTGTTGGTTTTCCAGGGCATGGATGGGGCTGGCAAGGATGGTGCTATCCGTCACGTCATGTCTGGAGTCAATCCGCAAGGTTGCGAGGTCTATAGCTTCAAGCAGCCAAGTGCCGAAGAGCTCAAGCACGATTTTTTGTGGCGTTCGACATGTCGTCTTCCTGAGCGAGGACGCATTGGCATTTTCAATCGCTCATATTATGAGGAAGTTCTTGTCGTTCGCGTGCATCCCGATCTGCTTCAATCACAACAGCTTCCGAGCAAATCACTAGACGAGCAGCACATCTGGCAGGAGCGATATCGCTCCATCGTGAATTCGGAAGAGCATCTTTATCGCAACGGCACCCAGATCATTAAGATATTTCTTCACCTGTCCAAAGAAGAGCAGCGGCGGCGTTTCCTCGAACGCATAGACGATCCCAATAAGAACTGGAAATTCAGCCTCTCAGACATTCACGAGAGGAAGTACTGGAAGAAGTACATGGAGGCTTATGAAGATTGCCTCAGCGCGACAAGTAGTGATCACGCTCCTTGGTACGTCGTTCCGGCCGACGACAAGGATGACGCCCGACTTATCGTTTCACAGATCATTCTCGACGGTCTTGGCGCACTTCAGATGGCCTACCCCGCCATGAGCCCAGAACGCTTAAAGGAGTTGCGACTAATTCGCAAGGAGCTGAAGAAGTAGTTTGCCGGCCCTCGAGCACATGGCTGATGAGGCCTCGCTCGATCCGGAGCCGCAATACTTCTCCGAACGAGACCTGCGCAAGATTGCGCGCGATGTGGCTCACGGCACTTACATTCGCCGCGGTGAAGCCAATGCCCTGACGGGCGAGTGGACTGTCTTCGCCGTTCACGAGGGTAAGAACTATTGCCCGACCATGTTCGCGAGTTTCGCTGCCGATCTATCACCGGTAGAGTTCGAACGGCGCTACGCGCAAAGTGGCTCCTGAGTGTCTACGAAGCCCTGGTCGGTCCAGTTTCTTGGCCATGCGTCACGTGCCGATCAGGCTTTCGAGCGGGATGTCGAGGTTCTTGTGCAGGTTGCGCACCATCTCCATGGTGAGGCCGCGCTTGCGGTTGAGCACTTCGTAGACACGATTGGGTTTGCCAATGGACGGCACGAGATCCTTGGGCGTGAGGCCTTGCTGCTCCATGCGGAACTTGATGGCTTCGATGGGATCGGCAGCCTCGATCGCGAAGTGCTTGGCTTCGTAGCTTTCGATGACCAGGGTGAGGATTTCGAAACGATCGCCTTTGGCAGAGCCGGGCTCCGGCTCGTTGTCGAAATAGGCGGACACTTCGCGCAGGGCGTCCTCATAGTCCTTTTTGCTGCGAATGGGCCGAATGGCTGGCATTGTCATAGATCCTCCACGGTCGCCGCGTCGATCTTGTCGTACTCGGCATGGGTGCCAATGAATTTGATGTAGACCGCTTGGAAGCGGTAGGCAACGGCGACGATCAGGCGGTAGCTGTTGCCTTTGATGTTGAAGACGACGCGACTCTTGCCGACGAAGCTGGCGCTGGCGTAGAGATCCTTGATGTCTTGGGGGCTGCCCCAGGATGCTGCCTTGGCTTCGTCATACCAGGCCTTCAGCGGTTGCTCTGCATCCGCATGACGTTCCCAGAAGGCCCTTAGCGTTCCAATCGCGATGACTTTCATGAGAACACCATAGTCCCAAATTGGGACTATGGCAATCCCAAGTTGGGACCAGGCGCGAGCCGCTCAGGTTTCGGTGGCCATGCCCCTCCGGGCGAACCTCGTTCTGAGACATACCCGGCAACAGGCACGACGCTCAATTTCCTCCAGCACCGGCACGTTACGTGTGTTCGACCGTGCTCAGTGCGCCCCCACGCCCGAGGAATCCGCTGACGTCGACGACTCAGCTGCCGCACGCTTGGGCGTATCGACCGGGCACCATGTCTTGAGGCGCTTGCCCGCGCGGAACAGATCGATGCATTCACGCATCTCGGCCTTGAACGCCAGATCAGGCGTGTTCACCGGGCAGCCGTACGATAGCGGCTGGTCCGCCTTGTACTCGGCGATGCAGCTCGACAGCGGCGGCGCCTTGGTCGGGTTCGGATTGTCGGCCAGGGGCGGCTGGTGGCAGGTTGAGGCGCTCGTCGCGATCCATCGGCGAAGCGGGTGGGGGCGGCACGCCGCATAGCAAGTTGGAAGCCGTACTGCTCTTGGTGGGATCGCAAGTGCTTTTGGCGATCTCCTTGATCGCATCGCCTATATGACGTCCCAGCGCACCACCGGCAGTCTCGTTCGGTGGCGGAAAATATTTTTCGAAGCGGGTGGCCTTGTAGTGCATCCGGTTGCTGTCGTGCTGCATGATCTGACGATCGTCACTGGACTTGGCCGGCTCCGGCTTTGGCGCTGGCCGTTGCCGAAGTAGCTCCGGTCGTGGGTGGCAGACGCACCGAACCATCTTTCGCGAACAAACCGTGGTGGACGGCGTGGCCGCGGAGGCCGCCGGCGCAGGGGTCGCTTCATGATCCTGCACGGCCATCGCGTCCGTCACGGGACTTCTCGTGCGTCACGAGGCTAGCGCGGGCGGTCACCGCTCGCCGCGGCGGCAACAACGTCTCGGGCGGCGCGGGTGGCTCAGGTGGCTGCGCGGCGCGCGGCGTGCTGGAATGATCGATCAGACGCACGATCAGCGCCTGATCGATATCGTTATTGCACCACTGCCAGATGCTGCGGCTTGTGCTGCATCTCGTACCAGAGTGCCAGCGCGAACAGCGCGTGCAGTACCAATACCAAAGTCAGCGCAAGCGCCAGCGCCGGACGCGTCAGTGGCGGCTGTCGCCAGCGCCGGCGACCCAAGGTCCCGCGCGTTTCGCTGTCGAATATGGCCAGACCGCGCGCACTATCCCCCTGCTGTCGATGTCGAACCTGCCCGGACCGCTCCATCACACCCCTAATTCAAGCCAACTACTCATACGAAACCTGCGCATGCCGTCATCGCCTGTTGCGGCGAGCCTGAGTAGACAGGTTCTTTCCTCCAGGGTTCCCCTGATCCGAATCAGTCAGGAGAAGCAGGCAAATGGGGCAGGCACTTATTGCGAGACCTCTTCGCGCTCTGCCAACCCCCGCGGCACAGCCAACCATGGTCGTTGCGCCGTAACCTGTCGGGTGCCAGCGTGCGGTTCGACACGAACTACTAAAGTCATAGTTGACAAGCGGCCCCAGCCGGGATCTTAATAACTATAAATCTAGTAGACAGGCAGGTACGCGAATGAAAATCTCGCTGACGGACCGGGAAGCCGACGTCATCCAGGTGTTGTGGGACCACGGCCCATCGCTGGTGGCCGAAGTCCGCGAACGCCTGAAGGACGACCTTGCATACACCACCGTGCTCACGGTGCTCCGTACGCTGGAGGCCAAGGGCTACGTCAACCACGACGAAGAAGGACGGGGACATCGCTACTTCGCCAGCATCAAGCAGCAGACGGCACAGAAGAGTGCGTTGCAACACCTGACCAACAAGTTCTTCAACGGCTCCGCCGAACTGTTGCTCACGCATTTGGTGTCCGACCAGAAGCTTAGCCCCGAGCAGATGGCGCGCATGCGGAAATTGCTGGCTGAGCGGCTGGATAAGGAGAAGCCCTAATGCTCCCCTGGATGATCTACGCGGCGCTGGTCACGGCGTTTCTCAGCATGGCGGCGGTTATTGGCGAGCACGCGGCGAAACAGCGTCATCGGGCAACGCGCGGGGTCTGGTTGGCTGCCATGGTCCTGTCGCTACTCTTGCCCGTGGTCATTGCCTTTGCCTCGATCCGGGTTCCGGTGATCTTCCACGCCGACACGCCCGGCACCACGCTCGCGCTGCGCGGCGCAACGTCGATACCCATGCCCGCCGGCATGTTCAACTGGGATGCCATGGCACAGCGTGCGTCCACCGCACACAGCATCGACATCATGGCAGGGTGGATCTGGCTTGCGCTGTCCGTGCTCTTGCTCGGCCTGTTCGCCATCACGGCTGTATCGCTGCACCGACAAAAGCGTCGCTGGAAAGCGGGAAGCCTGTGCGACGCCACGGTGCTGTTCTCACCGAACGTCGGCCCGGCCGTGATCGGCATCCTCCGCTCACGCATTGTTGTGCCGACATGGCTTGCACATGCTCCCGCCGCGCAGCAGCGGCATGTCATCGCACACGAAAGCGCGCATCTGCGGGCACGTGATCCGCAGGTGATCGCATTGGCGCTCGCGCTGGTCGTGCTCATGCCATGGAATGCGGCGCTGTGGTGGCAGTTCCACCGGCTACGGCGCGCGGTGGAGGTGGATTGCGATGCACGCGTCCTGCGCGGCGGCGGCGATCTGCACGAATACTGCGAAACGCTTATCGAAGTAGGGCAGTACCGCTCGACAACCACCGGCGTGGCCGCTGGCATGTCGGAATCCGTGTCGTTTCTCGAGCAGAGGATCAAGCTCATGCTACTGAAACCGAAGAAGTGGGCGCGTGCATCGGCCATCGGCCTTGCCTGTCTTTCGCTCGGCGTGGTGGCCGTTGCCGCACAGGTCACGCCGCCCGATGCGAACCAGCAGGCTGCCGGGGAAGCCGTGACCTTGAGTCCCGGCGTACTTGATAGGTACGTGGGCTACTACAAGGTGAGTGATCTATCGGTCATTACCATCACGCGCAGCGACAACCATCTAGTGCTTCGCATCAATGGCCAGGTCGCCTTCAAGGGGCCGATGGATCTCTATCCCCGCAACAATAAGGAGTTCTTCGTGCCGGGCATGAATGCCTCGGTCGATTTCCTGCAGAGCGTCGAAGGCGATACTAAAGCACTGGTAGGCACGGTCGAGGGACACGTGGCCGTCAGGGCGAATCGCGTGGGAGAAGCCGCCGCCAATCAGATTGCCAAGGCACTGGCCCAACGGATCGTCGACCAGAAGCCGTTCCCGGGCAGCGAACAAGCGCTTCAGCGTTTGCTAAGCGACCCGGATGGCACCACGGGTATCAGTGCCGCGCTTGCCGAGGCCCGGAAACAACAGAAGCCGGATCGGGAGAAATATCTCGCCAAGCTCGGGCCGGTAAAGTCCTACAAGTTCGGCGGTGTGACTGACTTCGGCTGGGACCGCTATGTCGTCGAGCGCCGTAACGGCGCGGAAACGATTTATCTGCTGGTCGATGGCAGCGGAACGATCGTCAGCGCATATCGCCACCCGGTGACTGGCTGAGCATCGGAGCAGCCGCAGCGCAGCCGGGATTGTGAAGCAGTCTCGGCATGCGTGCCGGTGCAGTCGGAATGTCCGCTGTGGGTGGCGGATTCAGCCGGTCGATGCAACACACTAACGACTGCGCAAGCAGCAGGAGTGTTGCATCGACCGGTTGAGGCCGCCGTAGGGGGCGGACACTCGACGTTTGGCCAGCGTACACGGAGGACGGCTCGTTGCGGTTCGACGTCAATCAGGAAAATGCTTGACCAGCTCCGCTGTTGAAAAGCGCCTCGCTGGGATGACGCGCAAAATCAGAGCCGCACTAGTCCGGCAGGCTGACCACGGGTGTGAAGCCGCCGAAGATCATGCGCTTGCCGTCGAAAGGACAGTCAGCGGCGGCTTCCATGCGCGGGTCTTGCGTAAATTTCGCCATGCCGGCATCGCGGGTGGCCTTGTCGGGCCACTCCACCCAGGAGAACACCACGGATTCGTCCTGCTTCGCCTGCACGGCGCGCCGGAAATCGGTGAGCTTGCCCTCGGGCACGTCTTCGCCCCAACACTCCACCACCCGGGTGGCGCCGAACTCCAAGAAAATGGCGTCGAAGGTACGGGCGTGCCCGATGAATTGCTCGCGGTTGGCGTCGGGTACGGCGATTACGAAACCATCGATGTAGGACATGACTGTCTCCCTAGCGGAAAGGGCGGCCGGCGTGGTCGCCTTCATGTATGCGACGAACGAGTGCTTGCGGGATCGACACGGGGCCAGGCGCCGACTCCAATCTTCGCAATGGTCGGCACCCGACAGACTGTCGGAGGCCAGGCCAATGACTGCCTACTGTAGATCTGCATCGGGTCGAGGCTGTGTAAAAACGCAAAACGGAATTTCCCACCGTGCGATTTTTGATCAAAATTGTCGGCGTGGATGTGATTCTGGCCCACTCTCGATTTGCACGGAGGTCAGATTTCGCGTGGGAGGCACATCTACACTGACCACTCTGCGTTTGACCTTGCCCCCGAACTTCGTATCCCATAACCGTGGTCATGGGCTGGCTTGTTTGGCCTGAGCAGCAAGCCAGTGTTTCTCGAACTGCATGGGGCTGACGTAGTTCAAGGTGGAGTGTAGTCGGGACGCGTTGTACCAGAGCAGCCAGGCGAGGATTTCATCCTTGGCGTGGCGGCGGGTGGTGAAGCGCTGTCCGTGCAGCCGCTCCACCTTCAGCGAGCCAAACAGCGTTTCGCTACAGGCATTATCCCAACAGTTGCCGCGGCGGCTCATCGAGGCAGTGATGCCGTATTCCTTGAGCACGTCTCGGAAGTCCTCGCTGGCGTATTGACTGCCGCGGTCGCTATGGAAAATCAGTCCCGCCTGCTTGCTGGGATGGCGCTTGAACCAGGCCATGCGCAGTGCGTCGATGACGATGTCGCGCGTCATGTCCTGGCGCATCGACCAGCCCACCACCTGACGACTGAACAGGTCGATGACCACGGCCAGGAACAGCCAGCCCTCGTCGGTGGCGATGTAGGTGATATCACCGACCCACACCTTGTCCCGGGCCCCCACGGTGAACTGACGGTTGAGCAGGTTGGGCGCGATCGGCAAGTCATGGTTGCTGTCGGTGGTTACCTTGAACCGTTTCTTGCCCTTGGCGCGAATGCCGTGCTTGTGCATCAGTCGCTGCAGCCGCTGTTTGCCCACGCGGACGCCATCATTGCGAAGCTCCCGCCAGATGCGTGGCCGGCCGTAGCCGCCACGACTCTGGCAGTGGGCCGCCTTGATATGCACCAGCAGTGCCTCGTCGCTCAGGAAACGCCGTGGTGCGGCGCTGGTTTGGCGTGCCACATGCGCGTGATAGCCGCTCACGCTGGCCCGCAGCACCCGGCACTGCGCCGTGATCGGCCACACCCGCCGATGACGCTGGATGAAGGCGTACTTCACTTCGCACCTTTCGCGAAGTACGCCGTCGCTTTTCCCAGGATGTCACGCTCCATCTTCACCTGCGCCAGTTCAGCCCGCAGCCGGGCAATATCCATCTGCTCCGCACTCACCGGCTTGCTGTCGGCACCCTTGAGCTGACCTTGCCGGCTCGCCTTGACCCAGTTGAATAGCGTTTGCTCGACCAGCCCGAGGGTCTTGGCCACCGCCGCCTGGCTCTGGCCACCCTCGACCAGCCGCACGGCCTCTTGCTTGAATTCCAGCGTGTAGCGCGCTCGTGTTGCCTTCGTCTTGTCGTTCTCCTTGCGTAGATTGAATCACACGACAAGGGATACGTTTCTCGGGGGCAAGGTCAGCCTCAATTTGACCTCGATCAGTAGATGGCTGCTGATCAGTCTGGCGTTGCCGTGCAGACTGGCGCGTATGTGCAGTGGACCTGGCGCACGTGTGCATTGTGTCTGGCGTCGGTGAGCAGTGAACTTGGCGTTTGGTGGGCAGATCGTTGGCGTTTAGCACCTTCCGCAAGGTGGCGCTCTCATGTCGGAATCCGGCCGGGCGGGTGATCACGGACCCACGGCATGCGGCAAAGATCGCAATGCAATGCGGTCTTTGGCCGTCCTAAATGGACAATCACTTTTCACGACTCCGGCATGGACAGGGCACGTGAGAAGGGTTGGGTGACCCACTTGCGTCAATCACGACTTGTGGTGGGTTAGTGAAGTTACCGAGTCGGTAACGCCCCCCATAAGGAAAAGACACATGCAAGACCACTCCGTCAGCGAAGCGCTATTGGAAGCCATCGACTGGATACAACGCACCGGATGGCCGACTCGCCGCGCTGATGAGGCGATGGCCTGCCAGATCTTTGATGCGTGGTGGGATGACATGAAAGCATCGGGCGACTCGCTCGGTGCCGGTCGCCGAGCGTCCCTGAGTCAAGAACTCCGCCGAGCCTTTGAAGCTCGGCATGGAAAGGCCGTTGCCGACCACCTGTGCACCGTGTTCGACGCCGTGTTTTGGGCGCACGCGCAATCAAGGCGAGGCGCCAATGGGCATCATCCGGAGGCTATTAAGCCTTCGATGCCCGATGATCGTTCGCGGCGGCCGAGCCACCTGAAGCGAGGCGGTTGCTTCGTGCCTTCCACACCGACCCGCGTTCGTTTGGACGTTTGCTTTTGGATCCGAGTGCTGATCGGCCTGCCCTTACTTGCCAGCCTGATATTTCTGATGGCAACCATTGGCTGGTGGGCGCAAGGGGCTCCGGTCGCGTTCGGGCCGTTCCATTGGCTGACGGAACCCCTGATGCCCGCAGGCTGGGCTGTCATGGGAGTCATCATCACTCTCCTCGCCATCGGTACAGCCGTCACCGCCTGCTGGACAGCCTTCTCACTTGGCACCAGCGTCCTGGGTGCCCTTCAATCGTGGGTAGTCTTACGTAAACGCCAACCAGGTAAGCCGGCGCAGAAGTAGCAATTGGGGATCATGCTCGGGCCCGCATCACGAGATGCGCCGTCTTCTTTAGTCATCTAGGGAGGTCGAGGCGCGATGCGACGTACGGCATCAACCTACTCAAATGACTAGTGGCCCGTCGTCTGCTGTCGCCGTAGACGCGGCAGAGTATCAGGGGCGCCCGCTGAAATTCCGCCAATGCTATTCACGACTACGCGCAGGAGGCACAGCCATGGCACTCACACCCCACGTAGCCGCGTGTCTACTGACCGCCCGAGACAACGCCGACGTATCAATGGAGTGGGTTAGCGTGGCAATACCAGGCGTGAAGAAGCGATTCCTGTACCTTCGTTTCAATGGAGCCGTGGCGAACCGCCCGTACCATGGCCATCGCCTCACCGGCCCCTCGGGCTGTCTTTGTGGCGTGGAGCAGAAGGCAGGCCACAATGCCGGCACGTCCGAGGCCGCCCTTGCAGTGCACGACGAGTCGCCCGCCGTTTTGAAGTTCGCGCGCGAAGCGTGGACCAAGTTCGGACCAAGGAGCCAGGAAGCGATCATCGGGGGCCGCGCCGTCGGTAATGGGCAAGCCGAACCAACGCAGGCCCACTGCCCCGGCGCGCGACGCCAGCGGCTCAATGGCCAACTCGGTCAATTCCTGCGGCTCCAGTAACGTAACCAAGGTACCAGCGCCCCACGATTGATTGCCTGCAGATCGACGTCGAGATCCCACTGTCAGGTGCCTCCGGACATGGCGTTCACCTGGTGCTTGCCCGGTTCAAACGTCACACCAACGGCTCCGCCGCCTGCTACGGGAAGTGTGGCGATACGCAAGGGATCGGTCACGCTCGTGCGAATGGTTGCGTTGGGCATATATTCGGCTAGTGAGTGATCTTCAAAGACGTGTATTGCGCACTGCAACTGTCCTGCTGCAATGCCGTGAGCATCATCACCTTCGGAGGAATGCGCATGCAATGGTTCAAGCACTGGCTGACCAAACTGCCCAAGCCGGTCGCGGGCGTCGACTATGACCCGATCCTGTGGCGTGGACCTGCGACGCAGCTACCCGAGCACATTCGCAGGCACGGCGTTTCCGCGAAATCGCTCGGCATCAATCTGACGCGGGAACTGCAATCCACCCCGATCCGAATTACCCCAAAGAATTAGTCATCTTCTGACGGCAACGCGCCGGCCTCTATCCGTTGCAAGCCGATCCACTCAGTTATCGCATATGGAGGCCCGGCGAGCCGCAACCCCATCCAGACCCCCACTGACTACGAGGCCGCCCTGCGCGAGCTGTCGGTCTATGTCGACCACGCACCCGAGCCGGGGACACCGGAGGGGACGCGCTTTGCGTGGCTCGCGAACCGGGTGATGGCCTACGAGTCAGAGCACTTGCCGATCG
Source organism: uncultured Gammaproteobacteria bacterium (assembly GCA_963824525.1). GTDB lineage: Bacteria > Pseudomonadota > Gammaproteobacteria > Xanthomonadales > Rhodanobacteraceae > Dyella. Next base: position 725,225 of record CAWGPI010000001.1, on the reverse strand, counting down.
AGCCGCCATCCCCTGTCGCCCGTCGCTTCGGGTGGCTAAAGGGGCAGGTGACGATTGCATCGGACTTCGATGCACCGGTGGAACTGGTGGACGTTGATCCGCCTGCAGCCTTGGCGAACGCGCCGGCGCCATCCCATCTGGTCCTGTACCTGGATTTTGATGGCGTGCTTCACCACGACGACGTGTGGCTGGACTGGCGCAATCGCCCGTACCTGCGAGGTCCGGGCCACTTGTTTGAGTACGCCGAACGCTTGGTGCACATCCTCGCGCCATACCCTCAGGTCGACTTCGTTCTTTCGACCAGCTGGGTGCGCGTGAAGCGCTTCGGCTACGCGTGCAAACGGCTGCCGCTCGCCCTTCGTCGGCGCGTGATTGGCGCCACTTGGCACAGCCGCTTCGCGCTTGATGATGAACTGGTCGACTGGTGGGTGGATCGGTCGACCCGTTACGAACAGATCGCCCGCGACGTACGCCGGCGGCAGCCCGGGCAGTGGCTCGCGCTCGATGACGACGCGATCGGTTGGCCCGACGCCGCCTTGGCGCACTTGGTGCGCTGCGACCCGCAGCTCGGCCTCAGTGAGCCCCGGGTCCGCCTGCAGTTGGAGGAGCACCTGATCCGCCTGCTCGGCAATGCCGACCGGACCTGCGTGCCTCCATAGCCGCCTCGCGTGACGATCTAAGCTGCGCCGGCGTCATAGGGGTTGGCAACACTCTCTGCGACCAGCCATGGTGTCCCGGGATCGGGGCGGGCGGTTAAGCGACTACACCCGTGCGCCCGTCGAGCTGTTTACCCTGGCCCCGGCCGCAGTGATCCAACTGGCTCGCCACGATGCGGCCTACGTGTGGGGGGGATCTGAGCCCGTAAGTGTTTGACTAAAGTCCCGGCCCGCGACCTCCCCAAATGACTAAATTCCTGGCCCGCGGCCCGCGTCAGCACGCCATCTGCGGGCGCGGTTTAGTCATCTACGCACCGCCTTCCGCGGCGGCGATTTAGTCATTAGGGGAGGTCGGCTCACCGGGCCAGCTGTTTCGGCCCGTGAGTGTTTGACTAAAGGGGGCGCCGGTGCGACCTCCCTAGATGACCAAACTCCCTACCTAGATGACTAAACGTCCGGTCCGAGGCCCGCGTTGGCACGCCATCCGCAGCCTTGGTTTAGTCATCTCGCACGCCATCCGCGGCCTTGTTTAGTCATCTACGCACGCCATCCGCGGCCGCGATTCAGTCATCTAGGCAGGTCGGCTCACCGGGCCAGCTGTTCGAACGCGTACTGCACGGGATAGGGGCTTCAGGCGGCTCGTGGCGGTTTCCGGCGCCAGGTAATAGCGCATCAAACGCTCATCGATGCCCCATTCGGCGTGCTGCTTCGCGTGGCGCGTTTGAAGCACTTTTTTGGCGTGTTTGTCGCGCTAGTCCGGTATACGCATGCCCTATAGGGCTCAATTAGTTAAGCTAATTCCGCCTTATAGAGAATAGATGTTATTGATGTTTTTGCCCTATATGGCATAATTGCATGCATTGTTTCGTCCCTGTAGGGCATATCGATGGCCTCCCACAGCACCCAGCAGATGCGCCGCCTCGCCCGCACACGACTCGATCAAGCTGGCAACTGGTTGCGCGAAGTGCTTCCTCGCCTCCAGTCCACCCCCCGGGGGGGCTGGATCGCCGCTATGCGCGATGCTCTGGGTATGTCGCAGTCAGATCTCGCGCGCCGGCTGGGTGTGCTTCCCAGCTCAGTGGTTAAGCTGGAAAAAAGCGAGCGTGCCGGCACCGTGCGCGTCGAAACGCTGCGCCGCGCGGTGGCAGCCATGGACTGCGAATTGATTGTGCTGGTGGTGCCTCGGCTGCCCCTGCAGTCCAGCGTGGACCAGCAGCGCCTGAAGCTCTACAACGCCACTTTCAATCGGACCGCCGCCCAAATGAAGCTCGAAGACCAGGCGGTCTCCGATGACCTACGCCGGCTTCTTCTGCAAGAGGCGGAAGCCGCGATCCCAGACACTGCGCTGTGGCGGGAGAGCGAGCTTGGCTGATCCCCAGGGGTTCGACTTCCAGCTCGATGACGGGCAAACGCCTCTGGACCCGGACGAAGCGCGCGGGCTGAAGCTGTCATGGGTGGCGACTCGGGGCGACCTAAATGACGCCGAAGGCGCCAACATCTTCACCGCGATGCGCTGGGCTGCCCGCGAGATCAGGAAAAAGCATGTCTTAGTGACCAGCGAAGACTTCCTGCGGCAGCTGCACGCGCGCATGTTCGGCTTGGTTTGGGAGTGGGCTGGTCGGTTCCGGTTGACCGAGCGCAACATCGGCGTGGCCCCGCACCAGATCGCTATGCAGCTGCGGCAGCTCTTCGACAATGTTGGCGCTTGGCAGGAGTTCGGGACATACCTGCTTGATGAACAGGCCGCCCGACTCCATCACCAGTTGACGTACATCCACCCGTTTCCCAACGGGAATGGCCGGTGCTCGCGGGTTATGGCAGACCTGTTCCTACAGTCCCATGGCGCCCAGCCATTCACTTGGGGGCCGGCACCGCACGACCAGCGGGTGCGGCAGCGCTACCTGGAGGCGGTGCGTCAGGCTGACACCGGCGATCTGGAGCCTCTTCTTCGGTTCGTGCGCAGCTGATTTGCTCCTATCGCGCAACTTTCTGGCGGCGACAGCTAGTGAAGTCACTCGGCAGGTTTCGCTGGGCGGCTGCTACCAAATGGCGGTGTTTGTCCGGTACCGGGCGAAAGCCACGAAACCGTGGGAACCCGCACCGTTGTGCGGTTTGCCGGGGATTTAGTTTTCGCGCCCCCCCTCCGGCACAGCCCTGGCCGCGTGGCGTGAGACGTGTTCCAACGGTATCCTCGGCGCCAAGGACATCAATGACGACGGCACCTTGAAGGAGCAAGCCATCGCATGAGCCCACCGAGGCAGGGACGCCCCACCTACTGCATCGCTTTTTGACCGACGACCTGGGAGTCATTGGTACGGCATGACGGCACGAAACAGCCCCAGGATAAGCGCCATGGAGGCCGCGATGCAGGCTCGGGCACGCGAGGCCGCGCTCCAGGGCGCGCGTTGGCTCGATGCGGCTGAGATGGCTGCCCATGCACCCCCGGCAACCCGCCGCCGGATCCCGTGGCCTGGCAACGGGCAGGGCAGATCTACGCCATCGCGCTCGAGGGTAGAGACCACTTTCCATACTACGGTATGGATCCCCACGTGTGGCAGCCGCTTCCCGCTTTGCAGGAGGTGATGGCGATTCTGACTGCGACACGGGACGCCTGGGGCATCGCGGTCTGGTTCGAGGCCGTCGACAGTTACCTGGGCGGGGCCCGCCCGCGGGACCTGCTCGCAGTGGACCCGGCCCACGTAATGTGGGCCGCGCGCCAGGGCGTCATGCCGGTCGACCACGCTTAGCAACGACCTCAGCCGGCTGTGTAACCGGTCTGACCCCCGCCCGGGGGTTGCCCTCTCGCTGGGGCACATTTTGCCTGAATGATGGCACGAGGGCGGCTTCAGGCTGGACCTAGGATTAACCCAGGCGGACCATGGAAAACCAATAGAATCAGTGATGTATGCGTCACGAAAGGTCTGTGCCAACCACTTGTTGCCCCTTAGGGCATGTACTAAACTGCACTTGTGCAACATATTGCACAAGTCAAGAAAGACATCAGGAACACATAGAAAGGTAAGGCAGACAGGAGAACCCAATGCGAGTCGTCAGCTTTTCCGACGCCCGTAACAACCTCAAGGATGTGCTGGATACCGTAGCGAGCGACTGCTCCATCACGGTCATCCATCGCCGCGACCACGAGGACGCAGTAGTCATGTCCCTTGCGGACTACAACTCGATGGCAGACACAATTCACCTGCTCAGCAACAAAGCAAACCGCGATCACCTCGCCAAGTCCATCGCTCAGTTCAAGGCGGGCAAGGCTAAGAAGCGAGAGCTGATCGAGGAGGAGAAAAAGGAGACCGCTTGATGGCACGAAGTATCAAGTTCACGGACGAAGCCTGGGAGGACTACCAGGATTGGGCTGAAGATAAGAAGACCCTGAAGAAGATCAACTCCCTCATCAAGGATGCGCAGAGGATTCCGAACGACGGATTGGGCGATCCTCATGAGTTGAGCGGTGATCTGGCCGGCTTTTGGTCCAGGTCCATCAACAAGAAGGATCGCCTGGTCTACGCCTTCGATGATGAGTACATCTCCATCATCAGCTGCAAGTTCCACTACGGTGATCACTAGAGCCGTTTCGGCACGACGAGCCAAGCGCTCACTTCAAGTGATCGCCGTAGGGCACGCCGCTCCGTTGCAGGAGGAGCATGCCAAGATGCTGATCACGGTATTTCTTCCTTCGAAACCGTTCGCGGAGCTTGCGGACGTGGGCGTAAGTCAGGCCACAGATCGCCGCCACCTGCCGGTCCGAGAAACCTAGACGCAACCAGGCACTGCCATGCCCCATGGCCAGTGTGAACGTGTGACTGTAGGACGCAATTGTCGTGGCGAGGTGGCGATGTCCGCGACGAGCACGCAAGCTCACCTGCTCACCCAGATGCAACGGTCCAGCACCCATGCCCCCAACACGAAGTACCATTGCGATGTCGGGAATGATGCACCCCTCGGCGTCCCTGACCGGTTCATACAAGGCATTGAAATCCGTGCAGGTCGCGCTATGCCGAAGCCAATGGGGACGCGCTTCGTACAAACCGGTTGCCATTCTGAGCTTTTCGGACAACAAGGCTGTGATTCGGTGCCGCTCAAGGACGGGCGTATCGGCTCGTCCGGTAGCAAAAAGAGACCAATTGCGCCGGTCATTAGAACCACAAAGTCCCTCTCGCTCTTCAATCCAGCGCCATACAATGACGCGTTCTTCTTGCGTCATATCTTGGTGCATGTTCACGGCACGCAGCGCGCTGATGGTTTTGAGCGTCCCAAACTTGCTTGCACGCATGACAATCACTGAACACTCCTCGCCCAGAAAAAGGTCTTTCGTTCGTCGGCCCATGACTTCTCCCAGGCGACTACCCGATCGCCGCATCAGGATGAGAGTCACACGCGCCGCATTGAGATAATTGGCCGCCTCGTCATCGCCCCGACGCTCTGCAACCCTGATGTCATTTACAAACGCGTCGAGCGCTTTGCGGTACTCCGCTTCAGTGATGACATTTGCGTCGACATTGGCTTGGATAGGATGACCGCCGAGAACCTCAGCGGCGTCGAGGCGCACCACTTGGTGGTAGCTCTGGAGGTACGAGTGGAAGTACCACAAACACGCCCGAAGGCCCGCCTCCGTTGATTCTTCAACGCTTCCAGCAATCGCATCGTAGAGGTCGATAAAAGCATCCTCGTCCATCGCGCAGTATCCATGACCCGGTCCGTACTTTGCGAGGTACTTCGCAATCCAGCAGACGTACTTTTCAACCGACGAACGCTTGAGAGGATCTGAATATCCTGTGCCATGTGTGAGGAGCCGAAGCGAATAACTTGCCAAAAAATAGAAAAGCTCACTTGTCGACTTGACGCGCTCTTTGAACGCCGTCAGCTTTTCCTCCATCGTCTGCACCACGCCACCCTTTGCAGTGCGCCCATCTTTTGACGTGATTTGTTCGTACCTTTTCTTTCCTGGACGGAGGATCGCGGCCAGCGCCAAGCGCAAGGTCCGACTTTCAGCCTCTGAACAGGCAGGCGCTTCTACCGCCTTCCCCTCATGGAAGTCGGGCGATTTTGCTGGCATAAGCCCACCTCCGCCTGCTACGTCATCGACAAGCGCCAGCATCCGCTCTGGCCGAAGCGAGACCGCTTTGAGCGTCTGATTCCTGAGTGCCCGAAGGGTGCCCGGCAATTCGAAGCGACTGGAAATGCGGGCGGCGAGAAGCAGGCATGGCAATACATGGCCACGCTCCGGCTTCATGAGCGCCGGAAGTGTCCTCGAAAGCCAGCCTTCAAAGTCCTGGATGGCGCTTTCTGAAACGTCACAGCCGTTGCCGTAGAGCCGCACGGCCAGGGCTGCGTTGACGCCCGTGAGTTGGACAGTTTGAATCATCGACTCCTTGTCCGCCTGGATGGGGAGGAAGAGGGCATCTCCGTGCCTCCTAGACCGACACGCGCCAGGCACAGCCTTAGCGTAGGCCTCCAGTTCACGTGCATCGACCACGAAGTCGAAGAGGATGAGCCCCAAGAAGAACCAGTGCACGAGTTGGTCTCGGTTTACATGACCGACCATCGCGTTCGGCAGAGCCTCGCAAAACCAACGTCGCAAGCCAAGGATCTTCGCGTGCTCCTCCAACATGCCACGGGCGAATGGACTGGGTTCCGTATAAAGGCGAAATACACGCCTTCGGTCCTCACACACCCATTGCTTTTGCCTCTCGCCCGCCAACATCTGGCGATGCAACTGATCGAAACGCCACTCCCGTGAATCAGCATTCGCCGTGGGATGTGTAGTAATGGCCCCCCGCATCCTTCCCAGGCTTTCGCTGTCAATGTGAGGCACACCGTGGACAATAGGGAACTCGGTGACATGGCGCTCCAGAAGCTGCCTGATTTCCTCCACAATGGACGGTAGCTCTTTCTCTCGCCGACGGTGCCATGCGGGCGACCGATCTGGGCTTCGGTTCTTTTCCCTCCGCGTAACGTCTTGCTCCACGGCGTTCATGTGCCGACTCAGACGGCCTGGCACAGGATCAGCGATAGCCTCCTGGCCAAGTCCGCGCACGACCTTCCAGCCATCCGACTTTAGCCAGGCGTCCACCGACTCTCCGATAGCCTTGTCGTGGTCGCGCGGGCAAGTAGGGCTCTCGATCCCGAAGACTTGGGCAAATTCGAGGTGGCCAAGCTGTGAGGCCACCAGATCGCCACGGCATCCCATCGCTCGCAGTTCGGTCGCTGCGCGGTGACGAAACGCATTGCCTGGCAGTACAACCAAGGCGGAAAAGTAGCGCTTGAGTGCTTTTCGCTCGTAACGGTAGATGTCCTGGGCTTGATTCACCAACGCAATGAGCGGGCCTTCGCCGGAAAGAGCACATGTGGCGTAGGCGCGAATATGGTGTGGAAGCCTCTCCATCGTCTGTAACGTGTAGAGATGCGCGCGAAACGCGCGAATCTGTTCGACTACCATGGGACAGAGAACGAGGCGGCGTACCGAATGGCCCACGTCCACGTCCTTGTCGGAAATTTCGATGAGTCCTGATGCCAAACACATATCGCGCATCCGGATGTCCCCCACCGTGCCAGCGCTTCGAGTGGCCATAGCGGCCTCGAGCATGCCGCCTACGTAGGCCACCATTCGATTGTGACAATCCACGATTTTCGCGATAGGACTCCGAAGCATGGCGGTGGCCCGATTAAGCCCGGCCCCCATGTCCGCAACTCGCTGACAGACGTACTCGTCGTTCATACAAAGCTTCGAACCAATGAGGACGTCAAGGCCAGCTGTCATTGCGCCAGCAGGTGTCAACCCGATTCGACGCACAAACTGATCGTAGACCGCCTGCAATTCGCAGAGCCCGGCGGTGTAGTAGGAGCCCCCCACTGGAGAAAGGCGAAGCGATTTCCCAGAGATGAATTGCGCAGTCGTCACGTCGGTGGTGAGTTGGAAGACTTCAGAAGGAAGTACACCGCGAAGTCGTTCTGCTGCCAGGCGGTGGACACCGGAACGACTGGCCAGCTTTTCACATAATCGGGACAGCCTCTTCTTTGCCCCCTCGGCGGGCTCTGGAAATAACTTTACTGGACCTCTCGCCTCGTCCAGCCGCTCAACCTTGATCCACGCCTGTAGGAGGCGCACGCATTCCACGGGCAGGCGAAGAATCACTGCTTCCTGGACTGGTCGCAGGTACTTCATTTCTTCTTGCTTTGGCTTGAAGCGGCCTTTGACAATGGGGATTTTGCGAATGAGTTCCCCATTCCAGGTCAAGGAAACAGCGTTCGATGTTGCGAGTGCTTGTTCATGGGTAGCGAACTGAACCTCGACCACTGATCGGGTCGACATGGCTCCCAAAGCAATCAGGACAAGCTCGAGGGTCGTACGCAGCGTTTGCTTGGCAGGTCTGACATCATCACCGGCGTCAATATTCGATATTGCATGCTCTGCATGATCGATCGCCGCTTTCAGCGCACGCTTTGTCTCCTCTGGCGCCAAAACGTTCCAACGATCCGTCTCGACCAGCCAGCTCTTATCAGCGCGAAAATCACAGATCGCCATGCGCTTACCGACCAAAGGTCGAGCGACCTCGATCTTCGCGGTGGATGGCGATGGGACCGCCAAGATGTACTGAGCATTCCGGTAGTCTTCGGGCTGACGTCTCCCGTCTTCGTCTTCAGGGTCAGAAGGCTTTTGAGGTACGGTGAGAATCTGGGCCTTTGAGGACAGCTCACTGACCCTAATTCGCTTGCCGGCGACCTTGCCGAACCCGTGCTTCTTGCGTTCTTCCTTCGTCAACTTTTGCCTTCGGGCCGCGGCCTTCGATGAGGCGACAGTTGCGTCCGAATCGTCCGTCGCATGAGGTACCGTTTCGCCGCCTTTCGCAGCCGCATTCAAGCTTCCACTGGAATAGGATAATTCCGTGGATGCCATGCGTTTGTCCGAGGCTGCCGTAGATCCGGCGCAAGAGTCCGGCCCCAGCGCGGAAGGCAAAGACTCCTTTAATGGAAGGGGCCAGGCCTTATTAACAATTCGCGCCAAGGAGAGCAGCGACCGCCGAGTATCGGTCGACAACGTTGCGTGTTCGTCCAAGACGGACCGCCACTGGCTGAGCACCAAGGAGGGACAGTCAAAGGTCAATCGCGAAATTGCACGTACGATTGCTTCATCCATGGCACCGGCAATGCGCGCAATGGCCGGGAGGTCTGTCTGCCAGTCGCTGTCTTCGTGGCAAGCGGCGACGGTGGCAAGAATGGCCACGTCCCTCAGGGCCAGGCGGCCTGCGCTGGTACCCCTGCGCTGTAGCAACGATAGCATCAGGCAGTCATCCGGCCGCGGCGGATTGTCATGCCCAAGCATCTGAAGCGAGGTGCTGTTGGCCGAAAAGAACGGGCAGAAGTTGGCCGGGGGTCCAAGTGCTGCTCCATGGGGGGATTCCGTGAGCCAACTGAACTTGTCGGCCACCTCCTTGAAACCGAGGGTCGTTGCTGTCCACACCGCATGATTCGAGGAACCAACGGCGGTTAAAATTCGAATTAGCAGCCGTATCTCCTCAGGGCGCATATCTCGCGCGGCCAGATTCGAGGTCAGATAGTCTTCTTGGTCCTTTCGCACGTACAGCCCAGTTCGCACGATGACGCGACGTGCTCTCGCGCGCCGCAATGACGGACGCGCTAGAAGTATTGGAGGCATTGAGATAACCCCATGTTTGCCGGGGTGGAGATAAACCGGGGATGTCTCAAAAAGGGCGCGCGGAATAGGGCTGCAACCGTCCATGAAGGACCGTCCAAGGAGCTAGCGAAACGCGGCAAGACGTTGCGAAGAGGCACACGATCGTCGACTTGCGCAAATCGGCGCCAGTGGTCTCGTAGGGCAATTCCTACCTACGAGACCAGCCGTGCCTGCCCAACTGCCCATTTGTCCGGTTGTCACCTGTTCTAATGTCGTTTCCCGTCGCGCCCCCGCCATCACCGGAGAGGGCGACTAACCATGACCTCGATCCGCGTTCGGCCCGAAACTGGGAGGCTTTACGTCGACTTCTATTACAAAGGTGTGCGGTGCCGGGAACAGACGCCCTACATCGACATGCCGGCGGATCGGCGGCGGGCCGAAGCGCTCCTCCGAAACATGCAAGCTGCCATGCGGAATGAAGGTTTCCGTTACGGGGATTTCTTTCCCGAGAGCCCCAAGGCCGCGACGTTTGATGGAGACATCAATATGGGGAGTTGCTTGCCGCTATTTCGCGACTTTGCACAAATCTGGATCGCAGAGATGACGCCCCAGTGGAGCGCCATCCATCTCCGCACCGTCCGGGAGGTCATGGCGAAAAATCTATTGCCCCGGTTCGGTGAGAGTTTCGTGTCGGCCATCTCCCGGGCGGACATTTTGGCTTTCCGTGCCCACTTGGCAACGCTTCGGGGCTACAACGGCGCGCTCAGCCCCAGTCGGATCAACAAGATCATGTGCTTCCTCAGGCAGGTGCTTAACGAGGCCGCACTTCGATTCGAGTTTTCGCCACCCTTCCAGGGCATTAAGCCCTTGAAGATGAGGCGCTCCGATGCCAAGCCCTTTAGTCTTCAGGAGGTTCAGGCCATCCTGGAGGCGATCCGACCGGACCTTCGCAACTACTTGGTCACTCGCTTCTTCTCTGGGCTACGAACGGGCGAAATCAACGGGTTGCGCTGGGCGAACGTGGACAGGGAACGCGGCCTGATCCTGGTGCGCGAAACGCTAGTCATTGGCAAGCTGGAAGCGGGAACGAAAACTGAGAGGTCCGCCCGGGACGTGCCCATGCTACCGATGGTTCGGGCAGCGCTGGAAATCCAGTGGGCTACGAGAAATCCGGCGTGCCCGTGGGTTTTTCCTACCCGCAACGGCCTGCCCATCAACGCCAAGAATTTCAATAACCGAATCTGGCTTCCCTTGCTCAAGAGGTTGGGTCTGTCGGCCCGACGTCCTTACCAGACCAGACACACCACGGCGACGCTGATGCTTGGGGCAGGGGAAAACCCTGAATGGGTAGCTCATATCCTCGGTCACGCGAATACGCAGATGCTCTTTCGCGTGTACTCGCGGTTTATTCCCAACCTGACACGTAACGACGGCGCGGCCGTAGCCAAACTACTCGGGGCGCATTTTTCGTCCGACGATGCTTCATTGGCGGGTATGACGGCTACGAAAGTGACATCCCTTTTGGCGGATTGAGGCCTCTATTCTCAGGAATCGATGGATCTTGCTCAGTCGGTGCAAAATGCAGTGTGCTCCCTGACCTGCGCGTCCGCCGTCGGCTGCCGGATTCTGGCCGAATCCCTGCCGACCCTCCTATAGGGCATAGGTAGTTAGGCGGATTTGTCCCCAGGGGGAACCCATGGAACTGCTCTTTGCGCCCTGCACAGCATAATTGGCTCCACTGTTTCATCCCTGCAGGGCATATCAATGGCCTCCCACACCACCCAGCAGATGCGCCGCCTCGCCCGCATACGGCTCGATCAGGTTGGTGACTTATTGCGCCAAATGCTGCCTAGGCTCAAGTCCACACCCCGTGGTGCGGATTCCGGTGATGGGTGAACACCGTTCCGACGCGGTCTGAACATCGTGCCGGTGTTGGGCACCCTGCTGGTACTGCCCAATTTTGGTTGTCTGAGAGGTCCGCAATGGGTCGGAAGCGGACCTTGGCTTTCTAGGACGCCCCTCATATCTGATAAGTAGTTCTACCTAATTTACCGCTGTAGATCTACGGTTGTGGCGTCCGTCAGCCCGCGTCCAGATGGGGCACTCGCAATTGGCGAGGCTGATTCGTGCGGCAGGCGGTCAGTACCCATGGCAATCAACTTTCCTTACGCTGCATTTGGCCTTTCGGCGCTACTCGCCTGCACTGCCGTGTTCGCACAGAGTGGGCCACCTTCCGAGGAGGCCAAAGGCACGCCTAGAGTCCTGCCTCGGCCCGATTACCACTTCCCCGGCAAAGTAGGGCGGACAGTAGCCGACTCCGATCCCGCCCAGTTCCCCCAGCCTGTCAAGGCACCGCCGGGCGCGCCCAACGTGGTTGTCATCATTCTGGAGGACGTGGGCTTCGGCCAATTCGGAACGTTTGGCCGTGCGACGCCCACACCCGAACTCGACAAGCTTGCGGCCCAAGGCCTGCGCTACAACGAGTTCCACACAGATGCCCTGTGCTCGCCCACGCGTGCATCGCTCATCACGGGCCGCAATGACCACGAGGCTTCCTTCGGCGGCATTGCCCATGCTCACCATTGGCTGATGGCTCGCCAGGAGATGAGTAAGACTGCTACCTCGCCCTCGGATTGAAGCAGGCGTTTGCAAGCGGGCATTCGCAGCGATCGCCAGGAAGTTTGAGAAGCGCGCGCTTCGGGTGCTTCACGTCGGTGCCGTCCAGAATGAGTCGCTGCCCAAGCTCGAAGTTATCGACGTGGATGCACGCCTTCTTTGGCGAAGTGACTAGGCCGTCTGCGGCAATACCCCACGCGGAAAAGTTCCGCTCCTTCTTTGTGGTTGCACCGAGCGGTCCGTAGTCCACGACGGGCCACTTGTCCATGTCATCGCTCAGCTGAAACGATGTCGACCCGTACATCGGGCTGACGAACAGGTTGACCTTGTCGAACTCATAGTTCCAGTTGTTGTTGTTGGAAATCACGTCATCCATGTACGTCTGGAAGTTCCGGGCCGGCGAGGCCTCGAAGAAGCCAAACGTGCCGTCGTCGCCACCAGCCGCGCTCTTGCACTTGCTGTCCTTGCCGCACCGCTTGGAGAACACCGCCACGTAGTAGCCGAAGTCGAAGGGACAGGTTGCACTGTTGGCAGTGAAGTCGATGAATGTCCAGTCGCCTCGATGCTGCTGGCAAGCCTCCGGTAGGCCCGCGGGAATACGTGGATTCATGCCGCATGCGAACCCGGGCGCCACGCAAGTGTTGTTGCGCTCCGTTTCATCGAACGAGCCCATGATTCGAACAAAATCGTTGACGTCGGCTCCTCGTTTCGTCGGCATCAACGTCGTTGGCTGTGTCCAGGCGGTCTCACTATCTTTCATACTGGCGTAGCCAAGGGACAGCGCGTCGACCATCGGGGCCAGGACGTCGAGTGCGAACCCCGTACCACGCTCGAAGCGACCTCCTGCGCTGATGAGGAAGTTTGGGTCGCGGTAGTAAACCTCCGGAAGATTCGTGTCCCGCTTGCTCGCGTGAAATCGCTGGAGAAAGGTCGAAGAGGTCGGCGAGTAACGCAAAAGATTCGTCAGCGCCACCGGAGGGCGATACATGGTCAACGATCCCGCGAGGAGAGCCCCATCGGCTCCATCCAGAATTCGGTAGTATCGCTCCGTTGCGTATTCCACGGATCCACCGGTGTACGCAAAGTAGCGCCAAGTTAGGTCATCCCCTCCGGTGGTCCACAGCCGCGGGTAGCCCTTGAAGACGGGCTGTCGACGAAACGGAGCTGCACGCCGAAGTTCATTGCTCGAGGTCGCGAACTTCGCTGCCTCGAAATCCAGCGCATTGCGCGCTGCTCGAGCGACGTCGCATGGGCTCGCTGCAACTGGTACGGTCGCCGGCGGAACTGTGAAGCAGCCTCCAGGGATGTCGCTCGCCGCAAAGTCGGCGAGGTTCACCAGGGCGTGATAAGTCAGCCGGTCGTAGGGTCGGGCGTTGAGTTCGTACATGCCTTCGATGAGGACGCCCTGAAGCTGCTCCAGCATGTACGACGTCATCCCGTTCTGGTCGTTGTCATAGTCCTTGGGCACCGCCTTGCCTGAGTCTTTCAAGCGTTTGGCGATGATGTTGTTCGACAGGTAGCGCGCCGATTCTGTCATCCAAAGGTGGTTCTCGGTTTCGCGGATTGGCGTGGGCAGGACTCCTTCTATCCAGAAGTGGTCGTGCCGATTGTCGGCCGGTCCCGTGACTGTCAGCAACTTGTCGGCAATGTGAGAACGCGCTTTGGCATCGGCCGGCGTCGTCGACGAGGTGAATTGGTAGTACGCGCGAATAGTGCCGACCAGCCGCATGTCGTAGTCGCCCGCTCGATGAAGCCACGTTGCGAGCCATCCTATGAGAACGGCGACTCCGACACCCAATGTTGTCTCGATGAGCTTGGCCCACCATGGCAGGTCCGATGTCGCAAACCAAAAGAGGGCGAGGCCCACCCCGATAGCGCCTGCCAGAAGAAATCCAACGAGGACGGCCACGACGATTGGCGGGAAGTCGGTACCCGGTAGGGAGGAGACCTTTGCCTTCTCGATGGCTGCCAGGACCTTGGACCGCGTGGCGGCAGGAGCCTCGCCGCAGCCGACCCCGGTGGAGGTCAAAGCCAGCAGCGCGACAGCGACGTCATCCGCGAGCTCCCCCGGATGCTTCTCGTCATCCGCGGACGTAATCAATGGGCGACCGCAGTACCCCGCCATAAGGGGAGCGAGCTCGCTCGGCTTCATCGTAACGCTGTCCGGCTCGTCGATGAACGCCCCGGTCGACGTTTGCACCGTTGCGTCTGGCTGAATAGGTACGGGCCAGTGAGCGATAAAGATGCCGAAGGGCTGCGTTGTCGTGATGACGTGAGCCGTCCCGAGCGTTTGAAGTACGTCGATAAACACCGGGTGCGACCACCCTTGGTCGCACGCCCTGCCCAGCAGGAATCGCTTGTTGCAGCCTTCAACCTGGATGTAGCTCATGCCTGGGTTGATATCGAGTGTGGTGCTGCCGGCGGAGCCGCCGCCTGCATCCTTTAAGGTGACATCTACCTCCTGGGAATCGACGGAGGTGCCGACTTGAAAGACGTCGTAGGTGAAGGGCGCCGTGCTCGACCAATCGACCTCGACGGGAGTGGGCTGTCCGAGGTCGTGCCCCCGAGACGCGCGGAGCACGAAGCTTGGCATCCTGTCGCCCTTTTCTGTGTCGGGGTACGTGGCAATCTGTCCGAATTCGAAGTCTTGATACTGACCGCCAACGTCCAGCCTAGGGAGTCGCGTAGCCACTGGCGCTCCAAACCGCTTGCAGAACTCCATGCCGGTCAGCTTTGAGCCCGGAGGCGAACCTAACTTGAACATGAAGTCGGGAGCCGGCAAGCAGGCTGGCTTGACGTGGTCCAAGCATGAGTCGGTACAGCTGCCTGGCGTGCAATTTGGTGCGAGCTGGACGCACTGGTTGTTCGAGAGCTGAGCTCGCGCCGGCGCGATTGTCATGCAAGCGAACGCGATAGCCGCGGCGGTCGAGAGGAGAGCTCTGTTTAGAAAAGGCCGGAACACCATTGATGCCTCCCGAATTCTGTCGCGCCATGGCAACCTCCATCGGCGACAGAGTGAGGTGTTCTGACGGGATGGAACAATTCGCGGGAGCTTAGTCTGGCACGGCTCGCGAGCCATACGTCAAAAGGCGTAGGAGGCTCCTCTTGCCGAAGGCCCCATCGATGTGGGACATGGCAACTACTAGGGTATCTCTCAGGAATTCCAGTGCCAGAAGGTCATTCGCGCGATCTGCGGCCAGGTGTGCCGCGGCCTCAGCGCTCATGAACCGTAGGTTGTCCAGGCTGATAGTACGCATGACGATCTTCTTTCCACGCATGTCATCTGACCTCACATCGCGTAAAGACCAAGAAAACTTCCGGGCGGGATAAGAGCTGCCGCCGTGATCACGGCCAGGGAAGAGCCGTTAACGCGCCAATAGCTTCATCTTCACTCAGAAGCCCCTGAGCCCACGCTTCAAAGATTGGCGCTGTCGCCTCATCGCGACTCATGCCCTCTGCCCTGAGAATTGCCTCCGTTCGGGCCAAGGCAGCTCGCCGCCCTTCCTCGGTGGTTACATCCCAGCTCGTTGCTTCGTGGCTGAGCTGATCCCGCGGCCATTGCCTGGGATACATCTGCGCATGGGCTTCATCAATGAACTCAACGCCTCCGCCTGGTAGCGTGCGCACAAGCCTTCCATACAGGTCGTCACCGACATAGCCGCCTTCGACAATCATCCTAGCCACGAATTTCCGCTGGCTGCGGCGAAGTTCAGGAGTATCGAGCTCATCGATTGGGCGCATCTTCATGGCGATCTACTCCACGGTTGACATGCTATCCACTTGGATTTCCCCTGCGAAGGGCGTGGCTTGAAGAATATTGCTGTGGCAACGACCCTCGCCAGCGTACCTAGCGTCACTTACGGCGCAGGGAATCGAGTCGCCCCACCAGATCCTCTGCGCGAAGGTGGGTATAGCGCTTCAACATTTGCATGGACTTGTGCCCGCTGATTGCTGACACTTCCTGATCGCTGAGGCCACCCTCGACTAAGCGACTAACTGCCTCGTGGCGCAAGTCGTGGAAGCGCAAGTTAACGATCCCGAGATCTGCCTTTATCGCCAGCCAAGTCTTGTTGAAGTTGTATGCCCTGCGCACTCCGTCGCGCCCAGGTTCACCAAAGAAGATCAAATCACAATCCTTTGGCCGCACAGGATTCGCCAAGGCAGCGGCAAGAACCTCCTTCGCATGATTTGTCAGCGGCACCGTCCGAGCACTGTCATTCTTAGTCCTGCTTAGCCGAACTATGCGACGGGACAGATCCGACCTGACCCTTCGTAAGGCCAGTGATCTCGGATGAGCGCATTCCAGTTTCTAGGGCCAAATCGAAGATCCAACGCAACATAGGATTTGAATGACCTGCAACGGCTTTTCGGAGCTTTCGTTCCTCAGCCGAAGAAAGGCGTCGATCACGCCCTTCTCCCGCGCTTGGCTTGCGTATGTTTGCGATCGGGTTTTGAGCCAGACCGATACGCCACTCGCGGATAGCGGTTGTGAACAGGTGGCTTGCGAGAGCTAGCTCCAGCCTGACGGTGTTGGGCTTTTTACCCTCAGCAAGCCGATGGTCGCGGTAGCGTGCTGCCAGATCCGTGCTAATCGCTGCGAGCGAGTACTTACCAAAGAAGATACGCAGAGACACGGCCTTAAGTTCTCTCGGCTCGCTGCGTCGAATCCTTTTTGGTTGGAGTTACCTCGGCAAGGTAGCGATCAAGTGCTGCACTGAAGGTCATGCGCTCTGATGAGGCACGTTCGATGAAGACCCGCGCACCATCTCGTCCGCGGTGCGGCGAGCCCAATCTTCCGCATCACGTTTAGTGCGAAAGGTCTTCGCCGATGTTGGCCACCCCTGTTTGCGGATGACTGCTTGTTCGTTAAAGCATAAATTGTCCGGCTTGCTAAAGCATAATTTGTCCGCGCCACTAATCCACGGTATTTGACCGCACCTTCTTTGCGTCTCACCTGCGACATCCGCTTCTGGTTGCACCATAGGCGGAGACCATGACGCGCTTCACTGAGACAAGAACTCGTCGATGGCGCCCAGAGCAAGCGGTTCTTTCAGACTCGGTGCGTGCCCGCGTTGCGGGATGACCACAGGTGTCAATTTGGGCAATTGACGCGACATCTCGGCAAAGGTGGCTTCCGAGAGAATGTCCGACTGTGCACCTCTGAGTGCCAGCACCGGCTTTTCGCTCAACGCGCTGAACAGTGGCCAGAGGAAGGTCTTGAACCGTACCAGGAGTCGTCACCAAGTGCCGGAATCCGCTATGAAGGGCTGTTCGATCCAGTCACACCACGCCCGCTATTGAGCTGGCCTTTCCAGCAAAGCGGGATCTGATGGACATTATACGTAGCCAGGCTGATTTGCGCCGAAGCAAAGAAAAAGGCCGCCTATAGGCCAATGCCACTAAGTTAAGCCAAGGCCCTGCGGGGCCTTGGCCATTTTGTAGAGTAGGGGCATCTGAATTAAGCCGCGCCGCGAAGCAGCGTCGGCTTGAATGAATTGTGGGTCTTCGGGAACTCGTGTGGGTAGATCTCGAGGTCTGAGCAGGCCGGAAGCCGCATGGCAGCGAGTTTTCCGGACCTCCGACGCACTGCGCGTTTTGCGATCATGCACGGATGGCTACCTCGATGAAGAAGAAGCGTCTGATCGACGCGTACCGGTTTGCGGGTTTCCGGCCCCTGGAAGAGATCAAGGGTGTCTTCGGTGATCCCGATGCGCGGGTCATCACGCTCACTCGGCGCTCAAAAAAACGGCCTGCGGCGTGTGCGGCCGCGTGCACTGGGGCTGGTACGACCGGCGCACGCGGCGCGTTCGGGACCTGCCGTGCGGGGTGTACCGCATCTTTCTGGAGTTCGAGGTCCGGCGCGTCGACTGCAAGAACTGCCGAGCCGTGAAGCGCGAGGCGCTGGACTTCCTGTCGGACAGCCCGTTCTACACGAAGCGCTTTGCGTACTACGTGGGTCGGCGCTGCCGCAACGAGACGATATCGTCGGTGGCCCAGGAACTGCACCTGGACTGGGACAGCGTCAAGGCACTGGACAAGCAGTACATGGAGGCGCAACTGGCCAAGGCTGGCACGCCGGGACCGAAGCGGATCGGCATCGACGAAATCTCGATCAAGAGACGCCACACCTACCGCATCGTGGTCAGCGACCTCGACCGGCAGCGGCCGATCTGGTTCGGCGGCGAGGATCGCTCCGAGGCCAGCATGGCGCAGTTTTATGCGTGGCTGGGTGAGAAGAAGAGCCGCCAGATTCGACTGGCGCTGATGGACATGTGGAAACCGTTTCGCCACGCCACACAGGCCCACGCGCCGCAAAGCAAGCCTGCTTTAGCACTCTGGCGTAGCCAGATTTCCGGAGCCATTCGAGCCGTAGATCACGGTCAGTCCAGAGGTGGAAAACGTGACGGTTTCCATTCGGGGCAAGCGCATTGACGTTGCGCGGGTTCCGGATCGCCAAAAGACCCACTGGTGGCCCGGCCTGGTCTCGAGCAGGACCCTCACCACCGACCGCACGCGCCTCCCGCCTATCGGGATCAGCCAAGCCATGCTTTGATTTCAAGATGGCAAAGAGATCGCTGTCGTCGTCGGCGCTGAGGGAACCGGCTTCATCCAAGCGCGCAACTGCCTCCCGCTGCCAATCAATCTGAGCCCGCGACCAGGCTCTCACCTCGTCCAATATCGTCATTAGCTTTCCCCTGTTGGCGTCCTGCCGCCGCGATCTTCGCCTCGGCCAGCAGTCCGGAGCATACGATGTGTCGGTCAAGTGGGGGATTTAGCGAACGGGGAAATCATGCGAATTTCGGATGTATCTAGGGCCTCGGACGCGACCCGGGCGGTTGGTAGGCCAGCACAGGTTCGACAATCGGGGCTGGCCGACTACAACCTCGAGATACCGCACGACAGTCTTGGCTGGCTGACGCCCGCCGAATTCAGGCACGTCAATGATCCGGCCGCCTCGGGTTATGGTTGGCACCAACTAACGGGGGGTCGACAAAGTAGCGAAAGGTACGTTGGACGCGAGCGATGCCAATGGGGAACATCGGCAGCGCGGAACACCCGATCCACGAGGGGTCGCCTCTCAACCTGGTCGCGTTCCTGGCCAGCTTGCCAGTCGGCGTAGCCATTTACGGCCTAGCTGCTTTTGCTTTCATGAGTAAACTTGCGCGGCGAGTGCAATAGCCTTGGAAGGTCCGCAGCCGACCCGTTGCGGACATGCCGCAGTTGCAAATTGACCTGTATGCACGGAGTCCAGCATGACCGACGCTGACGACCAGTTTCAGATGTGGTTGATGGATATGGATGAGGCCATCGAGAGACTTCGCCACTCGGTCTCAGAGGATGTTGCAAAGGCGCTAGATTTCACGCCGGAGTCTTTGATCACTCTAGAGAGCGTGGTTCTAGCCAAATACAGCAGCATCGACGAGATCAAAAAGCCCGACGAGGCCACGCGATCTCACCCGCCAGCAGTTGCGTGAAGTGCGCTTGCTGCTAGACCAGAACGGTTACAGTGAGGTCAATCTAGGCAGCGCCTGGCGCCAACAGACCCATCAGGAGATAGCCGCCAGCATCGTGGGCTACATCCGCCAGGCAGCGCTAGGCGAAGCGCTGGTGCCCTTCGAGCAACGCGTGGCGCATGCCATGCAGGTCATTTACGCCAGGCAGGTATGGACTCCGGTGCAGCGCAAATGGCTTGATCGCCTGGCGCGCCAGCTGGTTCACGAGGTCGTGGTCGATCGCGATGTGGTCCAGCGCAACTTCGAGCAGGATGGCGGTGCGCCGCGCTTGGACAAGCTTCTGGGAGGCCACCTGGACGAGGTGCTCGAGGCCTTGAACGACCATCTCTGGGAACAGGCTGGCTGAAGCCCAGGGGCGCGTGAGCCGAATAAGAGGAATATTCGGCTCACAATATGAGCCGAATAAGAGGTATAATCGGCTCACGACTAGGAGAACAGCTCGTGACTAGCCCCCGCTGGATCTGGCAACAGCCAGATTGGCCGCACTTCCACTGGCAGGCTGAAACCTTAGCGCCGCTGCTGCGTGACTGCCAGCAAGCGCAAGGCCGCCTGTTGGGTATGGCGGGTGCGGTGGCGGGTGACGCGCAGGCGCAGGACGAACTGGATACGCTGCTGCAGAACATCGTGACTTCTTCAGCCATTGAGGGAGAGCAGCTCAACGTTGCTTCGGTTCGCTCCTCGCTCGCCCGCCGATTGGGCGTGGTCACGGTCAACGATGGCCCCTCCACGCCGCGCAGCGAAGGCCTGGCCGAGCTGATGCTGGATGCCACCCAGCATTACGACGCGCCTCTGGATCTGCCGCGCCTATTGCATTGGCATCAGTGGCTTTTCCCTGCGCAGGAGAGCCTGCTCCCACAGCACATACGCATCGGCAGCTTGCGCGGTGAGGAGCCGATGCAGGTGGTTTCCTGTCGTATCGATCATCCCGTCGTCCATTTCGAGGCGCCTCCACGCGAAGGTTTGGAGCAGCAGGTCGATGCCTTCCTCGACTGGTTAGTCCAAAGCCGCGCCGATGCGGCCCTGGACCCACTGCTACGTGCCGGCATCGCTCACTTCTGGTTGGTCACTCTGCATCCGTTTGATGACGGTAACG
This sequence comes from uncultured Gammaproteobacteria bacterium, assembly GCA_963824525.1. Taxonomy (GTDB): domain Bacteria; phylum Pseudomonadota; class Gammaproteobacteria; order Xanthomonadales; family Rhodanobacteraceae; genus Dyella. The sequence continues at coordinate 704,699 of CAWGPI010000001.1, read as the reverse complement.
GCCGTCTGACCCGTGCCATCACGGATCTTGCGCTAGCTCAGGCGGAGCACCAGGCGATCCGCTTCTATGCCATGTCGGCCAGCATCCTGGCCGATCGCGCGGACTACTATCGCGTACTGGAAACGAGCCAAAAGGCACGGCTGGATATCACTCACTGGCTTGAGTGGTTCTTGCGCACGCTCTACGACAGCCTGCAGCAGGCGTTGCAGCGCATTGACCGGGTGCTGGCCAAGGCCCGCTTCTGGCAACAGCACCACCATCACGTGTTGTCCACCGAGCAGATCAAGGTGCTAAACCGTCTGCTCGATGGCGGCGAACGCGGATTCGAACAAGGCATCAGTGCTGCGAAGTATCAATCCGTCGCCAAGGTATCCAAGGCTACCGCTACCCGCCATCTGGCCGATCTGCTGGAGAAGGGCTGTTTGATACGCCTGCCTGGCGGCGGTCGTAGCACCCGCTATCACATCAAAACGCCCGATGGAGCCATACAGGTACCGCGGGCGCACCTTTCCGAAACGAGCAAGTCATGACCCAAAACGACATCGTCCAGAAACTCTGGAACCTCTGCGACGTCCTGCGCGACGACGGCATCAATTACAGCGATTACGTTACCGAGCTGGTCTTGCTTCTGTTCGTCAAAATGGAATACGAGCAGGTGCAGAACAACGCGGATTTCGAACACAAGCTCCCCAGGGGCTGCCGCTGGCCGGATCTCACCGGCAAGTCGGGCATCAACCTGCTCAACCACTATAGCCAGATGCTGTTGGACCTGGGCAAGAGCAGCGATCCGATGATCGCCGCGATCTATGCCGACGCGCAGACTCGCCTCAAGGAACCGCGGCACTTGGAGCAGTTGGTCAAGAGCCTGGACACGCTCGACTGGTTCAGGGCGCGCGAGGATGGCCTGGGTGATCTCTACGAAGGCCTACTGGAAAAGAACGCTAATGAAACCAAATCTGGCGCGGGCCAGTATTTCACGCCACGACCCTTGATCGATTCCATCATTCGTTGTGTGCAGCCGCAGCCAGGCGAGAGTATCCAGGATCCGGCCGCCGGAACGGCAGGCTTTCTGATTGCTGCTGATAGCTACATCAAGCAGCACACCGACGACCTCTATGCGCTAGAGGACAAGGCCCGTCGCATTCAACGCCGTAAGGCCTATATCGGCATGGAGTTGGTGCCAGGTACTCGCCGCCTCGCGCTGATGAACTGGATGAGGAGGCGGCCGTTGAGCAGTCGGCCCCGCCTTCCCCTACGGTTAGTCCCGATGATCGTTTGGAGCAGGCGCTGAAGGAGTTGCGTGACGCGACTGCGGCCGATCTTTTGGAAAGCCTGTTGCAGGTGACGCCAAGTCGTTTTGAAGTGATCGTGCTGGATGTGCTGCACCGCCTTGGCTATGGCGCGAGCCGTAGTGACCCGCAGCGTGTCGGTGGTTCAGGCGACGCCGGCATCGATGGCGTGATTTCTTTGGACAAGCTTGGTCTGGAGAAAGTCTATGTGCGGGCCAAGCGTTGGCAAAATACCGTAGGCCGCCCGGAGCTGCAGGCGTTCTACGGTGCTCTAGCCGGGCAGAAGGCGAAGCGCGGCGTATTCATCACCACCTCGGGCTTTAGCAGCCAGGCGATCGATTTCGCACGCTCGGTCGACGGCGTTGTGCTGGTCGACGGCATCCGCCTCGTCCATCTGATGATCGATCACGAAGTCGGCGTGACCTCGCGTCCTCCCCGCGTGCCGAAACTGGATAGCGACTACTTCGACGAGACATGAGCCGTTGCTTTGTCCGCAGCAACAAACAGGGGGCAGGGCATCCATTCCTTAAAATGCTGAAAGACAACTCTGTCGCCCGTCCTAGAGTCCGCCTTGGTATGGGTCACCCGGGCGCCGTTTGATCTAGAAATCAGAGGAAGGCAGCGAAAATCTATACGGGAAATGCAAGCTTCAGTATCATGCACGGTGGGGCTTGCAGATAGAGTTTGTACCGCGCTTCGCGGTACGTGAAATCAAAGTTGGTCGTATTTGCCCTTACATGGTCGATCGACTTGCCATGTGCGCGCTACGTTTGCGTAAGAGTATCTGCAAGCCCTCTATTAACCTTAGGTCGTCATGACAGCGAAAATCGCTTTGTTAAGGAACTTGGTCGACCTGGCGGGCCTGGCTAAGCTTCTTGGTTATTCGCCAAAGTCACTTACTTATATCCTCTATAAGATTCCGGCGACTGCAAAATACAAGACGTTCAATATTTCGAAGCGATCGGGCGGTACACGCACGATCTCCGCGCCCTGCGATCGGCTAATGCAGCTACAGCGCTCGCTGGCTGAACTTCTATATGACTGCTACGACGAGATCGTTGAGGATTCGGCTTCGGGTCAAGCGGTGTCGCACGGGTTTCGTCGCCGGTTGTCCATCGTCACGAATGCGGTTCAACATCGCTCGAAAAGCAAGGTCCTAAACTTAGATCTGGAGAACTTCTTTGGATCCATTAATTTTGGTCGTGTCCGGGGCTATTTCATTCAGAGTAGTGACTTCAAGCTTCACGAGAAGGTTGCAACCGTCATTGCACAAATCGCTTGTCACGAGAATTGTCTACCGACCGGAAGCCCATCGTCGCCCGTCATATCGAACTTGATCGCTCGCGTTCTCGATATTCGCCTGGTCAGGCACGCGAAGCGGCTCGGCTGCACGTATACACGATACGTCGATGATCTGACGTTCTCGTCCAATCAAAGGAAGCTTCCTTCGGATCTAACGGTTCCTGGCGGTGCCTCGCATGAATGGCTGCCTGGGAAGCTTCTCTCAAAAGAAATTGGGCGCGCGGGTTTTGCGGTGAACGTGAAGAAGACGCGCTTGCAGTACGCAGACTCGCGGCAAGAGGTTACAGGCCTATCCGTCAATCGGCGCGTAAATACAACAGCGACCTACAGGCGTTATGCGATGGCCATGGCTCATTCGCTCTTTCGAACTGGTCTATATCATTTGCCAAAGTTCAGTGCTTCAGCGGCCCCTGTCCCGGGCACCGTGGCGCAGCTGCGCGGCATCTTCGGATTTATCAACTTCGTCGATCGGAAGGTTCTTGGTGTGCCAGAAGACAAGGAGATCTGGTTGCGTCGCACGGAGGCCTATCGTCGACTCGTTTTTTTTGATGATTTCTACCTGTCTACAAAGCCCGTCATTCTTGTTGAAGGCAAGACCGATAGGATCTACCTACGAGCGGCCCTCCATCGGCAATTTCATGTTGCTCCGAAGCTGGCAACGGTGGGCACAGGTGGTGCTGTAGAGCTCGGCGTTCGCCTGTATGGTGGTACTCGCTTGGCGTCGACCTCCTTTGGCTTGGATGGTGGCACCCCTGCGCTCGCAGATTTTATCCGGAACTACGATGACCTCCATCGAGGCTTCGGCGTTCCGCCTTCCAATAGTCCGACCATCATTGTCGTTGATTTTGATGACGGGATCAAAAAAATCGAAGGCGCCCTAAAACGATACAAAGTCACTCTCGACGAATCGAAACCATTTCAATGGATATGCCATGACCTATACATCGTCTGCATACCGAAGAAGGGTGCAATGATCGAAGAGCTCTTTGACAAGGCAACTTTGCAAATCGAGCTTGACGGTAAGACGTTCAATCCAACCAACAAGGCAGTTGGTCCGAACGAATACGGGAAGTCCCATTTTGCCAGCTATGTGATCAAACCTAATTACAAGGCAATCGACTTCTCAGGTTTTGATCAACTGCTGCAGAACATTGAGGCTGCGATTGCCCAGCACGCGAAGTTGTAAAGGCCGAACTAATTCATGCGGGGTGAGGGAGCGCCAACTTATTTGGACAAGAGGGAATGAATGGGTGGCAGTAGCACATTAAAGCATGCAGGCGAGACGGGCAAATTGATCAAGGCCCTGCTTTCGTGAATTTCTGCTTCGACAAGGCGAATGAACGAAGGCAAAGTTACTTACCTCATTGGCGATAATTGAAATGAGAGGCCGGATATTCTGCTCACAACATAGGGGCGCATATCCCGGGTCATAGCGGCCTTATGTCGTGCAGCGCAAGGAGCGCATCAGCGCGCGTCCTTGATCCACATCTTGTTCACGGCTCTCGCCATTTGCCGAACACTCGCCGGTCATCGCGGTGTTTGGTGCATTCACTCTGTGAGCGCAACGCCGGATTGTTTCGTGCAGGGTCATTCGGCAACCAGCCACGCAATCACCGCACGCAACGCCGCACCCAACACCTACAAATCCCACCTCGCATCTTTGCTACCGTCGGCCCGTCGGTAATTGGCCGCTTCCGCAGGGCTCTGCGGAGAACCTGGTTGCCGCGATACGGCTTCTCGACCAATACGCCGAGCTGCTCAGACGTGGGCCATAGGTGGAACCCTAGAGTCCGATGATCGCCCCGCGGCGTACCGGGTTATGAGCACGGTGCGCCGCACCTGGGCGAGAGTTGTCGGGGTTTCCACTCACGCGAATGCTTTGAATGACGTCGATACCGCGTCGCTAACCTAAGAGCCCTCCAAAGGCTTTTTACCGGAGCTGGGCAGGCCCAAAGCGTCACCTACTTTCGATTCGTCATCCCCGCGAACGCGGGGATCCAGCGACTTGCTTTGTTTTGCCGCTCCCGTTTTTGAAGGGCGAAAGGCACTGGATCCCCGCGTTTGCGGGGATGACGAGTAGGAGGGGGGCGGGCACCTGATCTTTGCGGAGGCTTTGAGGGGTCTCCTATGAGGTTCAGCTGAGGCGGTGCATCTGCGCGCGTTCGGCCTTGTTGCAGCGGCCGATGGGTGAGCGTGAACGACGACGTCTCGCTGTCGCTCATAGGCAACAACGTGTTGAACAAGCGACCACCCCGCGACGGCACCAGCGGCTCGTACCCGTACTACGACCGCTACAACTACAACGGTTACGGCCGCGCGATCATGGCCTAACTGAGCTGGAAATTTGATTGACGGAGTGTGTCGTGCAATGGATAGCCAACGACAAGGCAGCAGGTCTCCCATCATCTCGGCGGGCTGATGCCCGCCGAGATTCGAATCTAGTACGCGAAGCGGCCAGAACAAGTCGACGTTGACGCCGTCCCGGACGCCAAAGCCTGGCGTCACTCAATCCTGGGGGGCGTCGGTTTTTCACTTTGCGAAAAACTGTGCCTTTCCGTTCAAGGAAATTTTTCGGACTTAGACGTTGATTGCGAGGTGCGCTAGAAACTTGCTGCGATATGGCTGTGACTCAAAGCGACGCAGGTGAACGCGTAAAGGGGGGAGTAAGCCGAAGCGGATCGCCTTCTGCCCATCAGTCGCGGGTCCTTGTAAAGGGTTGGTCGCGAGAGGCATAGTCACGCGGCAGCACTGTGATGTCTGGAGAAATCATGCGGGTACGCCTCGAAGATGTAGCACGCGCGACGGGTGTCTCGCCTAAGACGGTTTCTCGCGTCTTGAACGAAGAAGCGTCCGTCAAGGAATCCACGCGCCAAAAGGTGCTTGCAGCCATGGAGTCGATGAACTATCGACCCAGCCCGGCCGCCCGAGGATTGGCCGGGAGGCGCTCGTTCCTGGTCGCCATGCTGTATGACAACAACAACAACCCCGCGTCGACCTATCTCGCCGAGATCCAGGACGGTGTGCTCGACGCCTGTGATGCAAATCGTTACAGCATGATGGCCTGTCCCCTGCGGATGCGCGGGCAAGACTTCATTCGTCGCGTCGACGCATTGATTGCGGATCACGAGATCGATGGCGTCATCATGACGCCCCCGCTCACCGACTACCCACCGCTATTGCAGCGTCTGCAGGAGCAAGGCGTGCCTTACGCCAGCATCTCGCCGCTCCATCGCGGACACGCCATTGGCGTGTGCATGGATGAACAACAGGCGGCGGAAGCGATGGTCAACCATCTGGTCGAACTTGGACACCGGCGCATTGCGCACATCGTAGGCATCGCCAACCATGGCGCCAGCCGCTGGCGACTGGCCGGGTACAAAGACGCGCTGGCCGCCGCCGGCATACCTTACGATGCTCAATATGTGGCCCAGGGGGAATTCACGTTCGGCTCGGGCGTGATGGCCGCACGGCAACTATTCGCGCTACCCCAACGCCCCACCGCGATCTTCGCGGCCAACGATGATATGGCGGCGGGCGTCATGTGGGCAGCGAACGAGCTTGGCCTGAAAGTCCCGCGTGATCTATCGGTGTGCGGGTTTGACGACACGCCGTTGGCGACCCAGTTGTGGCCCCCTTTGACGACCGTGAGGCAGCCAAGTCGCGAGATGGGGAAGCTTGCCGCGCTGCAGCTGATGGAGCTTCTTCGCGGGCGCGGCACGGGACTGCTGGTGCAAGTTCCTTACGCGCTTCAATTGCGCGAGTCGACTTCCGCCGTTCCTTGATCGCCAACGTCGGCTCTTCGCCGCGGTCGACCCATCCGTCGTACACCGGAAAGGCCGGTGACGCCCCTAGTAGTTGATCCGTTATCGGTCGCGGGCACGGCTGTGTACTTGACCAGCCTCGAGTTCCGCCAATTTCGGGCATAAACCCCTATAAAACAATCGGTTGTCTAAAAATCGCCTTTGTTGCGACGCAAATTGACAGCGCTATCATTTCTGTCAGGCTGACACGCAGCGGGCTCCGAGGGGGAGCCGCTCCCTCTGGAGATAGCTGTGCGGGCGTCCTTTCGTCGTTTGCGTTGTGCCCCAACCGTTCTGATTACTGCGTTGGCTTGCATGCAGGGCGGTCACGCAAGGGCCGACGATGCTCAGGCCGTGCATCCCGAGCAATGGCCGCGTGCCACCTGGCCGTTTGCGAAGGACGCGGCACTGGAGCAACGCCTTGCTGCACTGATGGCGAAGATGACGGTAGAGGAGAAAGTCGGCCAGCTGATTCAGGCCGACGTCCTCAGCGTAACGCCCGAGGATGTGCGCAAGTATCGGCTCGGTGCGATTCTCGCCGGCGGTAACTCCAAGCCGAACGGTGCGCAATTGGCCAACGCCGAGCAGTGGAAGGCGCTGTCCGAAGCCTTCTATCGCGCTTCCATGGACACCCGTGGCGGACATGTGGCGATTCCCTTGTTGTTCGGCATCGATGCCGTGCACGGGCATAACAACACGGTTGGCGCCACTTTGTTCCCTCAGAACGTGGGGCTGGGTGCCACTCACGACCCTTCATTGATACGCGAGATTGGCGCCGCCACGGCAGCCGAGGTACGTGCCACCGGCATCAACTGGACCTTCGCTCCCACCGTCGCGTTGCCGCAGGATGTGCGCTGGGGCCGCTCCTATGAAGGCTATTCGCAAGACCCGGCACTGGTCATGCAGTATGCGGCGGCGATGGTGGAAGGCTTGCAGGGAAAGGTCGGCACACCGCAGTTTCTCGACAGTTCGCATGTGATCGCGACGGCCAAGCATTTCCTTGCCGATGGTGGCACGAAGAATGGCAAGGACCAGGGCGATGCAGAGATCAGCGAAACCGCCTTGCGCACGCTACACGCGGCGGGCTATCCGCCTGCGATCGACGCCGGCGTGCAGACCGTCATGGCCTCGTTTTCCAGTTGGAACGGCCAGAAGATGCACGGCAACAAGGCCTTGCTGACCGATGTGCTTAAGCGGCGCATGGATTTTCAGGGCTTCGTGGTCGGTGACTGGAATGCGCACGGTCAAGTTCAAGGGTGCACCAACGACGACTGCGCGGCGTCGATCAATGCCGGTCTCGACATGTTGATGGCGCCGGACAGCTGGCGCGGCTTGTACGCGCACACCCTGGCCGAGGTGAAGTCGGGCGTCATTCCGATGTCTCGAGTGAATGATGCCGTGGCACGCATTCTGCGCGTGAAGCTCCGTGCGGGCCTGTTTGAGGCCGGTGCGCCATCGACGCAGCCGCTGGTGGTGAAGTCCGCCGACGTGGTGGGCAGCCCTGCGCATCGGGCCATCGCACGGCGCGCCGTGCGTGAATCGCTGGTGTTGTTGAAGAACAATGGCGGCGTGCTGCCGATCGACCCACGCAAACGCATCCTGGTGGCCGGCGATGGTGCGGACAGTATTTCCCGTCAAAGTGGTGGCTGGACCCTGAATTGGCAGGGCACAGGCCTTAAAAATGAGAATTTTCCGGGGGCACAGTCCATCGGTGCAGGCATCGTGGGGCAGGTGCAGGCGGCGGGTGGCGCTGCCGAAATCGTTGCCGACGGTCACTACACAGGCAAGCCGGACGTGGCCGTGGTGGTGTTCGGCGAAGATCCCTATGCCGAGTTCCAGGGCGACATCCCCAACCTGCTGTATCGCCCCGGCGATGACCATGACCTCGAACTGATCCGCCGCCTTCGCGGTGACGGTATTCGGGTGGTGGCGGTGTTCCTGAGCGGACGCCCGCTATGGGTGAATCGTGAGATCAATGCGGCGGATGCGTTTGTGGCGGCATGGCTGCCGGGCAGTGAAGGTGGTGGCGTGGCGGACGTGCTGCTGCGCACACGTGACGGGCGCGTGGCCAACGACTTTCGCGGCAAGTTGTCTTATGCGTGGCCGCGCTCGGCTGTACAAGGGCAAGGCGAGCCGCAGTTCCCGCTCGGATATGGCCTGAACTACGCCGATCACACGGTCTTGCCGAAACTGCCTGAAGCATCGGGGATCAGTGGCGAGCAGATTCCGGTAGGCGACTATCTCGAGCGCGGCAAGGCCGTGCACGGTTACACCTTTACGTTGGTGGGCGCCGATGGCGTTGCGGTTCCGGGCGACGTATCGTCGGCCAGCACCGCCGACGGCAGCCTGCGCATGGCCGGGATCGACTACAAGGCGCAGGAGGACGCCCGCCGCTTCGCTTGGAACAACGACAAGGCGCGGCTGGCTATCCATGCGTATTCGCCCATGGATCTCGATCGTGAGGCCAATGGTGACGTGCTGCTGGTGGCGACCATCCGCGTGGATGCGCTGCCGACGCGGGACGCATGGGTGGGCATGGGTTGCGGCAACGGTTGTCAGGGACATGTCGCGCTTGGCCCGCAGCTGGCCAGGCTGACGCCCGGGAAGTGGGTGCGCGTGGGCGTGCCGCTCAAATGTTTTCGTGCGGCCGGAGTCGACATGCACCACGTCGACCAGCCGTTCACCTGGGGCGCAGGCAAGGGAACTGAGCTGGCGGTCTCTCGCGTTGCACTAGGTACAGACGTGGATCAGGTCATCGACTGCGCCAAATAGTGCAGTCGATGCGCACGACGATGTTCGGCTCGGGGGCAACCATGATTGGCGTTGCGATACCAGTAACGCACATCGCGAAGTCACGCCCTTTTTCACAGGTGTGTTCGCCGCGTTCGACGGCCGGATGTCTGGCGTGACGCCATTCATCCGCGCGGCGTCCCAAGTGTCCGGGCATCACTTTTGTGACATTGGACGCTAAAACGGCCATCTGCTTCGCATCATAAAAGGGGGTCATGGATGACTCCGGATGTAGCTGCACCAAGGGTTTGAGGGGCGCGGCGTGCGTGTTGCTTCGCGTCAAGCTTCTACACGAAAACCGCTTTACTATTTAGTTTGACAGCGCTGTCATTTACTTAAATGACAGCGCTATCACTGGGGTGCAAGAAAGGAGCGTCATCGTCGAGGGCGGTGGCTCACAACTATTCGAACGATATGGAGGGGAAGCCAAATGAAGCTACGCTACTCGGCGTTGTATATCGCCATGTCTCTTGTTCTCGCCCCCGGCATGGTGCTGGCAGCGGACCAGGATGCGTCATCGCCGAATCCGTCGGCTCAGAACCCGGCGCCGGTTGAAAGAAAGGTCAAGCAGCTCAGTGCCGTCTCGGTGACCGCCACCAAGCGCGAGACGCCACTCCAGAAAACGCCGGTAGCAGTCACTGCGATTACGCCCGATACGCTCGAGAAGGAGCGCGTGACGACCGTGCAGGACCTCACCAGACTGGTGCCGGGCCTGCAAGGCACCACTGAAGGCGACCATGGCGTGGTCACGCTGACGTTGCGCGGCATCGGCAACGACAGCGCGAAAACCGAATACGCCGATCCTGAAGTAGCCACCTTCGTGGATGGCGTGTACGCGCCGCGTGCCGAGGCCGCTTCCGGCCTGCTGCTGGATATGGACGGCGTCGAAGTACTGCGCGGTCCCCAGGGCACGCTGTGGGGCCGTAACTCCACCACAGGCGCCATCAGCTTCCAGACCGCCAAACCCGATCTCAATGCCGGCTTTTCCGGCAATGCACTGGTCGAAGCGGGCAATTTCAATCAGATGGGCGCGCGCGCCGCGATCAATCTGCCCATCAGCAGCACGTTCGCGATGCGCGTTGCGGTAGTACACGAGCAGCACGATGGCTATGTCGATTATCAGAACCCGGCGAGCGAGCTGCCCACGGTGGCGCAGCAGCAGGCGACCTATCTCGCCACGGGCGCTGATCCGGCAAAGTTTCAACCGATCAACGCCGCCCAGTACATCCACTCTGCCGACAAGTACAACGCGCAGGACCAGTCCGCTGCTCGTGTCAGCGCCCTGTGGCAGCCCAGTGATTCGTTCAAGTGGGATCTGTCGTACGAGTACTTCCTCGATCGTGGCACGCCCAGCCTGAGCCTGATGCAGACCCCGCGTGCCGGTCAGGACTTCTGGTCGGCGTTGATCGATACCGCGCCGTACCTGGACCGCACATCCAGGACGTTGCGCAGCCGGATGGACTGGAATATCAACGACAGCATGCAGCTGAGCTATATCGCCGGCTACAACCGCTATTCCGGCAAGAGCGACTTCGACCAGGACGTCGGCGTCTCTGTACCTACCAGCTTCACCACCGGTGGCCCGTACCAGGACGACCGCACCAACTACTCCAACTACGAAAGCTACAGCCAAGAGCTCGACCTCAAGTCGACCGGCCAGCAGACGTTGGACTGGATCGTCGGTGCGTACTATGCGTACGAAGACAACAACATCCGTTTCGACATTCCGATCATGAACGGCACCCAGAACGGCTCGGTGAGCTGGCAGGGGTCGTTTATTCAGCCGAAGGAAACGGTGGAGTCCAAGGCGATCTTCGGCCAAACCACTTGGCATGTGTCCGACCATTGGCGTCTGACCGCGGGCGCACGCTGGTCGCAAGACGACAAGGAGAACCGCGGCGGCATCAACTGGGGTTGGGATTACGACCCGACCGTACCGCAAGTGCCGATCGCACCGAGCACCATTCCGGGTCCGGCGACCGGCTTCGCCGTGTCGACCCATAACGACGCCAAGTACAGCAAGGGTGAGCCCACCTGGCTGGCTCGCGTCGACACCGATATCAGTGAGCATGGCCTGCTCTACGCCAGCGTCTCCACTGGTTACAAGTCGGGCGGCACGCAGGATGGCGGCACGTTGTACAAGCCTGAGACTTTGACCAACTACGAAATCGGCACGAAGTTCGCTTTCCTCGACGGTCACATGACCTGGAACAGCGCGGTCTATTACGAGGACTTCAAGGACTTCCAGCTATCGGCGCCCATCACCTACCCGAACGGCAACCGCGGCTTGGGCTTCTCCAATGTGCAGGGCAGCACCGAAGTGCTTGGCTTCGAATCGGAGCTGGCTTACTCGCAGCAAGACGATCGCGGAAACCTGATCTTCTCGGCCATCCCCAAGAAGAAGCTCGGCACGCTGACCTACGCGGGAAGCAACGACTACCAGGGTCTGCCGCCCTGCGCGCCGCAATCGGGCATCGCCAGCTGCATGGACGTCACCGGAAACGATCTGCCGCATGCGCCCGACGTATCGCTTACCGCGATCTACGAGCATGACTTCCACCTGGGCAACGGTGGTCGCCTGACGCCGCGCATCAGTGCGCAATACCAGAGCTCACAGTGGCTCAGCTACTTCAACCTCGGCTCTGGCGACAAGCAGGGCGCGTATACCCGCGGCGATCTCTCCCTGCGCTATACCGAGCCGGGTGACCGCTGGTGGGTAAGCGCGTACGTGCAAAACGTTTCAGACGGACGCGTGCGCACCAGTGCCGGCCGCTTCCAGCTGCCTGACAATTCGTTCGAATACGTCTCGCAATATCTGGCGCCACGTACCTACGGCCTCCAGCTTGGCGTTTGGTTCTGACCTGATGAGCAAGCGGTGTCCCACTTCACAAACACCGCCACCCGTTTGCCGTTCCATGGGCGACCTTTCCCGGAAGGTCGTCCTCCTCCCCTTGAATGGCGTTTTGGCCGGGTCACCGCAAGGGGATCCGGCTTTTCTTTGGCCTATGTCTGCGCGCGCGGCGCACCAGCACACCGGCTAGCCAGCCGGCACGGAGATTCCATGACTCGTTTGAAAAAGGTGCTCGTGGTGGGTGGCGGCACGGCTGGCTGGCTGGCTGCTTGTTACCTTGCCAAGGCAGTGAACGCGATCGATCCGCAGAGTGTGCAGGTGCACTTGGTGGAGTCGGCCAATATTGGTCTGCTAGGCGTCGGTGAGGCGACGTTTCCGTCGATAAGGGGCACGCTGTCGGCCATCGGTCTCGATGAACGGCGTTTTCTCGTCGGCGCCACGGCGACGTATAAGCAGGGCATTCATTATCGCCATTGGGTGCGGCCAGCGGGCGCGCCGGGCAATGACCATTTCTTCCATCCGTTCAGCGTGCCGAGCCAGCGTCCCGGAGGTCCGGAACTGCTGCCCTACTGGCTTCTGGGCGCGGCGCCCGAGGGGATGTCGTTCGCCGATGCAGTGACCATGCAGAGCCGGCTGGTTGATCAAAATCGCGGCCCCAAGCGTCTGACGGACCCTGACTACCAGGGCCCTATGAATCACGCTTTCCACTTCGATGCGGCCTGTTTCGCCGGGGTGCTCGCCGAACACGGACAACAAGTGCTCGGCGTCAAGCATCATGTCGCGACCGTAGAACGCACGGAGCTGGACGAGCAGGGCGCCATCGCGCGCGTCATCACCAAGGAACTGGGCGAGCTGACCGCTGATCTCTACGTGGATTGCACCGGACTGCGAGGAAGCCTGATAGGCGACGCGATGAAGTCGCCATTCCGCAGCCGTCGCGATGTGTTGTTCGCCGATCGCGCCGTGGCGATGCAGGTGCCGTATGAGCGGCCGGATGCTCCGATTCCTTCCTACACCATTTCCACCGCGCAGGAAGCCGGCTGGATCTGGGACATCGGTCTGCAGAAACGGCGCGGCGTCGGCTATGTGTATTCCTCCCGGCATACGGACGAGGAACGTGCCGAAGAAGTGTTCCGCCGCTATCTCGGTGCTGCCGCCGAAGGTCTGAAGGCCATGCACATCAAGTTCGAAACGGGTTATCGGCCTGAGCATTGGCGCAGGAACTGTGTCGCCGTGGGGTTGGCGGGCGGCTTCGTCGAGCCGCTGGAATCCACCGGCATTGCACTGATCGAGCTGGCCACCTACTTGCTCACGCACCTGCTGCCGGGTGATACCGATGACATGGAGCGCGCCGCCCGTCACTTCAACGAGATGATGGTCGCGCGTTACGACCGCATCATCGATTTCATCAAGATGCACTATTGCCTAAGCCAGCGCCGCGACTCGCCGTTCTGGATCGACAACGCCGATGCGGCCAGTATCCCGCAGACGTTGCGGGACAGACTTGCCCAGTGGAAGCTCCGGCCGCCTCATCGTCTGGATTTCGTCAGCGATTTGGAGATGTTTCTCGCATCGAGTTGGCAGTACGTGCTCTACGGCATGGAGTTCAAGACAAACCTCGAACCCATGCGCAGTGCTTATCCACGATTCGAGGAGGCTCGCCGGGAGTTCGCAATGATCCAGCAAGTGGCCGCGAATGCTGCCAACGACCTCCCCGACCACCGTCTCCTTGTCGAGCAGATGTGCGCTGAGTACAGGCAGAGAGTGGTTGCGGAGGGTGCGGCTGCGTAGGTTTCGGGCTTCGTTATTAGGTTCGGCCTGCGGTACGCGGTTCTTCCTGAGCCCGGATTCCAAACTCAACTCATTGATGACTGGGCATGGCTTCGAGCCTCGGATCAGGCTGCTGCTGATGGGATCCTGAGGGAAGCGGGTGCCATCGTTACGGTTCGGATCGATGATTGGGCAACCTTGCGCAAGGCGAGGTCGGTCATTGGCTGCGTTACTACGCCATTGACGCATATACGCCATTGGCGTATAGTGAGGCCATGATCTTCATCGAGACACCTGTCTTTACTCGGCAGATCACCGCCCTGGTGGATGACGATGACTACGCCGAGTTCCAGCGCGAATTGGCCGACAACCCTGAGGCAGGGGACGTTGTCCCTGGCACGGGCGGGCTCAGGAAGATCCGCATGGCCGCTAAGGGTCATGGCAAACGGGGCGGCGCCCGCGTGATCTATTACTACTTCACCAGCGCGTCGCAAATCGCCCTACTGCTGGCGTATGCGAAAAATGAGGCCGAGAACCTAACTTCCGTGCAGAAGAAGGCCCTCAAGCAAGTGATCGAGCTGTGGAGATGACGATGGACAAAAAGCTATTCAACGAACTGCTGCAGAGCGTCACCCAGATGGATGAGATCCGTCGTGGCGAGCGCGCGCCTTCGCGTGAGACCTACGTGGCATCCGAGCAGGTGAAGCGCATTCGTTCACTGACCAAGCTTTCGCAGGCGAAATTTGCCAAGGTGATTGATGTGGACCTTGGCACCCTTCAGAACTGGGAGCAAGGACGCCGCAATCCGACGGGCCCTGCACGTGCCCTGCTACGCGCGATTGAGAAAGACCCGCGCCACGTCCTCGCCGCACTGATCGACTGAACCGGTGATGTAACAACTTGTTACGCCGTCACAGCAAACTCTGCCGTTGACGTAAGGCAGAGTCGGCTATCAAGCGCAACTCTAACGAAAGGATTCGCATGCCCTGGTCGAGCAGCTGCAGGTCGCGCTGCGGGCCATTGATCGCTTCGATCAGGAGATCGCCGCCTTGGCGCCCACGCTGCCTGACTACGCGCTCTTCCAGGCTTTGCCGGGCAGTGGCCCGATCCTCACGCCCCGTCTGCTGACCGCCTTCGGCGAACAACGCGAACGCTTCGCCAGTGCCGAGCAACTACAGCGCTACTCGGGCGTCGCCCCGGTGACGCAGCGCAGCGGCAAGAAGAGCTGGGTGCACTGGCGTTGGCAGTGCCCGACCTTCATCCGCCAGACCTTCGTGGAATGGGCCGCGCAGACCCACTGCGGACCTCGCAGGTGAAGGGAATGAGCAAAAGTCAGGGGAGCGTTTCGATGAAGAATTCGGCGGGAGAAGCTTGGCGTCGGCATCCCTTTGTCCTTGGCCACCGCTACTCGGCGAGGACCTCTTTTCAGGGATTTCCCGGGTCGACCTTCATAGAAGGCCATTCTTATGAATTGTCGGCGGTGAGCTACAGCCACTATGACGGCTGCACGGTTTTCACGTTCCGGGGAGATGGCCAGGCTCCCATCCAGTGGTGGTGGTCAGACGACGAGCCGGATGCGTTGTGTGCTGCTAGATTTCGCGAAGCCGAGTGACTGCTCCCGACCCACAGCAGACATCTCGCTTCCTCAATCCTTGCGTAAGACATCGAGGTCTGCACCTAGCGTATGGCCATGCCGAAAATTCCAAGCCTTTGGCGAGAATTTGCCGCCATCACTTTTCGAAGACCGCGACCAAGTGCCCTTATCTCTGCTACTTACCCTCCTGGGGAGCGGCATTCCGTTGCGAATGGTCCTGTGTCGAGCATTCTCGTCCCAGTGGTGTCTATAGGCTTGCTTGGCGATATCCCTCTTTCCTTTGTCTTCGCCGCCTTGTGTCATCCAAGCCATCCTGCGCTTGTCCATACAGCTGTCGCTGCACTTGGCCGCCACGACGAACGCAGTAGGGTGAACACAGTTGCTACAGCAAGCGCGCTCCAGCTGGGATTCGACGCTAATCGGGAAACGCTATAGAAGCGCAAGCGGGAGGCGTGTTTCGTTCACCGGTTTAGATCGCAACTCAGATCGGACATTCATAGGTAGTCATTCAAGCCTCACCGATCTCTGTGGACCCAGCTGGGAAGAATCCAAGCAGGCCATAGTGCAGCCACAGGCCATATACCGCGCACAACACTTGCGGTTTCAGCGCCTCCTCCGCCGAGCCGTGACGGAGCACCAAGTGCTCGTCCGCGGCGCCCAGCTCAGCCTCGGGCTCGTCCGACAGTAGGCGGTGCGGACCAACGGTGTCCTCCCAACACCTGAGGCAGCGCCGGCGTCAGGTGGATTCCTAGGCATTTTTCGTAGATGTTGCGTTACGGCTTGACACCGGTGTCAATTACATTACACGCTGATAACAGTTCCAATGCGAGGGGCGCGCTGGGCGTGGCACACAACCATTCGGATCGACTGGCGGGGACATCGTCGGTGCCGTTTTTGGCAGCCGATATTGGCGGCACGCACGCGCGTGTTGCGCTGATGCGCGCCTCGCCCAACGGGGCCCGCGGGGTCGAAACGCTGGCCTACCGCGTATTCGCCTGCGCGGATTTCCCGGCGCTGTCGGAACTGTTGCAGGCCTTTGTCGACGCCGACGTGCGAGCCCCGGTGAAGCACTGTGTGCTTGCTTGCGCGGGCCAGATCATGGGTAGCGAGGTCGTGAACGACAACCTCGCCTGGCCCATCCACCTGGCACAGCTGCGTCACGCGCTGGGCTTGGACGAGGTTGCCGCCCTCAACGACTTCGAGGCGTTGGCATACGCGCTTGATGGCCCGCTTGCTGACGGTGGTCGTCACCTGTGCGGACCCGACGCAGCTTCCAGTGGCCCGACCTTGGTGATCGGTCCGGGCACGGGCCTTGGCGCGGCGGTACACGTTCCCGGCCCGGCTGGCGGCTTGGTGCTGGCGACGGAAGCGGGCCAGATGGACTACGCACCGAATTCGGTTCGTGAGCGCGAGGTTCTCGCGCACCTGGCGCCAAGTGGCGGCTACGTGCCGTTTGAACACATCGTGTCGGGCCCCGGCCTGCTGGCTGTCTACGCGGCGCTGTGCTCGCTGCAAGGGGAAACCCCCAAGCTGGCGACACCAGAAGCCGTCACCACGGCAGCCGTTGCGCGCAGCGATGCACAAGCGGTGGAAGCCGTGGAAATCTTCTGTGCCTCGCTGGGAAGCTTTACCGGCAATCTCGCGATCGTCTTCATGGCCACAGGCGGCGTGTATCTGGCCGGCGGCTTCCTCTCTTCCATCTTCGAGCTGCTCACGCGCAGCGCCTTCGAGGAACGATTTCTGCACGGCCGCAGCGCGCGCGCGCTGCTGTCGCAGGTGCCGGTGTGGGTCACCGAGCATGACCGCCACGGCGTGCAGGGTGCGGCCCAGTGGTACCTAAGGCAAGGCATGTCGGGGCCGGGGACGCTGCGGCATGCCGTGGCAGGTGGCGCCAGCGCATGAGCCCGATCGCGACATCAAGATTTTTCCGTTGCGTGGCCATCGCTTGGCTGGCAGCGACGGGCGTGGTCGTTGCAGCGCCAGCCATCCCCCCATGGTCGTTGCTGCCGCAGCCGGCAAAGGCCAGCCCTGCCGGATCGGGCGCGGCCAAGATCGCGGATGGCGATGTGGTCTCGGTGCGCGGCGTGGATCGCGAACAAGTGCAGTCCATCGCTGAGCGTTTCGTGCAGCGCGTGGCCGACACCAATGGATTGCCCTTGCGGCTGGCGGCTACGGGCGCCGCGCATCCTGCGATCGCGTTCGACGTCGAGCCGAACGCTGATGTCACCGACGACGCTGGCTATCGCATCACGGTGGATGACGGCGGCATCCTGGTCACGGCGCGTACGCCGCGCGGTGCGTTTTACGGCAGCGTCACCCTGGCGCAATTGCTGACGCCACCCGGATGGACGCGTGGCGCGCCCGTCGAGGTCGCTCACGGCGTCATCGACGATCATCCGCGTTTCGCGTGGCGCGCACTGCTGCTCGACTCCGGGCGGCACTACCAGAGCGTGGCCGAGATCAAGAAGCTGATCGACTGGATGTCGCTCAACAAGCTGAACGTGTTGCTCTGGCACTTGACCGAAGACCAGGGCTGGCGCCTTGAAATTCCCAAGTATCCCGAGCTCACGAAGATCGGCGCCTGCCGCAAGGCGGTGGGCCTCGATAGCGAACTGACCGGCTCTGCCGACCAACCCTATTGCGGCTTTTACACGGAGGCCGAGGCTCGCGACATCGTGCGTTTTGCCGCCGAGCGCTATGTGGACGTGGTGCCGGAAATCGATCTTCCTGGGCATATGCAGGCGGCCGTCGCCACCTATCCCTGGCTGGGCGTGACTGGCCAGCGCCCGCCTGTGTGGACCGAGTGGGGCGTCAGCCCGTGGCTGCTCAAGCCCAATGAAAAGACCTTGCAGTTTGTCGACGACGTGCTCGACGAGGTGATGCGGCTGTTCCCCTCGCGCTACATCTCGATTGGCGGCGACGAGGCCGACAAGCAGCAGTGGAACGCATCGCCCGAGGTGCGTGCGCAGATGCACAAGCTGGGGCTGGCGAACATGGATCAGCTGCAGGGCTGGTTCACCCAGCAAGTCGCTGCGCATCTGATCAAGCACGGACGTACGCCGGTCGGCTGGGATGACGAGCTGGTCGCCGGCGCGACGCTTCCGGCATCGGAAGTGGTGATGTCATGGCACGGCGACGACAACGAACGCGTGGCGCTCGCTGCGATCAAGCAAGGCCACGATGTGGTGATGACGCCGCAGGAATCGTTGTACTTCGACCACTATCAATCCGACCTGCCCGACGAATGGCCGGGACCGCCCCCGGCAGCGACGTTGCAGCAAGCCTATGACACGGCCGTCATCCCGAACGGGGCCAGCACGGCCGAAGCGCAGCACATCATTGGCGTGCAGGCTGGCCTCTGGACCGAGCAGATGCCTACCTTTGCGCACGACCAGCATGCGGTGTTCCCGCGCATCGCGGCATTGGCGGAGCTTGGCTGGTCGCCGGCGAGCGCACATGACTGGAACGGCTTTTTGCAACGCATGCCGGCCGAACTGGCGCGTTACCGGGCCCTCGGCATCGGCTATGCCGACAGTGCGTTCGCACCTGCATTCCGGGTGACGTCAGCGGCCGGCGGCGCGTTTCGAATCGAGCTGTCCAACCAGGTGAAACTCGGGACGATTCGCTATACGACGGATGGCTCTGACCCAACCAACCAATCCGCGCCGTATGCTCGGCCGCTCACGCTAGCGGGCAAAGCGACCTTGCGCGCCGCAACGTTTGCGCCGAACGGCCTCGCACTTGCCGCGCCACGCACGCAGGTGCTGGACGAAACCACCTTGCTGAGCCGTGACAGCAGCGCGTTTGTCACGTGCTCCAAGCAGCCGGGCACGCGCCTCGAAGGCGGCCGGCCGGCGCAGGGACCGAAGCCGGTCCACACCGTCGACATCGGCAACATGTGCTGGTTGTGGCCGCAGGCGCCGCTGGATGACATCAAGCATGTGGTGATGACGGTCGAGCGCATG
This sequence comes from uncultured Gammaproteobacteria bacterium, assembly GCA_963824525.1. Lineage (GTDB taxonomy): Bacteria > Pseudomonadota > Gammaproteobacteria > Xanthomonadales > Rhodanobacteraceae > Dyella. Next base: position 685,338 of record CAWGPI010000001.1, on the reverse strand, counting down.
ACATGGCGCTTTGGTGATGAAGCCAAGGACGCTGCGGTGCGAAACAAGGTCAACGCGGCTGGCGAGTTCGAGATCCACGCCGATTCCTGCACGGGACCGCTGCTTGCCAACTTGCCGCTGGAGAGCGCGGCGCAGGCAAAGGGGCAAGTTCGCCTTGATGCAAACGTTGCCATGCCGGCGGGGGCCGGCGTGCGCAACCTGTGCGTCTTCGCGACCGGCGACCCACGCGATGGCCAGTGGGCATTGGCGCGAATGACGTTTTCGAAATAAGCGGTAGGCGGGACCTGTGTCCCGCGCAGTGGCACTGAGTGAGTGGCTTTGGCTCGCGTAGCCAAGGTTGGGGACAACGAGAGCTGGCATGACGACGGCGTGCGAACCAGCAGGCGCCGCCGAGCGGTACGCGTTTTGAAATTCCACGGAGCAACTGAGGTTCGACAGGCAACACCAACGAGGTTAAAGCCCATGTCCACCGTACTTCGCAAACATCCATTGTCATTTGCCGTCACCATGTCGCTGTTCGCTGCCGTGTCGACGTCAGCGGCTGCGTCGACATTCTTCGATGCCCAGGCGGACGGCCAGGCCACGCAGGCCAACACGGCGCAAACCACGCCAACGTCGCCTCCTGGCGACAAGAGCGCCGATGCCAAGAAAGCCGACAGTGATGCGGAGAAGAACGCAGTCACGCTGTCGACCGTGGCCGTCTCCGGCGTGCGTGCATCGCAGATACGCGCCATCGACCTGAAACGCGAAGCTCCAAACATCCAGGACAGCATTACCGCGGAAAGCATCGGCGCGCTGCCCGACACCACGATCACCGACTCCCTGCAGCGCGTCACCGGCGTGCAGATCAACCGTGACGCCGGCGTGGGCACCTCGGTGGACGTGCGTGGCCTGCCCCAGGTCGGCACCATGTTGAACGGCGAAGTGTTCATCACGGCGGACCAGATCGACTCGCAGCAGCCCGACTTCACCATGTTGCCGTCCACGCTGTTCCACGGCGTGGACGTGATCAAGTCCTCCACCGCCAACGAGACCGACGGTGGCATCAGCGGCGCCATCGACCTGCATACCTATCGCCCCTGGGATCTTCCCAGCGGATTCACCTACAGCTATTCGGCCAACGGCGAGCGCGGCACCACCACCAACCATTGGGGGCCCGAGGCCAATGGCCTCATTTCGTTCAACGACAGTGGCCACTGGGGCCTGCTGGTCGCCGCCGATTTCTCCGACACCAGGCGGATGAACTCCACCGAGGGTCTGGACCAGTACGGCGTCGTACTCAATGGCGAGAACGCAACCGCCTCGGGCGGCTACAACGGCTTCCTGGGTCCGTGGAACGGCGCGCCCATCCCGTCCAAGATCGTGCAGAACGCCGACGGCAGCGTGGACGTCAATGGCGACGGCAAGTCCAACGGCGTGTTCATGGGCAGCCAGGACATCGGCCTCAATGACATCATCACCCAGCGCAGACGCAAGTCGGGCAATGCCTCGTTCCAGATGGATCTCGGCAGTGGCTTCACCATGACGACCGACTACTTCTACTCGCAACAGCGTCAGTACGATCGCAACTACGGCATCCAGTTCAATTCCACCAACTGGCAGGGCGCCACCTACGTGCCGCTGCAGTCGCGCAATACCGGAAGCCCCGCCCTCGGCTCCTACGGTACGCCGGAGCCAGGCTGGGAGGGCTCGCAGATATTCACCACGCAGGTCTACCAGAAGTGGCCGGGCGACGTGGAGTCGTACTCGCAGATCATCCAGAAAAGCTCGGTCGCGAAGAACTTCAACCTGCAGATGGATTACGACAACGGCGGTCCTTTCACGGCAAGCGTGCGAGGCATCCGTGACACGGCGACGCAATCGAATCAGGAAACCGACGTCAATATTTCCAACTCCGACGGCGCCCTGTGGCCCAACGTGTTGATGGATGGTGTGCCCGACGGCGCCGTGCCGCCCGGGACCTTCGTCTATCCGTCGCAATTGGGCGGCAACCGCGTGTTCAACGCGAACGGCATGTCCCAGAACACGGTGCCGATCATCGCGAACTTCACCGGCCGCTACCTCACGGTCAACCTGCCGTCCTCGCTGGCCACCCAATTCGCGGACCCCAACGGCTGGACCATGAAGACGCTGGAATCCTCCGGCGACTACGACCGCCAGGTGGCGCTGAACGCGCTGCGTTTCGATGGGAAATACGATTTCCAGGACGGCTTCAAGCTGGAATTTGGCGTGCGCAACAGCATCCGCAGTGCCAGCAACGACGGCTGGACGCTGGAGACACCGGTCTATGCAGGCATCGGCGCGAGCGACCCGGGTGGATGCCTGGTGCGTTACGTCGGTGCCGACGTAGTCTTGAACAGCGGTTCGTGCACCGCGGGCAACGATCAGGGCTATTTCCGCGCAGGACCCTTGTCGGCGATTTCGATGCCCAACACGGCGACGCCGCTGTCGAGCAACTTCAAGCAGTACACCAACCTGCTGGGCTCGGGCATCAACTTCTGGGCGATCGATCCCAATGCCATGGTCAATCCCCTTTCGTTCTGGAAATCGCTCTACCCCAATACCGTCGAGGTGGGTGAGCCGGGAACGACCTGGGCCGTGCGGCTGAAGGAGTTGTCGGGCTATCTGCAGGGCGATTTCAACGGCAGCATGTGGGACATGCCGTACAGCGGCAATGTTGGCGTGCGCTTGATCCACAGCAATCTGGACGTCACCCAGCACCTGAGTGGCGCCCCGGGTGCGTACGGCGACGAACCCGCCGACATAGGCACGGCCGTCACCAAGCGCAGTTATCAAGACGTGCTGCCCTCGGTCAATTTCTCGCTGGATATGACCGACAGCCTGAAATTGCGACTGGCCTATTCCAAGAACATGATGCCGCTGGATCTCAGCACCTGGGCTGGCGGATTGCAGCTGAACTACTCGCTGGCGGAGACGCCGCAGGGACCGATCTTCCGTGTCGCGAATGGCACCTCGACGGGCAACCCCAATCTCAACCCGTGGCGCTCCACCAACTATGGCGCGTCGCTGGAGTACTACATCAATCCCACCAGCATGCTCAGCCTCGCACTGTTCCGCATCGAGGTCGACAGCTTCATCAAGAACGGCAGCGTGACCAACTGCAGCCTGCCGGACGAGGATGGCGTGGTCCGCAACCATTGCATCGTGATCACCCAACCCGTGCAGGGCACCGGCAACAGCATCCATGGCGCGGAGTTCGATTACCGCCAGGGCTTCACCTTCCTGCCGGGCTTCCTGTCCAAGACGGGCATCCAGGTGAACGCCACGTATGCACCGAGCAACTCAGGCGAAACGGATTTGTCTGGCAGCAAGATTCCGTTCCAGGACAACTCCACCAAGTCCGGCAACTTCATCGTGTGGTATCAGGACGACCACTTCCAGGCCCGCGTCGCGTACAACTATCGTTCGCGGCGAGCGGTTATGGACAGCGTCGGCGGCATCACGGGCATGGAGATGTACGAAGCGCCGCAGCGGTACCTCGATGCGTCGATTTCGTACAAGTTCAACAAATACGCCGAGGTGTTCCTGGACGGCACCAACCTTACCAACGAGTACCAGCGTTACTACCTCGTGTGGCCCGACCAACCTGCGCACTCGACTTTCTCCGAGCGCATGGTCATGGTCGGCGTACGCGGCCAGTGGTAAGCGGGGCGCCTTCCCACCTCGGCCCTGGCTTGCCGGTGGCCCCGTTCCTGCCCTCGCGGGAACGGGGCCACGGCAAGGCGGACTGAGTCGGGATCAACCAGATCGTTCTTTGGGATAGCTCCATGGATACTCCACTCGCAGCCCACCACGACAAGGCAAGCATGCAGGACGCCAGCGCGCCCCGACCCGTTCGCGACAATGCCTTCCATCGTTCCATTGGCGTGTTTTCGGGAACCGCAATCAATATGACGCAGATGTGCGGCATCGGGCCGTTCATCACCATCCCCATCATGGTCGCCGCCATGGGCGGCCCGCAGGCGATCATCGGCTGGATCGCCGGCGCCATCCTGGCCATGGCCGATGGCCTGGTCTGGGCCGAACTCGGGGCGGCCATGCCGGGTTCCGGCGGAACCTATGTCTACCTGCGCGAAGCGTTTCAGTACCGCACCGGCAAGCTGATGCCGTTCCTGTTCATCTGGACCATGCTGCTGGCAATTCCCTTGCTGATGTCCACCGGCATCATCGGCATGGCGGAGTATCTGGGGTTCTTCTTCCCCAACCTGGGCTGGTGGCCGGTGCATCTCGTCAGCGTGGCGGCGACCGTCATCGTCACCTGGCTACTGTACCGTCGCATCGAATCGGTTCGTACGATCACCATCGCGTTGTGGATCATCATGCTGGTCTCCGTCGTCGGCGTGGCGGCGGCGGGCTTCTCGCACTTCAATGCGGGCTACGCCTTTGCCTACCCATCCGGCGGTCTTGGCAGCCACTTTTTCGTCGGGCTTGGCGCGGGGCTGATCCTCGGCATTTACGACTATCTCGGCTACAACACGACCGCCTATATTGGCGACGAGCTGCGCAATCCAGGCCGCACGATGCCGCGCTCCATCATCGTCTCGGTGATCGCGATGATGTTTGTTTACCTGCTTCTCAACATCAGCGTGCTTGGCGTGGCGCCGTGGCAGGAAATCGCCCAATCCAAGTCGGTGGCCTCGCTGGTGGTGGAGCGTAGCTGGGGGCATGTGGCCGCCGCCGTGATGACCTTACTCATCATCGTGACCGCATTCGCATCGGTGTTCACCGGTCTGCTGGGTGGCTCGCGCGTACCTTTCCAGGCGGCGCAGGACAAAGTGTTCCTGTCCGTGTTCGCGCACCTGCACGCGAAGCACGGCTTCCCGCATGTGGCACTGCTCACGATGGGTGTGGTGACGGCCATCGGCACGTTCTTTGACTTGACCGAAGTCATCAACATGCTGTTGGCCGCAACCATCATCGTGCAGTCCATCGCGCAGATCGCCGCCTTGGTAGTGCTGCGTAAGCGCCAGCCGGGTCTTGCGCGCCCGTACAAGCAATGGCTTTATCCCGTGCCATGCGTGATCGCGCTGCTGGGGTGGGTCTATGTGTACGTGTCTGCCTCCACGTTGTCGCTGATCCTGTCCGGCCTATGGATCATCGCGGGCCTCGTGGTGTTTGCGATCTGGGCCAGGCTCAACCAGTCCTGGCCGTTCGCGCCGGTTGAAATACGCGAAACCTATCTTGGGAAGCAGTGACTCCATGCAAACTTCAGCCAGGCACGTGCTTTGGATGATGCTCGCGATGGCGGTAGCCGCCGCGTCGGCTGCTCACGCTCAAACAACGTACACCCCCACCCAGGTAGCCGCCGATGCCGGTTCCGTCACGGCCATCAAGCACTGGCAAATCCAGGACAGCGCGAAGGCGCAGCAAGGTGGCGCCGACATTTCCGGCACCGGCTTCTCCACCAAAGGCTGGTATCCGGTGAGTGGTCGGGCAACCGTGATGGCCGGGCTGCTGGAGAACGGCACGTTCAAGAACGACGTCTTCTACAGCGACAATCTGCGTGCGGTGCAGGTGCCGGACGCGAGCGGCAACCTTTTCGTGACGCCTTGGTGGTACCGCGCTGTATTCACGCTGCCGAAGAACCTGGCGGGAAGGCATACGCGGCTGCGCACCAACGGCATCGTCGCGAGCGCCGACGTGTGGGTAAACGGGCATCAGGTCGCCGACCACGCCGAGGTCGCCGGCGCCTATCCCGTGCACGAGCTCGACGTAACGCGCTGGGTACACCCGGGCGCCAACGCCCTCGCCATGCAAGTGCATCCGGCCGATCCAAGAAAGAGCCTGTCGATTGGCTGGGTGGACTGGAACCCCACGCCCCCGGACAACAACATGGGCCCATGGCGCGGTGTCGACATCGTGCAGACCGGACCTGTCGCGCTGAGCTTTCCCCACGTGCTTTCGACGCTGTCGCTGCCCGATCTCACGCACGCCGCACTGACCGTGAAAGTGACCGCGAAGAATCTCGATACGGTGGCGCATGATGCGACGATCTCCGGCACAGCGGCCGGTGTTTCCATGCAACAGACCGTCCACCTCGCGCCAGGACAAACGCAAGTCGTTTCGTTCTCACCCACGACCACCCCGGGCCTCGCGCTGGATCACCCGAAAATCTGGTGGCCCGTCGGCATGGGCGACCATCCGCTGTACCAACTCGAGCTGACCGCTGCGGTCGATGGCTCGCCATCCGACCGGGCCAGCACGACGTTCGGCATACGCAGCGTCAGTTCCAGCCTGACGAAGCAGGATTATCGCCAGTTCTTCATCAACGGGAAACCGCTGCTGATCCGCGGCGGTGGCTGGGCGCCGGACATGTTCCTGCGCGATGACCCCGCGCGCATGGAGGCGGAATTCAGCTATGTACTCAACCTCGGCCTCAACACCATCCGCAGCGAAGGCAAGCTGGAGAACCAGCGTTTCTACGACCTCGCCGACCGCAATGGCATCCTGGTATTGGCGGGCTGGGAGTGCTGCGACAAATGGGAGTCGGCCGCCAAGACCGGCGGCAGCGCCGTGGGATGCGGACGACCTGAAGGTAGCGGAAGACTCCATGGCCAGCGAAGCGCGCCTGCTTCGCAACCATCCTTCGGTGATCGGCTTCTACATCGGCAGCGACAATGCGCCACCGCCGCCCATCGCAAAGATGTACGTCGATACGCTGCGCGCCGAGGATTGGTCGTTGCCGATCATCTCGGCCGCTGCCGACCAGCCGACCGCCGAAACCGGCCCTTCCGGCATGAAGATGGCCGGCCCGTACGACTGGATACCACCCGCCTATTGGTACGCCGACAAGCTGGGCGGCGCGTTCGGCTTCGATTCGGAGGTCAGTGCGGGCGCCGATATCCCGCGGCTGGAAGACCTGAAGCGCATGCTGTCGCCGCAGGAGCAGGAAGCGCTGTGGAAATACCCGGAGGCGCGGCAATACCACGCCTCCGCGGACTGGTCGACCTTCGCTGTGCTGACGCCGTTCGACAAGGCGCTGGCCGCTCGCTACGGCGCACCCACCAGCCTTGCCGATTATGTCGCCAAGGCCCAGCTCGACAATTACGACAACGTCCGCGCGCAGTTCGAGGCGTTCAATGCGCGCATGGATGCCGCCAAGCCCGCGACCGGTGTCATCTACTGGATGCTCAACAACGCGTGGCCGTCGCTGCACTGGCATCTGTACGACTACTACATGAATCCCGCCGGCGCGTACTTCGGCGCCAAGAAAGCCAACGAGCTCGGTGCACATCCAGTATTCATACGACTCGAACGGCATCGTGCTGGTGAACCACGCGCTGGACGATGCCCATGGCCTGCAGGCGAGCATCCGCGTGCGCAACCTGGACGGCAGCGTGCGTTACGAGAAGCACCTGCAAGGCATCGACCTCGCGGGCAACCACACGCAGGCGTTGGCGACACTGCCGGCCATCGCCAACCTGTCCCCCGTGTACTTCATCGAGCTCGACCTCGCCTCTGCCGATGGCAAGCCGGTCAGCCGCAACGTCTACTGGCTTTCCACCCGCCAGGACGTGCTCGACTGGGCGCATTCGAACTGGTATCTCACCCCGGTGACGAAGTATGCGGACATGACCGCGCTGCAGTCCTTGCCGGCCGCGACGAGCTGAGGTGCACGCGACGACGCGGCGCGAGGGCAATGACAACGTCACCACGGTCACGCTGTCGGTGCCCGCATCGTCCAAGGCCGTGGCGCTATTCCAGCACGTGTCGATCAGGCGTGGCGCCCACGGCGACCTTGCGCTGCCGATACGCTGGACCGACAATGACGTCACGCTTTGGCCCGGTGAGTCGATGATCCTGACCGCGCGATACGCATCGCAGGGAACGGCCGACACCTGTCGTCGAAGTGAGCGGGTGGAACGTTCCTGTCCAAAGCGTTGCGGCGGGCGCCACGCAGGGGACAGACTCATTGAAGACGCAAAGGCTTCCATGTCACGCGTGACCATCAACGATGTCGCCCGTGCCTCGGACACATCGAAAAAGACCGTATCGAGAGTGCTGAACAATGAGCCGAACGTGCGCGACTCGGTGCGCGAGCGCGTGCTGGCGGCCGTCGCGGAACTCAACTACCGGCCGCTCACCTCGGCGCGCAGCCTGGCGACGAACCGCTCCTTCATGATCGGCCTGCTCTACGACAACCTGTCGCCGAGCTACATCATGGAAGTCCAGGCAGGCGTGCTGGAAGCCTGCGAGGCGCAGCAATACAGCATGATGGTGCAGCCGCTGGTCTCGACGGCAGCGGACTTCGTCGAGCGTGTCGAGAGCATCCTCTCGCGGCACCAGCCCGATGGATTGATCCTCACGCCTCCCATCACCGACCATCGGAAACTGCTCGATCACCTGCGCAAGAGCGACCTTCCGTTTGCCTCGATCGCGCCACGCCAACCCAAGGGCTGCATCGGCGTCATGTTACGCGAGCGCGAAGCCGCCGCGGCGATGGTGGATCACCTCGCATTGCTGGGCCACCGCCGCATCGCCCACATCATCGGCGATCCCAAGCACGGTGCAGGCATCTGGCGCCTCGCCGGCTACCGCGACGGCTTGAAACGCGCGGGCCTGAAAGAAAACCCGGCGTACATGGTCCAGGGCCAGTTCTCCTTCGAATCTGGCGTGGCCGCAGCCCGCCGGTTGCTCGCGCTGAAGCCGCGGCCAACTGCCATCTTCGCGGCCGACGACGATATGGCGGTCGGCGCGATCTGGGCCGCCGCGGAAGCCGGGGTGTCGGTTCCGGGCGACATTTCCATTTGCGGCTTCGACGACACCACCATCGCGACGCAGGTGTGGCCGCCTCTGACCACCGTCCACCAGCCCGTGCGCGAAATGGGCAAGCGCGCCACCGAGGAGCTGCTGCTTCGCGTGCTGGGCAAGGGAGAAGCCCGCATGGTCGAAGTCGCCTACGAAATGCGCATGCGCGCGTCGACGGCACCCGCGCCCTGAAACTGGCACCATCCCGCAACCCACGCCACCGATCGACAGGAGATTGACCGCATGCCAGTCACGCCAGACGCCAGCAACCCGCCGCGGAAGTTCCACTTCATTTCCGGGCTGCCGCGCTCCGGCACCACACTGCTGGCCGCGATCCTCAACCAGAATCCGCGTTTCCGCGCCGGCATGACCAGCCCGCTGGCAGACATCATGGGCGTGGTCATTGCGGAAGCGAGCAGCAAGAACGATTTTTCGTTCGACGTCTCCGACGAGCAGCGCATTGCGCTGCTGCGCGGACTGGTCGATAACTTCTACTCGGTGCAGGCTGGCGCCGACGTGGTGTTCGACACCAGTCGGCTGTGGTGCAGCCGCATGCAGTTGCTCAACGTGCTGTTCCCAGAAGTGAAGGTCATCGCGTGCGTGCGCCAGTTGGCCTGGGTACTGGACAGCATGGAGCGACTGGTGCGCAAGCAACCCGTCAGCGTCAGCAAGGTGTTCCGCTTCGACACCAACACCACGGTCTACTCTCGCGTCGAGGCGTTGACCGATCCGCGGGGCATGGTGGGCTTCGCCTACCAGGCCACCAAGGAGGCATTTTACGGCCAGGACGCGCAAGACCACCTGCTGATGCTGACCTACGAAAGCCTGGTGCGAGATCCGGCCACAGCCATGCGCGCGGTCTATCGATTCCTCGACGAGCCGTGGTTCGAACACGACTTCGACCACATCGAATACAACGCGGACGAGTTCGACGCACGCGTCGGCATGCCGGGACTGCATTCCGTGCGGCCGAAGGTTGAGGCGATAGAACGCCAGCCCATCCTGCCGCGCGACGTCTTCGGACGCTTCGCGAACGAGGCGTTCTGGATGGACCCTAAGAACAACGTCAACCAGGTCACCATCGTCTAGAGGCGTGTCATCGCCACAAGGAACAAGGGCCGCTTTCGCGGCCTTTGTTGTATCGGAAGAGGCCAGTCGAGACTGGGGCGACCATCAAAGATGCTTTGCCACCAAGGCAAGCCCGCTCCGAAATGCAGTAGCACCACCATTGGAAGGGTGACGGATCTTTTCGGCTTCCACGCCAAGCTTTCGCAGCGAATCGGCGGCGATATTTCCCACGGCAACCACGGTGACGTCAGGCAAAGCCGAAAGAAGTTTACGCAACAAGACCGAGCCCATGGCCTTCTCGGTTTCAGTCGGCGCTCGGTTCGACAAGGGAGATGCGCCGTAAGGGTGCCAAGGGTAGGCACCCCACAGGATGGTGAGGTCCGCCAGGCCTTCTTCGCGCAGCGCGCGCCAAACGATTGTGGACGACGGCTCGCGCCAGGGAAGCCGTCGCGAAGTGAGCCGGTCGCTCAGCTTGCCTATGCGGGGCACGCCGTCCTCCAACAGCAGGGCTTCGGAGGTGAACGGGCAACCCGTTATCCGTGTTCCCTGATAGCCAGGCGCCTCGCCGATGAGCAGCAGCCTGGGGGCGGGTGCAGACAGATGAAGCCTCAGGCGTTCGCGACGCCCTTCCACCGCGGCGGGAGCGATGTCATCACTGGAGACGGCGTTCCAGGGATCGAAGACGCGCGGCATGCCAGCGGTCGGCGCCGAGAAAAGCTCCTCAAGGAATGCTTTGATCTTCGGTGTGGTTTGCGTCGCCATGCCGTTGCTCCAAAGAACTCCATGAGGTAGATATTCGCAACGGCGCGAGGCGGTGTGAAAACGCAAAAGTGCCTTCTCGCCTGATCAAACCCTGCTCAAAAACTGGCACGTAGACACGTCTCTGGACTACTCGTGCTCGATGAGCAGCTTAGGATTCGCGTGCGTGGATCATGTGTGCGAACGGCTCTGCGTTTTCACACAGCCTGGACCCAAAAAGAACATCCCAACCGCACCCCGGAAGTTTACGCTCAGCCACCCTCCTCGACGCATCGTCATACGATCGCACCTGCTTCGCCGGCATGCGTTTCTATGAATGGACGCGACGCCACACGACTTCGCCATGGGCGCCTTCGGCCGCGCCACTCGATGGCTTGGCGACGCGATAGGTCAGCTCGTCGCCATGGATGGTGTAACTCGAGTCGCCGCTCCGGCCGTCCCAGTTGGGGAACGATGCGTGCACGATTTCGCTGCGCATGACATTGGCGTCGGCGCTCACGTGACCGTAGTGGGCATTGCTGTCCATCGAGGCGGCGCGATACTCCTCCGGCGTTCCCTTGGATTTGTCGTTGGCTGCAAATGGCATGCGCTTTGCGCGCACGATCTGCATCATGTAATCGCCCTGGGCGTCGATAAGCCACATGCCCACGGGGTTGGGGCCGTAGAGCGCCACGCGATGGCCATCGGGATAGACGTTGTCGCAACGGACAAGCGTCCACGCGCCGACCAATGCCTTTGGAACCATGGCGTGGCCGGCGCTTTCGCCAGGCTTCATGGCATCCTGGGCGGCCAGGAACGGTGCTGCGGCCATGGAGGCGATGAGGCAGGCAAGGAGCACACGTCTAGCGGATGACATGGCGACACCTTCAGTGGAGCGGTGGATCGCATACTCGCTCATGCTCTTCTATTTGATAATGGGCCTCCATTTTTATTGACCTTCAAATGCTATTTGAAGATCATCTGGCTCGAGCCTCCCGCACCAGGACCGGAACTCATGAACCGCTTCAGCGACATGCAGCTCCTCGTTGATGTGGCCGACCTCGGCAGCCTGTCGGCGGCCGGGCGTCGGGCCGGGCTTTCACCTGCCGCGGCCAGCGCCTGCGTGCAACGCGTGGAGGCGATACTTGGCGCACGGCTGTTCGAACGCACGACGCGGCAATTGCGCCTGACGGATGAGGGGCGCATCTACATCGCCTCCTGCCGGGTCGCGATCGAAACCATGAAGGAGGCCGAGCGCGCGGTGCGCAGCGGCACCGATGCAGTCAGCGGAACGCTGCGGGTATCGGCGCCATCGGATCTTGGGCGCAACCTGCTGGTCCATATCCTCAACAGCTTCATGGAGCTTCACCCCGACGTGCGCGTCGTGCTAACGCTGTCCGATTCACTCTCGCGCTTCGTGCCGGACGATGTCGACGTCGCCATACGCGTTGGTCCTTTGGAGAGCAGCGACCTCGTCGCGCGTCACCTTGCCGACAGCTGGCGTGTGGTGTGTGCATCGCCCGCATGCATCGAGATCCACGGCATGCCGACACAACCCGAGGAACTCGCCGAGCTTCCCACGCTGGTCTTGACCACCCATGCGGGGCCTAGAAATGAGTGGCAACTCGGCGAGGATGTCGTACGCGTCCGGCGCTATCACGAGTGCACCGACAGTGAAGTCATACGCACATGGGCCGTTTTGGGACGCGGTTTTGCGTACCGACAACTTTGGGCAGTCGCGGCGGATGTACGCGCCGGCAGGCTGAAGCTCGTCCATGCGCCTGCCTGGTCCGCGCCTTCTCCTATCCACGCGATGTACCACCCCAACGTGTTTCAGCCACCACGCGTACGCCGCTTCGTCGATTTCCTTCAGGCGGAGTTTTCAAGGCGGTTTGCGACCAAGGGCGAGAACGCCTTGGCGTCGGCCTTCAAGAGGGAGCCATAATCTGAGTGTCGGCTTTCGACGGAGGCTGTGTGAAAACGCAAGAGCCGCCATGTGCCTGATTAAATCTTGCTCAGAAAGGGACGCGTCGATGATGTTTCGGGTGCTTGCGTTCAATGAGAAGCTCAGCATTTACGCACGTGGCACGAGGGCGCGAACGGTTCAGCGCTTTCACACAGCCTCGACCCGTCGTGGACATTACGGAAGCAAGAGCGAAGTGGTGCGCACGTTCGAGGAGGAAGTCCGCGTTGCGACATGAGTACGGGCGTTGGCCATTCCAGGAATCGATGATGTTCAACCATAAGTGCGATGGATTCGCGGGTCTCCCCCATGACAGCAGCCGCCTGGCTTGCGGCGTGTTGGTTCGAGGCGACGTGCATGACCACATTCTGGAAATGGCGCTGGGCACCCAGGTGAATGGTCCCATCTGCCATGCGGCTACGGCCCCGTCGCTCGAACCGCCCCCGGGGACACCCGTGAGCGAGACATCGATCGGCGAGCAGGTGTCGCCCCCTGGGATGTGTGCAGAGTCCACCCATGACTGACCGCCATATGACCGAGGCATTTTTGCGTCGTCTGGCGGGCGATAAAGCCTACGCGCGTGGCGAGGCCTATGCCCGGAAGGGGGCGGTGGAGCTGGACCATCAGGACGATCAGCGGATCGTTGCCAGCGTGCAGGGAACGCAGGCGTATCGGGTTCAGTGGCGGTGGCGTGCCGGTAGGTGGCAAGGGGCGTGCGATTGCCCGGTGGGCGACGAGGGGAGGTGTTGCAAGCATCAGGTGGCCGCTGCCTTGGTGGCCAGTGGCGTTGTGGTCGCCGAGCAAGAGATCGAGGCGAACGACTCTGTGGAGGGCCCCCGCCGCAGGACCCGCCCTTCCGGCATGAGCGACGACGACGTGCTACAGGCTTGGCTGGGCGATCTGGATCCTGAGGCATTGCGCGCGCTCGTGCGGGATCTGGCCGGCCGGGACCGTGACGCCTGGCGGCAACTGGTCGCCCGTGCCCGGTTCGCCAAGGCGCCGCCGGAGACGTGGCGCAAGACGATCGGTGATCTGATCGGAAGGAAGCGGTTTCTCGACTATCACGCATGCCGGACCTATGCGCGGCGACTGGCGGCCTTGCTGGACATCGTGCGGACGGCGCTGGTGCGAGACCCGGTGGCGGCGCACGACCTGGCCGAGTACGCCCTGTCGCGGCTGTTTTCGGTGTACGAAGCGGCCGACGACTCCACCGGTGCCCTGGGCGAGGTCCTGCACGAGTTGGGCGATCTCCATCGGCAGGCCGTACTGGCCGCGTCGATCGAGCCGACGGGCTTGGCCAAGCGCTATTTCAAGCTCGCCCTTCTGGATGGCTGGGGCGTTATCGGTGGTGTGGACGACGTCGCCGACGCCCTCGGGCGCAAGGGGTGCGCCGCGCTGGAACGTCTGGCGCAGGAACGGTTGGCGGGATTGCCGGCACCGTCAGGGAGGCATGGTTGGGACGAGCATGCCGGCGAACGGTATAAGCTGGATTGCGTGCTGGTCGCACTGGCGCGCCACGGTGGCGATGTCGATGCCGTCATTGCCATCAAGGCACGGGCGATCCAGGGCTCCGCCGACTACCTGGGACTGGCCGGGTTCTGCCGCGAGCACGGTCGCTCGCGGCTGGCCACCGACTGGTTGGAACGGGGCCTGAAAGCGCACCCGAAGGATGGGCGGCTGCTGGATGCCCTAGCGCAGGTGCATCACCAGGAAGGTTTTCCGGAAGATGCGCTGGCACTCCGTTGGCGGGCCTTTCAGGCATCGCCCGGTGAGCCCACCTATCTGGCGTTGCAGGAGGCCGCGTGTGGGCTGGCGGCCTGGTCGGTGTGGCGCCCCCAGGCGCTGGCCCATGCGGCGCAGTTGACCTCGTCCCATCCAGTGGCAGGCAACGACCTGCTCGTCGCCCTGATGCTGGCCGAGGGCAACGTGGCGGAGGCTTGGCGCATCGCCAGCGACGGCCGACTGAGTGCGCACACCTGGGCGAGACTCGCGCCAGCCCTGGAAGAGGCGGGCGAACCGGAGAGCGCCCTGCGGGCATACCGCACACTGGTGCAGTTCGAGGTGGATTGCGCCCAACCGGCTGCCTATGCGCGGGCAGTCGAATGGCTGCGGCGCATGCGGCTCCTGCATGCGCGCCTGGGTACCGAGCACGTCCTAGCCGACTATCTCGACACGCTGCGGGCCACCCATCGGGCCAAGCGTCGCTTGATGGCGATGCTGGACGAGTTCAGCAGTGGTGCCGACAGCCGTGGAAGGTAGGCGCCCCATGTGCCTGGTTCATCGATCAGGAGGTTGCACTATCTCCCATAGATGCAACGTCGGCCAGGCGATGGATCTCGACGTGGCTTGGTTGCGCGCAGATGGGCTGCATCAGCGCCGCCTGGGCTACTGGGGCGATAGGGATACCTGGGGTCTGCTCATGCTGGCACGTGCTCGCAGCCTTCAACTCCACTTGGAATCCCTGCTCATGGAGCGTCCTCCATTTGACTGCCATGCCGTCGCGCTTTCGGTGCCGGAGCTGATCAGCGCCGCCGGATGGGCTGGCAGGACACGAGCAAGCTTTCTACCGGCAACTGCTTGGGTTGCCAAAAGGCAGGATTGAACCGGCCCGGATTTCTTGGAGGCTAAGGGGTCTTGGTCGGGCCGCGTTGGCGGCGCTTTCGCTTTACTGCTGATGGTAGTAGATCGCTTCAGCCTTCGCTGGTGGTGACGTGTTCAATGGATGAGAGCAGACGGAGGTGACTTAACCAGTCCACCCAGGTGACCTATTCGCTCTTCCACGCCTTACCTGGCAGTGGGCCGATCTTGACGCCACGGTTACTCGTAGGCGTCGGCGAACAACGCGATCGCCTCGCCAACGCCGAGCAGCTGCAACGGTATTCCGGCGTCGCGTCGGTCACGCAGCGCAGCGGCAAGAAAAGCTGGGTGCATTGGCGTTGGCAATGCCCAACCCTCGTGCGTCGGACTTTCGTGGAATGGGCCGCCCCGACCATCAACAAATCCTTCTGGGCCGGCACCTTCCATCGCCGACAGCGCGCCAAAGGCAGCACACGCCAGGTCGGTGTCCCTGCCTTGGCCTTCAAATGGACCCGTATCCCGCATCGTTGCTGGCAGTCCCACGCACCCTACGACGAGTCGCACTACCTTAAGGCGCTGCAGCGCCGCGGCTCGCCCTTGCTCGCCGGACTGGCCTCGTCACATAGTTGACGGAACGACTGAGGGCGTGAAGCGAAGATTCTAACTGTGTGTAAGATCCAATTTCGAATAACAGCCTTGGGTCCGAGACAGGCACGCGGTGTCTCGTCTGAGGCCATCCGCGTTTGCCCATACAGGGGGTATGGTGAATAAGTTTCTCTTCGGATTTGCATTAGCGTCCCTATTGATGGCAAACACCGTCCAGGCGGACGTCATGGTTGCCGCGCGCAAGGGAAATGACGGCTATGTCTTCGCGAGCATGCCGAAGGGCGACGCAGCTGCGACCATCTCAGTTCGTTCTGCTCAAGACGGCTCCACCTATGACCTTTCATATCTCGTAGGTTCCAAGACACCAAGTGAAGGAAGGTGGCTTCCTGAGGGCGACTATCAGATCGTCAAATGGAATGGCCTAGATTTTGGGGAGTACGCACCGTTTCATGTCGAATCCGGAAAAGTCACCGATCTTGGCAGCCTAGTACCCGTAGATGTCGGAGCAGACAAGTTCGTTGTTCTAGCGCTGAAGCTCAAAGAGGACGAAGAGGCGCTGTCCCCCGTGCTACGTGCTCTGCAGTCCTCTTTATCAAGTCCCGAAGTGATTGTTTGGAGTCCGTCAGGCGTACCCTCGCCACTTAAGTATCCCGACCCACCGCACCCTATTAGCCCGAATCTTGGGGCGCTTGCGAATCTGATCTCAGATTACGTCGTTAAGGTAAACAGGCCATCGCTTCAGCAGCAGCTCTTGAAGGCGCCAGATGCTGCGACCCTCTTCGCAATCGCCAAATCGTCGAGCCCGCCACTAACGCGCGTTGGCGTTGCCGATGAGCAAGGCAATCTTTACTACGGCGCCGACTTCGGACAGGTGCGAGTCAGAGACACCCATGGCAACTGGAGGGCGCTGGATACCGGAGCGCTACAAAAGGTGACGGCGCTTACCCGACGAGAGGGGGCGCTCATTGCCGGATTCGAGGACGGAACGATTCGTCAGAGCAATGACAACGGAACATCCTGGCAGCTTGTTGCAACACTTGACTGTGCCGATACAGTCGTGGACGTGAGCTGGAGCGGGAATCGATGGCTCGCCGCCACTGCGGGTATGTATTTAGATGGCAACAATCTCGCTCGCGTCAATCGCTTTTGCGTTTACGCTTCGGGTGATGAAGATATAACTAAGCTCGCCAAGATCAAAGTCGTAGACCCCATATCCAACCTGGTCCTCGCTCCCGTCCATGCGCAAGTGGTATCGGGCGGCTACTTCATAAATATGCCGCCTGATCTCATGCGGCTCGATATCGCGACGATGGATTGGTCGCGCGTATCGCTAGCCGGACCAGTAGAAGGGTTTACAGCCTCCAAAGAAGGTGGCGTCGTCAGTGCCTATCATCCGGCTGGCATGTTCTCCAAGCTCTATGTCTCAGACGATATGGGCGCGACGTGGAAGGAATATAAAAGGCCTCCCTATATCATTCAGGACGTGCAATTTCTCAGTTCGGGCGATGGGTTCGCTGTGCGAAAGAAACTGAAGTTCGCTACAGCCGCGCTCGAGTTGTACAAGTTTAATTCGTCCCGATCTGACTGGACGTTTGAGCGGGAGTTGCCGGATGAATGTTCGAGCTTGATTGATGATGCTGAAGACGTTCCTCGATTTTGCATCACACGTGGCGGCAGCATCATTGCCATTGGCGACGGCAAGTTGGACGTCGAGTTTGTTAGAGATTAGTCGATCGAGGAGCCTATTAGCTTTGGCTTGATGGACAGGAAGTCGGGCCGAATATTCGATGTCGTGGCGTCCGCTTCCGACTGAGGCTGTGTGAAAACACAAAACGGAATTGTCCACTGCACAGTTGTTGCTCAAGATCGGCGACGTGGATGCGACTCTGACCCACTCACGATTAGCACTGCGGTCAGATTTCGCCTAGGAAGCAGATCGTTGTTGACCGACTCGCGCTTTCACACAGCCTGGTCCGAGATTGTGTGAAAACGCAGCGCCGCTATATGCGCTGATGAAAGGTTGGCAGAAGAGGCGCGCGTGGATCCGATTCCATGCTGCTCGTGTCCACGTCAAATTTCCTCGCGCTGAGACTTCTGCCCACCTGGATTCCTCGCAAGTCAGCGCGATGGAAACCAGAGCACGAAACGTGTGATGCCACGAAGCTGGCTTTCCACGGCAACGCGCCCGCCGTGGAGTTCCATGATGCTCTTCACGATGGACAGCCCGAGGCCCGTCGAATTGGCCGAATCGCTGCGGGAGCGATCCACGCGATAGAAACGGTCGAACAGCTTTTCAAGGTGCTCCGGTGGAATGCCGAGGCCCGGATTCTCGACCGTGACGGACACTGCGCCATTCGTCTGCTCGGCGAGGAGCGTGATGGTTTGTTCTGGCGCGGTGTAGCGCAGGGCATTGGACAGCAGGTTCCCCACGGCCCGGCGGAATAACTCGCGGTCCGCGCTTATGGTGGCCGTCCCATGAATCTTGATGTTGACTCTTGCCTCCGAGGCGATGCCTTCGAAGTAGTCGGCGATGCGATCCAGTTCCGTGCCCACGTCAAAAGCCACGCGCTGAAGTGCGAACTGAGGGTTGTCCGCTCGCGCCAGGAACAGGACGCTTTCGATGGTGCGACTCACGCGGTCGCACTCCTCGATATTGGAGCCGAGCAATGCCTGGTACTCCGCTGGAGTGCGCGGACGTGCCAGCGCCACCTCATTGGTGCCGCGCAGATTGCCGATGGGCGTGCGCAGATCGTGGGCCAGATCCACCGTGAACTGCCACACACGCGCGAAACCGCCCTCCAGGCGATCGAGCATGTCGTTCAAAGCGCCTGAAAGGGCGTGCAACTCCGCCGGTGCATGGCCAGCCGACAGGCGCGTGTGGAGGTTCTGTGCATGGATGGTTGCCGCATCCGTGGCCATGGCGCGTAAAGGCCGGAGCGCCCGGCGTACCAGCAAGTAGCTGAGCACCATCGCCGCGATCATGCCGGCTAGAAGGCGCAGGGCCATGTCTCGCCCGTAACGTCGAAGCAGCGCCTCGCGATCAGCGAGAGCGCGCGCCACGATGATGGTGACATGTGCACCGTCCCGCACTTGTCCCTCCACGGATAAGCCGCGAATGGGCAGGCCATGATCACCGTGCCAGGTGTGCAGCATGGTGGCGACGATTCGCTGGCCCAGGGGGACTGCAGGTAGCGAGTCGAGTGGATAATCCATCGGATCGTGGTTCACGATGACCCGCCCCGCGCCATCGACCATGCGCAAGGCGTTGCTGCTGTCGCCAAGGATGCTCACCACCATCCGATCCTGATGGGTCTTCAGGTCCTCCATGGAGTCAAGCTCGGCGACCAGGCGCCGAAGGTGCCGGGCGGTGAGCACGAGGTTGGTCTCATCCTGCTCGTAGATGCGCTGTTCGGCCGCCTTGTACAAGAGCCAGCCCACCAGGATGAAGCAGGCGGCCGTGATGGCCACGAAGGTCATGGTGAGGCGTGCACTGAGGGAGAGGCGGCGCATCAACTGTCCTCGCGCTCTTCGTCGAGCACGTAGCCCATGCCACGCACGGTGTGGATGAGCTTGGCGTCATGACCATCGTCGATCTTCGCTCGCAACCGGCGAATGGCGACCTCAACCACGTTGGTGTCGCTGTCGAAATTCATGTCCCACACATAGGAGGCGATTTGCGTGCGACTCAACACTTCACCGCGCCGTCTCGCCAATAGCTGCAGCAGCGAGAACTCCTTAGGCGTCAGGTCGACGCGCTGACCGCTGCGACGCACCCGGCGTCGCACGGCATCGATTTCCAGGTCACCGATGTGGACGTGCTCGATGTCGCGTGGCGGCCCCCGGCGGAGCAGGGTACGGATGCGTGCCAACAGCTCCACGAACGCAAACGGTTTCACCAGATAATCGTCGCCGCCGAGCTCAAGTCCGCGGACGCGCTCCTCCAGTTCGTCAATGGCCGTCAGTAACAATACCGGCGTGTCCTTCTTTGCGCGAAGACGGCGAAGAACCTCCCACCCGTCCATGCCGGGAAGCATGACGTCGAGAACCACCAGGTCATAGTCCTCCTCGAGCGCCTGGTGCAGGCCATCGATGCCGTTGACCACCACGTCCACGGTGAAGCCGGACTCTTCGAGCCCTTTCTTGAGGTACTCACCGGCTTTCTTCTCATCCTCGATAACCAGCAGGCGCATGGGGACTCTCGCGTGATGCCTGCGCCGATCATACGCGGGGTGTCCGCGAGGCGTGATTACAGAATTGTCAGGAAGCCGTCAGGGATGCGCAAGCGCCGTGAATCTAGCCTTCCGCTTGACCTGATCCGTCCAGAGGGAGCCCGCTATGTGGATCGTCCAATTGGCGCTACGGCGACCATACACCTTCATCGTTCTTGCCCTTCTGCTGGCCATCATCGGCCCGCTCATGGTCCTGCGGACGCCGACAGACATTTTCCCGAATATCAACATTCCCGTGTTGAGTATCGTGTGGTCATACAACGGCTTTTCGGCCGATGACATGGCCAACCGCATTACCACGCCCTACGAGCGCGCGTTGACTTCCGACGTCGACAACATCGAACACGTGGAATCGCAGACGGTTAATGGCGTGGCCGTGATCAAGGTGTATTTCCACGAGGGTGCCGACATCAACCGCGCCATTGCAGAGGCATCGGCGAATGCGCAGTCCATTCTCCGCGTGCTCCCGCCTGGCACACTGCCGCCCCTGGTGATCTCGTATAACGCTTCCACCGTGCCCATCCTTCAATTGGCGCTGTCCAGTCATTCGCTGCCGGAGCAGCAGCTCTATGACCTTGGCAATAATTTCATTCGTACCCAACTGGCGACGGTGCAGGGCGCCGCCATCCCGCTGCCGTTTGGCGGGAAGGTGCGACAGATCATGGTCGACATCGATCCGAAGGGGTTGCAGGCCCATGGCTTGTCGCCGTTGGACGTGGTCAACGCCGTGAATGCGCAGAATCTGATTCTGCCCGGCGGTACCGCCAAGATCGGCGCGCTTGAATACAACGTCAACCTCAATGGCAGTCCGACCTCGGTCGACGAGCTGAACCTGATGCCGGTAAAAGCGACCGATGGTGGCGTCACCTATCTGCGCGACGTGGCGACGGTCCGTGACGGCTTCGCGCCGCAAACGAATATCGTGCGAGTGGATGGCACGCGCTCCGCCCTGCTGCAGGTGGAGAAATCAGGGGATGCGTCGACGCTGGACATCATTGCTTCGGTCAAGGGACTGTTGCCGAAGATCGCCGCGGGACTTCCAAAGGCGCTCGACATCAAGCCGGTCTCCGATCAGTCGGTGTTCGTGAGCTCGGCCGTCGCGGGCGTGGTTCGCGAGGGCCTGGTGGCTGCCGGTCTCACGGCCATCATGATCCTGCTGTTTCTTGGCAGCTGGCGCTCCACGCTGATCATCGCCATCACGATTCCATTGTCCGTGGTGACGTCCCTCATCGCACTTTCCGTGCTCGGGCAGACCATCAATATCATGACGCTGGGTGGATTGGCCTTGGCCGTGGGCATCCTGGTCGATGACGCCACGGTGGAAATCGAGGCCATCAGCCACCATCGGGACATGGGTAAGTCGCTGTATGACGCGATCGTCGATGCGTCGGCGCAGATCGCTTTGCCCACGCTGGTGTCGACTCTTTCCATCTGCATCGTGTTCCTGCCGATGTTTCTGTTGTCCGGCGTGGCGCGCTATCTGTTCGTGCCGCTGGCTGAAGCCGTCGTGTTCGCGATGCTGGCGTCCTACTTCTTCTCGCGCGCGCTCATTCCCACGCTGGCCATGTACATGCTTCGCAACGATCGCACGGCGCAGAGCACGGGGCAGGGGCGCGCGGGCGCACTTGGCCGGTTCCAGCAGCGCTTCGAGCGCGGTTTCGAGGATCTTCATGGGCGCTACCAGATGGTACTGCGGGCCGTGCTTGCTCACCCCCGTCGAATGGCGGTGACGTTCGCTCTCGTGTGTGGCGGATCGCTATTGCTGGTTCCTTTCCTGGGGCGTGATTTCTTCCCGACATCGGACACAGGAGAAATTCGCCTGCACATGCGGGCCCACACGGGGACGCGCATCGAGCAGACGGCGCGCCTGGTGGACCTGGTGGAGAAGCGCATCCGCGGTGTCATCGCGACTCGCGAGCTCGGCGGTGTGCTTGACAACATCGGTCTTCCGGTCAGCGGTATCAACATGACCTATGACTCCTCGTTGCCCGTAGGTTCCGCGGACGCGGATATCCTGATCACTCTGAAGCCGGACCATCGTCCTACAGAGGGTTACGTCAGCGCGTTGCGCGATCAGCTCAATCACGAATTCCCGGGCGTTACATTCTCGTTCCTTCCGGCGGACATCATCAGCCAGACGCTGGACTTTGGCCTGCCATCGCCCATCGATGTGCAGGTGGTAGGCAACGACAAGGCTGGCAATCGCAAGGTCGCCGAGGAACTGCTGGCCCAGCTTCGCCACGTCGATGGCCTGGTCGATCCGCGCATCCAGCAGCCCAATGACGCACCCTCCATCAATGTGGATGTCGATCGCGTCAAGGCGATTCAGGCGGGCTTCCAGCAACGAACCATTGCGCAGAACCTGCTCATCGCGCTGTCCGGAAGCTCGCAGACGTCGCCGAACTTCTGGCTTAACCCAAAGAATGGCGTGAGCTATCCGCTGATGACGGAAGCGCCGCAGTACACCATCGATTCACTTCAGGCGCTCGGCAATATTCCGCTATCGGCTGACAGCGGCGGGAAGCTGGCCGCTCCGCCCATACTCTCCTCGTTGAGCAGGCTCAGTCGTAGCTCACAGGACGCCGTGGTGTCGCACTACAACGTGCAGCCGGTCATCGACATCTTTGCCGGCGTGCAGGGTCGAGACTTGGGTGCCGTGGCGGGCGACATCGATCGTTTGGTGGTCGCAGCGAAGGTGCACCTGTCGCCGGGTTCCAGTATTGGCGTGCGCGGCGAAGTACAAACCATGCAATCCTCGTTCAAGGGCTTGCTGCTCGGGCTCGCGTTCGCGGTACTGCTGGTGTACGCGTTGATGGTGGTGAATTTCCAGTCGTGGACCGATCCACTGATCATCATCAGTGGTCTGCCAGGCGCACTGGCTGGCATGACGTGGATGCTGTTCGTCACGCGTACGACCATCAGCGTACCCGCACTCACCGGCGCCATCATGTGTATCGGCATTGCCACGGCCAACAGCATTCTCGTGGTCAGCTTTGCACGCGATCGCATTCATGAAGGCGCCACACCGCTTCAGGCTGCTTTTGACGCAGGCAGCACCCGGTTTCGCCCTGTACTCATGACCGCGCTCGCCATGTTGATCGGCATGCTTCCGATGGCGCTTGGCCTGGGTGATGGCGGTGAGCAGAACGCACCTCTTGGCCGGGCAGTGATCGGTGGCCTGATGTTTGGCACCGCGGCCACGCTCATCTTCGTCCCGGTCGTGTTCGCCGCCGTGCATGCATGGCTTGACCGTCGCCAGAAGGCGTTGCCCGCACTTCCTTCCCCTAGTCCGATGCCCCAGATGGGAGAGTCACCATGAACGCGCTCACTCCACTTTCCACATCGTCACGTTCACGCTTCCTGATGGTGCTGCCCATAGCCGCCGTGTGCGCCGCGCTGGCCGCCGGTGGTCTGCCACGGCTGTCCGCACACGCGGCCGTCGTACGCCAGACATCGGCGCTCAGCGTGCCGACCGTGGCCGTTGTGGTGCCCACTCCCGCCCCGCTACAGCAGTCGCTGGTGTTGCCCGGCGATGTGGAGGCATTCCAGGAGGCCAACATTTACGCACGCACGAGTGGCTATCTCGGTCACTGGCTTACCGACATCGGCTCGCGCGTCCACGCCGGTCAGCTGCTTGCGGAAATTGAGTCGCCGGAAGTGGACGCTCAGCTCGCGCAGGCGCGCGCGGATGCGGCGACCGCTTCAGCGAACTATCAGATTGCCACGGTCACGGCATCGCGTTGGCAGGACATGCTCAAGAGTAACGCCGTGTCCGAGCAGTCCAGCCAGGAGAACGTGAGCGCCATGAAGGCCAAGAAGGCCATGCTGGAAGCTGCGCAGGCGAACGTGGATCGATTGCGGCAGTTGCAGTCCTTCGAAAAGGTCTATGCGCCCTTTGATGGTGTGGTGACCGTACGCAATGTCGACGTGGGCGCCTTGATCGATGCCGGCAACGGCGGAACACCAGCGGCTCTTTTCAAATTGGTGGAAATGGACAAGTTGCGCATCTTCGTCAACGTGCCGCAGGACGATGCCGGCGACGTCCACACGGGTGCGCGAGCGACGCTGGCGTTGCCGCAGTACCCGGGAAGGACTTTCATGGGGAGCGTGGCGCGTACCGCTGGCGCAATCGATCCGGTCAGCCGCACGCTCCGCGTGGAAGTGGACATGGATAACAGCGATGGAGCGGTTCTTCCCGGCGCGTACGCCCAGGTCACTCTCGCCCTAGCATCGCCCAAGGCGACGCTGTCGTTGCCGACGAATACGCTGCTGTTTCGTCGGTCGGGCGTGCAGGTGGCCACGGTGGACGAGAAGGGGACAGTGCGATTGATGCCGGTGACGTTGGGCAGGGATTTTGGAACACGCGTCGAAATTCGCACGGGCTTGAGTGGCAACGAGCGCGTGATCATCAATCCGGGGGATGCCGTCAGCAACGGGCAGCCGGTAAGCATCAACGCGCATCCCGCCGATGCGACCTGAGTGACGGAGGCATAGCCATGCATACTCAAATCTTTTCGCGTGCCGCGTGTATGCTCACGGTCGCCGTCGGGATCGGCTTGTCGGTGGGCTGCACGCCGGGACCGGCTTATGTGCGACCGTCAATCAACGCGCCCGGTCAATTCAAGGAGGCAGCGCCAGCTGCATCGGAAGCACAGCGCGCGGCGCCTGGCTGGGTTCCGGCCCGCCCGAATGACGCAACAAGCCGCGGCGACTGGTGGATCTTGTTCGGTGACCAGACGCTCGATGATCTCGAGGCGCGCGTCGATGTCGGTAATCAATCCATCGCCAAGAGCATGGCCAACCTGCAGGCCGCGAAGGCGGAGGAGGGACAGGCGCGTGCCGCGTACTACCCGACTGTGACTGCCGGTGTCGATGCCAACCGCAACCACACGTCGCAAAACGTCGTGGGGCGTTCATTGGCTGGAAAGACCGTGTCGGACTTTGGCGCCGGGCTGGATGTGTCCTGGGAGCCGGATTTGTTCGGCCGCATCGGGCACCAGGTCGACGCCGCCAACGCGCGCTACCAGGCCAGCGAGGCGGATCTTGCGTCCATTCGGTTGGCAATGCATGCGGAACTTGCCATCGACTATGTGGATCTGCGCGGTGCGGACGCGGAAACGGCGCTGCTTCAGCAAACCGTGGCCGACTATACGAAGGCGCGCGATCTGGTGCAGGTGCGTTTCTCGGGCGGCATTGCATCGGAGTCGGATCTGGCGGAAGCGGAGACCCAGTTGCAGGTGGCCAATGCACAACTGGTGGACCTGGGCGAGAGTCGCGCGCGCTACGAGCATGCCATCGCCACTCTGATGGGGGTGGCTCCGGCGGCGTTATCCATTCCTGTATCCACGGCCGCGATGACCATGCCTGTGGTTCCGCCGGGCGTGCCTTCGACATTGCTGCAGCGGCGGCCCGATATTGCCGCCGCCGAGCGAAGGGTCGCCGCGGCCAATGCCGACGTCGGCGAGGCGACATCCGCGTTCTTTCCGGATCTGTTGCTCTCTGCATCGGGAGGCGTCGAGGCGTCGCGGTTCGCTCAGTTGGCAACGCTCCCCAGTCGCTTCTGGGCCATTGGGCCTGCACTCGTCGGCACGTTGTTCGACGGTGGTCGCCGCAAGCAAGCGCTGCACGAGGCCGAGGCGCGGGAGGATGGCGCGGCTGCCGACTATCGGCAGGCGGTTCTATCGGCTTTCCAGGACGTGGAAGACAACTTGTCCTCGGTGCGCGTGCTGGGCGAGGAGGCCGGCACACAACAGCGCGCCGTCGACGCATCCGATCGAGCAGAACAACTGTCCCTCACGCGCTATAAGGCAGGCGCGACCGACTATCTCGAAGTGGTCACCACCCAAAGTGTGAGCCTCGCCCAGCGACGCGCCTACGTCGAACTATCGCGGCGACAGCTGGAATCGGATATTCGCCTCATCAAGGCGGTTGGCGGTGGCTGGCACGTCGATGTGACCCCGATGGCTTCCAGGGCTGCCGAGTCGCAGGGCAAAAGCATGGCGCCTTGATGGCCGGTCGCCGAAGCCATTTGCGATGCGCGCAGGTAACCAGGAGCAGGCCCGCCAAAAAACGTTGCCAGAACGCCCACTGCCGCACTCAGCCAGGCGCATGTGCGCCAACACGGACATGAAAACGTTGGCATGGCGCTCATAGACGAACGTTGCGGTGGAAAGTACCGGTGGTCGGGCCGTTACCGTGCTCAGGACTGCTGAGGGGAGGCGCCGATTCCGCGCAAGATACGCAGCACAACCTCGGCGCCTACGCGCTCGACTTCGCCCTGCGCCGGAGCCACGTTGCCTACCCTAGCCGGTGAGCTCTTTGGCGATCTTGGAGCTGGCAGCGTCGCTTTCGTCACCCAATCGGGCCAATCCCTGCAACCACTTGGTGGGATCGGTACTCGAGCCCTTGATACGCGTAATCACCAAGTTATTGAGGAAGTCTTTGGCGTCACCCTGTCCCACGCCATGACGAAACTGATCGTAGGACAGGCCATTGCCGCTACCACCCATCTCTTGATAGAGCTTGCTCGCCTGACTCGCGTTGCCACCATTCTGTTCGACGAATGACGTGAACTCCGAGGACGAAAGTCGCGCGTCGTTATTGGCGTCGGCTTCCGCAAAGAAGGCCGGCGAGAAGAGCTGGCCCAGCGTGCCTCCCTCAACTTTCAAGCCGTAGCGCTGGAGTAGGGAATGAAATTGCGCGGAATCGCTCAACGTCACGGAGTCACTGGCCTGCGGGGCAGCCGCTTGCGGTGAGGAAGATGATCCGTTGCTGCCGCCGGACCCAGAGCTCGGCGCCGATGCCCATGTGTAAGTGTTTGTCTGTGAAACAGAGGAGATGCTGTTGCTCATGATCACTTGTCATGGATATATACAGAGAGGTCTGGTCCAATCGTCAGGTTGCTGGACGTGCGAACTCTCGGATGCTGTAGGACGCGCAGTTTGAAGTTATATCTAGGGATGCTCTGATCAACTCTGCGCAGGCGTCATGATGTCCAGAAGGCCCGCAGGCGATGCCGCGTGGCGCCGGGAAGACTGGCCGTCTTGCCAAGCCGCGCGGCATCGCCTGCGCGCCCTCTGGACATCACCCCATCACTTTGAATTCGACACGTTGGGGCCGGTCCTGTCTGTCCGCATCCCTTCGGTACGCCGGCTCGACAGACGGCCAGTCTGTCGAGCCGACGCCCCTGTGGTCTGCGAACAGACAGGACCGGTGACGCCTGCGAAGAGTTGATCAGAGCATCCCTAGGAATCGCGGACGCCAGGGTTGGCTTGGATGCCTTTACGCACGGACATGAGGACGCTTGGTTACCGTTCTGAATCGACGAAGTGCATTAGTTGCTCTCTCTGTGCGTGAGTCAGTCGAGAATGGAATCAAGTCGCTGGTCGTCAAACCATGACGGGCCACCTCACGCGCGACACGACGGGGTCCATGGCGACGCAGCCATTCATGGTGCTACGCGCTTCAATAATTGCCAGATGAAACATCGCGCTTCGGGCGATCCCGCCAGTCCCCTCTCGGCGCGCCGCTGACAGAGCTTGGCGCCCTCTGACGAAAGTGCTTGCCGATAACTGAAATGTCGATGGACATCTTGAAGCCAGAGGTCGATGAGCTGAAGGCACTCGCAAGGCCTTACTGTGTTTCCATCCAGGAACCAATGTGGACAACCGGAGACCCTTCAATGGGCGGTCGAGGCAGACGCAGAACTCCTAATCACTGACCAAGCGTTCCCATCAATGTGTTGCGTTGACCGGTTGAAACCACACCCCGGAGCGGACTCGGAGTCCCGGTTTACGGCGAGCCTGCGAGTACGGATACGCGCGGTACCCGCTGGGGCCACCCAATAGGGCAATTGGGCCTACAATCACCGGATGGACTATCAGCTCGTCATCAAGTTTTGGCGCGGGTCTCTGGCCAGCGAGGCCTTTCTCGCGGCGATTGAGGGCAAGCTGAAGGAGGCATTGGGCGATGCAGTCGAGCTGGAGGGTTACGACGTCAGTCCAAAAGAGATCAATCTTTTCATGCTCGCGTCCGACCCGCGACATTCCTTTCGGCGCGCAAAAGATGTTCTGGAGGGATTGGGCGTTTTCAACGGCATTTCAGCCGCATTCCGCGTGGTAGGCGGCACCCGCTTTACATCAATCTGGCCGCTACGCTCCACTCGCAAGTTCAGGCTGCCGTAGTGCTAGTGAACGCCAGGAAATTCGTCAGGAGCGGACCTTGGATCTTTATGACTAAGACTATGATCAAGGAAGTGACATGAGCAAGGGTATGGATTCGAAGAAGGGCGAAAAGAAAAAGCCGGCCAAAACGATGAAGGAAAAGAAGGCGGCCAAGCAGGAAAAGAAGCGGAATGCGAAGTAATCAGGCCCTTCTTTCCTGAAGCACTCGCTTTCCGAGTGTCTTGCGAAGGTGGTCGTTCAATCGTGCGCCGGCGTTCGAAGGCGCCAACCCTGCTTCCGACCCGGCGCGGTCTTTTCCAGTTGACATCCTTTCCGTGTTGGCCTGAATGCGCCGGTGTCGGAAGTCGAATGAATAAGTAACTCTCGTGTCCATAGGATGTCCATCCAATAGGGGACTTCGCATGACGATGAATCACGATCCCACTGATGAAGGCCGGCTGCGCTACCCCGCAGCGAGAGGATTTTTCGACATCGCCGACTTCTTTGTCGTGCGCAAGGGAGCATCTCGCCTCGTGCCCTGTCGATGTAGAGCTAGTTGTATGAAGCCCTGCCTGGGCGGGTGCGGCTGCCAGGCATGCGCCTGGCGCTCGGCGGCGGATGGCCAACCGACGAAGGGGGAATACTCGAAGCATTGAGCGGCCGGGACGCTGCGCTCGGTAGCTCCCTGATCGTAGGCCTTGTTCGCCGCGAGCATTAATATCCGCGTCCAGCTGATAGCGGACGCTCCTCCCTCAGGAAGGCGTCTTGCCGCCTTGCACAATAGAGGCGATGGCCTACGGCGCTAGTCGCGGCCTTTCGTTCCTCGACACGCGCTCCCCTGGCGCCTTCTCGAGATAAGGCGCGCAATGGTCGTCGTCGCCGAGGATAGGTTGGGCGCAAGCCAAAGAAGCTCCTAGCTCGATTGGCCCCATGCCAGTTCAACATCGTCCTTCACTGCTTCATCGACCTCTCCGTTCGGAACGCCTAGAAGTTCATTGATGCGTCCGTGACGCATGCCGAAGAAAACGCCGCCTCGTCTGTACGTTGCGGTCCACGTGACGCGGTCGGAGTTGGCGTGCTCGTAATCAGCTTCGTAGGTGAAGCCGTTGGTGGTCTTGCCTGAAACGCTCGTCATAGGGTTGCCTTATGGTGGTCTCTTGCCGGGCACATCCGTTTGCCTGGGCCGACTCGGTGCGGTCGACTCGACCGCAAGCGTGACATTCGAAAGCGGCTGATCAGCCGGCCGTGTCGTGCTGGTCGACATCGACCTTCGAAGGAGCCGCATCGGTTATGGATGGCCCTGGTTGACCTAGGGACTGTATGCGTGACAACACGACAGACGCATCGCTCCCAGGAAACCAGCGATTGCGTTTCTCGCTGTCCTGGGCTCTCTCAAAAGCCGTGAAGGTAAGTTTGTGTGGGAAGAAGTACAGCGAGTTCGTTTGGTTGATCGTGTACATGGAAGTGGCCTTTGAGCATGGACGTGCATCCTGCAAGTCAGAAGCGGGCATCAAGCCGCGGCTCCGTAGATATCGGAGGAGACTCAGTGGCGTTGGAGTGCAGACCGTAGGCTGAGGCAACCGAAGCCAATCCAGAGGGCTTCGACGCATACCGAACATGCGCTCTCTGATGTTACGTGCTTGTAAGACGTTTTCAGGCCGTGGGCCGAGTTGTCTCCTGGGCGCCCTACACATCACGGTCACCTAACAACCACAAGCGCATGGTGGGACAGCGCCAGGAAAGAAAGTCTCCTCCTTGGCAGGCGTCTCAGCCACGCGGTCCTCTCCCTAACGCCATCTGAGTAGTTCTCCGGTCTGCATCGGAGTCGCGGCTTCGTCCGCTCCAAATCCGCTACGCGGATCACCACTCAATAGGCAAATCCATGTCCAATCATGATTCCCATACCACTCGCACGCCGATCAAAAACCTGGTCGACACCGTAGCCGCCAATGGATCGTTCCATACGCTTGCTAAAGCGCTGGAAGCGGCAGAACTCACCAATGTTCTCAAAGGTCCCGGTCCTTACACCGTATTCGCGCCGACGGATGCTGCGTTCGACAAACTTCCGAAGGGCACACTGGAAGACTGGCTGAAGCCAGAGAACAAGGCGGAGTTGATCTCCGTGATGAAGTACCACGTGTTGCCAGGACGGACATCGGCCCTCGAGGTCGAGAAACTGAGCGCACCGAAGATGATGCAAGGCCAAACCGCGCCAGTCAGGAAAGACGGCGACAAGCTCAGCATCGGTGGCGCCAAGATAACGGAGCGGGATATCGCATCGAGCAACGGCATTATCCACGCGATCGATACCGTGATCGTGCCCACTAAGCACTAATCGACAGAGGCTTGCGGTGAGCCATGCTCGCCGCAACGCTTTGACTTGGCGCATGTTGGATGTTGGCGTAGCACTAGTTATCCAGCTAATGCCGGATATGTGACCCTAAGGCGCCGCTACCCCTGGAGGCGCAAATGGCGCGCTCCACATCTATGGGGAATCCAGTGGCGTGCTCAGGCCACATCAATGGATTCTCTATGGGCGCTTCCATCTCCAGCATCTCTATCGACGTTGCGCCAACCAGTTCCATGATATGACGAACTTCGCCGACGGTGATTTCATCACCCGCATCCACTGCGAGCACGGCATGGCCCATCGTCGCCGGTGCGGGAAGGTGGCTTGGTGAACGAAGTTCCGAGACCCTCCTCTCCTCCGGATGGCCGGGTTGGCCGACGCGAGAGATGATCGACGTGGGCGCGCTTGAACTTGCAGCAGAATTTCCCACGCTTTCGTTCACGTAGCTCACTACATGCGAGCGCTGCACACCCCGTGATAGCAGCTTGCACGAGGCCGAGGCCGCTGCGAACTGATTGTCAAACTTGGCGACGATGACGTGCGACACGTTCGCGGCTCCTTCGATGGCGACAGCGACTACATGCTAGCCCGTCGCCGGGAATCGTTTAGTGATAATTTCCTTACGCACACGACATACGCGCGGCATGCCTGGATTCGCCTTCGACTTGCGAGCAGCAGCACTTTGTAAAATGTTGGCGGTCCGACTTCGCGGGATCACGCAGCCGAAGCCTTCTTGACGCCAGGCTCGCGGCGTCCACGTCCGGCTGGCAGGGACACTACCGTTCAGCGGCGGCCATCCATGAGTGGGTGGCCGCGTAAGCATACCGACCCGCGCCGTAGGGAGTTCGCGTCACGCTGGTCATCAGCGCTCGCTGACCTAGCTTCGTATCCCCCGGCTCGCCGGTCGGAATTTAGCGCCGAGAAGGCGAAGGCGGCGATAACCCCGCGAGCTTGTGACCGCTAAACCTATTGCAATCCCGGTGGGATAAGCCTACGGTCGAGTGGTATCGCCCCCGAGGTAACGGCCATGAGCCCGATCACAGTGGAAGTCTGGCCTGCTGGGCCGGACGCATTCGGCCTATGGCGAGGCTGTTGGCGATTGATTCGCGATGGAACGCCGATTCGGGGGCGCTTTGGTGCGACCGCGACGTCATTTACATCCAAAGAGGCGGCCCACGCAGCAGCTTCTTGCATGGGGAATTCAGACAAGCGAAACGTTCCAGGCATTCCACTGTAGGTGCATGCCATCACCCGACCTCTGGGCGCTTGGCGAATGGGCCGGCCTCCGGGGGCTTAGATTGGATCTTCCGATCGGGTTCTAGTTTTCCGCCGCCGCTTCGCGGCCTTGCTGTCGGATCAGCGCTTCTTCACGTGCATCATTGATGGACTGGCGGATGCTGTCGAGATCGACCTCGGTCTCGTCCGGCTCGAACTCGCCGGTCAGCTCCGTATCGGGTCGTAGCTCGCCGGCTTGGAACAACGCCCACATTTCCTCGCCGTACCACGTCTCCAACAGCTCAGGTGCCCAACGTCCAAGATGGGCGGTGAGGTTGTTGACGTCACGCAGCAGCATCGTGCGCGCCGCATTGTTGCCTCCGGCACTGACGACTTGCGGGAAATCAATCACCACCGGACCATCTGGACCGACCAGTACGTTGTACGCGGACAGATCGCCATGAATCAAACCGCAGCACAGCATCAGCACCACCTGACGCACCAGTACACGATGGTATTCACGCGCCTTCTCCGCACTGAGTTCAATCTCACCTAGGCGCGGTGCGGAGAAGCCCTCGGCATCCGTGACGAGCTCCATCACCAGTACACCGTGGAAATAGCCATACGGTTCAGGCACACGCATGCCTGCGGTGCGCAATTGGTAGAGCGCATCGACCTCGGTGTTCTTCCAGGCAACTTCCTGCTGCTTGCGCCCGTATTTGCTGGCCTTGCCGATCGCACGCGCCTCACGACTGCCTCGTACCTTGCGACCTTCCTGATACTGCACGCGTTGCTGGAAGCTGCGCTGTGCCATGTCCTTGTAGACCTTTGCGCACCGTACTTCGCCGCCACTGCGGACAACGTATACCGCCGCTTCCTTGCCGCTCTTGAGTGGTCGCAGCACTTCATCAATGACGCCGTCATCGATCAGCGCCTGTAAGCCTTGGGGGGTCTTCACGGTATCTCTGGGGGCAGTTGGCGCAGCGAGGGCGGCCATTAGCCCCGAATTTTCGCATTTTCGGTCTGGTGTGGCCATCGTAAGTTAGGGTGCGTGCTCACAGCGGCCCTGGCCTAGCGGCTGCAAACGTCCGTTTCTGGGGGTGAACCGGACATTGCATTTGGCTTTTTCGGATATAGAGCATCAACAAAAGGCAGGCAACCCCTAAGCAGCCATATTTTGACTGCTTAACGCAATGGATGCCTCATTTGGCGACGCCTGTCATTCACGCAATCGATGGCTGTCAGCAGCGGTGAGGGCGAGATCGTAGATGCGCTTCAGGTCGGTGATCTTCTTCAACGTAGCGGCTGAAAAAGGCGGCTTGTTCTCCAGTGCATCCAGTGCAATGCCTTCCAGCAAGTCACCCAACGACAAATCGAGCGATTCGGCAAGGCCCTTCAGCACCTTGAGCAAGCGCTTTTCCAGGCGCACGCCTGTCTGGATGCGTTCCATCTGGTGAGCCCGCGAATGGGTAGGGATGGTCTGATCATCCCGCTTTTTCGACGGCAGCCATCGTGCTCGCTCTCGCGTCACGATCACAGACAGATATCCGCCCCCTCATGGGGCGATTTTGCACCCCGTTTTGCCACGTTTCAGCGCAGCGGTGCGCTTGGCGGGCGCACTTATCGCGTCTTGGTCAGCAGATGCGTACGAGCCATCCATACATTGCTCAGTGCAAACAGCGTCAACACCTGCGCACCGTTCTTGGCGAGGCCGCGGTAACGCGCCTTCACATGACCGAATTGCCGCTTGATCACCCGGAAGGGATGCTCGACCGCTGCACGGATCGACGCCTTGGCGTGCTCCAGCTCTTCGATCAATCCGCGCAGCTTTTCATCGGTGATCGCCTTGATCGTGCTTCGCTTGGCCGCGATGTACCAGCGCCGGCCGCGTCGTGGCCTGGCGTGTTTTGGCGCGCCGGTGTAGCCGGCATCGCCAAACACCGCTTTCTCCCGCCCATGCAGCAGGCGTCCCACTTGCGTCACGTCCGCCACGTTGGTCGCCGTCGTCACCGCACTGTGCACCAGGCCGGTGACTTCATCCACGCCGATGTGCGCCTTCATCCCGAAATACCACTGATTCCCTTTTCTGGTCTGGTGCATCTCTGGATCGCGCGCCTTGTCGCGGTTCTTAGTCGACGACGCCGCGCCCAGGATCGTCGCGTCCACAATCGTGCCCTGCGAGAGCTTCAGGCCGTGATCGTACAGATGCCGGAACTTGCACACCGTCGTCTCGTCCGGCGCCGGCTCGGGTCCCAGATCGATACCCACGAACCGACGCATCGACGCCGAGTCATACAGCGCTTCCTCCACGGCCGGATCGCTCAGCGCATACCACTGCTGCAAGAAGTGGATGCGCAGCATCCGCTCCAGCCCTACCGGGCGACGACCACCTCCGGTGCGCGCTTTGGGATAGAACGGTTCAATCACCGCGCACAGCTCGGCCCACGGCACCACCTTGTCCATCTCGGCGAGAAACACGTCACGTCGCGTCGGTTTGCGATGGGTCTCGAATCCGC
This sequence comes from uncultured Gammaproteobacteria bacterium, assembly GCA_963824525.1. Taxonomy (GTDB): domain Bacteria; phylum Pseudomonadota; class Gammaproteobacteria; order Xanthomonadales; family Rhodanobacteraceae; genus Dyella. The sequence continues at coordinate 651,145 of CAWGPI010000001.1, read as the reverse complement.
CATCGGCTTGCGTGGCCAGGGTCAACTGCTCGGGCATCTTCTACACTCTGTCGGTGAGGGCTTCGCTTCGACCGCGGGGCAAAATCAGAGTTTCGACTTCTGGAGGCGATCAAGGGTGTATAACCGAACTTCGGGATCCGTATATCCAGTAGTTGGGCGCCTCAAGGTAGCTATGGGCAACGGTGATTACCATGCGGGTTGACGAGATCTGGCGATATCCAGTCAAGACGATGGCCGGAGAGCGATTGCAGCGAGTCCGCATCGGACAGCTGGGCATTGTGGGCGACCGAATCGTGCACGTTGAAAACGCGGCTGGACGTGTAATCACCTCACGGACTCATTCGCGTTTTCTTGGCCATAAGGGTGTACTCGGGCCGGATGGGGCACCTCTGGTCGACGGTAGGCGATGGGACTCTCCGGAGGTAGCTGCCGATGTTGCGGACATTGCTGGACCTGGCGCGAGGTTGGTCCGCTACCTGGGTGCAGAGCGCTTCGACGTCCTGCCGCTATTGGTGGTCACCGACGGGGCGATCGCTGCCTTCGGTCATGACCGTCGACGCTTGCGGCCTAACATCGTGATCGCGGGCGTTGAAGGGATGACTGAACGTATCTGGCCCGGCTGCTGCCTGCGGATAGGCAAGGTGCTCATTGGTGTCCAAGATCTGCGCCTCCGCTGCATCATGACGTCGTACGACCCCGACACGCTGATGCAAGACAAAGAGATCACCCGTGATATCTATCGCCGCTTCGAGGGCAAGCTGGCCCTCAACTGTTTCGTGATCGATCCGGGCTGGATCGCGGTAAACGACGACGTACAACTGGTGCGTGGCCGCGCCTGCATCGAGCCCGCCGACGCTGGAGTCTTCGATGAGTATTCCCACAGTTAAGTGGCGCTGGCGCCGATATGACGCGGCGCCTAGCAGGCCGTTGTGTGAAGTGATCTAGACTGATCCAAGAACCTGGAAGGCGCCATGTTTTCATTTGGTCTAAAAGGCAGCACTGCTGAGGTCATCAAACGGGGAGCCCATGCCCGCTTTCTTAGCGACTACATTGACAAGAAATGGATCCCCGAAAGTGAGTTTAACGATGAGGCCAAGGCTTATAACGGGGTCAATAACGAGGTCAGGTTCACTTCCTAGGGTGTTGCGCGCTGCATGCCCACACCGTCGACGCTTTTCAGACGACTCACCCACTCTGCCACGCGTTCCCACACTCGTAGCGTGGCGCGACGACCTCGACTTGATCTTCCCGGCTTCCCGCAGCACCTCGTGCAACGCGGCAACAGTCGCTTTCCCTGCTTCCTCGATGACAGCGATCGATATCGCCACCTACAACTGTCGCGGGAGACTCTATCGTCTATAGAGTGCTTGCTGCATGCCTATGTACTGATGGACAACCATGTCCATCTACTGGACTGCCCCGGGAAATAAGACGGTCGCCTGCCTCACGATGAGGAAGCAAAGTGTCGTCATACGAGGAGCAGCCCAGTTCTTGCATTGGCAACCCATATGTCCGGCCTCAGCGAAGACGCCGATGTCGTACAGTGCCTCTTCCACGGCCGGATCGCTCAGCGCGTACCACTGTTGCAGAAAGTGGATGCGCAGCATGCGCTCCAGAACCACCGGGCGACGACCGCCTTCGGCACGCGCCTTGGGATAGAACGGTTCGATCACCGCGCACAGCTCGGACCACGGCACCACCTTGTTCATCTCGGCCAGAAACACGTCTCGCCGGGTGGACTTGCGGTGCGCTTCAAATCCGCCATCGGCTTGCGTGGCAAGGGTCAGCTGCTCGGGCATCGTCTACGCTCTGTCGGACAGGGAACCACTTTGACCGCGGGGCAAAAGCAGCGTTTCCCTAGAGGGAACGCGTGAAGAATCCCAATGATGGTTCACCTGGTGCTTTCGCAGCAGCACTAAGTTGCCTCGGTGCGGCGACCATGGTCCCGTTCGAAGCAACAGCCAAGCAGCAGTCGTATGTGGTTACATTGTTCTTTTCAGCAGTGTGGTTCTGCTTATTGACGTGGTGCTCCGCAGGCGGCCGGAGACTCAACCACGGTCAGTCGCCAAGCCTGTATTGGCCTGAAATTACATCCCCAGGGGAGACTGCATGCGCTGCGCACCCGGAAGTTGGCTTATTGGCCTGCTGGTGACTTGTGGTGTTTGTTGCCCGTTCAATACGTCGCTGGCCTCTTCAGATTCCGCGATCGACACGGCGGTTCGCACGTCGGCAGGACCGTTCAATGGTGTCCCCTACCGAATCGATCTACCGAAGAACTGGAATGGTGACCTGGTCGTGCTTATGCACGGCTATGAGCCCAAGGGCGCGCCGCGTCAGAATCCGTGGCCTCAGAATGAAGAGACTCCCGTTTTCCTTTCTCGTGGCTACGCCGTCGCTGCCAGCGCGTTTGCTTCCCAAGGCTGGGCGGTGGGGGATGCACTGGAAGACAGCGACCAGCTCCGCCTGCTCTTTATCAAGCAGACCCGAAGCGGAACTAAAAGGTACAGAGGTCTCGCGTAGCCGTTCGTCAGCGATCCGATGTCACTCCTTGCACGACGCCTGGTGCCTTGCCAATTTGGGAGGCCAATCCAACTGCGATGGCGCCGTAGATCGTGACGCAGAGTAGTGATAGCAGGAGCAGCGCGAGCGTCATTCCGGTTGGTTTCTTCAGTTTGAACGTTTTCATGTAGGCGTAACTCTCGGGCGTATTCCGCCCGATGACATATGGTTGGGGATGCTCTGATCAACTCTGCGCAGGCGTCACCGGTCCTGTCTGTTCGCAGACCACAGGGGCGTCGGCGATGGCAGACTGGTCGTCTGTCGAGCCGGCGCACCGAAGGGATGCGGACAGACAGGACCGGCCCCACGTATTGAATTCAAAGTGATGGGGTGATGTCCAGAAGGCCCGCAGGCGCTGCCGCACGGTTTGGCAAGACGGCCAGTCTTCCCGGCGCCACGCGGCAGCGCCTGCGGGCCTTCTGGACATCATGACGCCTGCGCAGAGTTGATCAGAGCATCCCTGGGTATTTGGAGTCTGACAGGTGGTCAGATCAGCCTTGTGCGGCAAGGAGGCGCATGCGGCAAAATGCACGCGGGTCATGCGCCCTGTTTACTGTTTCAAGGTGTTGGATAGGCGTGTTCTTAGGTCCGCTTGCGACCCAGGCTGTGTGAAAGCGATGAGTCCATCGACGGCAAGAGGCCTGCTGCACAATTCTGGCGCACGCACGACGTGCAAGTGGGTCAAAACGTGAATCCACGTAGCTCGTTTTTGGGGTGTTTTCACACAGGTTGGACCCATTGTGGGCATGAACGGTGCTCGCAGCTCCAACGCGGAGGTGGGCAATACCGGCGCCTGGTTCACACTGCGCTGAGATGTTGTTCAGTCGACAACGGAATCCACACATTGCCTATACCGAGGCTCCGGCCAGACTTGGTATAACCTGAACGGCACCGGGAGTGGCAATGGAGGTCGAACAAATGCCTGTAGAGTCCGTCTCTGCTGCATGGATTGCGTTCGGTACGGTCGAGATCGACACCCTGGGTCATCGCCTGTTCGTCGAGGGCGAGGAGGTCGGGCTCGAGCGCAAGGCATTCGCCGTACTGGTCCTGTTGGCGCGCGAACCCGGCCGCGTATTTAGCCGCGATGAGATTCTCGACGTGGTGTGGGGGCATACCCATGTCACGCCTAGCGTACTGAGTCGCGTCATCGCGATGTTGCGTCATGCGCTCGGCGAGAGCGGTGAAGAAAGCCACTATCTGCATACCGTGCATGGCATTGGTTTTCGCCTCGATGCCCAGGTGCGCTCCGCCGCGTCGCGTGAGGAGTTGATTGCGGACAGGGCATTACCGGCGGCGGAACGTGCGTTCGAACCGTCCCTCACCAGCGATGTCGCCGTGCCACCGGTTGCAACGGCGGCAAGTTCGGAAACGCCCCTGCCGCCCGGCAAGACACGTCGGCTCGTGCGGCGACTCGCTGCCGTGATCACGGGTCTGCTGGTGGTGGCGGCCGTACTGCTTGGCTGGCAGCAAGTTGCACATCACCCTGCGGAGACGGCGCCGATGCCCGATCTCAAGTCCGTCGCGGTGCTGCCATTCGAGAATCTCAGTACGGATGAGAGCAACGCGTATTTCGCCAGCGGCATGCAGGACATGATCCTGACCCAGTTGGTGGGTATCGGCGGGCTCAAGGTGATCTCCCGTACGTCGACCGAGAAGTACCCGAGCCATCCGGAAGACGTGAAAACCATAGCGCGGCAATTGGATGTGTCGACGCTGCTCGAGGGCACGGTACAGAGAGCCGGCAATCAGGTGCTGATCAACGTGCAGTTGATCGATGCGAACAGCGGCAACCACCTCTGGGCAAAAGCCTATACGCGCACGCTGGACAACGTCTTTAATGTAGAAGGCGAGGTGGCGCAAAACGTCGCGGAGGCGCTGAAGGTGCAGCTGACGTCCGCAGAGACGGCGCGTATCGACAGAGTGCCGACCTCGAACGCGGAGGCCTACGATTTGTACCTGCAGGCGAGCGCGCACGCGAACCGCGCCTACGACGATCCCACGCTGTCATCGTCCGAGTTGCCGTCGGCGATCTCGCTGTATCACCAGGCACTGGCCAGGGATCCGCAGTTCGCGCTGGCCGCGGCCGCGCTGGCGCGCGCGCACATGCAGATGTATTTCTTTGCGCCCGATCGCACGAACGCGCGACTGGCTGAGGCGAAGGCCGCCGCCGATCGCGCCCTGGCGCTGCAACCGAATCTGGGCCAGGGACATTACGCGCTGGGGTTGTATCACTACTGGGGGCATCGGGACTATGCCGCTGCCACCACCCAGTTGGAGTTGGCCCGGCGGGCGTTGCCCAACAGCGCCACGGTCGAACTCCTCATCGCCGCGATCGCCCGACGTCAGGGGCGCTGGGACGAGGCGGTGGCGCGGTTTCACTCGGCCACCGTGCTTGATCCACATAGTGAATTTGCGTTCAACCAACTGGGAGTGACCTATCAAAGCATGCGTCGCTACGCAGAGGCCGACCAGGCCTATGCCGCTGCCCTCGCGGTGAGTCGCAATCCCGTCGCCGAACGTATGGCACGGGTCTTCAATGAGCTGATGTGGAAGGGCGATCCGAAACCGTTGCGCACCGCGCTGGCGGCGCTGACGCCGGGCAGCGATGCCTATGCCGGCAATGTCATGGCCATGTATTTCGAGCGCACGTTGACGCGCGATTATGCCGGGGCCATGAAGATCGCCGAGGCGGACAAGGCGGAGGACTGGGACGACCCGGACAATATTGTTTTGCCCCGACGCCTGTATGTGGCGTGGGCCTCGCAGGCGGCGGGAGACACGGCCAAGGCGACAACGGCGTATACCGAGGTTGCGACGCGCGCTCGCGCCGGCCTCATCGAGCGGCCGGACGATGCGGACCTGCATCTCGCCCTGGGATATGCCTATGCCGGACTCGGCCGAAAAGCCGAGGCCGTCGCTGAGGGCGAGCGTGCCGTCGCCTTGATGCCGGTTGCTGAGGACGCCTTAACCGGGGCGGATATGCTCGCGCACCAGGCGCACCTCGATGTGCGGGTCGGCCAGCCTGACCAGGCCATCGCTTTGCTCGACCGCGTGCTGTCCATGCCTGCTGGCATCGTCCTGTCGAGCGAGTTGCTGCGCCTCGACCCGGTCTGGGATCCGCTGCGCGACGATCCACGCTTCAAGGCGCTGCTGCTGAAGTACCCGAGCGGCGGCTAGTCTGCCGTTCGCACCGCTGAGTTGTTCAGGCCCCCAAGAGGAGCGGGAGGCAGGTAAGGCAGTTGCACTAGGGAATGGAGGCAAGTTGCGTTTGACGCCCGCCGGTGGACTTACCGCCTTACGCCCAGGACGAGCCATCGCCAAGCATGGAAGGCCCGCTTCCGACTGGAATCGCAACCCATGGCGGGCATCGCGAACAGCGCGCATCCCTTCGGGCGACTGGCCGTTTGTGCGACGACTCAGCCGAATTCCGGCCCGTGCTTCCAAAGCTCGCTCCATGGCTTTCGCGCGGGGCCGCACACAAAGATTTCGGGGTGATAGCGGCTTTCCTCATTGGCCACGCCCAAAGCGTTGGTCGTGTGGCCAGCGACGCGGCAATGACTGAAAAGCTCATCGGCGCGCTCGCGGGAATTGCCCAACACGATCAGCGTGGTGGGTGGCGTCTGTGGATAGCCGCGTAGCCATCCGGAGTTGATCGTGGTGATCGGCGTGGGTAGGCCATAGCGCTGACCCAGTAGGGCGATGGCGCCGTACTCGCCATAGTTGCCCACGGCAATGCCGAGATTTGCTTGCTGTTCGGCAGGCAAGGCATCACGAATGGCTGCTACTTGTGCGACGAGTTCATCCCAGCCGATTTCCTCGCGGAGGTCGCCGTTGTTCTGGAGCGCAAAGTCTCGCAACGGCCCGCTCGATGTGAGGGGCACGATACGAAGCGCCGCGTAGATGCCAACGGCGAGAACACCGGTAAGTACGAGTGTGGTCATCCCGACACGCCATGTGGGCCGCAGGGTACGCAACCAACGCTCGCCCATAACCGATCCCATCGCCACAAGCATGGGGTAGGCGCCGCAGGTGTAATAGAAACGCCCCCGCGCAAACAGAAACAGCAGCAGCGGTACCACGTACATCCAGGCAAGCATGCGATAACGGCGGTCGTTGAAGTAGCCGAACAGACCTGCAAGCCAGACAGGTGCAGCGAACAGGTTGGCATTCAAAAGGAACTGATCGCGAAGGAAGCCGTCCGCCCGCCCCTGATGAACGTCGCGCGCATGGATGCCTTGCAGGAAATGGTAGGAAACGAAGTCGTGCCGGATGAGCCAGACGAGGTTGGGGGCAAAGACAAGTAGCGCGATGGCACCACCGGCCCAGAACCAGCCACTCGTGACATATCGACGCGCGTCGGTGAGCAGCACACCCGCCAACACGCCAGCGAGCTCGAACGCGATCGAATACTTGGTCTGCAGGCCAAGGCCGGCGAGTATGCCAATCGCCACCCACCAGCGTGGCTCATCGTCACGCAGCAGACGAATCACGCACCAGGCGATAAGCACCCACCACAGCAGGTCAAATGAGGAGTACTGAAATTCCGTTGCGTGGAACATCGGTAGTGGCGACAGCGCCACCGCGATGGCCGTAAAGATCTGTGCCAGCCGCCCGCCCTCCAGATCGCGAGCCATAAGGCCGCTGGCGAGAATCACCAGGACTTGCGCAAGCACCGAAAACAGGCGCAGGCCCACGAGTGACAGGCCAAACATCCTGAGGCCCAGGTGCTCCAGTGCAGCGGTCAGGGGTGGGTAAGGCACAAAGCCCCAATCCAGATGCTGCGCGTCGCTCAGGAACTGCCATTCGTCCCGATGAAAACCGTACTGCCCGTTGGTCAGCATGTGCGCTGCGCCGAAGAGCACGGCAATGACGAGCACCGGCACGACACTCCCCCGGTGGCCTGGCGCAGTGCTCTGAACTGGAACCCCGGTCAAAGTCATGGACGCTTCCTCGAAACAGGTCGACTATTCACCCGATGCCTATCCGTACCCTGGGCGGTGATGCTTGCACTTCCCCAAGATAGCCAATGTTCCGGCTGAATCCGCCGTCGAAACCGGACACCTCTAACGCCGAAGACTTTACTGCTAAGGCAGTGTGTAGCAGGCCGTGTAGCTGCCTACTCGTCTGACGGATGATACGTCGGATCAAGCAAGGCGAGCAGCCTGTCCACCACGCGCTGCATGTGGTCGGTCGCAGTGTCGTTGGGGTTTGCCGTAACCTAAGGATGCTCTGATCAACTCGTCGTTCGCAACGCCAGTCTGGCACTCTTGGGTGCCGTGGGCGGGGCGGAGTCCATCCCACGACTTTCGCAACACTGCTGACTCAATGGGAGCGACATGAACAGTGCTAGTCCCGCCTTCTGCGCCATCTACCGTTGGCGCCTGCATCCCGGATCCGAAGAGGTTTTTGTCCAGGCCTGGGCGCGCATTACCCAGTTGCTACGGGCCGAACGAGGTTCGTTGGGCTCGCGCTTGCACCGTGGCCCGGACGATATTTGGTACAGCTATACGCAGTGGCCATCCGCTGAGGCGAAGGCTGAAGGGCTCGCTCAAGCGTCTGTCGATCCGGAAGCCTGGCAGCAGTTGCGTGAATCCATCGCCGAGAGCCTCCCGGAATTGATCCTCGAGCCGGTACTGGATTTCCTGGCCCCACTTCGGCATCCCTAGGACCAGCGCTTGACGCAGATGTCGAACGTGCTCGGTGTCGAGACGCGCGCCATCATGCGCGGCTCCGCCACTCGCCGCCTCGCGTTCCCCGTCCTGCTCTCCGTGGACGGGGACTACGATGCGTCCTAGCGTTCCAAGATAAGCAGCGTCGCCTCCGCCGCAGACGGGCCCGCGGGCCTGAGCGTCACCTTGAAAAGACCTGTCCGCGCGTCGCGCTCCGTCGACACGATGGCCGCCCCCTCTGCATGCGCCGCGACGTCAGACCTTGCATAGCCAGCCACCGTGATATCGGAATCCTTGGCCGCGAAAGCAAGCTTGAGCTTGGCACCATGGCTAACGTCTTCATACGAAACGACGCGCTTGCGCCCCATGGTGACGAACTTTCCGAGATCGCCGAAAACGGCGATACCCCCTGAAGGCAGGGGCGCGACAATGCGATAGGCGAAGGCATCAGGGCCGGTCAATGTTCCTGTGATTGCCTCTCTAGCGCCCGTGATGACAACGGATTGCGATGTCGGGTCGAAGACCGCCACCGTTCCGCTGAAGCCCAGATCCTTGGGTGCCACGGAAAAGTTCGTCGCGGTGTGCTGAGGGTCATCGGCGAATGCCAGAACATAGGCGGTGGAATGGTTGCCGTGACGGGTGAAGGTGGAAGCGACGATGGGCTCGCCGGTCTTTTGCGCCTGGGTCAGGTAGCTGGCGCCGAGCGGCATGAGGGGTTCATCCGGCTTCACGATCTCGCCGTCGGCACGGGCTGCCTTGAAGATGTTGGTGCGATCAAGCTGCTCGAACGCGTCACCGACGCCGACGGGGCCGCCGGAGAGCGTTGCGAACAGCATGGCTGCCGTGTCGCTCGATGGCATCACATCCGTTGCCGGCCAGGCACCCAACTCATGAATCAAACGCGCATTGAATGCCAACTGTGTCCATTTCGAACGCGTCAGGCCGTCGCCAGCGGCACGAATAGTCGTCAGGTTCGGGTACTTCACGCCCTGCAGCATGTGCAGCGGATAAGCCATGCAGTACTGCATCGTGATCCCGTGCGCGGCCATCGCAGAAGCCATGCCGTCCATGAACATCTCACCCTTGCCAGGCACGGCACGCAGTTCCGGCGAGTATTTGTACGTCGCATCGAGCCAGTCCTGTAGATAGATGGCGATGCCGTTCGCGGCGGCGTAGCTCGCGAGTTCGTCCCAGTAACCGCGATCGATCGCCGCCACGCCGGATACTTGGTAGCGCTTGCGATACGGGCTGTCCTTGTCGATGAAGCGGTTATGCGCAAGGAAGGGCAGCTTCACGCGTTCATGGAACGCGGCCATGCCTTTGGGAAACACACCCGGCTGTGCCTTCCATTCGATGAGGCCGCCGTAGCGATTCCAGTCCTCATCGGGTAGCGCCGGATTCTTGATTCGGCCAACCTGTTCATGCGGATTCCAGGAGCTCTTGGCGTACCACCAGCTATCGAGCTGCAGATAGCCAAACGGGATGTCGGCTTGACGGCTACGTTCGATGAATCGCACCAGCGACTCTTCGTAGTTCAGGCCCTCGGCGTATTCGTAGTTGTAGTAGTAGTGGCCGCCGGCATTATCGGTAAGCACACCGACATCGCGCAGTATCGGGTCGGCATCGGCAGAGGCGGGGCTGCGATGATAGAGCCCTCGCAGCGCGGCTCCCCACGCGTCATAGGCCGACGCAACATCAGGCGCTGCGGCAACGAGCGCCGTCGAGGTGAGGCCTGCGGGAAGTTTTCCCACTTCTGCATTCATGCCGACTGCGACGCGTGTCCTGGCGTCGCCTAGCATGCTTGCGAGGAAGAAATCCGACGCAGGCGAGATGATGAGAGTGCGACCGGTCTCGGTGAAGAGCACCCACGGCGTCGAGACATCCTGCGGTTCATCGAAGACCGGCGGCGCAAAATTCAATTGCTGGTGCGAAAGCGAATGCAGCCTCGTCGGCACCACCGTGAAGTCAGGAAAAGCCGGTGGCGATGACGCTGCGACCGCGTCTACGACTTGCCATGAGAACAACAGCGCATTCGGTTGGCCCGTCGCCGGGACGACGCTCGCCACGATCCCCTCGGTGAGCGGAAATCGCAACCCACCGGCCGATTTTGTCACGCGAAACGCGCCGTGAGGCAAGCGACCACCAAAATGCAGATCGCCGTTGTCAAGTGTGTAGGCGCCGGTGATGTCGTCGATCGAAAACACCAAGGATCCGTTTGCGATCTCATGGCGCATGCCGAAACTTGTCCGTGGCAGCAGAAGAATCACCAAGAGAAACAAAGTGGCCAGAAAACCGAAGCGGCATTTCATCATGAGATATCCAGGCAATGAGCCGTCGCATTGTTGTGCCTCGCCACCGAAAAACCAATGAAAACTAGGCAGCGAGGCGCTCCAGCGCATCGGGATCAGGCCGCCGTCCATCGGTCTCCATGTCCATACCAGGCTGAACCCCTCGAACCCTTGTGTTGCATCGGCTCGCCGAAGTCGCGATTGGTTCCTTTCGCTGGCGGTAGGTAGCCATCTGTCCGGGTTGCTGGCCGGGGCGGCCGTACTGTTGCTGTTGGTCTCGCCGCTGATCAAGAAGCTGATGCACGGCATGCGCTGACCGGCGTGGAGAGCGGGGCAGGCGCGATCGCCGCGCGCTATTTGTCCTAGCCGATGCGCCAGCAGGCTTCAAGGAAGAACCGTCGTTCCTGCTCGCCGTCTATTTCCAGCGCGAGGCGCCGCGCAAGGGCATCGAGGTTGCCGCCGCCCTGCGCGGCCCGACGTACCAGGTGTCCGGCCACGGGCCCGATGCGCTTCGCAAGTTCTACCTCTAGCAGGCGCAAGTGCGCCGCATCGACGCTGCCGGCCGGATGGGCGGTATTGGCTGCCGCGATGCCCCACGAGGGCCGGTGTTCGCCGCAGAGGTCGCGGGCGGCGCGCCCGCCGAGGGCTGTTTCGAGGTAATTGCACAGGCGATTGAAGTGCGGTTCGAGTGGTGGCGGGAACGCATCCATCCAGTGTTGTGTGCTGAGGAAGTGCTCCAGGCTCTTCGATGGAAGCACGTCCTCGATCCGAAACGGAAGGATCGGCAACTGCCTGTGCACGTCCCGCGCTACCTCGCGACGCCCGGCTTTGCGCCGATTGTTAGCCGGACGCGGGCCGGCTAAAGTGTGAAAGCTCAGTGCCTTGGGACCCTCGTCCAGCAAGTGTGTGCGGATGTATGGCCGAACTCGGACGTCCGTCGATTGGGTATTTAGGCGGATCTTTGCCTGGCAGAGGACATGGAGAAGCGAATGAAGTTTCTGATGTTTTATGAGCTGGCTCCCGACGGTCTATCTAAGGCGCAAGCAAATTTCCCAGGCCACCGAAGTCGGCTAGAAGAGTTTCACGCAAGTGGCTCGCTCCTCATGGCAGGGCCGTATGGCTCACCTCCGCTCGGTGCGATGGGGATCTTCACCTCGCGTGAGGCTGCCGATGCATTCATTGCGGGCGATCCATTCGTGCTGAACGGCGTTGTGGGCAAATACAGTGTTCACGAATGGTCTGAGGTCTTAGTACCTTGAGCCAGCGCCTGTCGTCTGCTTGCCACTAACTCGGCGCTCAAGCCGACGCGCCTGCCGCGCCACTTAACCTGGACGTTGAATGTCCGCATCCGACCCCGGCTGTGTGAAAACACAAAACGCCATTTTGCGTTGAGCCGTTTCCGCCCCAAATGAGCTGCGAGGATTCAGTTCTGCTCCACGCGTGCTTCGTGCACAAGTCAGATTTCACCTTGGAGGCACATCCTCGTCGATGGACTCGCGTTTTCACGCAGCCTGGACCCGAGCCAGGTGGGCATGGGTACGGCTTATCGAACCGTGCTTTCGGGTTACATCCTCTTGGCCGTCGTCTGTGACCATGCAGCGGCTTTTCCTAGCGACTGACGAAGGCTTGGCGTAGGGAGGGGGCGAGGGGCCGGATCCGGAAACCAAAGCGGACGTCAGGCCTCTCTTCACAGAAGCGCGAGGGTTTACGCGCGAAAATACCGGCGCCAAGTTGGTTTTCACCATCCTGGTGGTATGGGCCGCAGCGTGGCCACAGCCATGCGTCGGCGTTTTCCATCGACACGGATGGGGCGGCGACGGTCGTGGAGCAGATGGCCCATGTTGCGTTTTGAACCGAAACCCGTGGCCGCTTACATCCAGCGCAGCATCGATGCATCGGTAGTGACGGGCGGAAGGCCATGGATGGGTTGGTCCGTCTGCAGAACAGGTAAGGCGGAAGTGCTTCTTGTTGTGAGTCGAAGTAGCCGGTTCCCATGGTGGCGCTGCATAACGTCTGGGGATTGATCATGCACATATCCATACGGTACCTGGCTGGTTTCACCGCCATGGCGGTCATGGTGGCCTCAGTGAGCGTCCTGGCCTTGCCTCTCTCATCGGACAACTGGGCGTCGCCACCACACTGGTCGTACTCGGGGAAAACCGGTCCCTCGCACTGGTCAGCGATGGATCCGAACTTCGCGGTGTGTGGCAATGGCAACGCCCAGTCCCCGATTGACCTTGAGTCGCGTGATGCCAAAAGCGGGAAGGCCGACGAGTTCCACATCGACTATGAGAAGGGCGCGGTCGCCCTGATAAACAATGGCCATACGGTCCAAGCCAACGTCAGCGATGCCAGGGACACCGTGGTCTTCGATGGCGACACGTATCGACTGGCCCAGTTCCATTTTCATTCGCCCAGTGAGCACACCACGGACGGAACCCGCTTTCCTCTGGAAGTGCATTTCGTCAATGAGGATGGAAGAAAGCGGGTCGTTGTCATTGGCGTGATGGTGAAGCTGGGCAAGCAGAACGAGAGCCTCGCGCCGGTTCTCAAGAGTCTCCCTGCCTCGGAGAGGGAGGTTTCGGCGGACGCCCATCCGCCAATCTCCGTGGACCTTGGCTCCGTTCTTCCCCACGATCACAGGGCCTATGTCTATACCGGGTCGCTGACCACGCCGCCCTGCACGGAGGGTGTGCACTGGATCGTGCTCAAGGAGCCCATTCAAATGTCGAGCGATCAGATCGCGTCCTTCACCCGAATCTTTCCGGATAACCACCGACCTCTGCAAAAGCCCAATGGACGGGAAATCGATAACGAGTCGGATTGAGCGTCGCAGATCGGCGTCTGATCTCAATCCATAGCCGGGTCAGGTTCACAGCAACGTGACGCCTGGCCCTGGCCACATCCAGCAGTCGGTGCAGTCTGCGCCGGAATGCCGTTCAATCCGATTGGAATATGCGCCCGGCGTCCAGTCTCCTCGCACTAGGGATGCTCTGGTCAACTCTGCGCAGGCGTCACCGGTCCTGTCTGTTCGCAGCCCATAGGGGCGTCGGCGACGGCAGACTGGCCGTCTGTCGAGCCGGCGTACCGAAGGGATGCGGACAGACAGGACCGGCCCCCATGTGTTGAATTCAAAGTGATGGGGTGATGTCCAGAAGGCCCGGAGGCGATGCCGCGCGGTTTGGCAAGACGGGCCAGTCTTCCCGGCGCCACGCGGCATCGCCTGCGGGCCTTCTGGACATCATGACGCCTGTGCAGAGTTGATCAGAGCATCCCTAGGAGGACAGCCGTCTTGCGCCATGCCCAAGGATGCATGGCCGCCCATAGGGCGCCGCATGCGTGACAAGCCCTTGCGGAAAAAGCCACGCCATCCGACATCACCAGCATGCCCTTCACGCCAGATCCGCAACCCACCGCTTCTGCAAGCCAACGATCACTGATCGTCATCGCTACGGGCGTAGTGCTGGCGTTGCTGTATTTCGGCAAAGACGTGCTGGTCCCCATCATCCTGGCCTTGATATTGGCCTTGCTCATGGCGCCTTTCGTGCGCCTGCTGCAGAGGATGAGGTTGGGCCATGCATACGCCGTGTTCATCGCGGTCCTGTTGCTGGCCATGGTTGTAACCGGACTCATGACAGTCATCGGCTCCCAGCTCGTGCATCTGGCAGAAAGTCTCCCGCAGTACGAAAAGACCGTGCACGCCAAACTCCAACTGCTGCATGACCTTACGATGGCCCGGTTGGAGGCGATGCGGGGCGAAGCCGGCAACGTAATCAACGGATTTGGCGCCAAAAGCGGTACGGGGCAGGCACAGGAGGCGCCTGTCGCGCCTGCCTATGCCAATGCCATGGATGTTTCCGTCTTGGCAAGCCCGTGGAACGCGATAAGGGGCGCGCTGACCTCGATCGGGAGTCCATTGGAGACCACAGGGATTGTGCTGGTCGTGCTCGTGTTCGTCTTGCTGGAGTATGAATCCTTGCGGGACCGCTTTATCCGCGCCATAGGCGGCGCTGATCTGCGCGCGACGACATCGGCGATCAATGATGACGGCGAGCGCCTTTCCCGTTTCTTCGTCTCGCAGTTCTCGGTGAATTTCGGCGTGGGCCTCGCGATATGGCTGGGGCTGGCCGCCATCGGACTTCCCAATGCGCTGCTTTGGGGGGCGCTTACAGCGGTGCTGCGCTTCGTGCCTTACGTAGGCGTGTGGCTGGCTGCGCTGCTTGCCGCCTTGCTCGCCGCGGCCGTTACTCCGGGTTGGTCGCTTCTGCTCATGACGCTGGGTCTGTTCGCCCTCGTGGAAGTGCTGGTGAGTCAGTTGTTGGAACCTCAGCTCTATGGCCATACGACGGGGTTGTCACCGCTCGCCGTCGTCGTTTCGGCCATCTTCTGGAGTTGGCTATGGGGACCCATGGGGTTGGTGCTCTCTACCCCTTTGACACTTTGCCTGGTCGTGTTGGGCAGGCATGTCCGAGCGTTTACGTTGCTGGGGATCCTGCTTGGAGATACGCCGGCCCTGACCTTGCCGCAGCGGTTCTATCAGCGGGCGCTTTCTGGGGACGCCGATGAAATCATCGCGGCCGCACGCACGTTCTTGAGGCAGAAGTCGTTTGCCAGGTACTGCGATGTCGTCTTGCTGCTGGCGCTACAGCTCGCGCAGATGGATCTCGCGCAGAAAGCGATTGGTCCAGAACAACTGCTCAAGACGAGAACAGCGGTTGCCCAGGTCATCGAGTCGCTTGGAGGGGCCGTGCCTTCGCAACCGCGGTGGCGCCGCCACACTTCCGTTCTCGATGATGACCTGGTGCATTACCTGCGGCAGCAACGCGAGCAGGTCGGAGGACGTTGGCAGGGCCCGCTTGACGTGGCGCCTGGATCGGTCGTGCTATGCATAGGAAGCGGCGGCCGCTATGACGACATGGCGACGGAGATACTCGTACGCATTCTTCGCGACCATAGCGTGGATGCACGGCACGTCTCCATCAAGGATATTGAAGAATTTGAAGGGGAGGTCCATGCGGAAGCGACGGTCAATTCCATTTCGATGATTCATGTCGTCAACGCTTCCGGCACTGGGGAGTGGGAGTCCAGCGATGCGATAGCGGGCGAAATGCGCAAGCGAGAGCGATTTGCGGATGCCATCATCATCGGCGTGTTTCTCCCGAATCTCCTTGAAACGCAAGAACCCCCGGAGTTGGGCCAGCACACCGATCGGATCGCGCGGTCCTTTGAACAAGCGGCGCAAATGACGATCGACAAGTTCATGAAATAACTGGCGACCCGTGGCAAATGGCCGGTGGGGCGGCTGCGCTCTTGCGCTTCAATGCCGCTGGTCGCGTCAAGATCGATGGCGCATGGACGCATTCCCGCACTTGCAAAGCTTCAGCGCGCAACCATTGCGCGGTCATCACGCGACGGCGGTTTGTTCAAGCGGGTCAGGTCGAGACCGCGTTCAACGCGAACATCGGCGAAGAGGGTGTTCCGCATGAGTACGCCTTCGGTTCCAACAGCCATCGGGCGTCAGCTCTTATCATTGGAAACCTTGACGAAGCCATCGCGCATACGCCGCAGCAGACTTCGAATCAAATCCAGTTCGTCTGGCGATAGGTCGTCAAACACTTTCTCCAGCCTGTGCGCATTCAGTTCCATCGCGCTGGAGATGACTTTCTTGCCCTTCTCCGTCAGCGTCGCGAGTAGCCGGCGCCTGTCCTTCTCATCGCCGATCGATTGCACGAGGCCTTCTTGTTCAAGCGAAAACATCAACGCGGAAACCGTGGCGCGCTTGACCTGTAAGGCCGCAATGATCTCCTGATGCGGGACGGGACGACCGCCAGCGCCCCACAGCACCGCAAGCGCCATGAATCGCGCAGGTGAACCGGCCGTGCCTTCCAGCCACTCGTTCAACACGTTGTTTACCTGCTGGCTCACCAATTTGAGCGTGAAGACAGTTTCCAGGCGCTGGGCAGCCGCCGGCGGAAACCGGCGCAGATAAGCCTCGCGCAGATACGGGGTGGGAAAGCCCTGGTCACTGCTCGAATCGTCGTCTTTCAAGGCATATTCTCCCGCCAAAACTATCCTTTGGCTGAATTGTATGGCACAAGACAATTTCTTGCGAGCGAAATAAACGCAGCAAAAACCATTACATAGGATATATCCCAGTCGCTTTCGACCCGATTCTTGACTTGTTCGTCGCCTAACAGTATTGTCTGCCGCCATACAAATATCAGGGCGCGAGCCACGATTGGCGCGAGCCCGGGCGATGAGATGAGGCGTCAGAGATGTCCGATACCGAACCAGCGGTAGGGGTAAGGCCCCGGCCGCCGCGGAGGCCAGTGCCCGGCAAGACGCATATGGCTCTGCCTGACACCAACGTTGCAGCCAACCCTTCGACCAGCGAAGGGAGTGCAGATGGCCACTCCCAAAACGCCGGTCAGGCAGACGGCTAGCGTTTTCCTTTAGCTATTTATCTGACTAGTCAGACACGTACCCCGCTAGACGTTGCATTGACACCTACGTCGCCGCACCGGACTTCCATGAACGCATCGACTCCCACTGCTGTACCGCCCCCGGCCCCCCTAACGGGTTTCCGGTTCGCGCTCGGCGCCTTCGCTGTTGCACTTGCCACCTTCATGAACGTGCTTGACTCCTCGATCGCCAACGTCGCCATTCCGACGCTGTCGGGCGATCTAGGCGTGTCGGTTGACGAAGGCACATGGGTAATCACCATGTTCGCCGCCGCCAACGCGGTAGCGATCCCGCTCACAGGCTGGCTCACCCAACGTATCGGCCAGGTCAAGCTATTCGTCGGGGCGATTCTGCTGTTCGTGATTTCGTCGGCGTTGTGCGGCATAGCACCAAGCCTCCCGGTTTTGCTCGCGGCCCGCGTGTTACAGGGGCTGGCAGCCGGTCCACTCGTACCGTTGTCGCAAGCGCTGTTGCTCTCCACGTTTCCAAAACAGAAAAGCGGCAGCGCGTTGTCGTTGTGGGCCATGACAGCGACGGTCGGCCCCATCGCTGGCCCGGCCTTGGGCGGCTGGATCACCGATAGCTATAGCTGGTCGTGGATCTTCTACATCAACGTGCCGGTTGGCTTGTTTGCTGCCGCGGTAGTGTGGGCGATCTATCGAGACCGTGAATCGCCCGCTCGTCGCTTGCCGATCGACACGGTCGGACTGATTTCCCTGATCGGCTGGGTCGCTGCACTGCAAATCATGCTCGACAAGGGCAAGGATCTGGACTGGTTCAACTCACCTGTGATCTGTGCGCTTGGCGTGTTCGCCCTGATCACTTTTGCCTTCTTCGTGATCTGGGAGCTAACGGCAGAGAAGCCGATCGTCGATCTACGACTGTTCGCCGGGCGCAACTTCCTCGGCGGTACCGTAGCCATCTCCGTCGCCTATGCCATCTTCTTCGCAAATCTGGTGATTCTGCCGCAATGGATCCAGGAGTATCTCGGCTATCGCTCGGTCGACGCCGGATTGGTGACTGCTCCGCTAGGTGTCTTCGCCGTGATGCTGGCGCCGATGATGGGCAGGCTGATGATGAAGATCGATGCACGCATATTGGCGACCATGGCCTTCGCCGGTTTCTCGGCTGTCTTCTTCTTGCGTTCGAATTACACCACCGGCGTGGATCAATACACCCTGATTCTGCCAACGCTGCTGCAGGGTATTCCGACCGCTCTATTCTTCGTGCCGTTGACGGCGATCATCCTGTCGGGCTTGAGCCCGGACAAGATCCCCTCCGCCGCGGGCCTATCGAACTTCGTGCGCATCCTCGCAGGTGCCGTGGGAACGTCACTGTTGGCCACCAGCTGGAATGACCGCACGATCCTGCATCACGCACGACTGATCGAACAGGCCAACAGCTACAACGCGATCTTCACGGACTCGATCTCACAGGCGCAGTCGACGCTGCAGGTTGGTGCCTCCAATGCATTTGCCTTCATCGAGCGCGGCTTGGGCGCACAGGCGGCCATGCTCGGCCTGAACGACATCTTCTGGATGTCCGCCATCATCTTCGTCCTGATCATCCCTCTCATCTGGATCACGCATCCAAGCAAGGCTGCGGCAGCTGGAGCGGCGGCAGCTGGCGGCCATTGATGCGACGCAATTAGAACGGTTGACCGGGCGAGCAACGACAGATTGCCTGGCTACGCATGCAACGGCTCCGAGGAGTTCGACGTGGAACACTACACAAAGAAGACCTTCGCGGCGACGCGCAGCATTGGCTTCATGTTGACCAAGGCGCGCAACATGCTGACCGCGGATATGGATGCGGCCGTCAAGCAGCTCGATATCACCAACCAGCAAATGGGCATCATCCTCTGGCTCAGCCGCGGCATTGCCGCCACGCCCTTCGAGATGTCGAAGCACTTGAGCATCGACACCGGTTTGATGACCCGCATGCTGGACAAGCTCGAAGCCAAGGGACTGCTCACGCGCTCCCGAAGCAACGTAGATCGCCGTGTCGTCGATCTTAGGTTGACCGGCAAGGGCGAGGCGATTGCCGCTGAGATCCCCAATATCGCGTTGCCAGTGTTCAACCGTCGTCTGAGCAACTTCAGCAAGGCCGAGTTCAAGGAACTGCTACGCCTGCTTGCCAAGTTCATTGACGACGATACCCATCGCTAGCGCATTCCAGGCCGAAGCGTTCGCGCGCTTGGGCCGACTAACCCATCCCACTTACCGAGACCAAAACCATGCGTGTTCAGCTCATTGCAGCAGCGGTCAGCATGACCCTCGCACTGGCGGGCTGTGCCAGCACCGGCGGCCTGCATCCGGACGGCGCACCCATCAACCCAGACTCACTGGCGGTTACGCGCACGCTGGCGAACGTAAGGGTGTCACCCGCCGCCTGGCCCGAAGCCGATTGGTGGACCTCATTGGGCGACGGCCAGCTCAATGCATTGATTGCCGAGGCCCTGCACGACAACCCGAGCCTCGCAGAAGCCGATGCGCGGGCGCGCCAGGCGCAGTCGGAAGCGTCGAAGGCCGATGCCGATCGCAAGCCGGAGGTCGATCTCGCGGGAAGCGTCACTGAAGTGCGCCTACCGACAACACTGCCACCCATTGGCAAGGGCCATAACCGCACCGCCAAGTATGTCGCCGGCAGCTTCAAATGGGACCTGGATCTTTGGGGTGGGCAACGCGCGGCATGGGAGGCGGCTCTCGGTCAACAGCGGTCCGCGGAAGTCGAGGCACACGCGGCGCGCATCGAACTCTCCACGAACGTCGCTCGCGCATACGTACAGCTCGGCTACGCCTACACCCAACAAGATGTCGCAGCGGCGGAGCTCGCGCGCGCGACCGACGTACGCGCGCTGACGCAACGACGTGTCGCCGCCGGCATCGATAGTCAAGTACAGCTCAAGCAGGGCGATTCGGAAGTTGCCAGTGCGCAGGGTAGAAAGGCACAAGCGGATCGTGCGATCGATGCGGCGCGGTCCGCGCTATCCGTGCTCTTGGGCAAAGGGCCTGATCGCGGCTTGACCATCGACCGCCCCCAGCTGTTGCCACCAGGGGCCGTGGTTGTCCCGTCGAATCTGCCAGTCGAACTGCTGGGGCATCGCGCCGACCTCGTCGCCGCGCGATGGCGCGTGGAAGCGGCCGGCAAGGACATCGACGCGGCCAAGACCCAGTTCCTTCCCAACGTCAATATCACCGCGATGGCAGGCCTGATCGCACTTGGCGGCGGCAATCTGTTCCAGGCGAAGTCCCGCTTCTACGACGCGGGCCCGGCGATCAGCCTGCCCATCTTTGACGGTGGCCGCCGCCGTGCGGATTTGAACAGCAAGGATGCGCAATACGATCTCGCCGTGGCGCAATACAACGAGACACTCGTGCGCGCAGTCAACGAAGTGTGCGACGACAACAATGCACTCGCCTCGCTGCAGGTGCAGATCGAGGCGCAGCAGCGTGCACTCGACGCGGCCAGCGACGCCTGGGCGCTGGCCGAACAGCGCTACAAAGCCGGCATTGGCAGCTATCTCGAAGCGCTCATTGTGCGCCAGCAGTTGCTGGTGGCCCAGGATCGCATGGCCACGCTGCATGCCGAGCAAACCGATTACTCCGTGCAAATCATTCGGTCGCTTGGTGGCGGCTTCATCCCGGGCCAGCCCACCCCTGACGTATCGACTGTCGCCGCCGATGCGAACTCCTCCTCCCTCATTCATCACCGCTCCTGAGTCAGCCATCATGCCTACACAAATATCTTCGGCTCCTAACGAAGCCGCGCAACCCAGGCAGAACCGCCGTAGCTTCATGCTTCGCATCCTAGGTGCCGGCGTGCTTGTGGGCGCCATCGGTTTTGGTACTTGGTACGTGCTGGAAAGCCGCTGGTACGAAGGCACCGACGACGCCTACGTCAATGGCAACGTCGTGCAGATCACACCGCAGATTACGGGAACCGTGGTCAGCATCGGTGCCGACGATGGTGACTTCGTGAAGCAGGGTGACGTGCTGGTCACGCTCGACAAGGCGGACGCGGATGTCGCCCTGGAAAATGCCGCCGCCAACCTTGCCAACACCGTGCGCAAGGTGCGCGGCCTGTACAGTACCGTCTCAGGCGCACAGGCCGATGTGGCGGTGCGGAAGACTGCGGTACAGAAGGCAAAGGACGACTACGAACGCCGTGTCACCTTGGCCAGCTCCGGCGCCATCTCCGCGGAAGAGCTCTCGCACGCAAAAGATGCACTGACGGCGGCAGAGAGCTCGCTGACGACGGCCGAGCAGCAACTGCAGACGAACAAGGTGCTGGTGGACGATACCGTCGTCATGTCGCACCCGGATGTGAAAGCCGCTGCTTCTCAATATCGTGCCGCCTTCCTCACCGAAGTTCGCACGACCATGCTGGCGCCGGTTACAGGCTACGTGGCGAAGCGCAGCGTGCAGGTTGGCCAGCGCGTGCAGCCTGGCGCAGCCCTGATGGCTGTTGTTCCGCTGCACGAGGTCTGGATCGACGCCAATTTCAAGGAAACCCAGCTCGCCCACATGCGCATCGGCCAGCCGGTGGAAGTGACTTCCGACATCTATGGTCACGCGGTCAAGTACCAGGGCAAGGTGTTGGAACTCGGCGTGGGAACGGGCGGCGCCTTCTCGCTGCTGCCGGCGCAAAATGCTACTGGCAACTGGATCAAGATCGTGCAGCGCGTTCCCGTACGCGTGGTTTTCACGGATCCCAAGCAGCTCGACCAACATCCGCTACGCGTGGGAATGTCGCTGGATACGAGAGTGGACTTGCACGACATGAGTGGGCCGATGCTTGCTCAGAAGGCCCCCACACGGCCCGCTTTCAGCACGGATGTCTATCAGCAGCAGTTGGCGCACGCCGACGAACAAGTCGCTCAGGTCATCCACAAGAATATGGCCGGCGATGCGAAGTAACTAGGGATGGCAACGACGCTGCCTGGGCTTCGTAGTGGATTGGACTGGCGTGTGGGTGAAGCGACACGCCAGTCGGTCGATCAGCCACGGCAGGGAGCGCCTCCCATCAGCGTCATGTCTCGCCTCGGCCTCGTGCCGGAGCGTCTCGAATAGCCGATACGCAACCGAAGTGTTCTCGTAGGCACAGCAGGCCTTGGTCAGCCGATCAATCAAGCGCCACGCTCCCGGACTTTCGCGCGGAGTCATTATGAACAAGCACGCGGCATATGATCGTCGCCAGAAGAGTACGCGCGTGGCGCTCGCACCGGACCAGTTGGCGCGCGCGGGCGCACGCGCGGCGACAGACACTATCTACAAGGTCGCGGAAGTTGCCGGGTCCTTGAGGCGCGCGACCCAGGTGATGGATAAATGGGTGCATATCGCTTCGGGGACGAATGAACATCTCACGATGTCGCATTGGCTCGTTCTCGTTCGCCTCTCAAGTGCGCCGATCTGCAAGCAGGCGGACCTAAAATGCGACACGAAGATCGCCGCATCGCATTTGACGAGATTGGTCGACGACCTGACTCGGGAAGGCTTGGTGCGCCGGCACCGCTCCTCATCGGACCGCCGGCAAATCCTGCTTGCGCTTACGGAGCAGGGGAGGAGCTTGGCGCTTGGGCTGCTGGCCTCGTTGAACGATGTCACCCAGCCCTCTCAGCTCGACGCGATCGAGGATCTTGGTGCATCGCTGGAACGCTTTGTGTCGCTCGCGGCCGGTGAAGCATGGTCCAGAGATGAGACGTAGTCCTTGAATGACACGCGGCCGGCTGTGCTGCGATCGCAGATCGCCGATACGGCCATGACTGTCGGTGTTAGCGGGTCAACGTTGGCGGCACCAGCGCATGGTTCAGGCGGTCCCGGAATCCGGTTAAGTCATCACTGGGATCTGCCGGCGGGAATGCGCCTGGCCGGTATCGTGTGGCCGGGAATGGTGTAGAGCAGGCTGTCGAGCGATTCGTCCGCACGCTGACCCAAGACTGGGGAGATGGATTTCTCCACGCAGTCACTGGGTGCTTCGCAACTCCGGCCTGGCATGCGTGGCTGCGGAGGTTGGGGCGGAGTCAATTCCATCGCGCTCGACCCGATACGGGCGGACTTTACCTTGCTTCCACCAGGCCGCTAGGTGTCTGATATGGCAACGGGGCTCGTGAAAGTGCGCTGGTGCTTGCCTTGAGGGTTCGATGAATGTTCATCATCAGGGACCACCCCATTTTGCTGTTCTTCGTTTCCATGGCCCTTCTTTGGGTTGCCGAGCGCGCGGGCGTGAGATTGTCGCGGTGGCATCGGACCGAAGAGAAGGGAGTGGGCGAAGCGTTCGGCGTGTTGCTGGGGGCGACGCTTACCCTGCTTGCGCTCATCATTGGTTTCAGCTTTTCCATGGCCATTGGCCGCTATGACCAGCGCAAGAACTACGAGGAAGCCGAGGCCAACGCCATTGGCACGGAGTACGTGCGACTTGGCCTGCTTGCGCCTTCCGATGCAGCGCACGCACGTGCGCTACTGCGCGACTACTTTCAACAGCGCGTCCTGTTCTACGAGTCGACTGACAGCGATCAGCTTCGCCAGATTGCCGATCGCAAGAATCAGCTCCAGAACGGGCTATGGGCTGCGGTGGAGGCGCCAGCGAAAGCGCAGCCGAATAACATCATGGCGCTTGTCGTGGCAGGCATGAACGACGTGCTCAACTCGGAAGGGTATACGCAGGCAGCCTGGTGGAACCGGATTCCCGTCGCGGCATGGGTGCTGATGATGGCGATTGCCCTCGGCGCCAACCTGCTGCTCTGTTTTGGATCGCGCAAGTTGACGGATGAGCCTGCACTCCTGCTGGTGTTACCCGTGGTCGTGTCCATCTCATTCATGCTGATCGCGGACATCGATAGTCCGCGTGGTGGCGTTATACGCGTCAGTCCACAGAATCTGCTCGCGCTGGAGTCGTCGCTTCGGTGACGGCGATCTATTGAGCGGCGGCAACAGCCGTCCTCGCGCATCCACTTCCCCTGAGTGAGGGGCCGGCTTGAGTGCGGGAGGCGACGAGCATGTAGTCTTCGGTGTTCGCCGTGCGCGTCGCCGGACTCGGGCGGACCTTGGAAACCTGTGATTCTGCGACGTCGCGAAGTTCCCTATCCAGCTTGGTCCAGGGAAGTGCTGATGTCACGATCCGAAAATCGCTCACAGCTCATTGCCGGCCTCGGTTTGCGTGCGCGCAAAGGAGGAGCCGTGGTCGTCGGCGTTGCCGTTGAAGAGGGCGAGCCTCGCGTCGTCGCTTCCACGGTTCTCGACACCTGCGCCGACGGCGACCGGCTTTCGTTTGAGCCCTACCGTGTCGCGGCCGACATGGCGCGTGGTCCGCAAGGCAGGGCCAGCGCCGAAGCAGCAGCGGCCGTGGCAGAGGGGCGAAGGCGTCAAGAATTGCTGGCGACGCTCGGTCTGCAAGGGGTTGTCCGTCAAATGGAGGGAGCGATGTGCAGGCCGGCCGTCGCCGCCTTGCTCGTCAATCGGGCCGGCTGGATCACCGACGTCCTCGAATACAGTCTTGCCTGGCCGGAACATGTTCCCGTCGCCGAAGCCCTTGCCGTGCGCGACGCGCTTCGGTTCGCTGCGCGTCAGTGTGGAATCGAGGTTGCCGAGCTGGACGAGAAGTCGCTTCCTGATCTCGCAACCAGGATGCTCGGCATACCATCGACGGCGCTCCCTGCCCGGCTGAAGGCCCTGGGGGCACCCATGGAGAAACCCTGGGGGAAAGAACAGAAGCTTGCCTGCCTGTCCGCCTGGATTTCAGTTAGTGGGTGCCGCTGACGCCTGCGCAGAGTTAATCAGAGCATCCCAAGACGGCGATAGACAAGTAGGCGATTATCTTTACGCCAGGAACGGCTCGAGCACACCGAACCGTGACCTTGTCGTGGCGCTAATGCGGTGTTTTCATGGCGGTCGTACGCCAATAATGGCACCTGATTAGCGTCGACTCTCAGCCAGGCGACTTCCCACTCGTCCCAAAATGTAGGAGCGCACCAGGCACGTTCCTGCTGAGATTCGACGCTAATCAGGTAATGGCATCCACCAGAAACTGAAAGCAGAAGAACGCCAAGGATACTTGCTTCGACGCTTGCAATGAGCGAGCGCCCGCCTTTCATGGCCCGCGCACAATCGTGCATGAGTTTCCCATTCCCAATCACGCCCGGATAACGCGGTGGGGGAATGCCAGAAGAATGGCGAGGCAATCGCGCAGCGCTCGGCGACATTAGCCAGAAAAAATGTCTTGAAAATGCGTGTCGGGCTCATGGAGGAATGGCGTCGCCTTCACGCTAAGCGCGAAGTCTAGATTCAGAGGATTGCGCAAGTGGCAGAAGCCCAGTTCGTAAATATATCCATAGGACTTCCGACCTATTTTTGTTGATGCGCCGCAGCGTGTCGCAGGTGGATTATTCCGTTACGTTTTGCAACGTAATGCCCGTCGTAATAGGTTGCTTATGTAACGGTCCCTATGTCACCTCATCGCATCGCACTGCTCTTCAATGCCAACAAGGTTTATGACCGGCAGGTCATCGCCGGTATCGGGCAATACATCACGTGCACGCGTGTGAAGTGGGACCTGTTCATGGAAGAGGACTTCCGCAGCCGCACGGTCGGCATTCGCCAATGGCGTGGGGACGGCATCATTGCCGATTTCGACGACCCTATGGTGGCCGAAGCGGCGTCGGCGCTATCCATTCCGGTGGTGGCCGTGGGTGGTTCGTACGCCGACGAATCGCATTATCCGGCGGGCATTCCCTATGTGGCCACCGACAATCAGAAGCTGGTGCAGCTGGCCTACGATCAACTGATCGAGCACGGCCTGCAGCGCTTCGCCTTCTTCGGCAAACCGCCGGCGCCTGACAACCGCTGGGCGCACGAGCGCGAGATGTGGTTCCGTCGTCTCGCCGCGGCGGACGGGTTGGAAGGCTTTGTCTACCACGGCTCGCCTACCAGTGCTGGCGGGTGGGGCCGGGCGCAGGAAGAGGTCGCCGAGTGGGTAGGTTCGCTGCCCAAGCCGATCGGTATCATCGCCGCCACCGATGCCCGCGCGCGCCAGCTGCTGCAGGCTTGCATCGTGGCCGACGTGCCGGTGCCGGAGCAGGTGGCCATCGTCGGCATCGACAATGATCCCATCGTGCAGATGCTCAGTTGTATCCGGCTCAGCTCGGTGATCCAGGGCGCGGAAGAAATGGGCCGCACCGCGGCGCAATTGCTGCACCAGATGCTGCATGGCGGCGACTACTCCGCCACGCGTGTGCTGGTGCCGCCGGCGGGCATCAATGTGCAGGCAAGCAGCCAGTACCAGTGCATTCGCAGCCCGCACGTGATGCGCGCGCGGCATTACATCCGCCAATACGCCTGCATGGGGATCAAGACCGAACAGGTGGCCTGCTACGCGGGTATTTCACGCACGTCGCTGGAGGAACACTTCAAGCGCGAGCTGAAGAAATCCGTGCATCAGGTCATCCTGGACCACAAGCTGGAAACCGCGCGGCACATGCTGACCAATCCATTGGTATCGCTGTCCGACGTGGCCGTGCGCAGCGGGTTTACCTCCTTGCAATACATGTACGCGGTGTTCCGGCGCGAGTTCAACTGCACGCCAAAGCAGTATCTGGAACAACTGCGCGCGTCGTGAAACGCGTGCGTCGCCCCGGCCTGGGCCGGGGCGGATGACCGGTCGCCAGGAATCGACCCGGCGTCATGGCACCAGTGACAGCTCCGCCGTCAGCGGCGTGTGATCCGAAGCATCGCCCACGTACAGCTTGAACGTGCCCGGGTCGACCTTCCAGCCATGGCTTGCCACGTCGTAATAGGCGAACGAGCGTCGATCGAGCTTCAGCGTCACATGCTGCGTCTTGCCCGGGGCCAGGCGCACTTTCTGGAACGCCTTCAATTCACGCGCCGGCCGCACCGCCTTGGCGGAAGGATCGCCCACATATAGCTGGGCCACTTCGGCGGCGTCGACCTTGCCCGTGTTGGTGAGGTCGAACGACACGTTGACGTTGTCCTGTGCGTCCGGACTGCTCACGCTGAGGTGGGCAAAGGCGAATGTGCTGTACGAGAGGCCGTGGCCGAAGGCGAACAGTGGCTGCGTCTGCTCGGGGTGGCTGGTGTACCAGCGATAGCCGAGGAACACGCCTTCCTGGTAAGCCACGTCGAAAGGCTGGCCGAAGGTGAATGACTTGGGCTCATACGCATCGTGCGTGGGATTGTCCGTTATATCGCGCTCGAAGCTGATCGGCAGCTTGCCTTCCGGCGAATGTCGGCCGAACAGGACTTGCGCGATCGCGGTGCCGCCTTCCTGGCCTGGGTACCAGGTCTGCAGCAAGGCGGGCACCTGATCCAGCCAGCGGTGGGTTGCATAGCCACCGCCGGATGTCACCGTTACCACGGTTTTCGGATTGGCCGCTGCCACCGCTTCGATCAGCGCATCCTGGCCCCATGGCAAATCGTAGCTGCGATCAAACGCCTCGCTTTCCGAGGCGGGATCGAAGCCTACCGCGACGATCGCTGCATCGGCCTGTTTCGCCATCTTTCGTGCATCGGCCGAAATCATGTCGTCGACGGCGACCACGCCAAAACCCATGCGGCTGTAATCGACATCGGGCTTGTAGTCGAGGCGGATCGTCACCGGCTGGTTGGCGTGCAGCGCCAGCGTGGCATAGCGCGGCGCCTGGCCCTCGCGGTGTGGCTGTTCGACGGCCGGCTTGCCGTCGACATACAGCGTGTAGGTATCTTCGCTGGCGGCGGCGGTGAGGAACAGGTACTCGCCATCGCGTGCCGGCGTGAAGCGACCGCTCCAGCGCATGCTCTTGCGTTGCTTGGCCGGGCTGGTCCACAGCTCCGGCTTCCATTGGTCGACGTGCGCATCGATGCTGGTCGCAGGCGCACCGGCAAAGCTGTCGTTGGCGAACACTTCCTTGCGCAGGCCGGCTTCGCCGTGGGGGGCGGTGAAATGGCCTTGCTTGAAGACATCCATCGGCGCGGGCAGACCGCGGGTGTACAGCACCGTCACCTTGTCGCCCAGCAGGTGCCGGATGCCATCCAGAACGCTTTGCGCGTGAAACGTATCCACGTGCGAACTGCCGCCTGCGCTGGCGATGGCCGGATCGGCGTCGGGCCCGATCACCGCGATGGTCTTGAGCGCGCCGGCATCCAGCGGCAGCACCTGATGCTCGTTCTTCAGCAGGGTGAGGCTTTCCAGCGCGTTCTGCAGCGCCACCTTGTCGTTCTCGGCACTGTCGGGCGGCAGGCTGGAAACGGTCTGCTCGCGATCAAGAAAGCCGAAGCGCAGGGCGGTGCGCAGGATGCGGCGTACCTTGTCGTCGAGTTCGGCCTGCGTCAGCGTGCCGTCCTTGAGCTTGGCCGCGATCAGGCCGGCATTCATCCGTTCGGCGTTGGGCATTTCCAGGTCCAGCCCCGCCTTGAACGCCTTCGCCCCATCGTGCACGGCACCCCAGTCGGACATCAGCAGGCCGTCGAAGCCCCATTGCTGCTTCAGGATATCGGTGAGCAGCAGCTGGCTTTCGGAGGTGTAGTCGTGATTGAGCAGGTTGTAGCTGCTCATCACCGCGCCCACGTGGCCTTGCCGCACGGCCATCTCGAAGGCAGGCAGGTAGATTTCGTGCAAGGTGCGTTCGTCGATGACGCTGTCGACGTGGCGGCGATCGTATTCGGAGTTGTTCGCCGCGTAGTGCTTGACCGTGGCGACCACGCCCTGACTCTGGATGCCATTGATGAGGCCGACGGCCGTGCTGCCGGACAGCAGCGGGTCCTCGCCGAAGTATTCCATGTTGCGGCCGTTGAGCGGCGAGCGGTACATGTTCACACCAGGACCGAGGATGAAGTGCACGCCACGCGCTCGCGCATCGCGGCCCATCGCCTCACCCACGCGCTCGGCCAGCGCCGGGTCCCAGGCTGCCGCCAGCCCGATGCCGGCCGAATAGGCCGTCGATTTCCCGAACACGCGCACGCCATAGGGGCCATCGGACATCTTCAGCGGCGGCAGTCCGATCGTGGGCTGGGCGATGGTGTAGAAGTTGTCCTTGCCGCCGATCAGCTGCAGCTTCTGTTCAAGCGAGAGCTTGGCCAGCAGGCCATCCACGCGTTGTTCGATGGTGCTGTTGTCCGGCGCTGGCGCCTCGTCTGCGAAGGCAAGCGGCTGGACGAGCAGCGCAAGGCTCAACGACAACAGGGCGGGTTTCAGCCAGGACTTGCGCATGGAATGCCTTTCAATGAGAGGTGGGGTTCAGCGCCGCCGAGCTCGAACATGCCGATGAACTGCAGCCCGATCAGGTGGCGACGCCGTGGCGGCTACATGGGTCTGCCGACGCGGCGCCCTTTCAAAATCTCCGGATCAGAGCCGGATGCTGTCGTGACGTTTCTTTTACTGAGTCGTTATCCCGGGTTCCTCACCGTCATCCCCGCGAACGCGGGGATCCAGTGACTTTTGCTCTTGCGCCAGGTTGGACCAAAAGCCAAAGGCACGGGATCCCCGCGTTCGCGGGGATGACGACTCGAAAAGGGAGTCGCAATCAGCTGGCTCTTGCAAAGATGTTGAACAGGCTCTCAAGGTCTTTTGGCATCGACTGGATCACCGTAAACAATGCCCCGCCCGCTGGTGCCGAAATAGACGCGGCCAAACAGGCGTGGGTCGCCGGTGATCATGCTGATCTCGCCGTAACGATGGGTGTCATCGTCGATGCGCTGCCAATGTTGGCCCGCGTCGATGGAGCGGAAGATGCCCGCTACACCGTTGCGTTTGCCGGCGACGTACAGCGTTGCCTTCGATCGACCCGGTGCCGGCATGCCAAAGCCGAAGACGTCCACGCTGTTCAATTCGCGGGTGCTGGCCAGGTGCGCGCCTGCGTCATTGCCGAGGACGAGCCCTTCGTGGCTGGACAGATAAACCTGCCCGGCGAGATCGGGCGAGGCGCGCAGGCGCAGATGCGAGGCCGCGGCCGCGAACGCACCCAGTTCACCGTGGATCGGCTGGAAATGAGCACCGCCGTCGTGGCTGGAAAAAAGCATCTTGCGCTCGGCGTCGACGGCGTAGAAGCGTTGCGGGTCGAGACGATCGGCGACCACGCGCAGATGGCCTTCCAGGCCGTCGATCACCTGCCAGTGCTGGCCGAAGTCGGCGGTCAGATAGCCGTGCTTCGCTTCGCGCGGAAACCACAGCACATGCCCCGCGTCTGCCGCGATGGCGATGCTCCCGCCGCCGACGCCTTCCATGTTGGCCGGCTCGCTGGCGAACGCCTGCCAATGGCTGCCGCCATTGGTGGAAAAGGCTGCGCGGACGGCCGGCTTGGAAGGCGGGCGTAGCCAGCCGCTGCGCACGATCACGCTGGGCTTGCTGCCGGCGTAGTCCACGTCGTCGGCATCGGTGTAGCGCGGCGGCGAGGCGAACTGCGGTGGCGCCACCGCGAGATCACCGTGGCGATAGCCGTCCAGGTCATACATCGCGCTGATCAGGTGGGCACCGGCGGACGGACTGATGATGGCCTTGGCGACGATCTCCTCCAGGCCCCGATCCAGGAACTGCCAATGCACCGTGCCGCCGTGGTCGAGCTGGCCCACGTCGTTCGCGGCCCATACGCCGTAGCCGGTGACGAACCACACGCGGTCGGCCTCATGCGGGTCGATGGCGATGGAGGCGATCCAGTGTGGCGTGTGTTCCGATAGCCAGACCGGATGTTCGGTGTCGAATTGCGAGTGCGCGAAGACTTCCTGCCAATGCCGCCCGCCGTCCGTGCTGCGGAACAGCAGATCCTTCGGCGTGTAATGCGCGAACGTGGCTGTCATCACCACTTGCGGGTTGTTCGCATCGACAGCAAGGCCGTCCCAACCGTAGCCGCTGGGGTGGCCCGCAGTGCGCGGCAATGGCGTGATGTCGGTCCACTGACCGTCAGCGGGCGTGTACTTCCACACCGCGCCATCGTGCACGTTGTCCGGTCCGGGTTCGTCGCCGTAGGTGAGGTAATAGGCGCCATCGCCGGCACGCAGCATATGGTGAGGACGCAGGCCATCGGGCTGGCCGGCGACCGCGCTCCAGCTCTGGCCGCCATCGCTGGAGTGATAGAGGCTGGCGTCCTGGGTGGAGACGCCGGCATACAAGCTGCGGCTGGGATGTCCGGGCTTGCCGCTGGCCGGATCAAACACCACGAACACGATGCCTACCGGCTGCGTGCGCGTGGCGTGGGTGGCGTGCGCGCTGGCGCTGGTAGCGATGGCGGGGAAGCCGTCCACTTGGGTCCAGTGCCCGCCATGGTCCGCGCTGCGCCATAGTCCAGCGGTGCGCGAACCCAGGAACAGAATGCGCCCGTCGTTGGGATCGACGGCGAGGCGTTCACCGTCGTTGCGGCCCTGCTCGTTGCCGCCCATCGGAAACGGCAGCTCGCTGCGGGTGAAATGCGCGCCGCGATCGTTGGAAATCAGTACCGCGCCGTTGCCGGCAGCGGGGAAGGTATAGGTGCCGGTCAGCAGGTAAAGACGATCGGCGTCATGCGGATCGACGGCGAGGCTGTCCACGCCGTAGAGATTGTTGTCGGCCGCGGGAAGCCAGTCCTGCAGCGGCGTCCACTGCGCACGCGACTGGTCCCAGCGATACGCGCCACCGACGTCGGTACGCGCGTAGAGCAAGCCGCTGG
This sequence comes from uncultured Gammaproteobacteria bacterium, assembly GCA_963824525.1. Taxonomy (GTDB): domain Bacteria; phylum Pseudomonadota; class Gammaproteobacteria; order Xanthomonadales; family Rhodanobacteraceae; genus Dyella. The sequence continues at coordinate 619,541 of CAWGPI010000001.1, read as the reverse complement.
CGGCGGGATGGTAGAGCAAGCCGCTGACGAAGCCACCGCCGCCTATGCGGACGTTGGCGAAGCGGTACTGAACGGCATCGTCGCTTGCATGCGTATGCATGCAAGCGACGGTGAGTAGACAGGCAAGCATCCAGCGGCTTGCCTTTTTGCCCCGAGTGAACATTAGAACGTGCCGCGGAACACGATTTCGTAACGACGGTCGTTCTGGAAGATCGCGCGGGTGTACAGGTTCGGATCCACCGAGCCGTTGACATAGGTGGCCGGACCCATCAGCACGCGCGTGGTCGAGTTGGTGAGGTTGTTCATCTGCAAGCCAATCTGCAGGTTCTTGTTGATGTGGTAGAACACCGAGGCGTCGAGCGAGCCAAATGAGTCGTTCCACATCGGCAGGTAGGTGTCACCCGAATCCTCCGCCGTGATCAGGTAGCGGCTGCGCCACGACCAGGCCACGCGTGCCGACCACTTGCTGTATTCGTACATGCCGATCAGGTTGTAGCTGTTCTTCGACAGGCCGGCCATCGGCAGCGGCGGGTTGGTGACGACGAAATTCGCGCCGCACGAACCGTTGGCATGGTCGGGATCGCACGACGTGGTGCCGGAGATCTTGCTGCTGTTGAGGTAGGTGTAGTTGGCCTGGAAGCCCAGACCCTTCCATGCACCCGGCAGGAAGTCGAAGAACTGCGAGTAACCCGCCTCGGCACCCCTCACACGACCGGTACCAGCGTTCTGCGGACCGGTGACCGCGAACTCCTGGCCACTGATGTTCTCGGTGGTGATTTCGTTGGTGATGTAGTTCTTGATCTCCTTGTAGAACACCGTGGTGTACAGCATGCCGGTGGGCGCGAAATACCATTCCAGCGCAGTATCGAACTGGTTGGCCTCCATCGGCTTCAGGTTCGGATTGCCGCCGGTGCTGGCGGTCCAGCCGGTGATGGTCGGCTCCTGGCCTGCCGGACCACCCCACGAAGCGCCGAGCTTCATGTACGAGTTGAGCTGGGTGATATCCGGGCGCGTCATCGCCTTCGACGCGGCCAGGCGCAGCTGCAGATCGTCGGTCAGCTTGAAGCGCAGGTTCAGGCTGGGCAGCAGGTTGTGGTAACTGCCTTTGCCATCGATAGGCACATAGGCGCCGCTGAACAGGGCCAGCTGTGCCGGCGTCAGGTCGGAGGTGCTGCCGCTGATATTGCTTGCCGCGGGATACTGGATGGAGCCATTGGAGCGCACGTCGGTATTCACGAAGCGCAGGCCGATGTTGCCGTCGAAGGGAATGCCCAGCGCGGTGTCATTGCCGAAGTAGAGCGAGGCGTAGGCGGCCTGCGTCTTTTCGTTCAGATGATTGTCTTCCCCGGCCAGTCCTGGGATCTGTGCCTGCCAACCACCGGCAGCCTCGATCGCATACAGCTGCTGAATCGCCTTCGCGTAATTGCTCACCAGCGCATTGCTGGGGAACCACAGCTTGGTCGGCAGGTTCGCGCCGCGGTAGAAGTTGGACATCGTGAACTGCTCGGTCATCGACGACGGGATTTGGTTGAACCAGTCCAGGCCCGTCGACGTGTAACCGGATGTCTTCCAGATCTGACTGATCGGGCCCCAGTTGTAGCCGCTGCTGGTGTTGTTGCTTTCGGCATCGCGATCCGTGGCACGTACGCCGACACGGAAGAATTGCAGCCAGCTGCTGTCCTGGAAGTTGTATTCCAGGTCCACGCGCGCCGTGCGCTGCTCGGCGTAGTCGTGTTCCAGGTGGTCCATCGCCGCGCCCAGGTAATAGTTGCCCTTGTTGGCCAGGTAGCTGGGATCGGACAGCGTCAGGCTGGGCGTGCCGACCACGCTCACGTTCGCCGGCGGCATGTAGAACTGGCCAAACACCGAGAAGTCGGTCATGTCGCTGGTGGATTTGACCAACTGCAGGTCGGCCGTCAGCAGCACATGATCGTTGATGTTGTACTTCATCCCGTTTGACCAGTCCGTGGTGCGGGTGAACTGGGTCTGGATACGGTTATCGGTGTAGTAGTTCACATAGCCGTTGGGAATACCTATCGACGACGCGCCGCGCCATGCGTCGGACGCCATGGTGCCGCTCTGGAAGATGCCCTGGCTGTTGTAGTTGAACTCGGTACCGGGTGCAGGCAGGACGTTGTTGTAGGCGCTTTCGTTCGTCTGCACATTGTGCTGGTCCCACTGCAGGTTGTAGTCCGAGCGGAAGAACTGCGAGTAGAACTCGAGGTCCTTGGTCGGACGCCACTGCAAGGCACCGTACAGGCCGATGCGGCGGCGCTGCATCTGCATTTCCAGCCAGTTGATGTCACCAGGCACGTACACCGTGCTGGTGGGCGAGCCGGCGGCGATGTTCGGGGCGTAATACGCCGTGTCCGTCGCGTCGGGACGCATGACGTACGGGTTGGTCTGGATGCCGTCGTTGCGCGACGCCAGTTCCGAGTAGGACACGTCCAGCAGGGCGCCGATGTCACCGACGCTGTCGGTCTTCCAGATGTTGCTGTACAGGAACGAAGCCGATGGCTTGCTCTTCTTCGCCATGTCGCCTTCGTTGATGCCGGTGGAGAAGCTGACCACCTGGCCCGGATTGTCGAACGGCATGCGCGTGCGCAGGTTCACCGTGCCGCCGATGCCGCCTTCGGTGATTTCCGCCGACGGATTCTTGTAGACGTCCACGCCGGCCATCAGTTCGGCCGGTACGTCCTCGAAGCCCAGCGCGCGGCCGTTGTTGGCCGAGAAGCTGTCGCGGCCGTTGAGCTGGCTGGCCACGTAGGGCAGGCCGCGGATCAGCACGCCGCTGCCTTCGGCCGACGGATGGTCCGGGTCATTGTCGGCAAGGAAGTGGTCCACCGTCACGCCGCTGATGCGCTGCAGGGTTTCGGTCACGCTGCGGTCGGGCAGGGCGTTCATGTCCGTCGCGGTGACGGAGTCGACGATCTGGCTCGCGTTCTGCTTCAGCGACTGTGCCGTCTCCAGGCTGGCGCGGATGCCGGTGACCGTCACGCCATCGAGGTTCTTGACGTCCTTCTGCTCGCTGTCCTTCTTCTTCTTCTTCGGCTTTTGCATCGGCCTTTGCATCTGGCTTGGCTGGTGCCTGCGTCGTGGTGCCGGTGCTTTGGCTGGCGTCCTGCGCCAGGGTGATGGTCGGCGCATACATGAGTGCCAGGCCCAGGGCGACGGCGGCCGTCAGTCGACGGCTGGACAGCGACACGGTGGAAGACGGATACAGGCCATCCTGCAACACCGAAGTTTGCATCTTGCTCTTCATTAAAGAATCACTCCCCCAACAGGTGTAATGTCGCCGCCGGCTTTCGCCAGTCGGCTTATTTTTTTCATCACGACACAAGCCCGGTCCGCAAGATCTTGCAGCGCGGTCCCCATTACCCGGTCTCAGGCGTTCGCGTAGTGAATAGGACGGAGTGCCTATAAACAATTACGAAATTGCTGGCCGTCTTTAATGATTCTTCGTTTGCAGTCGCCGCAATCAATCGTTTGAATCGTGACAAAGATTGGCGCGATCGCGGCCTCTAGGAGCGTGGCGAGACAGGCCAAACGCGCCCTTCATGCGCGAAGGCACGGGCGCACTGCGGCAAGGACACAGAAAACCGTCGCGCGCAGCGAGATCGCGACGGCCGGGCCCGTCGTGATCGATTCCGTCGATCCGCTGTGCCTTGCGCACGTCGTCTTGCCCATGCAGGCGTCATTCCACAGCCGAGGCGGCTCGGGCTGCCATGCAGCGACGTTCGATGGTCGAAAGCCAAGGCGATGGATGACTCGCTGCGCTCGCCCTTGCGGAGCCATTCTTTGGACGTACGGCGCGCTATGCGCTGGTCGTGCGTGCGCAGGATCACGCGCACGCAGTGCGGTTCCTCAGGCACGCTCTGAGCGGTCGCCAACTCAATTGATCTCGGTACCGCATAGCGGACACCAGGGCCGTCTTTGATGGACGCGGTGTTCGACCGCTCAAAGCACCAGTGGAACCGTTGGACGCTTCACGACGACGGAGTTCAGCTCCGCGTCGGCAAGCATCTCGCCGTCACCAGCAGCGTGACGGCGAGATGGGCTTCGCGCGATGAATCAGACGTTGACCATGTGCATCAAGGTTTCGTGGTAGCGCATGCCGGCCGCCGCATCGAGGGGGAACACTGCATCGATCACGCCCAGCTCTGCCGCGTTGAGCGTGACATCGAGCGCGCCCAGGTTGTCATCCAGGCGGTTGCGGCGCTTGGTCCCGGGAATGGCGATCACGTCCTTGCCTTGCGCCAGCACCCAGGCCAGCGCCAACTGCGCGGGTGTGCAGCCTTTGTCGGCGGCGAGCGCTTTCACCTCGTCCACCAGCTCCAGATTCCGCGCGAAGTTTTCGCCCTGGAAACGCGGGGAGTGGCGGCGGTAGTCGTCGGCGGCGAAATCATCGGGGCTAGTGAATGCGCCGGTCAGGAAGCCTCGACCCAGCGGCGAGTACGCCACCAGGGTGGTGCCCACGCGGCGGCAGGCGTCGAGCATGCCGTTCTCCTCCAGATCGCGCGTCCACAGTGAGTACTCCACCTGCAGCGCGGCGATGGGATGCACCTTGCTGGCGCGCTCCAAGGTGGCGCCGGAGGCTTCGGATAGGCCCAGGTAGCGCACCTTGCCGGCCTTCACCAGGTCAGCCATGGCGCCGACGGTTTCCTCGATGGGTACGCGCGTATCCACGCGGTGCTGGTAGTACAGGTCGATGTGGTCGAGTCCCAGCCGCTTGAGGCTGGCGTCGCAGGCGGCGCGCACGTAGGCGGGGCTGCCGTCGACACCGCGCTTGGATGGCTCCTTGGGGTCGCGCAGGATGCCGAACTTGGTGGCGACGAAGGCCTGGTCGCGACGGTCATGGATGGCCTTGCCCACCAATGCCTCGTTGGTGAACGGGCCATACATATCGGCGGTATCGAGCAGGTTGAAGCCACGCTCCAGCGCGTGCTGGATGGTGGCGATGGATTCAGCGTCATCGCGCCCACCATAGAAATCGCTCATGCCCATGCAGCCGAGGCCGAGGGCGGAGACGAGGGGACCATTCTTGCCTAGCTGTCGTGTTTGCATGAAGAACGCTCGCATTGGGGGGGAGGGCGAGGATTCTTGGGCATGACGCGGTTTCGATAAATGATCAATAATCGACATATCTGTTGCCATAAACGTCAACAATCATCATGGACCGACTGCAAGCCATGCGGGTGTTCGCGCGGATCGTGGAGCTGGCCAGCTTCACCCGCGCCGCCGACGACCTCAGCCTGCCGCGCGCCACCGTGACCCACACCATCAAGCGTCTGGAACAGAACATCGGCGCGCACCTGCTGCAACGGACCACGCGCCGGGTGCGGCCAACCCGTGACGGCGAGGTGTACTACAACCATTGCGTGCGCTTGCTGGCCGATCTCGACGCGGTGGAGGCGGATTTTCGCGAGGCGGCCCAGGTGCCCAAGGGCAAGCTGCGCGTGGACCTGCCGACAGCGGGGACCGGTAGCTTGCTCATTCCCGCGTTGCCGGACTTCTTTGCCCGCTATCCGCAGATCGAGCTGGACATCAGCACCAGCGACCGCTTCATCGATCTCGTGCAGGAAGGCGTGGATTGCGTGCTGCGTGCCGGCGAACTATCCGATTCGACCCTGGTGGCGCGTCGCGTCGCTATGCTGAGCCAGGTGACCGTGGTCAGTGCCGATTACGCGAGGCGACATGGCAGGCCACAGACGCTCGCCGAGTTGAAAGACGGCCACATAGCGGTGAACTGGGCTTCGCCGACGACGCGCCGCGTGACGCCGCTGGAATTCATGGTCGGCAAGCGGGTGCGCGAAGTCACGCTCCCCTCGCGGGTTACGGTCAATGGCACGCATGCCTACCTCAGTTGCTGCGAGGCCGGCCTGGGCATCGCCCAGCTGCCCGCCTATCGCATCGGCGAGCAACTTGCGCGTGGCTCCTTGGTGGAGCTGTTGCCAGGCATGCCGCCGCCCTCATTTCCGATAAGCGTCGTGTTTGCGTCGCAGCGCCAGTTGCCATTGCGACTGCGCGTCTTCATCGACTGGGTGGCCGAGCAGTTGCGTGACGTACGTTAGGGATGCTCTGATCAACGCTGCGCAGGCGTCATGATGTCCAGAAGACCCGCAGGCGGTGTTGCGTGGCGCCGGGAAGACTGGCCGTCTTGCCAAGCCGCGCGGCACCGCCTGCGGGCCTTCCGGACATCACCCCATCACTTTGAATTGAACACGTGGAGGCCGGTCCTGTCTGTCCGCATCCCTTCGGTGCGCCGGCTCGACAGACGACCAGTCTGCCATCGCCGACGCCCCTATCGTCTGCGAACAGACAGGACCGGTGACGCCTACGCAGCGTTGATCAGAGCATCCCTAGCGTCGCACTCGCTCGCCATTCCGGCCTAAGCCGGAATGACGATGTCTTGCACGCAGGCCTGTTTTCAGCGACTCGCTTCAGTCCACGTAAGCCGGACGCTTGCTGATGCCGCCGGCCGTGCGCAGGGCGTTGGCATCCATCAGCTTGCCTTCCATCATCACGACATCGGTATGGCGCAGGTCGCCGATGTTCACCGCCGGATTGCCGTCCACCAGCACGAGGTCGGCCGACTTGCCGACATGGATGCTGCCGGTGCGCTGGTCGGCGCCCACCAGATGCGCGGTCGCGACGGTGGCGCTGGCCAGCGCTTCTTCGTTGGTGAAGCCGGCCTGCACGTAGAGTTCAAGCTCGCGCACCAGCTCCAGTCCCGAACCGTCGGTGCCGGCCACGATCGGCACGCCCGCCTTATGCATGGCGCCCACCAGTGCCTGCAACTTGGCGAAGCTGGCGCGATAGTCGGCGCGTGTCAGATCCTTCGGTACCGCGAAACCGCCCTGGCGAAAACCGCGTTCGACGGCTGGTGGCAAGGTGCCTACAAACGGCGCGTAGGCCGGCGAGAGATCGCCGTTCTCCGGTACGTACAGGCTTTCGGCCACCACCAGGGTCGGGTCCGACGTGATCTTGCGCTGCGCCATGCTGGCGATCAGCGACTTCATCGGGTCCTTGGTGAGATCGACATCCTTCGCATAGCGGCCCGGGCCTTCAAAGCGTGCCATGCCGTTGGACACCTTCACCACGGAATCGGGCATCGCCTGCATCATCACGAAGTAGATGTGGGTGATTTCGTCGTAGCCATCGGCGATGGCCTCGTTCGGCCGCATGCCGGCGGGAAGATGCCCATGCACGTGCAGGCCGAGTCGATGCGCTTCCGCCGCCGTGGCGGAGACCCAGGCCGGATTAAAGGTGCCGTAGATCTTGATCGCATCGAAGCCATCCGCCTTGGCCTTGCGAACGAGCGCCAGCGCTTCGTCCTGCGACGTCGCCACGCTGGCCACCTGGGCGGTATTGGGGCCCTTGCCGTCGATCAGCGAGGACGGATAGACCTTGGGGCTCAGCAGCTCGCCCTTCGCACGCCGAGCCGCGCGCGCCATGGTGAGCTCATTGATATTGCCGGGGTCACGTACCGAGGTGATGCCCAGCGACAGCAGCATGGGGCCGGCGGCATCGTCAGGAACGTGCTGGTGTGAATCCCACAGGCCAGGAACCAGTGTCTTGCCGTTGCCGTCGATGACCTGCGCGTTCTTCGGCACGGTGACCGACGCGGCAGGTCCGACCTGGGTGATCACGCCCTTGTCGACCAGCACGGTCTGGCCATCCGCAAAGTGAGTGCCGTCGAGAAACGCGCGCACGTGGGTGAAAGCCACCGGGCCGGTGGGTGTCTTGAGCAGCTTGGGTACCAGCGCCTTCGAACTCAGCGCCATGGCATCCGACTGGGCCTTCTCAAGCACGGGCTGCGCACTTTCGTAGCCGACCGGCATCCAGGACAGTCCGTTGACGAACGCAAAGAACTTGCCCGACTCATCGGCCCACACCGGAATCGGTGTGTTGGCGACGCCGGTGATCGCATAAGCCGTCACTTTCTTCTTGGTGGCGCCATCGCCCACGGTGGCAGTCGTGAGTATTTCGGCATGCGCCTGGCCACCGGGCAATAGCGCCATCGACTGGTTGGGCGACGCCAATAGCCTTTCGAACATGTCGGCCGTAAGGTCCATCGGTCCGCCAAAGCTCACGTATTCGGCGGCTGCCTTGTAAGGGGCGGAGCCCCCATCCACCTGGCTCTTCCACGTGGCGGTGCCGTCTTTCACCGCGAACGCTTCCGCGGCGTCACCTTGCGGAATATGGCCGCGAATGATCACGTGGTTGAACATGCCATCGCCACCGCTGGTGGCCGCACTATCCATCTCGAATACCTGGCCGCGCAGCACCATGCTTTCGCGGCCCCTATGGGTGCCGTCGGCGGTGGTCCACCGGGCCGAGGTGCCATGCTTGCCGGCCGTCGACAGGATGGTGAAGTGCTGTGCGTCGGAAGGCGGCGTGGCGAGCTGCTCGGTGGGCGTTGGTGTGCCGGCGAGACAGGGCAGGGCGAAACACAAGGCGAACACGACGAGCGGGGCGCGCATGGGAAAGCCTCCGATGGGTTCGCGCTGAGTATGGGTGAGCGGCGTTCCAGGTAGAAGTGCGGCATAGGGGTGCCTGATGGCATAGGTGGCGTTGACGTCGGGGCAACGTTCGTTGGCGGCAAACTACGCCGGGTCAATGCCTGGCGTCACACCATGGGACTGCCGAACGACTTTCCGAGCGCCACAAATGCGGCTGTCTTGATTGCCGGTGCTGGCCCCACCGGTCTGGCGGCGGCCCTGTTTCTTGCGCGGCGCGGTATTGCCGTGCGCATCGTCGATGCGGCGCCGCTGCCTTCCGTGAACTCCAAGGCGTTGGCCATCAACAGCCGCACGCTCGACATCCTGCAGGACACGGGGGTATCCGACCGTATCGTGACGCAAGGCTGGTCGGCGAGGGGTGCCATCCTGCACCTGGGGGACAAGGAGATCCTCACGTTCGATTTGCCGACGACGCTCGGTGCGCCACGTGCCATGACGGTGCTGCCACAGGCGCGTACCGAGGCGCTGCTGACCGAAGCCTTGCAGGCGCAAGGCGTGCATGTCGAACGTGGGGTCAGTCTGAAATCGCTGGCGCAGGACGAGAGGCAAGTGACGTCGACACTTGTCCATATGGATGGCCAGACGGAAGAAGTAAAAAGCCGGCTTCTGCTGGGTGCCGATGGCGCGCGCAGCACGACGCGCCATGCGCTCGGGCTCGAATTCACCGGCGGCGACCTCCCCGAGCCGTGGAAGCTGTGGGATCTGCAGCTGGAGACGCCACTCGACCCCTGGCACGCGCACATCATGCTTGAGCCGGATGGATTCCTCTTCTTGCTGCGACTGCACGCCGGCCTCTGGCGTGTGATTGGCAATGGCGGCGACCCGCTCGAAGCCTTGCGTCGTACGAGCACGTTGGGACGCATTGCGTGGAAGTCGCAGTTCCACATTGGGCACCGCGTGGCATCGAAGGCGGGGCTGGGTCGTGTCGCGATCGCTGGCGATGCGGCGCATATCCATTCGCCGATTGGTGCGCGTGGCATGAACCTGGGCATCGAGGATGCGTATGTCTATGCCGACTGCGCCGCCGATGCGCTGGCTGGCGATATGGCGCGATTGCATGATTACGCCGTACTTCGGCACGCCGTGCACAAGGCTGTGGTGCGGCGAATCGGAGCGATTACCCGCCTGGTGCATGGGCGGCCCACCTGGTTGCGCCGGGTGCGCGATGAAGTGGTGCCGCTGGCCGCCCACCTGACGCTGGCACGACAGCTGATGCTGCGCACGGTGGGCGGCCTGGACCATCCCTTGAAGACACGTCCCTAGGCCATCCCACGAAGTCCGTACCGCGATCGACCCGACGCGGTGCAAGGCCTTGTCGCCACACCTGCCTAAAGTCGGCCCGCCGTTGGCCGATAACGGAGAACACGCGCCATCCGTTCTCGGCAAGTCGCTGGCGGCTCGACATGCGTGCGGACACGGCGCGCCGGCTTCCGAGGTGGAGGACGAAGCGCCGGTGGATGACGGTCGGCTGCACGCAGTCCTATGGGATGTCTATCTGAATGAACGCTCACAAGCCTCAATCAAAAGGTAATCGCGTGGACTGGAGCGACCCGCGCCTGGAAGCCCTGCTGCGCAAGACCGAAGCGTGGAAGCTCGACAATCGCGGCAGCTATGCGCCCAAGGATGTGCAGATCCATATGGGCTGGGGCGCGACCTCGGCCCGCCCGGCCATCTTGGTGTGGGAGCGCGACCAGGTGATGATGATCGAGACACGCTTTCCGATCGAGCTGGGCGAACACGTACGTGTCGACGAAGCGCAGGGCTCGAGCATACGCAGCGTATGGGGCATCGTGGCCGAAGGCCGCGAGGGCTTTCGTGCCGAGGATCGCGCCAACGGCGTGCATTTGCACTGGCTGCATTTGCGCTAGGGGATCCTGGGGACGCACGCCATTCGCGCCACCCCGGCAGCAGCCCGTGCGCCCTGGGCGCCGAAACGGAACGCGCAGGCGCTACGATGTAGGTGACGCCACAGCAGGACAACAGCGTGCGCTACTGGCTTTTCATGGTGGCCGCCATTGTGACCGAGGTAATCGGCACGGTGGCGATGAAGTACGGCGCGCAGCAGGGCTCGCATGCCGTCGGACTGACGGTGATGTACGTGATGCTGGTGCTCTCGTACACCTCGTTGGCGATGGCCGTGAAGCGGATCCCGCTGGCGGTGGCGTATGGCACGTGGGAGAGCGTGGGCCTGGTGTTGATCACGCTATGCAGCGCGTGGCTGTTCGCCGAAGACCTCAAGCCGGTGAAGCTGGTGGCCATTTCGCTGATCATTGGTGGCATCGCGTTGCTCGAGCGCGGCACCGAGGAGGCGCCGGCATCGGCCCGGACGGGAGGCGATCATGCTGCCTGAGTTCGAGTCCATCCATCTGCTCTATCTCGCCATTGCCATCGTGCTGGAAATCGCCGCGAACGTGCTGATGAAGTTCTCGCATGGCTTTACCTACAAGCGCCACGCCATCGCTGCCATCGCGTGTGCGCTGGCCGCCTTCACGGCGCTGAGCTTTGCGGTCAAGGGTATCGAGCTGTCAGTGGCTTACGGCGTATGGGGTGGCGTGGGCCTGGTCGCGACGGCGGTGATTGGAATGACCGTATTCGACGAGCACCTGAGCCGTTCTGGCTGGCTCGGACTCGCGTTGATTATGCTCGGCGTGGGACTGATGAAGTTTGCCTAAGGATGCTCTGATCAACTCTGCGCAGGCGTCACCGGTCCTGTCTGTTCGCAGACCACAGGGGCGTCGGCGACGGCAGACTGGCCGTCTGTCGAGCCGGCGCACCGAAGGGATGCGGACAGACAGGACCGGCCCCAACGTGTTGAATTCAAAGTGATGGGGTGATGTCCAGAAGGCCCGCAGGCGCTGCCGCGCGGCTTGGCAAGATGGCCAGTCTTCCCGGCGCCCCGCAACACCACCTGCGGGCCTTCTGGACATCATGACGCCTGTGCAGAGTTGATCAGAGCATCCTCAAGCGCCTTGCCCCCGACCTATGGCATGGGTGCGCGCGTCGCGGCGACGCTACGATGAAAGGTTAGAGTGGGCGCCAAGGCTGGCGTTTGCATTCATGGGTCTATCCGGGGAGTTGGCATGGTTTTGACGACACGCAGCTCGCGCCTCATCGGCGCGTTGGTGATGGGCACGCTATCGGCGGGTGCGGCCGCGCAGGGCAGGGCCCTGACGGCCGACGACTACGCCAGGGCCGAACGCTTCGTGGGCTACAACACCACGCCCCTGGTCGAGCATGCGGTGCAGAGCGTGACCTGGCTGGACAACGACCACTTCTGGTATCGCGACCACGATGCCAGCGGCGATCACTACCTGCGATTCGACACCGCCACGGGCAAGGCCGAACCCGCCTTCAATCAGGCCCGTCTCGCCACGGCGTTGAGCAAGCTGGTCGGCAAGCCCGTGGATGCAAGCAAGCTGGGCCTCACCAACTTCATCGTGACGGCTGATGGTCGACTCGACGTCGACCTGCGCGGCAAGCACTACCTGTGCGATCTCAAGGCAGCCGCTGTCTGCACGGCTGGCAAGGACGAGGATGCCAGTGGCGTCGGCAACGAGCCTGGCGTGCTCTCCCCGGACAAGCGCAGCGAGGCCTTCGTGCGCGACTGGAACCTGTGGCTACGCGACGTGGCCACCGGCAAGGAAACCGAGCTCACCATCGATGGCGTGGAGAACTTCGGCTACGCCACCGACAACGCCGGTTGGAAGCACACCAACAAAGCCATCCTGGTGTGGTCGCCCGATTCGAAGCAGATCGCCACCTTCCAGCAGGACCAGCGCAAGACCGGCGACATGGTGCTGGTCGGCACGAATGTCGGCCATCCCAAGGTGGAGAAGTGGAAATACCCGCTGGTGGGCGACAAGGACGTGACCATGATCGAGCGCGTCATCGTCGACGTGGACAGCCGCAAGGTGCTGCGCCTGAAGATGCCGCCGGATCAGCATCGCTCCACCCTGTGCGATGACGTGAGCTGCGGCCGCGAAGGCGGCTGGGACGATGTGCAATGGGCGCCCGACGCGCGCACGCTGGCCTTCGTGTCGTCGTCGCGCGATCACAAGCAGGCCTGGTTCCGCGTCGCCGACGCCAAGACCGGCGACGTACGCACGGTATTCGACGAGACCGTCCCCACCTACTTCGAAAGCGGCGACGGCAAGGTCAACTGGCACTACTTGCCGGACAGCAATGAAGTCGTCTGGTTCAGCGAGCGCAACAACTGGGGCAACCTCTACCTCTATGACCTGGGTACCGGCAAGCTCAAGCACGCCATCACCACCGGCGAAGGCAATGTCACCGAGGTGCTCAAGCTCGACGCCAAGACGCGCACGCTGTGGTTCCGCGGCATGGGGCGCCAGCAAGGTGTCGACCCGTACTATCAGCAGTTCTACAAGGTGAGCCTGGACGGCGGTGAGCCGACCCTGCTGGCGCCCGAGCCGGCCGACCACGCCATCACGCTGTCACCGGACGGCCGCTGGTTCGCCGACGCCTATTCCACGCCGACCACGCCATCGATCACCGTTCTGCGCAGCGCGGACGATGGTCACGTGGTGAGCACCATCGCCAAGGCCGATATCAAGCGTCTGCGCGCTACCGGCTGGTTGCCACCCGAGCCGTTCACGGTGAAGGCGCGCGACGGCAAGACCACGCTATACGGCCTGATGTTCAAGCCGACGCATTTCGATCCGAACGAGAAGTATCCGATCGTTGACTACATCTATCCGGGTCCGCAGACGGGCTCGGTGGGCACGCGCAGTTTCAATCCGGCCCGTGTCGATCATCAGGCGCTGGCCGAGCTCGGCTTCATTGTCGTCGCCATCGATGGCATGGGTACGCCGGGCCGTTCCAAGTCCTTCCATGACGCCTACTTTGGCAACATCGGCGACAACACCTTGCCGGACCAGGTGGCTGGCTTGAAGGAGCTGGGCAAGCAGCATGCGTGGATCGATCTCGATCGCGTCGGCATCTGGGGCCATTCCGGTGGCGGCAACGCCACCGCGGGCGCGATGTTCCGCTACCCGGATTTCTTCAAGGTCGGCATTGCCGAGAGCGGTAATCACGATAACCGCAACTATGAAGACGACTGGGCCGAGAAGTGGCAGGGCCTGCTGGTCACCGACAAGGACGGCAAGAGCAACTACGACGACCAGGCCAACCAAAGCCTCGCGGCCAACCTCAAGGGTCATCTACTGCTGGCGCACGGCACCATGGACGACAACGTGCCGCCGTACGAAACCTTGCTGGTGGTCGATGCGCTGATCAAGGCCAACAAGGACTTCGACCTGCTGATGATTCCCAACGCGCATCACGCTTACGGCGCTGCCGCCAACTACATGATGCGCAAGCGCTGGGACTACTTCGTGCGCAACCTCGCCGGCGACACGCCGCCGAAGGAATACACGATGAAGCCGCCGAAGGATTGACGCGTTTGTCTTCCTCTCCCCTTTGGGGAGAGGACCGAGGTGAGGGGCGGGTGCTCGCGGTACCGTTTCAACAAAAGCGGTTTTGACGGAAGCCTCGACGCAAGATTGCCCCCTCACCCCAACCCTCTCCCCGTAGGGGAGAGGGAGTTAGTGCGCGCTTCACCCACCCCTGGTCGCCACCACCGGCGGCACCGCCGCTGCACGCAGCGCCGGACCAAGCACGGCGAGCTGCCCCAACAGCCACAGCGCGATGGCGCCCGTCGGCAGGTAGAACCACGGTAGTCGCTGCAACGCGTAGTGCTCCATCAAGATGAGATTCAGCGCCAAGGCGAGTACCACGCCGAGCACGATGCCGCCGCTGACGATCAGGAAATTCTCCAGCTGGAAGTAGTGCAGGATGTCGTTACGCGTCGCGCCAACCGCTCGACGGATGCCAATCGCCTGCCGTCGCTGCTGCACCCAGAAACTGGCCAGGCCCGCGATGCCCGCGGCGGTCACCAGCAACAGGCCACCGGCAGCGGCCAGCAACAGGCCGATCATGCTGCGATCACGCGAAAAGTAATCCGCGCGCAGTTGCTCGAACGTCTGTCCATGACGCAGTACACGGTTGCTGTTGAGGCGGATGAGCGTCTCGGTCGCCTGCTTCACCACGCGATCGCGTTCGGACGGCGTGGTACGCAGCACATAAGTCACGTTGCCAGTGTCGGGCAGCAAGGGGAGCAGCGTGCTGTATTCGTTGCCGGCACTTTCGTCCAGGGTCGGACGCAGCAGGTGGCCGACCACGCCCACGATGCGGACCGGACCGTCGCCCGGATAGATCAGCTTGCCCAGCGGATCCTGGCCGGGGAACAGCCGTTCGGCCAGCGCACGCGTGATGATGGTGGCAGGCACGTGGTTGATGCCCGACCAGTCGTGCGCGCTGTCGATCGGAATGTACTCGTCGGGCAGGAAGTCGCGTCCCGCGATCAGGCGCAGACCAAGTGCCTGCCGTTCGCCCGGTGTGCCGTTGAACGCCGTGGCCGTGACGGCGGCGTTGCCGCCGGGCTCGGTGGCGATGCCGTTGCTCCAGTTGTCGCGGTTGAGCGGCAGCGCATCGACGGCCACGGCCGCAGTCACGCCCGCGATCTGCCGTAGCGCGGCGAGGTCGCTGTTGTGTCGAGCCAGCGGATCGTCGTGCTCGTCCACGCTGATGCTTTCCAACATCACCAGTTCGTCTTCAGCCACACCGCTGGGCTGGCGCATCTGGGTGGTGCGATGGCCGATCATCGAGGCGACATTGCAGACGATGGCGCAGGTAAAGGCGACCTGCAGTACCAGCAGCAACACCGTGAGCTTGTGCCGGGTCAGGCTGGCGAGCATGGGTGAGCGGCGCATGGTGGGCCTCACTGTGTCTTCAATTGCAGGGCGGGCGTGATGCGGCAGGCGCGCCAGGCCGGCAGCAAGCCGGCCAGCACGCTGGCGATCACCGCGAGCACGAAGGTGCCCATCAACATGCTCAGATCCAGGTGCGCGAGCTGCGCGTAACCATCGGGTCGCTGGCGCACGCTCCATAGGCCCGCACCGGCCAAGGCCACGCCGAGCACGCCACCGGCCAGGCCGATCACGGATGCCTCCGCCCCGAGTTGCAGGAAGATGTCGCGCCGGCGCGCGCCCAGGGCACGCCGCACGCTGATTTCACCGGCGCGACGCAGGAATCGCGCGAGCAGCAGTCCCACCACGTTGAGCATGCACACCGCCAGGAACCCCAGTGACAAGGACAGCTGCAGGCGCAGGTCGTCCGGGATCACATGCTGGTTGGCGAGCCAGCCCATCAGGTCGTAAAGCCCGGGCTGCACCGGCCGCAGGAAGCGCCCATGCGCCTGCTGCTCGCGCCAGTAGTCGGCGAGGAAGGCGTGGTAGCCGCGCGCCTTGGCCGGGCTGTCGAGCTGGACCCAGAACTGCAGCCAGCTGCAGTGATCGCTGCTGCGCCCGTCGCCGGCATTGCCCCAGCACGAGAAGCGGCCATCGAAGTCCAGGCCCAGATCCATCGCCGTTTGCAGGGGCACAAAGAATTCATCGCTGCGGCCGAACGCGCGGCTGTCGAGCTGTGCGTAGAACGTCGGTTGCGGATGCCAGTCGGCGACCACGCCGATCACGCGAAAGTCCGTGTTCTTCAAGCGCACCATGCGGCCCACCCCCGATGCGCCGTCGAACAGTTTGCGATTGAGGCCGCTGTTGAGCACCACCACGCGTGCGCGTTGCTCATCGTCGTGCGCGCTCCAGCCGCTGCCGGCGCTAAACGGCACGCCAAACATGCTGAAGAAGTCGGACGTGACGTAATGCCCTGTTTCATACACCGGCGACTCGCCGGCGCGCGTCGAGCGAACCGGCGCGGAACCGCCCGTCATCGCGGCCTGACGGTCCGCTCTGGCTGCGCGCAACAGCGCCTGTGCATCGGGCCAGGTGAGGTTGCTGTCGGGCTGGGACGCATCGTTGCGTGCGGTAGCCAGCGGGCGAGCGTCGATGGCCGGGACATACAGCGTCGCGCTGCGCCCGGGCAAGGGATCGCCGGACATCGCGTGGAAGACGGTGATCATGGTCATGCTGGCGCCAATGCCCAGGCCGATCACCAGGATCATCAGCGCGGTCTGGCCCTTGCTCAGGCGCAGACTGCGTAACGCCATCGAAACGTAGTAGTTGAACATCGCGTTGCCTCCGTAGGGCGCAACCTCACTGGCAATGCATCGCCGAGGGAGTGCGCGACGAAGCCGCCAGCGAGCTTGAAGTGCAGCTTCCTATCCCGCTCTCCTCGTGGGGAGCGGGCAGGATGGATATGCGTGTCGGCGTTCTGCGATAGCGGCCCTGGCCATGGGGCCGCTAACAGCTCGTGCTCAGCTCGAGGTTATCCTCGGCTGGCTTCAGCGCGCGCTGACCGGCTGCGCCGCACCCTTGGCGATGGCCTCGGCGATCAAGTTCTGCATGTCACGGTCGGCCTTGGCGGAGACCTCGCGCTGCTGCTTCTCCAGCGCCTGCTGCTGGCGTTCGAGATCGGCCTGCTGGCGCTCCAGGTCAGCTTGTTGTTGCGCGAAGGCGTGTTCCTCGCGCGGCGCTCGCTGCCTGTCGGCGAGCGCCTTGATTTGACTATCGAGAGCGCGCGTTTGCGCATCGAGCTGGCGCAGCGCCGTCGCGGGCACGGACGACTGCGCCTCCAGCGCGGCGCGCTGGGCCTCCAACACGCTACGTTGTGATTGGAGCTGGGCCTCGCGGGCGGCGAGTGCTCCCATGCGTGAGGCCATCGCGCCTTGCTGGCCCGACAGGCGGCCTTGGGCGCCGGCGAGGCGGCCCTGTTCACTGGCCAGGCGACCCTGCATCCGGGCCATTTCCTTCATCGGCGCGTAGACGTTCTGCGCGCGCCGGATATAGGTGTCGTCCCGAATCACATAAGCCTGCTGATCACGACGTATCCACAACATGGATTCGTCGTCCTTGCGCTCGCGCTTGGCCGCTACGATATCGCCGGTCGTGCCGTTGACCATGATGCTGTCGGCATCACGATTGAACAGAGCGAAGCCGTTCCTGGAGTCGTTGTCGATATCGATATCGACATGACTGGCGTGCAGTCCGTTCGTCTCCGCAGGCGGCACAGGTGGCACAGGGGGTATGGGCGGCGGGGGTGGCGCAGGCGGCGCCAGCGGCGTGGCTGGCGTGGCTGGCGTCGGCGGAACTGGTGGGACGCTCTTCGTATGCGCATGTAGGTGCGTTTCCGTCACGGTGGCGCTGGTGGCCTTCGGTGCGACGGTCGCCGCCTTGGCAGGCACGGCCTGGGTCACTGCTGTGGCCTGCTGTGTCGCTTGGGCCGCGCCAGCGGCGGCAGCCGGTGCAGCGCTGGTGGCTTCGGAAGCCGCCTGGGTTACGCGATACGGCAGCACACCCGCCGCGGCGACCAGGACGATCCATAGCCAGCCGCGTGCGCCTGAGGTGGTGTCCTGGGCACTCTGTTGCAGCATCGTCAGTCGCCTCTTCAGATTGTTGAAGGTGGGGGAGGCACCGGCCAGCCCAGCGTGCAGCGGATGACCGACGCCGAGCCGCAACAACAGGCGGCCATAGTCCTGCGGCGCGGCATTGTGCCGTTGCACCACCTGTGCATCGCAGGCGGCCTCGCGATGAAGCGCGTACTCGCGCATGCCCCACGCCACCAAGGGGTGGAAGAAGAACAGTCGATGCGCCATGGCTGGCACCCAGCCCATCCAGAGATCGCCACGGCGCAAGTGCGCCAGTTCGTGCGCGAGCGCCAGGGCGGATTCCTTCGCGGAAAGACTCTGATGCGCGGGCAGCAGCACGGTCGTGCGCCACAGCCCGGTGACCTGCGGCGAGGCGATGGCCGGCGACACGCGTAGCGAAGGGCATCGACGCAAGCCCATGGCCTTGGCCTGGGTCGAGCACGCGGCCTGCAGGGCGGGATCGTTCAATGGCAGCGAGTTGCGCATGACGGCGCGGGCCTCAAGCCATTGGCGCCAGGCCAGCATGGCCTGCACAAGCACGCCAGCCAGCCACAGCGCGAACAGCACGACCTTCCAGTTCGCAGTTACCACATTACCGTCCGTCGAGACGGCTACGGTGTCGGCGGTAGCGTCGGCAACGTGAGTCGACGTGGCATCGGCGACCCGGGTGACAGCCGTGTAGTGATGTTCACGGGGCGCGGTGAGCGCGGCCATGACGGGCGCTGTCGGCGCGGTGACGGGCGCAGGGGAAAGCAAGCGCAGTTGCAGCGGCGTCGCCACCACCAGCCCAAGCAGCAATTGGAGGCCGAGCAGCCACCACAGCAGGCTTCGCGTCGACGCCGGCAGGCGCGGTATGTATCGGCCAGCAAGCCAGATACCGCCGGCGAGCAAGGTTGCCTGCAAAGACGTCCAGGCGAGACGATCGACGACGACTTCAGCGAACGAGGTGAGGGCGCTCATCTCAGGTCTCCTTGCGGCGCGACTGCAGCCGGCTCACCAGCGCTTCCAACTCGGCGAGTTCCTTGTCGCTGACTTCGGCGCGTTCGGACATCCACGCGACGAACGGTGATACCGAGCCGCTAAGCGTTTTTTCGACAAACTGTCCCACCGCTGATCGCATCACTTCGCCAGGACCCGTGGACGGGTTGTAGCGATACACACCGTCGACCTGGCGGCGGCGCAGAAAGGACTTGCTGCGCAAGCGTTCCATCATGGTCAGCACGGTGGAGCGGGCCAGCCCGCGTGGTTCACCGAAGCCGCTGACGACCTCGGCGACCGACGCGTTCTTGCATTCGGCAATGTATTGCAGCAGCGCCAGTTCCTGGTCGCCAATGGACGGCTTGGCCATGTTCGCGATTCCCTTTGACTACAGCTGTAGTCAGGCTAAACCTTGACTACAGCTGTAGTCAATAGGTCGCGGGGCAGGGCGGCAGGCTTGAAACATGCTTGTTGCGTTGCACAAAAGCGGAGTAGACTTCGCGCCGTCCTCATCCAGCGGCGCGCATCGGAGTGCGCTTATATGAAGGCTCCATCTACGTCATTCGCAGACCCGTCCCGCCACATTCGGCACACACCTCGCTGACGGGCTAGCACTTCCAATCGTTCTCCAGGCGGTGACATCCACCAGCGCGCCGCTCGCGCTGACGGGTGACGCATGCCGGATGAACGTCCACACCGGCGCTCTTCGCCGAGTTCAACCCAAGGGGAAATCCATGAAGACGTTCGTCAACTGGCTGGCGCATCGGTGGTGGCCGTTCGTCGTCTGCCTGCTTGTCTATGTCGCGGTTATCGGCCCGGAACTGATTTCCGCCGACCGCACGTCCGCCGTGCTTGTCGGCATCGGTTTGCTGGTGGTGTTCGTGGCGTGGGGCTATGTGGTCCTGCGTCGTGTTCTCTCTCACAAGGAATGATCAAGTCATGAAACGCGTATTGACCGTGTTGCTATTGCTTTCGATGTCGTTGCTTGCCGCATGTTCCAAAGTGCCCGCAGGCAACGTCGGCGTGAAATTCCAGATGTATGGCGACGACAAGGGCTCGTTGCAGGAACTGCCACCGGGCCGCTACTGGGTGGGTTGGGGTTATGAGTTGTACACCTTTCCCACCTTCACCCAGACGTATACGTTCACCCGGTCCCGTTCCGAAGGACGCCCGGTCGACGAGTCGATCAGCTTCCAGACATCGCAAGGCCTGACCGTGAATGCCGATGTGGGCATCACCTATCACATCGATCCGTCCAAGGTGACATTGATCTTCCAGAAGTACCGCAAGGGCATCGATGAAATCACCGACGTCTACCTGCGCAACATGATTCGCGATGCGCTGGTGAAGGACGCCTCGAGTCTCGATATCGAATCGGTCTATGGCAAGGGCAAGGCAAGCCTGATCGAAGCCGTGCAGAAGGACGTCGCCGACGAGGTGGGCTCGGTCGGTATCGTGGTGGAGAAAATCTACTGGATCGGCGAACTGCGCCTGCCGGAGAACGTCGTGCAGTCGATCAACGCCAAGATCCAGGCCACCCAGATGGCCGAGCAGCGCCAGAACGAAGTGGCTCAGGCACAGGCCGAGGCGCAGAAAGTGGAGGCCGAAGCGCAGGGCAGTGCGCAGGCAAAGCTCACCATCGCGGAGGCGGAAGCGAAGGCCATTTCTCTCAAGGGAGAGGCGCTACGCCAGAACCCGAACGTGGTGCAGATGTCGGCCATCGAGAAATGGGACGGCCACCTTCCGACCTATAACGGCGGTGGCGCCCTGCCCTTCGTGAATCTGAGCAGCCAGGCGTCGAGCAAGTAAGCGAGCGTGGGGTACGCGGGCGAGGCGCTTGCCTCGCCCGCACTCGCAACCAGCCGCGCGAACAGGGGCGCCACCGCGGCAACCTGCGCCGCTCAGTGACGCGTGGTTCTAGAACGCCATATCGAACGCCACTTCGCCCTGCACGCCGACCTGGTAGGCCGAGACGCGCCGTTCGAAGAAGTTCGTCACTTCCTGCACATCCTGAAGATCCATGAAGTCGAACGGGTTCTTGGCGCCATACTTCTTCGGCAAGTCGAGCTGGGCCAAGCGCTGGTCGGCGCAGTACTCAAGGTACTGGCGCATGTCCTTGGCCGACAGGCCGGCCACGCCCCCGGAAAGCACGTCCTCGGCAAACTGGGTCTCGCAGGCAATCGCTTCCTCCAGCATTTCCTCGATCTGAATACGCATGTCGTCGTCGAACAGATCCGGCTCTTCCGCTCGCACGGTACGTACCACGTCGAAGGCGAAGGCCATGTGGCAGCTTTCGTCACGGAACACCCAGTTCGTGCCCGAGGCGAGGCCATGCAGCAGGCCGCGCGAACGCAGGAAGTATACGTAGGCAAACGCGGCGAAGAAGAACAGGCCCTCGATGCACGCCGCGAAGCAGATCAGGTTGAGCAGGAACTGACGGCGATGCTCGCGCGTTTCCAGTCGATCGCAGGTCCTGCATCGAGTCGATCCACTTGAAGCAGAACTCGCCCTTCTGGCGGATCGAGGGAATGGTCTCGATCGCATGGAACGCCTTGTTGCGCTCAGCGGGATCGGGAATATAGGTGTCCAGCAGAGTGAGGTAGAACTGCACATGCAGTGCCTCCTCGTACAGCTGGCGCGACAGATACATGCGCGCCTCCGGCGCGTTGATGTGCTGATACAGGTTCAGCACCAGGTTGTTCGACACGATGGTGTCACCGGTGGCGAAGAACGCGACGAGGCGATGAATGAGGTGGCGATCGGCCTCTGACATCTTCGACTTCAAGTCGGTGACGTCGAGCGAGAAATCCACCTCCTCCACGCTCCAGGTGTTCTTGATCGCGTTGCGATACATCTCGTAGAACTCGGGATAGCGCATGGGGCGCAGCGTGAGTTCGAAACCGGGGTCGAGGATGTGATGGGTGGACATGGGAACCTCAGTGTCTGATGTGAAGCGGTCTTTCTGTTTTTAGGCCGTCATTCCAGCGAACGCTGGAATCCAGTGACTTCCAACTCTTGGCAGGAGAGGCACTGGACCCCAGCTTGACCAGCCCTTCGGCTGTTAGAAGCTGCTGGGACGACGGGTCACTGGCAAGCCTCGCAATACTCCGGATTCTCCAGCGAGCAGAACACCGCCGCCGTCGCCTGCTCCTGATCCACCACCGGAGCAGCTTCGCCGCTGGAGCCGCCGACACCGTCGTCTTGGCGATCTTCGTGGCCGGCCGCGAACGCAGGTAATACGTCGTCTTGATGCCCGACTTCCACGCGTACATGTACATCGAGCTCAGCTGTCCGATGTTCGGGTTTTCCATGAACAGGTTCAGCGACTGGCTCTGGTCGATGTATGCGCCGCGTGCGGCGCCGAGATCGATCAACGCCTTCTGCGGCAGCTCCCACACGGTGCGGTAAATGCTGCGCAGGCGTTCCGGGATCGCCGTGATGCCCTGGATCGAACCTTCGGCGAGCTTGATGGCGTCCCTGACTTCGCTCGTCCACAGGCCTAGCGTCTTCAGTTCCTCGACCAGATAGCGGTTCACCACCAGGAAGTCGCCGGACAGCGTTTCGCGCTTGAACAGGTTGCTCACCTGCGGCTCGATGCATTCGTAGCAGCCGGCAATGGAGGCGATCGTGGCAGTCGGTGCAATGGCGATGAGCAGCGAGTTGCGCAAGCCCTTGGCCTTGATCGCTTCGCGCAACGCATCCCAGCGTGCACTGTCATGCGGCTTTGCGTTCGGCCAGTAGTCGAACTGCAGTTCGCCGCTGGCCGCGCGGGTTTCGGCGAAGCCAGGATGGGCGCCTTGTTGTGCCGCCAATTCGTTCGACTGCGACAGTGCGTGGAAATAGATCTCTTCGGCAATACGCGTGGACAAGGCCAGTGCTTCGGCCGAGTCGAACGGCAGGCGCAGCTTAAAGAATACGTCCTGCATGCCCATCACGCCGAGGCCAACGGGACGCCACTTGGTATTGGCGGTCTTGGCCGTGCCGATGGGATAGAAGTTCAGATCGATCACGCGATCGAGCTGGCGCACAGCGGTACGCACCGTGCTGGCGAGCTTGTCGAAATCGAACACGCCATCGACCACGTGACGCGCCAGGTTCACCGAACCCAGGTTGCAAACGGCCGTTTCCTCGGCCGAGGTCACTTCCAGGATCTCGGTGCAAAGGTTGGACAGGTGGATGACGTTTTCGGGGCGGGCGGTCTGATTGCTGGTGGCGTTGCTGCGATCCTTGAACGTCATCCAGCCGTTGCCGGTTTGCGCCAGCGTGCGCAGCATGCGCGCATACAATTCGCGCGCCTTCACCTTCTTCGCAGCAAGGCCAATCGCCTCGGCTTCGCGATAAGCGTTATCGAATGCCTCGCCCCAGCTGTCGACAAAGTGCGGCACGACTTTTGGATCGAATAGCGACCAGTCGCCATCGCTCTCCACGCGGCGCATGAATTCGTCGGGAATCCAGTTGGCGAGGTTGAGGTTGTGGGTCCGGCGTGCTTCGTCGCCGGTGTTGTCGCGCAGCTCGAGGAATTCCTCGACGTCGGCATGCCACGGCTCCAGGTATACGCAGGCCGCACCCTTGCGCTTGCCGCCCTGGTTCACCGCGGCCACCGAAGCGTCCAGCGTCTTCAGCCACGGCGTCAGGCCGTTGGAATGGCCATTGGTGCCCTTGATCAGCGAGCCGCGCGAACGCACGCGCGAATACGCGAGGCCGATGCCGCCGGCGAACTTGCTGAGCTTGGCCACGTCGCCATACTTCTCGTAGATCGACTCCAGCGAATCGGCCGGCGAGTCGAGCAGGAAGCACGAGCTCAGCTGCTCATGGGCGGTGCCGGCGTTGAAGAGCGTGGGCGAGCTGGCGATGTACTCCAGCGACGACAGCAGGCGATACAGTTCAAGCGTCTCGCCGATCTCATTGCCGCCCAGCGCGCAGGCGATACGCATGAAGAAGTACTGTGGCGTCTCGATCACCTTGCGCAACTGCGGATGGCGCAGCAAGTAGCGGTCGTACACCGTGCGCAAGCCGAAGTATTCGAAGCGGCGCGACGCGATGCGTGATCGATGGCGTCGTTGAGCTTGCGCGCGTTCGTGGCGACGAAATCGCGCAGGCGCGAATTCAGGATGCCAAGCTCGGCGCCACGTGCGATGGATTGCGAGAAGCTCTGGATTTCCTGGCCGCTCACTTCCTTGTCGATGTAGGCGCTGAGCAGTCGCGCGGCGAGCTGGCCGTATTCGGGTTCTTCGGCAGTGAGCGCGGCGGCAGTGCGGATCGACAATTCGTCCAGCTCGCGCGTGGTGGCGCCGTCATACAGGCCGCCAATGGTCTTCAGCGCCACGCGTAGCGGATCGACGCCATGCAGGCCTTCGCCGCTGCGCGTCACCGCGCGCACGATCTTGTTGACGTCGACAATCTCCTGGCTGCCGTTGCGCTTGGTGACACGCATCTGGCCAGGGTTATGCGGTGGGGTCAGGGCAAACGGCGCGTCGGCGCCAGCTGGGAAAACGGTGGCGTCCGCGCGGTCGTCAGTACGCTCGCGCGAGGTGGTATCGATAGATTGCATGCGGCATCGCTCCGGGCCTGGTCATCAACCGCCTGCTCCCGCGCGCAGGGCTGAAACAGTGCGAATCCACGGACGGTCGACCGACAGGGCATGCCGCCCTGCGCATCGACGCGCCTCCCCGCGGAAGCCGTCACCACGCATCGCGGCGCTCAGGCCACGATGTGCCGGCAGGTCTTCGGACTCGCGGACATGGGTCTTGCGACCCGACCTACTTGCTCCCGCTTCCCAGCCGCCGAGGGCCAGTGCGATGGGGGCTTTCGTTTCCACTTACCGCTGCGGGGCAGTTCCGGATTCGCACCGGATTCCCTCAAGCCAAACTCAGTCCAAGGTCTGAGAGAGGCACCGACGAGCACAACATATCGGGCTCTTTGGGGGCGGTCAACCCAATAGATTGTGGATTAGGCAGTGGATAAGCGGGAAAAAGCGAAGCCGTGGCGGGGGTTATCGGCGCCCAAGGAAAATTTCCTGGGGACGGTTCAAAGTCTCTGTGTCGCCACAAGCACCCCCTCCCAGCCTCCCCCTGCGAGCAGGGGGAGGAGCGAGAAGCATGCCCGCGCGTACTCCCTCCCCTGTTTGCAGGGGAGGGTTGGGGAGGGGTGCTTGTGGGTACGCGAAAATTTAGTGAATCCGCTGTACTGGATCGCTCGAGCTCAGCTCGGACGGCTGGCGAGGATATCGGCGAACGTCGCCGCGAAACGGTGCACGTCGCCAGGCCAGCGGGCCGAAACGTAGTTGCCGTCGCGCACCACGAAGGCCGGCGTGGCATCCGTATCGCTGTCGCGTACGAGGCCGGAGGTCTTGCGGCGGTAATGCTGCGTATCGCGCGGCACGTCGAGGAAATCGTCCGCACTGGCCAACGCACGCGTCACTTCCTGCTGCACCGACATATAGCCCACCGGCTGCCCCGGACCGTCGGTATAGGTGCGGTAGTAGTCCGGATCCCAGAAGCGGGTGATGCGGGTCAACGACCACGCGGATTTCTCCAACGCCCATGTCAGCGCAGTGGTGCGTCGGCCATGCAATACGGAACGGCCATCCGCACCCCGGCTGCGCGCAGCCAGCACCACGCCATGACAGATCGCGGCAACCGGTTTGTCGGCATCGAAGAAGGCCGCAACCACACTCTGCAGTCGCGAGCTTTCGAGATACACACGCACGCCACGCGCGCAGTGGCCACCGGGAAGCAGCAATCCATCGAAGCGAGCAGTCTCGATGTCGTCCCAGCATAGTGGTGCATTGAATGCCGAGTCTTTCAGTAGCGCGGCGTAGTCGCGGCGCGCGACGGCATTGGCGCGCAATAGACGGCCAAACACGGTCAGCTTGCGCAGTCCCGGTATCCAGCCCCAGATATCCAGCCCTTCGCCGCTGATCATGATCGGGTCGGCGCTGGCCGGCTGGCCATCCGGCGTGGCGAACGTCACCCGATGCCCCGCCTGGGTCAGCACGCGCCACGGCACGGCGACTTCGCTGGGGTCGAAGTCCTGGTGCGGCAGGGGAATCAATACGTGGGCCATCGGGTGTACTCAGCTTCCAGCCAGCGACGTGGCCAGGCGCGGTCCGGTACCAAGCTGATGGAGTACTCCGTCTGGAATGGCGTCAGGGGCCTCAGAAAGCAGGGCGCGGTCCTTGACCCAGGGCACCTCTTGCTTGGGGCCGGGAACATAGATGTCCCAATGTCCATATTCCGACGCCGGTGACTGCGGTTCGCCGAAGGCGTGGAGATCGAAACTGACGGGAACACGCACCAGCCAGTAGGGCGCGTCGGCGTCCTTACCCTTCGTCGGGATGTCGTAGGTCCATGCGCGGGCAGCGCTGAGCGCGGCGTCGGCTAGGCTCTTGCGATACCGATCCATGGCCCTTTTGTCGCCGTAGGCTCGAAGGTTCACCTGTTCCGCGAAAGCATCTTGCACATTGCCATCCCGGTCGATGCGCAACAGCAGGAAGACCGTGCCCGATACCCGTGCATCGATGGCCATCGACGGGTAGCGGGGTTGCCGCCTGGTCTTGAATTGGACGCGCTCGTCCTTGGCGCCCTTATCGTCGCCAAACGTCGCGGCGATGATGCTCACGGATTCGTGTTGCGCGTCGACTGCCTTGGCGAGCACGCGCACGCTCATGCTCTCATTCAAGACAGCCTCGGGCGTGGCGGCAAACTGAAATTTCCAGGAGGGGATATTTTTCTGGATGACCTCGGTGACCGCGGGCGGTAGCTTCTCGGCCTGATCGAGCACATAGCCTTTGACGCTGCCGTCCGGATTGATTTGCACCGTACCCTTCACGAGCATGCTCGCTTCGGCGAACTTCCGAACATTTTCCGCCTGCGCATCGAGCGTCACGCACGACAGCCACACGCTCAACATGCCCGCCAGCAAAAGCCTCATGCAGAATCCCTCGTTGGAATGCACGCAGTCTAGCTTCAGCTGGGGCGACATTTAGCCTTCCAAGGCGGGGCCAGTCGTCCGCCGGGGGCCGTGCCATGGTTTCCGAATCGATCGAGTAGGCTGAGAAGGCCTCAAAAATGTGATGTAGATCACATTTCATATGCTATCGTGATGAATCCGAAGGCTTTCATTTAGCTCTTCGGCGGGTCGGTGCCTGGTTTCCGGCCGAGTGTCGTGGGGATTCCACGGCCAGGGAGGGCGGCAGCCTTCTGCGGGAGAGCGGTGCGTCATGGCGCAGGCCCCTGCGGTATCGGAGTTCCGGTACCGCGCCTTCATCAGCTATAGCCACCAGGACAGGTCCTGGGCCGATTGGCTGCACAAGGCATTGGAAACCTACCGTGTCCCCTCGCGCCTGGTGGGCCAGCAGACGGCCGCAGGGACGATTCCGCGGCGGCTCGCGCCGATCTTCCGGGACCGCGACGAATTGGCCAGTGCCACTGACCTCGGGCGCAAGGTCAACGAGGCGCTGGGGCAATCGGAGAATCTGATCGTGATCTGTTCGCCGCGAGCGGCGGCCTCACGCTGGGTGCAGGAGGAGGTGCTGGCATTCAAGCGGTGGGGTCGTAGCGAACGCATTTTTTGCCTGATCGTCGATGGCGAACCCAACGCCAGTGATTGGCCCGGCCGGGAGGCCGAAGAATGTTTTGCGCCGGCGCTGCGTTTTCAGATGGATGCCGATGGGCAGCCGACCACAGCGCGCACCGAGCCTATCGCGGCGGACGCGCGCGCGGGCAAGGACAGCCGCAGCAAGGCCAAGCTGAAACTGATCGCGGGCATGCTCGATATCGGCTTTGACAGCCTGAGGCAGCGCGAACTGCAGCGCCGGCACCGTCGCATGACGGCGATCACCGCGGCGGCGCTGGTCGTGATGGCGGTAACGAGCGGCCTGGCGATCAAGGCGACGATCGCGCAGCACGCCGCGGACGTGGCCAGTCAGGTCGCGGAACGTCGCCAGAAGCAGGCCGAGGACCTGGTCGACTTCATGCTTGGCGATCTCAACGACAAACTGCAGGAAGTAAAACGCCTCGACGTCATGGAGGCCGTCGACGACAAGGCCATGGCGTATTTCGCTTCGTTGCCGCTTAAGGACGTGACCGATCAGGCGTTGGCCCAGCGCGCCAAGGCGTTGGAAAAGATTGGCCGCATTCGCGAGGAACTGGGCCATATGCCCGAAGCGATGGTGTCTTACCGGGCTGCCGCGAAGCTGACCTCCGCGTTGGCTGCAGCGAATCCCGCCGACGTGCCTCGTCAGCTCCAGCACGCGCGCATCTTGACCTTCATTGGGCAGAACCAGTGGTTCCAGGGACAACTCGACGAGGCGCAGGCGAGCTTTGAATCGGCGCAAAACGTATTGCAGCAGGCCGAAACCCATGCGGCGAACGATCTCGTGCTGCAGTTTGAGCGGGAGATGATCGACAACAATCTCGGCCATGTACTGGAGACGCGCGGTCGCCTGGATGAAGCATCGGAGCAGTACAAGAGCGCGCTGGAACTTTCGAGGAAACTAGTGGCAGCCAATCCCGACAAGACCGAATGGGCGGTCGAACTCGGTGGTGCGCACAACAACCTCGGCAAGCTGGCGCTCCTGCACGGAAATCTTGTGACGGCCATTGTCGAGTATGCCAAGGACGACGCCATCGAAACCGAATTGGCGGAGCGAAACCCCAAGGACAACGGGCAAAAGGACGCAACGCTCACGGTGCGGGCCATCCTGGGACGCACGCTGGCGTTGGCCGGGGATGACGAGGCCGGTATGAACCATTTGCAGCAGGCGGTGCAGATGGCGACTGCGTTGGTGAAGCTCGATCCCCAAAATAGCGGCGTTCAGGACGACCTTGCCCACTACGCTCAGCAACTGGCCCGGCTGAAACGCCTCAACGACGATCTACCTTCGGCGCAGGCACTGACCGCGCAGTCGCTATCGATATATGCCGAGCTGATTCGCGAGAACCCCGCCGACACAAGGCTGCAAAGGGAGCTGGCCGAGGCGCAGACGGAACAGGCCGCCGAATTCCTCGCGGCCGGGCAGGTGGATCCGGCGCGTGCGCAGGTGCAGGCGGCACTCCAGACGCTGCTTCCTTTGCTGGAACAACAGCCGCATGACCGCTCGACCTTGTTGGCCACCATGGCGGCGCAAGTGCTGCTGGCCAAGGTCAGCACCGATCCGGCTGCCGCCACGCAGCTACGCAGTGCGGTGGTCACTGCGGCGCAGGCCCAGCCAAGCGGTCGGGGGGACCCTCGACTGCTGGCGTTACAGGTGGAGGCACTGCTTGCGCTGGGCAGCAAGGCCGACGCGGAGCCGCTGATCCGGCAGTTATGGAACAGCGGCTTTCGCGATGCGGGGCTGCTGGCTGTATTGCAACGCGAGCACATCGCTTATCCGGTCAATGCGACGTTTCAGCAGCAGCTGCTGGCGGCGACGAGCAGAAGCGGTCGCTAATCAGTTTGAACAGGGCAGGCAGGGGGGGGCACGGAAGCATCCACAGGCACGGGAAACCAACCTTTCACCCATAGGAGTTCGCCATGAAAGACCATAGTGAGCAGCATGTCGAGCTGAGTGTCGAGCTTGAATACGATCCGACCAAACGTGAGGACTGCAACGCACTCGTCATCAACAAGGGCAAGCACCACGTGAACTTCCACAAGCTGGCGAATCCTGATGACCGGCATACGATCACCTGGACGCTCACGGGCAACGCCAGTGACGGCGAGTTCTGTGAGTTGGATGAAAAGGACCATCCTGGCTTCGCATGGCTCGTCAGGACGCCCGACCAGAGAATCTTCCACAGACTGGAACGCGTCTTGAAAAACAAGCTAACCATACACAATCACCACCTCGATGAGAGCAGCGAAGGCGTGTGGCACTACCAACTCTTCGCCCGCGTTGGCGGCAACTTGTACGGCGTACCTCTGACGTTTACCGCTGGGGGCGCGAACAGCCCCAATCCATCGATCAAGAATAATTAGGGATGCTCTGATCAAGGCTGCGCCTCCCTAGGGATGCTCTGATCAACGCTGCGCATCCCTGGCAGCCTCCCGGCAACGGGCTTCGGCTTTCACGGGCAGGGACGCAGCGTGGTCTCACTTGGCATAGCCTGAACGTCACGACTTGGAATTCGCCGGGATGACCCGATAAGAAAGGGACGGCACTTGCCGCCGCCGGAACACCGGCGGTGATCGGTTGTAACGCCTTGATATTCCATGTGAACGGGTGGGCCGATGCCGCTTGCCCCGGAGGTTCGAGATGGCTTTGTTTGCTCGGCAGGCGGCAGGACTCAGGCTTGAACGCATGCATGCTTCGGCGCAGTACGGCAGCGGTGGCTTCGTCAATACCTATCCCGCCAGCGCGCGGCTCGTGCAGGAGAGCCGGCCGTCGCTGGTCGACTTCGTGTTTCGTGGCGAGGGACGCACGCCGGGGCGCCCGTTGCCTGCGCTCGATCCGCGCAGCGCCTGGACACAGCCCACGGAAACCGGCTTGCGCGCCACCTGGCTGGGCCATTCGACGGTGCTGCTGGAGATCGATGGTCAGCGCGTGCTCACGGATCCGGTGTGGGGGCAGCGCGCGTCGCCGTTCTCCTTCTTCGGTCCCAAGCGATTCCAGCCGGTACCCGTCGAGATCGCGCAGTTGCCGCCACTGGATGCGGTGCTCATATCGCACGACCACTACGACCATCTCGATTACCCGAGCATCCGCGCATTGGCTGCGCTACAGGTGCCTTTCGTCACCTCACTCGGCGTGGGCATGCATCTCGAGGCGTGGGGCGTGCCGCCGGATCGCATCATCGAACTCGACTGGTGGGAGCAGACCGTCTTGCCAGGCGGACTGACCATCACCGCTGCGCCTTCGCATCATTTCTCCGGGCGCGGGCTGCACGATCGCAACGCGACGCTGTGGTCGTCGTTTGCCTTGCGAGGCGAACGCCATGCGGTATTTTTCAGCGGCGATACCGGCCTGTCGCCGGCCTTCGCCGAGATCGGGCAGCGGCTGGGGCCGTTCGACCTGGTCATGATCGAAGTCGGTGCATTTCATCCTTCCTGGGGCAATGTACATCTGGGTCCGGACAACGCCCTGGAAGCGTGGGCCCAATTGGGTAGTGGTCGGCTTCTCCCGGTGCATTGGGGCACCTTCAACCTGGCCATGCATCCCTGGGCCGAACCGGCGGAAGTGTTGCTCGCCAAGGCACCCGAAGGGCTGTTGATGCCGCGTTTGGGCGAGCCGGTGGAGCCTGCCCATGAGGAATCCGTGCAACCGTGGTGGCGGGGTGTGGCTCCCGGCCATTGGCAAGGCTCGGCGCTTGAGGCGGCCGAATTCCTGGCCTTGCGGACGAACGACTAGGCGTTCCATCGACTTGCATTGCGCAGCAGGCCCTCATGCTCACATCCAGGGCATGAAGTTTCAGTGCGAGACCGCATCCCTGGAAGCGCTGAGAATGTCTCCGCCCTTGGAGATTTGGACCAGCGCGGCGGTCGACAAGACCGGTGATCGAGCAGGCGGCAGCGCAAAGAGCTGCGGCGCTCCACTCCACGTTCCCAGGTGAATCAGTTCGCGCACCACGTTGCGATGCTGCAGCGTGCGGCCGCTGTTCTCGCCCGCACCAACGCGAACATTGAGCAGGCGTGGGTCATAACGCACCAACCAGACATCACAAGGTGCGGCCGGCTGGCCTGCGCCGATCACGAGTTGACCCTTGTTCCATTCAATCGTGGGGCCGCTGCTTTGGGCATGCGCTATGGCATCGGCGAGCTGTGCGCGATCCGTTCCCACGATGTCAGTGTGACCGTTGATATAGATTTGTGGCGTCCAGACATTGCCGTGCTTGTGGGCGCGCGCGTAGTCCCACTGCCTTTGCGTATAGGCGTCGCGGGCGAAGGTGTCCTTCCAACCGAGGTCATCCCAATAGGTCACGCCGAAAGACAGCGCAAGGATGTCTTGCTGCCCGGCGATCGCATTGAGGTTCGCTTGCGCGGGTGGACACGACGAGCATCCCTGGCTCTGGAACAACTCCACCACCACGAGGCGTTGTTGCCGCGGTGAGGACGAGTCCTGGGCATGGCTCAGCGTAGCGAAACCGAGCAGCGCGACAGCGCAGAGTAGCGTCTCGTGCAGCCTGCGGAAGACCATGGCCATGCAGCTCTCCGGGTAGGGGCGAAGCTTAGGGCAGCACGCAGCTTACCCTGTGTGATTGCTTCGCTGCATACCGTGCGCCGGTTACACGGTATGCCCCTGTACACCCGCCAAGTTGTTATCGCGGTGAAGTCAAAACGGCGCCACACCACACACGCAGCTGCGGACCGGCTGCATCAGCAGGTCGGACTTGGCGTGCAGGAGTTGATGTCTGGCTACCTGTCCAAACGTGCCGGGGCTGAATCCCGCGCCGGCTGAAGCTGCGATGGACCGACGGGATGTTGCCTATCCGTCTTTCCAGGCGATCTCATGCTGCCTGACGCCGCGCTCTAGGCAGAGTACTGGCAAGGCCTTTGTACCGACTTAGCGCCGGAAACGGGTATTGGGTGCCAGCGGCTTTGACGGAGCAGTGCCCGAGTGGTTCGGCTCACGTGCGAACTGGTTCGTGGTCTTGTAGCTGACCCGCGATTCTGCCGTCTTGTTCGCGTTCGCGTCTGGTGTGGTCTTCACTTCCGCACCGCTGTAGACACTATGGATATTGGCGAGTGAGAGTGCTTTGGGAAACGGATTCATTCGGTCGCTCTGAGTTGAGCCTGATCCTGACGATCAGGGTGAATCATCGTTTCGAAACCTCGATGGCTGAGGCGCTAAGTGCGGCGGGCACGAGCAGCGGATGCATAAAGGCATGAGCGGCCGGCACCCACACGTTCCTCCACCATACGCTAGTTGGCCGGTGGGTCAAGCGCTTTTCGGCGACGTCGCCCACGGGTGACGCGGCAGGTCAGTGCATGCGGTGGTACCAGGGCACCTCGCTGCCAAGCGGGGTGAGCGAAACCTTGGATCGGCCAAGCGTCACCAGCTTCTCACTCAGCAGGCAGCGCAGGTCGCTCAGGTGGCCGACTGAGCCCAGGGAGATGGGGTAGTAATGGTCAATTCCGCGCAGTAGTGCCCACTGTGACAGTGTCAGGGTGGACGGGTGATTCATGAGATTTCTCCGCCGGTGAAGCGTGAGCTTCACGCGAGAGAGGCTGGCGGCAGGCACGGTCGCAACATCCGCAAGGCTGAGTCATCAAGCGATGTGCCAGGTTTGGACGGCCAATCGGACCACCTGTCTTTCAGCCGCTGTTCGACCTTGCAGTCACCGCCAAGGCTGGCCCTTGATGGATCGGATCAGCTTGAGACGGCGCGCTTTCTCTTCCGCTTTCTTGCTGTCCTGGGCCATCAACAATGACTGCCGCCGCGTCAAGGGTATGGGCTCCGCAACCGGTGCCATGTAACCCATGCGGCGCGCCATCCGACGGGCACGATCCAGCCAGCCATCGAAATGGAATTGAAGCTGCGACCTTGAAGTCGAGTGCGCCATCATCTGGGGACCTTGGTCGGCGGCGACCGTAGGGTAATCGCCGCTACGTACCAACGATGAAGCTGCGCCGGATGGCATTAACAGGCTGTGATGAACAGCGTATGCAAGCTCCAGGCGGGCGACTCTCGTCGGATTTGCCTAAAGCCATCCATGCATGGAAGTGCCACGCACCGCGACCATAAGCCCCACGACCGGGGCGCACTCCGGGGTCGGAATGCGCCCTTGCGTGGTTCAGTGTTCAATCAGCGCAGACCGCCACCCGCGAACAGGTGTTCGCCGGTCAACCAAGCCGATTCGTCCGAAGCGAGGAAGGTGACGATCGAGGCGATATCGTTCGGCTGGCCGATGCGGCCAAGCGGCGTGTTGGCGACAGCGTTCGACTCGAATTCGGACCCGATGAAGCCTGCCGTGTGGGTGCCTTCCGTTTCAACCATGCCGGGATTCACCGCATTGACCCTGATCTTGCGTGGGCCGAGCTCACGCGACAACACGCCGGTAATCGCGTCCACGGCGCCCTTGGTGCCTGTGTAAACCGAGCTTCCCGGCGGCACGATGCGGGTAACCAGCGAGCCGATGTTGATGACGCTGGAGCCCTCGCCCAAATGCTTCGCCGCTGCCTGTGTGGTCAGCAGCAGGCCGAGCACGTTGACGTTGAACTGCTTGTTGAAATGGTCTTCCGTGATCTCTTCGAGCGGGGCGAACTCGTAGACGCCTGAGTTGTTGACCAGGACATCCAGCTTGCCGAAATGCTCGATCGCCGCGTCGACGATGGCTTTCGCGTCGGCAGCCTTGGAGACATCACCGCGTACCGCCACCGCCTTGCCGCCGGCCGCGGCGATCTCGGTGACTACCTTGTCGGCGCCCGCCTTGCTTGACGCATAGTTGACGACGACCGACGCGCCCGCGGCGGCGAGCGACTTGGCGATGGCTGCGCCGATGCCTTTGGATGCGCCAGTGACGATGGCGACCTTACCTTTCAGCTTGCTCATGACGTGTTCCTTTTAGGGGAGGGTGAGGCAGGATCTACTTCAATAGTTCGCAACATATGAACTTCGGAACTAAATATCAAGAGCTGGTAAAATCGCCACATGCGGCCCCTGACCCACCCATCGATGGAAGACATAACCGTGGAGGGCATCCTCCATGCGCTATCCGACCCTGTGCGCGCTGCGATCTATGCGCAGCTGGCCGGCTCTGCCTGTGCCCACACCTGCTCGAACTTCCTGCAGATGAGCGACCGCAGCATTCCGAAATCCACGCTTTCACAGCATTTCCGCGCGTTGAGAGAGGCGGGGTTGATACGCAGCGAGAGGCGTGGCGTGGAAATGCACAACAGCTCTCGCTGCGAAGAAATCGAACAGCGCTTCCCGGGCTTGCTTGCCGCGATCATGAATGCGCACCGCATTCAGTCCGCGGGCCGCTCGCGTGCAGCGAAGCGACAGGCTGCCACGCCGAAGGCGAAGACGGGATGATGCTCGTATCGCGCGACGTTATGAGACGGTGCGCAGCGTTTCGCCCGGCATTCGCTGCAGGCATCCGACAGGGAACAGGCGGTTGGCGGACTTTGCAATAAGCCAACGCCTACATAAAAGATCTTCTGGACGCGGCATTCTGCCTACGTCTGATCGGTTCCTCTGTGAGATCCAGACGCCATGAGTCGGTTCCCCCCCCAACCCCTAGAATCGGCTCATCGGCCCCCCGCAAGGGGGGCCTTTCTTTGTCCGGCGTTAGAGCCTTGCCGTAGCGCGCTTGCGATCTCAGCCCGCCGATCCGTTCAGGTAGTCCAGCGTGGCTTGCAGCATGGACGCCATGCCGATCTCGAGGGCTGCTTCGTCCATGAAGAATTTCGGCGAGTGGTTGGCGGGCGCTTTCGAGGCATCCTGTCCAACGGGCGTGGAGCCGACGAAGAAGTAGACGCTGGGCACGGCCTTCGCGAAATAGGCGAAGTCTTCCGAGGCCATCCAGGGCTTGGCTTCGATCGCGTGGTCGCTACCGATGGCCTTGCCGATGCTGGCGCGCACGCGTGCGGCTAACGCAGGGTCATTGACCAGTACTGGGTTGCTGTCACCCACAGGAATCGTGGCGTCTACCGTGGCGCCATTCGCCTGGGCGATGTGATCGGCGATGCTCTTGAGGTTGTCGATGGCCAGTTGGCGCATGCCAGGATCGAAGGTGCGCAGCGTGCCTTGCAGCTCCACCTTGTCGGGCACGATGTTGTAGCGCGCGCCGCCTTCGACAATGCCGAAGCTGAGCACGGCGGGCAGATCACCAATATTGAGTTTGCGACTCACGATGGTTTGGGCTGCACTGATGATTTCCGCCGACGTGACGATGGGGTCCACGCCATTCCAAGGCATGGCGCCGTGGGTCTGGCGGCCGTGCACGACCAGCTTGAACCAGTCCGACCCGGCCATGGTCGGGCCCGGACGCACGGCGACCGTGCCGGTGTTGAGCGCGCTGACCACGTGCATGCCGAACATCGCATCCGGCTTGAAGTCGCGGAACACGCCTTCTTTCAGCATCAGGGACGCGCCACCTTCCTCTCCGGCGGGCGCACCTTCCTCGGCGGGCTGGAAGACGAACATCACTTCGCCGGGCAGGTCCTTCTTCATGCCCGCCAGCACGGTCGCCAGGCCAAGCAGCATGGCAGTGTGCGCATCGTGGCCGCAGGCGTGCATCACGCCGGTCTCCTTGCCGCGATACTCACCCTTGGCCTTGGAGGCGAAAGGCAGATCCACTTCCTCGGTGACGGGCAAGGCATCCATGTCGGCGCGAATAGCCAACTTCGGTCCGGGCTTGCCACCCTTGAGGATGCCGACCACGCCGGTATGGGCGATGCCGGTATGTACTTCCAGGCCTAGCTTCTTGAGCTGCGCGGCGACGAGGGCGGACGTGCGTATCTCGCGGTTGCTCAATTCCGGGTGCTGGTGGATATCGCGCCGCCATGCGGTGACCTGCGGCAGCTCGCCCCGCACCAGCTGCGCAGTGTCGGTGGCATAAGCGGATCCGCACACGACGGTGGTGGCGAAAAGGGCCAGGGCGAGCACGGTACGACGCATGGGGGTGTCTCCTCGGAAGGTCGGGCGATCCTAGCGCGTTTGGTGGACGTGCATGATCGCGCCCGTGATGATGGCCACCGCCGAGCATCAGGCGTGCCCGCGGTGCGCACTTTCAAATCCTCGGCGTTCCCAGGGCGGAGCTGCGCGCCAGCTCGGCCACGCTGTCTATTTCGCGATACTGAAGTCGATTTCGATGGGATAGGGCTTGGGCTGTGCCGGTGGCGCCGGCAGCATCCAGCTGCTGAACTGGCCGGCCATGCATTTGGCGACGGCGCTTTGCGGCTGCACTTCGATCTGGACCAAGCGGCCATCCGGCATCACGTTGGCGACCAGGGTGAAGGGCCCCTTGTCCGTCGGCTTGTTGCTCTCGATGCAGGACTTGTAAGCGTCCGTGGTCGGATTGCCAATGCGATCCCATACCTGTTTCTGATAGGCCGGCCCCGTGGCTGCACCCTCGGCCAGCTTGGCCTGGGTGATGCGCGCGTGGAAGTCGGTGACGGCAGCAGGACTCAGTTGCAGGGCTAGGGCAAGCAGGATGGACATGGCGGCTCCGGCGCGGCGGGGACATTCAAGTTACCAGCGCGATGCTTGTTTGCCCATGTAGATACCGTGTCGCCCGGGGTCACGCAAGCGCGATGTTGGGGTCAAACGGTTTGCCCGAGCGCACCACGCCCCAGGCGATATGGAGGAGTTTTCGCATGGCGGCGGTGATGGCCAGCATGCGCGGTTTGCCGCGCGCGACGAGCCGATCGACGAGGCGTTTGATGGGCGGGTTGTGCCGGGAGGCGGTGACGGCAGGCCAATAGAGCTTGGCACGCAGCAGGGCGTGACCGAGCTTGGAGATGGTGGTCTTGCCCTTCCACTTGCCCGATTCGCGCACGGCGGGATTGAGGCCGACGTAGGCGGCCAGCTTGTCGGGATCGCGGTAGGCACGCAGGCCGCCCGCGCAGGCGAGCAGCTAGGTGCTCAGGACCGGGCCGATGCCCGGGATGCTTTGCAGCAGGTCGCGGTCACGCCGCAGGTCCGGGTCCGAGTCGATGTGGTTGTCGATGTCTCGATGCAGGTCGTCGATCTGCTGCTGCAGGGTCGAGATCAGCTGCTGGATGGAGGAGATGACCGCGGCATCAGCGGTGCCGAGCCGGTTGCTCTCCATCTGGCGCATCCGCTCCAGATCGTCCAGGCGGTGCGCGAGGGCGCGCAGTTTGCGCTGGGCCGGTGTCGGCGGCTGCCAGGGCAACAGCGGTCGCGCCGCGTGGGCCTGGGCCATGGCAAAGCGGGCGATCAGCTTGGCGTCGGTGCGATCGGACTTGGTGCGCGACAGCTCGCTCTTGCCGTAGGCGTGGATCTGCGCCGGATTGACCACGAAGACCGTGACCCCGTGCTGGTGCAGGAACGTCGCCAGGGCGTCGTGATAGACGCTGGTGGCCTCCATGCAGACGGCGGCCTCCGGCGCATGCTGGAGCAGCCAGTCGCGGAACTGGGTAAAGCCTCCGGGGCTGTTGGGCAGCTTGGCGCGGGTCTTGTATTTGCCGGGCGTGACCAGCGGTAACGCCACATCGAACGACGCCTTGGCAATATCGACACCAACCACCGGCACGGACATAGAGGTACTCCTTCTAGCTTGATTCAACAGGGGCTGATCATCGAACCACGCTCGCCACGCTTAGCCTTATCCGTACAGGCTTCCACCCAAAGGCGGGCCGACGATACCGTTCAAGCTCACGGCGAGAAAAAAGCGGAACAAGGGCACTTATCTACAAAGCAGGCTTGGAGCCTAAGGAGCGCACCAGCGTCACCTTGTTCCCACCGATGATCAGTCGGGGACTCTCGCCCTTGCAGGCACGGGAATCAACACATAAGGAGCGCACCCTGTGCGCGACAACCTACCCGAGGCGATTCGGCGCAGCACAGCGCTCGCGCACAGGGTGCGCTCCCACAGGGGCTTTACGGCAAATGATCGCTCGCCAGGTATTCCTCGCTCTGCATCTCGATCAGGCGCGACTCGGTACGCCCGAACTCGGCGCGCAGTCGCTCACCGTCATACAGCTCGGTGATGGGCGCTGCCGCCGAAAGGATCAACTTCACGCGGCGATCATAGAATTCGTCCACCAGCAATACGAAGCGGCGAGCAGCATCGTCCGTGTACACGCTGAACTGCGGCACGTTGGAAATGATGATCTCCGGGCCAGCCTTGGCCAGCTCGATATAGTCGGAGACGGCGCGTGGGCCTTCGCACAGCGCGGCGAATTCGAACCACAGGATGTTCCTCGGCGCGCTTGCGCAGGGGAATGGGGCGGTCGTTGAGAATGATCTCGCCGCACTCCTGCACGTCGCCTTCGGCCTGGCTGGCGAAGATGCGAGCGAGCGCTCGCTCGGCTTCCTGGCTTGGCGGGGTGTGATATACCGGCGCCTGGGACAGCGCACGCAGGCGCCAGTCGTGCGAGGAAATCATCTGCACGACGTGGCAGTGCTGCTCGATCAAGGCGATGGCGGGCAGGAAGCGTGCGCGTTGCAGGCCTTCCTTGTACAGATGGGCCGGTGCCGTATTGGACGTGGTCACCAGGGTGACGCCATGCTCGAACAAGGACTGCAGCAAGGTAGCCGAGTATCATCGCGTCGCCGATGTCGTTGACCAGGAACTCGTCCAGGCAAAGCACGCGACAGCGCCCGGCGATGTTCGGCGGCGACCTCGAGCAACGGGTCCTGGCGTTCGCCCAAGTTCACGCAGCTGCTCATGAACCTCGCCCATGAAACGGTGGTAATGGCGACGCAGTGCCATGCCGTGCGGCAGGCTGGCGACGAACAGATCCATCAGGAAAGTCTTGCCGCGTCCGACGCTACCCCATAGATACAGGCCAGGCACACCTTCGCGCGTGCTCGTTGCCGAGCAGCGATTTCAGACGTCCGAACAGGCCTCCGTTGTCGACCGTCGTTGGCGATGAGCGCCGCATGCATGCGGTCGAACTCGGGCAGCAGTGACTGCTGGGCCGGGTCGGATTCCCAGCGATGCGCGGCGACGCCTTCGTGGTAACGGGCGCTGGGCGCGAGCAGGGGGGAGTCAGTCATCGGTACGGCAAACTCTTAGTGCGCTGTGCGATAAGGCGCAGCAGCTGACATGATGGAAAGGAACGGGCTCGACATCAGTCCTGGCGCAGCGGTGGCAGCCAGGCCTGGATCGCATGCTTCATCGGCGCCGCGCAGATCCATCAGGCGACGATGGAAGAAGTGGCTGGTTTCCGGCATGCGCACCAGCTCGGGTGGGTGCTCCATGCCATCGATCCAGTCGAACACCGCCTGCGGATCGACCACCTCGTCTTCCTCGCCCTGGACGACCAGCCAGGGGCAGGTCGGGCAGGGCGAGCCCTTCGAAAGACCAGCGGCCAGCGGGGGGCGCGATGCTGATCAAGGCATCGGCGTGCAGCGCGCACGGCATTGCGAATGCGACACATAACTGCCGAACGAAAAGCCGGCCAGCCATATGCGCATCACCCGGACGCATGCGACGAACCCAGGCCACGACGGCGGCCAGGTCGTCGCCTTCGCCATTGCCGTTGTCGTAGCTGCCTTCGGACTCGCCGGTGCCGCGGAAATTGAAACGCACGGTGTCCAGCCCGGATTCGCGCAACGCACGCTCCACCATCGTCACCACCTTGTTGTGCATGGTGCCGCCTTCGGCGGATAGCGGATGGCAGATCACCGCCATGCCGCGGCGCGCCTCGTCTGGCTGGGCGACGTCGCTGATGGCTTCGAGCTTGCCGGCGGGGCCGCTAAGCATGAAACTGGCGGTCTCTGCGGGAAAATGGTCGGGCTGCGGTAGGTAACATGACGGGATTCATGGCCATGATGATAACCGCCACGTGTGGCCGCCGGTCGCGTGAAGCAAGGCGGTGTCCGTGAATCACCTGGCGCATACGCTGCTGGCGGGCGATGACGAGGCTGCTGCAGCTGGGCGGCCTGATGGGCGATTTTGTGCACGGGCAGCCGGATCCAGCCCTGCCAGAGCGGCTGATCACGGGCATCCGCCTGCATCGCGCCGTCGACGTCTACACCGACGCTCATGCCGAAGTCGCGGCGGCGCGTGCGCTGCTGCCGTCCCCGTATCGGCGCTATGCCGGCATCCTGCTCGACATGTGGTTCGATCACCTGCTCGCGCGCGATTTCGAGCGATGGAGCGGACGGGGGCTGGAGCCTTACTCCGCTGGCGTGCGCGACTTGCTGCTCCGCCATGAGTCGTCGCTGCCAGCCGGACTGCGGCGTTTTCGCCTGTACATGGAGGCGCAATGCGTTGCCGGCCGGTTACGCCCGGCCCGAGGAGATGGCGGCCGCGCTGGATGGCATTTCGCATCGGCTAAGCCGGGCGAATCCGCTGGATGAGGCCTTGCCGTGTGCTGACCGGGCTCTCAGTGCCGCTGCACGGGCATTTCGAATCTTTTTTTCCGCAGTTGCAGGGCTTTGCGCGCGAGTGGATCGAAGCGAATGTCTCCCTCTCCCCTCCGGGGAGAGGGTTGGGGTGAGGGGCCAATCTTGCGATAACGTTTCTTCGCGCGGGCTTCGATCAGGCAGGCTCCGTAGAACCTTTCCCGCGAGCACCCGCCCCTCACCTCAATCCTCTCCCCAAGGGGGAGAGGAGGCGAACGAAAAACGCCGCCCTAGGGGCGGCGTTTTGCTTCGATCTGATTGAAGCGGGCCTTACTTGGCCTGATCCACAATCCAATGCACCGCGTTCTTCACCTGTTCGTCGGTCAGCGACGGGTTGCCGCCCTTGGCCGGCATCATGTTGCCGTCCGGGCCCTTGTAGCCCTCGATGGCGTGCTTGACCAGGGTGTCGATGCCCTGGGCGATGCGCGGACCCCAGTTCGACTTGTTGCCCAGCTTCGGCGCACCGGCGACGCCGGCGGTATGGCAGCTGTGGCACAGGTTGTCGTAAATCGTCTTGCCATCGGTGGAGCCGCCATAGGCGACCTGCGAGGCGGCG
Organism: uncultured Gammaproteobacteria bacterium; assembly: GCA_963824525.1. Taxonomy (GTDB): domain Bacteria; phylum Pseudomonadota; class Gammaproteobacteria; order Xanthomonadales; family Rhodanobacteraceae; genus Dyella. The sequence goes on along the minus strand of CAWGPI010000001.1, from coordinate 578,130 downwards.
GCCTTGGCGGCGGCTTCCTGGGCGGCCTGCATGGCGGCGCGGCCGGTGTCGCCGGCGTACACGGCGCCCGCCGGAGCGATGCGCTCGGCAACCTGCTTCGGCGTCTCGGGGTTAACTTCCTTGGGCTCGTGGTCGTAGATCAACCAGGCACCACACGATCAGCATGAGGGTCAGCACACTAAGGCCCGCGATCAGCAGGAGAACTGCGCATGAAGCTCTGGTCGGATTTGGTCAGGGAACCGCTCACGCAAGTACTCCATATCAATGGACGGCCATGCAACCAATTATTGGGCATGGGTTCAGGCAACAGGGGCGGGATTATAGTCGAAGCTCGCGGCAAGTTTCAGGTCGGCGCCGCGGCTGCGAGCGGCACGCGCTGAAGCTGCTGTTTTCACGCATTTTTCGGCATCTTGACATGATTAGCTGGTAAAACCCTGCCATCGGTCATAGGACACCCATGTCAACTGGCATTGTCCAATGCCGTTGAACAAACTCTATCCTTTCATCCGACGAACAAGTCAGGCGTGTAAGGGTGTTCTGGCCTATTTGACAAGTCAAATAGGCCAGAACACCTCCATTGCGCCGGTGGGGTCGGGTGACCTGCCGTCAATTCTGGGAGTTTTTCATGTCGCGTTTTTGGAAGATCGCGCTGATCGCTGTGGCTGTGATCGTGGTGGGAGCCGTGGGCTTCCGCTTGCTGCATAAGCCCGCGACCGAGGACGGTGCGCAGGGGCAGAGCGATGGGCAGCACAAGAGACAAGGCCAGGATCAGGGCCAGGATAAGGATGCCGCACCGGTACCGGTTACCGTCGAGCACGTGGTCAAGCAGGATGTGCCGGTCTATCTCACCGCGCTTGGCACCGTGCAGGCGCTCAACACCGTGACGGTGAACCCGCAGGTGAGCGGCGAGTTGCTGGCCATCAACTTCAAGGAAGGCCAGGAAGTGAAGAAGGGCGAGCTGCTGGCGCAGATCGACCCCCGCACCTTCCAGGCCACCTATGACCAGGCCTCGGCCAAGCAGCAGCAGGACGAAGCCCTGCTCGCCACGGCGCAGAGCACGCTCAAGCGCAACGACGCGCTGGTCGCCAAGGGCTACGTCGCCCAGCTCGACATGGATACCTTCCGCAACAACGTGACCAACCTGACGGCGACAGTGACGGCGGACAAGGCCTCCGTGCGCGCGGCCAAGGTCAACCTGGACTACACGCGCATCATCTCGCCGATCGATGGCGTGGCCGGCATCCGCAATGTCGACCCGGGCAACGTGGTCACCACCACGACGGCCCTGGTCACCCTGACCCAGATTCATCCGATCTACGTGATGTTCAACCTGCCCGAGCAGAACCTGGACATGGTGCGCAAGGCCGCCGCCGTGGGTAACGCCGCTGGAAGTGCTGGCGCTGGACCGCGCCGACGCCCACACCATTGCCGCCGACGGTCAGCTGAACGTGGTCGACAACCAGATCGACACCACCACCGGCACGTTCAAGCTGCGCTCGGTGTTTTCCAATACCGACAGCGCCCTGTGGCCGGGCCAGTTCGTGAATGTGCGCCTGAAGGTGCACACGGTCAGCGGCGGCCTGGTGATCCCGGGGCAGGCCGTGCAGCGCGGACCGGATGGCGACTACGTCTATCTCGTCCAGCAGGACCAGACCGTGAAGATGCAGCCGGTGAAGGTGGCGGGCGAAGTCGGCGACAGCCACGTGATGATCGGTTCGGGCCTGGCCCTGAACGATCCGGTGGTGACCGAAGGCCAGTTCCGCCTGAAGCCGGGCAGCAAGGTCAAGGCGCTCAAGCCGGGCGAAGTGCCGACGGCGCCGACCGCTGCGGAAGTGGACCAGGCCAAGAAGAAGGCCCAGCAGAACGGCGGCGGTCGCCGCGGCGGCTGACGTGGGGTGCGGGACGGGTGGCGGGGGCGCATGCTCCCACACCCGGGAAAAACCGGCCGGTTTTCCGCAACGGCTGGTTTTCGCGCCCCCGCGACCCGTCCCCCATCACCCGTCGGCGCGAGTTGGCTGACAGCGAGATATCAACGGCAAACCTATGGGCTTCTCCACTCTCTTCATTCGCCGACCGATCGCGACCTCGCTGTTGATGGTGGCGGTGCTGTTGCTCGGCATCCTGGGCTACCGCGAGCTGCCGGTCTCGGCCCTGCCGGAAATCAGCGCGCCGAGCCTGGTCGTCACCACGCAATACCCGGGTGCCAGCGCCTCCACCATGGCCTCGCTGGTCACCACGCCGCTGGAGCGCAACTTCGGGCAGATCTCCGGCCTGACCATGATGACCTCGGACTCGTCGGCAGGTCTGTCCACCATCGTGCTGCAGTTCGCGATGGACCGCGACATCGACATCGCGGCGCAGGACGTGCAGGCGGCGATCAACCAGGCACGCGGCACCCTGCCCAGCACGCTGCCGTATCCGCCGGTGTACAACCGCGTGAACCCGGCCGACGCGCCGATCATGACGTTGAAGCTCACCTCCGACAGTCTGCCGCTGCGCGACGTGAACGACTATGCCGACTCGATCCTGGCGCAGAAGCTGTCGCAGGTGCAGGGCGTGGGCCTGGTCTCGATTGCCGGCAACGTGCGCCCCGCGGTGCGCGTGCAGGTGAACCCGGCGCAGCTGGCCAATCTCGGCCTCACCATGGAAGACGTGCGCAGTGCGCTCACCCAGGCCAATGTCAACGCGCCCAAGGGCACGCTCAATGGCACCACGCAGTCGCTACAGCATCGGCACCAATGACCAGCTCGCCAACGCGGCCGAATACAAGAACACCATCATCGCGTACAAGAACAACGCGCCGGTGCGGCTGTCCGACGTCGCCAACGTCATCGATGGCGTGGAGAACGACCAGCTTGGCCGCCTGGGCCAACGGCAAGCCGGCCGTGCTGCTCGACATCCGCCGCCAGCCCGGCGCCAACATCGTGCAGACGGTGGAGCAGATCCGCGCGATCACTGCCGCGAGTTGCGCAGCGCGCTACCGGCCGACGTGCATCTGGAGGTGTTCGCCGACCGCACGATCACCATCCGCGCCTCGGTGCGAGGACGTGCAGTTCACCCTGATCCTCACCATCTTCCTGGTGGTGGCGGTGATCTTCGTATTCCTGCGCCGGCTGTGGGCGACGGTGATTCCGTCAGTCGCGGTGCCGCTGTCGCTGATGGGCACATTCGGCGTGATGGCCTTCACCGGCATGTCGCTGGACAACCTCTCGCTGATGGCGCTGACCGTCGCCACCGGCTTCGTGGTGGACGATGCGATCGTGATGATCGAGAACATCGTGCGCTACATCGAGCAGGGCAAGGACGGCAAGGAAGCGGCCGAGATCGGCGCGAAGGAAATCGGCTTCACGGTGCTGTCGCTGACCGTGTCGCTGGTGGCGGTGTTCCTGCCGCTGCTGCTGATGCCTGGCGTCACCGGTCGCCTGTTCCACGAGTTCGCCTGGGTGCTGACGATCGCGGTGACCATCTCGATGCTGGTGTCGCTGACGCTGACGCCGATGATGTGCGCCTACCTGCTGAAGCCCGATGCGCTGCCGGAAGGCGACGATGCGCACGAGCGCCACGCGGCCGCCGGCAAGCAGACCTACTGGTCGCGCATTGTCGGCCTGTACGAGAGTTCGCTGGACTGGGTGCTCGACCACCAGCGCCTGACCATCATGGTGGCCGCCATCACGGTGGTGGTCACCGATCTTCCTCTACATCGTGATCCCCAAGGGCCTGCTGCCCGAGCAGGACACCGGCCTGATCACCGGCGTGGTGCAGGCCGACCAGAACGTCGCGTTCCCGCAGATGGAACAGCGCACCAAGGCGGTGGCCGAGGCGTTGCGCCAGCGATCCGGCCGTGGCCGGCGTGGCGGCCTTCATCGGCGCGGGCACGATCAATCCCACGCTCAACCAGGGCCAGCTCAGCATCGTGCTGAAGGATCGCGGCGAGCGCGACGGCCTCGACAAGCTGCTGCCGCGCTTGCAGAAGGATGCGGCCGATATCCCGGGCGTGGCGCTGTACCTGAAGCCGGTGCAGGACGTGACGCTGGACAGCCGCGTGTCGGCCACCGAGTACCAGTACTCGATGTCCGATGTGAACGCGACCGAGCTGGCGAAGTACGCCAACCAGATGACCCAGGCGCTGCGCCAGCGGCCGGAACTGGCCGACGTCGACAACAACCTCGCCGACCAGCGGCAACTGCGCTGAAGCTCACCATCGATCGCGAGAAGGCCAGCCGACTGGGCGTGCCGGTGCAGACCATCGACGACACGCTGTACGACGCGTTCGGCCAGCGCCAGATCTCCACCATCTTCACCCAGCTCAACCAGTACCGCGTGGTGCTGGAGGTGGCGCCGCAGTTCCGCACCAGCACGGCGCTGCTGAACCAGCTCACCGTGACGCGGCAACGGCAGCGGCGCGCTGACCGGCAGCAATGCCACCAGCTTCGGCCAGGTGGCAGTCGAGCAATTCGGCCACGCCGCACCGGCATCGGCAGCACCGGCAACATCGGCGTCGCCATCGGCGGCGGCGGCACCATTCCGCTGTCCTCGCTGGCCAGTGCCGAAGTCACCAGCGCGCCGCTGGTGGTCAGCCACCAGCAGCAGCTGCCGGCGGTGACGCTGTCGTTCAACGTGGCGCCGGGCTATTCGCTGTCCGACGCGGTGACGGCGATCCACGAGGTCGAGGCAGCAGCTGAACTTCCCGCCGCAGGTGCGCGGCGAGTTCGTCGGCAAGGCGGCGGAGTTCTCCACCTCGCTGAGCGACGAGGTGCTGCTGCTGCTGGCGGCGATCGTGGTGATCTACATCGTGCTGGGCGTGCTGTACGAGAGCTACATCCACCCGCTGACGATCATCTCCACCCTGCCGCCCGCCGGCGTGGGCGCGCTGCTGGCGCTGATCATGTGCGGCATGAGCCTGTCGGTGGACGGCATCGTCGGCATCGTGCTGCTGATCGGCATCGTCAAGAAGAACGCGATCATGATGATCGACTTCGCGATCGAGGCGCAGCGCGACCGGGCATGAACGCGCACGACGCGATCCGCCGCGCCTGCCTGCTGCGCTTCCGCCCGATCATGATGACCACCGCCGCGGCCATGCTCGGTGCGTTGCCGCTGGCGCTGGGCAACGGCATCGGTGCCGAATTGCGCCGGCCGCTGGGTGTGTCGATCGTCGGCGGCCTGCTGCTGTCGCAGCTGGTGACGCTGTACACCACGCCGGTGATCTACCTGTACATGGAGCGTTTCTCCGACTGGCTGGCCATGCGCCGCGAGCGGCGCGCGCTGGCTCACGCGCAGGCCGGCAACGCGGCGTGAGCCGGCTGTGATCGAGACGTCACGGTCCGCGGCTCCGCGTGGCATCGGGTGCGGCGCTTGTCCGCGCGCATGCCGCGATCAACCTTTTTGCGGCTCGCCCGTTGAGGGTCGGGATGATCCGGCTTTGCACGCGCCCTGGCATGCCGCCGCCGCCTCTACGGTACCCGTCGATCCATGAATATCTCCGGCCCCTTCATCCGCCGCCCGATCGGCACCTCGCTGCTGGCGATCGGGCGTCTTCGTGGGCGGCATGATCTGCTACTTCCTGCTCGGCGTGGCGGCGCTGCCGAACATGCAGTTCCCGGCGATCTTCGTGCAGGCCAGCCAGGCCGGCGCCGACGCCAGCACCATGGCCTCCACCGTGGCCGCGCCGCTGGAGCGCCATCTCGGCCAGGTGCCCGGCATCGACACCATGCGCTCGCCAGTTCCGAGGGCAGCACCTTCGTCTTCATGATGTTCGACACCGGCACGCGACCTGGATGCCGCCGCGCGCGACGTGCAGGCGGCGATCAACGCGGCCAGCCGACCTGCCCAGCGGGCTAACGGTGCGCCGAGCTACGAGAAGGCCAATCCGAACGACGACCCGATCATCGCGTTCGCGCTGACCTCCGACACGCAGTCGGCGGCGCGACCTCTACAACGTCGCCGATTCGCTGCTGGCGCAGCGCCTGCGCCAGCTGCCCGGCGTGTCCGTCGGTGGACATCGCCGGCGCGGCCACGCCGGCGATCCGCGTCGACGTGAACCTGCGCGCGCTGAACGCGATGGGCCTTTCGCCGGATCGATCTGCGCAATGCGCTGACGGCGGCCAACGTGACCTCGCCGCAGGGCTTCCTGACCAACGGCAAGACCACCATGGCGGTCGACGCCAACGACCCGCTGCACAAGCGCAGAGGACTTCGCCAACCTGGTGATCGCCACCCACAACGGCACGCCGGTGCGCCTGTCCGATGTGGCCAATGTCTATGCCGGCCCGCAGGATGCGTATCAGGCGGCCTGGTTCCAGCGGCAAGCCGGCGATCCTGATGTACGTCTACAAGAAGTCCGACGCGAACGTCATCGCCACGGTGGACCGGTGAAGGCGGCAGTTGCCGCGTGCTGCGCAGCTATCTGCAGCCGGGCACCGCGCTGACGCCGTTCTTCGATGGCACGCCGACCATCCGCGCCTCGCTGCACGAGGTGCAGGCCACGCTGCTGATCTCGCTGGCTGATGGTGATGCTGACCATGGCGCTGTTCCTGCGCCGGCTGGCGCCGACCCTGATCGCCGCGGCGGCGGTGCCGCTGTCGCTGGCGGGCGCGTTCGATGGTGATGTACATCCTCGGCTACACGCTCAACAATCTGACCCTGCTGGCGCTGGTGATCGCGATCGGCTTCGTGGTGGACGATGCGATCGTGGTGATCGAGAACATCATCCGCCACATCGACGACGGCATGACGCGGATGCAGGCGACGCTGGCCGGCGCGCAGCGAGATCGGCTTCACCATCGTCTCGATTACCGCGTCGCTGATCGCGGTGTTCATCCCGCTGCTGTTCACCGAGCGGCATCACCGGCATGTTCATGCACGAGTTCGCGGTGACCCTGGTGGCGGCGATCGTGGTTTCGGCGCTGGTGTCGCTGACGCTGACGCCCGCGCTGTGCGGCCGCTTCCTCAGCGGCCACGACGACCGGACAAGCCGATCGACAGCCGGGTCGGCATCGCGCTGGAGCGGTTTCATGCCGGCATGCTCGGCGTGTATTCAGCGCGCGCTGAATTTCTCGCTGCGCCACGCGCTGGCGTTCGCGCTGACGCCGCTGGCGCTGATCGTGGCCACGTTCTTCCTGTTCGGTGTGGTCAAGACCGGCCTGTTCCCGCCGCAGGACACCGGACTGATCTGGGGCCGCGCCAGCTCCAGCGCCACCGTATCGTTCGACGAGAGCCATGACAGCGCCAGCAGCGGCTGACCGCCATGCTGCTGGCGGACCCCGACGTGGCCACGCGTGGGTTCCCGCCTGGGCACCAGCCGGCAGGGCACCAGCGGCTCGTTCAATATCGAGCTGAAGACCCGCGCCGAAGGCCGCAAGGACGACACCTTCGCCGTGCTGGCGCGCCTCAGCGCGAAAGCCGCGCGCTACCCCGATCTCAACCTGCGCCTGCGCCCGATCCAGGACCTGCCCAGCGTCGGCGGTGGCGGCACCAGTCAGGGCGCGCAGTACCAGGTATCGCTGCAGGGCAACGATCTCGGCCGAACTGCAGCTGTGGCTGCCCAAGCTGGTCGCCGAGCTGAAGAAGAATCCCAAGCTGCAGCGACGTCGGCAGCGACGTCGACGACGCCGGCCTGCGCCAGAACATCGTGATCGACCGCGACAAGGCGGCGCGGCTGGGCATTTCGGATCGGCGCCATCGACGGCGCGCTGTACGACGCCTTCGGCCAGCGCCAGGTATCGCACCATCTATTCGGACATCAACCAGTACAAGGTGGTGGTCAACGCGTTGCCGACGCAGACGGCGACGCCGGCCGCGCTCAACGCGCATCTACGTGCGTCCAGCAGCGGGCAAGATGGTGCCGCTCACCGCGTTCGCGCGGCAGGTGCCGGGCCTGGCGCCCTCCGCAGATCACGCACGAGAACCAGTACACCACGATGGATCTGAGCTTCAATCTCGCGCCCGGCGTGAGCATGGGCGAGGCGCTGCAGATCATCCAGACGACCGGTTCCGCAGCATGCGCATGCCGGGCGACATCAAGCATCAACGTCGGCGGCGATTTCCGTCGCTTCCAGCAGTCGCAGAGCGGCATGCTGTGGCTGGTGCTGGCTGCGGTCGTCACCGTCTACATCGTGCTCGGCATGCTGTACGAGAGCCTGATCCATCCGGTCACGATCCTGTCGACCCTGCCGGCGGCCGGCGTCGGCGCGCTGCTGGCGCTGTGGCTGACCGACACCGAGCTGTCGGTGGTCGCGCAGATCGCCCTGGTGTTGCTGATCGGCATCGTCAAGAAGAACGCGATCATGATGATCGACTTCGCCCTGGTCGCCGCAGCGCGAGCACGGCATGAGTCGCGCTGGACGCCGCGCGCGAGGCCTGCCTGGTGCGCTTCCGCCCGATCATGATGACGACCATGGTGGCGATCCTCGCCGCGCTGCCGATCGCGATCGGCCTGGGCGAAGGCTCCGAACTGCGCCGCCCGCTGGGTATCGCGCTGATCGGCGGCCTGATCATCTCGCAAAGCCTGACCTTGCTCAGCACGCCGGCGCTGTATGTGATCTTCTCCTGCCTCGCCGACCGCGTCCACGCGTGGCGCACGCGGCATCGCCGGCCACGGTCGCTGCCGGCTGGCGAGAGCGCCTGACCCACTCCTTGTCCTTGATGTAGGAGCGCACCCTGTGCGCGACCAAGGCGTCACCGCTCCGCTGGCTATTCATTCGGGCCATCCTTGGCCCTCTCCCCGTGGGCAGCTTGCGCTGTGCAAACCGGCAGTCCTGCTGGATGGTCGCGCACAGGGTGCGCTCCTACAAAAAAGCCCGGAGCGCCATACCCTTGCGCATTGTCAAGGCCTGCGTGCTTTCGCCCTCTGGGCGAAATCGTGACAATAAGGGGCTTTCGTCCACCGCTTCCGCCCCCATGTCGGATGCCTCTGGACGAATCGAGCGTCCGCACGCCCCTTTTTTGGTCATGCCGTAACCCGCGAGGTCATTGCAGAAATGTCCAACACGCCGAAGATCATCTACACGCTCACCGACGAAGCGCCGTCCCTGGCCACGCATTCCCTGCTGCCGATCGTCCAGGCCTTCACCGGCACGCGCGGGCATCGCCGTCGAGACGCGCGACATCTCGCTGGCCGGCCGCATCATCGCGCTGTTCCCGGATGTCCTGAAGGACGACCAGCAGATCGCCGACGACCTCGCCGAGCTGGGCCAGCTGGCCACCACGCCGGAAGCCAACATCATCAAGCTGCCCAACATCAGCGCCTCGATGCCGCAGCTGAAGGCCGCGATCAAGGAGCTGCAGAGCCAGGGCTATGCGCTGCCGGACTACCCGGACGAGCCGAAGGACGCAGCGACGAGAAGGACATCAAGGCGCGCTACGACAAGGTCAAGGGCAGCGCGGTGAACCCGGTGCTGCGCGAAGGCAATTCCGACCGCCGCGCGCCGCTCTCGGTGAAGAACTACGCGCGCAAGCACCCGCACAAGATGGGCGCGTGGAGCGCGGACTCGAAGACGCACGTCGCGCACATGGACGGCGGCGATTTCTACGGCAGCGAGAAGTCCACCGTGGTCGAGCAAGGCCGGCAACGTGAGCATCGAGTGGTTCGGCAAGGACGGCAGCCAGACGGTGCTGAAGGAAAAGACCGCGCTGCAGGCCGGCGAGATCATCGACGCCGCGGTGATGAGCAAGAAGGCGCTGGCCAGCTTCGTCGACGCGCAGATCGCGGACGCGAAGAAGCAGGGCGTGCTGTTCTCGCTGCATCTGAAAGCCACCATGATGAAGGTCTCCGACCCGATCATGTTCGGCGTGGTGGTCAGCGAGTTCTACAAGGACGTGCTGGCCAAGCACGCCGACGCGCTCAAGCAGCTCGGCTTCGATCCGAACAACGGCATCGGCGACCTGTACGCGCGCATCGGCGGCGCTGCCGGAGCGACCAGCAGGCCGCGATCGAGGCCGACATCGAGGCCGAATACGCGCAAGCGTCCGGCGCTGGCGATGGTCAATTCCGACAAGGGCATCACCAACCTGCACGTGCCCAGCGACGTGATCATCGACGCGTCGATGCCGGCGATGATCCGCGACTCCGGCAAGATGTGGAACGCCGAAGGCAAGCTGCAGGACACCAAGGCGATGATTCCGGACCGCAGCTACGCCGGCGTGTACCAGGCCGTGATCGATGACTGCAAGGCGCACGGCGCGTTCGATCCGGCCACCATGGGCAGCGTGCCGAACGTGGGCCTGATGGCGCAGGCGGCCGAGGAATACGGCTCGCACGACAAGACCTTCCAGATCGCCGGCGACGGCGTGGTCCAGGTGATCGACGAAGCCGGCAACGTGCTGCTGGAGCACGACGGTGGAAGCGGGCGACATCTGGCGCATGTGCCAGACCAAGGACGCGCCGATCCAGGACTGGGTCAAGCTGGCGGTGAACCGCGCGCGCCTGAGCAACACGCCGGCGGTGTTCTGGCTCGATCCGCAGCGCGCGCACGACGCGCAGATCATCAAGAAGGTCGAGCGCTACCTGAAGGACCACGACACTCAGCGGTCTCGACATCCGCATCATGTCGCCGGTGGACGCCACGCAGCTTCTCGCTGGAGCGCATCCGCCAGGGCCAGGACACCATCTCGGTGACCGGCAACGTGCTGCGCGACTACCTCACCGACCTGTTCCCGATCATGGAGCTGGGCACCAGCGCCAAGATGCTGTCCATCGTGCCGCTGATGGCCGGTGGCGGCCTGTTCGAGACCGGCGCCGGCGGCTCGGCGCCCAAGCACGTGCAGCAGTTCCTCGAAGAGGATCACCTGCGCTGGGATTCGCTGGGCGAATTCCTGGCGCTGGCCGCGTCGCTCGAGCACCTGGCCAATCGCTACGACAACGCGCGACGCTCGCGTGCTGGCCAAGACGCTGGACGAGGCCAACGGCAAGTTCCTCGACAACAACAAGTCGCCGGCGCGCAAGGTCGGCGAGCTCGACAACCGCGGCAGCCACTTCTACCTGGCGCTGTACTGGGCGCAGGCGCTGGCCGCGCAGAACGACGACGCCGAGCTGAAGGCGAAGTTCGCGCCGCTGGCCAAGGCGCTGGCCGACAACGAGGCGAAGATCGTCGGCGAGCTGAACGGTGCCCAGGGCAAGCCGGTGGATATCGGCGGCTACTACCACCCGAACCTCGAGCTGGTGAGCAAGGCGATGCGGCCGAGCGCGACCTTCAACGATACGCTCGCCGCGCTCGTTGCGGCAGGCTGATCGCAGGGTCGTCATGTACGAAAAGAAGGCCGCGCAAGCGGCCTTCTCTCCTTGGCGGTTCCAGTTCTCGAACCGTCATTCCAGCTTGGCCAGCCCTTCGGCTGTTGAGAGCCGCTGGGATGACGGTTCGTCGAGTCCGCTGCATAGCCGGGCGTAGAGGCGCTGCTATAGGCTTGCACCGATGAGCAGCTCATCCGCTTCCCCTGAGTCCACTTTGCCACCCGGCCGGGCGCGGGAAGTCTTTATCGTCTTTCTCGCACTGGGCCTGCGTTCGTTTGGCGGCCCGATCGCGCATCTTGGCTATTTCCGGCGTGCCTTTGTCGAACAGCGGCGCTGGCTTGACGATGCGCGGTTCTCCCAATTGCTCGCGTTGTGCCAGTTCCTGCCAGGCCCGGCAAGCAGTCAGCTCGGTTTCGCCATTGGCTTGCTGCGCGCGGGGTGGCCGGGCGCGATCGCCGCCTTCGTCGGTTTCACCCTGCCTTCGGCCGTGCTGATGCTTGCCTTCGCCTGGTGGGCGCCCTACCTGCATGGTCCATGGGGGCAGGCCCTGCTGCACGGACTCAAGCTGGTGGCGGTGGTCGTGGTGGCGCAGGGCGTGCTCGGCATGTGGCGTGCGCTGACGCCCGATTGGCCGCGCCGTGCGCTTGCACTCGGTGCGGCGGCCATTCTGTTGTGGCAACCGCAGGCGTGGATGCAGTTGCTGGTGATCGTGCTGGCCGCGTTGATGGCGCCGTGGCTTTGTCGCAATGTCATGCCGCATCGTGATGCGGCACCCATGCCGCGCTACGGCCGCCGCGCGGCGATGGTGCTGCTGTCCGTTTATGCCGCCTTGCTGTTATTGGCATGGAGTGTGGGTACGCATGGCGCGCTGCTGGTGCAGATCGGTGCGGCGTTCTACCGCGCCGGTGCGCTGGTCTTCGGCGGTGGCCATGTGGTGCTGCCGTGGCTGCGCCAGGCCCTGGTAGTGCCTGGCTGGGTGGATGAAGGCAGTTTTCTCGCTGGTTATGGCGCGGCGCAGGCCATGCCAGGACCGATGTTCTCGTTGGCCGCGTACCTTGGTAGCCAGATGCAGGGCGGTGTGGCCGGTGCGCTGGTCGCGTTGGCCGCGATCTTTCTGCCCGGCTTCTTGTTGCTGGGTGGCGTGCTGCCGTTCTGGCAGAGACTTTCCGCGCGCCCCGAGGCCGTGCGCGTGGTCGCGGCGATCAACGCGGCCGTCGTCGGCCTGCTTGCTGCCGCGTTCTACCATCCAGTCTGGACGGGCACCGTGCGTGGACCCGCCGACATCGTGATCGCTGCATGCGGTTTTGCCATGCTTACGCTGGCGAAACAGCCGGCATGGGCCGCGGTGCTGTGGTGCGTGGCCGCGGCAAGCCTGGGTCCATGGCTGGGCGGCTGAACAGGCGGTTTCCACGCGTGGAACCGCGCCAATGACTCGATGGTCAGAATGCAGATCCTTGAAGGAACCACGATTGATGAACTTGACCGCGCGTAACTCGTTGAGCCGCCGTCGCCTGCATCCGGCGATGGCCGTCGGTCTGCTTGTTCTGGCGGGCGTGGCACCTGTCTTCGGGCAAAGCGCGTCGCCGCCCGCGACGACGGCTCCTGCGCCATCTCAGGTCACCAATCTCGACGCGGTGACGGTCAGTGGCATACAGCCCGGGCCGGGCCTGTGGAAGGTGAGCAAGGGCGATCACGTGATGTGGGTACTGGGCACGTTGTCGCCGCTGCCCGATCACATGCAATGGAAGACCGACGAAGTCGAACAGACCATCGCCGAATCGCAGGAAGTGCTGGGGCCGCCGTCGGTGGCGTTGAAGCCCAAGACGAATTTCTTCGGCAAGCTGTTTCTATTGCCCTCGTTGATCGGCGCGCGCAAGAATCCGGATGGCCAGCGCTGCAGCAAGTCGTGCCGGCGGCGGAGTACGCGCGTTGGCAAGTGCTCAAGCAGCAATACATCGGCAGCGATCGCAGTGTGGAAGACTGGCGCCCGATCTTCGCTGCGGTCGAGTTGTACGACAAGGCGATCAAACGCAGTGGACTCAGCTCCTCCGGCGGCGTGAAGGACACGGTGCGCGAGCTGGCCAAAAAGCATGGCGTGAAGGTCAGCGCGGCGCGCTACACGATGATGATCGAGCAGCCGCGCGCGGCCGTGAAGACCTTCAAGACCTCGCCCATGGACGACTTGGAGTGTTTTGGGCGAACGCTGGATACCGTGCAGCACGATATGGGCCGCATCACCGCGCGCGCCAATGCCTGGGCCACCGGCGACATCGAGGCACTGCGTGGCCTGCCGATGAATGATCAGCGCGAGGCATGCATTTCCGCGGTCACCGAGGCAGGCTTCGCCAAGCAGCTGGGCTTCAGCGACATCCAGCAGAAAGCACAGGCGATCTGGCTGAGCGCCGCCGAGCAGGCGCTGGACACGAACACCCAAACCTTCGCCATGTTGCCGATGGAAGAGGTGCTGTCGCCGAAGGGCCTGATCGCGCAGCTGAAGGCGAAGGGTTATAAGGTTGAGGCACCCGACGGTAGCGAGTAGCTCCCTCTCCCCTTCGGGCGACCCGAGGTAGTCCCCGTGGGAGAGAGGGTTGGGGTGAGGAGCCAATCTTGCGGTCGCGTTGGATCAAAGCAGGCTTTATCACGGCCGCCTCGCCAGCACCCACCCTTCACCTCAGTCCTCTCTCCGCTCCTCAAAGCCGCGGGAATGACGAGCTTTTCGAAACTCCCGAGGGAGCGGAGGCAAAATCAGGCGCTGGCCTGATCCAACACCGCGATGTCATCCGCACTCAGCTGCAGACTTCACCGCCCCAAACAACTCCTTCAGCTGCGCAATGCTGGTGGCACTGGCAATCGGCGCCGTCATACTCGGGCGCGCCATCAGCCACGCCAGCGCGACCTGCGCGGGCGTGGCGCCGTGTGCAGCCGCCACCTTGTCGAGCGCGGCGAGCATGCCCAGGCCGCGCGCATTGAGATACTTCTGCACCGCGCCGCCGCGCGCGGCACTCTTGGCCAGGTCGGCTTCGCTGCGGTACTTGCCGCTGAGGAAACCGCTGGCCAGCGCGTAGTAGTTGATGACGCTGACGTTCTCGGCGATGACCAGCGGCTCGAGTTCTTTCTCGTAAGCCGCGCGATTGACCAGGTTGTATTCCGGCTGCAGGCTTTCGTAGCGCGGCAGATGGTATTGCGCGGCAGACGGCCAGCGCTTCGCCGAAGCGGTCGGCGCCGTAATTGGACGCACCGATCACGCGCACCTTGCCCTGCTCGATCAGCCGCGCGAACGCGCCGAGCGTTTCATGCAGCGGCACCGTCGCATCGTCCTCGTGCGCCTGGTACAGATCGATGTGATCGGTCTGCAGGCGCTTGAGCGAACCTTCCACGGCCTGGTTGATGTTCACGGGCGACAGGCCCGGATGCTCGGCCCATTTCGCCACCTTGGTGGCGATCACCACCTTGCTCGCGCTTGCCGCTGCGCTTGAGCCACTTGCCGATGATGGTTTCCGACTCACCGCCGCGGTTGCCCGGCACCCAGGCCGAATAGACGTCCGCGGTGTCGATCAGGTTGAAGCCGGCATCGACGAACGCGTCGAGCAGCTCGAACGAACGCTGTTCGTCCGCGCTCCAGCCGAACACGTTGCCACCGAAGGCGAGCGGTGCGACCGAGATCGGGGATCGGCCGAGTGGGCGCATGTGCATGGGGAGGTCCTTGCTGCCGTGACCCGCCGCGGGATGCGGCGAGCGTACCCGGTCGACGTGGTAGCGACCGCGCCGCGAATCAAGTCGGCAGGCAGTCGCCGGCAACCAAGTGCGGAGCGTTCCTTGCCCGCGTTTCGTGATAGCCCGGACGAACGCCGCCGCTTTCCCGCTGGTTTTTTTGTCGGGCTTCGGCGTTTCAGCCAATCGGCGCAGCCAGGTCGAGATTGGTGATGTGGCCGTGCATGAACAACAGGTCAGTCCAGAGCGAGCTCATGACATCCTCCCTTCGTGTTGCCATGTGTATTCGGTAATGCTCAAGATAGGCGCCTTGCATGCGCCGCAAAAAGCGATATATTCGCAAGCCAGACTTGAGGGAATTTCAAGATGGCGCGCGTCTCGCTGGATCTTCTCCAACAGTTCGTGCAGGTTGCCCGTCTGGGCAACCTGTCGCGCGCCGCCGAACAGGCCAACCTCACCGTCAGTGCACTCAGCCATCAAGTGCGCCAGCTGGAACAGCGACTGGAGCGCAGGCTGTTCGATCGTGGCCCGCGTGGCGTGCAGCTGACGCCCGAGGGACGCCGACTGATGGAAGCGGTGGGCCATCACTTCGAAGGCATTGACCGCGCCTTGTCGGGCTACCGCGTCCACCGCGAGGAAGCGCTAACGCTCAGCGCGATTCCTGGCGTCATGTCGAGCTGGCTGGTGCCGCGCCTGGCGCGACTGGTGGCAGCGCATCCCGAGCTGGAACTCAACCTGCAATCGAGCGTGGAACTGGTCAATTTCGATCGCGATCCGGTGGATGCGGCGATGCGCTATGGCCGCGGTCCCTGGCCAGGTCTCATCACGAGCGCTTGTTCGACGAATGGATCGCACCGGTGGCAGCGCCCGCCTTGCTGGAACGCATGCGCGGTGTCGATCCCGCCGATCTCGCCAAATGGCCGCTACTCGGCGATCCCGGCGATCGCTGGCGCGACTGGTTCACGGCAACCGGCAGCCAACCGCCGCGGCGCTACGTGGCTCAGTTCGACAACACCGATGCCTTGCAGCGTGCTGCAAGCGAGGGCATGGGCGTGGCGCTGGGGCGCATGGTGATGGCGCGGCCGTTGATCGAGGCGGGCTTGTTGCAGGTCCTGGGCAACCGCTACCAGCAGATTCCGGAGGCGTACTTCCTGGTGTACCCCGAGCGGGCGCGGGATCACGCCAGCCTGCGGATCTTTCGCGACTGGTTGCATGAAGAGGCGGCGGCGTATGCGAGGACGATGTCATACGCGACATCGTCCGTCGGCCTGAAGGCTACCGCGCCCGATCTTTTGTAGGGGCGCACCCTGCGCGCGATCACGGCGCTACCGCTCCATTGGCTTTTCGCGCACAGGGTGCGCTCCTACCTCTTGGCCTTCGGGGCCCTGGTGCGACGCTGAACTGTGGATACCCGACAAGATCACATGTCACTGCCAGCCATCCACCCCCGGTCAAGCGCAAGGTTTCCCATCGCGCTCCAAAACGTCATCATTCCCCTTCGCATCCCCGATCCCCCCGGAGTACACCCCATGAAATCACGCGCCGCCGTCGCCTGGGAAGCAGGCAAACCGCTCACCATCGAACACGTCGACGTTGCCGGTCCCAAGGCGGGCGAGGTGCTGGTGCGCATCGTGGCGACGGGCGTCTGCCATACCGATGCCTTCACCTTGTCCGGCGCCGATCCGGAAGGCATGTTCCCGGTGATCCTCGGTCACGAGGGCGGCGGCATCGTGGAGGAAGTGGGCGAGGGCGTCACCTCGCTGAAGGTGGGCGATCACGTGATCCCGCTGTACACGCCCGAATGCGGCGAGTGCAAATTCTGCCTCTCCGGCAAGACCAATCTGTGCCAGAAGATCCGCGTGACCCAGGGCAAGGGCCTGATGCCTGACGGCACCTCGCGCTTCTCGCTCAACGGCAAGCCGCTGCTGCACTACATGGGCACCAGCACGTTCAGCGAATACACCGTGCTGCCGGAAATCTCGCTGGCCAAGATCAACAAGGCGGCGCCGCTGGAAAAGGTCTGTCTGCTCGGTTGCGGCATCACCACCGGCATCGGCGCCGTGCTCAACACCGCCAAGGTGGAGCCGGGCGCGAGCGTGGCCGTGTTCGGCATGGGCGGCATCGGCCTGTCGGTGGTGCAGGGTGCGGTGATGGCGAAGGCCGGGCGCATCGTGGTGGTCGATACCAACCCGGACAAGTTCGTCATGGCCAAGGCGCTGGGCGCGACCGATTTCATCAACCCGAAGGACTATCCGGACACGCCGATCCAGCAGGTCATCGTCGACCTTACCGACGGCGGCGTCGATTACTCGTTCGAGTGCATCGGCAATGTGCAGGTGATGCGTTCGGCGCTGGAGTGCTGCCACAAGGGTTGGGGCGAGTCGATCATCATCGGCGTGGCCGGCGCGGGGCAGGAAATCAGCACGCGCCCGTTCCAGTTGGTGACCGGGCGCGTGTGGCGCGGCTCGGCGTTTGGCGGGGTCAAGGGGCGCACGCAGCTGCCCGGCTACGTGGATCGCTATATGGCCGGCGAAATCAAGATCGACGAGATGATCACCGAGGTACTGCCGCTGGAGCGCATCAACGAAGCGTTCGACCTGATGCACGAGGGCAAGGTGATCCGCTCGGTGATCCACTACTGAGCTGACGTGAACCTTGGTTGGCGACGTGAAAGCCTGGCTTTAGGGGCGTGTGCTTTCCTGCCGCAAACCGTGGCGATGGAACCCTTGCAGGGATACCCAGCAGGGGCCTGATGGCACCGCACGGGCAGGTGCCGTCCATCCACCATTCGTATACGTGGCGGCCGGCAAGCTGCGTGTTAGCCTGCCGTGCAGCCACGGTCCTGATCTGTTGCATATAGGGGTTGTCGATGAACAAGCGTGTGATTCCGGGTCTGGCAGCCTTGCTGCTGGCGGCTTGCAGCGGCTCGTCCGGGCCGGCCGATGCGCAGTCGCAGGATCAACCTGCCGGCGCCCTGGTGCCGCCGACCAGCGCCACCGACTTCACCGCGTCGCGGCTGGACCAGGTGTTAGCGGGCGATTGGCGTTCGCCGGAGAACCGGGCGCGCGATGTCTATCGCCACCCCAAGGCCACGCTGCAGTTCTTTGGCCTCCGGCCGGATCAGACGGTCATCGAGATCACCCCGGGCAGCGGCTGGTATAGCGAAATCCTGGCGCCGCTGTTGCACGACAACGGCCACTACATCGCTGCCGTGCAGCAGCCGAAAGAGGGTGGCGAAGCGCGCCGCGATGTCACCGCGCTGCGCGAGAAGTTCGCCGGCGATCCGGCGCGTTTCGGCAAGGCGCAGATCCTGGAATTCGACCCGAAGGCGCCGGTATTCGGTGCGCCGGGCGCGGCCGATATGGTCCTGACCTTCCGCAACGTGCACAACTGGGTGATGGCCGATACCGCACCGGCGATGTTCAAGGCGTTCTATGCCGCGCTTGCGTCCGGGCGGCGTGCTCGGCGTGGTGGATCATCGCGCGGCGGACAACGCCAACGTCGACGCCATCAAGGAAAGCGGCTACCTGCCCACCAGCTTCGTGGTGAAGCTGGCGACCGACGCGGGGTTCAAGCTGGAAGAACAAAGCGAGATCAACGCCAACCCGAAGGACACCAAGGATTACCCGAAGGGTGTCTGGACGCTGCCGCCGACGCTGACCCTGGGTGATCAGGACAAGGCGAAGTACCTCGCGATCGGCGAATCAGATCGCATGACCCTGCGTTTCGTGAAGCCCGAAGCGCCGGCCAAGTCGCCGTGATCGACGACGATCGCGCGCCGACCTGGCGCGCGATCGATGCCGCATGCTGATCGCGCTCAACAAACCCTATGGCGTGCTGTGCCAGTTCACCGATGCGGAAGGTCGCCGCACGCTGGCGGACTTCGTCACGCAGAAAGACGTCTATCCGGCCGGCCGACTCGATCACGACAGCGAGGGCCTGCTGCTGCTGACCGACGATGGTCGCCTCGCGCATCGACTCACCGACCCGAAGCACAAGCAGCCAAAGACGTATCTGGTGCAGGTCGATGGCCAGGTCACCGACGATGCGGTAGCAGCATTACGCCGCGGCGTGATGCTCAACGATGGCCCCACGCTGCCGGCAGGTGTGGAACATGCCGCCGAGCCGGCATGGCTGTGGCCACGCGACCCGCCCGTGCGCTTCCGCAAAGCTGATCCCCACCAGCTGGTTGCGCATCACCTTGCGCGAAGGGCGCAACCGCCAGGTGCGGCGCATGACGGCGGCGGTGGGTTTTCCAACGCTGCGCCTGATCCGCGAGCGAATTGGCCCACACGCACTGGATGGCTTGCGCCCAGGAAAAACGCGCGTCATCCCCCTGTAGGAGCGCACCCTGTGCGCGAAAAGCCTACGCAGCGGCGACGCCGTTATCGCGCACAGGGTGCGCTCCTACAAAAGCGAATCAGGCCAGCCCGAAGAACGCCTCTGCCGTTGCCGTGCTGTTGGCCGCCGTGACTTCCACTGGTTCGCCGCGATCGCGGGCGATCTCTTCGCAGATATGCCGCAAATACATCGGTTCGTTGCGTCGATGCGAGGGCTGCGGCCGCACCGTGCGCGGCAGCAGATACGGTGCGTCGGTTTCAATCATCAGGCGATTCACGGGAATCTCCCGCACGAGCTCACGCAAATGCGTGCCCCGCCGTTCGTCGCAGATCCAGCCGGTGATACCTATATGGCAATCCAGCGCGAGATAGTCGCGCAGCGCCTCGCCGGTATCGGTAAAGCAATGCACCACCGCGCCGGGCAGATTGTCGCGATAGCGGCGCAGCAGGGCGATGAAGTCGTGGTGCGCATCGCGCTGGTGCAGGAACAGCGGTTTCTGCGTATCCACCGCGATCTGCAACTGGCGCTCGAACACGGCGAGCTGCACATCACGCGGCGAATAATTGCGGTTGTAGTCCAGCCCGGTCTCGCCCACGGCGCGTACTTCCGGATGCCTGGCCAACTCGCGCATCAGCGCATCGGTGGCATCGTCGTAATCGATCGCATGGTGCGGATGCACACCGGCGGTCGCATACAGCACACCCGGGTGCTTCCGGGCCAGTGCCAGCGCATGCGTGCTGCCATCGCGCGATGCACCCGTGACGACAAGTCGTGCCACACCGTGCGCCTGCGCACGCTGCAGCACGGCATCGAGGTCGTGGTGAAACGATTCGTGGGTGAGATTCGCGCCGATATCGAGCAACTGCATGGGCTTGGTGGACAGTGAAAGTCGTTCATTGTCCCAGACGAGCCAGGTGCTGCAAGGCCAAAAACGATGCGGCGCAAAAAACCTCAGGAAATGCCTTACGCATTCTCGGGAAAATCCGCAGCCGCTGTCATTGGCGATCGCAAGAAATTTCTGGTAGCGTCTTTTGGCCGCAGTTTCCTGACATGCCTTGGGACACCGATGCGGTGAACGCATTCCGATCTTGATCTTTCGCTGGCCGATGCCGGCTATGACTTCATCAGTGACTCGTATGTCTCTGGTCGCCCCACCGATGACCGCGTGCCGGGAGGCTGGGATCTGGGTGACTGGACCACCGATCCGATCTATACCGACGCGAGCACCGGTTGCAAGGATCCCTCGCAGGCCGGGGACAGCAGCTGGCACGGCACGCATGTGTCGGGCACCATCGCCGAGCTGACCAACAACAGTGTCGGCATGGCCGGCGTCGCCAACAAGGCGCGCGTGTTGCCGGTGCGCGTGCTCGGTCATTGCGGCGGCTATACCTCGGACATTGCCGATGCCGTCACCTGGGCTTCGGGCGGTCATGTGGACGGCATACCTGACAACACCAACCCAGTGCAGGTCATCAGCATGAGCCTCGGCGGTGGTGGTGCATGCTCGGCCAGCGACGTCACTGGCCAGGCCATCAGCGGTGCCATCAGTCGCGGCGTCAGCGTGGTGGTGGCAGCCGGCAACAGCAACGCGAACGTGGCCAACTACACGCCGGCCAGTTGCCCCGGCGTGATTGCCGTCGCGGTCAGCGGGATTACCGGCAAGCGTGCGTTCTATTCCAACTATGGCTCCGGCGTCACCCTGTCGGCTCCCGGCGGCGGCGTCTATGCCAACGATGCGAGCAGCGGGACGCAAGTCTCTGCCGGTTTCGTCTGGTCCACCATCAACAAGGGTACCCACGAGCCCACGACCGAAGGCTACGGCGGCATGGCTGGTACCTCGCAAGCCACGCCGCATGTCTCGGGCGTCGTCGCGCTGATGGCCAGTGCACGCATGGCGCTCGGTATGCCGGCGTTGACGCCATCGCAGGTGCGCAGCGTCCTGATCAGCACCGCCCGCGCCTTCCCCAGCACGCCGGACCAGGTGATCGGTGCGGGCATCGTCGACGCCAATGCGGCGGTCGCGAAGGCGGTTGCTCAGGACACCACGGACCCGACGGCCGTACAACTGGTCAATGGCACGCCCGTTTCCAATGTATCGGGCAGCGCCGGGGATGGCCTGCTTTACGCGTTGACCGTGCCGGCGGGCGCCAAGAACCTCAACCTGCGCACCATGGGTGGCACCGGCGACGTCTCGGTGTTCGTGAAAGCGGGTGCGGCGCCGGGCGTGGATGGCTCGAACGCCGACTACAAGTCGGTCAAGCCGGGCAATAGCGAGTCGGTGGTGATCGCCTCCCCGGCGGCCAATACCTGGTACATCCGGGTGGTGGGCGTAGCCGACTTCAAGAACGTCATTGTCGTGGGCAGTTACACAAGTCCGTAAGTGAGGCGACGGTCGACGGTAGAAGAGGCGACGAACGCCGTTCCGTGTGACGGCGTTCGTCGTTTTCCCATGTAGGCCGGCGGCTGCCAACTTGGCTCCGAGCGGCAACTTCTTGCGAAGATCGCCGGCCTAAACTTCCACCATCGTGGCAAGCGCACGGTCACCGCAGCGGATCAGCCTCCACATGAGTCGAGCACGGCGATTCGTGCGCAGTCGATGACTGTGAGGCACAGTGGCGCCGTGATCTCGGTGACGCCCACGCGAAAGTCCCCATCGATCGCATGATCGATCCACCCCAGGCATCGCCGGCGAACAGTCATCTGTCGTGGCTACCCTTCGACGAGGGTTGAACGTGACGTTCCGGACGCGGTCGGTATGAGCGAGACATCGTGAGGAACCGTGCTCGCTTAGCGGCCAACGGGTGTGTTAACAATGGACTCTCGATGCCGTTGGGAGCGGCATTGACGGGTACATTGCCGAGTTTTCTAGCGGGGTGAACGCATGTCGGCAGTCGCAAAGCCGGTGGCCAGTAAGGAGGGAGCGCCGATGGATGGCCAGGAAGTGGCGGTTTGTGCGCTGCTGGTTTCGCGCGGGCGGCTGAAAGACTCCGACCTGGTGCGCGCGCGCCGGCTGCATGAGGAGTCCCCTGAAGGTACCCTCACCGCGCTGATGGCTCGGTTGGGGCTGGTGTCCGAGCGCGACCTGGCCGAAGCCTGGTCTGAGCGGCTGCAGACGCCGCTGTTGGCCGCCCGCGAGGCGCCCGAACTGCCACCGGCGGAGCTGGACGTCTCCAGCCGCTTCCTCAAGCAGCATCACGTGGTGCCGGTGCGGGTGGATGAGGACGTCCTGGGCCTGGTGATGGCCGATCCGGCGGATGCTTACCCTCTCCAGGCCATCCAGCTCGCCGCCGGCCGACCGGTGGTGCTGCGCATCGGGCTGCGCTCGGAAATCGATGACCTGATCGAACGTTATTACGGTTCCGGCCGCTCGGCGATGGGCACCATCGTCGAGAACCTCGACGGCAGCGCCGCCGTCGAGGACGACGTGGAGCACCTGCGCGACCTCGCCTCCGAGGCGCCGGTGATCCGGCTGGTCAACCTGATCCTGCAGCGCGCGGTGGAACAGCGCGCATCGGACGTGCATATCGAGCCGTTCGAGAACCGACTGAAGGTGCGCTATCGCATCGACGGTGTGCTGCACGAGGTGGAGGCGCCGCCGTCCAGCTCGACCGCCGCGGTGATCTCGCGCGTGAAGATCATGGCCAAGCTCAACATCGCCGAGCGTCGCCTGCCGCAGGATGGCCGCATCCAGCTGCGCGTCCAGGGCAAGGAGCTGGATCTGCGCGTATCCACCGTGCCGACCAGCTTTGGCGAATCGGTGGTGATGCGTATCCTCGACCGTGAATCGGTGGTTTTCGACTTCGCCTCGCTCGGCTTCACCGACAACTTCCAGCAGCGCTTCATCGACGTGCTGGATCGCCCGCACGGCATCCTGCTGGTGACCGGCCCCACCGGTTCGGGCAAGACGACCACGCTTTACACCGCGCTGTCGAAGATCAACACGCCCGACGTGAAGATCATCACCGTCGAAGACCCGGTCGAGTACCAGATCGAGGGCATCAACCAGATCCAGGTCAAGCCGCAGATCGGGCTGGATTTCGCGGGCGCGCTGCGCTCCATCGTGCGCCAGGATCCGGACGTGATCATGATCGGCGAAATGCGCGACCTGGAAACCTGCCGCATCGCCATCCAGTCCGCGCTCACCGGCCACCTGGTGCTGTCCACCCTGCACACCAACAGTGCGGCCGGCGGCATCACGCGCCTGCTCGACATGGGCGTGGAAGATTACCTGCTCGGCTCCACCGTCAACGGCATCCTCGCGCAGCGCCTGGTGCGGCGCCTCGATCCCGAAACGGCGACGTCGTACGAGGCGCTGCCCGAAGTGATCGAGCAGTTCGAGCTGGACAAGTACACCGACGAGCGCCCGATTCGTTTATGGAAACCAGGTAGCAGCACAGCCAACCCGACCGGCTATCGCGGGCGCCGCGCCATCATGGAATTCCTGGTGATGAGCGATCCGCTTGCGCCGCATGGTGATGCAACGCGCCGATGCCGGCGAAATCGAACGCCAGGCACGCGCCGAAGGCATGCGCACGATGTACGAGGACGGTATCGCCAAGGCCGTAGCGGGCATCACCACCCTCGAGGAGGTGTTGCGTGTCACGCAGGAGAGCTGAGGCTTTGCCTCCCTCTCCCCTTCGGGGAGAGGGTTGGGGTGAGGGGCGGGTGCTTGCGAAAGCGCGCGTGTTTCATCTACGTCATCCCCGCGAAAGCGGGACAAGCGCGAAGCGCGCAGAGCGCCCACAGGGCGGCCCCGAAGGGGCGAGCGTAGCGACTCATCCAGCGTCTTACGCTCTTGTCTTGCGCGACATCCAAAGGCACTGGATCCCCGCTTTCGCGGGGATGACGGTGAGGGAATGACTGTGTTCCCGCGAGCACCCGCCCCTCACCTCAGTCCTCTCTCCCACGGGACTACCTTCGGGTCGCCCGAAGGGGAGAGGAGGTTTCGAGCATGAGCCAGTTCCGCTATCGCGCCATCAGCGCTGCCGGTGAGACGCTGCAAGGCCAAATGGAGGCGGCCAGCCTCGAGGAAGTGATCAGTCGCCTGCAGGATCAGGGGCACACGCCGCTGGACGCTCAGGCCGCAGGAGCCGAAGTCGGCGGCAGCGGCCTGGCGGCGTTGTTCCGGCGTGGCCCGTTCACGGGCGACCAGCTCGCGCAGTTCACCCATCAGCTCGCCACCCTGCTTGGCGCCGGCCAGCCACTGGATCGCGCGCTGGGCATCCTGATGGAGCTGCCCGAAGGCGAGCGCGCGAAGAAACTCATCGAGCGCGTGCGCGATCGCGTGCGCGGCGGTACGCCGTTATCGCAGGCGCTGGACGAAGAGCACGGCGTGTTTCCCAAGCTGTATATCAGCCTGGTGCGCGCGGGCGAGGCGGGCGGTTCGCTGGAAGACACGTTGCGCCGGTTGGCCGAGTACCTGGAGCGTTCGCAGCAGCTGCGCGGCAGCATCATCAATGCGCTGATCTATCCGGCCTTTCTGATGGTCGGCGTGCTGGGTTCGCTGCTGTTGTTGCTGGCCTACGTGGTGCCGCAATTCGTGCCGATCTTCCAGGACATGCAGGTGCCGATTCCGCTGATCACCCAAGTGGTGCTTGCCGTGGGCAACACCTTGCAGTCGTGGTGGTGGTTGCTGCTGATCGTGCTGGTGATGGGCGTGCTGGTGGCGCGTGCGCGGCTGCGCGATCCGGCGATGCTGCTGGCCTGGCATGCGCGCCTGCTCAGCTTGCGTGTCGTCGGGCCTCTGCTTGCTGAAGGTGCAGACCGCGCGTATCGCGCGCACGCTCGGCACCCTGCTGAAGAATGGCGTGCCACTGCTGTCGGCGCTGACCATCGCGCGCCAGGTCACCGCCAATCGCGCTCTGGACCAGGCGCTGGAACAGGCGGCGGAACAGGTTAAAGGTGGCGCCGGCCTGAGCTTCTCGCT
The DNA here is from genome assembly GCA_963824525.1 of uncultured Gammaproteobacteria bacterium. GTDB lineage: Bacteria > Pseudomonadota > Gammaproteobacteria > Xanthomonadales > Rhodanobacteraceae > Dyella. Next base: position 552,925 of record CAWGPI010000001.1, on the reverse strand, counting down.
GGCACAGTCGCAGCGTTTTCCGCGCCTGGCCCTGCAGATGGTGCAGGTGGGCGAGGAAGCCGGCCAACTCGACACCATGCTGCTGAAGGTGGCCGACACCTTCGAACTGGAAAGCCGCCGCGCCATCGATCGTTTGCTCGCCGCGCTGGTGCCGGCACTGACCATCGTGATGACCGTGCTGGTGGCCATCATCATGGCGGCGATCCTGCTGCCCTTGCTCAGCCTCACCAGCAACATTCAGTGAGCCGCGCTGTCCGATAACACACCACTCCGACTCCCCGACTCCACGAGGTACCTGGACATGCAACAAAGGACTAACCGCCGTCTTAGCGCTGCACGCGGCTTCACCCTGCTCGAAATGCTGGCGGTGATCGTGCTGATCGGCATCATCGGCGCGGTGGTGGTGACCCAGGTCGGCAAGAACGTCGACAAGGGCAAGTACGGCGCCGGCAAGGCGCAGCTCACCACGCTCAGCCAGAAGATCGAGAACTACGCGCTGGACAACGGCACGCCACCGCAGCAACTGCAGGACCTGCTGGTGAAGCCGGCCAATGCGCGTAACTGGCAGGGCCCCTACGCGAAGGAGTCCGAGCTGAAGGATCCATGGGGTCACGACTTTGGCTACAAGTACCCGGGCGACCACGGCAGTTTCGACCTGATCTTCTACGGTCAGGACGGCACAGCCTGGCGGCGACGGCTATAGCGCAGACGTGGGTAACTGGCAGTGAAAAGGCGGGGGCGGGACGTGGGGAGCGGGGGCGCAAGTGCACAAGCTTGCCGTCGCCGTGCGGGCTTGCGCCCCCGCCATCCATCCCCCGCCCCCGGGTTCACCTTGCTGGAAATGTTGGCGGTGATCTTGCTGATCGGTATCGCTGCGGCGGCCGTCGCCGTATCGGTGACCCAGGGCCTGGCCAGTGCGCGCGTGAGTGCGGCGAGTGGGGAGCTGGCGGCAGCGCTGCGGGCGACGCGCGCGCAGGCCATCGTGCATGGCGAAGAGCGCACTTTCGATGTGGACACGCGCGCCAATACCTACCGGCCCGCCGGTGGCGAGGCCGTGCGTTTGCCATCGGGCATGCGTGTCGGCATCACCAGCGCGAAGGAAGACCAGGTCAATGCGACCACGGGGCGCATCCGGTTCTTTCCGGATGGCAGTTCCACGGGCGGCCATGTCACGCTGCAGCGGAGCGTCGACGCTGGCAAGTCAACGTATCGTGGTTGACCGGTGCCGTCAGCGTGGCTGATACGAGCGCGAAGCTATGAAACGGCGGGTGCGCGGTTTCAGCCTGCTGGAAGTGATCGCGGCGATCCTGCTGCTGGCGATCGCGTTCACCGCCTTGATGAAAGTGGCGGGCGGTTCCATCAGTCTCACACGCAATGCCGCTGATCACAGCGAGGCGGCCTTGTGGGCACGCAGTCTGCTCGACACGGTGGATATCGACTACGCCCTTGCGGCCCGGCAGCAGCGATGGCCGCTTCGATGCGCGTTATCGCTGGCATCTGGTGGTGTCGCCATGGAGCCCGGGGCAAGTCGATCCCAACGCGCAGCTGCGCATGGTCAAGCTTGATCTCGACGTGTTCTGGGGCAGTCGTCCGCGTGAGCGTTCCGCGCATTTCAGCACGCTGCGCGTGCTGAATCCTCCCGCGGTGAATGCGCCATGAGGCAGGCAGCAGGCACGCGCGGTTTTACCCTGCTGGAAGTGCTCGGCGCGCTCGCCTTGCTGGCGCTGCTGTTGCTGGGCGTGTATTCGGGCGTGCGCACGGCAACGCAGACGGTGCGTTCCGGCGAAGCCGCCATCAGCCGCCAGGACGAGGTGCGTTCCGCCCAGCAATTCCTGCGCCGCGAACTGGCGCAGGCGCGCGCGGTGCCGCTGGCGAAGGCCAGCAACGGAGACCCGATCTATTTCAGCGGTGACGAGCACGAAATGCGCTTCGTGGCCTCCTTGCCGGGCTATCTCGGCAAGCTGGGGCCGCAGTTGCAACAGCTGAAGCTGGTGCCCAATGGCAGGGGCGGCTCGCGACTGGAGGCCCGTTTTGCGCTGATGCCGCCCGATGGCAGCGCGCCCCGTCCGTTCGGCGAGCCGGAAGTGCTGGTGGACGATATCCATGGCGGCAGCTTCAGCTATCGCGCGCCCGACACGGCGCAAGCCAAGGGTGATTGGCGCGACCACTGGGGCGACAGCCGCGTCATGCCGCGCATCGTGCGCATCGCGCTTACGCTGGATGGCACCAGCTCGTGGCCGTTGCTGGAGGCGCCGTTGCGGGTCGATCCCGTGGCCACCGCAAGGCCAGGCGAACCTGCTGCAAGGCCTGCAGCCGCGGAGTCTCCAGTGAGGCGCGCCGTCATGGCCCGCGCTCGGGTACAGCGAGGCGTAGCCCTGCTGGTGGTGCTGTGGGCGTGCACGCTGCTGGCGATCCTGTTGGGCGGCTACGCCATGCTGGCGCGCACCGAAGGCTTGCAGGCCCGCTACATGTTTGCCCAGACCCAGGCGCATTACGCCGCCGAAGCCGGCTTGATGCGCGCCATCTACGCCTTGCAGGATCCGCAGCAACAGCAGCGCTGGATTGCCGATGGCCGCCGTTATCCGTTTGCATTCGACGGCGCGAAGGTCAGCGTCAGCGTGATCGATGAAAGCGGCAAGGTGGATCTCAACGCGGCCTCGCCGGATGTCTTGCAGAACCTCTTTCGCCTCGCCGGCATGCCGGATGCGAAAGCGCTGGATCTTGCGAAGAACGTGGTGGATTGGCGCAGCTTCGCCATGACCCCGGCCGGCGCGGGCCTGAACTCGTCGGTTTATGCCATGGCCGGCCGCGACTACGGCCCGCGGCATGGGCCCTTCGCCAGCGTCGAAGAACTGCAAATGGTGCTGGGCATGGATCCGGCGGTCTACCGTACGGTCGCGCCGCAGCTGACGCTCTGGTCGGGCCGGCCGAGCCCCGATCCTGCCAAGGCCCAGGCGTTGGCGCTTGCTGCGACACCCCCGGCATGAGCCTGCAACAGGCGGAGGCCATGGTGGCGGCGAGGCCGGCGACCCAAGCGCAGCCGGGCCTAGTAGTCAGTCAGGGAGTAACGCATAGTATTCGTGTCGGAGGCTACGCTGGCCGACGGTACGCGCGCGATCCTTCGCGCCACGGTGCGTTTGCAGGTAGCCCGCAACGGTACCATGCCGTATGCCGTGCTGCGTTGGCAGGAGGGTGACGGGGAATGAGTTCGGCAACGCAGCCGCTGCGATCGCAGCTCGATCGCGCACGCCGCGCATGGCGCGCATCGCCACTGCCACGCTTTTTTGCGTGGTGGGGTGGCGAGCTGCTGGCACTGCTGCCACACCGCTGGCGCGGATGTTTGGCAGCGGCGCCGAGCTGGTACCTGCTGAAGCCGCAGGGCGATGACTGGCAACTGCATCCTGCCGGTCGAGTCGACCTGCCTGCGCAATGGAACAGCCAGCTCGACGCGGCCGATCAGCAGGTGGCCTTCGCCGATGCCGTGCGTGGCGTCGATAGCGAAGACCTGCGCGTGGCCTTGTGCCTGAGGCCTGACGAGGTACTGCGTCCCCGCTTGACCCTGCCGCTGGCGGCGCGCGACAACCTGCAGCAGATCGGCGCTTTCGAGATGGACCGGCAGACGCCGTTCCGCGCCGAGCAGGTGCACTACGACGTGCGCGAGTTGGACGTACGCCGGCGCCGCCGGGCCGCTTCGCGGCGGAACTCGTGGCGGTGCCGCGCGCCACGCTCGATCCGCTGCTGGCGCGACTCGCCAGCTCGGGGCTGCAGGTCGATGCCGTGGACGTCGCCGTCGAGCAGGGTCGGCTCGGCGTCAACCTGCTGCCGGCGGAACTCGCGCCGCGTCGCCAGCATCCGCGCCAGCGATTGAACCTGGCCTTGGGTGCGGCCGCGATTCTGCTGCTGCTGCTGGCCTTGCTGCAGTAGTGCACAACCGCGAAAGCGCCCTGGCGCAGATGCGCACCGAGGTGGAGGGCATGCGTGCCGACGCGCAGCAGGTAGCCGCGCTGCGCCAGCAGCTGCAGGACAATGCCGGCGCCGCCGGTTTCCTGGCCCAGCGCAAGACGCACACCGTGTCCGCGCTTGCCGTGCTGCAGGACATCAGCCAGCGCTTGCCGACCACGGCGTGGCTGGAGCGCCTGAGCATCGACAACAGCGGCCAGGTCGGCTTCCAGGGACAAAGCCCGCAGGCGGCGAAGTCTGCGTCGATGCGCTGAAGGGCTCGACGATGCTGACCGACGCGAATTTCCAGGGCACCATCCAGGTCGATCCGGCGACCGGCAAAGAACGCTTCTACATGGTCGCGCAGCTGCGCAAGAACACCGAGCCGAAACCCAAGGCGCCGCCCGCCACCGCCGGAGGTGCGCCATGAAGCTGGAGGCGCTGAAGCCGCGCGAAAGCCGCATCGCGGCGATCCTGCTGTTGCTGCTGGTGCTGGTCATCGGCTTACTTCGTGCTGCTGCACTGGTGGTTCGTGGCTCCGCTGCAGTCCGATCCATGCGGAAATGGATGATCTGCGCGATACACACGCCGTTACGCCGCGGCCATCGCGGAAAAGCCGCTGCTGCAGAAGCGTATCGCTGCCATGGGCGCAGGCCAGGCGGCCAGCCATGCCTTCCTGCCCGAGGACGATCCGAACGCCGCTGCCGCCGGGCTCATGCAGCGGGTGGTCGACGCCGTCGGCCGCAGCATCCGCAGAGCGGCGCCTGCGACGTGACGCAGAAGATGCCGGTGCCCAATCCGCCCGCCGCGCCCGGCGAGCCTTATCGCAAGGTGGCCGTGAGCATCAGCCTGCGCTGCGAATGCAGCCGCTGGCCGAAACGCTGCAGGACGCTGGAGCAAGGTACGCCCTACCTGTTCGTCGATGACTCTGAGTATCTATCGCAATCCCGTCGCGGCCCAGCAGCAGGTGGGGGCGCCGCTGGAAGTGCAGTTCACCCTCTCCGGCTATGTGCGCCCAGCCGCGCAACGCGGGCGGCCCGATGCGCGACGGGGGAGCGCGCCATGAACGCCGCACCACAGCGTCGCCTGACACCCGTGCTCGGTGGTCATTGCCGCCGTGCTTCGGCTTGCTGTTGCTGCTGCTGCTTGCCGGCATCGGGCGTGCGCGTGCACTGGGAAGCGCCGCGCCCGGTGGCGCCGCTGCCAGAGGTGCATGACAAGGGCGTCTGCCGCCGCCGGTGCCGCTGGAGCAGTTCGCGGCAGTGTGGACAGCAGCCGCTGTTCAATGCCGATCGCAAGCCGAGCAGCACGCCGCCAGTGGCAGCGCGAGCCTGGGCGATATGCAGCTTACCGGCATCATCCTCACGCCTACGCTGCACATGGCCTTGCTGCGCGACAAGAATGGCGAACACGAAGTGCGCCTGCGCGAGGGCGACACCTTGCCCGACGGCAGCTGGCGCCTGGCCGAGCTCAAGCCGCGTGCGGCGATCTTCGAATCGGCCAGTGGCCGCACCGAACTGAGTCTGCCCGCTGGTGCGCCGATCGACATGCCCAAGGGCGCCACCGCGGCCAATGGCATGCTGCCGTCACCTGCGCAGCCACCGGCACCGATGCCACCCGGTGCGGTACGCATGATGACAGGCCCTGTGCCGCCGTCGCCCAGTACCTCCCTGCCCAATGCGAATGCGCCAGGCACACCTCAGACCAATGCGGATATGCAATCGGATCGCATCCGCCAGCTCAAAGAAGCCATCCAGAAGCGTCGCGCCGAACAGTCGGCAGCGCCCTCCGAAGGAGCACATTGATCCATGTTGACCAAGCGCAGGTCGCGGATTCGCCGCATCGGTACGCTCACCTTGGCTATCTGGCTCAGTGGTTGCCAAACCTTGCCGCAGCCACACGATGACGGCGAACTGCAACGTGAGGCCATGGCCGGCACCGAGAATCCTGTACCAGCCCAGCGGCCGCTCAATACAGGTGGGCAGCCGCAGGACCAGAACGCCGCCTTGGAGCCGAAGCTGCGCAGCGGCACGGGCAAGTTCGTGCGGGCCACCGGGTTGGCGCAGCCCCGCGAGGTGGCAAGCGGTGAGGGCGCGGTAACGTTCAACTTCGAGAACCAGCCGGTGCAGGCGGTGGTCAAGGCCATCCTGGGCGACCTGCTCAAGCAGAACTACACCATCGTGCCCGGTGTGCAGGGCAACATCTCGTTCTCCACCTCCCAGCCGGTGGACAGCAGCCAGGCGCTGCCGATCCTGGAAACCCTGCTGTCGTGGACCGGCAATTCGCTGGTGAAGCGCGAAGGCCGCTATATCGTGATGCCGTCGAAGGACGCCGTGGCTGGCAACCTGGTGCCCAGTCTCGGCGCCGTCGCGCCCTCGGCGGGCTTGCAGGCGCGCCTGTTTCCGCTGCGCTACATCTCGGCCACCGAGATGCAGAAACTGATCAAGCCGTTCGCGCGCGCCGACTCGGTGCTGCTGGTCGATGCGTCGCGCAACCTCATCGTGCTGTCCGGTACGCCGCAGGAATTGGAGAACTACCAGCGCACCGTGCAGACCTTCGACGTGGACTGGCTGCGCGGCATGTCGGTCGGCGTGTTCAGCCTGCAGCGCGCCAATGTCGGCGAACTGATGCCCCAGCTCGACCAGCTGTTCGGCGCCCAAGGGCGATACGCCGCTGGCCGGCATGCTGCGCTTCATCCCGATCGAACGCACCAACGCGCTGGTGGTGATCAGCACGCAGCCGACGTACTTGAGGGAAGTGGGTGACTGGATCGCCAAGATCGATCATGGCGGCGGCAACGAGCCGGACCTCTACGTCTATGACGTGCGCAACATCAAGGCCTCCGATCTCGCTCAATACCTGGCGCAGATCTATACCAATGGCGCCAACGCGAATGGCAACAACGGCAAGGTGGGTCCGGGTCTCAACTCGGGTACGCTGGGCGGCACCGAAAACGCCTATGGTTCGGCCAGCGGCATGGGCAGCACCGCCGGCAGCTTTGGCAGCAGCACCACGGGCGGATTTGGCAACTCTGCGGGCGGGCTCAGCACGCACGGCGACACCGGTACGACCACGGGCGGGCTGGGTGGCAATACGGGGCTTGGCGGCGGCACCACCGGTGGCGGCGCCTTTGGCAGCACGGGTGGGGCGTTTGGTAATAGCAACAACGCCCACAGCAATCAGGGTGGCCAGCAATACAGCTCCGAAGACGGCAGCATCCGCATCAGCTCGGTCGATGCCAACAACCAGCTGATGGTGCGTGCGCGGCCCTCGCAGTGGGGAGAAATCGAGCAGGCCATCAAGAAGCTCGACAACGTGCCGCTGCAAGTGCAGATCGAGACGCGCATCCTGGAAGTGGACCTGACCGGCCAGTTCCAGTTCGGTGTGCAGTGGTATCTGCAGGGCTTGTCCGGCGGCACCAACAACGGCGACGGCACCTTCACGCCGGGCGACAAGAACAACCAGCGCCAGATCTCGCTTGGCCAGGGCGGCAACACCTACAACCCCGGCACCAGCAGCTCGCCAGGCGATGCGCTGTTCTATTCCTTCGTCAACAAGAACTTCCAGGTGGCGCTGCGTGCGCTGGAGGTCAGTGGCAATACGAAGACCTTGTCGGCGCCATCGATGGTGGTGCTGAACAACCAGGTCGCGCATATCCAGGTCGGCAACCAGATACCGGTCAACCAGACCTCGATCGTCACCGGCCTGGGCACGACCACCACGGGTTCGACCGCGAGCAGCGTCACCTACTTGCCGACCGGCGTCATTCTGAACGTGCAGCCGCGCGTCAATCCGGGCGGCCTGGTCTACCTGACGGTCCAGCAGCAGGTCAGCAACACGATTGGTATTGCGAATGACCAGGGCAACTACACCATCCAGCAGCGCGCGGTCGGCACCCAGATTGCCGTGCAGAGCGGCCAGACGGTGTTGCTGGGCGGCTTGATCCAGCAGAACGAGGACAATACCGAATACCGGCATTCCCGGGCTCAACCAAATCCCGTTCCTGGGCCGCCTGTTCGGCACCACCAGCCGCAACCGCAGCCGCACCGAGTTGATCGTGCTGATTACGCCGCGGGTGATCACCAACAGCGAAGAGGCCAAGCAGGTGACCGACGAATACCAGCGCAAGTTCGAATCGCTGGCGCCGTTGCGGGCGATGCCCACCACGGCGACCCAGCACTGAGTCGTTACTCCCTCTCCCCTTCGGGGGAGATGGCTGGGGTGAGGGGCGGGTGCTCGCAAAAATGCCGAGTCGAAGCCCTTCGAAAACCGCGCGTACCGTAGCCCGGTACCGATCGATGCGGGCCGGCATACTGCCCCCACTATCATGTGAGCGATGAGTACGCCGCTGTCCTTCCCGATTACCCCGTTGCTGCCCGAGATCAGTGCCTCGCTCGCGGCGCATCCATGCCTGGTGCTGGAGGCGCCGCCCGGCGCCGGCAAGACCACCCAGGTGCCGCTGGCCTTGCTCGATGCAGCCCTGGCTGGCCGGGGCCGAAGATCCTGATGCTGGAACCGCGCCGCATCGCCGCGCGTGCGGCCGCGCAGTTCATGGCGGAGCAGCTCGGCGAAGAGGTCGGGCAGACCGTCGGCTACCGCATCCGCTTCGAGTCGAAGGTGAGCGCGGCGACGCGCATCGAGGTGGTCACCGAAGGCATCCTCACCCGCCTGATCCAGGACGACCCCGAGCTCAGCGGCTTCGGCGCGATCCTCTTCGACGAATTCCATGAGCGGCATCTGGCCGGCGATCTCGGCGCCGCGCTTGCGCTCGACGTGCAGGCGCACGCTGCGACCCGAGCTGCGCCTGCGTGGTGATGTCGGCCACGCTGGATGGCGAGCGCATCGCGCAATGGCTGGATGCGCCGCGCATCAGCAGTCCCGGTCGCAGCTTTCCGGTGCGCATCGAGTATCCGCCGGCACGCGTGCAGGAAAGCATGGAGCATCAGCTCGCGCGCATTGCACGCCAGGCCCTGGAGGAAAATGACGGCGACGTGCTGGCGTTCCTGCCCGGTCGGCGCGAGATCGCGCGCAGCCCAGGCGGTGCTCGAGCAGTCGCTTGCGCGCGATGACGTCGAAGTCGTCGCGCTGCACGGCGAACTGTCGCTGGCCGAGCAGCAGGCCGCGCTCGAGTCCTGCGCGAGCCGGGCGTGCGGCGCATCGTGCTGGCCACCAACGTGGCCGAATCCAGCATCACCTTGCCCGGCATCCGCGCAGTGATCGACAGCGGCCTTGCACGCGAACCGCGCTTCGATCCCGAACTCGGGCTTCACGCGGCTGGAAACCGTCAACATCTCGCAGGCTTCGGCCGACCAGCGTGCCGGTCGCGCCGGTCGCGTCGCCGACAGGCACGTGCCTATCGCCTGTGGCCGCAAAGCAAGCGGCTGGAGGCCTCGCGCACGCGCGGAGATTGCGCAGGCCGAATTGTCCGGGCCTGGCGCTGGAACTGGCCGCCTGGGGTATCACGGCGAAGCAGCGGCACGGACTTGCCCTGGCTGGATCCGCCGCCCGTCGGGCGCGCTGGCACAGGCGCGCGAATTGCTGGTGCAGCTCGCCGCGCTGGCGCGCCGATGGCCGCATCACCGCGCTGGGTCGAGCGCATGCTCGAACTCGGCGCCACGCCGCGTCTCGGCGCCGCCGCGCTGCGCGCGCCGCGCCGAGCTGCGCGCGCTGGTCGCCGATCTGCTGGCGCTGATGGAAGCGCGCTCGCCTTTGCGCGGCGAGCAGGCGCGCAGCGACGACTTCCGCGCGCGCGTCGCCGCCCTGCATGCATGGCGCGACCGCCGCAGGCAGCGCGCACGCGGCGATGCCGATACGCGGCGCGCTGGCCGCGATCGAGCAGGCGAGCAAGGGCTGGCGTCGACGGCTGGACATGCGCACCGCCGCCAGCGGCATGCCTGACAGCCATGCGGTGGGCGACCTGCTGCTGCATGCGTTTCCCGATCGCATCGCACGCCGCGACGACAGCAATCCGCTGCGCTACACCCTGGCCAATGGTCGTGGTGCTCGCCTGCACGAGAACACCGCGCTGCTTGGCGAGCCCTGGCTGGTGGCGCTGGATCTGCGCTTCGAGGCGCGCGACAGCCTGATTCTTCGCCGCCGCACCGCTCGATCCACGCGTGCTCGAACGCGACTATCCCGCGCAGTTCGCGCGCGAGCGCGTGCTGCGCTGGAACGATCGAGCGCGGCGCCGTCGAAGCGTTCGACGAACAGCGCTTACGCCGCCATCGTGCTGGAGCGCCGCAGCGTGCCGGTGAAGCCGGAGGATGCGTTGCCGGCCCTGCTCGCCGCCGTGCGCGCCAAGGGCATCGACACGCTGCCGTGGAGCGAAAACGCGCGACGCCTGCGCGCGCGCATGCAGGCACTTGCGCGCATGGATGCCGGAGCTCGGCCTGCCGGATATCTCCGATGCGCGCCTTGCTGGCTACGCTCGACGAGTGGCTGGCTCCCTACCTGGACGGCAAGCGCCGTCTCGACGCATTGAGCGCGGAGGAGCTGTCGCAGGCACTGCCGGACCTTGTTCGACTACGAACAACGCCGCCAGCTCGATGCGCAGGCGCCCGAAAGCCTGCCGTGCCCAGCGGCCATGAGCCGCCGGCTCGAATACGCCGAAGGCGAACCGCCCGTGCTGGCCGTCAAACTGCAGGAGCTGTTCGGCCTGGCCGATACCCCGCGCGTCGGCGGCGGCCGCATCCCGGTCACGTCTGCATCTGCTCTCGCCCGCCGGCCGGCCGATCCAGGTCACCCAGGACCTGCACGGCTTCTGGGAGCGCACCTATCCCGAAGTGAAGAAGGAACTGAAAGGGCCGCTATCCCGCGCCATCCGTGGCCGGACGATCCGTGGACCGCGGCCCCGACGCATCGGGCGAAGCCGCGCGGCACTTAGATGATCATCCGGTCAACTCCAGTCCCTCTATCAAAGGGTGCAGGGTAAGTCTCTGCAAAAAAGCATCATTCAGGCGCTTTTCGGATTTCTCCGACAAGCATGCGGGAGCTTCTCGATTGACCGGATCAAGCGCGAGGCGAAGCATGCGCGACACGACTAGGCGCGCCGTTTCCGGGCGCCCACCCTGAAGGGTTCATCCGATGGAAGGCAGCGTTCGCTACTCGGATCGCCGCCATTTCCGGATGAATTTGCCTCACAGCCAGCAGCTTCTTTACGGTTAGCCTGATTTTTTTGCCTGAGAGAAGCATATCGCTTAGTCGTGCGACTCCATCCACGCAAGGAGAAAGACGTGACTAAAAGCGTGCGGGCAAGGTCGAGCGAGCAAGAATTCGATCTCTCAAGGAAGTCCAGGCGAGTGATGGGCCGTTTCCATTTCGCCATCGCATTTCTCCTGACCGCGTTCACCGCTCTCGGTGTATCAGGACAGACGGCTTCACCTTCACCAAGCTCTGCCATACCGTTGGCACCCGTCGTGGTGACTGGCGTCCTGCCCGGACCCGCGCTCTGGCAGGTCAGCAAGGATGGCCACGTGATGTGGGTTCTTGGAATCACTTCTCCGCTGCCCAAGGGCATGCAATGGGAGTCGTACAAGGTCGAGCGTCTGGTCGCCTCCTCCCAGAGCGTGCTCAAGCCGCCGAGCATGACAATAGGGGCAAAAGTCGGCTTCTGGGGTCGACTGTCCCTGATTCCTTCCCTGATCGGATGGAAGAAGCTTCCGGATGGCAAAACCTTGCAACAGGTATTGCCGCCCGACTTGTATAGCCGCTGGCTCGTGCAGAAATCCAAGTACCTCGGCAACAGTCGAGATGTCGACCGTTTGCGGCCGATCTTTGCGAGCCGCAAGCTGTACAGCGCCGCCATGAGGCAATCAGGCCTAACCGACGACCAGGTGGTGGAGAAGGTCATCTATTCCGCAGCGGATCGGAGCGGGATTTCAACCATAGACACGTCCTACGTCTTGGTGCTGGATGATCCACGCAGTGCCGCCAGGCAGTTCAAGGAAATGGCGATGGATGACCAGCAGTGCCTCAATGGCATCTTCAACGCCATCGACCAGGATCTTTCGCAGGCTACCGTGCGCGCGAACGCGTGGGCGACGGGAGATCTGCAGGCGCTGGCCAAGGTTCTGTCCACCAAGCAACAGGATGAATGTTTCACTTCGCTCAGCGATACCGACTTCGCCAGGAAGGTGGGCATGACGGACATATCCAAACGGGTGCGGCAAGCCTGGGTCAAAGCGGCCGAAACAGCACTGGCCCGCGATTCGCAGGTGGTAGCGCTGCTCTCGATGGAGCAGATCCTCACCGCCGATGGTTACCTTAGCGAACTTCAGTCGAAGGGCTACACCGTACAATCGCCGGAATCCCTAGCCACTCTTTTTGAGTGACGCCGTATTTGCCGATATAGAAGTCCGATACGACGACACCTGTTTCGTAGTAGTTGGACGTGGTGTTCTTGAACGTTCCGCCCTTGACCCATACGGAGTTGGCGGCCGCCGGCTTCAGCATTTTCAAAACACCTTCACGGGACTCGTCACCACACCGTTGCGTTTACTTGGCCGCTGGCGCCGTTGTATGCCTCGGTGGCCAGGATCATGTAATTGAAGGTACCCATATTCATGCCCAGGCTCTTCCAGTGGCTGAAGTGGTTGCCTGTGGTGACGGTGCCGTTGCTGCCGATCGATGCGCCGCCCCAGGCATCCAGGTACTGCTCGAACGTCGCAGTACCGATGATGGAGGGCTGGTTCACTTGCTGGTGCTCATACGTGCCGTAGGTGTGTCCATCGCTGGTCACGCTGCCTTTATACGTTGCATTCCCCGTATAAAGCGAACCGAACTCGGTGATGTAATACTCGACGAGCGGGTTGGTGGTCCAGCCGTAGACAGAAATGGTGTTGTAGCCGCTGGCGGAGCCTACGTTGTAGCCGACGCTCATATTCCCGCCGGTACTCCAGCCTTTACCGCCCACCACATCATGACACCCGACCAGGTCATGGCGTCATTGCCAGCATAGGTGGACCTGCTTAGCGTCGACTCTCAGCCATGCGACTTCCTGCTCGTCCCAAGATGTAGGAGCGCACCCTGTGCGCGATGGGCTATGCCCCAGTTCCCACAGCCATCGCCAGCGTATCGCGAAGATGGCGCGCTGGCGGCGATGGGAACAGGGGCTAGCGCGGGTCGCGCACAGGGTGCGCTCCTACACCATGCGCGCTCTAGCTCTCCTCAGAGGCCTGATGAGCGTCGACTTTCAGCCATGCGACTTCCCGCTCGTCCCAAGATGTAGGAGCGCACCCTGTGCGCGTTTGTCTCGGCACGACGCCAAGGTAAACGCGAGACTCAAAATGTTAGCGCTACCTTTAGTCGCGAGCGAATCAGTTCACTGTTTTTCCGTAAAGTCAAGCGATGGACGGTCGTTAGTGCCGCATCGAAGTGCGATGTGGGAACTGCAGCGCATTATTAGGCGTGGCCGCCCATCCATTCCCCAGCTTGTCCTGCTGGCTAAACGCCGCCGCATTCATCGATGGGCTTCCAGAGGTCGCGTTGAACGTCCTCTCCCGCATGCGCCGGGTGATCATCGGCGAGATGTTCGTCGCATGGCCTGTCGCTGCGGTTTGCCCGGTCGATGTCCCAGCCGGCGCCTCGTCGTCACGACAACGTTTGCGCAGCTTCAGCGCCGATGCCTTCGCCACCTTGAGCTGATTTTGGTACGGGCCGCATGGGTGGACGATCCGGCCGACTGCGCACGCACAGGCCAATTCGTTGCGCTCGACGTTCTCGGCGAGCTGACCGCGTCCTCCAACGTGACGCTGCTGGGCTACATCCTGGCAAGGGGGCCTGCACTGGCAAGCGCAATCCACGCGTGTAGACTCCGGCGGAGCCACCGATGTACTCAGTCCTGCCGGGCATGGATCGCTGACCTGGCGCATGACTGACAGCTAGAGCGTTTCCTCCAACCACGAGGTACCTCCATGTCGATGCGTTGCGTTGTCTTCGTGCTTCTCCTCCTGTGGTTTGCGCCCGTATCGGCGAAGGATGCTCCGGCACCTGCTCCCAACATCACGGTGAAGGCCGATGCCCAGCGCACCACGTCGGCAGGGACGCAGTTTGTCGTTCCGGCGGATTGGACGATTCACTCTCATGGCAACGAGGTCACGCTGAATCCGCCGGAGCCGGGTTCGCAGGTGGTGCTGGTGGATGTGAAGGCCGCGGATGTGGACGCGGCCGTTGCCGCGGCGTGGAAAATCTACGGCCCGGCCAAGACCTGGCCGCTGCACGTCGCGACCGACAGTGCGCCGCGCGACAACTGGGATCAGATCAAAGTCTATAGCTACGAGACCTCGGCCAACGACAAGCGCAGCCTGACCGCGATTGCGTACCGGCATGATGGTGTCTACACCGTGCTTATCTATGACGTCGCCAATGCGGTTGGCGAGAAGCGTGCCTCGCAGCTGCGGGCCATTTCGGATCGCTTGCTGCCGAAGGGATACAAGCGCGAGACCTTCGCCCACAAAAAGGCGCATCCCCTGGATGTCGAGCGCGTCGAAGCGCTAAAGGCATTCGTGGAGGAAGCGCGCAAGGCTTATGACGTGCCGGGCGTGGCTATGGGCCTGATCGACCATGGCAAGGTCGTCTTCGCGGGCGGCCTTGGCGTGCGCGAGATCGGCAAGCCCGAGCCGGTCGATGCCGATACGCTGTTCATGATTGCCTCGAATACCAAAGCGCTCACCACGCTCATGCTTGCGCGCGAGGTGGACCAGCATCGGTTCGATTGGGACACGCCGGTGACCCAGGTGATGCCATCGTTCAAGCTTGGGGACGCCGATACCACGCGCGAGGTGCGGATGCGGCACTTGATCTGCGCGTGCACAGGCATGCCTCGGCAGGACATGGAATGGTTGCTCAATAGCCGCGAGGCCACGCCCGAGACCGTGCTGAAGGCGCTGGCCGGCATGCGGCCGACGAGCAAGTTCGGCGAACTGTTCCAGTACTCCAACCTGATGGCGGCCGCCGCCGGCTACATCGGCGCGCACGTGCTCTACCCGCATATGGAACTCGGCGCGGCCTACGATTTCGCCATGCAGAAACAGGTGTTCGATCCGCTGGGCATGCACCTGACCACGTTCGATTACGATCGCGCGCTGCTTGCCGATCATGCGACGCCGCATGGCCTGGACGTCGATGGCCATACCGCCGTGGCCAATATGGGCATCAATAATTCGATCCGCGCGGCACGACCGGCGGGTGCCGCCTGGAGCGCCGTAAGCGACATGCTGCGCTATATCCAGATGGAGCTGGATAACGGCCTGCTTCCGGATGGGCAGCGCTACGTGTCGGAGACGGCGTTGCTTGAGCGGCGCAAGGCCAATGTAGCCATGGGTACGACGGCCAGTTATGGCATGGGATTGATGGTTGATCACACCTGGGGCGTACCGGTGGTTCATCACGGTGGCGACCTGGCGGGATTCCACTCCGACATGATGTGGTTGCCGGAGCAGGGGGTAGGTGCCGTGATACTCGCGAATGCCGATACGGGCATGTTCATTCGTGGCCCGTTCCAACGCCGTCTGCTGGAAGTGTTGTTTGATGGCAAGCCGCTGGCGCAGGGTGATATTGATGCCGGCGTGAAGCGGCTCAAGGCGCAGATTGCCGCCGAGCGGAAGCGCTTGACGGTGCCGGCCGACCCCGCGGAAGTGGCCAAACTGGCGGACAACTATCGCAACGCGGCGCTTGGAAGCATCCAGGTGCGGCACGATGGCAAGGACACCGTGTTCGACTTCGGCGTCTGGCATAGCGACGTCGCCTCGCGCAAGAACGATGATGGCTCCGTCTCGTTCGTGACGATCTCGCCGGGCGCGGATGGCTTGGAGTTTGTCGTCGCGGGCAAGCCCGACAGTCGAAAGCTCGTGTTGCGCGATGAGCAGCATGAGTATGTTTACGATGCGGTCAAATGACGCGTATCTGCACCCCAGGGCCGAAGCGAAGTGCGGTCCGATGCCGATTAAGTCTTTCATAAGGCGGATGACGGATAATCGCAACGCCGCCGCGGGCGGTTGCCCATCCGGGCAGGTGACGGGAGCTCTCGGTTCGTGCACATCCTTCTTGTCGAAGACGACGCGCATCTGGGTGACGCTATCCAGCGCGCGCTCGAGCGCCTGGGTTATACGGTGTCCTGGCTGCGCGATGGCCGCTCGGCGTCCAGCGCGATACGCGATCGGACGGCTGATCTGATCCTGCTCGACCTGGGTCTGCCGGGGCGCGATGGCCTTGATGTGCTGACCGAGGCGCGTCGAGCGCGCATCGAGACGCCGGTGCTGGTGATGACCGCGCGTGACGGCCTCTCCGCCCGCGTCGACGGCCTCGATGCCGGCGCCGACGATTACATGATCAAGCCCTTCCATGTGGAAGAGCTGGCGGCGCGCATTCGTTCGTTGAGCCGGCGCATGCGTGGACTCGCGGTCAATCGGATTGATGTCGGCGCCCTGAGCCTGGATCTCGGCACGTCCGAAGTCACCTTCCGCGGCGCAGCGGTGGAGCTGACGCGGCGTGAGTTTTCGCTGCTGCAGGCGCTGATGGAAAACGCCGGGCGGCTGGTTCGGCGCGAGAGTCTGGAGAACTCGCTGTACGGCCTGGATCACGTGGTCGGCAACAATGCCCTGGAAGTGCTGGTGCATTCATTGCGGCGCAAGTTGAGCTTCGAGACGATCCGCAATGTGCGCGGCTTCGGCTACATGATTCCGCGGGATCCGAAGTGAGGGCGACCAGTCTGCGGGAGCGGCTGCGCTGGTTGATTCTCGGCGTGATCGCCGTGGTGCTGTTGCCACTGGGTGTCTACAGTTTTCGGCGCACGGTTCACGAGGTGGGCGAACTGTCCGATGGGCGCCTTGCGCAATCGGCGCGCACCTTGCAGGTGTTGATCGAGAACGGGGGACTGTCGGCGCTGCAAGGCGGCGAAGCGGGTCGCGTGGTGGTGGTGCCGATCGCCACCAAGTCCGTGCAAGAACGCGTGTTGCATGGCGAAACGAACGAGTCGGAAGTCGGTTTCCAGGTGTTCGATCGTCACGCGCAACCGCTGCTGGTCACCGCCAACCTGAGCGCCTTGCCCCCGCCAGCGGCCGACAGCGTGGGCTTCAGTGACTTGCGGATCGGGCGTTACCGCTGGCGCCTATTCACCCTGCCACCGGGCGCCGGTGGCATCGTGATCCGCGCGGCCGAGCGTTACGACAGTCGCAGCGACATCACGGTTGCGCTGTGGCTTGAGCATGCCTTGCCGCCCCTGGTTGCGCTGCCGGTACTCGCGCTGCTGGTCGGCTGGGCAGTGCGGCGGGGACTGCGGCCGCTGGATGTCTTGGCCGAGCAGCTGACCGCGCGCCAACCGGGCAGCCACGACACGCTGGAAATCGCGCAAGCGCCGCGCGAGCTGGAGCCGGTAGTGACGGCGCTCAACGAGCAGTTCGCACGCCTTGAGGATGCGCTCGCGCGCGAGCGCCGCTTCAGTGCGGATGTGGCGCATGAGCTGCGGACGCCGTTGGCGTCGACCATGATCAATCTCGAGAACGCCGAAGCGAGCCGCTCCACCGGGGAGGCGGATGTCGCGCTTGCGGGCGCCCGCCAAAGCCTGGCCGCGCTGGCCAGGCGGGTGGAGCAACTGTTGTCGCTGGCGCGGCTGGAGACCAGTTCGCGCGCGGGGCATCGCGCCGAGATCGACCTGGTGGACGTTGCCACCACCGTCATCGAAGAACTTTCGACGGTGATTGGCGATACGGATGTCGAGCTGGACGTGGCGCTGCCTGCCGAGCGCCTGCCGGTGTCGGGCTATGAGGTGGCCTTGGCCGCGTTGCTGCGGAATCTGCTGGAGAACGCGCTACGCCACGTGCCTGCCGGAGGTCGCGTGCAGCTGTCGGTGGGGCGCGAAGGGGATCATGCGGTGATCGATGTCATCGACAATGGCGAAGGCATCCCGCGCGAGCGTCGCGATGCCGTATTCGCACGTTTCCACCGCGAAGCCAGCAGTCGCGGCGAGGGTTATGGACTGGGCCTGTCCATCGTGCAGCGTGCCGCTCAGTTGCACGACGCCTCCATCGAATTGCTCGATTCGCCGTTTGGACGGGGATTGCGTGTGCGTGTGTGCGTTCCGTTGCGGGATGGCGCGGAAGCAGTGGTGCCGGACGCGGTGTAAGGCAAGAGCACCCCTCCCCAGCCCTCCCCTGCAAAAGCAGGGGAGGGAGTAAGCGTGCGGCACATTCCAGTCGCTTTTCCTCCGTGCGGCGGTGGGTTCTGCTTTGGCTCCTCCCCCTGCGTGCAGGGGGGAGGGTCGCGGTATGCCCTGGCCGCTTTTTGAATGCGGAGTGGGGTGTTGGGAGGGGCGTGGACACAGCAAAGTCAACGCTAAGGCAAGTCCGTTAGGGTGTGCGCTCCCCCACCGTCCCCCGGGTTTATCGGTGCTGTTTCCCCGTCACCTTCGCTATCGACGCGTCAGCGCACATCGTCTGCCGGCGGGCATGCTTCTGGCCGCCCTGATGGGAGCCGGGTTTGCCGGCTGCGCCACCTATAGGCCACTGCCGCTGCCCGCGCAGGCGGAGTCCGCCTCGTCGCTGTCCCAGCTGCATGGTTTTGCGGGGTCCACGCTGCCGCTGGATTCGGCGGCGGTGGAGCGTCTGGTCCTGCTGAACAACCCCAGCCTGCTCACTGCGCCTGCGCGTCACCAGGCGGCCCAGGCGCAGCGCCGGCAGGACAGTGTGCTGCCCAATCCCGTGGTCGGCGGCAGCGTCGGTTACCTGCTCTCGGGTGTGGGCGATGCCACGGCATGGACTGCTTCGATCAGCCAGGACATCGCCTCGCTGATCACGCTCAAGCCGCGTCGCGAGGCGGCCAGGGCAGCGGCCGACGAAGTCGATGCGGGCCTGCTGTGGGAGCAATGGCAGACGCTCGGCAAGGCGCGACTGCTGGTGATCGGCCTGGTCGAGGGAGATCGCCAGATCCAGTTGCAGCAGCAGGCACTGGATGCGTTGAAACAACGCGAAGCGCGGATTACCCAGCAAGTCGGCCAGGGCAATCTCGAGCGCCTCACGGTCGAGCCGGATCTCGCCGCCGCTGCCGATGCGCGCGCGGTGATGAATGATTTGCAGCGTCGTCGCCTCGACCAGCAGCAACAACTGACCGCGCTGCTGGGGCTGAAGCCTGACGTGGTGGTGCCGCTCGCGCCGTTGGCGCGTGCGGACCTGGATGCAGCATCGATCCAGCGCGAGGCAGCCACCATCAGCCGCCGCCGGCCGGACATGGTGGCCTTGCAGCTCGGTTATCAGGCGCAGGACGCGACCTTGCGCGCTGCCGTGCTCGCGCAGTTTCCGCCGCTATCCATTGGCTACGACGCGTCGCAGGACAATAGCCGCGTGCGCAATGGCGGTCCGGCGGTGTCGTTCGCCTTGCCGATCTTCGACCGCAACCAGGGCAATATCGGCGTCGCACGCGCCACGCGCGAGCAGCTGCATCAGGAATACGTCACGCGCCTGGCCACGTCGCGCGATGAGGTGGACGCCTTGCTGGCGCAATACGGGCAACTGCACGCGCAGTGGCTTGCCCTCGCTCCCGTCACCACCAACGCCGTCAACGCCGCGGCCCAGGCCAGAACAGCCTGGCAGGCAGGGCTGCTGGACCTCCGTAGCTACGTGGATCTCGACGTCGCCGCCCTCAACCGCCAGATAGCCATGATCGCGCTGGAGCAAGCCATGCTGGAACAGCAGGCGGCGCTGGAGCTGCTGGTGGGACGTGGCATGCCAAGTTCACTTGACCAGGATGTAATCGCCCCATGATTTCCCGACTGCCATGGTTTGTTTCGGGCATTGCCGCCTTGGCGCTTGCGGCCTGTTCCGGCAGTGAGACACCCGAAGCATCGGCGGTGAACGCGGCCGTTTCCACGATGCCCGTCCGTCAGGGCAGCCTGCCCGATCTGGTCGTGGCCTATGGCGCGGCCGGTCCCGCCGCCGACGCGGCGCTGGTGATGAATGTGCAGGCGGCGGGTCGCGTCACCCAGTGGGCAGTGACCCCGGGTACGCCGGTAAAGCGCGGGCAGCGACTGCTTTCGTTCGAGCTGGCACCTTCGGCGGTGGCGGCTTATCAACAGGCACTGAGCGCGCGCAAGCTGGCCGAAACACAGCGTGCCCACACGGCTGAATTGCTGGCGCAGCAGCTGGCCACGCGCGATCAGCTGGAACAAGCCGACAAGGCGTTGAAGGATGCGCAGGCCAACCTCGATGCCTTGGTCCAGCAGCAGGGCAGTGCCGCGAGGCTCGATCTGGCCGCGCCGTTCGACGGCACCGTGGTGACGGTCGATGCCGCGCAAGGCGACGTGCTGCAACCCGGAGCACCACTGCTGTCCGTGCATCGTGGCGACGGCCTGGTGATTACCGTGGGTATCGAGCGCCGCGCCATGGAACGCGTGAAGGCGGGGGCCAATGTCACGTTGACGCCGCTGGATGCCACCGCGCCGATGCACGGCACCGTGCGCCGCGTTGCCGGTGCCTTGAATCCGCACACGCATCAGCTCGATGTGGAAGTGGTACCCGATGGCACGCCCGTCGCTGGCGAAGGTTTCCGTGCGGACATCGTCGTCGGCCAATCGCAGGGCTGGCTGCTGCCGCGCGACGCCGTGCTCGGTGATGAAGAAGACCGTTATGTGTTCCAGGTCGCCGACGGCAAGGCCGTGCGCGTGCCGGTGCAGGTGCTCGGCGAGTCGGACAGCACCAGCGTGGCCACCGGCAAGCTCGACCCGCACCGCCCGCTGGTGACCGTGGGTGCGACCCAGCTCGATGACGGCATGGCGGTTCGCGTCGAGGCGCCGGACGCGCATCCATGAATAGCTCGACGTTTCTCGCCCGGCATGCCCGGGCCATCGTGATCGTGGCTTTTGCGCTGGCACTCGCTGGCCTCGCCAGCGCCTTCACCTTGCCGGTCGGCTTGTTTCCGCAGGTCTCGTTTCCGCGCGTGGTGGTGGATCTGGATGCTGGCGATCGTCCGGCCGACCAGACCTCGCTGCTGCTGACCCGGCCCGTCGAGGAGGCGATTCGAACGGTGCCCGGCGTGGCCGGCTTGCGTTCAGAAACCACGCGCGGTTCGGCGCAGATTTCCATCGACTTTGGCTGGGGCCGCGACATGGTGGCATCGACCCTGCTGGTCGATTCGGCCATCGCGCGCGTATTGCCGAGCCTGCCACCGGGCGCGACCTATAACGTGCGTCGCATGGACCCTACGGTCTTCCCGATCATTTCCTATGCGCTGCAATCGGACACGCTGTCGCCGGTCGCACTGCGTGATCTGGCCCAGTATCAAATCGTGCCGTTGCTCGCATCGGTGGAAGGCCTGGCCCGCGTCGACGTGCAAGGTGGCGAAACCGCCGAGCTGCAGGTCGAAGCCGACCCACGCAAGCTCGCGCAATACGGCCTGAGCCTCGATGATCTGTCCAATGCGCTGGCCGGCGCCAACCAGCTGCAGGCGGTCGGGCGGCTGCAGGATCGCAACAAGCTCTATCTGGTCGTGGCCGATCACTCGCTGAAGCGGATCGAGGCGATCCGCCAGGTCATGCTGAAGAACGACCCGCATGGCTGGGTGCGTCTTGGCGACGTGGCCAGCGTGCGCGATGGCTACGTTCCCCAGTGGATCAAGGTGAGCGAGGACGGTCGCCCCGCCGTGTTGTTCAACGTCTACGAGCAGCCGGACGGCAATGCCGTGCAGATCGCGCGGCAGGTGCGCGAGAAGCTGGCGACGTTCCGCCTGCCCGCTGGCGTCAAGCTCAGATCCTGGTACGACCAGAGCGAGCTGGTGGTGGAATCGGCCAACAGCGTGCGCGACGCGGTGCTGATCGGCCTGCTGCTCGCCGCCGCCGTGTTGCTGTTGTTCCTGCGCAACCTGCGCGTGACCCTGATCGCCATGCTGGTAGTGCCGGTGACGCTCGCAGTCACGGTCCTGCTGCTGCAGGTCATGGGCATGAGCTTCAACATCATGACGCTTGGCGGCATTGCCGCGGCCGTGGGTCTGGTGATCGACGACGTCATCGTGATGGTGGAACACGTCGCGCGTCGTGCCGGTGCGGAGGTGGGCGGTGGTCCGGACGCCGTGCTGCCGGCGGCGCGCGAGTTCCTGTCGCCACTCACGGGATCAAGTCTTGCCACGTTGATCGTGTTCATTCCGCTCGGTCTGCTCAGCGGGGTCACGGGCGCATTTTCCAAGGCCTTGTCAGTGACCATGGCGAGCGCGCTCACCGTGTCGTGGCTGGTGGCCGCGTGGGTGGTGCCGCCGCTGTTGCGTCGACTGGTCGACTTCAAGCAGTGGCGGGACCCCGGCTTCAGTCACGAGAAGTGGCTGGCACGCACCCACGCGACGCTTTATGACGGTCTGGCGCGACGCCCCGCGTGGCTGCTCGCGCTCGTTATTCCCTTGCTGATTGTGGGTGGCGTGGCCTTTACCCGTGTGTCCACCGGCTTCATGCCGGCCGTCGATGAGAGCGGTTTCGTGATGGACTACTACACGAAACCCGGTACCTCGCTGCCCGAAACGGCGCGCCAGATCGGCCAGGTGGAGGCCATCCTGCGGAGCATGCCCGAAGTCGAGACCTTCTCGCGCCGGCTTGGCACGGGTTTGGGCGGCGATCTCGGCCAGTCCTATCACGGCGATTTCTTTGTGCGGCTGAAGCCCGGCCATGAACGGTCCACCGAGGACGTGATGAGCGATGTGCGCGCACATGTCGAGCAGGAAGTTCCCGGTGTGGACGTCGAGTTGGCGCAGCTGATGGAGGATTTGATCGGCGACCTCACGGCCGTGCCGCAGCCGATCGAGATCAAGCTGTATGCCGCCCATCCCGAGCAATTGGTGCCGCAGGCCGAAAAGGTCGCCAAGGCGCTTGCCGATATTCCCGGCGTGGTCGACATCAAGGACGGCGTGCAGCTGGCCGGCGATGCGCTGAACCTGGATGTCGATGCCGACAAGGCGACGCTTGAAGGCATGACCGTGCAAGCGATCACCCAGGCGGTGAACAATGCGCTCACCGGTGTCGTGGCGACGCAGCTGCCTTCGGCGACCAAGAGCGTGGGCGTGCGCGTGCGCATGCCCGATGCGACGCAGTGGCGTATTCCGCAGCTGATCGCGCTGCCCATCAGGGCGCCCGATGGGCACGTGTTTCCGCTGGGACGCGTCGCGTCGGTGACAGCAGTCACCGGCCAGCCGCAGATATCCCGCGAGAACCTGCAGCAGATGGTGGCCGTCACCGCTCGCATCGAAGGCCGCGGCATCGGCGCGAGCATCGCCGACGTGAAGAAGCTGCTGGCCCAGCCCGGCATGCTCGACGCCGATATGCGCTATGAACTCGGTGGCTTGTACCAGCAGCAACAGATCGCCTTCGTTGGCCTGAGCAAAGTGTTCCTGATGGCGCTGGTGGCCGAGTTCGTGCTGCTGCTGTTCCTCTACGGCCGCCCGGGACTGGCCATCATCGTGATGGGCTGCTCGCTGTTTTCGGCCACCGCGGTGTTCATCGCGCTATGGCTTTGCGGGGTGGATCTGAACATCACGGCGATGATGGGCATGACCATGATCATCGGCATGGGCACCGAAATGGCGATCTTCTACGTGTCGGAGTACGTCACCCTGTCGCGCGAGATGTCGCCCTTCGAGGCGCTGCGCCGTGCCAGCCGGGATCGTCTGCGGCCGATCACCATGACGACTCTGGCGGCGATCCTGACCTTGTTCCCGTTGGCGCTCGCCCTGGGGCAAGGAGCGGGCATTCAGCAGCCCCTGGCCATCGCCATCATTGCGGGCCTGACGCTGCAGTACCCCTTGGTGCTGCTGGTGATGCCGACTCTGATCGGTCTCACCTTGGGCCGTAAGCATCGCACCGCCGGGCCATGACCTTCATGGCCCGTCAGCAACGCGTAAGCATGGGCCTGCGTTTGATCGACGCAAGCTCCCTGTGAAAGACTAATAAGCCTGTAAGCGAGGCAGTGCAAGATCCGCTCATGAATTCCAGGCTTGGTCGTCTCGGCACGTTGCGGGTCTCGCCCGCGCTGCTGATGTTGTTGCTGCTGCCGTTGTTGACGGTGTTGCCCGCCGTGCCGATCGACGAGACGCGCTATCTGAGTATCGCCTGGGAGATGCGCCAGGCCGGTAGCTGGATCACCCTGCATCTCAACGGCTTGCCGTACGTCGACAAGCCGCCCCTGCTGTTCTGGATGATCAATGCCAGCTGGAGCGTCCTGGGCATCTCCCTGTGGTCGGCGCGTGCCATGGTATTGCTGTTCGGCATGGGCTGCGTCGAGCTGTGCCGTCGGCTGGAGCTTCGTCTCGCTCCGGATGCCTCGGGGCAGGCTGCTTGGCTGCTGATGGGTTTCATCTTCTTCGCCCTGTTCAGCGGCGTGGTGATGTTCGACGTCACCTTGTGCTTCTGCGTGCTGCTTGGCTTCCTGGCCATCGTCACCTATGTGCAGACCGGCAGCCGTGGCGCGCTGCTCATGCTTTTCGTCGGCAGCGTCCTGGGCGTGCTGACCAAGGGGCCGGTGGCCTTGCTGCACCTGGCGCTACCGAT
The DNA here is from genome assembly GCA_963824525.1 of uncultured Gammaproteobacteria bacterium. GTDB lineage: Bacteria > Pseudomonadota > Gammaproteobacteria > Xanthomonadales > Rhodanobacteraceae > Dyella. The sequence goes on along the minus strand of CAWGPI010000001.1, from coordinate 528,477 downwards.
CCTGGCGGCGCGCTGGTGGTCGGCCGCCGGGCAGCCCGCGTCCTGGCGCAAGGTCGTCGCGATGGTGCTGGTCGCGCTGCTGGGCGGCTTGCCTACGCTGCTCTGGGCCTGGGCCGCCGTGCATAACCTCAGCAGTGCGGACGCGAATAACCTGCTGCTGCGGCAGACGGCGGGGCGCGTGGTGGAGAGTTTTGCCCACAAGCGGCCGTTCTGGTGGTATCTGCCGTGGGTGCCGGTGTTGTTATTGCCGTGGCCCATCCTCGTGCGCTGGCGCCGCGTGACGGAGCTCGCGCGTGAGCGGGGTGGTTCCGCGGCGGCGCGCTTCGGCCTGAGCGCTTCGGTTCCGGCCTTGTTGGCGTTTTGTCTGGTGAGCGGCAAGCAGTTGCATTACCTGTTGCCTCTCCTGCCTGGGGTTGCCCTGCTGCTGGGCGCCTGGCTGCGGCGTGATAGCGAGCTGCTCTCCTCTCGGCGCATGTGGCTCATGGTGGTCGTGTTCGCCGTTCTATGGTTGTGGTCCAAATTCGGCAGGCCGCCGATGCCTCTTGTGGACACCAACGGAGACACGGCCATCTGGCTGCACCTGTTGTCCGCTTCGCTCATCGCGCTGGCCGCGCTGTACCTGCTGCTAAGCCGCCGGGTGCGCGCAGAGCGGCGGGCCACTATTGCCATGCTGTTGCTCACCATGGCGCTGTTGCCAATCGCACGCGTGCAGGTGCTCGGTGCGATGGACCTGACCGGCATCGCGCAACGCGTGGCCAGTTTGCGCGAGCGCGGTGTTCCCATCGCCCGTTCGGATGACGAGCCTGGGCTGATCACCTTCCTGGCCCGGCTGCCCGAGCCGCTTGCCGCGGCGCCAGACCCGCTGGCATGGGCGAAGCAGTACCCCGATGGTTATTTCCTCTTCTACTCCGGTCGCGGCAGCGTGCCGCCCGGCCTCGAATACTCCGCAAAGTTTGGCAATGGATGGGTGGGCCTGGTGTCATCCCGGGCCGCCTTGGCCAATCCCAAACTATTGGAGCGCCCGCGCAAATCGGTACGCGGCTTGGATGTCAACTGACGGTGTCGGTCTGCGGCGGCCTATTGCCGAGGTCGTTGTTCACCCCATGTCGGCCAGTGTTGATCTTGAGCTCGGTTGAAACATCGCTGATCTCACCATAGACCACCCGATTGCGCCCATCGCGCTTGGCGCGATAGAGCGCGTTGTCGGCATCGATCATGAGCTGGCGCAGCTCGTAACCGCTGCGGTCGGTGGAGGCCACGCCGAAACTCGCGGAGATCGCCACGTCGCGGGTCTCTCCATCCACGGGCGTTGCGGCGATAGCCAGGCGGATGTGCTCGGCCTTTTCTCTCGCCTGCGCCGGCCCGCATTCGGGAAGAAGGATCGCAAACTCCTCGCCACCCAGGCGCCCGAATACATCGCGCGGAAGCAAATGCGCCTGGCATGCGGCCACAGTGCGCTTGAGCACCATGTCGCCGACGCCATGTCCGTACGTATCGTTGACCAGTTTGAAATGGTCCAGGTCCATCAGGATCAGGCAAGCGCTGCGGGTGGATTTTGCTGCTTGCCGCAGTGCCACCTCCGCTGCGTCGACAAAATGCTGTCGACTGTAGATGCCGGTCAGGCTGTCCTGCTGGGCCAGTCGCATGAAGCGCAGCTGCGAGCGCTTGAGGCGAAAGAGCCACAGCGCAATGGAGGCGAGAAACATCAGCAGCAAGGCGATATAGAGGCGACTGTTCTCCACGGCCTTGCGATCCAGTTCGCGCTGGAGCTGCAGGATGCTGTTCTGCTTGTTCAGCGTTTCGACTTGCAGCTTGTTGGCGAGCAGCTGTTGCTTGACCGTCTGATAGGCAAGTGCGCGCGCGCGAATGTCATTCAAGTAACCCTTGTCTGCTTCCATGAATTTTTCATGGTAGGCAAGCGCTGCGCGTACATTGTCCTGCTGCGCTTCGATTTTATAAAGGACCTCATAGGCCTGGCTTGTCGATTCGGTGTATTCGCTCTTGATCGCATCATCAAGGCTGGTAGTGGCGAACTTCCTGGCTTGGGCGAAGTCCCCGGAGCGCAGATAAGCTTGGGCGAGCAGCGTGTCGAAAGTAGCAATCAGTACCGGATAGTGGTAGCTGCGAACGTCCGCATAATTGCGTTGAAGCAGGGCGATTGCTTCGTTGTTTCGGCCTTGCTGGATGGCGAGGCTGGCAATATCCGCTCTTACTGCATTCGCGACCAGATTTTCCCCTGCTTTCAGGCAAATATCGATTCCGTTTTGGAAGGGGAGAGGCTCGGTGTTTGCGTCGCCTCTACGAAACTGTGCATGTAGCTTCAGGTGCAAGGCAAGACACGCATGCCTCTGCAATCGGGTGTCATCGAGGATTTGCTGTGCGTAACTGATGCCCAGATCGTACTGGCCTGCCGTGACCAGGAACTGAGAGGACTCAAGCAAGGCCTGATAGCGCGCCTCGTCATCACTGATGTTGGGAAGCTGGTCGATCAACTGGCTGAGTTTTGAGAATGCTTCTTCGTATCGATGCGCGATGCCGAGTATGTTGATCAGTGTTGCCGTGGCGCGGTGGCGCACCGTGTCACTGGGGGATTGCTCGATGATGGTATTCAGTAAGAGTCCGGCATCGTTGTACTTGCCTTCGAAAGCCACCTCCCACGCGTCGAGGTAGCGCAGGCGCCACTGCTGCGTTGTAGTGAGCTGTGCCGCGCCTTGGTCGAGTTGTGCCAGCAGTCGTACAAACTCGGGGTGATTAGCCGTCTTGATGTTGTCCGCGTGTTCGAGTTGCTGCGACAAATCACCCGCTGCGGGCGTGCCGGCAAAAGCCACGCCCGCAGACAGGCCCAGGAGCAGGGCAGCTCCTGAGAATAAACTCCGGCTAATGCTGCCGGTCCCGAGCATGACTCAGGCCGGGTCGACAACCAGGCGGGACGACAACGAATTCCGGGAGCTCTCCTTCGCCGGAGCTAACGTCTCGTCGTCCTCCTCGCCTTCCTCTTCTTCATCCTCTTCTTCCTTGCCCGGTGCGCTCTGGACGCAGAAGAGGGGGCCCTGATGCAAGAGGGCATAGAGCTCGGATGTACTCTTGGCGATGATGGCTGCGCCAAGCGAGGCTTCGATCCGTGCCTCCTCAAGAGCCAGCGCTAATTCGTTCTGCGAGGCGTAACGCAGCTGCGCATCCTTGCCCATTTTTTCGAGAAAGTCGATGACGCTCGACATAATGATGACCCCCTAGTCGTTGTGTGTCGCGAAAATTTTCCCCGAAACTCACGCCGCTTCCTCTCCCCAGGAATCGACGTGGCGCCCGATCATATCTCTCTTCTTTGCCCAAAATGTCGACGCCGGCCTGGGCGTCCGTGTGGACCCACGACATAGGCGGGCCCACCGGTGGCTCGCTGCTGCGCCTGGCCGTCAGGCATCGGCAAGGGCCAGATCCAGGGCGGTTAGCCGCGCGCGTATCTCCGGATCGGGCTGCATGGCACGCGAAGGCGGAATGGCCAACGTATCCGCCATGGTGAGATCGGCCTCAGGCAAGGCGTGCAGCGGCAAACGTTCGATCCGCGGCGACTGGATGGGCAGGGTCGCGGCACGGTAAATGATGACCTCGTGATCCAGCGGGTAATCGCGCGCCAGCAGCTCAATCAGCACCTGGCGGTAAGCGGCGCCGGTGGCAAAGCGCCTGGTAGTCTGGTCGCCTGCAAGACCTACCTGCCACAGCACCAGCCAGGCACTTGGATCGATGCAACGTCGATAAAGCATGTACTGGCTGGTCTCGTAATGCTGACAACCGTAGGTACCCGGGTCGATGCCAAGGTCCGCATAGAGGCAATCTTCGGATGAGATGCCGGGCTCCATATGAGCCGGGTAGCCCTCCTGTCGAGCCACCTCGATCGCCTTGTGCGGCGCCCATGCGAACACACCTGGATGCCCGTAAAACACCGCGCATACGCGCTTGCCCGCGCGTACCTCGGCCATGATCGCGTCGACCATTTCCCGATAGGTTTGCTGGCGCGGCTTACCGTCCCGGTAATACGGCTGCAGGCTGCGCACATCCGCGTGCATCTCCGTGAGCCAGAGTTCGACGATACCGTCGGAGACGCCCGTGAACACGACGTCCGCGCTCTCGATATGGCTGCGTGCCAGCGGGCTGATGTGCGAGCCGAGGGTAATGCCGATGCCGACGCATGCCAGGCTGCCAGTCGAAGTGGGCGTGCTCAATGCGCAGTGCTCCTGAGTGCGTGACGGGCAGCGGATCGCCGGTTCCCTTGTCGGCAGTACTCAGCATAAGTGGAGCGCGATGATGTATGCCAGCGTGTCTTGGAGCCGATTCAAAGTCTCCGTGGAGGCCACAAGCACCCCCTCCCAGCCTCCCCCTGCACGGCAGGGGGAGGAGCCAAAAGCATGCCCGCACTTACTCTCCCTGCTTGTCCCAAAAGGGGGACTCCCTGCGATTGCATGGGAGGGTTGGGGAGGGGGCGTGACCACATGGAGACTTTGAACTGGCTCTTAGACCAGGGCGGTGCCGCCTACGAGCTGCTGACGGCACCTACAGGAGTGCTTACTGGGTTAATGCCGAGGAATACACCTTGCGTACTGGTCGCATCTGTAAGGCTCAGTGTCCTTCAAATACGCCTAGGCAGCGGCTCTCTATCGGTCAGGAACGGCACCACGACATCCAGAAACGCTTCCGCGTGCTCGGTATGCAAGCGGTGGCCGCTGCCGAGATAGTGCGTGCTGGCATGGGGGAGATGGGCGCACAGCAGGCCGATGCGTTGACTGAAGGCGCCATCGTTGTGGCTGGCCAGCAACAGGCAAGGTGCTTCAATGTTGCCGAGCCCTAGCCACCAGTGCGGCATCGGTGCCCGCAACGCCGGCAGCACGGTGCGCGCCGAGCGAAAGTCGAACTCCCTGAGCAGCCAGAGTCTGGCGATGCGCGCGGCACCAAGCGCTTGAGCGGACCTCAACCATGAGGGCTTCGCCTGCTGGGCTTGGAGTTCCGCCGCGTCGGCGGCATCCCTGGGTGGCACCGGGGCGGCTTCGATGACGAGCCGATCGATGCGGTCGGGCAGGCGCATGGCCAGTCGCAAGGCGAGGTGCCCGCCCAGTGAGTGACCGACAAGACTCACCCGCCGCAGCTTGAGTGCATCGAGCAGGCCGATCAGATCCTGCTCGAAATCCTCCAGCGCGTAGGTGTCGGCCCAGGCGCTGCGCCCATGGCCACGAAGGTCGGGCACGATGACCCGGAAGCCCCGCCGCGCCAGCGCGCCTGCCACTTCAGCCCAGCTGGTGGACTGGCTGGCGAAGGCATGGATGAGCACGACCGGCGCGCCGCCCTCGTCGCCAGTGGTGCGGTAGGCGAGCTGCCGGCCTTGCATGCCGAGTTGTCGGTGAGGTGAAAGGCGTGCATCCATGGTCACTCGATGTCGGGTGCAGGGCGGGGATTCCGGTTCATCCACGTATCAACAGGTCTGGTTGACGCACGCGTCATCCCGGCGTTGTACCGCGCGGCGCGAATTGCCCATGGGCACCATGGGCTTCTCGATGGGCAAAGGCATGGACGTCTGGCCAGGTGCACGAACATCGATGATGCTCTCCATTCTGTCGGAATCGCCGTGCGCCGCGTTGGCCGCCGGGAACCGCGATGAGGCATCCTGCACCAAAGGGTTGAGCTGCCGCAGTGCCGTTCGGCCTGGTGGCGCCACCCTTGAACGGGTCAGAGCATCCCTAAAGGAGAGCCGTGATGCGATTCCTCCGTTTCACTAAAGGCGACCGCGAAGGCGTGGCCATCGACGCCGATGGCGGCTATCGGGCGCGCTATATGGACGAGGTCGGCTATCCCGGCCCCATCTCGTCACTGGCACGCATGAGTACGGGCGACCTGGCCCGTGCCGCTGACGATCTTCGTGGCGGTGAAAGCATCGATCTCGCTGCCGTCACGTTTCTTCCACCTTGCGGGCAGACCGGCAAGATCGTTTGCCTCGGTCTGAACTATCGCGACCATGCCCACGAGTTCGACTTCGAGCCGCCGGTCTACCCCACGCTGTTCGCGCGTTTCGCGTCCAGCCTGATCGGGCATGGCCAGCACCTGATCCGTCCGCGTGTTTCGGACGCGTTCGACTACGAGGGCGAACTGGCGGTGATTCTCGGTTGTGGTGGGCGGCATATCGCTCAGGAGACAGCGCTCGAGCACGTGTTTGGCTATGCCATTTTCAACGACGGCTCGATCCGGGATTACCAGTTGCTCACACCACAATGGACGATAGGCAAGAACTTCGACGGCACCGGCGCCTTCGGGCCGTGGGTGGTGACCGCAGACGAATTGCCGCTGGGTGCGATGGGCCTGATGCTGGAGACGCGTCTCAACGGCATCGTCATGCAGCGAGCATCGACCAGCGACATGATCTTCGGCGTGGCACAGACGATTGCCCTGCTCAGCGAGGCGATGACGCTGGAAGCGGGCGATGTCATCGTCATGGGTACGCCATCAGGCGTGGGCTATGCGCGCAAGCCGCCGGTCTACATGCAGGCCGGCGATATCTGTGAAGTCGAAATCGATCGCATCGGCGTCTTGCGCAATGCGGTGGCCGACGAGCGCCGAGGCTGAGGCATTGCAGCTCACGAGTTCCGCAGTCACTGGTGGAAGCATTTACGGTGCCGTCCATGGATGGTGTGTTTCGATGGTCGCGCCGCCCGCGTCAATGCGCCCCCAGCGGCAGCGGGTGCGCAAGGCGCTAAAATGACCCAATGTCTTACGCGAGAGTCCGCCCATGAGCTTCCCTGCCGTCCGCATGCGCCGCATGCGCCGCGATGCCTTCTCCCGCGCACTGATGCGCGAGAACACCTTGCTGCCCAGCGACCTGATCATGGTGGCCTTCGTTATCGAAGGTGAAGGCCTGCGCGAGCCGGTGCCGTCGATGCCCGGCGTCGAGCGCCTGTCCATCGATGAACTGCTGAAGCTGGCGGGCGAGTGCGTGCGCCTGGGCATTCCGGCGCTGGCGCTGTTTCCCTCGCCGGGCAGCGCGGTGAAAACCGAGGACGCGCGCGAAGCCTGGAATCCGCAGGGCCTGATGCAGCGCGCCACGCGCGCGTTGAAGGCGCAGTATCCGGAGCTGGGCCTGATCGGCGACGTGGCGCTCGACCCGTACACCACGCATGGCCAGGACGGCCTGATCGACGACGACGGCTACGTGATGAACGAGCCGACCATCGAGGCACTGATCAAGATGTCGCTGGCACAGGCCGAGGCGGGCATGGACTTCGTGGCGCCGTCCGACATGATGGACGGCCGCATCGGCGCGATTCGCGATGCGCTGGAAGATGCCGGCTACATCCACACGCGCATCCTCGCCTATTCGGCCAAGTACGCTTCGGCGTTCTATGGTCCGTTCCGCGACGCGGTGGGTTCGGCGGCTAACCTCGGCAAGGGCAACAAGCACACCTACCAGATGGATGTCGGCAACAGCGACGAAGCGCTGCGCGAAATCGAGCTCGACATCAGCCGAAGGCGCCGATGCCGTGATGGTCAAGCCCGGCATGCCGTACCTGGACGTGCTGCGCCGGGTGAAGGACGCCTTCGGCATGCCGACCTTCGTGTATCAGGTGAGCGGCGAGTACGCGATGTTGAAGGCCGCCGCGCAGAACGGCTGGCTGGACGAGAAGGCCGTGGTGCTCGAATCGCTTACCGCGTTCAAGCGTGCGGGGGCCGATGCCATCCTCACTTATTTCGCCATTGATGCGGCGCGGTGGTTGCGCGGGGAGTAGGGGGCGTTTCGACGGCCCGCTCTAGCGCCGAGCCACTTGCGCTTACTCCTTCTCCCCCATGGACCTCATTAGGGTCGAATTTTAGCTGGAGCACTCCTGTGGGAGCGCACCCTGTGCGCGATCAAATGCGCCTCAGTCCCTAGCATTATCGCTAGCGTTCCCATCCGCGACGGCACGCTGGCGGCAGCTATGGGAATAGGGGCCAGGGCCGGTCGCGCACAGGGTGCGCTCCTACAACCGGCGCGCTCCAGCTGAGATTCGACGCCAATCAGGCCCCGAGGGGAGACGGTTGGGATGAAGGGCGGGTGCTCGCGATCGCGCCGCAACCGAGGTCCTTCCAAACAGGAAGAAGGGAGTTATGCGTACTGCGCAACCCCATTGCCAAACGACCAGTTCTCCTTGGCCGTTTCCAAGAGGCTGATGAACACATCCTGGGGTCGCAGGCCGGGTTCGGTGCTCAGTAGTTCGGCGACCCGCGCATAGAACGCCTTCTTCTGCTCGACGGTGCGCGTGTTGTTGCAGGTGATCTGGATGATCACCAGGTCGTCGGTGCGCGGAATATCCAGATAGTCCGGATCGTAGTCGAACTCGTCGGCATCGTGCTGTTGCACGAGGATGAAGCGGTCGTTCTGCGGTACGTTGAACGCTTCGATCATGGCGCGATAGATGCCGTTGCGAATGGCGGCGATGTGTTGCGGCGACTTGCCGCGGCGAAGGCTGATGCGGACGAGGGGCATGGCAAAGCATTCCTAGCTGTGGGCTTGTGGTTGAGAGACGTGACCGACCTGATAAAGCTGGCGATGTTCGGCGGCGAGAGCGGGGTTTGGCTCGTCCCACAACCGAAAGCGAACCCGCGTCCATGTGGTGGGCTCGAAGGCGTTCGCGGCGCCCAGTGCGCCGCGATCGACATCGTCCTGCAGCGTGCCGTGTTCGTGCTCTCGCAGCACATCGAGAGCGGTGTAAGGCGGAATGCGGACCACGTCCCGTGAGGCGAAGCGGGCGAGGCGCGCTTCCGGTGTGAGATAGGCGTCCCATACGGGCCAGCATTGGATGCTTGGCCAGCCAAAGGCCTGGGTCAGGCCGGCAAAACCGGCACTGCCGAGAAAGCGCTGCATCGCCGCACTGCCTTCCCATAGATAGAACGGCGCGTAGAGGTTGTCCCGCGATGTCGTGCCGCGCTCGGCGTACAGATACGCCTTGAGGTGCAGGCCTTCGAAATCGTCCAGCAGGTGTCCCTTGCTGGCGATGCGCTGGCGCACGATCGCCATGTCATAGTCGGCGGGCAACACGAAGCTGTATTGCATGGCGATCATGTCGAAGTGGCTCCATCGGGGCTACGTACCGCAGGATCTTCGCTGACGGCACACGTCCAGCCGGCATGGGCCGCGGCAAGCGCATTCAGCCCGGATAGTGTCTTCCGACGGAAGTCACGATCCCGTGGGCGCCCGCCCTGGCCCGTGCCGTCGTTCATGAAGCGCTTGCCCTGTGAGTTCGGAGGACGCCAGTCTAGGTCGGTCCTTTCGTGCAGAAAATTGGGAAATATTTGATGGTCGCAACCGAAAAATGGGACGGTCGCTCGCTCCCTGGACCATAGGCCGGGATGTGCTTCCTGGGCAAAAACTGGCCTCAGCCTTACGCCTGTCCCCACATCGTCGACTGGGCCCGGCGGCCGCTATGATGGGCGCGGGGATTCCATCAGGGTGTACCGCGATGATGTTGGAAGGGGAGGGCTCACGGCGTCACGAGCGCCTCTATGCCCTGTGGCTGTCCGTGGGGCTATTCGCAGTTCATCAGCTGATTGAACTGCTGGTCGCCTTCGTTTATCACCGCCACGTACTGGACGTCTGCTACTGGGACTGCAAGTGGTATGCGGGCATCTCCCTGCATGGCTATGCACAGACCGCGACCGCGGCAAATCACCAGGCCAATTGGGCGTTCTTTCCGCTGTTTCCCCTGCTGGTCGTGCTGATCAACGGCGCAACCTCGCTGTCGATTCCATTGGCGTCAGTGTTGCTTGGGAAAGTGCTCTTTCTCTTTTCCATCTACGCGTTCATCGAGTTCTCGATGCGATACAGCGAACGCGTATCGCCGCTTTGCGCGGGAATGATGGTTGCGCTGAGTCCCTATGCGCTCTACGGCAACACGGGCTATACCGAACCACTGTTCCTGCTGTTGACCTGCGTATTCTTTATTTTCCTGAAGGATCGACGCTACCTGGCTTGCGGTCTGGTCGGCGCTTTGCTGTCGGCCACCCGCGTGCCGGGCATCTTCGTCGGGCTGCCCTATGCCATCGTGGTAGCCCAACACTTCTTGCCGGCAAGCCGGGAGCAGCGGCTGGAAATGGTGCTGGGCGGTTTGCTTATTCCCCTGGGCCTCGCGCTGTTCATGCTGCACCTGCATGCTGTCACCGGCGATGCGCTTGCGTTTATCCACGTGCAGAAGGCCTGGGGACGCCCGCTCAGCAATCCGTTGTCGGTGATCGTCGGCGGCTTTGAGCAGGGCAAGATCCATCTGATCTGGGCGTCGATGTCGGTGCTGGCGCTGGCTGTCTCATTGTTCCTGATCTTTACGCGCCACCTGACGCTCGGTCTGTTCTCGCTGTTTTGCACCGCCATTCCGCTTTGGACGGGATTGCAGTCGATGCCCCGCTATATCTGGTGGCAGGCGCCCATCCTGCTGGTGTTGGCGAACGTGATCAGTCGCCGGGCGACCATGATCATCCTCATGCCCATCTTCGTGCTTGGGCTGGCGTATATGTACATAGCGTGGATGGCGGTGAAATCATGGGTCGTCTGAGCCGAATCTATCCGCTGCTCATCGTCACCTTGCTGGCGTTCTATGCCGTGCTCGCGTTCTGGGTGCTGCATCCGACGGTGAGCGTGGCGTATTTCCAGTACTACCTTTCCGGCAGTCAGGCCGCGGCGTCCCCATAACGTTCGTCTCCGGTTGCTGGAGCAGGGCTTGGGGCGGGTCGATCCGATGTCCAGGCGGCCGCCGGTTTCGCTTGACGACGGCCCGCGCCGGGCAGCAATCTCCTGCTGAAAACCGGGAGCGTCTGCGCCCGGCTTCCCGCGCAATGGGATGGTCTATGCGACGTGTCACGTTCGATCTGGATGTCTTGCGAAGCTTCGTCGCCGGCGTCGAGCTGGGCAGCTTTGCGAAGGCAGCGGAGCGCCTCGGACGCTCCACCTCGGCGGTGAGTGCGCAGCTCAAGAAGCTGGAGGAGCAGGCCGGCACGCCGGTATTGCGTAAATCGGGGCGGGGCATGGTGTTGACCGAAACCGGCGAAACCATGCTGTCCTACGCGCGGCGCCTGCTCGAGCTCAATGACGAAGCCGCCACGGCGCTTCAGGGCGTCGAGCTGGAAGGCTGGGTGCGGCTGGGCCTGCAAGAGGACTTTGGCGAAGCCCTGTTGCCTGAAGTGCTGGGGCGTTTCGCGCGAGCGCATCCCAAGGTGCGCATCGAAGCACGCATCGCGCGCAATGCGGAGTTACTCGATCGCGTGACCTCGGGGCGGCTCGATCTTGCACTGGTCTGGGACATGGGCGCGGTCTCACCCCATGCCGAACGGTTGGGCGATGCACCGTTGCTGTGGATCGGTGGCCCGGATGTCGAGGGCCTCGCGGCACGCGATAGTCACGACCCACTGCCGCTGGTGATGCTGGAGGCACCCTGCCTCATGCGTACGGCGGCGATCGAGGCGCTCGATCGCGCCGGCATGCCCTGGCGCATCGCGTTCACCAGCGCCAGCCTGTCCGGCATTTGGGCGGCGGTGGCGGCCGGCCTGGGCGTGTCCCTGCGCACGCCGTTCGGCTTGCCGCCGAGCGTCCGCGCGCTTGCACCGCATGAAACGAGCTTGCCTGCCCTCGGCACGCTGGGACTCTTCCTGCATCGTGCCGATGCCGAACCATCACCGGCAGTCGACCGACTCGCGAACATCATTGCGCAACAGTGGCAGGGTCTGCCGCGGGTCACGTGATGTGCAGCGCCGTCATTGCGGGATGCGCCATGGGTTGGGTTCGGATCATCGCATGCAAGGGCGTGGAATAATGACCGTTGCACGAATGGAGCGCGCGAATGGATAGCCGCCATTTTCTGGAGACGGCGCTGGTATTTCTGGTGGCGACGGTCATCGCGGTGCCGCTGACCAAGCGCTTCAAGTTGGGCTCGGTGCTGGGCTATCTGTTGGCCGGCATCGTGATTGGTCCGCAGGAACTGGGCCTTGTCCACGACACCGCCGGCGTCGCCACCATTTCCGAATTCGGCATCGTGCTGATGCTGTTCGTGATCGGCCTGGAGTTGTCGCCGCAACGTCTTGTGGGTGATGCGCCGCTCGGTGTTCGGTACCGGCGTGTTGCAGGTGCTGGCGACCAGCATGGTCATGGGCGCTGCCGCCTACTATTTGTTCGGCCTCACGGCGAAGGCCGCGAGCATCGTGGGCGGCTGCCTGGCGCTGTCGTCGACGGCGTTCGGCTTGCAGATACTCGCCGAGCGCAAGGAGGCCGGCTCGCCCTATGGCCGCCAGGCGTTCGCCATCCTGTTGTTCCAGGACCTCGCGGCGATCCCCCTGATTGCCGCCGTGCCGCTGCTTGCCAGCGCGTCGACCAAGCACGGCTTCGATCTCATCGCGGTGACGCGCATGGTGGGCACCATCTTCGCCGTGATGGTGGGTGGACGCTATCTGTTGCGGCCGGTGTTCCGCTTCGTTGCCAAGACCGATTCGCTGGAGGCGTCCACCGCCACGGCCTTGCTGGTGGTGATGGGCACGGCCTGGCTCATGGAACTGGTGGGAGTGTCGGCGACGCTTGGCGCCTTCCTGGCCGGCGTGCTGCTTGCCGATTCCGAGTACCGGCATGACCTGGAATCCCATCTCGAGCCGTTCAAGGGACTATTGCTCGGCCTGTTCTTCATCAGCGTCGGCATGTCGATGGACGTCACCTTGCTGCTGCACCAGCCAGCGCGCGTGGCCATGCTGGTCGGCTGGCTGATGTTGATGAAGGGCGTGTTGCTGTGGCCGCTGGGTCGCCTCGTGGGCGGGCTCGATCGCCGCGATGCCTTGCGACTGGCCGTGCTGCTGGCATGCGGCGGCGAGTTTGCCTTTGTCGTGTTGAAGCTGGCACGCGAGCAGAACTTGATTACCGCCGAACAGCAAAACCTGCAGGTCCTGGTCATTACGCTGTCGATGGCGCTGACCCCACTGCTGGTAGTGCTGTGCAGCCGGGCGTTCGGCACCAAGCCGAAGAAGACGCGCGAGTTCGACACCATCACGGCCGATTCGCCCCGCGTGATCATTGCCGGCTACGGCCGCATGGGCCAGATCGTGGCGCGCGTATTGCGCGCGCAGGGCATCTCCTTCGTGGCGCTCGACCACTCGGTGGAGCAGATCGATCTGGTGCAGCGCTTCGGTAGCGCCAACAACATCTTCTACGGCGATCCGGCACGGCCGGAAATGTTGCGGGCGGCGCAGATAGACCAGGCCGAGGTATTCGTGCTGGCCAACGACGATCCCGAGGCGAGCCTGCGCACGGCGCGCGTGGTGCGCCGCCTGTATCCGAAGCTGAAGATCGTTGCCCGCGCGCGCAATCGCCAGCATGTGTGGCGCCTGATGGATCTGGGCGTGGATGACCCGATCCGCGAAACGCTTTATTCCAGCCTCAAGATGACGCGGCAGACACTGGAGGCGTTGGGTATGTCGCCCGAGCTGGCGGCGGACCGTGTAGAGCGCTTCCGTCGGCACGATGCGGAGCTGCTCAAGCGGCAGTACCTGGTATATGACGACGACGCGCGCATCGTGCAGACGACGCGGGAGGCGCTGAAGGATCTCGATCAGCTGTACCAGGCCGATGCCGAACCGGAGCCCGCGCGCCAGCGCAAACGCCCGACCGGCGTCACACCGGATGACAAGGACGTGACACGCTAGAAAAGGGGGGCGACTTGGCTATGGGGATTGTCGCAAGCATCTTCGATGCGCGCTGGCTGGTGTCCCGGGAATCTCGCCCGAGTGTGCGCTCGCCTATACGCAAAGCGGACGTGGCAACTTTCGCCGCGTTCGCAACTCATTTCGATGCGAATGAGGAAAGATGGCTACGCCCGGAAGCCGTGCCGTCGAGGGGCGGATCGCTTGCGGGATCGGGCGTAGCCCGACGCCGGCTTTTTCGTGCATGAATTCGCGCGTTCCAGCCCATCCTGTCGTCATCCGCTTCGGCCGTCTTGGCGACACCATCTTGCTGCAGCCCTTGCTGCACAAGCTTCGTCGTCGCTACGGCGAGAAATGCATCCTTGTATCGCTGGGCGACGGCTCGCGTGTGCTGTACGAGGGCAATGATGACGTTGCCGAAGTCAGGCACTTCGACAAGCAGCACGGTTCGATGTGGCTCAATCCGCAGCGTTTGCGAACGGCATGGTCGATGCGCGACATGCGTGGGGCACCGTTCTATATCTGCGAGCCCGACGTGCGCACACGCACCAAGGTACGCCCCATGCTTTCGCTGGCCGGCATTCCGGCCGAGCACTGCGTCTTCATCGAAGACATTCCTTTGCGCCAGGGCGAGCACTGGGTGGACTGGCTGATGCGTTTTGCCGATGAAACGCCATCGGCGTTCGATGGCGTGCCGGCCGCCGGGCCCGGCCTGACTCACGCGCCCCGGCTGGTGCCTACCAAGGCGGAGCAAAACGGCGCACGGGTCTGGCTGGCGGAGCGCGGTCTGGAAGGCCGGCCCATGTTGCTGCTGCAGCCCGCGAACAAGCGGACCATGCGCTGGAACGGCGTGCGCCAGGCCGACGATGACGACAAATCATGGCCAGTCGAACGCTGGGCTGGCCTGGCCCGGGCCATGCTGCAGGAGATGCCCCATGCAGGCGTGCTGCTCTGCGGCTCGGCAGCCGAAGCGGGCTACCTCGCATCGATTGGTCGCGCGGCCAATCATCCGCAGGTGATCGTGCCCAAGGAAGGTCTGCCGCTGGGCTATCTGCGCGCGCTGATGCATACCGCGCACAGCATGGTGTCGGTCGATACGGGGCCAGCGCACCTGGCCGCTGCGGTGGGATGTCCGCTGGTGGTTCTGTTCGGCCATCGCTGGCCATCGCTGTGGGCGCCGCGCAGCGGAGCCGGCAGCGCCGTCAGCGTACTCGGCGGGTTGCCCCGGATTGAGCGTGTCGACCAGATCGAACTGGATCAGGTGGTGCAGTCGTGGCGGCAATTGCCGCCACGACCTGAGCCGCTGGCCAGGAAGCTGGCCGAGGATGCGCTTCAGTCAGACGGCTGGGCGGGCTGCCGCAACATTTGCCGCACGCTCGGGATCGACGAGCCCGTACGCGCTGCCAGCTCGTGAGCGATATCGATGTAGCCGATGGCGCGGGCCACGTCGGCCGCGGTACGGCCGAACGCGTCGGCGGCCTGGCGGTCGGCGCCGCGCGCCAGCAGCACACGCGCCGGTGGCAGCAAGGCGTGCATGGCGCAGGCGTGCAGCGCGGTGACGCCACGCTGGTCAGCGTGTTCCAGCAAGGCACCGGCATCCAGCAACACCGGCACCAGGGCGCCGATATGGGTCGCGTCGCAGTCGCTGCCCGGGCGCAAGTGCGCACCCAAGCAGCAATAGCAGGGGCGTCTTGCCTTCCTTGTCGGCCAGGCTCACGTCGGCACTGCGTTTCAGCAACACGTCGAACAGGCGCCGGGCACGCAGGCTGTCGTTGTGCTCAAAGCCGAATTGCGCCGCGGCGTGCAGGGCGCCATGGCCACGCGCATCCACCGCGTTCACGTCGGCGCCGGCTTCCAGCAGTTGCTCGGCGATCTCGGGATAGCCCAAGGCGGCGGCCATCATCAGCGCCGTGGCATCGCCGGGCAGGCGTTGGTCCACGCTGACGGCATGTTGCAACAGCAGCGCGACCAGTGCCTCGCGGCGTGCGCCAACCGCTGCGGTCAACGGCGTCATGCCGTTGTTGGCGGCCAGCGAAGCGTCCGCACCGGAATCCAGCAGCAGGGCGGCGACGTCGCGATGACCGGCGCCGCAGGCGTGCAGCAGTGCCGTGGCGCCCTGCTGGTCGCGCGTGTCCACGGCGAAGCCAAGTTCCAGCAGGCGCTCGACCGCGACCAGGGCGCCGGCGGCAGCGGCCTGGGGCAGATCGTCGGCGCGCAACGGCCGGCTGGGGCGCAACCAGTCGCCCCAATTCAACCAGCGCTCCACCGCTGCGTGCTCGAGCGAGAGGCCGAGCGGCGTCTCGCCATTGGCATCGATCGCCTCGGGATCGGCGCCATGCGCGACCAGCGCGCGCACCAGTGGCAGCGCGTGCTCGCCGTGTTCCAGCGCGGCGAACAGGGGCGTGCGGCCGTGATGATCGCGGGTATTGGGATCGCAGCCGCGCGCCAATAGCGCTTGCAGCAATGCAGGCTGCCCAAACGTGGCCGCCAGGTGCACCGGGGTGCGTTCGCGCGCGTCCGGGGTAAACGGATCGGCGCCACGCTCGAGCATGGCCAACGGCAGCGCCGCGCCCTGCACGCTGTTTTCCAGTCGCAGCAGAGCCTGGGTCATCAGGCCGGCGCCGGCTGGCGTCGCGCCCGCTTGCAACAGATCCTCGACCGCCTCGGTGGCAGCAGGCAGCTGTTGCAGCAGGGCGTCGAACAGGCGCCGGCCGAGCGGCGGCAGCTGTTGCTCGCGGTTCTCGATGGTGTCGGCATCGTCGACCAGCTGCGGTTGCAGGCGCGCTTCGGGATCGAGGGCGTGATCGAGCAACCAGCGGCGTGCCGCGCCCTGGCCCGGTGCCGCGAGATCCAGATAGAGCTGGGCCAGTTGCGCTTGCGGCCATTCGCGCACGCGTGCCGCGAAGGTGGACACGATGGCCCAATGACCAAAGCGCAGCGCATCGAGCAGGTGCGCCGGGGTGTCGGCGCCTTCCGGCAGCGCGTCCCTGCTGAGGCTGGCGGGAAGCGGGGTCTCCGGGTCGAGCAGGGCGACCAGGTCCCAGCGGCCGGCCGCCGCCGCGTGGTCCAGCGCACTGCGTCCGTCGCTGCCGACCGTCTTGGGCTCGGCGCCCAGCGCGAGCAGGGCGCGCACCATGTCGGCATGGGCGTGTGGCGATTGGCAGGCCAGGGTCAGCGCATCGCGGCCGTGGCTGTCGCGCAGCCTCGCGTCGGGTTGTGCCTCGGCCAGCAGTTTCACGATGCCCACGGCACCGGCGCGAGAGGCTTCCATCAGGGCGGTGCTGCCATGGCGATCGGTGAGCCCCACGTCGGCTCCGGCGTTGCGCAGCGCACGCGCGATCTGCTCATGGCCTTCGGCCGCGGCGGCCATCAGCGCGCTGCGATGACGTGCACACACGGCATTGACCGCGGAGCGATGCTTGAGCAGCAGCTTGACGCCCTCCACATCGTCGTCGGCCACGCCGGCGGCGGCGACGATCGCCGGCTCGCCATCGGGCGGGTTCGGCTTTGGCGCCACGTTCGAGCAGGAACTTCGCCAGCGGCCAGTTGGCCGCGCGGCAGGCGACGGCGAGCGGACTCAGGCCGGCCCTGTTGAGCGCATTGATGGCCGCGCCGGCGTCGAGCAGCATGGCCGCCACGATCGGCTCGCCGCTCAGCACGGCGCCATGCAGTGGGGTATTGCCCTCGGTGTCCGTCGCGAGCGGGCTGGCACCATTGGACAGCAGGGTCATCACCGCATCGGCGCGGCCGTGCCAGCTGTCCCGGGTCACCGTGAGCAGCGGTGTCAGGCCGCCATGGGCACGGTTCACGTCGGCGCCCTTGGCGATCAGGGCACGCAATAGCCTGGTGTCGGGCAGCAACGCCGCCAGCGTCAACACCGGCCGCTGATCCCGCTCCCCGCTGGCCGCGATGGTATTGGGATCGGCGCCGGCCTCGACCAGGGCCAGGGCGCGCTCGATGTCACTGTCGCGCACGGCAGCCAGCAGGGCCCGTGCCTGTTCGGGCGTGCCGGCGGTGCGCTCTTCCTCGCTGAGTTGTGGCGCGGGCTTCGGCGGCGGGGCCGACGGGCGCGGCTCGGCCACGCCGGCAGACGGCTGCCGCAGCGGGCGCCGGGTTTCGCACAACAGGGCACGCAGGGTGCGGTTCGCGATCACCAGGCAGCCCAGCGGCATCAGCACCACGCCATAGATGGCCAGCGCTGCCGTGTGCAGTTCCGACGGCAGCACGCCGTAGAGCCCGGTAAGCGCGATCGGCGACGAACGCCAGTACCAGCAGGGAGAGCGCGGCCGGCAGGAAGTGGCGTGAAGAAGCGTTCCTCGCGCGACAGGTGGCGGCCGAAGGCCAGGCTGCGTGCGGTCGCGGTGAAGATCCACGAGCCGTCGCTTTGCGCCGGATAGGCGTCGTCCCATACGTAGACCAGCCCGAACGCGGGCCACACGCGCCACAGCGCCGTCAGCGCCACCACCAGCGCACCAGCGAGCAGCAGGGCCGCGCCAAGGCTTGGCGCCTGGTTCAATCTGAGCATGGGCCAGGCGACAAGCAGGAACACCAGCACCACGTAGCCCGTGAACATCACCAGATAGGCCGCGCCTCGCCGCAGCACGGTGCGGCCAAAATGCGGCTCCGGATCGAAGCCGATGGCGTGGCAGACCGCCGCCATGGTCAATGCGTTGGCGATCAGCAACGGGATGAGTGCAAGCGGGTGTGCGCCGAGTGCGGCGATCGCTGTGGCGATCAGCCCAGGCACGAACCAGGCAAGTGCTTGCAGCAGCGGGGGCGGGCGACGCGTTTTTGAATAGGCCATGGGCGCGGAGTATAGGAATCGTTGCGAGGGCAGACGGTAATCCCGTGTTAACAACGTCGATCAGAGCGACGTTCAATGATCGCCGCTGCGATCCTGCGGTGCGCTCTTGTAGGCGAGATGATTGGCAGCGGCGAGCGTCTGCTGTGGCGGCAGTTGCAGATGCCAGCCCTGGTCGCGCAAATGCGCCAGCACTTGCTCGGCATCTTCATGGGGCAGCTTGCGCTGGTCGTTGAGCTCCACTTCGAGCACAAGGCGCAGCTCACCGAGCATCTGGGTCAGCGACTCCGGCAGGGGGCTGAAGTCGTCGCGGCGACCCAACCACAGGTAGGTGTCGGGCTTGCGTTGGCTGGCATAGACAAAACAGTGCATGAGGGGCACCCATCGGCGTGAATCGTTAAGGAGGGCGCACCGGCATCGGTACGGGCTGCAAGGGTAACAGCCCATGGCGTTGACGTCCTCGTCACGACTCGAACGCTGCGATCTTCGGCCAACGCCAGCGAACAGGCGGCATGGGTGTTCATCCCCGGGAAAATTTGCTGCAAGTGCACTTGCAAGCCCTGCGACGAGCCGGCACAGTGCCGGCCGGGGGTGTTAAACGCGCGTATGAAATTAGCGAATTCGTCAAGCCTCCCGCTACCACCCGAGCCAGATCAACGATAAGCAGGAGCAATGCTGATGCAGATGTCTTTCCGTCAATTTTCACGTGCGGGCCGTCCGCTCACGCTTGCTGCGCTGAGCCTGGCCATCCTGGGGACGCTCGCTGCACCGCAGCGCGCCGAAGCCAGTGCTTTCCAGCTGCATGAAGACAGCGCCGCCGCCATGGGCCGTGCCTACGCCGGTTCCGCTACGGCAGGTGGTGATGTGTCGGTCGTGGCCAACAACCCGGCCGCGATGTCCGATCTGAAGGGTACGTATTTCCAGGCGGACGTTACCGCCATCAATTTCGGCACCACGTTCAGCGGCTCCGCCCATGACGCACTGGGTCGCCCGATCAGCGGCGGCAACGGCGGCGACGCGGGCACCACGATGCCGGTGCCGGCAATCTTCTTTGCCACCCAGATTGACGACAAGTGGCACGTCGGTGCGGGCTTCACCGTGCCGTTCGGCTTCCAGACCGAGTACAACCAGGACTGGTTTGGCCGCTACAACGCCATCAAATCGCAGTTCACGTCGCTGGACGCCACCTTGTCGGTGTCCTACGACGTGACCGACAACTTTGCGCTGGGCCTGAGTGGCATCGCGCAAAGGACCTCGGCCGAACTGACCAGCGCCATCAACTACAACGCGGTCGGTCTGGGCCTGGTCAACCAGGCGGCGCTGGCGGGTGCGTTGACGCCGGCTCAGGCTCAGGCGCTGGGTCAGCAGGTCAACACCATCATTCCGCCGGGTTCGGACGGTATCGCCCGCATCAAGGGTGACGACTGGGCCTACGGCTACCAGGTCGGCGCGTACTGGAAGGTCACCTCGAACGACAAGCTGGCCTTCGACTATCGCTCGAAGATCTCGCATACGCTCACTGGCACGGCCAACTTCAGCATGCCGCCGAACGTGCAGGCGCTGTTGTCCAGCCCGACCGTGGCTCCGCTGCTGGCCGGTGCCGGTGGCGTGCCGTTCACGCGCACGGAAGGCACCGCGCCGTTCACCACGCCGGCCACCGCCACGGCCAGCTACTGGCACCAGGAAGAGAAATTCGGCATCGGCGCCGATCTGGCCTGGACCAAGTGGGACGTGTTCAAGAACCTGACCGTCAACTACGCCAACCCGGCGCAGCCGGCCAGCGTGGAAGCGTTCAACTGGAAGAACAGCTGGTACGCGGCCATCGGCGGCGACTACTACCTCAACGACAAGGTCACCCTGCGCGGTGGTTTCGCCGTCGACACCACGCCGACCAAGAACAGCACCCGCGACCCGCGCGTGCCCGATGGTACGCGTCAGCTGCTGTCGTTCGGCGTGGGCTACAAGGCCAGCGAGCATTTCGTGCTCAACGCCTCGTACGCGCACATCTTCGTGAACAAGGCGAGCATCAACACGACCAGCTCCACGGGCGATGTGCTTACCGGCAGCTCGGACGACTACGGCAATCTGCTGAGCTTCTCGGCGCAGTACAAGTTCTAATTCGCGGTACACCGCGCATCAGGAACGGCTCCACACGAAACCTCCCCGCGCGAGCGGGGAGGTTTTTTTATGGGGAGCCGCGCCGACCCGACGTGCACATTAGGTAGGAGCGCACCCAGTGCGCGACAAACCGGTAGGCAAGCCGGTTTGCACAGCGCCAGCTGCCCGCAGGGCGAGGGCCAAGGATGGCCCGAGTGAAAAGCCTACGTAGCGGCGACGCCGTAATCGCGCACAGGGTGCGCTCCTACAAGGCAAAAAACGAAAGCGTGCCGTCAGCCGTGGCGAAGCAACAGGCTGAGCATGCGGCGGAAGCGCGCGCCGTACGGCGGACTGAGCAGGCCGGCGCCGTTGAGGCGCGATTGGTGGAACACCGGCTTCATATGCGAGAACGTGCGGAATCCAGCTTCGCCGTGATAGCCGCCCATGCCCGAAGGGCCCACGCCACCAAACGGCATGCCATGCTGGGCAATGTGATAAATCGTGTCGTTGATCGTGACGCCTCCCGCATGGGTGCGCGCCAGCACGCTCTCGATGGTGGCCCGGTCCTGTTCGAACAGATACAGGGCGAGCGGCTGCGGATGCGACGTCACGTACCCGATCGCCTCGTCCAGCGTGTCGTAGGGCAGCAGGGGCAGCAGCGGGCCGAAAATCTCGTCCTGCATCACGGCCATGCTGTCGTTGACGCCCGTCAGTATCATCGGTGGCATCAGGCGACGCGATGCATCCTCGCGCGCGTCGCTGAGCGGCTCCAGGCGGGCGCCCGCTGATACGGCGTCGTCGCGTAGCTTCGCCAGTCGTTGATACTGGCGGTCGGTAATGACCGTGGCATATTGCCCCTGCGTATCCAGTGCGGGATACAGCCGCGCCGTGGCCGCGCGAGCGGCGCCGATGAAATCCGCCACGCGTTCGCGCGGAACCAGCAGGTAGTCGGGTGCGATGCAGGTCTGGCCCGCATTCAACAGCTTGCCGAGCACCACGCGTTCGGCGGCATGCTCCAGTCGCGCCGTGGGACCGATGATGACTGGCGACTTGCCGCCCAGTTCCAGCGTCACGGGCGTGAGATTGGCGGCCGCGGCGCGCATCACATGGTGACCTACCGCGGTCGAGCCGGTGAACAGCAGATGGTCGAACGGCAACGCCGTGAACGCCTGCGCAACTTCCGCGTCGCCGGTCACCACCACCACGTCGTCGGGCTTGAAGTAGTGCGCCACCTGCTCGGCGAACAGCGCCGAGAAACGCGGCGTGTACTCGCTCATCTTCAGCATCACGCGGTTGCCCGCGGTGAGCGCATCGATCAGCGGCCCCACCGCCAGAAAGATCGGGTAGTTCCACGGCACGACGATGCCAACCACGCCTCGTGGTTGCGGCAGCTGGGCGATCCTCGCCGGCAGGAACACCATATTGGCGAGGCCACGCCGTGGCCGCATCCAGCGGCGTCCCCGGCGTAGCGAGTGACGCAGGTTGGACAGGCTCGGGTAGATCTCCAGCAGTTCGGTCTCCTCGACCGGCCGGTGCCCGAAATCAGCGCTGATGGCCTTGGCGAACGCATCGCGCTGCTCGTTGAGCATCTTCTCCAGCGCCCGCAGGCGGGCGGCGCGCACATGCCACGCTGGCATCGGGTCACGCGCCTGTGCTTCGCGCAGGCGAAGCAGGGTGGCGTCGAGAGACTGGCTGGTATCGGTCATGTCGGATCAGAACTTGGCATGTAATTCGACGCCCCACAGGCGTGGCGGCGAAATGCTGGCGAACGGCGTGCCGAACACGCTGGTGCTGATGTTGTTCACGCCCGTCACGTACCGTTTGTTGAAGATATTGTTGCCATACAGTGCCACACCCCAGCGATCGCCGGCTGCGCTCCAGCCCAGGCGCGCGTCGGTGCGCTGTTGGCTGGTGCCGATCTGGAAGTTGGGGCTGATGTTGCACTGGCCCTGCACCTGCGAATCGGAATTGCAGCGCGTCCTGCCACGGTAGGCCTGGGACAGGTCGAACTCCAGATCGCCGTTCGCCACATGATGCCATGTATAGGCCAGCGAGGCGGCGGCAGAGAACTCCGGCGTGCCGGTCGGCTGACCGTCCAGGTTGGTGCCGTCGGGCGCCGTCGCATTGCGATACGTGGCATCGATATAGGCGCCGTTGAAGCTGATTCGGAAGCTATCGACCGGTCGCCACTGGGCTTCGAGCTCCAGGCCCTTGGCTTCCTGGTTGCTGCTGTTGACGATGTAGACCGGCACGACCGAACCGGCGCTGTTCGGGTCCAGTGCCAGCGACTGCAAATTGTCGTAGCGGTAGTAATACATCGAGGCATTGAGCAGCAGGTTCTGCTCAGGGAACAGGCTCTTGATGCCGGCCTCGTAGTTCGTCACCGTTTCAGGCGCGAAGCGCGAGCCGATCTCCACGCTGTTGTAGCCGCCGGCCTTGTAGCCGCGCGTGACCGAAACGTAGCCCATCACGTCGGGCGTGAACTTGTAGTCCGCCACTACGCGGGGGCTGAAATTGTTCCAGGTGTTGCTTTGCGATACTCGTACGCCCACGGCGGTGGGGAAGATCACATTGCCGCCGAACGCGGCCAGCGCCATCTGCGCTTCGGGCGGCAGCATCTGGGTGATGCCCAGCCCATTGAGACCGGTGATCACGCCATCGAACGCGGGTGCGCTGCGCGGCATGTTGTACCAGCTGAACTCCTTCTCGTCGCGCGTATAGCGCAGGCCGGTGGTGATGTTGAACTTGTCGTTGACATGCCAGATCACGTCGCCGAAGGCGGCATAGGCCTTGAAATTGCCGTCGTTGCTGATGGCCTCGTGCCATGGATAGCCGAGCAGGGTGAACGGCAGGCCGAACGAGGCCAGCGCGTTGCTGATGTCGGCCAGCGGCGTGCCGACGCCGAGGACGTTCTGCGCCAGCGTGTCGAGGCTATTGGTGTTGATATTGGTCTGGCTCTGCTGGCGCGCCTGTTCCTGGTAGTAGCTGACGCCGCCCACCCAGTCCATCAGGTCGTTATTGCCCGAGAGCTTGAACTCCTGGTACCAGCTGTTGTTGTGTTCGACGTTGGCGGTGTCGAGATAGGTGACGACGTGGTTGGTGCCGTCGTAGTCGCCGCGATTGAAGGTGTCGAAGCCGCGCCAGGCCGTGGTGGAGACCAGGCTGCCCCAACCGAAGGAGTGGTCGATCGACAGCGTGGCACCGTCAAAGCGGCGCGTTTCCTTGGCACCGATCGCATCGTTGTACAACGGCGCGTGCAGCGGATTGAGGTAGCTCGACGGGTCGGCCGGAAACGGCGCGCGCTGATTGGTGTCGCTCGATAGCGGAATCAGGCCGATGGCAGGCTCAGGCGCCTGGTTGAGCTTTTCGTGATCCCACGAGAGCAGCACGCGGGTATTGTCGGTGATGTTCCAGCGATACACCGCGCGGGTGCCCCACTGGTTCGCTCCGCCGTATTCCTTGCCGGTGGCGGCATCCTTGATCCAGCCGTCGCTCTGGTTGTCCAGCACGCTCAGGCGCAGCGCCATGTCCTTGTTGATGGGGATATTGAGCAAGGCATCGGCGTAACGTTGACCCTCGTTGCCGATGCGGATGCGCGCATCGCCTTCGAATTTGTCAGTTGGCTCGTTGGTGACGATGGAAATGGCGCCGCCAGCCGCATTGCGGCCGAACAGCGTGCCCTGTGGCCCCTTCAGCACCTCGATGCGCGCGATGTCGTTGAAGGCCAACAACGCGCCACCCGAGCGCGCGGCGTAGACGCCGTCGACGTAAACGCCGACGGCGGATTCGGTGCCGACGCCGAAATTATTCGTGCTGATGCCGCGCAATTCGTACGTGGGCTGGGTCGGCTGACTGGCATTGACGACCAGCCCCGGCACGAAGATATCCATCTTGCTGAGGTCGGTCGCCGCCAGCGTATCGATCTGCTTGGCGGTGACGATTTGCAGCGATATCGGCACCGACTGAACTTCCTGGGTGCGGCTTTGCGCCGTCACGGTGACGTTGCCAAGCAGCTTTGCCTTATCCGGGTTCGCGGCGGTACCGCTCGCACCTGTGCTTGAATTGTCCGGCGGTGTCGGCTGGGCCTGATCGTCAGCGAATGCGGCGGCAGCATGACTGCCGAGCAGGAGCGCGGTGCCACCGAACAGCAGGCGGTGCAGGCAAACGGACAGCAGACGTGGACGAATGGTCATCACCGGTTTCTCCCCTTTGTTTTATGTAGAGCCGCGATCCCAGGCCGCGGCTTGCAGAGCACTCAATGGATCGCGACGCAGCCCCCCGACTGCGCCGCGATCCATGCCTTGATCAGTGCAACGCCCTCACGATGCACCGTGCTTCTCCCCAACTCGGGCATCATCACGCCAGGATCGGCCGAGTCCATGCGGTACGGCAGGATGGAGTCGTTCGGAATGCCTGGCACGATGTCGAACAAGTGGTCACCGGTGCCGCGGCCAGCCGCGACGGGCGGCTTGCAGATACCCAGGTGACGGTCTTCGGGCGCGCTCACATCGAGCGTCAGCCCGGTGGTATTGGCCGCACCCTTGGGATTGTGGCAATGCCCGCAATTGATATCGAGATAGGCGCGCGCACGTGCGTCGAGCGAGGCATGCGTATCCATCCAGTTCGCATTGCGCGGCGCCTCCGCTGGCGCTGGCGCACCGGTGAGATAGCCCATCTTCATCAGGTGGGCGAGCTGGTTCTGCTCGACCGTCGGCGTAGTGATAGTCGCGGTTGAGATGGCGCGCCTTGGGCCCGATCGGATGGATCTTGCGGGTAACCCAGTCTTGCGCGTGACAGCTGGAACACTGGCTTTCGTCGGGCACGACGTAGTTGAAATCTTCGCGCTCGCCGGCATCGGCGACCAGGGTCAACGGAATCACCGCGCCCGTGCGCGCCAGCGCGGCGTCGCTCTGGTCGTCCTTCCACACATACGGGATGGCTGCCCAGCCTGCCTCGCGACGCACCAGGATGCGCGTCTCGATCAGGTGCACGTTGGCGAGATCAAGACCTTCGCCCGCGAAATCGCGCGAGCTGTCGTAGGTGCGCGCAACGTCGCTGAATTTCCCGTTGGCCGCCTTCGGGTAGTAGAAGGTCTTGCTGATGATGGTGCCGACCGGAAAATCGAACGTGTCGGTCGCGTCGTACTTGGCCGCAACACCCTTGGGCATCCAGATCGTGCGCAGCTTGTGCGCGTAGTCGGTGAATAGCGGCGTATTGAGGTCGTACGGCACCACGCCTTCATTGAGCACGAGCTTGCCGCCGCGCACTTCCAGCACATGCCAGTCGCTCAGTTTCGGCGGGCGGCCTGCTGCCTGGAATGCCACCGGGTCCAGCCCACGGTGGCAGGCACTCACCAGCATCAACGCCAGCAACACGCCGGCGCGCAAACATGACTTCATCGACATCGATTGCTGCCTCAGGCCTTCGGTTCCGGATCGAGCACGACCGGCGGCAGCTTCGGTAGCGTGCACTGGTACGGCTTGGTGTCGGTACTGGGGTTCTTGTAGTCGTGCGGGCCATCGGCGTTGATCACGCCCACGTCGCCATTCTGGATGCAGAAGCGCTGGCCGTCGGGCGGCAGGCCATTGACCAGGGTCTTCTCGTCCACATAGCCATCCCACAGGATGTCCGGGAATTTGCCGTTGATGCCGAACACGGCGGTCTTCAAGGTTTTCAGCTTGAGGCCGTCGGGCGAATCGCCGCCGCCCTTGAAGCGGTTGTCGTAGATGAAGATGCCCTTCGGATACGGGTTGTAGTCGGCCGCTACGCCCTTGGTGTTGTAGTAGTTGGTGGAGAAGTAGCTGGAGATGATGACGTTGGCCGTCTTGTGGTCGGCGATGTCGTTGTCGAAGATCTCCACCTTGTCATTGGAGTTCACCACCACGCCGGCGCCGCGTGGCACGCTGGCCACCGCCGCGCCCTTGGCGGCGAAGTTGTCGGTGTTGTTGTCGAATACCTTGTTCTTGAACACGCGCGTGCTGTGACCGGCTTGCGACAGGTTGGGCATGTTGAACACCAGGATGCCGCCGGTGTTGTGCGTGGCCGTGTTGTCGTAGACGTCGGCATTCACCGAATTCTCGATCTCGATGCCGGCCACGTTGTACTCGGCGCGATTACGGCGCACCACGATGTTGTTGGACTGTCCGACGTAGATGCCGGCGTCGGAGGCTCCGATGACGACCGAGTCCTCCACCAGCACGTTCTGCGTCTTCACCGGATACAGGCCGTAAGCGCCATTGGTGGTCTTGGGGCCGCCGGTCCATTCCACGCGCACGCCGCGGATGGTGATGTTCTTGCCCTGGTTGATCTTCAGGGCATCGCCCTTGGTGTCCTCCAGGGCCAGGTTCTCGATGGTGAAGTCGTTGGCGTTGACCAGCAGACCTTCGGGGCCGACCACCTGGCCCTTGAACGACAGCACGGTCTGGTCCTTGCCCGCGCCCTTGATGGTTACGCCGTCGGTGCGCAGGCTCAGGCCGCGCTGAAGATGGTAGTGACCCGCGGGAATCTCGATGACGCTGCCGGGCTTGGCATCCAGCAACTGCTGCTGGAGCTTGGCTTCGAACGAGACGTCGGCGCCACTTTGGGTGGGTGCCTGCTCGCTGCTGCAGGCGGCCAGCAAGAGCGGAATGATGACGGCCAGATGAGTCTTGCGCATGGTTGCCTTGCTCCCCCGAGTGCGGCTGTCTGCTTGACGAGCCACTGTCTCGAAATCCGCAGGCGGCGGGGAGGGGCACAGGAGCGACGAAGGGGGGTAATTCGGCCAGCATGCGCAGGCCGGCGTGGCCGGATGCCACCGGATCGAGGGCTTCGAGGGGGCGCTCAGGCCGCGTGCTGACGTGCGCTGCGCGGCGGCATGCCGGTCCAGCGCTTGAACGCGCGGCGGAATTCGCGCGGATCGCTGAAGCCGATCTCGAGGCCGATTTCCGCCACGCTCAGCGCACCGCCGTGCAGCAGTTCCAGCGCCCGCTCGGCGCGGACGCGGTCATGGATCTCGCGGAAAATGCGTCCGCCTTCGGCCAGCCGGCGGCGCAGCGAGCGTTCGCTCATATTGAGCATGCGGGCGACGTCCGGCAGCCGTGGCTGCTGGCGCAGGTGGCTACGCAGCAGGCGCTCGACCGAGACGACGACCTCCTGTTGCATGCCGCCGACATCGTGCTGTTGCATGCACAGCGCGAGTGCCTGCTGGGCGGTCAGCGGATTGTGCGAGGGCAACGGATGCCCCAGCCATTGCGCATCCAGCACGACGCGATTGAGGCGCGCGCCGAACACCAGTTCGCACCGGAAGTAGTCGGCATAGGCCTCGGCATGCACCGGCCTGGCGTAGGTCACCTCGAGCCGTGATGGGCGGAAGTCGCTGCCCACCAGCTGACGCGCGATCGCCAGCGCGCTGGAGAACAACTCCTCGCACAGGAACGGCAGCAGCGGCGGATCGTTGAAGCGTGGCCACGCGGCTAGCGCCACTTCGCGCGGGCTGACGACTTCGAAACTGACATCCAGCAGGCTGCCGCTGACCCGATGATGGGTGATGCCTACCTTCATGGCATCGCCGAACGTCGGCGACGTCATCATGGCCAGGCCCAGTAGGCCAAAGCTGCCCAGCGTCTCGCCCTGGCCCACCTCGAGCCCCAGCCCCGCCTCGCCCGTCGCCTGCAAGGCGCGGCGTATCACCGTCTGGGCCTGGCGATAGGAGACGCGCAGGGTAGGGTCGTTCAGCTGGTCGCGACGTAGCCCCGAACCGATGAACCAGGCATCGCAAGAAAGGCCACGCGCCAGCGCGAGCTGAGTGAGGTGGACCAGAATGTTCGGAGGGGTTTCGGCCGCGGTATAGCGCGGGTCGACGCCCGCTGGCGTACCCGTGGAGTCTTCCGTTGCATGACCGGCCATGGCCGCAACCGACGTCATCTGTTCGCTCCAACCCCTGGCACCGGATAAGCCCGGCGCCGACTTGATCTATATCATGCCGAGCGACCCTACCGCTTTATGCAATGCACCAACCGCTGAATGCTGACGGGAGAACTGCGATGAAATCCTTCGTCGTCCGCGCATCGAGTGCCGGGCTGCTGGCGGCCCTGGTCCTGGCTTCCGGCTGCGCGCCGGTGCAAACGCCATCGGCGAAGGCGCGTGGGG
Source organism: uncultured Gammaproteobacteria bacterium (assembly GCA_963824525.1). Taxonomy (GTDB): domain Bacteria; phylum Pseudomonadota; class Gammaproteobacteria; order Xanthomonadales; family Rhodanobacteraceae; genus Dyella. Next base: position 499,775 of record CAWGPI010000001.1, on the reverse strand, counting down.
TGGAGGCGCCGCCGTTGCAAACCGCCATGCTGCTGCCTGCCGCGCCCAAGCCGGGCTCGCCCCGCTACGAGGCTGATCGGCAGGCCTTTCTTGCCACGCGCAAGCTGCAAGGCACGCCACGCTGGGGACTGGCCCAACATGACGTGGACTACGCCACGCCGGTGCTGCTGGATGACTTCAGCTGCGCCATGGGCGTGCCGCTGGACGCCAATCGCCTGCCTCGTCTGACCGGCTTGGTCGATCTGACCAGCACGGCGGCCGACCAGTCGACCGGGCCGGCCAAGCGGGCCAACCAGCGGCAGCGTCCGTTCCTTATCGATCGAGGAGCGGTGTGCCAGCCCACCGAACAGCTCGCCAAGAGCTTCGACTATCCCTCAGGTCATGCCGCCCGCGGCTGGGCGGTGGGCCTGGTGCTGGCCGAACTGGCGCCGGACCGTGCCTCCGACCTGCTGCTGCGTTCACGTGCCTTCGCCGACAGCCGCGTGGTTTGCGGCGCCCACAATCTCAGTGCGATCGAAGCGGGCGCGATGAACGGTGCCGCCGTGGTGGCGACCTTGCGAACGTCGGAGGCGTTCCAGGCGCAGCTATCCGCGGCGGGCGCGGAGCTGGCCGCCTATCGCAAGGCGACACTCGCGAATGCCGGGCCGCAGTGCGCCGCCGAGAAAGCGCTGATCGAGCCGACGCCCTATTGAACGACGCCCCACGACGCCAGGTCGCTGTTGTAAGAGCGCACCTTGTGCGCGAAAAACCAACGAAGTGGTGACGCCGTAGCGCCGATCGCGCACAGGGTGCGCTCCTACAAGGGCGCGCGCGTTGCGGTCCGCCAGAGTCCGATCCAGCGATTGAGATCGGCCAGTCGCTTTGGCTCGTCATCGCGCATGCTCATGCCGATGGCAACGCCGGCAACGTGGCCGGTGGGGTCCAGCAGCATCAAGGTGGGGTAGGTGTTGACGCCGAGCGTGTCGATCAATCCCTGCCCGTCATGCAGGATGGGCCAGGCGAAGCGGCGATCGGTCGCAAACTGCCGCGCCGCATCCGCGTCCTCATAGGTGATGGCGACGAAATTCATCTCGCCGTGCTGGCGCGCAAAGGCATTGAGCGTCGGCACTTCGGCGATGCACGGCGCGCAGTCGGCGAAAAAGAAACTGATCAGCGTATAGCGGCCGCGGAACGTGCCCAATCGTTGCGTGTCGCCTTGCAAGGCCGGCAGCTCGAAGGGCGGAAATGCATCGCCGCGCTTGAACGCGAATCGACCGGGCTGCCCCGGACTGCGGATGCGCAGCATGGCCGCGCCTGCGTCGCTGTCCTTGGTGCTGCTGAAGGACTTGCCGTCGCCTAGCTGTCGGGCGAACGCGGCGTAGTCTATGTGTACGCCAGCGGCATCGAGATAGTGCACGCTGGGCGATGCGCCCAGTTGCAGCGATGCGATCAGGCGTTGCTCATCGTCGCCCATCTGTGCGGCGTGGAGCGGGGCCATGAATAGCGCCGCCAGAACCATCGATCCAAGCACTCGCATTGCACGTCGCAAGGGAAGCTCCAGCGATCCGGCGTCGATGACGACGAGTGCGGGCCGGCGCATGTGCACCGGCCCGCCGTCTTGCCTTACTCGCCGATGGTCAGCAGTGACGCATTGCCGCCGGCCGCGGTGGTGTTGATGGTGAGCGTGCGCTCGCCGGCGAAACGCAGCAGGTAGTGCGGGCCGCCCGCCTTCGGGCCGGTGCCGGACAGGCCTTCGCCGCCGAACGGCTGCACACCGACCACCGCGCCGATCTGGTTGCGGTTGACGTAGCAGTTGCCCACGCGAGCGCGGCTCTGGATGTACTCGACGGTGTCGTCGATGCGGCTGTGGATGCCCAGGGTGAGGCCGTAGCCGGTGGCGTTGATCTCGTCGACCACCTTGGCCAGTTCGTCGCCCTTCCAGCGGATCACATGCAGCACCGGACCGAATATTTCGCGGGTCAGCGTGGCCAGCGAGGGAATCTCGTAAGCGCGCGGCGCGAAGAACGTGCCGTTGGCCGTGGTGGCCGCATCGAGCGCGACTTCGCCGATCTTCTTCGCTTCCTTGTCCATGCGCGCGGCGTGGTCGACCAGGATCTTCTTGGCGTCCTCGTCGATCACCGGACCCACGTCGGTGGACAACTGGCCCGGGTCGCCGACCTTCAGCTCAGCCATGGCGCCGGCCAGCATCGCGCAGACCTTGTCGGCGATGTCTTCCTGCACGTACAGCACGCGTGCGGCCGAGCAACGCTGGCCCGCGGACTGGAACGCGGAGGCGACCACGTCCTTGACGATCTGCTCGGGCAGGGCGGAGGAGTCGGCGATCATCGCGTTCTGGCCACCGGTTTCGGCGACCAGCGCGGCGATCGGCGCATTGCGCGCGGCGAGCGCGCGGTTGATCGCCCAGGCGGTTTCGGTGGAGCCGGTGAAGGCCACGCCGGCCACGCGCGGATCGCGGGTGAGCGCGGCGCCGACGGTGGCGCCGTCGCCGGGCAGGAACTGCAGCACCTCGGCCGGCACGCCGGCCTCCTGCAACAGCTTCACGGCGGCGTAGCCGATCAGGCTGGTCTGTTCGGCGGGCTTGGCGATCACGGCATTACCGGCAGCCAGGGCGGCGCTGACCTGACCCAGGAAGATCGCCAGCGGGAAGTTCCACGGGCTGATGCACACGAATACGCCGCGGCCGTTCAAGAACAGCTGGTTGCTCTCGCCCGTGGGGCCGGGAAGCTGTTCCGGATGACCGAACAGGCGGCGCGCCATGGTGGCGTAATAGCGCAGGAAGTCGGCCGCCTCGCGGATCTCGGCGATGGCGTCGGGCAGGCTCTTGCCCGCTTCGCGCACGCACAGCGCGATGAACTCGCCGCGGCGTGCTTCCAATTGCTCGGCAGCGTGCTCGAGGATGGCGGCGCGGCTGGCGGCCGGCAGGCGATCCCAGTTGTGCTGCGCGGCGACCGCATTGGCCAGCGCCTTTTCGACGGTGGCGCTGTCGGCGCTGACATAGCTGCCGATGACCTGGCGACGATCGGCCGGATTGGTCACCTGCACGGTGGCGCCTGCGCTCTTGGCGCCCGGCACCAGCGGCTCGGCGGTCCACGGACCAGTCTTGCTCTGGATCGCCTCGGCGAGGGCCTTCAGTTCGTTGTCGTTGGAGAAGTTGACGCCCATGGAATTCTTCCGAAGTTCACCATAAAGATTCACCGGCAGCGGAATGCGCGGGTGAGGGATGGAGGCGAAGGCGCGCACGGTCTCGCACGGATCGGCGACCAGTTCGCGTACCGGCAGGCTTTCGTCGACCACGCGATTGACGAAGCTGGTGTTGGCGCCGTTCTCGAGCAGGCGACGCACCAGGTAGGGCAGCAGGTCTTCGTGCGTACCTACCGGCGCATACACGCGACACGGCACACCGAGGTTCTGTTTGCCGATCACCTCGGCATAGAGGTCGGTGCCCATGCCGTGCAGGCGCTGATATTCGTACGGACGACCCTGCGCGGCGTGATGCACGGCGGCGATGGTGTGCGCGTTATGCGTGGCGAACTGCGGGTAGATCAGTTCCGCGCCTGCATCGAACAGCTTGCGTGCGCAGGCCAGGTAGGAGACGTCGGTGTTCGGCTTGCGCGTATACACCGGGTAGCCGGCCAGGCCGTTCTCCTGGGCGCGCTTGACCTCGGCGTCCCAGTACGCGCCCTTCACCAGGCGCACGTACCAGCGACGGCCGCTGGCGCGTGCGGTTTCGATCAGCCAGTCGATCACGAATGGCGTGCGCTTCGCATACGCCTGCACCACGATCCCTAAGCCATTCCAGCCCTGCAGCGAGGGATGCGCGAACACGTCACCGATGATGTCCAGCGACAGTTCCAGGCGCTCGGCCTCCTCGGCGTCGACGGACAGCGCGATGCCGTGCTTCATCGCCAGCTGCGACAGTTCCAGCAGCTTGGCGGTGAGGTCGCGATGGGCGATCTCGCGCTTGGCCACTTCGTAGCGCGGATGCAGCGCCGACAGCTTCACCGAGATCGACGGCGCGTCGGTGTGGTTGGCGAACGGCCCGCGTGAGCCGATGGCGGCGATCGCGTTGCGGTAATCCTGCTGATAGCGCTCGGCGGTTTCGCTGGTGAGCGCCGATTCGCCAAGCATGTCGTAGGAATAGCGGTAGACCGCATATTCCTTCTGCGCGCAGCGATCCAGCGCTTCGCCGATCGTGCGGCCCATGACGAACTGGTGGCCCATGATGCGCATGGCCTGGCGCACCGCGAGGCGGATCGCCGGCTCGCCCGCGCGGCCGACCAGGCGACGCAGTGCGCCGGTGAAGTCGTGGCGGGTTTCCTCCGACAGCGTCACCAGCTTGCCGGTGAGCATCAGGCCCCAGGTCGACACATTGACGAACAGCGACTCGCTCTGCCCCAGATGCTTCTTCCAGTTCGCATCGCCCAGCTTGTCGCGGATCAGCTTGTCCGCGGTGGCCTTGTCGGGGATGCGCAGCAGGGCTTCGGCCACACACATCAGCAGCACGCCTTCTTCCGACGACAGGTCGTACTGGCGCATGAAGGATTCGACGGCGCTCTGGTCCTTGGCGCGCAGACGCACGCGGGACACCAGGTCGGCGGCCAGGTCGATCACCTTTTCGCGTTCCACCGGCGGCAAGGTGGCCTGCGCCAGCAGGTCGTTGACCGCTTCGGTCTCGTCGCGCAGCCAGGCCGCGGTGATGCGGGCGCGGGCCGGCTCGACGCCAGTCGGAAGTTCGGGGCTGAGTATGGGCTGGGTCACAGAGGTGTAGCCAAAGGATGCGGGGTGGGGAATCGCGGGATTGTACGCGGGGGTGCCGGCGCACGCATCCGTACGGCGTGTTGCAGTGCACGACAGCTCGTTACGTGACGCGCGGTTCAGCTAGGCGACTTGGCGGTCGAGTTGGGGGCGGGGGGTGGGTAGTGGGGGCGCGCGCCTGAGCGTTGAGGTGAGCACAAGGGCTGCGACAAGAAGTCGCGGTGCACGCATGGCGATTTCTCTTCGCAACCCACCGGTTCGACTCAGGTGTGCGTTCTTGGCGCCCCCGCTACCCGTCCCCCATCCCCAAACGATCCGAAAACGTCACGCATGCGCCGCACGTCATCCGCACCTTGCCCAACCGACATGCAAGAAAGCGTGACTCAACAACCCACTAGCGCCATTCATGCCTGCTTCAAATCAAGTGGGTGCGTCATTCTTGCCCATCGAGGCCATAGCGGCCTATCATTCCTGCGTTCCAGGCACGCCGGATCCCCATGATCGTGCTTCGACCAGCTGCGGCCGGCTTGCCGTGCGCGACGATGTGGCTTAAGCCCAATCGCGCGCTGAGTCGCCGCGACTTGCGTCGTGTGATCGGGGTATTGGTGGCGCTGGCGCTGACGACGGCCGGGCTGGGGGCGTGGCAGGGGAATGTGTTCGCTCCGCTGTTCGCTCTGGTCGAGTCTTCTGCTGTGGCCTTCGCTTTGGGCGTGGCCTGGCGGGCCGGCGACCGCAGCGAGCGCATCACCCTCGACGAATCGTCGCTGGAGGTGCAATCCCTGCCAGGTCGGCGCAGTGCGCGTTTCCAGACTTACTGGGTACGCGTGCAACTGGCGCACCGGCAAGGGGAGAGCTCGTTTGCTGCTGACGTCGCATGGGCAGGAACTGGAAATCGGGGCCTTCCTCGCGGAAGAGGAGCGCGCCGAACTGTCAAGGAAACTCAAGGTGTTGCTGGCGGAGTTCAACCAACAGCGGCGCAGGTAGGTTCAACAAAGGTGCATAGACATGACATCTGGCGGCATCAGGCCTGGCAGTACCAAGCGAGTAGTTGCGTCATGCGCACTCATCGCCCTTGCAATGTTCGGCGGTGTGGCCGTGGCCAACCCGCAGCCGGGCCAGCTGAACATGACGCGTGGCGTGTCCACGTGGTCCGCCCGTGCCGTACTTCCTCAACAACGTCGCGCTGGGTGTCTGCGTCGTCATCGGCATCCTGGTGTTCGGCGCGATGTTCATCGCCATGTTCCGCTTCCGCAAATCGCGCGGTGCGGTGGCCGAGAAGTGGTCGCACAACACCACGCTCGAGATCATCTGGACCACCATTCCGGTGATCATCCTGATCGTGCTGGCCTATCTGGCCACCGGGGGGCTGCGCACGTTCTCCGACACCACCGGCTCGCAGATGACCGTCAAGGTCACCGGCTACCAGTGGAAGTGGCGCTACGACTACGTCGACTACCAGGGCAAGGCGATCGACAAGGTCGGCTTCATGTCCAAGCTGGATCGCGCAGAGCGACGAGACCCGCCAGCTGAACTCGGGCCTGGACCCGAACGCGGTGAAGGTCGGACGGTTACAACACCTACCTCCTCAATGTGGACAAGCCGCTGGTGGTGCCGGTTGACACCAAGATCCGCTTCGTGATCACCGCCGGTGACGTGATCCACTCCTGGTGGGTGCCGGCGCTGGGCTGGAAGATGGACGCCATCCCGGGCATCGTCAATGCGGCCTGGACCAATATCACCGAGCCGGGCGTCTATCGCGGCCAGTGCGCCGAGCTGTGCGGCCAGGATCACGGCTTCATGCCGATCGTGGTGAAGGCCCTGCCGAAGGAAGAGTTCGAGAAGTGGCTGGCCGAGCAAGGAGGCGCAGGCCAAGCAGCCGGCGCCGGCGGCTCCGGCCGCCGCCTCGACCGCGGCCGCGCCGAGCACGGCGCAGATTGCACCCGACGCACCTGTTGCCCAGGGCCACCAGGGCTGATCCGTCAGCCCGCTTCAACCGTTTCACGCATTTAGGTAGAGGTGCAAGGCCATGGCCCACGCAGCCACCCACGACCACCACGACGATCACCACGGCGCCCCGAAGAACTTCTTCAGCGCTGGTGCATGTCCACCAACCACAAGGACATCGGCACGCTGTACCTGGTTTTCTCGCTGCTGATGTTCTTCATCGGCGGCAGCTTCGCCATGGTGATCCGCGCCGAACTGTTCAAGCCCGGCCTGCAGCTGGTGCAGCCGTACTTCTTCAACGAAATGACCACCATGCATGCGCTGGTCATGATCTTCGGCGCGGTCATGCCGGCCTTCGTGGGCCTCGGCAACTGGATGATCCCGATGATGGTCGGCGCGCCGGACATGGCGTTGCCGCGCATGAACAACCTGTCGTTCTGGATCCTGCCGTTCGCCTTCACGCTGCTGCTGTCCACGCTGTTCCTGCCGGGCGGTGGCCCGCCGGTGGCTGGACCATGTATCCGCCGCTGTCGCTGCAGAGCGACTCGCTCGCCTACGTGGTGTTCGCGATCCACTTGATGGGCATCAGCTCGATCATGGGTGCGATCAACATCATCGCGACCATCCTCAACATGCGCGCGCCGGGCATGGACCTGCTGAAGATGCCGGTGTTCGTGTGGAGCTGGCTGATCACGGCGTTCCTGCTGATCGCGGTGATGCCGGTGCTGGCCGGTGCGGTGACCATGCTGCTCACCGACAAGTACTTCGGCACCAGCTTCTTCAACGCCGCGCGGCGGCGGTGACCCGGTGCTGTACCAGCACATCTTCTGGTTCTTCGGCCACCCCGAGGTCTACATCATGATCCTGCCGGCGTTCGGCATCATCTCGGAGATCATCCCGACCTTCGCGCGCAAGCCGATCTTCGGCTACAAGGCGATGGTGTTCGCGATCGCCTCGATCGCCTTCCTGTCGTTCATCGTGTGGGCGCACCACATGTTCGCGGTGGGCCTGCCGCTGGGCGGCGACATCTTCTTCATGTACGCGACCATGCTGATCGCGGTGCCGACCGGCGTGAAGGTGTTCAACTGGGTCAGCACCATGTGGGGCGGCTCGATGACCTTCGAGACGCCGATGCTGTTCGCGATCGCGTTCGTGATCCTGTTCACCATCGGCGGCTTCTCCGGCCTGATGCTGGCCCTGGTGCCGGCCGACTTCCAGTACCAGGACACCTACTTCGTGGTGGCGCATTTCCACTACGTGCTGGTGACCGGCGCGCTGTTCGCGATCATTGGCGCGACGTACTACTGGCTGCCGAAGTGGACCGGCCACATGTACAGCGAGTTCTGGGGCAAGATGCATTTCTGGAACAGCGTGATCTGGGTGAACGTGCTGTTCTTCCCGCAGCACTTCCTGGGCCTGGCCGGCATGCCGCGCCGCATCCCCGACTACAACGTGGCGTTCGCCAACTTCAACATGATCAGCTCCATCGGCGGCTTCCTGTTCGGCGCCTCGCAGCTGATCTTCCTCGGCGTGATCATCCATTGCGCTGTTCTTCTCGAAGAAGAAGGCCACCGACCGCGTGTGGGAAGGCGCCAAGGGCCTGGAGTGGACCGTGCCGTCGCCGGCGCCGTACCACACGCTTCGACGTGCCGCCGGTGATCCACGACGACGAGCTGGCGCACGGCCATGTCGAAGATTGACCATGACTACTGATCCGGCCTTGGCGAAGCCGGCGGACATGCGCACGCTGAATCAGCTGTCGAACGATCTGACACGGCAAGCGCCGTAAGGCGTGCGACGCACCGCCTGGCGGTTGGCGCCATCGCGGTGGTGACGGTCTTCCTGCTCTCGATCCTGCAGATGTTGCTGATGAATGTAGCGATCGCGACGGCAATCGCATTTGCCTCCGGTGCCGCTTCGGTAGCGATCGGTGTGCAGTTCCCCGCGCGACTGGCGGGGCAGAAGTCATCAAGAGAAATCCACGGGGTCTCACCATGGGTCAGCAGCACGACGCTTACTTCGTACCGGCCAAGAGCTACTGGCCGTTCGTGGCCGCGGTGGTCATGTTCGTCACCGTGTTCGGTGCCGCGCACTGGCTCAACGCCGAGCCGGGCGAGGCCGGGTTCGGCAAGACCGTGCTGACGTTCGGCTTCGTCGGCATCCTCTGCATGTTCTTCGGCTGGTTCCGTTCGGTGATCCGCGAATCGCTGGCCGGCAACTACAACAGCCAGGTGGATCGCTCGTTCCGCATGGGCATGATGTGGTTCATCTTCTCCGAGGTGATGTTCTTCGGCGCGTTCTTCGGCGCGCTGTTCTACATCCGCATGTTCTCGGTGCCGTGGCTGGGCGGCGAAGGCCACGGCGTGCTGACCCACCAGTTCCTGTGGAACGACTACGCGGCCGCGTGGGGCGCGAATGGGGCAACGGCCCGGCGCATGTCGGCGGCGCATTCCAGACCGTGGCGCCGTGGGGTCTGCCGCTGCTGAACACGCTGATCCTGCTCAGCTCCAGCGTCACCGTGACCATCGCGCACCATGCGCTGAAGGCCGGCCATCGCGGCAAGATCCTGCTGTTCCTCGGTCTCACCGTGCTGCTGGGCGCGCACCTTCCTGTACTTCCAGGCGCACGAGTACATCGAGGCCTACCACGAGCTCAACCTGACCCTGGACAGCGGCGTCTACGGCTCGACCTTCTTCATGCTCACCGGCTTCCACGGCATGCACGTGACGCTGGGTACGATCATGCTGGCGATCATCTGGCTGCGCGTGCTGCCAGGGGCCATTTCAGCAAGGACCACCACTTCGGCTTCGAGGCCGTGGCCTGGTACTGGCACTTCGTCGACGTGGTGTGGCTGGGCCTGTTCATGTTCGTCTACATCCTCTGAGGCGCCCAGGCGTCACGATAAAAAGCCCGCCGGAAGGCGGGCTTTTTTGTGGAGAACCGTACCCACCGGGACCTTTGCGTAGGAGCGCACCCTGTGCGCGAACAGCCAACGAAGCGGTAACGTTGTGATCGCGCACAGGGTGCGCTCCTACATGGAAAGACGAAGGCCCGCCAGGGGCGGGCCTTTCTTCCAACAAGGTGTCGCATGCGAAGCGCTGGCGGCACCGGGGCGTTACAATTACTGACCCACGCCGTGCGGGTGTATCCAGCCCATCCAGATGCCGAACACGACCATCAGGATGAGCAGCACCGACAACCCGATGCGGCGGGTCAACGCCCACACCGTGCGCTTGCTGCCGTCCTTGTCGGTCATCATGAAAAACAGGGCCTGACCGAGATTGAACAGCACCACCAACAGCAGGATCACCAGCGCATATTTGTAGATGGTTTCCACGTGATAGGTCCGAACGCCTTAGACATCCGCAGTATAGCGGCCGTATGCGGTGCCGTCCGCGTGAAGTGGTTGCGCCGTCCCTCCTGGTTCGCGCTGCTGCTCACGGCGGCCGGCGCCTTGTTGTTCATACGCTTAGGCGTGTGGCAGCTGCATCGTGCGGACGAAAAGGACGAACTTCTGCGACGGTATGCCGCGGCGGATTCGGCGCCGCCGCGCGATTTTGCCGCAGTGGCCGCTGACGCCGCCCGCCGACGCCTTTGCGCGGGTGCGGGTGCAGGGACAATATCTCGCCGATCGCGCCTACCTGCTCGACAACCCGAAGCACGACCAGCGCGGCGGTGTGGAAGTCTATGCGCCTTTCCGTCCGCGTGATGGCGCGCGCGTGCTACTGGTCGACCTGGGCTTCCTGCCCGGCAACGGCACCGATCAGGCGCCGCAGTTGCCGCCGTTGCCTGAGGGCGAGCAAGCGCTGCAGGGCTTGTACCTGCCGCCGCCGGGCGTCGGCTTCGAGATGGGCGGCGATGCGCTGGCGCATCAGTCGCACTGGCCCAAGACCACGATTTACCTCGACCTGTCCCAGGTATCGCACCGATCTGGGCACGCAGCTATACCCGCAGGTGCTGGCGCTGGATGCGGACCCGGCCTCGATCTTCGTGCGCGAACACATACTCGATTTCTCCGCGATGCCGCCAGCCCGGCATCGCGCCTACGCCTTCCAATGGTTCACTTTTGCCGTGGCGGCGGTGGTGATCCTGCTGGTGCTGCATCGTCGCCGCCCCACGAAACCGTCGGACAAGTCATGAATACACCTGATCCCACCGCGCTGCGCGCGAGTCGACTCAAACTGCTGCTGATCATGTTGGTGTTTGCTGCGCCCATGCTGGCTGCCGGCGTGCTCACCGTGATGGGCTGGCAGCCGAGCGGCAAGGCCAACGGCCAGCCGATTGAGCCGCAGCGCAATTTCGCCAGGGAGCGGCTGCAGGTGACGCTCGCCAATGGCCAGTCATGGGCATGGCGAGCCGAGCGAACCGCAGTTGACCCTGATCGCCTTGGCCGGACCCGACTGCGCCGCACAGTGCCTGGACGTGCTGACCAAGATGGCCGACGCGCGCATCACGCTCAACCAGAACGCGCCGCGCCTGCGCCTGCTCTACGTGGGTAGACCTCCGGCCGATGCGGCCAGCAGCGGCATGAGCAGCTATTGGCAGCTGGGCCAGGACAGTCGAGGCCAGTTGGCACCGTTCCGTCCCAGCGCGCCCGACAGCGTAGCTGCGTTGCTGGTGGAGTCCGACGGCACCGCGTTGTCGCTCTATCCCGCCGGCTTCGATCCGTCCGGCTTGCGCAAGGATCTGCAGAAGGTGATCCGCTGATGGCTTCCCGTTCACTGAGAATCCTGCGCGGTCTGGCACTGCTGGCTGCCGTGTTCGCGTTCGGCGTGGTGATGTTTGGTGCCTTTGTGCGGCTGTCCAATGCCGGCCTGTCGTGTCCGGACTGGCCAACCTGCTACGGCAAGGCGAGCTGGCCGCAGCACGCGCACGAGATCGTGCAAGCGAACGCTGCCTTCCCGGATCGCCCGTACGAAACGCACAAGGCCTGGCGCGAGCAGGTCCATCGCTTCCTCGCCGGCACGCTGGGCACCCTGGTATTCGCGCTGGCGCTGATCGCCAGCTGGCGGCGCCCGTGGGCGCGCTATGCGGTGATCGTGGGCGCCATCTTCGCTGCGGCCGGCGTGGCGCTGTATATGCGCGGCGAACATGACTGGTCGTTGGTATTGTCGTGCTTCGCCATCGGCTTGCCGCTGCTTGCGGCCATCGGCCTGAAGCTGCCCGGTGCCTGGCGCATCAGCGTGCTTGCGCTCGCCGTGGTCATCTTCCAGGCCATGCTCGGCATGTGGACGGTGACCCTGCTGCTCAAGCCGATCGTGGTGATGGGCCACCTGATGGGCGGCATCACCACCTTCGCGCTGCTGGCTTACGCGGCGCTGCGTTTCGGCGGCGCCGGCGCCAACGATGAGCGCTACGCCGGTGCTGCGCAGGGCGGTGGTGCTGGGCATTGTGTTGCTGCTGACACAGATCGCGCTGGGCGGCTGGACCTCCTCGAACTACGCGGCGCTGGCTTGCGGCAGGCCGGATTTTCCGAAGTGCCTCGGGCAGTGGGCGCCGCCGACCGATTTCCGCGAAGCCTTCGTGTTATGGCGCGGCATCGGCGTGAACTACGAAGGTGGCGTGCTCGACATGGCGGCGCGCAGTGCGATCCAGATCGCGCATCGTATCGGCGCGCTGGTGGTGTTTTGCTATCTCGCCTGGTTGTCGCATCGCCTGTCGCGGCGTGGTCTGCGCGGGCAGGGACTGGCGATTGGCGTGGTCCTGGTCACCCAGGTCCTGCTCGGTATCAGCAACGTGCATTTTGGTCTGCCGTTGCCGGTGGCTACGCTGCACAATGGCGTCGCTGCGCTGTTGCTGTTCACGTTGCTGGCTACGCTGGCGCGCACGCAGCGTCGTCATGACGACACCCTGACTTTCTCCTTCGGACACCACTGACGATGAGCAGCCGTTTCCACGAATATCTGGAACTGACCAAGCCGCGCGTCGTCGCGCTGCTGGTGTTCTGCGCTGTCATCGGCATGTTCCTGGCGGTGCCCGGCATTCCACCGTGGCGCGCACTGGTGTTCGGCACGCTTGGGCATCTGGATGGCATCCGGTTCGGCGGCCGCGTTCAATCACCTGATCGATCGAACGCATCGACAAGCTGATGGCGCGCACCGCGCATCGGCCCCTGGCCACCGGACATCTCACCCCGCGCCAGGTGCTGAGTTTTGCGCTGATGCTGGGCGTGGTGTCGATGTTGATGCTGGTGTTGCTGGTCAATCCGCTCACGGCGCTGCTCACGTTCGGTGGCTTGATCGGTTACGCCGCTCATCTACACCGCTTATCTCAAGCGTGCCACGCCGCAGAACATCGTGATTGGCGGCCTTGCCGGTGCGATTCCTCCGGTGCTGGGCTGGACCGCGGTAACCGGTGCGCTGCACCCGTTCGCCTTGCAGCTGTGCCTGATCATCTTCGTATGGACGCCGCCGCATTTCTGGGCGCTGGCGATCTTCCGTCGCGACGATTACTCGCGCGCCCAGGTGCCGATGTTGCCGGTCACGCATGGCGTGGTGTTCACGCGCTGGCACGTGTTGTTCTACACGATCCTGCTGGTGCTGGTGACCTTGCTGCCGGCACTCACCGGCTATAGCGGCCTGGTCTATCTGGGCGGCGCGGTGGTGTTGGGCGCGGGTTTCCTCTATTACGCCGTGCGCCTGCTGAATCCGCCGGATGAGTTTTTCGCGATGAAGGTGTTCAACTATTCCATCGTGTATCTGATGGCATTGTTCGCTTTCCTGCTGGTCGACCATTGGGTGATGGAGCCGTTGGTGCAGCAGGGGATGGTTTTTCAGAAGGCGGCTTAGCCTTCAGGTGTTGACTGCCGGCCGGCGGCTGCATAGCTCCGTCGCCCCTTTGGGCCTGATGAGCGTCGACTCTCAGCCATGCGACTTCCCGCTCATCCCAAAATGTAGGAGCGCACCCTGTGCGCGATGGTCTACGCCTCAGTTCCTATAGACATCGCCAACGTACCGCGTAGACGGCACGCGGGCGGCAGCGATGGGAACAGGGGCCAGGGCCGGTCGCGCACCTACATCAAGCACGTTCCAGCCGAGATTCGACGCTTATCAGGCCCTTGGGGGAGAAGGTCGGGATGAGGGGCGGGTGCTCGCCATAACGCCACAACCGGAGCTGTGTCACCAAATCGGAGCATCGTTGGGACGACGGGCACGGCGCGCGCCACGTCCACCCGCTCCACGCGCAGCAACTTTCGTTCCCAAACGCACGGTGACTGGGTTGACACTCCCGCACCGCAGCAAGACAATACGCGCGCCGCTCGGCGCGTCACGCCCGAGTGGCTCCCTGTCCTATCAAACCAAGGCATATGGACGTTTACCCTAGTCGCAACGTCGACATCCGCGAGCATCGGGTGCCGGCATTGCATAACAAGTTGATTGCCTGCGGCGACCGCCTGCGGTCGGCTGGCGCTTTCCTAGACTAGGGAAGTCCGGCCCACCTCTGATGGCGCCGTCGGCGCCGTTACGAGGAGATGGGCCCATGAAGCTCCTTCGCGATTTCTTTCGTCTGCGCATCGCGGGACGCCAGTTGCTGGGCGGCCGCCGTGCAGAGTCCCGCCGTTCCTGGACGATCACCGTTCCCGCGCCGCTGCATGACGCAGCGGCTCCGGCCGTGAACGATATGCAGTGGAAAGCCGACGCCTCCCGCAGTCGTCCCGTCGCCCGTCGGCACGAACATGTGCCGCCGCAAGCGCATCGTCATCTCCAGCTGGTATCCAGTCACTGATGAAGCCGTCGTCGGCTCGCGTCGAAGTCCCGCGCAAGGGCTGGCCTCCGCCAGTTCCATGGTGTCGATGGCGGCGAAGGTCGTAGCGCAGGCATTGGCGTCACGCGCGGGATGATCCCGCCGGCTCGCTGGTCCGGCATCAGATGTCACCGATTTCACGGAAGCGAGTCATGTTCAAGCACTCCAACCAGACCGTCGCAGCGAAGGCGGCAGGCAAAGGCGTACCGGCTCCGGTGCGCATGCCCGTCGCGCTGGAGGCTTTCCGCGCATAACGAGGCGCTGCTTGCCGCGCTCGACACCAGCGTAGCCGGCCTCAACGAGGAACAGATCGCCGAGCGACTGGATCGCGACGGCGTGAACGAGGTGTCGCACGAGAAGCCGCCGCATTGGTCGCTGCAGCTGCTGCATGCGTTCAAGAACCCGTTCATCGTGGTGCTGCTGGTGCTGGCGGTGCGTGCAACTGTTGCCACGGACCCCACCAACCTGACCGGGCCGACCATCATTGCGGTGATGGTCGGCATCAGTGTGTTCCTCAGCTTCACCCAGGAATACCGTTCGTCGCAAGCGCGGCCGAGAATCTCAAGGCGATGGTGCGCAATACCGCCACGGTGACGCGCCGGGCTTCGGACGGCCATAGCGAGCGTATCGAGGTGCCGGTGGCCGAGCTGGTCGCGGGCGACATCGTGCATCTGGCTGCTGGCGACATGGTGCCCGCGGACCTGCGCCTGCTCAGCGCCAAGGACCTGTTCATCAGCCAGGCGATTCTCACCGGCGAATCGCTGCCGGTGGAGAAGTCAGCGCCGCCGCATGAAGCGGTTTCCGAGGCATCGGAGCAGGCCGCTGCCGACAACCCGCTGGATCTGGCCACCGTCTGCTACATGGGCACCAACGTGGTCAGCGGCACGGCCGCGGCCGTCGTGGTGGCGACGGGCGCGCGCAGCTATTTGGGTTCGCTGGCGCGCACCATCGTCGGTCAGCGCGTGCAGACCAGTTTCGACCGCGGCGTCAAGAGCGTCAGCTGGCTGTTGATCCGCTTCATGGCGGTGATGGTGCCGATCGTCTTCATCATCAACGGTCTGGACAAGCACGACTGGCTGCAGGCGTTCCTGTTCGCACTCTCGGTGGCGGTCGGCCTGACGCCGGAAATGCTGCCGCTGATCGTCACCGCGAACCTGGCCAAGGGCGCCATCGCGATGTCCACGCCGCAAGGTGGTGGTGAAGCGTCTCAATGCGATCCAGAACTTCGGCGCGATGGATGTGCTGTGCACCGACAAGACCGGCACGCTGACGTTGGACAAGATCGTGCTGGAACGCCACCTCGATCTCTACGGCGAGGAGTCCGACGAGGCGCTGGAATTCGGCTATCTCAACAGCCGCTTCCAGACCGGCCTGAAGAATTTGATGGACAAGGCGGTGCTGGAGCACCGCGACCTGGAGCCGACCGCCGCGCACTACCGCATCGTCGACGAAATCCCGTTCGACTTCCAGCGCCGCCGCATGTCGGTGGTGGTGAGCAATGGCGAAGGCCAGCGAACTGTTGGTGTGCAAGGGCGCGGTCGAGGAGATGCTGTCGATCTGCGCTTATGCCAAGGCGGGCGACGAGATCCTGCCGATGACCGAAGAGATGCGCGCCGAACATCAAGGCGATGACGCGCCATCTCAACGAGGACGGTTTGCGCGTTCTGGTGGTGGCGATCAAGCAGCGAGCCGCCGGCCACGATCGTGCCTACAGCGTCGCCGACGAAAGCGATCTGATCGCCGTGGGCTGTCTGGCCTTCCTCGATCCGCCGAAGGACACCGCTGGCCACCGCCATCGCCGCCCTGCATCACCACGGCGTCGAAGTGAAGGTGATCACCGGCGACAACGAGGCGGTGACGCGCAAGATCTGCCGCGAAGTGGGCCTGGACGTGGAGCACTCCGCCCAGGGCAAGCACATCGAGCCGCTCGACGATGCGGAGCTCGACGAGCTGGTGAAGCGCACCACCGTATTCGCCAAGATGTCGCCGCTGCAGAAGGCGCGCGTGGTGCAAATCGCTGCAGCGCCAGGGTCACACCGTGGGTTTCCTCGGAGACGGCATCAACGATGCACCGGCGTTGCGCGAGGCGGACGTGGGCATCTCGGTGGATACCGCCACCGACATCGCCAAGGAGTCGGCCGACATCATCCTGCTCGAAAAGAACCTGATGGTGCTGGAAGAGGGCGTGATCGAAGGACGCATCACCTTCGGCAACATCATCAAGTACATCAAGATGACCGCCAGCTCCAACTTCGGCAACATGTTTTCGGTGCTGGTGGCGAGCGCGTTCCTGCCGTTCCTGCCGATGCTGCCGCTGCAGACTGCTGGTGCTCGACCTGCTGTATCGACATCTCGCAGCTGTCGATTCCGTTCGACCGCATGGACGAGGAATACCTGCGCAAGCCGCGCAAGTGGGACGCCAGCGATATCGGCCGCTTCATGGTCTGGATCGGTCCGGTCAGCTCGATCTTCGATATCACGACGTTTCTGGCTGTTGTGGCATGTCTTCGGCGCCAACTCGCCCGACCACCAGTCGTTCTTCCAGACCGGCTGGTTCGTCGAGAGCCTGCTTACGCAGACCTTGATCGTGCACATGATCCGCACGCGCAAGATTCCGTTCCTGCAAAGCATTGCGTCGGCACCGGTGCTTGCGCTGACCGTCGCCGCCATCCTGGTCGGCATGGTGCTGCCGTTCACTGGGCTGGGCGCGAAGTTCGGCATGGTCCCACTGCCGGCGGTGTACTTCGCCTGGGTCGGAGCCACGGTGCTGACCTATTGCGTGCTGACCCAGCTGATGAAGCTGATCTATATCCGCCGCTACGGGCGCTGGCTGTAAGAACGGGGGCGGGGCATGGGCAGCGGGGGCGCGATCGCCGCCGCTGCCCATGCCCTGAAGGTCACGGCGTTTTCTTGTGGCAACGGGTCGCTGTCCGTCTTGCGCCAATGATCCGCCCGCACCGTGGCGGAGGCTATACGTGGAGTGCTCGACACTGCGCCCCGCTACCCGCCCCCATTCCCTGGGCCCGCAAGGCGCTCGAGCGCCACCAGGAGGAAGACCATGAAAGGCACCTTCGCTTTACTCGACATCGCCGGTTACGTCGCCCTGCTGCTGTGGGGCACGCACATGGTCACCAGCGGCGTGCTGCGCGGCTACGGCAGTGCGCTGCGCCGCTGGATGGGGCGTTACCTGGGCCATCGCCCGGCTGCGTTCGGTTTCGGCGTATGCATCACCGCGATCCTGCAGAGCAGTACCGCGACGGGCCTGATGGCCACGTCGTTCGCCGCCAGCGGTTTCCTCGGTCTCGCGCCGGGGCTCGCCGTGATGCTCGGCGCGAACGTCGGTACCACCCTGATCGTGCAGGTGATGTCGTTCGACATCTCGATCGTGGCGCCCGTGATGATCCTGATTGGATTCACCATCCATCGCCGCAGCGACGATGTGAGCTACGAGAATATCGGGCGCGTGGCGATTGGCCTCGGCCTCATGCTGCTCGCGCTGCACCTGCTGGTGGTCGCGATGGCGCCGGTGGAGAACGCGCAGGTGCTGCACGCGATCCTGCAGAGCCTGGCAAGCGAGCCGGTCCTGGCCATGCTGGTGGCGGCCCTGCTTACCTGGGCCTGCCATTCGAGCGTGGCGGTGGTGTTGCTGATCGTGTCGCTGGCCAGCGCTGGCGTGATCGACGCGCCTGGTGCCTTGGCGTTGGTGCTAGGCGCCAACCTGGGCGGCACCATTCCTGCGTTGCTGGAAGCGCATACGCCGGTCGCCCGTCGGTTACCCATGGGCAACCTGATGGTGCGCGCTTTTGGCTGCGTCGTATGCCTGCCGATCCTGCCGCTGCTGGCGCATTGGCTGGCGCCGCTTGGTGCATCGCCGGCGCGCATCGTGGTGAATTTCCACACGGCCTTCAACCTGGCGCTGGCGCTGATCTTCATCGTGCCTCTGCAGAGCCTCGCCCGCCTGCTCGTGCGACTGCTGCCGGAACCGCCGCAGCCCAACGATCCGGGCATGCCGCAGTATCTCGATGCAGGCGCACTCGATTCCGCCAACGTGGCCCTGGCCAACGCCGTGCGTGAATCCATGCGCATGGCCGACATGGTCGAAGACATGCTGAAGGGGCTGGTCGAGGTCTTTGGCAAGGACGACCGCGCACGCGCGGCTGCGATCAGCCGCATGGATACCTCGCTGGACCGCCTGGGCTTGGCCATCCGCGAATACCTGGCCGATCTCGGTGGCGAAGCATTGAACGAAGAGGACGGCGAGCGCAGCCAGGAGATCCACGCCTTCGTCATCAACATCGAGCACATCGGCGACATCACCGCGAACAACCTGATGGAGTTCGCTGCCAAGAAGGCGCAGAGCGGGCAGGACTTCTCCGCCGACGATATTCAGGACCTTGCGGCGATGCATGCGCAGGTGATGGAGAGCCTTCGCCTTGGTCTGACCGTGTTCCTGCGTGGCGACCTGCGCGCGGCGCAGCAATTGATCGGTCGCAAGGAAGTGCTGTGGCGCCTGGAGAATGAAGCGTCAGATCGGCACGTGCGTGCGCTGCGCGAACGCCGTGACGGCGGTGGTGGAGACGTCTACCTGCGCATCCTGCGCGACCTCAAGCGCGTGCATTCGCACCTGGCGGCGCTGGCCTATCTGCCGCTGCAGCGTGCCGGCCTGTTGCAGGATCGGCTGGTGCGTGAGCCAGTGGCCCCTGGCGCAGCATGACGAATCGATACGTTCCGGTAGAGGAGAAACCCGACCTTGGACCCTAGTCCTTCAAGCGACCTGTCAATGCTCAATACGCTGATTTGATACCGCTAACGCGCGCCCTTCGTTCCGAAGGCGCCCCCGGATGCGGTAGCCGTCAACGGTTCTGACCGCAAACCGGGGCAGCACGGGCAGTTTGTCCGCCCTTGTCTTTCCCCTGTCGCACAACTCTGTTCTGTGGTCCTGGTGATCGCAGTGCATTCGTTCGAGCTTCCATCCCGCAAGGGGAAAGTCATGTCCTTCCTTTCTACGAAACCTCTTTCGCACCTGTCCGCCGCACTTGCCGTGTCGCTGAGCGTGGCCGCCTGCTCGCACTCTTCGAACGCGTCGGTGGAGACGCCCCATGTCATTTCGGACCACGGCGTCCTGCGAGTTCCCGAGAAATCCCCGCTGCGCGCCGAGCTGATGGTCCAGGCGGTTGAGATGCGCGAGATGCCGCACGCCATGACCTTCCCGGCGCAGGTCGAGGTCGATCCCGCGCATCAGGCGAACGTGTTGCCGTCGCTGACTGGCAAGGTGGTCGAATTGAAGGTAGGCCTGGGTGACCATGTCGCCCGTGGCCAGCTGTTGGCGGTGATCGATTCAGGCGATCTGGCGCAGGCCTATGCCGATGTCGACAAGGCCAGCGATGCGCTCGACCTGGCCAAGAAGAGCCTGGAGCGTGCCCGGGGCGTGCAGCAGGCGGGCGGCAGCGCGGTGAAGGATCTGCAGGCGGCGCAAAGTGGCTACAACCAGGCGTTGGCGGAATTCGCGCGCGCGCAGACACGCCTGGCTGCCGTCGGTGGTGCGGCGGGTTCGCATGGCGCGGCACGCGCCATGAACGTCACGGCGCCAGCCAGCGGCTACGTCACGGCTCTGTCGATTTCGCCAGGCATGTATGTCAATGATCCCAACGCGCCCATGTTGTCCGTCGCCAATCTCGACACGCTATGGATTACCGCCAATGTGCCGGAGGGCGATGTGGGCCAGGTCGCCAAGGGCCAGCAGGTCGACGCTACGCTGTCGGCCTATCCGAATGAGGTTATTCACGGGCAGGTGAGTTTCGTCAGCCCCGTGCTGCAGCCCGACACGCGTCGCAGCATGGTGCGCGTGGCCGTCGCCAATCCGGATGGACGGCTAAAGCCGAACATGTTCGCGAACGCGAGCTTCCACATTCCGCAGCCGCCACAGGTCATCGTGCCGGAGTCGGCCTTGCTGATGAACAACGACAACATCAGCGTGTTCGTCGAAGTCTCGCCGTGGGCATTCGAGCGCCGCACCGTAGAACTCAGCTATTCGGAGACGGAAGGTGCGCGTGTGACGAAAGGCCTTAAGGCTGGCGACCGCGTGATCGTGAGGGGCGGAGTCCTGCTCAATGATTAATGCGATCTTCCAGTTCTGTTTCCAGAAGCGCATGTTGTTCTTCGTCGTGACGATCCTCGTCGCGTGCTTCGGCTATTACTCCTGGACCCAGCTGGCGATCGAGGCGTACCCGGAGCTGAGCGATGTCACCGCGCAGGTCACCACCCAGGTACCGGGCCTGGCCGCCGAAGAAATCGAGCAGCAGATCACCACGCCGCTGGAGCGCGGCCTTGCTGGCACGCCCGGGCCTGGTGAGCATGCGCTCCAGCAGCACCTTTGGCCTGTCGCTGATCACCCTGGTGTTCAAGGATGGGGCCGAGGATTACTGGTCGCGCCAGCGCATCACGGAGCGGCTCAGCCAGGTCAGCCTGCCTCCTGGCGTCACCCCTGGGCTCGATCCGGTTTCCGGCCCGGCCGGCGAGATCTATCGCTATACGCTCGAGTCCAACAGCAAGAACCTGATGCAGCTGTCCGAATTGCAGACCTGGGTCATCGATACCCGCACTGGAGAAGGTTCCCGGTGTGGCCAATGTCGACATCTTTGGCGGCTTCACCAAAGAGTTCCAGCTGGAGCTGGATCCAGCCCAGCTGCTGCGCTTCGGCGTCAGCGTGAATCAGGTCAGCAGCGCGATCTCGGCCAATACCTCCAACGCCGGCGGCAGTCGCATCACGCGCGGCGAGCAGTCGTACATCGTGCGTGGCATCGGCATGGTGCATACGCTCGCAGGAGCTCGGCGACATCGTGGTCACCCAGAGCAATGGCGTGCCGGTGCTCGTGCGCGACCTGGGCAAACTGCGGTACGGCCATCAGGTGCGACAGGGCATTCTTGGCAAGGACAACAATCCCGACACCATCCAGGGCATCGTCGACCTGCTGAAGTACGAGAACCCGTCGCGCGTGCTGGAGGGTATCCACGCCAGGGTCGCACGAGCTCAACAAGCGAGCTCGCCGCGCAGGACGTGCGCATCGCCCCGTATATCGATCGCGACGATCTGGTCAACGCAACCAAGGAGAAGGTCTTCCGCACCGTGATGGAAGGCGTCGGCCTCGTCTGTATTGTGCTTATCCTGTTCCTGGGCAGTCCGCGTTCGCGCCTTGGTGGCCGCGGTAGCGATACCGATGTCGCTGGTGACCGTGTTCATCCTGATGCAGTTCACCCATATGCCAGCGAATCTGTTCTCGCTCGGCGCGATCGATTTCGGCGTGATCGTCGACGGCACCATCGTGGTGACGGAGGCGATCCTGCGGCGCCGCGAGGAAAAGCCCAACGAGGTGCTTACCGAAGACGACGTGATGACGGTGACCAAGCAGGTAGGCGCGCTCCATTTTCTTCGCCACCCTGATCATCATCACGGCTTATCTGCCACTCTTTGCCTTCGAGCATGCCGAAGGCAAGCTGTTCCGGCCAATGGCTTTCACCGTGGGCTATGCCTTGCTGGCCGCCTTGCTGTGCACGGTGACACTGACGCCGGGCCTCGCCTATATCGCGCTGCGCAAGCCGCGCAAGTTGTTCCACAACAAGCCGCTGGAAAAACTGCAGGCAGCCTATAGCGCCAGCCTCGGGCGGCTGATGCGCAGACTGCCGGTGGCCTATGCCACCGGCTGGCGTGACCTTGCTCGGCGTGCTGGCACTTGGAGCCACTATCGGGCCGCGAATTCCTGCCCGAGCTGGATGAAGGTGCGCTGTGGCTGCAGGTGCAGATGCCGTCCGGGATTTCCCTGGACAAGGCCAGCGCGATGGCGGCCGACCTGCGCCGCGCCGTGCGTGAGTTTCCCGAGGTCTCCTATGTGGTGACCCAGCTCGGCCGCAACGATTCCGGCACGGACCCCTGGACGCCGTCGCACGTCGAGTGCCGGCGTTGGCCTCAAGCCGTACAACACCTGGGCGAGCGGTGAAAGCAAGGCGGAGTTCCTGCGCAGGTTCAATGCGCGCATGCAGCAAATTCCGGGCATCAGCGTGGGTATCAGCCAGCCGATCGTGGATGGCGAAAACGACATGATCGGTGGTGCGCATAGCCCGCTGGTGTTGCGCATCTATGGCGATGACTTCAGGGAATTGCGCCGCATCGGTGGCGAGATCGTGGACGTGCTCAAGAATGTTCGAGGCACGGCCGAGGCGTCGATCTTCCAGGAGCCGCCGATCCCGCAGCTGGCAATCACGGCGGATCGCGGGGCAGCGGCACGTTATGGCATCAATATCGCCGACATCAGCAGCCTCATTCAAACCGCGATCGGCGGCGCACCCATTGCACAGGTCTATGTGGGCGATCGCATCTACAACGTCACCGCTCGCGTGCCGAATGCTACCGCCAACAATATCGAAACGATCGGGCAGCTGCCGTTGACCTCTGCCGGCGGCGCTCAGATCCCCCTGAAGCAGGTGGCGCATATCGCCTTGGCGATGGGCGAGAGCACGATCTCGCACGAGCAAAGCCATCGCCAGCTGACGATACGCATCGACAACCGCGATCGCGCGCTGTCGGAGTACCTCGCCGATGCGCAAAGGCAAATCGACGCGAAGGTTCATTTCGACAAGCAGAACTATCAACTCGAATGGGCTGGCACCTTCGAGAACCAGCAGCGCGCGCAGGCGCGCCTGATCGTGGTGATGGGTCTGGTGCTTGCGATCATGGCGGTGTTGTTGTTCGTCGAATTCGGGACGCTGCACCAGGCCTTGCTGGTGCTGGCGGTAGTGCCGCTGGCGGCCGTGGGTGGACTGATATCGCTGCATTTGCGCGGGGAGACCTTGAACATCGCCACGGCCGTCGGATTCATTGCCTTGTTTGGCGTGGCTGTACAAAACGGCATCATCATGGTGTCAAACATCAACCGCGTTCGACAGGAAGGCTTGCCTCTTGCGCAAGCCGTGTTGGCTGGTGCGAGCGAGCGTTTCCGGCCAGTGCTGATGACCGCCACCGTGGCCAGCGTGGGCATGCTTCCCGCGGCGCTCGCGACCGGCGTGGGCACGGACGTGCAGCGCGGCCTGGCCACCGTGGTCGTCGGTGGCCTGCCGATTGCCACCTTGCTCACCTTGTACATCCTGCCCGGCCTCTATTTCGGGATGGAGCGATTTATCGAGAAGCACAAGCGTCGCGCACTGCCGGCGACGGGGGTTTGACCATGCACACCATCTGCAAAGCAACAACACTTCGTGGCAGGCGCACCCTGCTTGCCCTGGGTATCGTCATCTCACTCAGCGCATGCGCGGTGGGGCCGGACTACAAGCGTCCGGAAGCGCCCGCCGCACAAGACTACGCACCTACGGCGATGCCGCAGACCACGGTATCCACGTCCGGGCTGGGCGGCGGTCCACAACAGTTCGTGCAGGACTTGGATATTCCAGGTCAATGGTGGACGTTGTTCCATTCCGCCCCGTTGAACGCCTTGATTGACGACGCGCTCAAGCACAATGCGGACGCCGAAGCGGCCCACGCGGCCTTGCAGGCGGCATGGGAGAACGTCCGCGCACAGCGCGGTGCGTTCTTCCCCAGTGTCAATGCCAGTGTCGACCCGACCCGGCAGAAGACCGGCTCGGTGTTGTCCAGCAACGTTGCTTCCAATAGCACGCTGTACAACCTCACCACTGCACAGGTCAGCGTGTCGTACTCGCCAGACCTGTGGGGCGGTAACCGTCGCCAGGTGGAGTCCCTGGTAGCGGAAGCGAACGCGCAACGTTTCCAGTTGGAGGCGACCTACCTCACGTTGACCAGCAACCTGGTCAATGCGGCGATCCAGGAAGCCTCGTTGCGTGCCCAGATCGACGCGACCCATCACATCATCGATGACCAGCAGCGGATCATGACCACGCTGCAACGCCAGCTTGCTGTTGGCGATGCGTCCGAAGCGGCTGTGGCGGCGCAGCAGGCAGCGCTCGAGCAGAGCCGGGCCAGCTTGCCGGCGCTCGAAAAGCAACTGGCCCAGCAGCGCGACCTGCTGGCCGCGCTCAGCGGCCGCATGCCCAGCGATGGCATGGATGCGCGCTTTACGCTGGATGGTTTGCAGCTGCCGAACCAGCTGCCGCTTAGCTTGCCCGCTCGGTTGGTCGAACAGCGCCCCGATGTGCGCATGGCGGATGAGCAGTTGCATGCGGCCAGTGCGCAGGTCGGTGTCGCCATCGCGAACCGGCTACCCAATGTGCAGATCACCGCGAATATCGGCAGCGCCGCGGATAGCGCCAGCTCCTTGCTGGGCACCGGCACGGGCTTCTGGAATATCGGTGCCAATATCACAGCGCCGATCCTCGACGGCGGCACGCTGAAGCACAAGCAGCGTGCCGCCGAGGCGACCTATCGGCGGAGTGCGGCGCAGTATCGGAGTACGGTGATCTCTGCGGTACAAGACGTAGCGGATGTACTGCACGCGGTGAATGGCGATGCCGAGGCCCTGGTGGCGGCGGAGCGCGCCGAGCGCGCGGCGGCGCGCAGTTTCGAGATCGCACAGCATCAGCTCGCGCTGGGGGATATCAGCGAAGCGATGATGCTCAATGCGGAGCTGACCTGGCGGCAGGCGGAGATGGCGTTGATCCAGGCGCGGGCAAACCGCTATGCCGATACCGTGGCGTTGTTCCAGGCGCTCGGTGGTGGCTGGTGGAATCGCCAGGATGCGTCCGATGTGACGGCGGCTTCCGCACCCGTGGGCCAGCACTGAGGCATCACATCCGCTTTCGCCAGCATCGTTCTGGCATGGACCGGAATGATGGTGGCGATGGACAAGCGGTGACGTGAGTCCTGCTGTTCGATATCGAGGGTGCTCAGATGCGGCGTGTCGAACAGCCTCAAGGTACATCGGATGATGCGCAGGAGGCCCGGCGCTTGTGCCGCCACCAGAGCACCGCGACGGCCACGATCACGATACCGGCGAGCACCCACAGGCCGTTCTGGCCGCGGCGAATCCACATGGCCAGCCATTCGTGGTTATCGGCGCCGAGATAGCCAAGATAAACCCAGATCGGCACGCTGATCAGGGCGGCCAGGCCATCGAGCAGGAAGAAGCGCAGGAACGACACGCGATGCGTGGAGCCGGCGGTGATATACACCGCGGTGCGCATGCCGGGAAGGAACCGCGCAAAGAACATCAGCCGGTTGCCATAGCGCTCGAATTTCTGCTGCACCTTGGCGTAGCGTTCCGGCGTCAGCACGCGCGCTACCAGACGCCACTGCAGGATGCGCGCTCCGTAGTGATGGCCAAGCAGAAACATGGCGGAGTCACCGGCCAGTACGCCGACCATGGCCACGGCGAACATCACATGCACGTTGGCATAGCCAAGGCCGGCGATCACGCCGCCCGCGACCAGGGTAATGTCTTCGGGCAAAGGCACGCCCGCGCCGCACAGCAGCAACGCGATGAACACCGCGAAGTAGCCGTTCTCGGCAAACACGGTTACCAGTCGTTCAAGCAGTTCCATCTACATCCATGCCGGGGTGGTCGCCCATGCCGTGAGGGAGTGGCCGATGATCCCACACCAGGGCGTCCCCGCGCTTGCGGCAACGCACTCTTGAGGCCTTGGCCATGGTCGTGCCGAGCCCGCGACGACGCGAGTGGAGCCGTTCAGCCCGCCGGCGTGGCCGGCGGGACGCGCGCCGCCAGCAATTCGCGCAACTCGGTTTTTTCGGCGCTGTCCAACGTGCCTTCGCGGCTCTTGGCGGTGAGCCATTCACGCCGCTGCGTAATGACCTGCTGTTCCATGCGCTGCAAGGCACCGAAGAATTCGGCGCGCTGTGCTTCGGGCTCACCCACCACCATCGCTGCCATCAGCTTTTGCAGCGACGGATATTCAGGACGCTCGGCAAAGTGCTCGACCAGCATGGCCGGGTTGATGCCGGGGCGCGAACGTGCCAGGTCGATCAATTCGGCCAGCAGTTCGACCCCCGGCTTTTCCAGGCGCAGGAAGCCGTAGGGGCGTTCCACCTGGTCGGCTATACCAGGCTGCGCCAGCAACAGCGCGATGGCACTGCGCACGAGCGAGCGTTGCACCACGATGGGACGCTGCACCGAGCGTCGGGCGGCAGGATCCGCCTCCAGCACGGCGCGTGCCCCGGTGCGCTTTTCCAGCTCCTGGGCCATCAGGTCGCGGAAGGCGCCATCCGGCAGCTTGGCAATCAAGCGGGCGCGCACGCTCGGCCAGTCGTGCGCGGCCGTCGAGGCTGGCGGTGTCAACGTCGTGCGCCAGCTCGTTGAAGAAGTATTCGGACAGGGGCGTGGCCGCCTTCAGGCGCTTTTCGAAGCCGTCCTTGCCTTCCTTGCGGATCAGCGTGTCCGGGTCCTCGCCATCGGGCAGGAACAGGAAATACGCCTGCCGCCCGTCGCGAATGCGCGGCAGCGCGGCTTCCAGCGCCTTCCACGCCGCGGCGCGGCCCGCGCGGTCGCCATCGAAACAGAACACCACATCCGGCGCGGCGCGGAACAGCACTTCGGTATGTTCGGGCGTGGTCGCCGTGCCCAGGGTGGCCACCGCAATCGGCAGGCCGGCCTGATGCATCGCGATGACATCCATATAGCCTTCGACCACCACGATGCGTGCGAGGCTTGGATTGGCCTGCTTCACCTGCCACATCGCGAACAGCTCGCGGCCTTTGTGGAACAGCGGCGTCTCGGGCGAATTGAGGTATTTGGGGCCTTGGTCCGAGCTCAACACCCGCCCACCGAAGGCGATCACGCGGCCACGGCGGTCGAGGATGGGAAACATCACCCGCTCGCGGAAGCGGTCGTAGCGGTGTCCACGCTCGTTGCTCGCCACCATGCCGGCTTCGTTGAGCAGCTGCATGCGGCGATCGTTGCTGCCCAGCGCCTTGATCACGCCGTCGAACCCCGCCGGCGCCCAGCCGATGCGGAAGCGCTTGATGGTGTCCTCATCCAGCCCGCGCTTGCGGCAATAAGCCTGCGCCTCGGCGTTCTTGGGCAGTTCGTTTTCGTACCAGCGCGCGGCGGCGTCGAGCAGGGCGTAGAGGTCGGTCTTGTCTTCGCGCGGGGCCCGCTCGTTACCGCCTTCGCGCGGCACGGTGAGACCGACGGACTGCGCCAGTTCCTCGACCGCATCAGGGAACTCCAGGCGCTCGTAGTCCATCAGGAATTTCAGCGCGCTGCCGTGCGCACCGCAGCCAAAGCAGTGGAAAAACTGTTTGGCCGGGCTGACGTAGAACGACGGCGAGCGCTCGTTGTGGAACGGGCAGCAGGCGGTCCATTCGCGGCCCGCCTTCTTCAACGGCACGCGCCGCTCGATCACGTCGACGATGTCGACGCGAGCAAGCAGTTCGTCGATGAAACTGTCAGGGATACGTCCGCGCATAAGCTCTTTAGTGTAGAGGGTGTGATGCCTATTGGTGCGCTGGCCGCGAATGCCCACTTGCCGGTCGGAGCGCCCCCTGCGGAGCCTCGGGGGGTGCCCTATGCTGCACGCGGGGAGCGCGAAGGCTCGGGGGCGGCGATGGACACTATCGTTGGGATGGCAGGGCCGGGCTTGCAGGTGCGGTTTCGTCCCGCCAGGCCGGAAGACGCGACGGCGGCGGTGCCGCTCATCTACAGCTCGGGACCTGCGGCGTTCGATTATGTCTTCGCCACGAGCGCGGGCCGTGATGCCCCGTCATTCCTTCACCGCTGCTTTGTCGATGGCGCGGGCGAATTCGGTTGGCGCAACCATTGGGTGGGTGTCGCCAATGACCAGGTGGTAGCCGTCGGTGCCGGCTACGGCGCGGACACCAAATGGATGTTCATGCTGGCGGCGGCGCGGCAGATCCTCTCTCACTACGGCATGCGACAGGGCGCGGCCGTGATTGCTCGCGGGCTGAGGGTGGAGTCGCTGATTCCCCCACCCGATGGCGACATGCACTACCTCGCCCACCTCGCCGTGGTGCCGGAGCTGCGTGGACGTGGCATTGGCCGTGCCCTGATCGACGCGTTGATTGGTACGGCGCGAGAGGCGGGCAGGCGGCGCGTTGTGCTGGATGTGGCTGCGAGCAATCCACGGGCCGAGGCGCTCTATCGGCGTGCGGGTTTCAAAGTGGTCAGCGAGCGCCGTTCACGCCTGGCCAAAGCGCAGGCGCGCGTGCCCGACCATCGGCGCATGGAACGCGTGATCGATTGAATGGGCGCTCATATGGCCTTGATCAAGCCGATCATCACCAGCAGCGCGAACAGGAACAGGACCACGAAGACCGCGAACAGCACCTTGGCGATGGTGGCGGCGGCGCCGGACACCCTGCCAAAGCCCATCCAGCCGGCGAGCAGCGAGATGATGAAGAAGATGATGGCCCACTTGAGCATGCGTCAGTCCCTTGTAGTTGCAGGCAGCCAGCGCTAGCGCTTACGGTCCGTCCGGTTTTAGAGGCCTGGATGTGAAGAGGATGCAGCGAGGACTTGTTTGCCGCAGGCGAGACCGGGCAAGCTGCCATCCCGGTGTAGCAGGAGAAAGCCATGTTTCTTACCGCGCTCGTCATGCGCAGGCAGGGCCTGCTCGTGCGCACGTTCCAGCGAGCCGGGGCCATCGGACCGGCATCGGCTCGCACGCCTGCGGAGCTCGGCCTCAAGCCGGACATGGCCTGGTATCAACTGGTGGGGCATGCGGTGCTGCGCTGCCCGGGCGACGGGCGCTATTACCTGGACCTGCCGAGCTGGCTGCGGCTACGCAAACGCCAGCGGATCACCGGGCTATTCATGGCCGCGGTGATCGTATTGCTAATGGTGTTGTGGCTTTGGCTGCGCGTGAAAGCGGCGTGATCAGCCCGCCAGGCGCGCCTTGATGCGACCCGATACTACGCCCATGTCGGCACGGCCGGCGGCCTTTTCCTTCACGGCGGCCACCACTTTGCCCATGTCGCGGGCAGAGCTGGCGCCGGTCTCGGCGATGGCGGCGGTGATCAGCGCGTCGACCTCGTCGTCGCTGAGCTTGGCTGGCAGGTAAGCCTCGATCACCACCATCTCGCCGCGCTCGACCTCGGCCAGATCCTCGCGGCTGGCGGCCACGTACTGGGTCACCGAGTCCTTGCGCTGTTTGAGCATCTTTTCCAGCACGGACAGGGTCTGGACGTCGTCCAGCTCGATGCGTTCGTCTACTTCACGCTGCTTGATCGCCGCCAGCATCAGGCGGATCACGCCCAGGCGATGCTTGTCGCCGCCACGCATGGCGGTCTTCATGTCTTCGGTGAGCTGCTGCTTGAGGGTCATGGCTTTTCCTCGGAAACACACAAAGCCGGCGCTGCTCGAGGCAACGCCGGCCGGTGCAAGGCTATAGAGCCTGCAAATGGCCTCCGCGTAGCCCGCGTTGAGCATGTGTGGCCGCCAGCGCGCGGCGCGTGGCGAAGCGCCTGACTGGTTGTCAGGTCGAGCCGCGCGCCGCGCGCTGGCGGCCACACATGCTCAACCCTTCGGGCCGGGTCTGTTTGTCCGCACGCCTGCGTCATCACTCGGTCGTGTATCGACATACACTCCCTCATTCTTCCTTGGCGTGCAAACAAACAGCCTCCGGCGCGGACTGCGCGGAGGCCGTTTGCAGGCTCTATGACAGCGGCAGCGAATGGACGCGCCAGCTGCCGAGCTACTCGGGTGCGGCGCCGTGGGCGCCAGAACCCTTGTCGTCCGCAAGGCGGACGACGGGCTCAGTACAGGCGCGTACGACGCGACGTGTCGCGCGAGAGGCGGCGCAGGTGACGCTTCACGGCGGCAGCGCGCTTGCGCTTACGCTCCTGGGTCGGCTTCTCGTAGAACTCGCGCTTGCGGGTCTCGGCCAGAACGCCGGCCTTTTCGCAGGTGCGCTTGAAGCGGCGCAGGGCAAGCTCGAAAGGCTCGTTCTCGCGGACTTTTACGCTGGGCATGGAAACTCCAAGTGTTAGACTGGCTCGCACTAACGAGCCGTTTGAATACGGTGAGCCGCGAAGTATAACGTGGAAACGACAACATTTTCAAAGCCCCAGTCAACCAAGCCGGTCATCGGGCCTGTCTTGGGCATCGAGACATCCTGTGACGAGACCGGCGTAGCCCTGTTGCGCTGGGAGCCGGACGCGCCTGGGCGCGGCCTGCTTTCACACACCCTCTACAGCCAGATCAAGCTGCACGCCGACTACGGTGGCGTGGTGCCCGAGCTGGCCAGCCGCGATCACGTGCGCAAACTGTTGCCCTTGGTGCGCGAGGCGCTGGCAGAGGCGGGCTTGACCCCGGCCGACCTGGGTGGCGTAGCGTACACCGCCGGCCCCGGTCTGGTGGGTGCCCTGCTGGTTGGTGCCTCGGCCGCCCGAGCCATGGCCTGGGCCTTGGGCGTGCCTGCGATCGGCGTGCATCACATGGAGGGCCACCTGTTGGCCCCGTTGCTGGAAGACAACCCGCCGGAGCCGCCTTTCGTGGCTTTGCTGGTGTCCGGTGGCCATTCCATGCTGGTCGAGGTGAAGGCCATCGGCGAGTACCGCATCCTGGGCGACACGCTGGACGATGCCGCGGGCGAAGCGTTCGACAAGACCGCCAAGATGATGGGCCTGCCTTATCCGGGTGGTCCAGCCTTGGCCAAGCTGGCCGAGCAGGGGCGTCCAGGCCTGTTCCGTTTCTCGCGGCCGATGACCGATCGCCCCGGCCTGGATTTCAGCTTCTCTGGTCTCAAGACCCAGGTGCTGCTGGCCTGGCAGAACTCGGACCATGGCGAGCAGACCCGTGCCGATATCGCCCGTGGCTTCGAGGAGGCGATTGTCGACACCATGCTCATCAAGTGCCGGCGCGCGCTGCAGGCCAGCGGTGCGAAGCGATTGGTGATCGCCGGTGGCGTGGGTGCCAACAAGCGCCTGCGGGCGGAACTGGCAACGGCCGCTGCAAAGGAAGGGTTCCAGGTGTACTTCCCGCGCCTGGATTTCTGCACTGACAACGGCGCGATGATTGCGCTGGCCGGTGCGATCCGGCTTGCCGCTGGACAACATCAGGACGAGTCCGTGCAGGTATTTCCGCGCTGGGATCTGGAAACCCTGCCGCCGGCGATCTGACTATGTAGGAGCGCACCCTGTGCGCGATCACGGCGTCTCCGCGACGTAGGCTTTTCGCGCACAGGGTGCGCTCCTACAGGGAGATCGGTACCCTAGCGCCCATGGATATCGTTTTCATCGAAGACCTGCGCATCGACGCCGTCATCGGCATCTACGACTGGGAGCGGCGCGTGCGCCAGACGCTGTCGTTCGATATCGAGATGGCGTTCGACAACACCTTGCCCGCCGCGAGCGACGACATCGCGCTCACGCTCAACTACAAGGACGTTTCCAAGCGCCTGATCGACTATGTGAGTGCCTCGAGCTTCGGCCTGGTGGAGACATTGGCCGAGCGCTGCGCCGCGATCATCCGCGAAGAGTTCGGTGTGTCGTGGGTGCGGCTCAAGCTGTCCAAGCCCGGCGCGGTGCGCGGCGCGAAGGCGGTGGGCGTGCGCATCGAGCGTGGTACGCACCCTTAAGATGGCACGCGTCTATCTGAGCCTGGGCTCCAATCTGGAGCCAAAGCGTTACCTCAACGATGCACTCGACGAGTTGCGTGTCCGCTTCGGCGAGCTGGCGGTTTCGCCGGCGTATCGCAGCAAATCCGTTGGCTTCGATGGCGCCGAATTCGTCAATCTCGCCGTGGGCATGGACACCGATCTTTCGCCCGAGGCGTTGAACGAGTGGCTGCATGCACTCGAGGATCGCCACGGTCGGCGACGCGATGTGCCGCGCTACTCCGATCGAACGCTCGACGTCGACATCGTGCTGTACGACGATCTGGTGCGACACGGCGAAGGGCACCTGGACATTCCGCGCAAGGAGCTGCGCCATGCATTCGTGCTCAAGCCGATCGCGGATATTGCGCCCACCCTGGTGCATCCGCTCAGCGGTCACACCATGGCGGCGTTGTGGGCCGCCTTTCCGGCGGAGAGCGAGCCGCTGACGCCCGAGCCGTTGTAAACGCTGGATATGCACTGTCGCTCGCAAGAAGCGGGTGATAAAACGCACGTGTTCTCAACAAGGAGGTAGGTTATGGCAGGTCGCTTTTCGCGTAGCTGGAGCCTGATGAAGGCCAGCGCGGCAGTGTTGCGTTCGGACAAGTCGCTATTGATGTTCCCGCTGGTTTCCGGCATCTGCTGCCTGCTGGTGGCGGCCAGCTTTCTGATTCCCATCGGCCTGACCGTGGCGGCTTCCGGGCATGCCATGGAATCGCACGAGCGCGCGCTGTCCACCGGCGCGTACGTGGCGCTGTTCCTGTTCTACCTCGTGCAGTATTTCGTGATCATTTTCTTCAACACGGCGCTTGCCGGTGCTGCCCTGATGCATCTACGCGGTGAGCCGGCCAGTTTTTCGGCGGGCTTCGAGTTGGCACGTCAGCGCGTGGCAAGCATCTTTGGCTATGCGCTGATCGCGGCCACGGTAGGGCTGGTGCTGCGCGCACTGCAGGAGCGCCTGGGTCTGATCGGTCGCCTGGTCGTTGGCTTCCTTGGGCTGGCGTGGACGGTCGCCACGTTCCTGGTCGTGCCGGTCTTGGCCAGCCAGGAAGTGGGGCCCACCGATGCCATCAAACGCAGCGTTGAGTTGCTCCAGCAGACCTGGGGCGAAAACATCATCGGTAATGCCGGCCTTGGTGTGTTGTTCGGGCTGCTGATGTTCCTGGCGATCCTGGTGTCCGGATTTCTGCTGGTGGGCGCTTTCGCATTGCAATCGGCGGTTGCCATCGTGCTGGCCATCGCGATCATCGTGATCGGCCTGACCTTGCTTGGCCTGATCCAGGCATCGCTGCAGGGCATCTATGCGGCCGCGTTGTATCGCTACGCCGAGGAGGGCCAGGTCGGCCACGGCTTCGACCAGGCCCTGCTTGAACAGGCGTTCCGTCCGAAGAACTAAGCCTTCGTATGCATCCTCTTGCGCACCCCGATGAGGGGCGCAAGAGGAGATCTCACCCCTCTTGGTCAGCGCTTCACCTGGCCACACTTGCCGGGTGAAGCGCCTGCCTGGCTCAACTGACCGTGCTGAAACGCATGGCAGGCACGAATCCGGCGGACCCGCCCGGCAAGCACCTGCCGATGTTGCACTGCCATTTGGGTGGTCTGATTCAACCCCGCTGTAGCCCCAACGCTTTCCCGCGTCGCAAATGCGATGTTCCTGGGTCCAGAAATTTTTTCGCTGGAGCCATCGAGCATGCGGCGGACTCGGTGTGGGGCATGCTTGTACGGACTGCTGTGGATGATTCGGCGTCGATGGTCTTGGCGTTTCCGCCGCAACGGCGCCGCGTGCGAGCAGGAATCTTCACACCGCGGCTTCGTCGATGTTTCACGAAGCAGTCACAAGCGCGCACTACGCTCCGAATCCATCGAATTGCCGTAAGCCTGCTTCGGCGATGATGGCCGGAGGAGGCGTGATGCCTGAAAAGCAGGGCGCGTGGTCTGCGTTGTTTGCGGAGAAGGGAGCGGCATTGAGCAGCTATTTTCTGCGCCGGGTGAAGCATCGATGGGATGCTCAGGATCTGGTGCAGGAAGTGTATCTGCGGCTGCTTCGTATCGAGCCTGCCGACGCGGCGGGCATTCGCAACCCTGAAGCCTATCTTTTCACCGTCGCCGCCAATTTGATCAAGGAGCACGCCGTGCTTCGGCAGCAACTGCCGATGGGCAGCGATGGCCTGGACGACGTGATGGAGCGGCTGAGCGCGCCTTCCAGTGCCGAAGCAGAGCTCGATCGGGAGTTGCGTCGTCAGCGACTGGGGGGCCTCATCGAACGGCTTCCGCCCAAGTGCAGGGCGGTCCTGGTCCTGCACTATCGAGATGAACTGTCTTATCGAGAGATTGCCGAGCGACTGTCGATATCCACCCACATGGTGAAGAAATACATCGTGAAGGGACTGGCGGCATGCCGGCAAAGGATGGCCGACTATGAATAAGCCCAGGCATTTCGAAGACGCGAGCCATGCGCGCCGAATGACCGAGCAGGCAGCTACCTGGTATCTCGAACAACAGGACGAGCCCAGTGAGCGCCAGCGCGCCGCATTTCTCGCCTGGCTGCGCGCATCGCCCGCACACGTGGCTGAGTACCTGGCCATCGCACAGATGCATGGGGACCTCAAGGCTGCCACCTTGCTACAGGTGGATACCGCCGATGCGCTGGTAGAACGCGCGAGCCAGGAAAATCCCGTGGTGATGTTCCCGAGGATCGCCACCGATCGGCGCCACGACCGAGTGCTTCCGCCATCCAGGATCCGTCGCTTCAGGGGCGCGCCAGCCGGTGTGATCGCTGCGGTTGCCGTGGCACTCCTGGCCTTGCTGGGCATCGCGCGTTGGAACACGGTGCGCCAGGTAGAGGGTCAGAGTTATGCCGCTGGTGCCGAAGCGGTGCGGGCGGTCAAGCTGTCTGACGGAACGCTGGTCCAGATTGGCCGGGACAGCAGCATCGATGTGCATTTCGATGCGCACTACCGGCGTATCGAAGTGGTTCGCGGCCAAGCGTTGTTCGATGTCGGCAAGGATCCTGCTCGACCGATGTTCGTGAGTGTGGGCGGGCATGTACTGCAGGACATCGGGACGGTTTTCGATGTCAAGCGAGATGCGGGTGGCGACACGTTGACGGTTATCAGTGGCCGCGTCCGGGTCTTGAGCGCATCGCGCGCTAGGACAGGCCAGGATGCGATCGGTGTGGGTGATCTATCGGCCGGCGATGACGCTGTCGCTGATCTGGTTTCCGGCCAACAGGTTCAGTTGAGCGCTTCCCGTGTGGGGGCGGTCAAGGCGGTACAGATTGCGCAGGCTACGTCCTGGTTGCCGGAGGACATTCGCTTTCATCGCGAAACAGTCGGCGACGTCGCGCGGCGATTCAACGCTTACACCACGACGCCGTTGGAGATAGAGGATGAGCGCATCGCCAGTACGCGCATTAGCGGCGTCTTCCACGCCAACAACCCCCATGCATTCGTCGCTTACCTGGCGACGCTGCCGGGTGTTCGCATCGAGCAGGATGGCGAGCGCGTGCGCGTTGTCGCCTCGTCGAGTCGCGGCGCAGCTCATGCCGGAAAGTTGTAAGAAAAAATTCATCGAATAAGCGGTACCCGGTTGTGACCAAGGTGACTCTTAGATGGGTATCGGCAAGCACGCAGCGCATCAAGCGTCGGTGCTTGCCACGACGTCTAACCCATCAAGGCCACTACCGACATGCGCAATCGTCTTGCTCTTCACATCGCTCTTGTCCTCGCGGGCAGTATCCCGTGGGCGGCTTTCGCCGATGCACCTGCGGCAGTACCGCACACTTCGGCCATTGCGGCCATGCCGCTTTCCCAGGCACTGGATCACTTTTCCCGCGAAGCAGGCATGCAGATTGTCTACGGCGCGGAGATAGCCGACAGCATACGCAGCCCAGGTGCCGAGGCAGGCCTGCCCGCCGAGCAGCAATTGCGCCAATTACTGGCAGGTACGGGGCTTACCTATCGCTTCATTACGCCGAACACGGTCACGATCGTCCCGGGAAACGTGTCAGCCAATGCGGGCAAGCCGGCCGCCGCTGCGGCGACGATGGCCGATAACAAGGCATCCGATCCCAGCGGAAGCAATTCGCCTGTTTCCAATGACGGGAAAAACGCCAAGGATCTCGCGCAGGTGGTCGTCACCGGGCGATCCGGTGTGGATGTGCGCACGAAGGCGCAAACAAGCTATTCGATCACGACGATCGACGAAGACCGCTTGCGCATGCAGGCCCCCACCAGCGTGACCGAGGCCATGAAGTCCGTGCCTGGGTTCTGGGTGGAATCGTCCGGTGGCGAGGCGAGCGGCAACATTCGCGCGCGCGGCATCCCGGTGGACGGGTACGGCTCGGTGAATCTGCTTGAGGACGGCATCCCGGTGCAGCATGACCCTGCGCTGGGTTACCTCAATGCCGACCAGGCGTTTCGTCTTGATGAAACCATCGAGCGTATTGAGGTCGTCCGTGGTGGTCCGTCCTCCATCTTCTATTCCAACGCACCGGCCGGCGCGATCAACTTCATTCCGCGCCAGGTCGGCGATACGGCGGAGGGCCTGGTCAAGTACACCGTGGGCAACTACAGCTTGAATCGCCTGGACTTCTGGTATGGGACGCCGATCGGCGACGGCTGGAAACTGAGTGCGGGCGGCTTCTACCGGATCGATAACGGCATCCGTAGCCCGGGGTTTACCAATGACCAGGGCGGCCAGCTGCGCGCGACACTCTCGCGCACGTTCGAAAACGGCGACATCAGTTTCGACGTGAAGCATATGGACGACAAGGTGGCGCTCGACCTCGGCATACCCATGTATCGCAATTCCAGCGGCAATCTGGTTGCCGTGCCCGGCTTCAACGGCAACTACGGCACCCTGGCCGGCCCGGAGACCCAGCACGTCACCATGCTGCAGGGCGACGGCAGCTTGTACAACTTCGACAACAGCCTGGGCACGGACGTCAAGCGCACGCAATTCACGGTGAAATTCGACTACAACCTGGGTGACGACTGGAAGCTCGCGGAGAACCTTCGCTACAGCGATACCGACACCCAGCGCAACGGCGTGTACCCGAATGCGGTAGAGACGGCGTCGGCCTTCCTGGCCTCGGCGAAGGCAAGGCTGGCCCAGTACTATCCGACGGCCAGCGGCATGCAGCTGCAATACGTGAATGCGCCGAACCAGGTATTCAACAACGCCAACCAGAACGGCAACGGTCTGGTCGTTATTGGTGGCCTGCGCGGCATCACCATGCCCATGAACGAGTTCACCAGCGACACGCGCTTGATGCGCAAGTTCGAGTTTGGTGATCAGGTCCACGACGTCTCGTTCGGTTATTACTACGCGCGCTTCAACCAGAGCTTCGATCGCTACTCCTCCACGGCACTGCTGGACGCCACCAACAATGCGCGCCTGCTGAATCTCGTCGCCTTGGACGCGGCAGGCAATCCCTTGGGCACGCTGACCAACAACGGCATCTACAACTACGGTTACGAGTGGGCACACGCCAAGGGCACGTCCACGACGAACGCGTTCTATGCCTCGGATGAGTGGCAGCTCAACGACAAGTTGCGCATCGACGGCGGCGCGCGCTGGGAGAAGGTCAACACCGCGGGTTGGACCGAGTTGCCGACCACGGTCAACCTGGGCACGCCGGCAAGCTCGCAGATCATCACCGGCAGCGGCCAATTCGTGGACTACGACCACAGTTTCAACAAACTCGGCTGGACGCTCGGCGCCAATTACCAATTCAGCGACCGCCAGGGTGTATTCGCTCGTTACACGTCGACCTTTCGCTTGCCGAACCTGAGTTCGTATATCACCACGCCCACCGCGACGCCGATCACGCAGACCATGGTGCTGCCCGAGATCGGCTACAAGTACAGCGATCGCTACCTCGATGCCTATGCCACGTTGTTCTACACGAAGTACAACAATGTCTCGTTCAGCAACTACGTTTTCAATGCCAATACCGGTGTGTCGACGCCGGAAACAGGTTATGCCAATACCGAGACCTACGGCTTGGAGCTTGAGGGCACGTTTTACCCGTCGCAGCTATTCGACGTGCAGTACACCGCGACGCTGCAGGATCCCAGGTACAAAGGCCTGAGCTATACGACGGTGGTGGCCGGTGCGCCGGTATTGCTCAACTACGATGACAATCAGCTGATTCGCGTGCCGAAGAACAGCTTCCGCGTCGTGCCGGGCTTCAATTTGCTGGACAACGCGCTGCGCTTGCAGATGACCTACGAGTACGAAGGCAAGCGCTATGTCGATACCGCCAACTCGGTCATCCTGCCGCAATACCACACGATCGGTTTCAGCGCCCGCTATCAGGCGACGCCGGAGTTGTCGTTCTTCCTGTATGCCGACAATCTCAACAACTCTCTGGGCCTGACCGAGGGCAATCCGCGCGCGGGTGAGCTGGCCAGCAGCGATGCGGGCAAGGGCGTGTTCATTGCTCGTCCGCTATTGGGCCGTTCGTTCCGCGCATCCGTGATGTATCGGTTCTGATGACATCGCGCTCCGCCCCGTGCACCGCGTTCGCGGAGGGTGCACGGGGCGGTGGCGGAATCCGCGTTGAGGGTCGCATCATGAATCAACAACTACGTCGTTGCTGTCGCTTTCTGGGATTCGCCCTGGGCTTGGCGCTGTGGCTTCCGGCGCGTGCGGTCGAGCCCGAACCGGATCTCGTGCTTCACGGCCATCTCCTGGGCAAGGATAACCACACCTATCGGGAAGTGCCGTTCGTTGTGCCCGCTGGAGTGAATCGCGTCACCGTGCAGTTCGACTACACCGGGCGGTCGGATCACACGACCGTGGACCTCGGCCTGCTGGGGCCGGGCGACTTTGCTGGATCGGATGGCTTCCGAGGGTGGAGTGGTGGCAGCAAACAGCTCTTCACGGTCAGTGCTACCGATGCGACGCCGTCATTTCATCCTGGTCCTGTTCGTGCAGGGCGTTGGGCGTTGCTGCTTGGGATTCCCAATATCCGTCCGACGTCGAGTGCCGACTACACAGCCAGGATCTGGTTCGGCCATCCCGGCGATCCCGCATGGATGCCTGCCGTACTGAATCCTCCGCTCCGGCATGAGCCTGGATGGTATCGGGGTGATCTGCATATGCATGGCGCGCACAGCGATGGAAGCTGCATCAGCCAGAGCGGTGCGCAACGCGTACCGTGTCCGCTGTTCTTCACGGCGCAGCGAGCAGTTGATCGCGGCCTGGACTTCATCGCTTTGAGCGACCACAACACGATATCGCAGATGAACGATATCCGTGAGTTGCAGGGTTATTTCGACCGCCTGTTGATGATACCCGCGCGCGAGGTGACCACGTTCCAGGGTCACGCGAATCTGTTTGGCACCACCGAACCGGTTGATTTCCGGGTCGGGAGCGCCTCGGTTCCGGACTGGAATGCCTTGCTGCGTCAGGTCGCCAGCCTGCACGGATTGCTATCGATCAATCATCCGATTCGCCCGAACGACGAGACCTGCATGGGGTGCGGCTGGACACCCAAGGGACCAGTCGACCTGCACATGGTGCAGGCCATCGAGGCGGTCAATGGTGTCGACGCCATGCGGCCGGATTCCGGCATCCCGTTCTGGCAAGACCTGCTCAACCAGGGCTATCGCGTCACTGCGATTGGCGGTAGCGACAACCATGATGCAAAGCGTTCGATGGCGTTGACGGGAGGCGGCTTGATTGGAACACCCACGACCGTCGTGCATGCCAGTGAGCTTTCGATGGAGGCCATTCTCGCGGCTATTCGCGCTGGTCACGTGTTCATCGATGTGCAGGGAAGCCGTGATCGCCTGCTCGACGTGATCGCCCGCGTCGACGATCGCAAGGCAGAGATGGGAGATGCGTTGGCAGCGCCGAGACGTAGCACGGTGCACGTGACGGTCAACGTCGAGGCCTTGGCCGGTGCCCATCTTGAGATGCTTGTCGATGGCAAGGTAGTGGATCCCGGGGTCGACCTCGCCATCCACGATGCCAGGAAGACGGTGTCGCTCGACTGGCGCAGCGATGGCCAAAGACACTGGATTCGATTCAATGTGCGCGGAGCTGGCGGTGAGTTGCTCCTGCTGGGCAACCCGGTGTACGTCAGCGGATGAATGATAGGCCAGCCCATGCCATCGTACGGTCGGCTGCACGCCAGAACCAGTGGTCGGGTGTGCAGCCGCGCCGTGCCGTGCGGAAAACTTCTTTACGACTAGCGGGCAGTCTTTCTTGCCGTGGTCTTTTTGCTTGCGCGCTTGGCCACCTTTCTAGGTGCTTTCTTCGCAGCCTTGGCTTTCTTGACGGGCGTGGATGACTGCGTGGCGCCACCGATGAGAAGGCTTTCCACCGTCACGCCACGGCGCTTGAGCGCCTTTGAAAACCAGATCGGTTGACGGCCGCGGCCAGACCAGGTCTGCGTGGGATCGGAAGGGTCGCGGTACTTGGGAGCCACCGAGCCCTTGCCGCCTTTCTTGCCAGCAGCTTTCTTGGCGCGTGACGGGTAGACGTCGTCCAGCGCAAGGCCGCTGTTGGCCAGCAATGCATCGATTTTCTGCCTGACCGCCTGGACTTGCGTCGCATGGGCTTCCTGCATTTGAGCATTCGCGTTCGCGATGAGCGCCTGAAGTTCTTTCGGGGATAAGGTCTTGAGATCGATGGCCATGCGGATACCTTCGTGGGATTTTCCGCCTGGAGTCTAGGGCATGCGAGGTGGATCCGTGTAGAAGCGGACGACGCCGGTGATGCCGGAGTTCAGCGGTTTCCCCGGTGGGGACAAGCAACGATGATCGAAAGCGGCCCGCTGGGATGGGGCAGCTATCCGTGATGGATGGCTGCAGCCGTCGGAAGCGGATCGTGCAGGAAGAGGGCCGGCTTACCTCCAAGGATGGACTTGATCGATCGCGCAGACAGATGTCGCGTAGCGCTCAGCGACGTAGCGTTCACACGGAAAGCGTGCGACCGCCATCGACACGGATGATTTGACCCGTCACGAACGGAGCATCACGCAGCAGCCACAACACCGCGCCGGCGACATCTTCCGGCGAGCCGGCGCGCTGCAAAGGCGTGCGGGCGAGCATGGCTTGTTGATCATCGTAAGGCTTGCCGTCGCTGGGCCACATGACCGCGCCAGGCGCAACGCCGTTGACGCGTATATCGGGGCCAAGGTCGAGCGCGAGTGAACGCGTCATGGCGGCCAAGGCGGCCTTGGCCATGCCAGTAGAGCGGATGCTTGGCGAGCGGGCGTTCGGCGTAGATATCCACCAGATTGACGATGGCGCCTCGCGCTTCGCGCAGTGCGGGCAATGCTGCCTGGGCAAGAAAGAAAGGTGCCTGCGCGTTGGAGGCGAACAACTCATTCCATTGCGCGGGGGTCGCGCTGCCGACGGGCGTAGGGTAGAACGCGGAGGCGTTGTTGATCAGGGCATCGAGTCGACCATAGCGGGTCAGCACGCGTTCGATCATGTCGGGCAATGCATCGAGGTCGGCCAGCTCGGCCTGTACGAGCATAAGTGCTGTCGCTGCGTTGACGCTCGAGCGACGAGGCGAGCAATTCGGCCTCGGCCGCAGAGCGGCGATAGTGCAGGGCCAGGTCGTAGCCTGCGGCATGCAAGGTGCGGGCAATCACCGCGCCTACGCGCTTGCCGGCACCGGTGATGAGGGCGACGGGACGCTCATGGCGTGGACTCATGCGTGGGCTCCTGCATAACGCGATGGAAGTTGCGAGCTTGCCGCAAAGCGCGAAGGACGTCATCCCGTGGGCGTATGGCGCGTCATCTTGTGCATCACGCGCCGGGCAAGACCGATCTTGGGGGTGACCGGCTCGGTATCGGTGGCCGGGGTGTCATTCGGTTTCGATCTGCGCCACTGAACAAGGCAATGGTGGTGCCGCGCGACTTGCCCCGTGTCGTAGTACGCGTAGGCGCCCACGCCAACGGCGCCCACCACCGGCAGCCAGCGCGATATGCCGTTGCCGACCGCGCGCTGGGAGAGCTTTCACGCCCACGCTGTTTGGCCACGCGCGCGGCAACCGTGTAGCTCATGCGGCGGAACAGCAGGCGATCGCCCATGCGCACCACCATGTCGCGGAACGCTTGTGCGGCGGTATGGCGAAACAGGCACCAGAGCATCTGCTCCCGTCCCAGTTCGGAGTGCTGG
Organism: uncultured Gammaproteobacteria bacterium; assembly: GCA_963824525.1. Taxonomy (GTDB): domain Bacteria; phylum Pseudomonadota; class Gammaproteobacteria; order Xanthomonadales; family Rhodanobacteraceae; genus Dyella. Next base: position 457,661 of record CAWGPI010000001.1, on the reverse strand, counting down.
CCATACGCCGCGGCGATGTCGCTGACCATCTGCGCCTGAATCTTCCAGATCGCGATCAGCTCCGGCAGCACGGTGAGCCAGCCCAGCGGACCCGGGCGGCAGTGCCAGCGAGCCGGCGGTCAGCGCGGCTCGCTGGGCGGCGCGGCTGGCCAGACCGCGTGCTCGCTGTCCGGGTCCCGGCTGCCGCCGACCTTGCTGTCGGGGATCTCGCTGACGAAATCCAGAATGGCCTGGGTTACCCGACTGTGATCGTCGGGTTGGATGACAGCCGGAAGCTGGGAGGTGCTCGGACATGACGGCGACTGTTCGCGGGTCACGGCATACGCCGCAAGGTGTCTCAGTGTAGGGCGTGTTGACGTCAGAACGGCTGTGACGCCAGCGCCGAGCCTCGGCGGTGGGCCGCGCTTAACGCAGGATATTGCGCGACCATGCATGACTTCTGGCGCAGGCGCCTACCGAGGCCGAATGGCAATGTTATAACATATCGAAAATTTCGCTTCGCCGCGCCCTCCCGGAACCCTGATGAAACGATCGCTGCTTGCCTTGAGTCTTGCTGTTGCGCTGGGTGCAGTACCGGCTGCCTACGCTCAAACCAGCCCGAACGCGGACACCACCAATGCGATAGCCAATGGCAGATATGGCGGTCGCCGACCCGGGTGGCGGCGCAAACGCACCGGCCAAAGTGCAGCAGCTCGGTGCGGTGGACGTGTCCGCTGCGCTCGACCAGGCGCGCAACGCCTGTCGCCCGATACCGGCAGCAGCCAGTACGTGATCGACCAGAAGGCGATCCAGCCAGCTGCCGCTGGGCGCATCCACGCCGATGAACCAGGTGCTGCTGCAGGCGCCCGGCGTGGTGCAGGATTCCTACGGCGGCCTGCATGTGCGCGGCGACCACGCCAACCTGCAGTACCGCATCAACGGCGTGATCATTCCCGAGTCGATCTCCGGCTTCGGCCAGACCCTGGACGCGCGCACCATCCAGAGCGTCAAGCTGCTCGACGGCGCGCTGCCGGCGCAGTACGGCCTGCGCACCGCGGCGGTGGTCGACATCACCACCAAGAGCGGGCATGACCTGGGCAACGGCGGCAGCGTCGGCATCACCGGCGGTTCGTTCGGCACGCTCAATCCGAATGCGTCGCTGTGGGGCAGCAGCGATCGCTGGAGCTGGTTCGTTCACCGCCAACTACCTGGAAAACGATGTCGGCATCGAGAACCCCACCGCCAGCCGCAACGCCGATCCACGACCACACCAACCAGGTGAAGGGCTTCGGCGATATCTCCTACCTGATCGACAACGACACGCGCCTGAGCTTCATGTTCGGCGCGACCAACAACCGCTTCCAGATCCCCAACAATCCGAACCAGACGCCGCAGTTCGGCTATCTGGATACGGTCGATTTCAACTCGGCCGACCTCGACGAGCGCCAGCGCGACAGACCACGCGGTTCGGCGTGCTGGCGCTGCAGGGCAAGCTCGGCGCGCACCGACTACCAGGTGTCGGCTGGGCCAGCGCTACAGCCGGTCGGCTTCACGCCGGACGAGATCGGCGACCTGATGTTCAACGGCGTGGCCGCCACGATCAACCGTACCAATCGCGCCAACACGCTGCAGGCGGATCTTCTCCACGCCGATGGGTGACAGCCATACCGTGCGCTACGGCCTCTACGGCGAGTTCGAGCGCGGCAACATCAGCAACAACTCGCTGGTGTTCCCGGCCAACCCGGATGGCACCCAGGCCAGCACCACGCCGATCAACATCTTCGACGCCACGCGCCTGCTCGCGCGGACCTGGTCGGCCTATCTGCAGGACGAGTGGAGCATCGGCGACAAGTGGACGGTCAACTACGGCGTGCGCGGCGACCAGCTACCAGTTGTTCCGCACCGAAAGCCAGCTGAGCCCGCGTGTCGGCCTGGTCTATCAGGCCACCGACAGCACGACCGTGCATGCCGGCTATTCGCGCTACTTCACGCCGCCGGCCACCGAGATGATCGCCGACCACCAATATCGCGCGCGTTCAACGGCACCACCAACCAGCTGCCTGAGCGCCGGCAACAACACTGCCGCTGGTCGGAACGTTCGAATTACTACGATCTCGGCGTTTCGCAGAAGATCGGCTCGACGCTGACCCTGGGCGTGGATGCCTACTATCGCAAGGTGCAGCCGCCTGCAGGACGAAGGCCAGTTCGGCACGGCGCTGGTCTACTCCACCTTCAACTACGACTACGGCCGCATCCGTGGTGCTGGAATTCACCGCCAACTACGACAGCGGCCCGCTTTCGGCGTACTTCAACGCTTCCTTGAGCCAGGCCATGGGCAAGCGCGTGATCACCAGCCAGTACAACTTCAGTCCCGACGATCTGGCCTACATCTACGACAACTGCATCCATCTCGACCACGACCAGAAGCTGCACCTCGTCGGGCGGCATCACCTACGCGTTCACCGATGCCACGCGCGTCGGCGCCGACTACCTCTTCGGCAGTGGCCTGCGCAGACGGAGGCACGGTGCCCAACGGCGAATCGCTGCCGTTCTACTTCCAGTTGAACCTCAACGTGGCGCACGACTTCACCTTCGAGCAGCTTCGGCAAGGTGCAGACGCAGCTGGCGGTGATCAACGCGCTGGACCGCACCTATGAGCTGCGTGATGGCACGCGGCATGGGCGTGGGCGCGCCGCAGTTCGGTCCGCGCCGCGGCGTATACCTGAGCCTGCAGAAAGACTTCGATTGCTAAGCCCGCACACAGGCTGACCGCTCGGCTGGGCGCATCCCTGTCGCGGTCCTCACGGGATCGCGGCGGGGCATGCGCTATCCTTGCGCGCGTTCTCCTGTAGGCGATGCGCATGTCTTCCCGCCTCCCCGACCCCAGCGCCGACGAGCGCGCCCATTCCGATCGTCTGCTTACGCGCCTGCGCGAGGAGATCGCGGCGCACGGCCCGATGCCGTTCGCGCAATACATGGAGCGCTGCCTGTATGCGCCGGGACTGGGCTATTACAGCGCGGGCAAGACCAAGTTCGGCGAAGCGGGCGATTTCGTCACCGCGCCAGAACTGGGCGAGCTGTTCGCGCGTTGCGTCGTCAACGTGGCGCTGCCGGTGCTCGACGCTGCTCGGCGAGGGTGCGGACTTCCTGGAACTGGGCGGCGGCAGTGGCGCGTTCGCCGAAGCCGCGCTCAAGTCGCATGGCCGCCAAGGGCACGTTGCCGCGCCGCTATCTGATCCTCGAACCCAGTGCGGACCTGCGTGAGCGTCAGCGCGAGCGGCTTGCGCACGGCGCTGCCTGCGGACGTGTTCGCCCGTGTGCATTGGCTGGATCGCCCGCCGGAAGAAGACTGGCGCGGCGTGCTGTTTGCCAACGAGGTGATCGACGCGCTGCCCACCACGCGCTTCGCGATGCGCGCGGGCGAAGTCTACGAGGAATATGTCGCGCTGGACGGCGAGGGTCGCCTGATGCGCGTGGATCGCCCCGCCGATGCGTTGGTGTCGGGGGCCGTGCGGCATGTCGAGCGCGATACGGAGACCGACTTCGCCGATGGCTACCGCTCGGAGATCCTGCCGCAATTGCCGTACTGGATTCAGGCCATTGCCGGCTCGCTGAGCGCAGGCATGATGCTGTTCGTCGACTACGGTTACGTGCGGCGTGAGTTCTATCTGCCCGAGCGCGACCGATGGCACGTTGCGGGCGCTATTACCGCCATCGCGCGCACAACGATCCGCTTTACTTGCCGGGCTTGAACGATCTCACCGCATCGGTCGATTTCACCGCGCTGGCTGAGGCCGGCAACGGCGCCGGCTTTGGCGTGGCCGGCGTATATGCCGCAGGCGCAGTTCCTGATCGGCAGCGGCCTGCAAGAGGCCTTTGAGGCGAGCTATGCAGGTGCCGCGGATGAGCAGGCCCGCTACCGCCTCGCCCAGGAAGTGAAAAAACTGACCCTGCCCGACGCAGATGGGCGAGCGCTTCCAGGCCATGATCTTCGTTCGCAACATGGACATCGTGCCGTTGCCTGCCGAACTGCTGGAAGCGGATCAGGGCGATCGCCTGTAACGCCGACGTTTCAGCAGCAAAAAAAAGCGGAGGCCATGGCCTCCGCTTGCTTGCACGATTTACTGCATGCCCACGGGCGCCGCCGCGCCGCCCGTGGCCGGCTGTACCGGCGTGCTGTCTTCCGCTCGCTTGCGCATGAGGCCACGTTTGAACAGGTACGCGGCGGTCTGGTAGTACGCCGTGGCGTCATCGACCTGGCCCTGATCGATCGGCGTGCTTGGCACGGCGTCGCCGTTGTCGAAGTTCGGGCGCACCTGTTCAAACAGACGCTGCGGCTTGAGGATGCTCAGAGCCTCGCCGCGCAGATAGCCGAGCTTTTCGTAGGTGGCGGGGAATGCACGTTCGCGACCTGGCTCGAGCTGGAAGATATCCGCACCGAAGAAACGGCTGCGATAGCTGAAATTCAATAAACCGAGGACCGTCGGCATGATGTCGATCTGCGACATCTGGCGCGTCACCCGCTGCGGCGAAATGTATTTCGGTGCGTAGATCCACAGGGGGATGTGGTAGCGGTTGATCGGCACGCTGGTGCGACCGGCGCTGGAGGCGCAGTGGTCCGCTGTGATCACGAACACCGTGTCGTCGAAGTAGGGCTTGCTGCGCGCGCGCTTGATGAAGTCGGCGATGGACCAGTCCGTGTAGGCGACGGCAGCCTCGCGCGTACCGTCCTTCTGCGGCACGCGGTTGGCAGGCACGGTGAACGGTCGGTGGTTCGAGGTGGTCATGATGTGCAGGAAGAACGGCTTGCCGGCAGCGTTGGCACTGTCCATCTGCTTCAGTGCGAGCGTGTACAGATCCTCATCGGCTACGCCCCACACGTTTTCGTGATGGATCGTCTCGCCCTTGGCGATGTCGTTGCGATCCACCGTGTGGTAGCCGTTGTGGCTGAAGAAGTAATTCATGTTGTCGAAGTAGCCGTAGCCACCGTAGACAAAGTCCGACTGGTAGCCGCGGGCGTTGAACACGTTGGCCACCGAGAACAGGTTCTCGTTGTTGTGCGCCTTCACGATCGAATCACCTGGTGTCGGCGGCACCGAGAGCGACAGCGCCTCCAGGCCACGGACGGTACGCGTGCCGTTCGCATAGAGATTGTCGAAGAACATACTCTGGCTGGTCAGCGCGTCGAGGTTCGGCGTGATGTCCTTCTTGTTGCCGAACTCCTTGAGGAAGTCGGCGGACAGGCTTTCCACGCTGATCAGCACCACGTTGAGGTGTTTTTCCGGCCCCGCATGATGGATCTCACGGGTCAGGTCCTGTGGATCGTCGCTGATATAAGTCGCCTCAGGCGTCTTCATCAGGTCGCGGACACGACGGAACGCCTGCTCCTGTGGCTGCGTGAGGTAGAAGCGCGCGTAGTCGAGGTGGCTGCTGCGAAACGCGGCGACGAATTCATAGACGCCGTTGCCGGCGAGCTCGTTGACGTAGGCGTTGTCGGTGCGGTCCTTGTAGGTGCCCTTGACGGCCACGGCGGTGATCACGGTGAGCACCAGCCACACCAGCACCACCTTGCCGCGCTGCAGGAAACCAGTGCCGTTGTCGCGCGCACGCAGTCCGCGCCTGCTGAGCCACACGATGACGACGGTGGCCAGGGCCAGCAGGCCGAGCCAGGTGCCAATCGGGTACGACTCGCGGATATTGCCAATCACCTCGGTGGTGTAGACCAGATAGTCCACCGCGATGAAATTGAAGCGCGTGCCGAACTCGCCCCAGAACACCAGCTCGGATGCGCCCACGAACAACAACCAGCACAGCAGCACGGCAGCGAGCAGATAGAGCGCCCACTGGCCGGCTCGCGACACGTAGGCTCGCCGCGGCATCAGCCACAGATACAACACCAGCGGCCAGGCGATGTAGACGAAGGTGATCAGGTCGTAGACCAGGCCGACGCCGAACGCATACATCCAATAGAGCGGGTTGTGCGGCACGCCGCCGCCCGCCACGAACAGCAGGGCGAAGCGGGTAAGAACGCCGATCAGCGCATAGCTGATGGCCAGCCAGCCCAAGGGGCGAAAACGCTGTCGCAGCGCCGAGGGCTGCTGGGATGCAATGGACACGGATAGCTCCGGGCAGGGAATGGAAGCGCCGAGCTACCGGGGCGGTGCAGGCGACCCGCCGTCATATGTGCGAAGGGAACCGACGAGCATAGCAGGCGAACTTAAGTGCGTAAGTTTAAAGAAAGCTGCCTTCCCCGGGTCTTTCTTTCCTGACCGCCTGTTCAGCTTCCCTTCTGGCGCAGGCTCGCGATCGCCGCGATACGCTCCGCCGTCATGGCCTCGCCGATGGCGGGCCCCTGCAAACCCTGGGCGACAAAGGGCTCCGAGCTCACCGCCGCGGCCGTGTCGCGCGCGCGCTGCAGGTAGGCGGCCTGCGGATAAGCATCGTCCGCATGCCCCAGTCGACCGCGCTTGTCCGCCTCGCAGGCGGCGAGGAACAGGGCCAGCCGCTCGGGGCGGCGTAGCGCATCCAGCGAGGTCAGCAGGCGCAGCACGGTGGCCGGCTTCAGCTCGAACGCGCGATGCACGTTGAGGTGCTCGCGACAAACCTGCTCGGCCAGGCTGGCATGTTCCGTTGGCACCCTGAGGCGCGCGGCCAGGCGCTGCAGCGGCGCCACACCGGCATGCTCGTGCCCGATATGCCGCGGCAGCGCATCCAGGGGCGTCAGCGCCTTGCCCAGGTCGTGGGTGAGTGCACAGAAGCCGACGACGTCGTTGCCGGGCGCGATGCGCGCCGCCATGTCCAGCACCATCTCCACATGCACGCCGGTATCGATCTCCGGATGGAACTCCGCGCGCTGCGGCACGCCATACAGCGCATCGATCTCGGGGAACAGCACGGCGAGCGCGCCCGACTCGCGCAGCACGCGCAGAAAGGCCGAGGGCTGCACTTCGGCGAGCGCCTTGCGCGTTTCCTGCCACACGCGTTCGGGCACCAGGTGATCGATTTCGCCGTCGCGCACCATCTGCTGCATCAAGGCCATCGTTGCGGGCGCCACGCTGAAGCCAAGTGGCGCGAAACGCGCGGCGAAACGCGCCACGCGCAGCAGTCGCACCGGATCTTCCACGAACGCTGGCGAGACATGCCGCAGCAGTCGCAGTTCAAGGTCGCGTGCGCCGTCGAACGGATCGACCAGCGCGCCATCTTCGGCCTCGGCCATCGCATTGATGGTGAGGTCGCGTCGCGCGAGGTCTTCATCCAAGGTCACCGTGGGATCGGCATGAAAGGCAAAGCCGTGATAGCCGTGTCCGGTCTTGCGCTCGGTACGCGCCAGCGCGTATTCCTCACCGGTCTGCGGATGCAGGAAGACGGGGAAGTCCTTGCCGACGGGGCGATAGCCCTTGGCCAGTAAGTCTTCCGGACGCGCGCCGACGACGACATGGTCGCGATCGACCAGGGGTTTGCCGAGTAGTTTGTCGCGGACGGCGCCGCCCACCAGGTAGATATGCATGGGTGGATTCTGACATGGGGCGCCGTGGTGGCTGGGCGGATACTTGCTCGGCACTCCGCGGGCTTTTCCTCCACCCACCCGCCGCGCCTGGTTTCCTATGTAGGAGCGCACCCTGTGCGCGATAAGCCTACGCAGCGGTCGTGCCGTGATCGCGCACAGGGTGCGCTGCTACAAGGGCGGCGTTGATTTTGAATTTATGGGCCCCTGTGCGGCGGTGAGGGTCGGACGATCAGGCCCCGCAGGGGGGCATCGGCAGGGATGCCGATGCCTTTTCGACAGGGCAGGATGCCCTGTCGAAAAGCCTGGCCGACCCTCACGGACTTGCCGAGCGCAAGCTCGGCAAGCGTCAAGCGGGGTGCCCTTCTCCGTTGGTTACCTTTTCTTGGGCAAGCAAGAGAAAGTAACCTGGCCTCCGGCGGGAGGATGGAAGCCCGCCGCCCCACGGGGCCGCCCTACGAGCGTTCTGCGCGCTTCGCGCTTGTCCTAATTGCGCTCGAAGGATGAGCCGAACGCCATCCACTGCGTCGATCCTTGGAGGCCGCGCGCCAGAGCGACAATCACCTCAGCGCGGATGCGCTCTCGCCACCATCAACCGGCGCTGCCGCGCCGGCGCCTGCAGCAACACCGGCAACCATGGCGAGAACGGTTGCGGCACGATGCCTAGCGCAGCGTAGCCATCCACCTTGCCCACCGAATCCGTACGTAGCGAACGGAAGTTGTCGAGCGAGAACGGCTTGCCGGGCAGCAGCTCGGCGAACTGCGCCTGTAATCGCCCGAGGCTATCGGGCAGGGCGATGATCGGCGTGTGCAGGCCGGCCGCATCGCGGATCTTGCGCACGATATCTCCCAGCGTGAGCACCTCCGGTCCGTACAACTCGAAGCTGCGATCGAGGCCGAGCTTGTCGTCGGCCACGCAGCGGGCGAAGGCCTCGGCGACGTCGCCCACCCACGTCGGGGCCATGCGCGACGATGCGCGCGCCAGTGGCAGCACGGGCATCTGGCGTAGCAGTTTGGCGAAGCGGGTGACCAGTCCATCGCCGACGCCAAACATCACGCTGGGTTGGTAGATGGTCCAGTCGAGCGATGAGTTGCGTACCTGGGTTTCGGCTTCGCCCTTGGTCTTGAGGTATTGCGACAGGCCCTGGCCCGCCTTGAGCGCGCTCATATGATGCAGGCGCGATACGCCGGCCGCCTGGCAGGCGGCAATCACCCGTTGGGTCAGGTCGACATGCGCGCGGCGGAAATCATTGTGGCCGCTCGTATTCAGGATGCCGACCAGATTGATCACGGCATCGGCGCCTTCCAGCTGCCGCCGCAAGGCATTGCCGTCGTAAATATCGGTGCTGCGAACCTGCACTCCGGGCAATACGCTCATTTCGCGCCGCTGTTCCCGGTTGCGCGAGAGCAGCAGGATGCGATGACCGTCGGCGGCCAGGCGAGGTAGCAGATGGCTGCCGACGAAGCCGGTGCCACCAAGTACCACCAGTCGCTGTTCTTTCGTGGTCACGTCCAACCTCCGCCTCAATGGGTATTGCTCGATGTCCGGGCCGGCGCTTCGCTGTTCGCACCGGTGGCGGGTGCGGTCGCCGTCCCGGCGGTGACCGGGGCGGGTGTCACGATCGCAGGGCAGGTCACCAGCTTACGCTGAGTTTGGCCGTCCGGAAGGCGATACGTCTGGCCGATCGGTGTCAGTCGCTCGCTCAGTCCGACGGCCTTGCCATGCTGGCGCCAGTCGTAGATGACGCTGAACGCCATGACGCGGGCCACGTACTCGCGGGTTTCCTTGTAGGGAATGGTGGCGACGAAGAGGTCGGGAGCCAGCGTGCCGCGGGCGTCGAGCCATTGATTGACCTTGCCGGGACCGGCGTTATACGCGGCGCTTGCCAGCCAAGGCGCGCCATTGAAGCGTTGTGCCATTTGCGCGAGATAGCGCGTGCCCAGCGCGATGTTGGTGGCAGGGTCGTACAGCGAATCGTCGCCGGCCCAGTCGAGGCCATGGCGCTTGGCGACCAGGGAGGCCGTACTCGGCAGCAGCTGCATCAGGCCGCGTGCATCGGCGCCGGAGTGCGCATCCGGCATCCAGGCGCTTTCAGCGCGCAGGATGGCGTACGCCCACGACGGATCGATACCGGCTTCCTCGGCCTGGCGCACCAGTCCATCCTGACTGACGAGCGGGAAGCGCTGCTCGTAGTAGCGCAGCAGGTCGCCGTTGTTGAAGCCGAACACGGCGCGGTCGTACCAGCCGCGACGGTAGGCCAGATCGGTCGCCAGTTTCATGGTCTCCACGTCGGCGCCGTTCAAGGCCTGGTCCCACTCGCGCCGGGCCAGGCGGGGCAGGTCGACGGCGAATAGCTCGAATGCGCGCAACAGCCCACGGTTGGCAAGCAGTGCCTGTTCGCGCTGCGGATCGCCGTTGAGTGGCGCCTGGCAGATCGCATAGGGAGCATCCAGGCGATCGGCCGCGAGGAAACCGAAGAACGTCGGCTCCCGTGCCAGCGAGGCGAGCAGGCGTTGCGCCTCCGCAGCACGACCGAGTTCACTCAGTGCGCGCGCGCGGAACCAGCGCCATTCGCCATCCTGCTGTTGCGTGGGCGGCATGGCATCGATGGCAGCGAGCACGGCGTTCCAGTCCTGCAGTGCGAGCGCGGCGCGCACGCGCCACTCGCGGCTGACATCGGTCTGCACCGACGCAGGCAGCGCCGTCAGGCGAGCGATGGCACTCGCGTCGAAGTCGGTGGCATGGAACAGCGCGATGGCGTACAGCACGCGATCGCGCTGTTCTGGCGTGAACGTGAAGTGGCTCTGCAGTTTCTGCCAGCCGGCGTCTGCCGCGATGGATTGCTTCCGCGCGAGCCGTTCCAGCGCGAGCATGGCCGCCTGGCGATGACGCGGGGTATCCGGCCATTGCGCGGCCGCGGTCGCGGCGCCTGCGGGATCGCGCAAGGCCATGGCGATGCGCTGGGCGGCGTCGGCGTCCTCGGCCGGCAACCATCCGGCGATCGCACTGATCGTGCCGCCCTGGCTGGCGTCGGCGGCGCGATCGATGCGCGCCCACACGCGCTCCGTCGTCAGCAGGCCCTGGTCGTGCGCGGCAGCAAACACCGGGTCGCAGGCGCCCGGCAGTTTCGGCTTGGCCCATAGCGCGGCAATATCCCGATCGAAATCGAGTCTTGCGCCCCTTGCCAGCTGCGCCTGCAATGCATAGCAGGTGAGCGTGTCGTTGATGCCTGGCTGATAGAGCGCGAGGTAGTTGTCCCAATCCTGGTGTCGCGCGAGTTCAAGCAGAAAGTCGCGGCGCAGGTCGCTGGCCGGAATCAGGCCGGGATTGCGCTTGAGATAGTCCTCGACCCGCGCGCGATCCACCTGCTTGATGTCGTGCGTGAGCGCGGCGGCTTCGAGGTAGGGGTAGAGCGGATAGTCCCGCAGTCCGCTCGCCAGGCCGCGCCAGCCGTCGCCACCTTGTTGCGCGGCGACATAAGCCTGCTTGAATGCGGCGCGCTGTGCGTCGGTAGGTTCAGCTGCGATGGCGATGTTGGCCAGCAGCAGGCCAGCCATCACCAAGGGCAGGCGTCGGGCGAAGCACCGCAGAGCTGCGCTGAGGGACATGAAAACTCCTTTTTTTCCTGATCTTTTGCCAAGCTTGGCGCAGTGTACTTCGCGTTTTTCGCGAATATGGCGCGCTGCATTGGCCGGGCAGGATGGCCAATGGCCGCTGAGCGTGGCGTGAAACACGACCGTCGTAGTAAACCGGCAGCCCCGTAGGCCTTTGCGGCCCGCACCCGTAGCGAGCATGGTGGCGGGAGCGGCCTGTTAGAATGCTGCGCCCACGAGGCGCCGCGGAGATCCCGAACAGGCTCCTAGGCCCATCTACAGGAAGCGCATGTCGTCATCGCCCTCGCCGTCGTCCCGCGTAGCACCGCTTGCGTGGCTGGTCCTCGTCGTCGCCGCGTTGTCCGGCGCACTCTGGTGGTGGATGATTGGCCGGCCGGTGCCCTTGCCCGATGCGCCGTCCTCGCGCATCGCCTGCGTGTCGTATGCGCCGTTCCGCAAGCCAGGCGAGACGCCGCTCGATCGCCGCGCCCACGTCAGTCCGGAGCAGCATCGATGCCGACCTGCGTGCGTTGTCGCAGCGCTTCGATTGCGTGCGCACGTATTCGCAGGGCCAGGGCCTAGACGCCGTGCCGGAGATCGCTGAGCGCTACGGCATGAAAGTGCTGATGGGCATCTGGCTGGGCCGCGACCTGGCTTCGAACGAGCGCGAAGTGGAAACTGGGCATCGCCACCGCGAAGCGCGCACCCCGGTGTGTTGCGCGGCGTGATCGTCGGTAACGAGGTGCTGCTGCGTGGCGAGCTGTCGTCGAAGGCGCTGGCGGCCTACGTGAATCGGGTGCGCGAAGGCACCCGTGACATCCACGTGCCGGTGACCTATGCCGATGTGTGGGAGTTCTGGCTGCGCCATCCGCAGCTGGCAGATGCGGTGGACTACCTCACCATCCATATCCTGCCGTACTGGGAGGACGAGCCGGTCGCGCCCAAGGACGCGCTGTGCGCATGTCGCCGAGGTCTACGCCAGGGTGAAGGACCGCTTCCCGGGCCGCGCCGTGATGATCGGCGAGACCGGCTGGCCCAGCGCAGGGCAAGCAGCGCCGAGGCGCCGCCGCCAGCCTGGTCAACGAGGCGCGCTACCTGCGCGAATTCCTGCGCTACGCCGGTACGGTGGATATGCCGTACAACGTCATCGAGGCGTTCGACCAGCCGTGGAAACGCGAGCAGGAAGGCACGGTCGGCGGCTACTGGGGCATCTTCGATGACGCAGGCGCGTCCCAAGTTTTCGATGCAGGGTCCGGTGGTCGAAGAGCCGCGCTGGTATCTGGGCTGGCGGCCGGTGGCGCAGGCTTGGCGCTGTTCCTGCTGGCCGGGCTGTGGCGTCGCCACTGGCATGGCGGCCACGGGGTGGCTGGCGCTGGCTGTGGCCGGTTTTGCCAGTGGCACGGCGCATGGCCTGGCAGTTCCGGCAGATGCTGGTTTGCCTGCCGCAACACGTGGAATGGGCGGTTTCCCTGCTGATGTGCGTGCTCGCGTTCGCTACCGCGATCGGGCTGGCGCGCTGGGTCGCCACGCGGCTGGCCGGTGAGACGCCTGCCACGGCGCCTGCATCGCGGGCTGCGCTTCGCCTGGATGTTCGGCCTCACGTTCTACGGCCTGCTGCTGGTGTTCGACGGCCGCTATCGCGACTTTCCGCTGGGCCTGTTCTGGCTCCCTGCGGTGGGTTATCCTGCTGGCAGCGTTATCGGATCCGGACGCAATGCCATCGCGCCGACGGTGGAAGAGCGCTTCCTGGCCTGCGCGTTGCCGCTGCTGGCGGCTGGTCGTGGTGGCGCAGGAGTTCGGACTCAATCCCGCGGCCTGGCTATGGCTGGGATTGAACCTGTTGCTGGCCGCTGCCGGTGCTGGTCGATTGGCGCCGCAGCGCTCGCCTGCAGCCGCACCAGGCGTAGGCAGCCGATCAACAGCGCCAGCGCTCCCGGTTCGAAGCAATACAGCTCCAGCGCGAACAAGCCCAGTGCGGCCGCGAGCCACGCGGCGATGGACTGGTTCCAGACCAGCGCCAGCACCGCGGTGGCCACGGCGACCCAGCCGTAGACGCCGATCGGCCAGTTGAAGATATTGCCGGTAATGAAGCCCACGACCGTCCAGTGCCGCAGATCGCAGGCAGCGCGTTGCTGGCTTCGCAGATGCGCGCGACATCGGCTGGATTCGATCAGCCCGATAGCGCAGCGCGGCGGCGATGCCAGCCCACGGCCAGCAGCAGCAACCAGGGCAATGCGAGTCGCCAGCGTGTCGCTTCATCGGCGGAGTCTATGCGGTACGTGGGCGCCGACATTGGCGGGCAGGCGGATTTCGGCCGCCAGCGGCAGGTGATCGGAGAACGCCTGCGGCAGCGCCCAGACCTTGTCCAGCTGGATCGCCTCGGAGGTGAGGATGTGGTCCAGCGCCCGCCGCGGCTTCCAGCTGGGAAAGGTCGGCGTGGGCTGCGCCGGCGGCTGCAGGCCGCATTTGGCGAACAGGTGACGCATCTCCACGCTGTGCGGCTCGGTATTGAGATCGCCCATCAGCACGGCGTGCGGAAAATCCTGCAGCAGCTCGGCGATGAAGCCGAGCTGGCTTGCGCGCGCGCCGGTGCGCTCAAGCGACAGGTGCGCGATCATCACCGCCAGTGCATCGCTCGCCTTCGCCGAACTGCGCCAGCAGGGCGCCGCGGCCGGGAATCCGGCTGGGCAGCGGATAGTCCAGTCACCGAGTGGGTTCCAGCCGGCTGATCAGGCCGTTGGCCGAATGCGCCAGACGCGCCATCGGCCGGTTCGGCTGGTGGCTCCAGAACGGCATGCCGGCGGTTTCGGCGAGGTAGCGGGTCTGGTTGAGGAAGCCCGAGCGCAGGCTGCCGGCGTCGGCCTCCTGCAGGCCGATCACGTCGAACTGGGGCAGCACCTCGGCCAGCCGATCGAGGTTGTCCATCTTGCTGCGCCCGGGCAGCACGGCGGTGATGCTGCGCGTGACGTATTCGCGGTAGCGCTGCACGCTGGCGCCGGCCAGGATGTTGCAGCTCAGCAGGCGCAGGCGGCGCTCGGCAGGGGCGGCTGGGAAGTGGATGGCGGCGCGATTCATCGGCAACAGGGTGGACGCAGGGGGATGACAACCGCGCATCGTGGCGTTGGTCAGGCGCGCAATCATGCCCGTTGCGTTGTGAACAGGGAGCAAGCCACGCCGGCCTGCTCCCCTGCTGGACTTACTTGCCGCCGCCCAGCTCGCGCTTGGCCAGCCACTGGGTCAGCGCCGACAGTTCATCCAGGCGTATGGATGTTGGCGGTGCGGTACTTGCCGTCGACCACGATGGTCGGCGTACCGTCCACCTGCCACTGCTGGACCAGCTCGAGGTCGTCCTTCGATCTGCGCCGTGACCTCGTCGGAGCTGGCGATGCGCATGAAATCGGCGCGCTTGACGCCCTGGCGGGCATAGAAATCCGCCAGTTCGTCCAGGGTGGATGATCGGGTAGTGCTCGCCGAACTTGGCCTGGAACAGCTGCCAGGTGGGTCTGGTCCACCACGCCCAGCTTCTTGGCGGCGTAGATACGCGCGTGCATACGGCAGCCACTCGTCGTTGAACAGCGGCGGGCATCAGCTTGAACACCACGCCCGGCGGCAGCTGCTTGCGCATCTGGTCGGCCAGCGGGCGCGAACTGGGCGCAATGGATGCAGCCGTAGGAGAACACCTCGACCACTTCCACCTTGCCGTCGTTGCTGTAGCGCTGGGCGGGAGCAGGCAGGGTGACGTACTCGCTGCCGTCGGTGTACGGGGCCGGGCGCCGGACTCGTGGCCGTGCAGGCGCTGGCCAGCAGCAGGCCGCCGAGCAGGACTGGCAGCGCGCAGGCGGACAAATCGCTTGAACATGGAGCTCTCTCTTCGCAAAGGGCGGTGCTGGGACGCGGGCGTCGGCTCGGCAGGCGGCTTACTTGCCTGCCGCTTCCTTGGACACCAGCCACTGGACCAGTTCGATCACCTGCGCATAGCCACCGGCGGTGTCGCGGTCGAGACGGTACTTGCCGTTGACGACCATGGTCGGGCGTGCCTTCCACGCCATACGCCTTCACCAGTTCGTCGGCGCGCTTCATCTTGGTGTTGATCGTGAACGAGTTGGCCACGCCGATGAACTCCTTCGGATCGGCGCCGAACTTGGCGTAGACCTTGGCGATGTCGTCGATGGTCGGCCAGGCCTCCTCCGGCTTGAGGCCGCGACCCTTGAGGCCGTAGGCGCTCAGTTCGCCGGTCTTCCAGGCGGCGTCGAACATGGCGTCATTGGTCTTGTCGGCCACGCCCAGCGCCTGCGCGGTGTAGGAAGGCGCGCTGGCAGCATCGGCCAGTTCTCGTGCGGCATGAACGAGGCCGGCAGGTAAGCTCATCACGGCGTCGGCGGGCAGGCTCCGCGGCCATCTGTTCGACGGTGGGTGGAACTGCGTTGCAGGCCGGGCAGCCGTAGGAGAACACCTCGATCACCTCGATCTTGCCCGGTGGTCGTGAGCTTGGGCTGGGCCGGTTCGATGAGGATGTAGTTCTTGCCCTCGACCCACTTGCCGTTGTCGACGAACGGCGCGGCGGCAGGAGCCGCCGGTGCCGGCGCCGGAGTCTGGGCCGTGGTGCTGGCGGCGGCCGGTGCGGCCGTGCCGGTGGTGGCTGGCGCGGCGGCGGTCGAGGCGGCCGGCGGCTGTGGCGGCGGGCGCCGTGGCGGCCGGCTGCGGGCTGCGGTGCCGTGCCGGCGTTGTCGTTGTTGTCATGGCTGCAGGCGGCGAGCGCGAGCAGGGCGGCACACAGGAACGGCAGACGCTTCAACATGGCAGTCCTCGGTACAAACATTGCAGTGGCTCGGAACCGAACACGCCGACCAGAGGCCGGCGTGTCAGCGATCACTTGGCGGCGGCGGTGCCTGAGCGCTGGCGCCTTCGGCGGCTGTGCAGGCCTTCGATATAGCTGGCCAGCGCGGCGATGTCCTTGGCGTCCAGCTTCTTGGCGATCGCCGGCATGATCTGCGACGTGGGCGTCGTTGCCCCAGGTGGTGCCGTCGTGCCAGGCCTTCAGCGTGGCCTCGATGTATTGCGCGTGCTGGCTGGTCAGCTGGGGATACATCGCGCCCGGGTTGCCGCGGCCATCGATGCTGTGGCAGGCCATGCAGGCCGGAATGCCACGGCGCGACGTCGCCTTCGCGGAACAGCTTCTGGCCCTGCTCCACCAGCGCCTGGTCGGCCACGCCGGGCAGCGAACTCTTGCTGGCGAAGTAGGCGCCGACGTCATGCATGTCCTGGGTCGGACAGCGGCGTGGCCATGCCCAGCATGATCGGGTTCTGCCGCTTGCCGGCCTTGAAGTCGGTCAGCTGGCGAACGATGTACGCCGCGTCTGGCCAGCCAGCTTCGGGTACTGCGCGATCGCTGGAATTGCCGTCCATGCCGTGGCAGGCACCGCAGACGGCGGCCTTGGCCTGGCCCGGCGGTGGCGTCACCCGGCTTGAGGGTGGCGGCGGCTTCAGGCCGCTGGCGCGGCGGCTGCGGCAGGCTGGCGCGGCCGTGGCAGCGGCGGCCGGGGCTTTGGCTTCCTGGGCCATCACCACGCTGGAAGACAGCGTGAAGGCGAGGGCTACGGCATACCCAAGAATAGCGGGCCGAAAACCGGCGGACCGAAAACTCATACACTTGACTCCAGAAAGACTTGCAGACGCTGCACGGTACGCGGCAAACCGCACGCCCGCAACTGGCAGAAACCTCAGAATTATCCCCGTGCCATCTTAGCCTTGGTCAAACCATTTCCATGTCAAATCCATTGCAAGGCGCGCAATTCGTGCTCGCCGCCCACCGCATCAGCTCAGCTCCCCGCCGACCATGGCGCCGAGGTGGCGTTTGCCGGCCGCTCCAACGCCGGCAAGTCCAGTGCGCTTGAATGCGCTGACCAACCACAAGGGGCTGGCGCGCACCTCCAAGACGCCGGGCCGCACCCAGCAGATGGTGGCGTTCTGCTTGCCGCCGCTGGTGCAGGGCGAAGGACAGCCGCCGCTGCATGTGCGCCTGATCGACCTGCCCGGCTACGGCTACGCCAAAGTGCCGCTGGAGATGCGCGACCACTGGAAGCAGGAGATCGACGCCTACCTGCACCAGCGCCGCAGCCTGCGCGGCACTGGTGCTGATCGTCGACATCCGCCATCCGCTCAAGGAATTTGACCGGCATGATGCTGGAGTTCTGCTTCGCCACCCAGCTGCCGTGCCATGTGCTGCTGACCAAGGCCGACAAGATTTCGCGCGGCCAGGCCGCCCAGGCACTGGCGAGCCTGCGCAAGGAACTGGCCGCATCGGGGACTGCAGGCCACGGCGCAGGTGTTCTCTTCGTCGGCGCCGACGGGCGTGGATGAGGCGCGCGAAACGGTGATGACGCTGCTGGGCACGCCGCGGGAGTGAGGTTGGGGATTGGGGGTGGGTAGCGGGGGCGCTTAGTCCGACCACCTGAGGTAAGCGTGCAGTTGGCGACAGATGGTCCGTCGTCCCATACAGGGTTACCTCAGGTGTCCGGTCTTGGCGCCCCCACTACCCACCCCCCCACCCCCGCCTTACCCAACGCTCTCCATAAACACCCGGCACAGCGCCTCCATGCCGGCGCGGTCTTCATCGTCGAAACGGGCGATGACCGGGCTGTCCACGTCCCACACGCCGAACAGGCTGCCGTCCGCGCGCACCAGCGGCACGACGATTTCGGATTGCGAAGCGGCGTCGCAGGCGATGTGGCCGTCGAATGCATTGACGTCGCGCACCACCTGGGTCGTGCGCGTCTGCGCCGCCGCACCACAAACACCGCGTCCGAGCGCAATGCGGATGCATGCCGGCTTGCCCTGGAAGGGGCCGACCACCAGCTCGGTGCCGTCATAGAGGTAGAACCCGCTCCAGTTCAGCTCGGACAAGCTGTGATAAACCAGTGCGGCAAAATTCGCGGCATTGGCAATCGTGTCCGGCTCACCCTCGAGCAGTCCACGCGCCTGGCTGCACAGATCCTCGTAGTGCTCTCGCTTGCTGGCATAAGCCTGCGTCTTCACTTCGTACATGGGCATCGGCCTTGGCGATAAAGCCCGTATTATGCGCCGGCGTAGTTTGGCCCGCGTCAGGCACCGGCGTAGCGGCCGGGCCGATACCTTCTACCGACACCAACAGGGTGGTGTGAGCATGTCGACGTTCTTTGTCGCTGGTACCGATACCGGCGTGGGCAAGACTCATGCGACATGCGCGTTGCTGCATGCCTTGCGTGCGCGAGACCTCACCGCCTGCGGCATGAAGCCCGTCGCCAGCGGCTGCTTCGAGACGGCCGAAGGCCTGCGCAACGACGATGCGCTGGCGCTACAAGCGGCCAGCAGTGCGCCCATGCCTTACGAATGGGTCAATCCGCTGGCCTTGCGCGAGCCCGTGTCGCCCCATCTGGCGGCGGCGCATGCGGGCGTGGAAATTGGCCTCGCGCCATTGCACGACGCGTTCGAGCGGCTGCGTGCGGTGCACGATGTCTTGCTGGTCGAGGGCGTTGGCGGCTGGCTGGTGCCATTGTCGCGCGGCCTGATGGCATCGGATATCGCGCGGCAATGGCAGTTGCCGGTGATCCTGGTGGTCGGGCTGCGGCTGGGTTGCCTCAATCACGCCCTGCTCAGCGCCCGCGCCATCGCCACGGACGGTTGCCGGCTGGTGGGCTGGATCGGCAATCGCATCGACCCGGACATGGCTGCCGTGGACGAGAACATCGACACGCTGCGCCAACTGCTGCCGGCGCCCTGCCTCGGCGTCTTGCCGTACGGTGCGACGCCGCAGGCGGCGGCATCCCGGCTCGATCTGACCCTGATCTTGGAATGAACTTCACACGGCGCATGCTTGGATGACCGGAAGGTCATGCAGGAGGCCGTCGTCATGGCGATACGCAGTCACTACTACCTTTCGATTGCCGATCTGGCGCATGCGCGGGGCCCGGTGCCATCGTTGAGCTACGACGGCGCCGGGCCGGACGATTTTGCGGCGGCGTTGCGCGAGGCGGTTAGCACACCCGAATTGTTCGAGCGCTGGCGCGCCCTGCAGGACGAACCCGACGAAGTCGATCCCGCGCTCGGCGCCAGCGATCCCGCGGCGCAAGTCAGTGCCCGGGTGAGCGACCTGCGTATCGACGTGGATCTGGTCACCGATCTTCCGATGAGCATCGTGCGGCATCGCTTGAACTTGCTGATCGGGCCGAGCTGGCAACTGCGCGACATGCGGGCGGCATGACCTCGGAGCCTGCTCGACATCTCCGCGTAGCCCGCGCCGGAGATCTTTAGCAGGCCCTTACTTCCTGCCCTTGGAAGTCAGGGCAGGGTGTGGTTACAGTCAAAGTTTGCCGTTCACCGCGTCCGAAGCCAAGGGCGCACTACTTGGGGATACCCGATGCTCCGTCTTCGCACACTTGTGATTGCCACTTCCATTGCGCTCGGCGCCTGCTCGCAACAGTCGAACGAGCCGGCCAAGTCGGCCGAGCAGCCCGCTCCGGCCAGCACGGCTCCGGCCAAGGCTGCCAACGCCGCGGCGCCAGGCGCCGAGTTCAGCGCCGCCAATCCGTTCTACGCCCCGAGCACGCTGCCGTTCCAGGCGCCGCCGTTCGACCACATCAAGGATGGCGACTACCAGCCGGCGTTCGAGGAAGGCATGAAGCAGCACCTGGTCGAGATCGCCAAGATCGCCGACAACCCGGAGCAGCCGACCTTCGACAACACCTTTGTGCCGATGGAGAAGTCCGGCGCGCTGCTGAACCGCACCATGCGGGCGTTCGACGCGGTGAGCGGCGCGAACACCAACGAGACCCTGCAAAAGGTGCAGGAGGCGATGGCGCCCGAGTTCGCCGCGCACCAGGACGCTATCGTGATGAACGACAAGCTGTTCGCGCGCATCGAGACGATCTACAACAATCGCGATACGCTCCAGCTCGATCCGGAATCCAAGCGCCTGGTCGACGTGGTCTACAAGAACTTCGTGCACGGCGGCGCCAAGCTGTCCGCGGACGACAAGGCCAAGCTGAAGGAACTCAACAAGCAAGAGTCGACCCTCAGCACCCAGTTCACCAACAAGCTGCTCGCCGCCACCAAGGCCGGCGCCCTGGTGGTGGACGACAAGGGCAAGCTCGACGGCCTGTCCGACAGCGACCTGGCGGCTGCCGCCCAGGCTGCCCAGGGCCGCAAGCTCGACGGCAAGTGGGTGATTCCGCTGCAGAACACCACGCAGCAGCCGGCGTTGCAGAACCTCAACAATCGCGACACCCGCGAGGCGCTGTTCGAGGCCTCCTGGAACCGTGCCGAGAAGGGTGACGCCAATGACACCCGCGAGCTGGTTTCGCGCATCGCGCAGATCCGGGCGGAGCAGGCCAAGTTGCTCGGCTACCCCAACTACGCTGCGTGGAAGCTGGAAGACCAGATGGCCAAGACGCCGGATGCGGCGCTCAAGTTCATGAACAACCTGGCGCCAGCGGCCACCGCGCGTGCCGAGCGTGAGGCCAAGGACATTCAGGCCGTGATCGACCAGCAGAAGGGCGGCTTCAAGCTCGAGCCATGGGACTGGAACCACTACGCCGAGCAGGTGCGCAAGGCCAAGTACGATCTTGACGAGTCACAGATCAAGCCGTATTTCGAGCTGGACAACGTGCTGCAGAACGGCGTGTTCTATCGCGGCCAACCAGCTCTACGGCCTGACCTTCAAGGAGCGCAAGGACATTCCGGTGTGGCAGCCGGATGTGCGCGTGTTCGAAGTGTTCGACAAGGACGGCACCTCGATGGCGCTGTTCTATTGCGACTACTTCAAGCGTGACAACAAGCAGGGCGGCGCCTGGATGAGCAACCTGGTCGACCAGTCCAAGCTGCTGGGCACCAAGCCGGTGATCTTCAACGTGGCCAACTTCACCAAGCCGGCCCCGGGCGAGCCGGCCCTGCTGTCGTTCGACGACGTCATCACCATGTTCCACGAGTTCGGCCATGGCCTGCACGGCATGTTCGCCGACTCGCAGTACCCGACCCTGTCGGGCACCTACGACGGCGCGCGACTTCGTGGAATTCCCCTCGCAGTTCAACGAGCACTGGGCGACCGACCCGAAGATCTTCGCCAACTTCGCGAAGAACTACAAGACCGGCGAGCCGATGCCGCAGGCGCTGGTCGACAAGATCAAGAAGGCCTCCACCTTCAACAAGGGCTACGACATGACCGAACTGGTCGGCGCGGCCTTGCTCGACATGAGCTGGCATAGCCTCGGCGCAGACGAGCCGAAGCAGGATCCGGACACGTTCGAAACGAACGCGCTGACCAAGGCAAAGATCAACCTCAGCTACGTGCCGCCGCGCTATCGCTCCAGCTACTTCAATCACATCTGGGGTGGCGGCTACGCCGCCGGCTACTACGCCTACCTGTGGACCGAAATGCTGTCGGACGACGCCTTCCAGTGGTTCAAGGAACACGGTGGCCTGACCCGCGAGAACGGTGATCGCTTCCGCGCGATGATTCTGTCGCAGGGCAATACGGTCGAACTGGGCCAGCTCTACCGCGACTGGCGCGGCAAGGATCCGAGCATCGAGCCGATGCTGATCAACCGTGGCCTGAAGGAAGCGCCGAAGGCGAAGTGATTCGCCTGCGACGCGAAATAAGAAAGGCCGGCATTGCCGGCCTTTTCTTTTGGCTGTCCCCGAGCGTATGGCAGCAGCGCAGAGGTGACGCCGACGACTCAGTACGCGAACTCACGGAACGCCGGGTCGACGCTGCCGTTCCAGGCACCGTTGAACAGCTCCAGCTTGCGCTCGGCCGGGGTCTGGTTGGCCTCGACGATCTCGATCATCGGCTCGAGGAAGATGCTTTCGTCGGCGCCATGCTTGTTGAGGCGTGCGCGGCGCTTGAGGCCGTGCGAGGCGATCTTGAGCGTTTCCGCCGCCAGTTCGCGCACGCTGTACTTGCGGAACGGCAGCTTCAGCGCCTGCCTCGGCACGCCGTCGCGCAAGGCATGGCGTTCCTCGCGGCTGAAATCCTTGACCAGGTCCCACGCGGCACTCAAGGCGTCGTCGTCGTAAAGCAGGCCGACCCACAAGGCGGGCAGTGCGCACAGTCGATTCCACGGGCCGCCGTCAGCACCGCGCATTTCCAGGTACTGCTTGAGGCGCACTTCCGGGAAGGCCGTGGTGAGGTGGTCGGCCCAGTCCTTCATGGTGGCGTGCACGCCCGGCAAGGCCGGCAGCGCGCCCGCCATGAAGCGCTTGAAGTCCTGGCCGGAAAGGTCGACGTAGCCGCCGTTCTGATAGCTGAAGTACATCGGCACATCGAGCATGTAGTCCACGTAGCGCTCGTAGCCGAAACTATCCTCGAACACGAAGTCGAGCATGCCGGTGCGATTCGGGTCGGTGTCTTCCCACACATGCGAGCGATACGACAGGTAGCCGTTTGGACGGCCGTCCGTGAACGGCGAGTCCGCGAATAGGGCGGTGGCGATGGGTTGCAGCGCGAGGCTGGTGCGGAACTTGCGCACCATGTCGGCTTCGCTGGAGAAATCCAGGTTGACCTGCACCGTGCACGTGCGCGTCATCATGTCCAGGCCGAGGTTGCCGACCTTGGGCATGTACTCGCGCATGATCTTGTAGCGGCCCTTGGGCATCCATGGCATTTCGTCGCGGCGCCATTTCGGCTGGAAACCCATGCCGAGGAAGCCGATGCCGAGATCGTCTGCAATCGAGCGCACCTCAGCCAGATGCGAATTGACCTCGCAGCAGGTCTGATGGATGGTTTCCAGCGGCGCGCCGGAAAGCTCCAGCTGGCCGGCCGGCTCCAGCGTGATGGAGGCCATGTCGCGCGACAGCGCCACCGGATTGTCCCCTTCGCGCGCGACATTCCAGCCGTAGCGCGTGGCTAGGGTTTCCAGCAGCAGGCGGATGCCGCGATCGCCGTCGAAGGTGGGCGGACGCAGGCTGTCGGTCAGGAAACCGAATTTCTCGTGCTCGGTGCCGATGCGCCAGGCGTCGCGCGGTTTCTCCCCCGCGGCCAGGTAATCAGTCAGCTGCTGGCGGTTGCCGATGGGCGTGCTCTTGACGGCACTGGGTATGGACACGGGGAACTCCTGTAGAGGCAGCCCTCACTTTGGGGGTGCCGGAGTGAAATTCAAAGTGCCTCGCGCCAACGCGGGCTACGCGGAGACTTTAGACCGGCTCTTAGCTGCTGGCGGGGAAGTCGATGCGCATGCGAGTGCCTTGGCCGGTACCGCCATCCAGGATGCTCAGTTGGGCGCCATGAACCCGCGCCACCTCATCGACGATCGAAAGGCCCAGGCCGCAGCCGTTGGACGTGCTGCCCGCGCCTCGATAGAAGCGCTCACGCACGCGGGGACGTTCGCCGGGCGGAATGCCGGTGCCGCTGTCATCCACTTCGAGGAAAGCGTGTCCGTCATCGACGCCGCAGCGGATCGTCACATGGCCGCCAGCGGGCGTATGGCGAATGGCGTTGTCGATCAGGTTGATGAGCAGTTCGTGCAGCAACCAGTACACGCCGGTGACCTGGGCGTGCTGGCTATCGGCACCCAGGTCGATGCCATGCGCCAGGGCGCGGTCCAGCGAGCTCTCGATCACTTCGCCGATCAGGTGGGGCAATTCGATCGACGTGTAGTGGCTGGCCCGATGCGCCGAAGGTTCGGCGCGCGCCAGGGTCAGCAGCTGGTTGGCCGTATGGGCAAGGCGGTCCACGCTGCCATGCAGCAGGGCAATGCGCTCTTCCAGCGGACTGCCGGCGGTTTCGCGGCTGAGTACTTCCAGCTGAGCCTTGAGTCCGGTCAAGGGGGTTCGTAACTGGTGTGCCGCGTTGGCCATGAAGTGCTGCTGCGACAGCACGGAATTGCGCACCGTACCCAGCAAGGCGTTGAGCGACTCGACCAGCGGCCGCACCTCGCTGGGAACCTGTTCGGTGGAAAGCGGCGTGAGCGCCTGGGCCGGACGGTTGGCGATCTGACGACTCAGTCGTTGCAGGGGGCGAAGCGAAACGCGTATGCCGATGAGGGTGATGATCAACACGGCGGCCATCTGCAGGGTGTCATTGAGGCCGAATGAGACGTCCATGCGATGGACGGCGCGGTCGCGACGCGCCGGCGTCTCCGCCACGGTCACGATGACGGAATCGCCGTCCTCCAGGGTGCGATAGCTGGCTAGCCGCAGGATCTGGCCCTGATAGTTGACGTCGGCATAGCTGAAGCCATCCGCCGACTTGTCGTCTGGCGGGGCCAGCGGCAGATCCGGGGTGCCCGCCAGCGTACGATCGTCGGGAAGGCTCACCCGATAGAAGAACTTGTCGCCTTCCAGGCCGTGCGGCAGTGACTGATGCCCCGCGCCGGCCAACGGCCTGGGCGGCAGCGGCGGACGTTCTGGCGTGGTGACCGCGAGCTGGCCGTCCGGGTTGCGATGGATGCGTGCAACGATCGCCAGTGCCGCGCGCGACAATGCGCGATCGAAGGCGTTATGGATGGGACTGACGATCATGCTGTGATCGACCGCGACGCCAGCCACCAGCAACAGCAACAGCGGCGCCAGCATGTATCGCAGCAGACGCCGGTGAATGCTGATCGGACGCTTGCGTTCAGGCATCTTCGAGACGGTAGCCTAGCCCGCGAATGCCACGCACGGTGGCCGCGCCGCCCAGCTTGCTGCGCAGGCGCGACACGTGGACTTCGATGGCGTTACCCGAGATGTCCTCACTCCAGCCGGTAATCGCCTGGGTCAGGCGTTCCTTGCTCACGACCTTGCCGCTGTGATGGGCCAGGCATTCGAGGATGGACCATTCGCGCCGCGTAAGTTCCAGCACGTCGCCAGTGGGGTTGAGCGCGCGGCGGCCCGCCAGATCGATGCGTAGGCCGCCAATCGCAATTTCGTTGGCAGCAGCGGCCGTGGCGCGGCGGATCAAGGCGCGGCACCGTGCAGCCAGCTCGGGCAGGGCGAAGGGCTTGACCAGATAGTCATCGGCGCCCAGATCCAGTGCATTGATGCGGTCGTCCAGGCCATCGCGTGCCGTCACGATCAGCAGTGGCAGCGGATTGCCGCTACGGCGCAGGCGTCGAACCAAGGACAGTCCGTCCTCGCCGGGCAAGCCCAGGTCGACGACGGCGAGGTCGTAATGGGTATCGGCGAGTCGTCCGGAAACCGATTCGGCGTCGGCTACCGCATCGACCACGTAGCCACTTGCGACCAGACCGCGGGTAATGGCATCGGATACCAGGGAGTCATCTTCGACGAGCAGGATTCGCATACGGCGTACAGGCATGGATGTCCGCGCATGCTACCAGTTGGGCATGACAGGACACAGGCTACTGCGAAAAGCGCATTATCTTGCGCTCATCGAAGCGGGGGGAGCGGAATGTCCGGTACTGGGTAAGACTGCAAGAAAAACGCCCGCAGAGCGGGCGTTTTCCATGGTTCGTGAGGTCGCGTGCCGTAGCGATCAGTAGCGCGGCACCGACGGGTCGATCTCACTGGCCCATGCGTCCATGCCGCCCTCGACGTTGTAGACCTTGGTAAAACCGTGGGCGGCGAAGCGTTCGGCCACGCCGCGGCTGGATACGCCGTGGTGGCAGATAAACGCGATAGGCGTGTCCTTGGGCAGGGCGGCCAGCGTTTCGTAACCCTCCGCCTCCAGCACACGAGCCTGCGCCAGCGGGGCGGCTTGCGCACGGCCATGGGCCGGGCGCACGTCGACCAGGGTGATGTCGCCTGCGGCCAGACGGGCCTTCAAGTCCTGCACGGTAAGCGAACCGATCTCCTGCGCGCCCGGGAATTTCAGGCTCAGGCCTTCGCCCTGCACGGTGGACACCCAGTCGATCACGATGCCTTTGGCACGCTGGGCGCTGCCCGGGTCGAAGTGGACTTCGATGCCGTTGGAGCTGACCACGATGTCGTGGTCGCTGGCCGGAGCCAGCTGGAAGCCGGCGCCGTGGTCCGGGCCGATCTCCAGGTGCAGCGCCAGGCCCTGTGCGTTTGCCGTGCCCTGGCGGATGGCCTCGGCCGCCTTGTCGGTGATGGTGATCTCGGGCGGTGTGCGATCCGGCGCGGCCGCGCCAAACAGCTGGTGCAGCTCGCCGCTGGCATACATCTGGCGAATGATGTCGGCGCCGCCGACCAGCTCGCCACCCACATAAAGTTGAGGAATGGTCGGCCAGTCACCGTAAGCCTTGATGCCCTCGCGAATTTCCGCGTCTTCCAGCACGTTGACCGTGTGGTAGTCCGGCAGCAGCTCGTTCAGCGTGTTGGTGGCGGCGGCGGAGAAACCGCACATCGGCTGATGGCGCGTGCCTTTCATGAACAGCACCACGCGGTGGTCCTGCAACAGGGTTTCGATACGTTCGCGGGTGGCGCTGTCGAGAGACATGGAGAACTCCGGCAAAGAGGGTGGATTGTACCTCCGTTGATATGCCGGCGGTTTCAGAGGTTGCAAGGTTGGGGGAGAGCGGGGCGGGGGGCGGGGGCGCAAGCTCGTGCGCGACCCACATGACGGTGCGCAGGGAGCATCTGTCGCAGGACGGAAAGCTGGCCTCAGGGATCCGGTTTGGGCGCCCACGCTACCCACCCCCAACCCCCGCTCTCAAGCAGCCGGCCGCAGCTCGCCCAGGTCCAGTCGGCTGCGCGTCAGCGGCGCCAACGCGAGCGCGGCGGCCGGGGACGGCAGCACCAGCTCGCGGCTGGCCCGTCCCAGCGGGGCGAATTGCTCACTCCAGTGGATCAGCTCCATCGCACCCGAATCGTCCTCCACCAACACCGTGCAGTGTTCCACCCAGTCGCCATCGTTGAGATAGAGCACGCCGCCCATGTCGCGCACGTGGCCGAAGTGGATATGTCCGCAGATATGGCCGTCGAAACCGCGTTCGCGCGCATCGCAGGCCACGCGCTCCTCATAGGCGCGGATATACGCCAGTGCCTTGCCGATATGCGATTTCACGATGATCGACAGCGGCAGATAGGGCAATTCCAGCCGGCGTCGCATGGCGTGCACGCGGCGGTTGGTCCAGCAGATGAAGCGATGCATCACTTCCCCCAGGTGCACCATCCATGTGCGCCCGATCTGCTCCGGATCAAATTCGTCGCCGTGACTGATGCGGTAGCGGCGTCCGTCGGCACCTTCGTGCACGGCATCAAGCTCGATCCGCACGCCACCGAAGCGCTGCCCGGCGAGGCCGCGCACGGGGGCATCGTGATTGCCCGGTATATAGATGACGTCGACGCCGCGCCGTGCCAGGTCCAGCACCTCGGCGACGACGGCACCGTGGTCCGGGTGCCACCAATGCCGGCGTGCCAGCGCTTCCATGTCGATGATGTCGCCCACCAGGTAGAGCTTCTCGCAGCGCAACTTGCGCAGGAAATCGAGCAGGTAGCTGGCCTTGCAGTCAGGCGTGCCCAGATGCACGTCCGAGATGAAGGCACTGCGGCAGTGGAAGTTCGCCATGGCAATCTCTCCCGGTGGTTACCGGGATGCCAGCGTGCCCGCGGCACGTCACCGCGTGATGGCGAAATCGTTGCAGAAGGGTTTCCGCCGAACGGTAGCCAAGAACCTGTTCAATATCTTCGCGTAGCCCCAAGCACCCCTCCCCAACCCTCCCCTGCTTGTCCCTATTCGGGACAAGCAGGGGAGGGAGTAAGTGCGGGCATGTCTTTTTGGCTCCTCCCCCTGCTTGTCCCGAAAAGGGACAAGCGGGGGAGGCTGGGGAGGGGGTGCTTTGTGGCCGCTGCAGAGCTTTCGAACAGGCTCTAAACTGACGTGAGGATATAGCGCGATACGGGCAAGGCGGTCTGCGCCCACAGCGTGTACTGCGCTGCCGAGGGATGCAGGCCGTCGTCAGCGAGCAGGTCGGGATGCCGCCGCGAGATGCCGGTGATGTCGACGCAATAAGCGCCTCGACGCTGAGTTTCATCGCGGGCGATGGCGTTGTAGACGTCCAGCTCGTCGCCGATGCGTATCACGTCGCGGCCGCTGTTTGCGCGCAAACGGGGTGACGCCCCAGTCGGGAATCGACACCACGACTACATGCCCGGCGCGGCCGCCGGCCAGGCGATCGCGCGCTCCAGCAGCCGCGGAACTCGCCGCGATAGTCGTCGGCACTGCGACCACGGTACTGGTTGTTGACGCCGATCAGCAGGCTGACCAGGTCGTAGGGCGGCGCGAGCGTCGTGCTCGTCCATCGCCGCTGGCCAGCTCGTCGGTGGTCCAGCCGGTGACGGCGACGATGCGTCGGATCGTCAATCGCGATGCCGTCCTCGCGCAGGCGTGCGGCCAGCTGCATCCGGCCAGCGCCCTGCGGCGGCACGCCTTCGCCGATCGTGTAGGAATCGCCGAGGGCGAGATAGCGCAGCAGCGTGGGTGTCGGCACGTCAGGCCGATCAGGCCACGGCGACGCGGCTTCTGCTGCTGCCTGCGCCATGCGTGCCAGCACACGCTCGATGCG
Organism: uncultured Gammaproteobacteria bacterium; assembly: GCA_963824525.1. Classification (GTDB taxonomy): domain Bacteria; phylum Pseudomonadota; class Gammaproteobacteria; order Xanthomonadales; family Rhodanobacteraceae; genus Dyella. Next base: position 429,146 of record CAWGPI010000001.1, on the reverse strand, counting down.
CACGAACACCTCGCGCAATCTGCGCCGGTGGCGGCAGCAAGGTCAGGCGGAAATGGCGGCTGCGCGGCACGTTGAAGCTGCTGCCCGGCACGACCAGCACCGACTCTTCCTCCAGCAGGCGCAGCGCGAACGCCTCGTCGTCGAAGTCGGCAGCGCTCGGCGCGCACGCGCGGGAAGGCATACAGCGCGCCCGCGGCGCCACCAGATCCAGAAATTCGCTGGCGGCGACGCCATCGCAGCACGTTCGCGGCGCGCCTCGTGCAGGCGGCCGCCGGCGCGGTCAGTGCGCTGATGGTCGGCGCCCTGCAGCGCCGGCAGGACCGCCCATTGCGCGGTCACGTTCGCGCACAGGCGCAGCGCGGCAAGCAGTTGCAAGCGCATCGCGGTAGTCCGCGGGCGCGCCGGCTCGCCGGACAGGCTCATCCAGCCCACGCGATAGCCGCAGGCACGATGCACCTTGCTCAGGCCGCCGAAGCTGAGGCAGGGCAGCTCGCCGGCAACTTCGGCCAGCGGCTGGAAGCGGCATGCCGTCGTAAAGGATCTCGTCGTAGATTTCGTCGCTGAGCAGCAACAGCCGATGCCGTGCGGCCACGGCCACCAGGCGTTCCAGCAGCTCGCGCGGATACACCGCGCCGGTGGGATTGTTCGGGTTGATCAGCACCAGCGCGCGCGTGCGCGGTGTGATCAGCGCCTCGATCTCGTCCGGATCGGGCAGATGGCCGTTTTCCGGCGAGGCAGCGGTAATAGCGCGGCTTGCCGCCGTTGAGGATGGTGGCGGCGCTCCACAGCGGGTAGTCCGGGCTCGGCAGCAGCACTTCGTCACCCGGCTGCAGCAGGGCGCGCAGGCTCAGGTCGATCAGTTCGCTGACGCCGTTGCCGATGAAGATGCGTTCCGACTTCCACGCCGTGGGCGCCGCGATGCGCGCTGCTGCGCGGCGATGGCCTCGCGCGCCGTCCTCCAGGCCCTGCTCGTGGCCATAGGCCTCGCTGTCGTGCAGGTGGCTGGCGATCGCCTCGCGCAGATGCGCGGGCGCCTCGAAACCGTAGCGGCCCGGATTGCCGATATTGAGCTTGATGATGTCGCAGGCCGGCCGCCTCCAGCTCGCGCGCGCGGCGGGTCAGTGCGCCGCGGATTTCGTAGCGCACGTCCGCCAGGTGCGCACTGGGTTTGATCGAGGCCAACGCAAGCGTCCTTCATTCTTCGTTATTGCCAGCGCCGAGCGCCGGAGTGGTGCCTGCATGCTAACAGCGTGAGGCAGTGCAAGCGCGAGACGAAAACAGGGCGAAATACGGCGTCGATCATCGGGCTATCTTGCGGGCAGGGCATAATCACCGACCATGCAAGACCCCGCATGAGTGACGCCGACATCGATTGAGCGGCTGCGGCGTATCGGCTGGCGCGGCGACGCCCTGCCAGCGGCTGGCCGACGGCTGGCCCGGGTGGTCGCACAGCACCGCGCCGGCTATGAGCTGCACGACGGCGAGACCCTGTTCGGCGCGCAGCCGGACGGGCCACTTCCTCAAGCGCGGCATCGACCCGGCGGAGCGCCCAGCGGTGGGCGATTTCGTGGAAATCGAGGCCGGCAAGCCGCCGCATATCGTCACGGTGCGCCGCGCCGCACGTGCTGTCGCGCGCCGCGGCGGGCGAGCGCTACGAGCGCCAGCTCATCGCCACCAATATCGACTACGTGCTGGTGCTCACCGGCCTGGATGGCGATTTCAACCCGGCCCGCATCGAGCGCTATCTCTCGCTGACCGAGGACTCCGGCGCGCAGCCGGTGGTGCTGTTGAGCAAGCTCGATACCCGCGATGACGCCGACGAGCAGCTCGCCGCGCTGCGCGCGCGCCTGCCCGAAGGCACGCCCATCCACGCGATCAACGGCAAGGACCCTGCCAGTGTGGCGCTGCTGGCGCGGTATCTGCAGCCGGGCGACAGCGCGGTGCTGGTGGGTTCGTCCGGCGCCGGCAAGTCCACGCTGACCAATACCCTGCTCGGCAGCGACACGATGGCGACCGCGGCCGTGCGCAGCCACGACAGCCGTGGCCGCCACACCACGACGCATCGCGCCCTGCTGCAGTTGCCCAGCGGCGGTTGCCTGATCGACACGCCGGGCATGCGCGAGCTCAAGCTCACCGGCGAGGAAAACCTCGACCTGTTCGCCGATATCGAGCGCTTGGCCGAGCAGTGCCGTTTCGCCGATTGCGGGCATGGCAGCGAGCCGGGCTGCGCCGTGCAGGCGGCGCTGGATAGCGGCGATCTGTCGGCCGAGCGCTGGCGCAACTACCTGAAGCTGCGCGACGAACGCGAGGAGCAGGCGGCCACCCTGGAGGCGCGCCTGCGGCGCCAGCGCGGTGGTCGTCCGATCGGACGACTGCATGGCAGCCATCGCGATACCCGTGAGCGCGAGTAGTGCCTGAGAGCCAGTTTACGACCCCGGCGCGGGCCACGCGGAGATCGTAAACAGGCTCTTAGCCGGGTGGTTGCAGCGGTCGGCCCGGAAAGCACTACTATCGGGCTGTCTTGGTCCGGGGTGCTGGCATGCAGCGGCTTTCGTCGCCTTCCACGTTCTTCTATAAGCGGGTATTCCCCGTGTTGTGGTTCGGTTTTCTGGTTGTGATGGCATTGACCTCGTTGGGGCTGGGCCGTGCCCCGCAACGAGCGGATCTGATGCCTTTCCTGATCGGCCCCGCGATCATGGCGATCTTCGGTTTCGTGCTGATGCGCAAGCTGGTCTTCGATCTGGTCGACGAAGTCTGGCTGGATGGTGACCATCTGGTCATCAAGCACCGTGGCGAGCCCTCCCGCATTCCCTTGCGCGAGGTTATCAACGTGAATGCCACCAGCATGACCAATCCGCGTCGCTTCACCCTGATGCTGCGGGCCGCGTCGTCGCGCTTCGGCAAGGAGGTCACCTTCATGCCGAACAGTCCGCGCAGCTTCCTTGGCGGCTTCAAGACCGACCCTGTTGCCGCCGATCTGATCCATCGGATCGATGCCCTTCGCCAGAGATCCGCATGAGTGTGAACCCTGCCAACGTGGCTCCCGAACTGCGCCGCTACGCCGAGCTCGACCAGCGCCTGCTGGCGGCGGTACAGCGGCATCCACATCCTGCCTACCGTGGCATGGCCGGCGTCGCTGGAAGACCGCATGATCGCGGCCTACAGCAAAGGCCAGTTCAGCCTGCCCGAGGTGCAGCTATCAGCGCGCCGGATCTTTCGGCGGAGCGCGCGCCGAGCTGGCCGCGATCGAGCGCGCGAGGCGGCGATCACGGATATCGATCCGCTCGGCGACTACCTGCGCCGCACCGCGGAATCCTGGCGCATCGCGGCCGAAATGCTCGAGGCCGTCGGCACCGCCGGCGTCACCGCGCCATCGATCGCGCTGTACGGCCGTCCGGGCGACGCCGATTCCCGGCAGCCAGCGCAGCAATCTGGACGCAGCGCGCTATTTCGTGGAGTTGTCCGACGAGCTGGGTGCCGACCTGCTGGCCGACGACATCAGCGTGAGCATTCCGCGCCGACACGCTGCGCGACGATCTGGCCGCATACGCTCGACGCCTTTTTCGGTGCGCGGCACGATCGCCGTGGAAGTCGATCCGCGAGCTGACCGCCAAGGCTGCCGCCGGCGCCACGCGCATTCGCCTGCGCGGCGGCACCAGCTTCAGCGAATACGACCGCCATCAGCTGCTGGCGCATGAGGCGTTCGTGCATTCGCTGACCGCGCTGAACGGCCGCGCGCAGCCCGTACTGGCTTCGCTGGGGCGCACTTCGCCACGTGTCACGGCCACGCAGGAAGGGCTGGCCGTGTTCGCCGAGCTGATGTCCGGCGCGATCGACATCGCGCCGCCTCAAGCGCATCAGCCTGCGCATTCTGGCGATCGACATGGCGCTGAACGGCGCCGATTTCGTCGAGGTCTACCGGTACTTCAGCAGTTGCGGGCAGACCGCGGCCGACAGCTTCCATTCGGCCGCAGCGCGTGTTCCGCGGCGTGCCGCTGACCGGCGGTGCGGCGTTCGCCAAGGACAATGTCTACCTGTCCGGCCTGCTGACCGTGCACACGTTCTTTCGCTGGGCGCTGAAGCAACGGCGGCATGGACATGCTGCGCCATCTGTTCGCCGGCAAACTGGCCCTGCACGACGTGATCAGCCTGGCAGCCGCATTTCGAGTCCGGCGCGATCCTGCCGCCGCGCTGGTTGCCGCCGTGGATGCAACATGTGCACGGCCTGGCCGGCAAGCTGGCGTTCTCGTTGTTCGTCAACCGCATCCACATGGACCGGGTGCAGGCGAAGACGCTTTCAGCTGAGTCTTAGGGCTGGGCATGCCGGAATGAAAACACGGTCCTTTCGGGCGAACGAGACCTGGCCATGCTCGCGCTCGCGGGCTAACCATGCAACGCGGGTCGTTACCGATTCAGCGACGCCGCATCGCCGTGCCCCCATCCCGCATCGACACAGTATCGCATCCCATGGCCACTCACTGAAGAACTTCGTCTAGCCGCGCTCGAATATCACCGCCTTCCGCGCCCGGGCAAGATCAAGGTCACCGCCGACCAAGCCGCTGGTGACCCAGCGCGACCTGTCGCTGGCGTATTCGCCGGGCGTGGCCGCGGCCTGCGAGGCGATCGTCGAGGATCCGCAGCGCGGCCAGCGAATGCACCGCGCGCGGCAACCTGGTCGCGGTGATCACCAATGGCACCGCGGTGCTCGGACTGGGCAACATCGGCCCGCTGGCGGCAAACCGGTGATGGAAGGCAAGGGCGTGCTGTTCCAGAAATTCGCCGGTATCGACGTGTTCGACATCGAAATCGACGAGCGCGACCCGGACAAGCTGGTCGACATCATCGCCGCGCTGGAGCCGACCTTCGGCGGCATCAACCTGGAGGACATCAAGGCGCCGGAATGCTTCATCGTCGAGCGCAAGCTGCGCGAGCGCATGAAGATCCCGGTATTCCACGACGACCAGCACGGCACCGCGATCATCGTCGGCGCGGCCGTGCTCAACGCACTGGAAGTGGTGGGCAAGAAGATCGGCGAAGTGAAGATCGCCACCACCGGCGCCGGCGCGGCCGGCATCGCCTGCCTGGACATGCTGGTGGCGCTGGGCGTGAAGCCCGAGAACATCCTCGGCCTACGACCGCGAGGGCGTGCTCTACACCGGCCGCGACGAACATGGACCCGGACAAGCAGCGCTATGCGCGCGACACCGACAAGCGCACGCTGGCCGAGATCGTCGAAGGCGCGGATGTTTTCCTCGGCCTTTCCGCCGGCGGCATGCTCAAGCCGGAGATGGTCGCCACGATGGCCGAGCGCGCCGATCATCCTGGCGCTGGCCAATCCGAAGCCGGAAATCCTGCCGGAGGACGCCAAGGCGCGTGCGCCCGGACTGCATCATCGCCACCGGCCGCTCGGACTATCCGAACCAGGTCAACAACGCGCTGTGCTTCCCGTACATCTTCCGCGGCGCGCTGGATGTCGGCGCCACCGGCATCAACGAGGCGATGAAGATCGCCTGCGTGCGCGCGATCGCCGAGCTGGCGCGGCATGGAGGCTGGCCGACCTCGCCGGCGCGCCTACGGCGGCGAGGTGCCGAGCTTCGGCCCGGACTACCTGATTCCGCGTCCGTTCGATCCGCGCCTGCTGGTGATGCTGGCGCCGGCCGTGGCCCAGGCGGCGATGGAGTCGGGCGTGGCCACGCGCCCGATCGCGGATATGGAGGCCTACCGCGAGAAGCTCGGCCAGTTCATCTATCCGCACCGGCCTGCTGATGAAGCCGGTGTACGAGCGCGCCGCGCGCCGATCTGCAAGCGCGTGGTCTACGCCGAAGGCGAGGAAGAGATCGTGCTGCGCGCGGTGCAGACGGTGATCGACGAGGGCCTGGCCTAGCCGATCCTGATCGGCCGTCCGGAAGTGATCGAGACGCGCATCGAGCGCCTGGGCCTGCGCATGCGCGCGGGCGTCGATTTCGAGCTGACCAACATCAACGACGACCCGCGCTTCAACGAATACTGGCAGCAGTACCACGCGCTGACCGAGCGCCGCGGCGTCACGCCGGCGGCGGCCAAGAACCTGCTGCGCTCGCGCCCGACCCTGATCGCCGCGCTGATGGTCGAGCGCGGCGAGGCGGACGCCATGATCTGCGGCATGGTCGGCCGTTACCACAAGAAGCTCGGCTACATGCGCAGCGTGTTCGGCGCTGGACCCGGGCGTGTCAGTGCACCTCGGCGATGACCGGCGTGATCAACGACCAGGGTGCCTGGTTCTTCCTCGACACGCATGTGCAATGCGACCCCACCGCCGAGCAGATCGCAGAGGCCACGCATGCAGGCCGTGTTATCGTCTGAAGCTGTTCGGCATCGAGCCGAATGTGGCGCTGCTGTCGCACTCGAACTACGGCAGCCACGACAACCCCAGCGCGGCGAAGATGCGCAAGGTCTGCGAGATCCTCCGCGCGCGCGCATGCCGAAGCTGGAGATCGACGGCGAGATGCAAGCCGATACCGCGCTGGGACGAAGCACTCGCGCGCAGCGCATCTTCCCGCAACACCACGCTGAGCGGCCGCGCCAACCTGTTCGTGTTTCCGAACCTGGATGCGGCCAACATCGCCTACAACATGGTGCGGCGTGATGACCGACGGCGTGGCGATCGGCCCGATCCTGATGGGCGTGTCGACAAGCCCGCGCATATCCTCACCCCGGCCTCGACCGCGCGCCGCGTGGTCAACATGACCGCGATTGCCGCGGTGGATGCGCAGATTCGCGCGGCGCAGGGCGAGAAGCGCAGCTGATCAGTTGTGCCTCAGCGCAAGCGTGTTGGAAACGGGCCCTTGTGGCCCGTTTCTTTTTGGCTGAAGGCTGGCGATAACGTTCGCGGTGGCTCCTTCTACCCTTGGGGGAGGTTGGGATGAGGGGGTGCTCGCGTTCACGCGATAACTGGGCGTGGCTGCCAGGTTGCCGCTTACGCAGCGGGCGTTTCGATCGCCTGCCGGCGCTCGAGTCACTTTTCTTTTGCTGGCCCAAAAGAAAAGTAACCCAAAGAAAACTGCCTCAAGAGCTGGCAGCACTCCGTTAGATAGAAGCGTTGAAAGGTTAGCGCGATCGGATAGTTTGCTACCCAAGGCGATGCACAGCGGCTACACCGCAACGCGCCGAAGCGCAGAGGGCTTAAGGCGCGGGCGGTCATGGTGACCATCTAGGCACGCGGCTACGGCAACCGTTTCGACCGTCGGCCGAACCTGCTTTAAGTCCTCACCGCTTTGGCGCGTTGCGGTGTAGCCGCTGTGTGTCGGCCATGGGCCACAACCTATCTGTTTGGCCGCGCCCGTCAGGCTCGTATCCCTCGGCAATGCTATGAGCTGTTAAGGCCATTTTCTTTCGGGTTACTTTTCTTTTGGGCCAGCAAAAGAAAAGTGACCCCGGACCGCGGCAGCGGTTACGGAACGCCCGCTGCGTAGGCGGCATCCTTGCCGCCACGCTCAGTTGTCGCGCAGTCGCGAGCACCCGCCCCTCATCCCAGCCTTCTCCCCTCGGGGGAGAAGGAGTCAGAGCGGGCGCCTCGGCGCTTGAGCAGGCGATCGCAACGTCCGCTGCCAAAGCGGCAAGCTTGCGGGGCATCGAAGGGAGGCGTCACCCCCAGCGTATTCAACATCTTGAATGTCACTGGATGCGAGCTTCCGCTGGGATGACGGCGCCCCTGAAGTGGCCAGGCCCGCGCATCGGGCCCACATGCCCACCCCATTCGCCCCCGTATTGTCTCGATTCAATTGGCGAAAAACCGCGCCGGAGCTAAACTCGAACGGTCCCCGCCCCTCGCATAGAGAGGCGATCCACCTACAGCCGCGCCAACCCCCGGCGCCGCGGAGAGAAGCTCCCCATGGATCAGCTCGACGACATCCTCCACCAGGACCTCGACCCCACCGAAACCCGCGAATGGCTCGAATCGCTCGATGCGGTGATCCACCACGACGGCACCGAGCGCGCGCACTACCTGCTGGAAAAGATGGTCGATTCGACGCGTCGCGCTGGCGGCTACCTGCCGTTCGATCCGACCACCGAATACGTCAACACCATTCGCGCCGCCGAACGAAGCCAAGATGCCGGGCGATGCGGCGATGGAATGGCGCATCCGCTACGCTGATCCGCTGGAACGCGATGGCGATGGTCGTGCGCGCGAACCGCAAGCCGGGCGAGCTGGGCGGCCACATCGCCAGCTTCGCCTCGTCGGCAACGCTGTACGACGTCGGCTTCAACCATTTCTGGCGCGCACCGAGCGCCGATCATCCGGGCGACCTGGTCTTCCACCAGGGCCATTCCAGCCCGGGCATCTATGCGCGCTCGTTCCTCGAAGGCCGCCTCGGCGAGGACCAGCTCGACCTGTTCCGCATGGAAGTGGCCGGCAAGGGCCGCGGCCTGTCGTCGTATCCGCATCCGTGGCTGATGCCGGACTACTGGCAGGTGCCGACGGTGTCGATGGGCCTGGGCCCGATCCAGGCGATCTACCAGGCGCAGTTCTGGAAGTACCTGGAACATCGCGGCCTGATGCCCAAGACCGACCGCAAGATCTGGTGCTTCATGGGCGACGGCGAAACCGACGAGCCCGAGTCGCTCGGCGCGATTTCGCTGGCCGGCCGCGAAGGCCTGGACAACCTGATCTTCGTGATCAACTGCAACCTGCAGCGCCTGGACGGTCCGGTGCGCGGCAACGGCAAGATCATCCAGGAACTGGAAGGCGTGTTCCGCGGCGCCGGCTGGAACGCCATCAAGGTGGTCTGGGGCAGCTACTGGGATCCGCTCCTCGCGCGCGACACCAAGGGCGTGCTGCGCAAGCTGATGATGGAAACCGTCGACGGCGAGTACCAGGCCTGCAAGGCGTTCGGCGGCGCCTACACGCGCGAGCATTTCTTCGGCAAGTATCCGCGAGACGCGCGAGATGGTCGCCAACCTGTCGCGACGACGACATCTGGCGCCTCAACCGCGGCGGCCACGATCCGCACAAGGTCTACGCGGCCTATCACGCAGGCCGTCGAACACCAAGGGCATGCCGACGGTGATCCTCGCCAAGACGGTGAAGGGCTACGGCATGGGCGCGGCCGGCGAGTCGCAGAACCCCACGCATCAGCAGAAGAAGCTGGACGAAGAGGCCGTGCGCGCACTTCCGCGACCGCTTCCAGCATCCCGATGCCGGACGACAAGCTCAAGGACGTGCCGTACTACCACCCGGGCAAGGATTCGCCGGAAGTGCAGTACATGCTGGAGCGCCGCCAGGCGCTCGGCGGCTTCCTGCCGCAGCGCCGGCGCAAGGCGCGACGCGAAGCTGCAAGGCGCCGGAACTGGCGGCGTTCGAGCAGATCACCAAGGGCACCGGCGAGCGCGAGATCTCGCACCACCATGGCGCTGGTGCGCGGCATGAACCTGCTGCTGCGCGACAAGCAGCATCGGTGAGCGCGTCGTGCCGATCGTCGCCGACGAAGCGCGCACGTTCGGCATGGAAGGCATGTTCCGCCAGATCGGCATCTATGCGCCGTTCGGCCAGAAGTACCAGCCGCAGGACGCCGACCAGCTGCTGTACTACCGCGAGGACCAGAAGGGCCAGGTGCTGCAGGAAGGCATCAGCGAGGCCGGCGGCATGGCCGCCTGGATGGCCGCGGCGACCAGCTATCAGCATCAGCAACCAGCCGATGCTGCCGTTCTTCATCTACTACTCGATGTTCGGTTTCCAGCGCATCGGCGACCTGGCCTGGGCCGCTGGCGACATGCGCGCGCGCGGCTTCCTGATCGGCGGCACCGCCGGCCGCACCACGCTCAACGGCGAAGGCCTGCAGCACGAGGACGGCCACTCGCACCTGCTGTGCCGGCGCGATCCCGAACTGCAAGTCGTACGATCCGACGTTCTCCTACGAAGTCGCGGTGATCCTGCAGGATGGCGTGCGCCGCATGATGCAGGAGCAGGAGGACGTGCTACTACTACATCACCGTGATGAACGAGAACTACAGCCATCCGGATCTGCCCGCAAGGGTCAGCGAGGAAGGCATCATCAAGGGCATGTACCTGTTCAAGGACGCCGGCAAGCCGAAGAAGGGCGAGCCGCGTGTGCAGCTGCTTGGCTCGGGCACGATCCTGCGCGAGGTGATCGCCGCCGCCGAACTGCTGGAGAAGGACTTCGGCGTCAGCTGCCGACATCTGGTCGCTGCCCCAGCTTCATCGAACTGCGTCGCGACGGTTTCGATGCCGAGCGCTGGAACCGCCTGCATCCGGAAGCCGAGCAGCGCGTGCCGTATGTCACGCGGCCTGCTGCAGGGCCGTCAGGGTCCGGCGATCGCCGCCACCGACTACGTGCGCGAATACGCCGACCAGATCCGCGCGTTTCATGCCCGACGGCATGCGCTACACCGTGCTGGGCACCGACGGCTTCGGCCGCTCGGACACGCGTGCGACACCTGCGCGGGTTCTTCGAGGTCGACCGCTACTGGATCGCCCACGCCGCGCTGGCCGCGCTGGCGAAGGAAGGCAAGATCAACGCCAAGGACGTCAGCCGCGCGATCAAGACATACAAGCTCGATCCGGACAAGCCGAATCCGCAGACGGTTTGAGCGTTGCCGCGATCACCCAAGAAAAACCCGCCGGAAGGCGGGTTTTTCTATATGCGCATGGCGCGGGCCCGACGGCTCAGTCGTTGTGATCGCGGAACAGATGACGCAGGAGCAGGAACGCGCCCACCGTGCCGGCCATGATCGCCGTCGTGGCGACCGGATGGCGCGACACTTGCCGGCGCAAGCGGCGATATTGGTAGTTCGCCTCGTCGGCGAAGTCCTCAGCGGCGTGACCGATCCGGCGTGCATAGGTGTGGCGGTGACGCCCGAATTGCCGGCGCACTTCGCGCCCACGATCGATCAGGTCATCTGCCCGATCGGAGGCTTCGTCCGCGTAGTGACGCACGCGTTCGCCCACCCGCTCGCGGACGCCGTTGACGCTGTTTTCGATATCGTAGGATCGGGCCATGGCGTCCTCCTCGCAGTAAGAATTAGCAAATTGCCAGTGATGGCGTGATCGGTGCGTAAATAGCCGGCCCATTCGTTCATGCAGGGCGAGGACGGCCGCACGGACCCACGGCAGGTAGCAGCGCCCGCGTCCACCGGCGGCAAGCAGGTGCGCCAGGCTGAGCCGGAACGGCGGTAGCGCCTGGCTGGCCCGCAACAGCCCCGAACGTGCCAGCCTTGCGGGCATTCGATCGTCGGTGAACAGCTTCACGATCGCCAGCGTGGCCAGGTAGAGCGGACGGGTGGCGAGGCGATGCGCGTTTTGATAACGACGAAGCACGCGTGTCGATGCCATGTCCCGGCCCGTCGCCAGCGCTTGCCGGATCTCCAGCGACAGCGTTTCCACGCTGAGCAGCCCCAGGTTGAAACCGTGTGCGGTGACCGGATGCATGCCGACTGCAGCGTCTCCAACCAGTGCGAAATGCGGCGCGATGAAGCGACGCGCATAGACCGCGATCAACGGGTAGGTGTGCCGCGTGCTGGTTAGCTGCATGGACCCGAAGCGACCGTCGAAGCGGCGGCGGATCTCGTCGTTGAACGGCTGCTCATCCATGGCCATCACGGTGTCCATCGCTTGCCCGGGCAGGGTGAGCACGACCGAAGCCTCGTTGTCTTGCAGGGGCAGCAGGGCGAGTGTCTGGCCATGATCGAACCATTCCAGTGCCTCATCCTGGTGAGGTTTCTCCAGCGCCACACGGCACACCAGCATCGTCTTGCCGAAATCGTGCATGTCGGCAGGGATGCCCGCGTCCCGGCGCAACTGCGAGAAGCGGCTGTCGGCGGCGACGATCAGGCGAGCATTGACGACACGGCCATCGGCCAGCTGCAACCGGGGTCGGCTATCGCTCAGCGTGAGGGAACTCACCGCCGTATCGCCGAGCAGCGTAATGTCCGGCTCATGCTCGATGGCGGCATACGCCGCGCGTCGAATGCGGTCGTTGGGCACCAGGAAACCCAGCTCTCTATCGTCCTTGCCCGATGGCGCCACGTTCAGGGCATGCAGGGAGTGACCGTTGAGCACGCGCGCACTTTGCAGTGGGGAGATATCCGCGGGATCAAGTAGTGCCCACAGCCCCAGTTCACGCAGGATGCGCACGGAGCGCCGGGTGAGTGCGATCTCGCGCCCATCGAATGCCGGATCGCGGAGGGCCTCGGTCGATTGTCGTTCGACAACGAGGATCTTGAGTCCCGTGCCTGCGAGTGACTTGGCAAGGCAGAGGCCAGCCGGGCCCGCCCCGACGATGACGATATCGACATTCATGCCATGGATCCGCTGGGCCGTGGGTCACTAGAGTGACCCGGCATGCTAGCGGTCGATGCCACGCTCGCTTTGACGTGTATCAAACGGGTGCGGCGAAGCCGGCGCCGAGGCTCGTCCATGGTCGATTCGCCGTCGTCGCCCTGATCCAGTGGCGACTCGATCAGAGCGTCTGGTTGGCGGCCGGCTCGCCCCGCACGGTGGGCTCCGCATGCAGCCGTTGGCGTCGTCGCAAGCCTGGGAACATCACCATCCACAACCCCACCACCACCAGGGTGCCGATGCCGCCGATAAGCGTGGCATTGACGGCGCCCACCCAGGCGGCCACGAGTCCGGACTCGAACTCGCCGAGTTGGTTGGAGGTGTTGATGAAGATCGCATTCACCGCGCTCACGCGGCCGCGCATCGCGTCCGGTGTGTCCAACTGCACGAGTGCACCGCGGATCACCATGCTCACCATGTCGAAGGCGCCCAGCGCAAACAGCGCGGCCAGCGAGAGCCACAGCGTGGTGGAAACGGCGAATACCAGCGTACCCAGGCCGAAGCCGGCGACACAGGCAAACATGATCGGTCCCACGAGGCGCTCCATGGTGTGCCGCGCAAGCCATAGCGACATCAGCAGCGCGCCTACAGCGGGTGCCGCGCGCAGCAAGCCCAGGCCCCATGGACCCGTATGCAGGATGTCCTTGGCAAAGATCGGCAGCAGCGCCGTGGCGCCACCGAGCAAGACGGCAAACAGATCCAGTGAAATCACGCCGAGCACATCGGGGCGCTGGCGAATGAAATGCACGCCGGCGAACAGCGTTTTCAGTGTCGCCGGTTCGCGCCGCGGCGGCGCCTGTTCGTAACGCAGGCGCCCCATCAAGACGGCCGCGATGAGATACAGCAGGCCGCACACTGCGTATACCGTGCCTGGGCCGGCGACATAGAGCAGGCCACCGACAGCGGGGCCCATGATCATGGCGGCCTGGCCGGCCGACGCGCTGGCTGCCATCGCGCGCGGCAGCACCGTCGTCGGCACCAGGGCTGGCACCATCGACTGCAGCGCGGGAAATTCGAAAGCCTTGGCGATGCTGATCGCAAACACCAGCGCGAGGATGCCGACCTCATGCGCGAGGTGGGCCAGGCTGATCGCCGCGAGCGCGACGATCGCCAGCAGTTCGACGATCAAGCCCAGGCGAACGATGCGACGCCGCTCGAACTGGTCGGCCACATGGCCAGCCGGCAAGGCGAGCATCACCGAGGGAAAGAATTGCACCAGGCCGATCAGGCCCAGATCCAATGCGCGGCCCGTGATCGCATAGATCTGCCAGCCCACCGCCACTGACAGCATCTGGAAACCAAAGCCGGAAGCGATGCGGGCGAACCAGAACTGCACGAAAGCGGGGTGCGAGCGCAACGAATCTGCCGAGGCCATGGCAGTAGAGGGGGGCATGCGGGAGTCCTTGCGTGGTTGCCTGCATTATCGGCGGCAGCGGACTGGCGGCAAAGCGCCGTGTATTCACACCGATATCCTCGGGCCATGACTTGGGCTCCTGGACTGCACCCCGGGTAGCGAGACCTGGACATCCAGGTCTCGCCGGCATGAGCGACTAGGCGTTCTGCGCCTGGCTCGGCAGTACCGCTGGCTGTCGCGTGCTGCGCACGCGCGGTCGCGCGTCCAGGCCGAACAGCGGGCGCAGCCAGCGCGAGCGTCGAATGGCGAACTCATGCAGCAGCGCGCAACCGCCTACCGTGCCCACCAGAACCAGGGTTGGTTCCAGCACCGGGCCGAGCCGAAGTGGCAGGAGCCAGTAAGCCACGGCCAACATCACACTTTGATGCAGGATGTACCAGGGGAACACCGCCTCACGCGCATAAGGCAGCCAGCGGAAGGGGCGGTTTAGATACTGGTGCCCCCAGCCGAGCACCGCGGCGATCGCGGTCCAGGCGTACATAAAGCGCAACGCATGCACCAACAGCCGCGCAAGGGCAAAGATCGGATGCGGCAGCCAGTTCAGATCGAACCAGTTGCCCAACTGGTCGATGACATAGCGAACCGCAAAGCAGCCAATCGCCAGCAACAGCGCGTGGCGGCGCAGCCGCGCCAGTTCGCGCCATAGCCCGGCGTCGGTGCCCAGCACGTAGCCATAGAAAAATACCGTGGCATAGCCGGCATGCGCATACCAGTCCTTGTAGACGGCATGGTTTTGCGGATGGCGCGCGGCCAGCAGCAGGTAGTAAACCAGCAGCGGCAGCGACGGCAGCATCAGCAAGGCCGCGCCGCGCAGACGGCGACATAGGCCGAGCAGTTGTTGTCCGCGCTCTGATTCCAATGCCGGCAGCAGGATCAGCAGTCCCATCGTGTACAGCCACACATAGGGCAGGTACCACAGGTGGTTCCAGGTGAAGCCGTACTGCCAACCGTCGAAAGCGCCGGCCGGCCAGGGGCCGCCGGTCCAATAGCGCAGCAGGAACGTACCAAAGCCGGCGGCGACCAAGCCGTTCGAGACGCCCTGCACGTACGGCTGAATCGGCACGACCACGGCGATGCCGAACAGCAACGGCAGCAGCAGTCGTACCGTTCGCTTCCACGCCAGCGCGGGCAGGCTCAGGCGGCCCCGCAGGAAATGAACGGCCATGCCCGAAATCAGGAACAGCAGGTCCATCCGCCAGAAGCCGGAAGCCAGCATGGGGTATTCCAGCCAGTCGGCCAGATAGCTGCTCTTGAGGTGGAACTTCCAATCATCAACAGGGGCCACATACAGCATGCCCAGGTGGAAGAGGATCAACAGCCCGAAGGCGAGGACGCGCAAAGCGTCGATATCGTGGCGGCGGTTCATGGCTGGGTTCCGGTGGCGAGAGCCTGCATGCTCAGCTGAACCCGGCTTCTGGTCATGCGCTAAGTGATTGATGGCATGGAAGTAGGGACGAACGGCCGACTGGAGGTGACGAAAGGCGACGGGATCGACGGCGGCCACGTAGAATCCCGGCCATGACCAAGCAGGCAGGTTTCGATTACCAGAAGTTCCAGCGCTGGCGGCGGCCTTTCGAGGTCGGCTTCTGGATTGTCCTGTTCGTCCCCAATACCGTCTTCAACGGCATGGTGTCGTGGTACGACAACGTCTACCGCAGCCACAACGTGTCGACCATGGAGCCGTGGATCTGGGAAGCCAGCAGCAGCCTGGTGCTGCTGGCCCTTATCCCTCTGGTCGTGGCGGCGACGCGGCGCTGGCCGTTCCGTTTCGATAGCTGGCGGCATAGCCTCAAGCTGCACCTGCTGCTGAGCATCCCGTTCAGTCTGGCCCATGTCCTGGCCATGGTCGGATTGCGCATGCTCGCCTATGCCGCCGCCGGTAGTCGCTACGACTTCGGCAACTGGCCGCGGGAGATGGGTTACGAATATCTGAAGGACATCCGCACCTACTTCCTGTTCGTCGGCATGATCTCGTTCTACGGCTTTGTCGTACGGCGTCTGCAGGGCGAGGCCAGTCTTCTAGGCGAGCCTGACGAAGGTCCGCCGGTCGAGCCCATCGAGCGGCCCGAGCGTTTTCTGGTGCGCAAGCTGGGCAAGGAGTTCCTGATTGCCGCGCGCGAGATCGAATGGCTACAGGCGTCCGGCAACTACGTGAACCTGCATGTGCGTGGCCGCGACTATCCACTGCGCGCCACCATGGCCGGCATCGAGGATCGACTCGATCCGCAGCGCTTCGTGCGCGTGCATCGCAGTTACATGGTGAATCTCGACTATCTGGCGGAGATCGAGCCACTGGAGACAGGTGATGCCCGCCTGACCATGCGTGATGGCGCCACGCTTCCATGCAGCCGCCGTTTTCGTACCCAGTTGCGCGAACGCTTCGGCGATGCGGTGGTGAGTGCATAGGTGGTGTTGCATGACCGCTGATCGCACCTGGCTTCATCACGGATCCTGGTCATCCCGGCACATCCAGAGGTGGCCGATGCCCGGCGGGTTGCACCTTCCCCGCGACAGGTTCCAATCTAGGCACTTTCTTGTGACCGGATCTCGCCCATGAACCTTCCGCGCCTTCGCCTCGCTACCGCCCTGGGCACCATGCTGGTCCTCGCCGGCTGTTCGCCATCAGGCGACCAGGCCGCAGCGCCGCCAGCGGCCCAGGCGCCAGCCGATGACTCGGCGCAGAAGCTGGATACCTATCGTCAGCTGGTGCGCATCGGCAACGACGAGATGGCCGTGACCATGGGCAAGTCCATCGTCAGCCGCTATCCCGACAGTGCGGCCGCCAAGGAAGTGCAGCAGAGCCTGCCGGAGATCGAGAAGCGCTACACCGAAACGAGTGAGCGCAACCGGCTGCAAGGCTTGTGGCTTTACCAGGTATCGCCGATGGAAGGCGGCACCCAGTCCACCGCCACCATCTACAGCAGTCAACCTTCAGGCGAGAGCCGCGTGCGGCTGGTGCTGCGCCGGCACACGGCGTGGGGCCAGAATGCCTTCCTGTTCAGCAGTGGTCCGCATGGTTTCGTGTGCAAGGCCACCTGCACGATCAAGGCCACGTTTGATGACAAGCCGGGCAGCATCAAGGCGTTCGCCCCCAGCACCGGTGAGCCGGCGCTGTTGTTCAGTGACGACAAGACGTTTATCGCTCAGTTGCAGAAGGCCAGGAAGATCACCATGGACGTCACCATGCAGGACGGTGAGAAGAAGGTGACCCTGGTGTACGAGGTGGGTGGTTTTGATCTCGCCAAATGGCAGCCGGTGAGCAAGTCCGCAAAGAAGTAAGCCGTCCACGCACAGGCGGGTTACGCGTTATGGAAAACAGGTACTTCTGGAGATCGTGCCATGACTCTTAAACACATGTTGATCGTCGGCGCGACGGTGGTGCTGCTTGCCGCCTGTGCGCGCGTCGGCAAGGACTACACCGCTCGGCTCGATGCACGGCAACAGGCCTACGCGGCTGCGGCTGGCGCGCCGGTGGACCGCTTCCACTATTTCAGCCTGTGGTCGTGGGAGCCGCTCGGCGACAGGCAACTGGCGATCTACACGCGCTCCAGTGAAGCGTGGCTGTTGGATCTCGATGGCTACTGCTCGAATCTGCCGTTCACCAACCACATTGCTCTGACCTCGCAGGCAAGCGAGGTTCTGGTGAAGTTCGACCGGGTGCTTACCGGCCCGCACGATACGCCCTGTTTCATCAAACAGATCCGCCCGGTCGACGTGGCGAAGCTGCAATCGCCACTGCAGGGCAAGCCGCGCGAAGTCGAAGAAGCGCAGCGTCCGGCGAAATAGGTACGTTGCCGTAAAGAGCGGGGATTGGGGGTGGGTAGCGGGGGCGCCAAGACCGAGCGCTTGGCCAGCTTGTCGCTTGCGAAGCGCAGCATGCCGGCGCTCTTGACGCGGTCTGCCGTCTTGCGCGGCCTGCCGAACTTGCGCCCCCGCTTCCCGTCCCTCTTCCCCATGCTGTGCAGCAAGGGGTCCGGCCGCACCGAACGCCTCAATGCAGGCGGCGAAATAGCTACGGAGAGCGGGGATTGGGGGTAGGTAGCGGGGGCGCCAAGACCGAGCGCTTGGCCAGCTTGTCGCTTGCGAAGCGCAGCATGCCGGCGCTCTTGACGCGGTCTGCCGTCTTGCGCGGCCCGCCGAACTTGCGCCCCCGCTTCCCGTCCCACTTCCCCATGCTGTGCAGCAAGGGGTCCGGCCGCACCGAACGCCTCAACGCAGGAACAGCTTCTCGGCAATCTTCGCCAATGGCTTCTCCACGGCGTTCTGCAAACGCGGCGGCAGATCGAGCGGCCTGAGCAGCATCTTCACCGTCATCTCGGCGGGAATGTTTCTGCGTAGCAGGCCCTGCGCACGACCAGTGACACGACGGAACTCCGCTTCGTTTTCCCTATGCTGCGGATAGCACTGGTTGAACACGTGGCGTAGCGCGATGTCGCTGTCTTCGCTCTTGATCTCGTTGACGCGCCGCAGGATCGCGCGGAACACCTTGTAGCGGCTGAACCCTTCGCGTTCGCGGTAAATCCGGAAGTGGTGATAGAAGTGCTTGTAGTGGCGCACTTCATCGCTCTTGATGTGGCCGGTGAGCTCCTTCAGCACGGGCTCGTCGGTGATGTCGTTGAGCGCGCGATAAAGACTGGCCGTACCGGTTTCCACCACGCAGCGTGCCGCCAGCTCCAGGCCGCGGCTCGATTCCAGTTGCTCCGACGTGCACACCGCGCCGTATTCCTGCCAGAACGCGGCAAAGCCTCGATCCCAGTCGAACTCCGGCCACACGGTCTTGACGTAGGCGGACAGCGCACGGCCGTGCTGTAGTTCCTCGTGTTCCCAATGCTGGCTGAGCCAGGTCTGCAGTTCCTGATCGCCTGCGAAATGGTCGACCAGGTTGTGCGTATACAGATCCGAGCCACTCTCGACGAAGGACGAGCTGCACAACAAGAAGAACAGGTCCTCGTTCTGGCGAACGCGCGGGACGTCGATTCGACTGAAGTCCAGGCTTTCCAGGGTCCAGGGCAACGATGTGGCATAGCTCACGCGGGCATTCCTGTGCGGGCGGGGCTGGCGCGCGCAGGGCGCGGCGCTGGCCAAGCATGACAATAAGGTGACAAGAGCATACGACGAGATCGTCGCGGGGGATTAACGCCCGCCGACCTGAGGGACTGGATGAGCCCTACGAGCTGCCGCTTCAGCGAACGACGGTAACCGGCACATGGGCGCGTGCGAGCATGTCGCCGGACACCGAGCCAAGCAGCCAGCGCGCGAGTGCGCCCCGTTCGGTATGGCCAATCACGATATGGTCGATGCCGTGGCGACGCACTTGCTCCAGCAGGGCGTCACCTGGGCTGCCGCGTACGACTTCGGCATCGATGAGCGCTTCCGCTCCCGGTGCCATCTCCCTCAGCTCATCCAGCAGCGCGGTGCAACGCTTGGTGCCGGAGTCGGTAATCATCAGCGCACACGTATCGGCGCTGCCTTCGGTCACTTGCACCACCGATACCACACGCACCCGACCGCCGCAGGCGCGCGCCCATTCAAGGGCAAAACGAAACGCCTGCTTGGAGGAAGCGGAGCCGTCATAGCCAACCAGCGCGTATTTGAGCATGAAGTTCCTCTGGGTATGACGCAGGCCGAGCTGCAATCGGCGACCTGACGGCAGCGACGCTCGACATGCGGGTGCCCGGCCTGCCGGCCTTGCTGGATCTCTTCGCCAGCGTACCCCCCTCCGAGCGCGCCCGCCACGGTGATTTCAGTGGGCGCTGGATCTCCTTGGAGCCATCGACGCGCCGAGTCTCCACGCTGCCTTCACATTACCGACGACAAGGATGAACGAGGGCCGAGCCATGTTCCCATGCGTTCAGGGTCGTTATTAACAATGGTCGGTGCCGTCTAATTCCACTCACGCAAGGAGACTGAAATGATCAAGCGTACGTTCGGAATGGCAGCCCTGATGCTCGCGTGTGCGGGTGCGATGACCGCCGTGCCGGTGGCCAGGGCACAAGCAGCTGAAGCCAACGTCGAGTGCCACCTGAGCTTCAGCCTCGCCGGCTGGTCGGCGATCTACAAGCATGCGGAAGGCCATGGCACGGTAGTCTGCAGCAACGGCCAGCGGGCCAACGTAAAGATCTCTACAGTCGGTGGCGGCCTCACCGCGGGCAAGTTCCGCATTGACAACGGCAAGGGTGAGATCACCCACGTGCGCAGTATCGAGGACGTGTTCGGCGACTATGCGCAGGCCGGTGCGGAGGCGGGCGTGGTCAAGAGCGGCCAGGCCCAGGTACTGACCAAGGGGACGACTTCGCTGGCGCTGCATGGCAGCGGTGAGGGCATCGATCTGGGCGTATCGGTGGGGCAGTTCTCCATAACCAAGATCTGATCCCATACATCGTTACGACAAAGGGCGCCTGGTGGCGCCCTTTGCTTTTGCAACGCGTACACTGCTTGCCAATTTCCCGCGCCCGGAGTGCCGTCATGCGTCGTCTTTCGCTGCTATTGATGCTGACTCTGCTGCTTGGATGGGCCGCTCCGGTATTTGCGGACGCGCCCTCGGCGTTACCCCAGGTGGGGCAGCCCGCCCCCGATTTCCGCCTGCAGGACCAGAATGGCAAGTGGCACACGCCTGCGGATCATCGCGGCCGCTGGCTGGTGCTCTATTTCTATCCGAAGGACTTCACCCCTGGGTGCACCACCGAGGTCTGCACCTTCCGCGACGACATCGCCAAGCTGCGCCAGGCTGGCGCCGATGTGCTGGGAGTGAGCCTGGATGACGTGAAGTCGCACGCCGAGTTTGCCGCCAAATACCACGTGCCGTTTCCCTTGCTGTCCGATGCCGACAGCAGGACTGCCCAGGCCTATGGCGTGCTGACCTCCAAGGCCGGTTTCAAGTATGCGCGCCGCACGACCTTCCTGATCGACCCGCAAGGCAAGATCGCCAAGATCTACCAGGACGTGGATCCGGAGAAGAACTCCGCCCAGGTGCTGGCTGATCTCAACACGTTGAAGGGGTGATCACGATGCCACTGACGACACGGCGCGATGCCACCCGCCCTGGCGGATTCGCGGTTTGGAGGATCGTGGTCTGGTTGATGCTGTTGTTGGCTGCTTTTGGCTGTCTGCAATACATGCTTCACGCCCAGCAAGTGTGGGGCGTGCTGCGGTCGTCGGGCAGCGCAGAAGCGATATCCCACCTGCGCGGCGTACTGGCCTGGGACCTGGCCTATCTTGCGGGAGCCGTTGCGATCATTGTGATCTGCGCAGGCGCGATTCTGCGCCAGGCGTGGTCCCGGGTGGCCTTGCAGCTCGCCGCGGTGCTGTTGGCGATCTGGGCCCTGGTGAGCGGGATCACGCTGTTCGCGCAATGGCACAACGTCGACAACGCCGCGTCGTTGCTGCAGCCGGGTGCGGACGAGGTCGCCCAGCAGACCCTGAGCCGGTTGCGCCGCAGCTTTGAAATGGCCGTGGGACTCAAGATCCTCGCGGTGCCGGTCTTGCTGTGGCTGGCGTGGCGGCTGTCTCAGCCGGCGGTTCGCGAGCAATTCCGCCGTCGTAGAGGCTAGTTCAGCGGCGGTTGCTGCAGCGCGGGTTATCGCTGCGGCTTCTTGTTCACATGGATTTGCCATGCTCGTGCGCCGTCTGTCGCTTATCTCCGTGCTTTCCCTGGCCAGCCTGGGGCTGCATGCGCAGGACCTGGCGACTACCTGCCATGCGAGCAGCAGCTACG
Organism: uncultured Gammaproteobacteria bacterium; assembly: GCA_963824525.1. Classification (GTDB taxonomy): domain Bacteria; phylum Pseudomonadota; class Gammaproteobacteria; order Xanthomonadales; family Rhodanobacteraceae; genus Dyella. Next base: position 407,684 of record CAWGPI010000001.1, on the reverse strand, counting down.
ACCTGACGGTGACACCAGGCGGCCTGCTGTTCGATCGCCCGCAGCCGGCGCCGCTGCGGGTCGAATTGCAGGATGGTGCCTTGCGCACCGACAGCGCGGCAGTGCGCCTTCGACCCGAGGACCAGGATCGGCTTGCCATCTTCGAGCGCGAGCTACGCGCGCTGATGCCGCGTGCCAAAGCGATTGCTGCGCATGGCGTGGATATCCTTGCGGCGGCGATGCACGACGAGGGCACGCGGCTCTCGCTGAGCCCCGACACCCGCGCAGAGATGGATCGGCGCCTGGCCACGCGGGCAGTCGAGCTCAAGCAGCGCATCGCTGCCAGCAACAGCACGCACGACTGGCAGGGTAACCTGGCCGACCAGTACGCCAACCAGCTGGCGTCCGATCTGATGCCCTTGCTCGCCAACGACCTTGGCCAGCAGGCCATCAATGCGGCTATGAGCGGTGACCTGCAGGCGGCGGCCAACCTGCGCGATGGCGCCGCGGACCTGACCACCCAGTTGCGGCCGCGCCTGGAGCAGCGCATGCGGGTGCTGACGCCCGAGATCCAGGCCTTATGCCCTTCCATCCAGCGCCTGGCCGAGCTGCAGCAAGGCATTCGTGGAGCGGGCGGCCAGCCGTTGAACCTGATACAGGTCGGACCATAGCGTGCGTGCCAGCGATACCAATGGATGCTCCGATTAACCTTACGCTAAGCGGCAAAGGACGAGGATGGTGCCGCTGTTACCCCTGTGAGGAGGCGACCTCGTGTCGCACGTGAGAGTACCGCGCTACAACGCCCTGATCCGGCGTGGCATCGACGACCGCGAGCTGTACAGGCGGGCGTTGACCCAAGTGCGCGAGCCGGGTCTGCAGGCTCTGCTGACCGAAAACTTGCACACGCTCGATGCTCTTATCGGTGACCTGCAGGCGCAGGTGCGCGCCAGCGGGCGCGCCCCGGCGCGCCACGGCACCCTGGCTGGCGCGGTGCGCAGCGCATTGGCCGAGATGACAACGGGTTTTTCCGCCAATCGCGATGCCGCCTGGATCCACTGCCTGGCACGCAACGAATGCGCGCTGCTGCATCGTTTCGAGCAGCAGATGGCACATGCCACGGTAGAGTCCGCCCGGATACTTGGCGTGCAGCTGTCCCGCCTGCACGGTATTCACAACGATATGCACTGTCTTGCAGGGACGACGCACGGCTGAAGTCACCCCTGGCCAAGGAAACAGGCATGCCAACCACGTCCATGGATGTGCTGGATTTTTGGTTCGACGCCGCTTCCGAAGCGGTCTGGTTCGACAACGACAACGCGTTCGATGCGCGGATCCGGGAACGATTCGGCGGCGCGCTCGAAGCAGCTGCACGTGGGGAGCTCGACCATTGGACAGCCACGCCCGACGGGTGGCTCGCGCTGTTGATCGTGCTCGATCAGTTCAGTCGCAATATCCATCGTGGCGATGCCCGTGCCTGGGCTGCCGATGCGAAGGCGCAGGCCATTGCGCTTGCCGGGATTGAGCGAGGCGACGATTTGCGGCTGTCGCCCCTGCAGCGCCTGTTTGCCTATCTGCCGCTGGAACATGCGGAGGATCGCTTCTTGCAGCGTCGCAGCGTCGATCAGTTCGAGCAGCTGCTAGCCCAGTCGCCTGAATCGGAGCAGGCCCGCTACCAGGATTACCTGGACTACGCGCGCCGACATCGCGACGTGATCGAACGCTTCGGCCGCTTTCCACATCGCAATGCCCTGCTTGGCCGCAACAGTACGCCCGAGGAAACCGATTATCTCGCGCGACCTGGCTCCAGTTTCTAAACGCTACCATCCATCGTCGCGGCGGCGCGCAGCGCCAGGACGCTTGCATCTCGCCCGTGCCTGACAGACCTCGATGTAGGGACGCCACCTACACCACTTCGCGGTCACGGATGCATGCGCGGCTGACGGGTCCCTGTCTATGGTTGTGTTCGCCGCGCATGGGTGCGTTCCGATGGCGTGGGCAGGAGGGTACCCATGCGCACCTGGTTCGTCGACAGGGAGGTGGCCATGCGCCGATATGGGCTTACTGTGCTGTTGTTGCTGGCGTTCGCCGCTCATGCCGGCACCAGCACCCTGCGGGTGGACAATCAGGTACTCACGGTGGGCGACAGCGCGTCGCGGGTGGTCGAGCTGCTTGGCAAGCCTTCGTACAAGTCGCACAAGAAGGCGGCAACAGGTAGCGGAAACGTGCGCGGCGGAAAGCACAAAGGTCGCCGCAAGACGTCATCCTCCCGAGAGGCCGTTGCCGAGCAGTGGCAGTACCGACGCGGCCATCGCGTGACCACGGTCCTCCTGGCGGGCGGCAAGGTAATCGGCTTCGAAGACTCGGGTCGTTGAGCAGGAGGACGTGGCGGCTGCGCCTCCGGTCATGCGATAACAGGCGCGAATCCAGGGAGATCGCGCCATGTCTGACGTTCCACCCGCGGGCGGGCTTGCCGCGCCCAGCCTGCTGCGTCCGCGCCAGGCGGGCATGCACGGCAAGGTCACCAATATCGAGCTGTTCTTCGACCTGGTTTTCGTCTATGCGGTGACGCAACTCTCCCACACGCTATTGCATGACCTGAGCCTGCTCGGCGCGCTGCACGTGCTGCTGCTGTTCCTTGCGGTGTGGTGGGTGTGGATCTTCACCGGCTGGATCACCAACTGGCTGGATCCGGAACGACTGGCCGTAAGGCTGCTGATGCTGGCCTTGATGTTCGCCGGCCTGCTGCTGTCGACGGCGTTGCCACAAGCGTTCGATGGGCACGGGCTGCTGTTTGCCAGCGCCTATGCCCTCATGCAAGTGGGTCGCTCGTGCTTCATGCTATGGGCCTTGCGCCATTCGCCACTGCCCGCGCGCCGCAACTTTCATCGGATCACGCTCTGGCTGGCGACTGCCGCGGTGTTGTGGATCGCAGGCGGTTTGCAGGAAGGTCAGGCGCGATTCCTGTGCTGGACGATCGCGCTTTCCATCGAATACCTCGGCCCCGCCATGTTCTTCTATGTGCCCGGCCTGGGACGCTCGAGCACAGCGGAGTGGGATGTCGAAGGCGGCCACATGGCCGAGCGCTGCAGCCTGTTCGTGATCATCGCGCTGGGCGAATCGGTAGTCGTTACGGGCAGCAGCTTCGCGGAGAGTGGTCGGACACTCGATGCCTGGCTGGCTTTTGTCATCGCGTTTATCGGCTGCGTGGCGATGTGGTGGATCTATTTCGATCTCGCTGTCGAACGGGGCAGCCGCTCAATTCGCCAGTCGGCTGACCCGGGGCGCACCGCTCGATTGGGATACACCTATCTTCACTTGCTCATCGTGGCAGGCATCGTGGTCAGCGCCGTGGGAGATGAGCTGAGCCTGAGCCAGGCGCATGCGCTGGCGACTGCACCACGAATCGCCGTACTGCTTGGTGGTCCGGCGCTCTATCTGCTGGGAAATGCCTTGTTCAAGATGACAGTCAATCACACCAACTTCCCGCTGTCGCATCTGGTGGGGTTGGTGCTGCTGCTGGCCATCCTGGTGGCTGCGGGCACGCTGAGCGTGTTGTCGCTTGCCGCACTGACCACCTTGGTGCTGGTGGTCGCGGCGACCTGGGAAACGCTCTCGCTGCGGAACCTGCGGCGAGAGCTCTGCGAATCAACGGATCACTGAGCCGAGCGCAGCTCGTCCAGCAGTTGCGGGCCATTCCATGGGCGGCGCGCATGTCTCCGCGTCGTGCATCAGTGAGGCGAGGCGCGCGTTCACCGGTGCTTTCATGGCGTGGCTGGCAGCCAGCCGCACGACTTCGCCGTTGATGGCGTCGACTTCGGTCGGGCGCCCCGCTTCGAGGTCTTCCCACATGGATGATCGCGCGAGTGGATCGATGGCGAGCAGGCGCGAGGCGATGCGCTTGAAGCATGCATCCGGCATTTCGAGCAGGCGCGGAAGCCAGCCGGTCGGCAGGGGCGTGAGCCTGGCCGGCCGGATGCCGGCGCTGGCGAACACGCTCAATGCTTCACGTTGCGCCAGTGCCAGGCAGCGGCGCCAGCAACGTAGCGACAGCTCCTGCCTCAACGGCAAGTCGGACAGCGCATTCACCGCGTTGTTGAGATTGAGCAGCAATTTGGCGGCCTGCACGGCTGGCATGTCCTGTCGTGGACGCAAGGGCAGGCCCGCGGCTTCGAACAGGGGGAGGAACGGTGCCAGCGACGGATGCGCCTCCACCATGAGCTCGCCACCGGAGCCCTGGTGGAACGCCCCAGGGCCGCGTTGCAGCACATTGAACGGCACCATGCCTGCGAGCACGACGTGCTTTGGTAATGCAGCGCGTAGTGCCTCAGTGTTATGCAATCCGTTTTGGAAACTGATCACCGGTACGCCGGGGGCGATCACGCCGGCGAGTTCGCGCGCGACGGATTCGGTGGCCGAAGACTTCACCGTCACCAGCACCAGGTGCGCTTTTGCAGCGGCGAAGGGATCCAGATTGAGATCCAGCGTCTTCGGCGCGATGCGGCAACGATGGCCTTGCAGGTCGCTCCAGGTCAGCCCATTCAAACGCATCGCGTCGATGATGCGTCGGCGACCGATGTACGTCACGCGAGCCTGCTCGTTGAGGCGTCCGCCGATATAGCCGCCGACGCTGCCGGCGCCATAGATGGCGATGCGCGGGCGAATATGTTCGCTCATGCCACCGCCACCGCGGCTGCGCGGCCGGCGACGCGGCCTGAAAACAGGCAACCACCCAGGAAACTGCCTTCAAGCGCACGGTAGCCATGCACGCCGCCACCGCCGAAGCCAGCCGCTTCGCCCACGGCGTAAAGACCGGGCAAGGGCTGGCCGTCATGACCCAGCACGCGTGCATCGAGATCGGTTTCGAGACCGCCCAGCGTCTTGCGGGTGAGGATGTTCAGGCGCACGGCGATCAGCGGGCCGTTGGCCGGATCGAGCATGCGATGCGGCTTGGCCACGCGCACCAGCTTGTCGCCGCGATAACGGCGCGCGTTATGGATGGCCATCACCTGGCTGTCCTTCGCGAACGGGTTGTCGAACTGCAGGTCCCGTGCCTCGATCTCGCTGCGAAGTCTTGCGGAGTCGAGCAATGGGTTGCCAGCCAGCGCGTTCATGCCGTCGACGAGCTCTTCCAGCGTATGGCGCACGATGAAGTCGCGGCCGTGCTGCTTGAATGCTTCCACCGGCCCTGGCGCGCCCTTGCCAACGGCACGCTTGGCTACCTGGCGCCAACTCTTGCCGGTGAGGTCGGGATTTTGCTCCGAGCCGGACAGCGCGAACTCGCGCCGGATAATTTGCTGGTCGAGCACGAACCAGCTGTAGTCATAGCCGGTGCGGCGCAGATGTTCGAGCGTGCCCAGCGTGTCGAAACCTGGCCATAGCGGGCCAGGCAGGCGCTTGCCGGTGGCGTCGAACCACAGCGAGGACGGTCCGGGCAGGATGCGGATCGCGTGCATCGGCCAGATCGGATTCCAGTTCTCGATGCCTTCCACGTAGTGCCACATGCGATCGCGATTGATCAGGTTGGCGCCCGCCGTTTCGCTGATGCCGAGCATGCGGCCATCCACATGCGCTGGCACGCCGCACAGCATGTGAGCAGGCGGCGCTCCCATGCGCTCGGGCCAGTGGCGTCGCACCAGTTCGTGATTGCCGCCGATGCCACCGGACGCCACGATCACGGCTTGCGCGCGCTGTTCGAAGGTCTGCGTGATGTCGCGAGAACTGGGCTTGCCGCGCTCCATGTCGTCGGGCGCGAGCACGCTGCCGCGAACGCCGAGCACCGCGCCTTGTTCAACCACCAGTTCGTCCACGCGATGCCGAAAGCCGAAGCGCAACAGGCCTTTGGCCTGGGCTTCGCGCGCACGGCGCACGAACGGCTCGATCACGCCCGGACCAGTGCCCCAGGTGACATGAAAGCGTGGCACCGAATTGCCATGACCGATGGCGCCGTGTCCGCCGCGCTCGGCCCAGCCCACGACCGGAAACCAGCGCATGCCCATGGCGTGCAGCCAGCTGCGCTTTTCACCGGCGGCGAAGTCGACGTACGCCTCGGCCCAACGCCGTGGCCAATGGTCTTCCGGGCGATCGAACGCGGCTGTGCCCATCCAGTCGGCCAGGGCCAGCGCATGCGAGTCGCGCACGCCCATGCGCCGCTGCTCCGGCGAGTCGACAAAGAACAATCCGCCGAACGACCAGAACGCCTGTCCCCCCAGGCTTTGTTCCGGCTCCTGTTCCAGCACCAGTACGCGCTTGCCTGCATCGGTCAGCTCGGTGGCGGCGACCAGCCCAGCCAGGCCGGCGCCCACCACGATGACATCACACCCCTCCCGCATCCCACGTCCCCACATGGTGATTACTACAGGCGAACTTAGCGGGTGATGGCGGGCCTTGCTATGTGCGCTGCGTCATTGGCGGAAACCCTTGTTCGTGAACGCCCCTAATGGACGCAAGTCCGCTCCCATGACCGATGGCAGGGCATGACACCTGGCCCATGATCGACGGTGCTGGAAACGCGCATCGTGGGATCCAGGTCGCGCAGCGGCGCGCGCCGCAGACAGCATCGGGGAGGCGATTCGCATGCGCATCAAAGGCATGGTTTTGGTATGGGCGGCGAGCCTGGCCTTGTGCGGCGCAGCCAAGGCGCACGATATCCAGATTCACGACGGCCAATGCGGCTACTCGACCGACTTTGACGTGCACATCACCCAGGACGGCATCAATTTCTGGCGTGATACCGGTCGCCCGGGCAAGGTGGTCATGCACGACGGCCACCTGAGCGTCGATGGCCGCGACGTGGTGGTTTCAACGGATGACGCGGCACGCCTGCGCGATTACGAGACCCAGGTGCGCAGCTTGCTTCCAGAGGTGGCGGAGATCGCGCGCGAGGGCGTGAATATCGGCTTCGCCGCGATGCGCGCGGTGCTGCTCACGTTTGCCGAGAACGACGATGAGCGCCGCGACATGGTGGGCCGGCTCGATGCCAACCACCGGCAGGCGTTGGCGCGCATCGACGATGGGCTGGGCAAGGGCGTCTGGAAGCCGCACGACATGGACGAGGTGATCGAAGGCAGCATCCAGCAGTCGGTATCCGATCTTGTCGGCAAGGTCACCGGCGCGGCCGTCAAGGCGGCGCTCAGTGGCGACCAGAACAAGGTGGCGGCGCTCGAGGCACGTGCGGATTCGCTGGACCACACCATCGACAAGGAAGTGAATGCACGCGCCGATCAGTTGGGGAAACGTGCCGATGCGCTGTGCCCGCGTCTCCATGCGCTCGCCAGCCTGCAACAGCAATTCCAGTTCCGTCTGCCGGATGGCTCGCGTCTGCATCTGCTGAGTCGAGACCGTGACGACCACAAGAAGCTGGTCACGGCCGGCGATCATGCACACGCAGATTAAGGCAACGCTGATTAAGTATCGCCATCGTCACCGCCCCTGTCTGCGCGCATCTCACAGGGGCGTCGGCGACGGCAGTCTGGCTGGCTGTCGAGCCGACGCACCGAAGAGGTGCGGGCAGACAGGGGCGGCCCAACCCATTGAATTCAAGGGACGGGGTGATGCCTGGAAGGCCCGCAGGCTGCACCGCACGGCTTGGCAAGACGGCCAGTCTTCCCGGCGCCATGCGGCGCAGCCTGCGGGCCTTCCAGGCATCATGACGATGGCGATACTTAATCAGCGTTGCCTTAAGGGATGGGGCGGGCGCTCGGCGACATCTGGGCGGCGCAGACCGACATGCTGCGCGCCGTAAAGAAGCGTTTCGAGGCCCAAGGCATCAGCATCCCGTTGCCGCAGCGCGCGCTGACGGTCGTGCGCGGACCTCTGCCCGGGCAGGCCGCCTGACAAACGGGGAGGGAACTTCCCCGTGGGTATGCTTGGCGTCCCCCGCGGGACATACAAGTCGACAGACCACGGACTTGTGCGCCGGATCGTGGCCGTAGGCTTTGCATACGTATGCGAATGGTGGATTCGAACGATCCAAAAGCGACCGAAAGCGGGTCTCGTTCGCTATGATTAAAGCCTTACGCGGCCGTCATCCCCGCACGGCACGCCATCGCCATCCGCAGGAGAAACCATGGCCGACCTCAAAGAAGCACGCGTTCCCGATATCGGTAGCGAGCATGTGCCGGTGATCGAAGTGCTGGTGAAGCCCGGTGACCGGGTCGCCAAGGAGCAGGGTCTGGTCACGCTGGAGTCGGACAAGGCGACCATGGAAGTTCCGGCGCCGTTCGCTGGCATCGTCAAGGAAATGAAGCTCAAGGTCGGCGACGAGGCCTCCGAGGGCACCCTGATCGCCATCATCGAAGTCGAAGGCGAGGGCGCCGCACCGGCCCCGACGCAGGCCGCGCCGACCAAGGCCGAAGCGCCCGCCAAGGCGGCTCCCGCGCCTGCTCCAACCGCTGCACCGGCCGCCGCACCTGCCACGAGCGGCGGTGTGCGCGAAGTGCACGTGCCCGACATCGGCAGCATCGATGTGCCGGTGATCGAAATCCTGGTGAAGGTCGGCGACACCATCGCCAAGGACCAGGGCCTGATCACGCTGGAATCGGACAAGGCGACCATGGAAGTCCCCGCGCCGTTCGCTGGCGTGGTCAAGGAAATCAAGGTCAAGCTCGGCGACGAGCTCTCCGAGGGCAGTCTGATCGCCCTGGTCGAAGCCGATGGTGGCGCACCTGCCGCTGCACCCGCAGCGCCGGCGGCAGCGCCCGCCAAGGTGGCGGCGCCTCAGGTCGAAGAGAAACCCGCCCCGATCGGTGGCCGCAGCGTACTGCCGGGCAATGCTCCGGAAGGCGACGTGCCGCCCGCGGTACGTCCGCCGTTCGACTCGGGCATCGTCATGCCGGGCGACGCCCCCTATGCCAGTCCCGGCCATCCGCGCTTTCGCGCGCGAGCTGGGCGTGGACGTCCATCAGGTGAAGGGCAGCGGCCGCGCTGGCCGCATCCAGCGTGAGGACGTCAGCGCCTATGTGAAGCACGCGCTGGCATCGGGCGCGCGTCCTGCCAGTGCGCCGGTGTCGGCGGGCGGCGGGCTCAACCTGCTGCCGTGGCCGAAGGTCGACTTCGCCAAGTTCGGCGAGATCGAAGAGAAGCCGCTGTCGCGCATCCAGAAGATTTCCGGCGCCAACCTGGCGCGCAACTGGGCGATGATTCCGCACGTCACCCAGCACGAAGACGCCGACATCACCGAGCTGGAAGCGTTCCGCAAGAAGCTCGGCGAAGAGAACAAGGACCTCAAGGTCACCCCGCTGGTGTTCCAGATCAAGGCGGTGGTCTCGGCGCTGAAGAAATTCCCGCAGTTCAACGCCTCGCTGGATGAAAGCGGCGAGAAGCTGATCCTGAAGAAGTACTTCCACATCGGCATCGCGGTGGACACGCCCGATGGCCTGGTGGTGCCGGTGATCCGCGACTGCGACAAGAAGAGCCTGCTCGAACTTGCCGTCGAGCTTGGCGAGATCTCCAAGAAGGCGCGCGACAAGAAGCTCGGCCCGGCCGAAATGTCCGGCGGCTGCTTCTCGATCTCCTCGCTTGGCGGTATCGGCGGCACGGCGTTCACGCCGATCGTCAACGCGCCGGAAGTGGCCATCCTCGGTGTCTCCAAGGCGCCAGACCAAGCCGGTATGGAACGGCAAGGAATTCGCGCCGCGCCTGATCCTGCCGCTCTCGCTCAGCTACGACCATCGCGTGATCGACGGCGCGCTCGCCGCGCGCTTCGCCGCCTTCCTTGCTACCCAGCTCGGCGACATCCGCCGCCTGCTGCTCTAAATCCTTTGCTCCCTCTCCCCTGTAAACAAATTTGTAAACGGGGCAGAGGGCTGGGGTGAGGGGCGGGTGCTCGCGACAGCATCCAGGTAGTGAACAGGTAGCGAACAAGAACAAAGGATTCCCCATGGCAAGCACCATCGAAATCAAGGTTCCCGACATCGGCGGTCACGACAACGTGCCGGTGATCGAGGTGCTGGTGAAGGTCGGCGACACGGTCGCCAAGGAACAGAGTCTGATCACGCTCGAATCGGACAAGGCGACCATGGAGATTCCCTCCAGCGCCGCCGGCGTGGTGAAGGAATTGCGGGTCAAGGTGGGCGACGAGTTGTCCGAAGGCGCGGTGATTGCCGTGCTGGAAGCGGCTGACGCTTCCGCTCCCTCTCCCCAGGGGGGAGAGGGCCGGGGTGAGGGGGCAACCTTGCCTCAGTCCAGTGCTGGCAACGCTGCCGCGAGCACCCGCCCCTCACCTCAATCCTCTCCCCAAGGGGAGAGGAGGCGAAGGCACCGCAAGCGGCATCATCGTCTGGACAAGTCGCCGATATCGAATGCAAGCTGGTCGTGCTGGGCTCCGGCCCGGGCGGCTATACGGCGGCCTTCCGCGCCGCCGACCTGGGCGTCGACACGGTGCTGGTCGAGCGTTACGCCACCCTCGGCGGCGTCTGCCTCAACGTGGGCTGCATTCCGTCCAAGGCGTTGTTGCACGCTGCTGCCGTGATCGACGAGGCCGAGGCCATGGCCGCGCACGGCGTCAGCTTCGGCAAGCCGCAAGCTCGACCTCGACAAGCTGCGCAGCTTCAAGAACAAGGTCGTCGGCCAGCTCACCGGCGGCCTCGGCAGCATGGCCAAGCAGCGCAAGGTGCGCACGGTGCAGGGCGTCGGTACCTTTGTGTCGCCGCACGAGCTGGAAGTGCAGACGAGCTGAAGGCAAGAAGCTGATCCGCTTCGAGTACGCCATCATCGCGGCCGGCTCGCAGTCGGTGAAGCTGCCCGCGTTCCCGTGGGACGACGAACGCATCGTGGATTCCACCGGCGCGCTCGAGCTGAAGGACGTGCCGGCCAAGCTGCTGGTCGTCGGCGGCGGCATCATCGGCCTGGAAATGGCCACCGTGTATGCCGCGCTCGGCAGTGAAGTGACCGTGGTCGAGTTCATGGACCAGCTGATCCCCGGTGCCGATGCCGACCTGATCAAGCCGTTGGCCAAGCGCCTTGGCGGCAAGCTCAAGGGCGTGCACCTGAAGACCAAGGTGGTCGAGGCCAAGGCCACCAAGAAGGGCATCGAGGTCAGCTACGAAGGCGAAAGCATTCCTGCGACTTCGCTGTTCGACCGCGTGCTGGTATCGGTAGGTCGTTCGCCCAATGGCGGCAAGATCGGTGCCGACAAGGCCGGCGTGGCCGTGACCGATCGCGGCTTCATCAACGTCGATAAGCAGATGCGCACCAACGTGCCGCACATCTTCGCCATCGGCGATCTGGTCGGCCAGCCGATGCTGGCGCACAAGGCCACGCATGAAGCCCGCGTCGCGGCTGAAGTCGTCGCCGGCATGAAGAGCTACTTCGATGCGCGAGTGATCCCGTCCGTCGCTTACACCGATCCGGAAGTAGCCTGGGTCGGCGTGACCGAGCGCGAGGCGAAGGAGAAGGGCCTCAAGATCGGCGTGGGCAAGTTCCCGTGGGTGGCCAGCGGCCGTGCCATCGGCATCGACCGCACCGAAGGCTTCACCAAACTGCTGTTCGACGAGGAAACCCATCGCGTGGTCGGCGGCGCCATCGTCGGTCCGCATGCCGGCGACCTCATCGCGGAAATCACGCATGCGATCGAGATGGGCAGCGAAGCGGCCGACATCGGCCTCACCATCCATCCGCACCCGACGCTGAGCGAATCGGTGGGCATGGCGGCCGAAGTCTACGAAGGCACCATCACCGATCTGTACCTGCCCAAGAAGAAGTGATGCGCCAGCGCATCATGTGAAAGCAAAAGCCCGGGCTTGGCCCGGGCTTTTGCATATCGGTGACGATGCGCTTACTGGCTGCCGGCGGGCAGGGCCGCGACTACCTGCTTTTCGGTCTGCTCCAGGTGCAATTGCGTTTGTGTGGTGGTGTTGATCATCTGTCGCACCACGCCGAGAAATTCAATCGGGTCGATATCCACGCCCAGCTGAATGCGCGTGCGCAACAGCACCATGCGCGGCGCATCGAGCGCCAGCATGCTGTCGTGGGTGACCCAGGTGGCCGCTTCGCGCTGTGCCGCATAGGCGGCGGAAAACCTGCGCAGTGTCGCGGTGTCGATCCATGCCGCCGACTGGTTCGCCACGGCGACATCCCAGGCCTGGGTCGCGAAAGTGGGCCAATTGACGCTCAACACGAACTTAGCCTGCAAGGACTGGATATGCTGGTTGATGAGCTTGTCCGGCAAGCCCTTGCGCACGTCCCCGATGATGGCGTCGTTGAGCTCGTTGAGCGGCCCCAGGTTCAGTGCGTTGACCTGCTTGGACGTGTGGATATCGTTGAGGTTCGAACGCAGCTCCGCTTCGACCTGGGTGCTGGCGTATTCGGCCGCATGCCGATGGTGCGCGCGTTCGATCCACTGCTCGAGACCGAGCGCGGTGAGAATACTCAGCACGATCATCAAGTAGTGCTGAGAAAATTCCTTGAGCGAATGCTTCCTGAGTTTCGGTACTTCGAAATGCACGGCGATTCCTGTCCGAAGCAATACGGTAGCCGCGGAGCGTACTCGATTCGTGTCGGGTTGGTGTGTGGCAGCGCCAGAATTGTCGGCCATAGCGCAGCCACTCCACCGCCGCGGCTGCGGCTAGGCCGGCCCGATCGAGCAGGCCACACGAACGGAGGCTCTCGTCGCGGCAGGCGCCCTTCGGACAAATGCCGGGGAGTGATCCCCGGCATTTGCGTTCGCCCGTGACAGCGGCAGCCGTCAGTTCGACTCGGTGAACTGGATCGAGGGCGTCGAGCCGCTCGCCGCGGTGCAGCTGCCCAGGTTGAGGTTGTTGCTTTCGCCGGTGGTGCCCGAGTCGGCCACGCACGAGGGCGCGCTGGTCGAGCCGTCGCTCACTGCGACTTTCACCGTGATCGACGAGCCGCTGTTGAACTGGGCTTCCGAGCCGCCGGCATTGCCGACCACGTTGAACTCCGACTCTTTCCACACCGTGGCCAGATACAGCACGCTGTCCTTGCCGCTGGAGCTGTAGGCCGTGGTGCCGTTGGTGAACACTACCGTGTCATTGCCCCCCGAGGTCACCGTGCCGGTCAGCTTCACATTGGCGAGCTGGGTGGCCGGCACGTCGGGAGCGGTGGCGGCGGCGCTGTTCTTGTAGCAGTCGCCGGCCCCGTCGCTACCCCAGCCGCTGGGGCAACGGGTGCCGCCGTAACCGATCAGCCAGTACTGCATGAACACCGCTGCCGAGCCCTGCACCTCGTAGTCCGGTGCATAGACGAATTGCTGCCAGACGGTGCAGCCGGAGTGGCCTTTGCACGCGGACGTGGTGGAGGAGAAGCTGGAGTTGATCTGCAGCGAGTACTCGTTCGCCCCCAGGATGCCACCGCCACCGTAGGCGGCCACGCCCACGCCCTTCTCGGAGGTCACGCCCGTCACGGTCGGGAAGGTGCCTATCGACTGCGTGATCAGCGACGAGGTCTGCAAGGTGTAGTCATTGCCGTTGCCCGCCGTTTGCGTGGCTCCCGGCAGATGAAAGTGCGGTAAGGGATGGGCGTGCGGGGTGATTTGCCTGCACGTCACCTGGTGCCAGATGACGCTGGGATAGGTCGCCTGGAAGCAACCTTCCGCCGGAGTCGCGACCTGCGCGATGTCCTGGCGCCAACTCTCCCGCGCCTGCGCTTCCAGCGGGCCGACGATCTCGCTCGGGGGTTGGAGGGAAATGCCATTGGTTTGGGCGGCGCAGACAGCAGGCAGCGCAGCGGCGCCGATCAGGCCGGCGACAAGCGCCAGCGTCAATTTGGTTCGCATTGAGTTCTCCCTGGTACGCGAATAGCTATCGGTTCCGGGCCATGACGATTCATGGGCCGGTGATCTCCAACAACAACTCACCCACGCACCGGCAACGGTTGGCGTTGCCGGCGAATCTCCCGCGCTTGCTTCGATGCATCCCCCAAGGAGCGGACGATGGAACGATGATTCGCCCGTTACTGAGCACCCGGTCACGCCTGGCGTATGTGCTCGAGCGCTGTCCAGAACGTACACGGCACGCACTTGCGAATCGAAAAATGCTGCATGCGTGGCAGAGGGAAGCGGGCAAGAAAAAGTGCGTCGACCGTATGGCCTGCAATACAGTCAGCACGAAGCCTGCAACGAACGCTTCGCGATTTCCTGGGCGTTCCTAACCGCTGTGGACGTAAAAAGACACGATGGCTTCGCAAGGTTGCGGCGCCGCGACGATGAGCGTGTCCGAATGCGGGAGCCGCGGAGCGATCGCGTCTTTTTCAGGAGGCCCGGCGATGCACCGAAGCCGTGTCGGGATCAATCGTCGTAGCCCAACCGCTCCATCATCGGGCGCAGGATCGGCAGTACCGGTTCGAACATTTCGCGGTAGGCATGCCAGCGATTCACCGCCTTGGCGTGAATGCCCTGGGTGACTTGTGCATAGCTAGGCGTGCTGATGTAGCCCTTGCCGCGCGCATGGTCCGCGAAGCGCGCCATCGGTGCGGCATCGTCGATCCCGAGGAAATGGCCAAGCCGGACCACGTGTTCCTCGAAGCGGTTGACGACCGATTCGTAGCGCCACTCCAGCACGCGTGGCGCGAATACCTCGACATGCCGATACCAGTGTTCGAAGGCTTGAACATACCCATGGGCGAGGCGCTCTAGCGACGAGCACAGCACCATGAAGGCGGGTGAGCGGAACGGTTGCATGTAGCAGCTCAGCAGCACATCGCAGGGATGGCGCAGGCACATGATGATGCGCGCCTCAGGGAACAGCCGCGCGATCATCGGCAGGCAAAGCATGTTGAGCGGATTCTTGTCGACGAGGCGACGATGACCCAGATCCGGGACGACGTTGCTCACCCTGTTGGCATAAATCGAGCGCAACTGATCCACGTTTTGCTGGGTGAGCTGGGCGAGATCAGCGGGATAGTGCTGTCCCGCGAGCTGCATGCGTTCAGTCAATTCATAGACGAACGCGCGCTCGTCCATCGAACGGAAATCCGGATGCGCATCGATCATCTGCTCCAGCAAGGTCGTGCCCGAACGGGGAAAGCCCACTACGAACACCGGGCTTTCGCTGGCGCGCGGAGCGGACAACGGTGCCCAGCGATCATGCTCAAGATGACTGACCCGGTCACTGGCCATGCTCAGCGGTTGGCTGCCTTCGGCGAGCAGCTGCGGGACGATGTCCTTGGCGATGCCCAGCTGTGTCGCGTGGGCAGCCTGGGCGGCCCGCCACGCTTGCGCGTGGCGACCCTGCTTGTTCAGAGCGGAAGCGAGTCCGAAGCCCGCGTTCGCGCGCATGTCGGCCTCGTCGGTAAGCGCGAGAACGCGCTGATAAAGCTCGGCGGCCTGTGTGGCGTCACCTTGACGGGTCGCCACCGCGGCGTGCGCGTGCCAGGCTTCACAACGCAGGCGATGGTGTTCGGCCGGCAAGGTCTCGAGCGAAGCCAGCGGCAGGTGCGACAGCTCCGCCTGGGCGAGATCGGCCTGGTTGCTGCGCTCGTACAGCGCGGCGCGCAACGCCGTCATCCGCCATTGCACGATTTGCGCGGACGGGCCGTTGGGCAACGCCGCTCGGTCCAGCGTCTGAAAGGCAGTCTGCTGATCGCCCTGGGTGGCCAGCATGGTCGCCAGGATCATGGCCTGTTCGGCGGGCTGCGCCGGCCAATCTGCCGCGCCGGCCAGCATGGACTCTTCGCCGCTGTTGTCGCCGCAGACGTGGCAGGCATGAGCAGCCTGCAGCCGCGCTTCGATAAAGCCAGGCTCCAATCGCACGGCATCGAGCAGGGCCTGGCGAGCGAGTACCCAGCGTCGCTGCTGCGCATAGAGCAGGCCAAGGTTGTAGTGGACGTCCGCTTGTTGTGGCGCCAGCTCGACCGCGTTCAGCGAGGCGCGTTCGGCCGTACCCATGTCACCCGCCTGCCGGGCCACGATGGCGAGGTTGTTCCAGTATTCGAAGGTTTGCGGCTTGAGCTGGGTGAGCCGGCGAAACGTCGCTACGGCCGCGTCGATGCGCTGGCCGGCTTGCTGCGCGAGGCCAAGCAGCAGGAGCACGGTTTCGTTGTCGGGCTCAGCGTTCGCAGCGGTCTCGCCGAGGGCGAGCACCTTGGCCATGTCGCCGCTGCGGTAGGCGGCGAGCATGGATGCTGCGAGATCGGTGGATGATGGCAATGGACGTCCCGTCATCCCTTCATGCTACCAGCGGGATGGCCGCGGCAGGACTGCCGCGGCCATCGTCACCGGATGATCAGAACTTCACCGTGGCGCGGGCCCAGTAGTAGCGGCCGAGGGTGTCATACGTTGACGTATCCACGTTGAAGTTCATGCCGTTCTGGTAGATGAGCGGTGGCGTCTTGTCGCTCAGGTTGTCCACGCCGATGTCGAAGCGGGTATGGATCTTCGGAATCTCGTAGCCGGCCGTGATCGACTGGTAGAGCACCGAAGCCATCGGTGCATTGGCGCCGGTGGTGTAGTCCGCATTGAGGTTGGTCAGACGATGGACGTAGCGCCCCTGCCACTGCGCGCTCCAGTTGCCCAAGGCCCAGTTCAAGGTCAGCGAGCCACGCCAGCGAGCGATATTGCCGAACTGCTGGGTGTAGGTGCCGGCATAGTTGACCGTGCCCGGACCCGGCTGACCCGGCGTGGCGTTGTTGTTGAAGGTGGAGATATAGGTGGTGTTGAGCCCGGCCTTGAAGTTACCCGGGTTCACGCTGCCGATGTCGAAATGCGGAATCGCATAGTTCAGCGTGAAGTCGACGCCACTGGTGCTGAGATTGCCCAGGTTGACGACCGGCGTGTTGATGTAGTTCACCGCGCCAGCGAGTTTGCTGGTGTTGTCGTAGCGGTTGATGAACGCGCAATACGGGTTGCTGTTGTCGTTGAAGCAGGAGTTGAGCACGGTCTGCGCCGCGATCGGCGTGAGCATGTCGTGCAGGTTGATGCGCCACACGTCGACGCTGGTCGACAAGCCATTCGCCCAGCTGGGCGAATACACGAAGCCGTAGCTGATCGAATTGCCATGCTCGGGCTTCAGCGTGCTGCCTGCCGGCACCGCACCCGAGTAGTAGCCGGTGACCTGGCCCAGCGGGTTACCGCTCCACTGCGGAGGCACGAATTGGCAAGCCGCCGCATGCTGCGCGAGCTGGGCACTGGTAAGGCCGACGCAGGGATCGGAGACGGTCGGGCCGGCAACGGTGCGGCCGTCGTACAGTTCGTCCAGGTTGGGCGCGCGGAACACCTGGGAAGCCGTGCCGCGAATCAGCAGGTCGGCGATCGGGCGGTACTCGATGGCGATCTTCGAATTGGTGGTCGTGCCGGTGGTGTTGTAGTGGGAGGTGCGAACACCAATGTCCACGTTCAACGCGTAGGCCCACGGCTTATCCGCCAGCAGCGGAACCAGCGTTTCGGCGTAAACCTCCGACACGTTCTGGCTGCCGCCGCCCGGCGAACCGCAGGCTTCGGCCAACACCGTACAGGTGCCGGTAGCCACATCCAGAATGGCATCCGGTGTGACGTTGTAGCTCATGCTGGTGTCGCGATACAGCGCGCCAGCAGAGAGCTGCATGGCACCGGCGGGCAGATCCCACAGCTCACCTGAAGTATTGAACTGACCCTGCTTCATGGTGTTGGACATGGTGTAGACCGGCGTGTCCACACCCTTCCTCAGGATCGCGGTAACCGCCGGGTCAGCCTGGTTGAAGATGTTCGCGCCAGCGTCGATGGCCGCCTGGAAGGCCGGCACATTCACTTCGTTGTAGTTGCGCTGGACGCGCTTGGAATAGCCGTAATCGGCGCTGGCATCCCAGATCCACGTGCTGGCGCCGAAGTTGCCGCGCAGACCGGCGTTCACCTGCTGGTTGTCCGTCACGAACGTGTGCAGACGCGTGCCCAGGCCGGTGAGGCGAGTGCTCATGGCAAAGCCGCTGGTGTTCGGGTCGCCTATGGCGCCCTGGCTGAAGGTCACGCCGAACGGATTGATCGGGTTATTCGCCAGCACATGCCAGCCGTCGCCGGTGCTGGTAGGCGCAGGAGCGTCCTGACCGCTCGAGCTGGTGTGGTTGTAGAACGCATCGGCGAAGAACGTCAGGCTGTCGGTCAGCTTGTAGTTCGTGAGCAGGAAGACGTTGTTACGCGTCTGCTCGGTCTGGATGTAGTTGTAGGCGTTGTAGTTGAACGTGTCGCCGGCGCCGCCATAGCAGCGATAGTCGCCCAGGCTATTGCCCGTACCGCCGGCGAGGGTGACGTAGGTATTGCCCTGCGAGTTGACCTTGCAGCCCGCCGGGGCGATGCCGGCCGGCACCAGGATGCGGCCTGTCGGGATGGTGCCGGAACCCGCCGGCGTCACCACGCCACTGGACAGATACAGCTGGTGCGCCGTGAAATCGCGGCGGGTTGCCAGCACCGGGCTCTGATGGTTGTAGTCGATGCCTAGGACGATGTTGCCGCGATCGTTGTTGGCGCCCGCGGTGAACTGGGCACCATGACGCTGGCCATCGCCATGGTCGGAAATGCCGTCGTTCACGCTGAGCTCGGCGCCGTGGTAGTCCTTGCGCAGGATGAAGTTGACCACGCCGCCGATGGCGTCCGAGCCGTAAACCGTCGACGCGCCTTCGGCCAGCACGTCGACGCGCTCGATCATGTTCTGCGGAATCATGTTGACGTCGGCATTGGCCAGACGCTGACCGTCGACCAGTACCAGGGTGCGGTTGACGCCCAGGCCGCGCAACGACACGCGTGCGGCACCATCGCCGCCTTCCAGGGTGGGGCTGGCGCCACCACCACCGTTGCTGTTGTTCTGGGTGTTGGTGGCGTTGCCCGAGATGCTGGGCAGTTGCTGCAACACGTTGCCCAGGGTGGGACTGCCGTTGTTGCTGATCGCGCTGCGATCCAGCGTCACCACCGGGCTGGCCGTCTCCGCGTCGACGCGACGAATCAGCGAGCCGGTGACCGACACCGCCGTCAGCGTCTTGGCGTTGCTCTGCTTGGCCTGTTCGGTGCCACCTTGGCTGGTCTGGCCTTGCGCCGCAGGGCCCTGGGTGGTCGAAGCATCCTTACCGTTCGCATCCTGGGCCTGTACCAGCGCGGCCGATGAAACCATGCCGACGGAAAGGGCCAGGCGTACCGCTATTGAAAGACGATTGTAGTTGGACTGCATTGTCGCTCCCCAAATGATAGACAAAGGGACCCCGCTATAGGCGCCTGGGCGTCTACAGGTTTGGTTTGTCGTGTTGCGGTGTTTCCCCCGATCCAACTGTTTCAGGAAATGGCTGGCGAGTAAAGGGGTTCTTAACAACTTTTCTTGCGAACCGGGGCGAGGGGAACTAGCAGGGGGGCTGGCCGGCGAACAGGTCGCTCTGGGCGGCAAAGCTGTCGGCGTCGACAAAGCCAGCCAGGCCGACGCCCACCAGCCGGTAACGACTGTCGGCAGGGCGCTCCACGCGGTCGCGCAAGGCGCAGGCGATTTCCGCCAATTCGGCTGCGGAGCCGGGGCGGGTCGCGGGCGTGAAACTGCGGGTCAGCGTATGGAAATCCGACGTCTTCAATTTCAGCACGACGGTACGCGCCAGCCGGCCGTGCTCTCCTTGCGCTTCCCGCTGGTGCGCGGCCCAGGCCTTCTGTGCCAGCCGATGGATATGGGGCGCAAGGTCTTGCAGGGTGAGGTCATGTTCAAAGGTGTCCTCGGCGGACACCTGCAGCGTCGGACGGTCTGGCTGGACCGGGTAGTTGTCGATACCCAGCGACAACTCCCGCAGGCGGCGGCCCCAACGTCCGAAGCGCTGTTCTAGCTCGTGTTCCGCTCGTAGGCGCAGGTCGCCCACGGTGGCGATGCCCAGGTCGCTGAGCTTGGCCTCCATCACCTTGCCTACCCCTGGCAGTCGACCCACCGGCAACGGTGTGAGGAAGGCCTCGACCTGATGCGGTCGGATCACGAACTGCCCATCCGGCTTGCGCCAGTCCGAGGCAATCTTGGCCAGGAACTTGTTTGGCGCCACGCCTGCCGATGCGGTGAGCTGGGTTTCCTCGCGTATCGCGGCGCGAATGGCCTCGGCCGTTGCCGTCGCGGAAGGCAGGCCGGTGCGGGTGGTGGTGACGTCCAGATATGCCTCGTCCAGCGACAGCGGCTCGATCAGGTCGGTGTGCCGCCCGAAGATCTCACGTACCTGTCGGGACACCGCCTTGTAGCGCGCGAAATCGGGCGGCACGAAGATCGCCTGCGGGCATAACCGTTCAGCGCGGACCGCCGGCATGGCCGAACGCACGCCGAAGCGGCGCGCTTCGTAACTGGCGGCGCACACCACCGAGCGTGCGCCGCGCCATGCCACCACCACCGGCTTGCCGCGCAGGGAAGGGTCGTCGCGCTGCTCCACCGACGCGTAGAACGCGTCCATGTCGACATGGATGATCTTGCGGGGACTGCTGGGCACGGCAGCAACGACGGTGGGCGGGTGCGCACAGTCAATCACGAAACCTTGAGCCTTGCAGCCCTGATCTGGGCGCGCCGGCGAAGAGCTTCCCCCTCCGGGCCTCTCCCTGCAAATCAGGGGGAGGAGCCAAAGCACGCCGCACGCTTACTCGCTCTCCTGCGAGCAGAGGGAGTAGCCAAAGCGTGCCGCTCGTTTACTCCCTCCCCTGCCCGGCAGGGGAGGGTTGGGGAGGGGGGCTCTAGCCTTGTAGAACCCCGCAAAACTCAGCTTCTTCTGCTGGGCACGCGCACTCGACACAGGCCATGCCGAGCCATTGAATCGGTGCTAGTGCCAATCCGCTTGCAGCGACTCGTCCACCAGCTCGTTCTCGTAAGTGACGAAGCTCTCCAGGTCGAGGGTGTCCAGGCGGAAGCGGTTGGCGGCGGTGAAGAATGCCATCAAGGAAAGGATGCGCTGCGGATTGCGCGCCCACGGCGGCACATACACCGCGCGAGCGATCAGGCCGCTTTGCAGATAGGGCGACAGGTTGATCACGTCGGTGGTGGTCACGCGCCCGGCGAACAGCAGGGGCAGCATCTCCGCGCGGCCAGCCTGCAGCACCTTGCGGATGAACACGTAGATGATCGTGACGCCTTGGAGGTAGGCGCTGTCCTTGGTGAAGCAGATGCGTCCACGCACATCGCCGCCACGGAAGATGCGCGAGGCACTGCGGTAACTCTCGACGGGCGTCTGGCCCGCGTCGAGGAAGCCGCGAAACACCTCGATGAAGTCCGCGCCTTCCAGCGCGCGTTTCACCATGATGACCCGCAGCGCCACGCGGCGCAGGCGAGCCAGGTCGAGCGAGCCGGTGATGATCTCGGAGAAGGTTGCCAGCCCTTCCTGCGCACGCGTCGTGCGCGGGGCGCCCAGGCCCAATGACTTCAGATACGGCTGGTGTTTGCCGTTAAGCGCAGTGGCCGTGTGCACGAAGGCCTCGTGCTCGGTCAGTTGCTCCAGGTCGAGTTCGGAGAACAGTGCCGTTGAACGTAGATTGATGCTCTTGCTTCCGGCCGTGGCCTTGGACGGCAGGTCGGGGTTCAACACCACCTCGACCTTGTCCTTGTCGAAGAATTGGCCGAGCCGTTCGCGCAGCCGCTCGGCAAACACATCGGCAGGGATATCCACCGGCACCGACGGCACGCCTTCACGGCCGATCAGGTCATCGGTGATGTCCAGTACGTCCTGGGCGGCATCGACGGCGCTGGCGGTCTGGCCGGGATGAATCATGTCAGGACGCCCATACAGCGCCGTGGAACAACGGGTGAATCCCTCGGTACCCATGTTCATCAGCATCTGGGCCGCCGTGAGGTAACTCCATGCCGTCTTGAACAGCCAGTCGCCAATCGGGTGACCGCGATCGAGCTTCGCCATGATCGCCTTCAGGGCCGCCATCTCGCCGGCAAGGTCCGGATGCCGCACTGGCGGCTGCGGCAGGGCCAGGTTGCCGCGCTCGAATCCCTGCAGAAAGCTGCTTTCCAGCTCGACCGGCCAGTCGATGGCCTTCAGCACCCTGATTTTTCGGGCCGCTGCGATCAGCTCGCGGTCGCATTCCAGAAATTTGCTCAGGACCTTGTCGTCTTCAGGCCGAACATCGTTAGCGACGGTATTCATGACGCCTCCGGGGAGATCGTCGGGCGATAGCGCTGGCCGACGTGAACGTGGCAGGTAAGAGGCCACTATGCGCCCGCGCTGTTTCACGCGCGTCCGAAGAATTACTGAAGTGAGGGAAATTGCCTTGCGGGATGGCCGCCTCAGCGCGCTTGTCGTGGGCGCTAAGCGCGTGGACAGGACAGATGGCGCCCGCTGATGGGTGGGCATGCGGAGTCCGCCGGCGGACGGGCTGCCAGGTGGACAGGAGTCCCCTCCGTGATCAACGTGTTACGGCATCGTGTCGAAGTGCGTGCCGCACTCGGCTATCGTCCGTCCTTCGTATCGGATGTGAAGGAAGCCGTTCCGCACCATGACTGCCGAGACCTCTCCCACCTATCTGCGCCGCCTGGGCACCTGGGACGCTGCCGCCATCGTGATCGGTGGCGTCATCGGTGCCGGCATCTTTCGCAGCGCCTCCACCGTGGCCGAACGCACATCGTCCGGCGCGCAACTGCTGACGCTGTGGGCGGTGGGCGGCCTGCTGACACTGGCAGGGGTGCTCTGCTATGCCGAGCTGGGCGCGCGACGGCCGCAAGCGGGTGGTGTCTATATTTACTTGCGCGAGGCGTTTGGGCAGTTGCCGGCATTCCTGTTCGGCTGGACCATGGCGCTGATCAACTATCCCGGCAGCGTGGCGGCGGTGGCCACCACGTTCGCGGATTACTTTTGTGCCGCGATCGGCTTGCCTCTGCTGTGGGTGAAGCCGATAGCGGCGGGCGCCATCACCTTTATCGTGGGTGTGAACTTTTTCGGCGTCAAAGCCGGCGCGCGCATGCAGAACCTGTTCACCCTGCTCAAGCTCACCGCCATCACCTTGCTCGTGGTGGTCGGGCTCGTGCTGGCGCATGGGCAGCTGGGCTCGGTGCTGGCGCCGGACACCACCCATGCCGTGCCACCCGGGGCGTTCCTTGGCGCCTTGCTGCCCGTATTGTTCACCTATGGTGGCTTCCACTACCTCAACGATCTGGCCGGTGAGGTGCGTGAACCGCAGCGCACCTTGCCACGAGCGCTGGGCCTGGGCCTGGGCGGCGTCGTGGTCTGCTATGTGCTGGTCAACTTCGCCTATCTCGCAGGCTTGGGCCACGCGGGCCTGGCTGCCAGCCAGGCACCGGCTGCCGACCTGATGCGCAAGCTGTTCGGCGAGCAAGGCGCGCGCCTGATCGCCGTGGGCATTGCCTGCTCCACCTTTGGCTACTGCAGCATCGCGATCGCCGGTGGTGCGCGCGTGCTGCAGACGATGGGCGCGGACGGCATGTTCTTTCGCGCCGTGGGACGCATCGATGCCCGCTCCCATGCGCCGCAGATAGCGCTGGCCGTGCTCGGCGCATGGGCCATCGTGCTGGTGCTGTCCGGAAGCTTCGGCCAGTTGCTCGACTACACCACGGTGGGCGAGTGGCTATCGCACGCTTTCGGCATCGCCACGCTGTTCTGGTATCGGCATCGCTTCAGGCACGAGCCCTCGCCGTACCGCGTGCCGTTCTATCCGCTGCTGCCGCTGCTGTTCGTGTGCACCGTGCTGGGCGTGATCGTGGCGACCACGATTCACTCGCCCGGCGATGCCGGCATGAGCTTGCTGCTGATCCTGCTCGGCGTGCCGGTGTATTACGCGTGGCGAGCCTGGCAAAAGAGGGCGGCGTGATTTCGCAGAGCCGGCTCCAGGTCGCCGCATGGCTCGCGCCGCGGGCCATGTGGTGGCCTGGAGCAGGTTCTTGCAGCAAGGCGGCCTTCAGTTGGTGCAGGCATACTGCCGCTATTTCCTTGTGTTCGAGCCGCCGATGAAACGGATTGCCATCGCCACGTCTTGCCTGCTTGCACTGGCCGCCTGTCATTCGGGCTCGGATACCGACCGGGCGGATCTTAGCCGCAGCACGCCGACCCCGGCGCCGACCTCGCCCGCAGCGGCCACCAAGCCCACGACGCAAACCACGCTCGACCAGGTGCAGCGCGATGGCGCGCCCGTAACCGTGAGTGGCATGTCGTTGCAGAAGTACACGTTCGAACCGTCGCCACAACCGCAGCTGGTGGTGTCTCTGACCCAGGGCGATTGGGACTGGTCGAAGGAAGGCGCGTTGCGCGTGGACATGCAGAACGCGATGCCTTGGGCGGTGACACTCACGGTGGATATCGATGGTGCCAACACGGGGCAGCATCTGCATGCCACGGTCGCCGTGCCGGCGGGGCCGCCACAAACCCTGGTGGTGCCGCTGCATGCGACCTCGCCGCGGGCGATGGGCATGCAGGCAGGGCCGCCGATGCCGTACACGGCGGGCAACCAGCGAATTCTGCTGGCAACGACGGTGGAGGGTTCCATCGACCTGGCGCACGTGAAGGCCGTGCGCCTGGGCACGCCCGCGCCCACCGCACCGCAGACCCTGCTGTTCGGCAAGCTGGATACGTCCAGGGGCGAACATGAGCTGCGCGACGCTTATACCGGCATCGTCGATGCATGGGGCCAGTACACGCGCGGGCAATGGCCTGGCAAGGTCGATTCCGACGATGCCCTGCGAGGTCGACATGGCAAGGCAGCCCAGGCGCCTGCCGCCACGCCGACGGCGCGCAAGGGCTTCGATCGCTACGGCGGCCGCATGGACATGCCGGCGTTCAAGGCCAGTGGCTGGTTTCGTGCCGAGCGGCGCAATGGCCGCTGGCAATTGGTGACGCCCGAAGGCCACGCGTTCTTCTCGTTGGGTGTGAATCTCGTCGACGATGACGGCGGTCGTACCTTTATCGAGGGTCGTGAGTTCATGTTCAAGGAACTGCCGCCCAACAGCGGTCGCTGGGCGCCGTTCTACGGTGCCGTCGACAAGCGGCAAGGCGAACAGGGTGCATCGGCAGGGATCGGTTTCAATCACGGCCGCTGGTTCGATTTCTATTCCGCCAACCTGTTCCTGGCCGATGGCCGGCACTGGCGGCAGGCATGGCGCGTACGCACGCTCGATCGCCTGGAGAGTTGGGGCTTCAACACGTTGGGCAACTGGAGCGACGACGCGTTGACGCGGACGCACCACCTGGCTTACACGCATTCGATCAATATTTCCGGTGTGTTCGGCAATGTCTCCAGCGGCTACGACTACTGGGGCCGCATGCCCGACCCGTTCGATCCTCGCTTCGCGCAGGCCACCGAGGCGGCTGTGGCGCAGGCCACCAGGGAAGTCCGCGACGATCCGTGGCTGCTCGGCTACTTCGCCGACAACGAACTGGCCTGGGCCGGTCAGGGACCGCAAGGTCGCTGGGGGTTGGCGCAGGGCACCTTGCGTGGTGAAGCCCGCAGCCCTGCCAAGCAGGCCTTTATCGCGACGTTGAAGAAGAAGTACAGCGACCCGTCGAAACTCGCCGCGGCGTGGGGCATCACGCTGGCATCGTGGGATGCACTGGATGCCACCAATTTCGCCGCGCCGAATCCGGACGAGGCGCACCCGGCGATTGCCGACGACTACAGTGCGTGGCTGCGGCAGTACGCGGACCAGTATTTCCGCACCGTGGCGCAGGCGATCCACAAGCACGACCCGCATCATCTGTTCCTCGGCGGCCGCTTTGCCGTGCACACGCCGGAGGCGGTGGCATCCTGCGCCGAGTATTGCGATGTGGTCAGCTTCAACGCTTACGCCGATGTGCCGGAGCACGCGTTCGATGCGAGCGCATTCGCCAAGCTCAACAAGCCCGCGCTGATCACCGAGTTCCACTTTGGTTCCGATGACCGCGGCTCGTTCGGCAAGGGCGTGGTGCCGGTGTGGAACGAGCAGCAGCGCGGCGAAGCGTATGCACGCTATATCGCGGCGGCGGTGGCCAATCCTGCCATCGTCGGCGCGCACTGGTTCCAGTACGTGGACCAGCCGGTGACGGGGCGTCTGCTCGATGGCGAGAACGCGCATATCGGCCTGGTGGCGATTACCGACAAGCCATTCCACGGTTTCGTGGAAGCGGTGCGCGCGGCGAACCGCAAGACGGGGTATTGATCGTTTCGCTCCCTCTCCCCTTCGGGGAGAGGGTTGGGGTGAGGGGTCGATCTTGCGATGTCGCAAGCTAAAAGCCGGCTTCTTTTAAAGCCTTCCCGCGAGCACCCGCCCCTCACCTCGGTCCTCTCTCCCACAGGGACTACCTTCGGGTCGCCCGATAGGGAGAGGAAGACAAGCATCAGCTCGCCAGGCTCGTCGCCGCCCCAAAGCTGATCGCCATGATCACCGCCACCGCCAAACATGCGCTGGTCGGGCGAATGCGGTGCGCGTCGATGCGGGGAATGAGCCGCCACAGCACCAGTACGCCGATCACCATGTCGACCACCAGCGCGCCGCGGAGCAGCGCGGAGTTGAGCAGCGGCGCATAAGGCGGCTTGGTCAGCCCCTCGTGCATCGCCACGGCGGTGACGATCAACAGGCCGATCAGGTTCCACACCAGGCAGGCGAGATAGGTGCGGTTGAAGACGACCGGGCAACGCTCGATCCAGCGCAGCACGGTCCACGCGATGAGGGCGAAGAACAGCGCGCCGATGCTGCTGTAGAGCACCCACCAGAGCAAGGTGCTGATGAGAGTAAGCAGAGTGGTCATGCGGATTCCTGTCTACGGAGTTCACCGTCGTCCCAGCGAAAGCTGGGACCCAGTGTCTTTGGCTTCAAGGCGCTGGATTCCGGCTCGCGCCGGAATGACGAGGGATAACCTGACGGCTTAGATGCCGAACCGGCGTAACAGCTTGTCCATCAACCAGGCAGGCCCCACCAGCAGGTAGGCCAGGTCGGTGAGAAAGCTTGGGCGCCGCCCTTCGATGAGGTGGCCCACGAACTGCCCGATCCACGCCGCTACGAACACGGCGAACGCCAGCAGGCGCAGCGACGCCGGCCCCAGATCGCGATAGGCCAGGTCGGTGAGCAAGGCGAAAACCGCCAGCGCAACCAGCAAGGCAGTGCCCAGCCGGCGCGATTGCTTCCAGTACCAGGTAAACGCCAACACCAGCGCACACACCGCCCAGAAGCCCGGACGGCCGATCCACGATGGCACCGGAATGGTCCACATCATCGCGATCGCGCACCACAGGATCAGCGGCACGCAGATCCAGTGCAGCAGCCGGTTCGTGGGGTGCTGATGATCGGCGCTATAGCTGTCCAGCCAGTGGCGCATGTCGCGCGCCGGCAGGGGCGCGCTGTCTTCTATGGGAGTCATGGCTGGTCTGCCGCCGCTCAGTCGAGCGTGATGCCGGCGAGACGCTGCAGCGCCTCGGCGTACTTGGCGGACGTGCCGGCGATGACGTCGGCGGGAACATGCGGACCGGGGGCCTTCTTGTTCCAGTCCAGCGTCTCCAGGTAATCGCGCACGAACTGCTTGTCGTAGCTTGGCGGGCTGATGCCCACGCGGTACTGGTCGACCGGCCAGAAGCGCGAGGAATCCGGCGTCAGCATCTCGTCCATGACATAGAGCTTGCCGCTCTCGTCGGTGCCGAACTCGAACTTGGTGTCGGCAATGATGATGCCGCGCTCGGCGGCGTAGGCGGCGGCCCACTTGTAGATGGCCAGCGTCGCCTCGCGCACCTGTTCGGCGAGGTCGGCGCCCACGGCAGCCACGACGGCATCGAAGCTCACGTTCTCGTCGTGGTCACCAACGGCGGCCTTGGTCGACGGGGTGAAGATGGGTTCGGGCAGCTGTTGTGCCTGTTGCAGCCCAGCGGGCAGCTTGATGCCGCACAGCGAGCCGCTGGCCTGATAGTCCTTCCAGCCGGAACCGATGATGTAGCCGCGCGCAATCGCCTCCACCGGCACCGGCTTCAGGCGGCGCGTGACCACCGCGCGCTTTTCGTACAGCTTCAGGTCGGTGCCAGCCGGGAGCACGTCGCTCAGCGGTGAGTGCAGCAGGTGATTGGGCACCAGGTGCTCGGTCTTGCCAAACCAGAAGTTGGAGATCTGCGTCAGCATCTCGCCCTTGCCCGGAATCGGATCAGGCAGCACCACGTCGAACGCCGACAGGCGGTCGCTGGCAACGATCAACAGCCGGTGCTCTGGAAGCGCATAGACGTCGCGCACTTTGCCGCGATGGATCAGCTCCAGGCCGGGCAGGTTCGATTGCAGCAGGGTGGTGGGCACGTTGTTTCGCTCCTGGATGGCCGGCCTGGAAGTCCAGGGCCGGAAACGAGGTGCCGGCTTCACATCACGGGCCGGCGATCGAGCCCGCTATTGTAGCGGGTGGCGTCTGTGTGGGAGGTATAGCGGCGGCGCGCCGTCTCCCAGACGCGGGCCCGCCGGCTGCTAGAATCGCGCGCTTTGGCCCAGAGCTTGCTCGCATGTTCCAGCTGCCCCGCGCCTCCGCCGTACCAGGTCCTTGCCATAGGGGGACGGGTTGGGCGTTCGTGCGCATCGCCCTCGCCATCGTGCTGGCCCTTGCCGGGCCCGCCTTCGCTACGGCACCGGTCAGGCCCGCGCGGTTGGGGTTGTGCGCGGCGTGCCATGGCGAAACGGGCATGGCGCAGATTCCCGGCGCGCCAAACCTGGCTGGACAAAAGCTCGACTACCTGCGCGAAGCGCTCAAGCAATACCGCGATGGCCGCCGCAACGCGCCGCTGATGCGTGCGGCGATCGGCCCGATAAGCGACGCGGATCTCGATGAACTGGCGCGCTGGTACAGCGCGCAGACGCCGCAACGACAAGGCACCCCATGACTTTCACCTGGACCCTGTGGTTGGCCCTGTTCGGCCTGATCTTCGGCCACGGCTTGCCCGGCGCCGTGGTCGGCGCCATTACCGGCTTCATCATCGACAGCCTGCGCCAAGGGCAGCGGCGCCGCGTGACGCCCCAGGCCGGTGGCTACGTCAGCCCACTGTTTGCCTTGCTGGGCGCCGTGGCGAAATCCGACGGTCGTGTCTCCGAGGCGGAAATCGCCGTGGCCGAGCGCCTGATGCAGCGCATGGGTCTGGAGCCGGAACAGCGGAAAGTGGCCATCACCGCCTTCAACGCCGGCAAGCAGCCGGAGTTCGACGTCACCCCGGCCATCGAGGAGCTTCGTCGTTGGGTCGGCCTGCGTCGCGACCATGCCTTCCCGGTGCTCGATGTGGTGATCGAAACGGTGCTGGCCGAAGGCAACCCGCCGCCGGAGCAGATGGCGATCCTGCGCCAATTGGCGTTCGCGCTGCGCATCAGCGACATGGAACTGATGGCGCTGATGGCGATGAAGGGCTTTGCCTGGAACGCCACCGGCGGTTCGCGTGGCTATGGCAACCACGGTGGCGGTGGCTACGTGCCGCCCCAGCGCACGACGCACGGCCCCGACCCCTACACCGTGCTGGGCATCTCGCGCAGCGTGGATGATCGCGGGGTCAAGCGTGCCTATCGCAAGCTGATCTCCGAGCATCACCCGGACCGTCTCGGCGACCTGCCCGAAGAGATGCGCAAGCGCGCGGAGTCGCGCGCCAGCGAAATCAACGCAGCCTACGAGCGGATCAAGGCCGAGCGCGGATTCAAGTAGAGCGGGGGTGGGGAGTGGGTGGCGGGGGCGCGAGACCAGACGTGCCGCGCGCTATGAGCCTTACTGTCGCAAGCTGTAAGCTGCCGCTGCTGATCGGATTTTGCGCCCCCGCTACCCACCTCCCATCCCCATCTCAGTAGGTTGTCGCGCCACCGCTACCCATCCCCCATCCCCAGGCACTTCCCATGTCCAAGCAAGCGAACGTCATCGCCCCCTCCATCCTTTCCGCCGATTTCGCCCGGCTGGGCGAAGACACAGCCAAGGCGCTGGCCGCTGGGGCGGACTGGGTCCATTTCGACGTGATGGACAACCACTACGTGCCCAACCTCACCATGGGCCCGATGGTGCTCAAGGCGCTGCGTGACTACGGCGTCACGGCGCCGATCGACGTGCACCTGATGGTGAAGCCGGTGGACCGCATCGTGCCGGACTTCGCCAAGGCTGGCGCCAGCCTGATCAGCTTTCATCCCGAGGCGAGCGAGCATGTCGACCGCACCCTTGGCCTGATCAAGGATTCCGGTTGCCAGGCGGGCCTGGTGTTCAATCCGGCCACGCCGTTGAGCTGGCTGGACTACGTGATGGACAAGCTCGACCTGATCCTGCTGATGTCGGTCAACCCGGGCTTTGGTGGGCAGAAATTCATTCCCACGGCGCTGGACAAGCTGCGTGAGGCGCGTCGTCGCATCGATGAGAGTGGTCGCGCCATCCGGCTGGAAATCGACGGCGGCGTGACGGCGGCCAATATCGGCGAGATCGCCGCCGCGGGTGCAGATACCTTCGTAGCCGGTTCCGCCATCTTCAATGCGCCCGACTATCGCAGCGTGATCGAGACGATGCGCCGGAACCTGGCCGCTGTTGGCGGATAACGGGCTGCGCACGGCCGGCGTGGTTGCTTCGAGGCAAGAAAAATCCCGGCGCAGACCGCGCCGGGATAAGTATCGTCGGAACGACGTTTGAGGAGACCACACAGTGGGACGCGAATCCACGGCAAGAATTCGTGACCACCGCAAGGTCTGACCGGGTTTGTCCGATTTGGTTCCCTTTTCCCATGATTCCGCCGGACGGGCCCTGTTTCATTCGGCGGGCTCCCAAAAAGACCCCCGCCGAAGCGGGGGAGGAACGTAGCCCAGGGGGTAGGACGAAACGCTTGAAGCGGCTGTCGGTCAGGATGTGGTTCATCGGCCCCGGCGGCAGGCGCGCTTCCCTGCGCACCAGCCGCCCGCATGCCTTCCACGGCTACTGATAGGAAACGTTCGTTCAGGTCGTCGGCATTTCACGCCTGCTCTCGTCAATGCAGGCTCATGACCAGGCCGAGCAGGAGCGCGCCCAGCGCCAGCACCACACGTAGCGGCTCGAAGCCCTGCAACTCGGCATTGGGATCAACGGGTGGCTGGCCGGTGGGGCGCATATTTCAGGACTCCTGCGTGGATGGCTCTATTTGGCTACCCTCCGGAGCATGCCGGGAGGCCCGAAAATGGCAGGATGCGGGCAAAATCGGGCCGTGACCTGACGACCGATGGAAATGCGCCCGCTCCCCGGCGACCTCATGGCCGTGTGCCGACCACAGATGGCGAATTGCTGGCAGATGGCGTTGCCGGCTTGCGTGCCCGGCTCGCACCCTTCACGCTGCGCGCCATCGTCATGTTGGAGCAAGCCATGGGCCGCAGTATCGCCATCGTCGAAGACGAGCCGCTGATCCGCGCGAACTACGTCGAAGCCTTGAACCGCTTCGGTTACGAAACACGCGGCTACGGTTCGCGGCAGGAGGCCTCCAGCGCGTTCGGGATGCGCCTGCCCGAGCTGGTCATCATCGACATCGGACTGGGCGACGAGCCGGAGGGCGGCTTCGACCTGTGCCGCGAGTTGCGCGCGAAATCGTCCACGCTGCCGATCATCTTCCTCACGGCACGCGATTCGGACTTCGACGTGATCTCCGGCCTGCGCCTGGGGGCCGACGATTACCTCAGCAAGGACACCAGCCTGCACCAGCTGGCGGCACGCATCGCGGCGCTGTTCCGTCGCATCGAGTCGCTGAAGGTGCCGACGTCCAGCGAGACGGTGATCGAACACGGCCCGCTCAAGCTGGAATCCGAGCGCATGCGCATCACCTGGAACGGTGAGGAGATCCCACTCACCGTCACCGAGTTCTGGATGGTGCACACGCTGGTGCGCTTCCCCGGCCACGTGAAGAATCGCGACCAGCTGATGCGCGAAGCCGAACTGGTGGTGGACGACGCCACCATCACCTCGCACATCAAGCGCATCCGCAAGAAGTTCATCGCCGTGGCGCCGGAGTTCGATGCGATCGAGACCGTGCATGGCGTGGGTTACAGGTGGAAGCCGTAATGAAGTATGGGTTGGGATTGATGAGTCTGTTGCTGCTGGCAGGCGCGACGCATGCCAGCGGTGCCGTTAACGACAAGTCCGTGCTGGTGTATGGCCAGCTCGATGGTGTAGCGCCGGGTTGGTCCATCCATACCGAGCTACCCGATGGCTGGACGCAGGATTGCTGCGTCTATGCGAAGGCCATCGGCGTGAACCTGGTGCTGTACAAGGGCGACTGGACGGGCGAGCCGGATCGCGTGATGGTGCTGAACGTATGGCCGGCCAAACTGGCAACGCTCGATGCCGAGCTGCAGGAAGACCGCAAGCATTACCTGCAGCTTGATCCGGCCGGCAAGGTCGGTGCGTTTCCCTTGGTCAATGCCGGCATGCCCTGCCAGGGCGTGCTCTACCAGGGTAACGACCACAAGGACGACGCCGTGGTGTTCTGCGATCCGGGCAAGGCCAGCGGCATTCGCCTGAGCTGGTCGATGACGCTGGCGCACGATGATGCGAGTCGGCAGGACCTGCTCCCGCTGTTCAAGCGCGTGGTGGAACAGTCGCGCTACATGGCCCATCAGCCTCCGAAGGATGCCAAAGACAAGTCGGCGCGGCATTAAGCCGGTGGGTTCCGTTTTCGCTATCGTCGCGCCATGACCCTGCGCCGCAAACTGCTGCTCGTCGCCTTGTGCACCCTGGCTCTGCCGGTGGCAGGCTGGCTGTACGTGCGGCAGATGGAAACGCTGTTGCGCGAAGGCCAGGCCCAGGCGCTTACCGCCTCGGCGCGTGCGATGGCGCGCAGCCTGGTCGTTACCGATGCCCCGTTGCCGCCTGCCGAACCCGGCTGGTACGTGCAACAGGCCGTCAATCCCATCACGGTGGATGGCTATGGCGACGACTGGGCGCCGCTGACGCCATGGAGCCAGCCGCTGGACAAGCGCGGCAAGCTGCTGCTGGCCGAAGACGCTGAGTGGCTCTATCTGTACGCCGACGTGCGCAGTGCGCATCGCACGCGCGCCGACGCCGGCGATCCGAATGCGTTGCTGGCCGATCATCTGGTGCTGAGCCTCGGCAAGGGCGATCAGTCGCGCCGCTATCTGCTGGCAAGCGCGGCGCCGGGACAGTTGACGGCGCGGCCGCTCGACCCGCCCGTGGCCGGTTTGCCCGAGCTGATCACGGCGCAGTGGCAGGAGGACGGCAGCGGTTACCACGTGGAGTTGCGCCTGCCGCGCAGTTTGGCGCTTGACCAGTTGGGGCTGTCCGTTTACGACGCGGCTGCCGGTGGTGATCCGCAGGCGGTGCAAAACCGGCCCTTGGTGGCGTATTCGCCGCTGCTGTCCAAGGAACTTTCGCAGCTCGCGCTCGACGGCGTGCAGGCGCGCGTACTGGCACCGCAAGGTTGGTTGCTGGCGCAGACCGGGCATCTCACGACGCCAGCGGCGGCGCCGGACGATCAGCCGGGCTGGTTCGCCGCCTTGGTGTACCGCTCGCTGTTGGCCAACCAAGTGGGAGACGCCGAACCCTGGACGCAGGACGTGCCGCGTCTTGATGCCACCGAGGTGCAGCAAGCCAGCAAGGGCACGCCCGCCACCGTCTGGCGACAGGGGGAAGCGCGCGGCAGCGTCGTTTTGGCAGCCGCCGTGCCGATCGAACGCGATGACCAGGTGCGCGGCGTACTGCTGCTGGAGCAATCGAGCCGCGCCGTGCCGCTGCTGGCCAATCGTGCGCTGCTGGGTCTGCTGCTGACCAGCTTCAGCGTGCTGCTGGTGGCGGGTGCGATCTTGTTGATCTTCGCCACCCGCCTGAGCCTTCGCCTGGGCCGATTGCGCGATGCGGCCGAGCGTGCGCAGTTGAATGACGGACGTCTGGAAGGCCCTTTCCCGATGACCGGCGCCGAGGACGAGATCGGCGATCTGGCCCGCAGCTTCGAGCGCCTATTCGACGTGGTGGGCGGTTATACGGATTACTTGCGCACGCTGGCGTCCAAGCTGTCGCATGAGTTGAATACGCCGTTGGCGATCGTGAAATCTTCGCTCGACAATCTAGAGCACACCTTGCAGGCACAGCACGCGATGCCTCCCGATGCGCAGCCCTATCTGGCGCGTGCGCGCGATGGCGTGGCGCGGCTGGGCGCGCTGGTGCGGGCCATGAGCGAGGCGAGCCGGATGGAGCGGGCGATTGCCGCCGCCGAGCCGGAGGATGTCGACCTGGTCGAGGTGGTGCGTGGTTGCAGCGAAGCCTACCGCCCGTTGGCAGGTACGCGACGGCTTGAGTGTGTGCTTCCCGAAGGCCCGTTGTATCTGCACTGCGCGCCGGAGCTGATCGCGCAGGCGCTGGACAAGCTGTTCGACAACGCGTTGTCGTTCACGCCAGAGCGTGGCTGGTTCCGCCTGAGCCTGCGCGCGCAGGGGGACGGCGCGCAGATCGAGCTGGCGAACCAGGGCCAGCCCTTGCCTGCGGCGATGCACGGCCGCTTGTTCGACTCACTGGTCAGCCTGCGCGACAAGGCAACGCCGGGCGATGCGCCGCATCTGGGTCTGGGGCTTTACGTCGTGCGACTGGTCGCGGAGCGACACGGTGGTGTGGCGATGGCCCGCAATCTCGATGACGGCAGTGGCGTGGCGTTCACCCTGCAATTGCATGGGATGCCACGACAGCGGTTGTAGGAGCGCACCCTGTGCTCGATGACGGGGTTACGGTTGCGTAGGCTTGTCACTCGGGCCATCCCTGGCCCTCGCCCTGCGGGCAGCTTACGCTGTGCAAACCGGCATTCCTGCCGGTTTGTCACGTGGGCCATCCTTGGCCCTCGCTCTGCCGGTTTGTCGCGCACAGGGTGCGCTCCTACACAGCGCTATTTCATTTCGCCCAGCGTCCACCCACCCGCACCAGGCAACACCGCAATCTGCCGAATCGTCGTGGCGGCACAGTCGCCCGGCTTGTCCGTGCATTGCGCGAGGGTGATGCGCAGGTGTTGGTCGTCGGCAAGGTCGAAGGCCATAAGACGTGTCGTGGCGGGGCTGGCAGCGGCTTCCAGCGCGGTGCCGATAAAGACGCCATGGCGGAATACATAGAGCTGCAGTGCGTTCGGTTGGCACTGGTCATTCACCGATACGGCGGCCTCCGCCACATAGGTGTCGCCTTTGCGCTGCGCTCGCCCGGTAAGCATGCGCTGGCCGGTGAGCAGGAAGCGGTCCTCGTCGCTCTTGGGCGCGACAGTCGGGGCCGTGCACTGTGTTGGCGCTGGCGCCGTCGTGCGCCCGCTTGGCGCCATGGGCTTTAGCGGCCTGGGGACATAGGGATGCGCTACCGAGGCGGCCACCGGTGCGGGTTGTTCCATCCACAGGAAGAGCGCCGTTGCACTCAGAATCAATGCGGCCACCGCATACACGCGTCCTCGCAGCAGCGGACGGCGGTAGAGGAAGAGCAGGGTGCCTAGCGCGATGAGAGTCGCCAATGGTGCCAACGGGCGCCAGAGCAGCGCGAGTAGGCCGAGCAGGGCAGCCACCACGGCAAAGCTGGAGAGCGTGCCCCTGGCAGCAAGCGGCTCACCCGGTGGAGAGGGCGGCAGCGGCAATGGCTCATTCCGCTGCTGGTCGAGCTCCGGTAGCGGAGGAGGCAGCGGGTGCGACGTTTCTGTTGCGTGGGTGAGGTCATCCGGCGCCTTGGCGGTCGCGGCCAGCGTGGGCGGCAGCTGGGCTTCGTTGGCGCTGGGCTGCCAGGCAAACCATTGCTGCCCCCCGTCGTGGCACCACTGGTCGCCCGGCTGGGCATAGCGGGCCAGCGCCGCCTGCGGAAGGGGGCCACGCACCTGCTGCTCGCGGCGCAGCCAGATCAGCTGCTCGCTATCGGGCAGGGATTCGGCCTCTACGCCCAGTGCGCGTAGCTGGGCCACCTGTGCTTCGGCGGAAGCGGGATCGAGGCCGCGACGGATGATCAGGGGCGCGCGCTCGAACACGCGCTCGCGGAATCCACTCATTTCCATGCCGAACGCGGCGGCCAGGCGCGCGTGGACGGTGGCGGGGTCCTGCCCGTCGAGCAGGCGGCCGGAAAGTACCAGGCAACGGTGGTCCATATCCTTCGATCTCCCCTGCGGCGCCGCAACGTGCACCGATCCGGCAAGAGTAGGTGCGTAGCGCCAGGCGGACAAGCTATGGCCCGGACTTCGCTTCGACCTGGGGTGAATACGCCCGGGTGCTGCCCCTACAATGGCCGTTCAAGCTTGGCCATCCGGACTCCCCACGTGATCTCCCGAGAAGAATTCGACGCACTGGCAACGCAGGGTCATACCCGCATTCCGCTCGTGCGCGAGGTGTTTTCCGACCTCGATACGCCGTTGTCGGTTTACCTGAAACTGGCCGACGGCCCGTATACCTTCCTGTTCGAATCGGTCGAGGGCGGTTCCACCTGGGGACGCTATTCCATCATCGGCCTGCCGGCGAAGCGCGTATACCGGCTGCGTGGGCACGAGTTGGAAGTGGAGGATGCCGGCGAAGTGACTGAGCGTCGCCACGTGGAAGATCCGCTGGGCGAGATCGAGAAGCTCCGCCAGCAATACGACGTGCCGCGCCTGCCACAGCTGCCGGCGTTCAGCGGTGGCCTGGTCGGCTATTTCGGCTTCGAGACGATTGGTTATATCGAACCGCGCCTGGCCCGCTGGGATCGCGCCGATGAGTTGGATACGCCCGATGTGTTGCTGATGCTCGCCGAGGAAGTGGCGGTCTTCGACAATCTCAAGGGCCGCCTGTACCTGATCGTGCACGCCGACCCGTCCCAGCCCCACGCCTATGCCGAAGCGCAGCGCCGCCTGGACGCGCTGGTTTATCGCTTGCGCCAGAGTGGCGTGTCCTATCCCCAGCTCAACCAGTCGACGGCGCTGGACGAGAGCGATTTCAAGTCCTCCTTCACCAAGGAGGAGTTCGAGGCCATGGTGGAACGCGCGAAGGAATACATCCGCGCGGGCGATATTTTCCAGGTGGTGCCGTCGCAGCGCTTGAGCGTGGGCTTCAATGCACGTCCCGTCGATGTCTATCGCGCGCTGCGCGCGTTGAATCCGTCGCCCTACATGTACTTTGTCGATCTCGGCGCCACGCAGATCGTGGGTTCATCGCCGGAAATCCTGGCGCGCCTGAAGGACGGCAAGGTCGTGGTGCGTCCGCTCGCGGGCACGCGCAAGCGAGGCGCCACGGAGGAAGAGGACCAGGCCCTCGAAGCCGAGCTGCTGGCCGACCCGAAGGAGCGTGCCGAGCACGTCATGCTGATCGACCTTGGCCGAAACGATATCGGCCGCATCAGCGAGACCGGCAGCGTGGAAGTCAGCGAGTCCTTCGCGGTCGAGCGCTATTCGCATGTGATGCACATCGTCTCGCAGGTGCAAGGCAGTGTGCGTCCCGGTATCGGCTATATGGATGTGCTCAAGGCCACGTTTCCGGCTGGCACGCTTAGCGGGGCGCCGAAGATCCGCGCGCTGGAAATCATCCAGGAACTGGAGCCGTACAAGCGCAACATCTACGCCGGTGCCATCGGCTGGATCGGCTGGTGGGGCGATGCGGATACAGCCATTGCCATCCGCACCGCCGTGATCCAGGGTGGCCGACTGCATGTGCAGGCCGGTGCCGGCATCGTCTATGACTCCGATCCCGCTTCCGAGTGGGAGGAGACGATGAACAAGGGGCGCGCGCTATTCCGCGCTGTTGCGCAGGCGGCGAAAGGGTTGTGAACATGCGTCGGCACGCGGTGTTGCCTTGTCTCCTGGGGCTGACCGGCAGCTTGCTCGCTGCGCCGGTGCCGGCGCGTACACCCGACACGCCGACCGTCTGGCGTGACGACTTCACCTCGCGCGTGGAAGTGCTGGCGCTGTTGCAGTCGCTCAACGCCGATTTATTGAGTCACCCAAGCGCCACGCTGACCCTGGAGCGCTGGTGCGGGTCGCATCATCTGGCAGCCGAAGCCACCGTGGTGGCCGAGCGCGTGCGCGGTGTGGACAAGCCGCTGCCGGAAGGGGCACGCGAGCAGCTCGGCATCGGTGCGGACGAATCCGTGCGCTACCGCCGCGTGCAACTCGCTTGCGGCGGCCATGTGCTATCCGAAGCCGATAACTGGTACGTGCCGAGCCGACTCACTGATTCGATGAATCACGAGCTCGACAGCACCGACACGCCGTTCGGCAAAGTCGTGCAGCCGCTGCACTTCCGCCGGCAGACCTTGTCTGCCGATCTATTGTGGTCACCGTTGCCGCAAGGCTGGGAGAGCGGCGCACCTTTGCCGCCATCCCGCACCGATGTGCTGGAGATTCCGCATTTCGTGCTGCAGCACCGTGCGGTGCTGTATGACAAGGCAAACCGCCCTTTCAGCCTGGTGATCGAGAGTTACACCTCGAACTTGCTGGCCTTTCCTCCAGTAAACCCTGGCGATCGTCCTTAGAGCCCTTTCGCCATCTCTCCGTGGGCTACGGGGGAGATAGCGAACGGGCTCTAAGGCTGCGTCCATCGCGCTTCATGACGGCCCATGACGTCTCCGCTCACTGTACCGGCACGTCGTAGATCGTGTCCGTCGCGGGCCCTGGCGTCAGCGTGTAGTGCCACCATTCCATGGCGTAGTTGCGAAAGCCCTCGTGCTCCATCGCGTCGCGGAGCAGGATGCGGTTGGCGTGCTGGGCGGACGTGGCCCGTGGCGAGTCTGTATTCGCCAATGGGCCGAAAAAATCAAAGCCCGTGCCCATGTCCAGTGGAGCGCAATGCGTATTGCTGGCGTCGCATTGGAGCAGGGTCAGATCCGCGGTGGCGCCGCGGCTATGCCCTGACACCGGCGCGATGTAGTCGCCGAGTAATTTGCTCTTGTCCAGATCCGGATAATGCGCAGCCTTGGTGCGCTGGTCGGCAGCATCGGAGGCCCAGCGCACGAAATGGTTCACCGCGCGTGCCGGTCGGTAGCAGTCGAACAACTGCAGCCGCAAGTGGCGTGGGCGCAAGTCGTGTTCGACGCGGGCGAGT
This sequence comes from uncultured Gammaproteobacteria bacterium, assembly GCA_963824525.1. Lineage (GTDB taxonomy): Bacteria > Pseudomonadota > Gammaproteobacteria > Xanthomonadales > Rhodanobacteraceae > Dyella. The sequence goes on along the minus strand of CAWGPI010000001.1, from coordinate 368,907 downwards.
GCTTCAGCCGCGGGCCGCAGAAGGAAGCATTTCGGTGCGAGATAGCCGTCCACGGGTGTGCCAACGAAGTTGTCGCTACCGGCGTACTTGATATCTTCGGCAATGTCCGGCACCAGTTGACGGATATCGACCAGGCCTGCCTGATCGGGTGTCTGGGCCGTCGAAAGCAACGGTGCCGAGTCCGCTGCTGCATGGCTGGCCATCAGCATGCCGGTCAAGGCCGTGCAAATTCGCAGAAATCTGCGCACGCCCATGCTTTGCACACGTGAAGTCGGCGCGTTCGGTGGCCTCTCTCCATGGGACCTTGCCGCGCTGCTGCCAACAGTCGGGGCAAACGTGCAGGAGCCGTCCGGAGCACTGAACACGTTCATGCCGTCTCCCTTTCGTATGGTGGAGGCATCGTACAAGCTTGGTGCCGCTTGCGGCGCATGGAGCCATCGTGTAGCGGGGAAGGAGCAGCATCCGGCACGGTGTAGCGATATCCTCTGCATCGGGTTCGGCCTCTCCGTGCCCGCGCTTGCCAGTCGTAAGGGATCCTCATGCGATTGCTTCATGCTGCAACATGGCTTCTCGTCGCTGCCCTGGTCGCCTCTCCGGCACGGGCAGACCACGGAGGTGGACAGCTTCCGGTGCCACCCTCGGGCGTCATCGGCGTGGACAGCGAAACCATGCTTACCCCGGACTTCTGGATTCATCAGCTCGCCGAGCCTGATCGCGTGCTTCTCGGCGCGGACGCCATCGCGGCTCAGAATATGCGGCTGTTCCAGCTCGATCCGTCCATGCGTGACCTGCGGACGCTGCCGACGACGCTGATGCGCGCGCAGGTCGTGGCCTGGATCAAGAATATCTCCGAGCTACCCAAGCAACCGCTGTACGACGAGAAGGGCGAGCCCGTTCCGGCTGACCTGCTCCAGCAAGTCGGCGAGCGGCTCGCACTCGATGGCGTGCCGATGGAGCAACACATACGCTACGGGCTGGTGCTGCGTCGTGCCGCCTTGCGCAGCTTCCCGACCGACTTGCGGGTGTTCACCTCCGCCGACAACAGCGATATCGACCGTTTCCAGGAGACGGCCGAGTTTCCCGGTACGCCGGTGGTCATTGCGCATGAGAGCAGCGATGGCCAATGGTTGTTCGTGCTAAGCCCGCGTTATATGGCGTGGACGCGCAAGGACAATATCGCCGAGGGTTCCGCCGAACAGGTCTTCGGCTATGCGGGGCGGCAGCCACGGCGCGTGGTAACGGGCCCGCAGGTGGAGACGGTTTATTCACCGGAGCGACCGGGCGTGTCGCAACTGCAGCTCGATATGGGGGTTGCCGTACCCGTACTGGCCGATCATCCCGCCGACCAGCCCGTCAATGGCGAGTCGCCGTATACCTCGCATGTGATCGACCTGCCGATACGCACGTCTAGTGGCACGCTTGGCTTCTCGCCTGCGCTGATACAACGCCATACCGATACCGCCGCTGGTTATCTGCCGCTCACCGAAGCCAACATTCTGCGTCAGGCCTTCAAGTTCCTCGGTGAGCGCTATGGCTGGGGGCATGCCTATGACGGACGGGATTGCAGCGGTTTCGTGGCGGACGTCTATCGCAGCATGGGTGTGCAGATGCCGCGCGATACCAGCAGACAGGCCGCCAGTCCAGCGCTGACGCATCAGGTCTTCACCAGCAAGGATCACCACGACGTGCGCATGAAGGCGGTCAATGCGCTACAGGTGGGCGACCTGGTCTACATACCGGGTCACGTGATGATGGTGATTGGCCAGCGTGCGGGCGAACCGTATGTCATCCATGACACCACGGGCATCAGTTTTCGCGACGACGGTGGTGCGCTGCGCGAGGTCAAACTCAATGCGGTGTCGGTGACGCCCTTGCTGCCGCTCATGCTGGACGGCAAGCACTCCTATGTGGACAGCATGACAAGCATCGTGCGTGTCCGGCCCTGAGTCGCCGGGATCTACCCATCTCGAGAGTATTGCGGCAGGCTGGGACATCGATTCCCTCTCCTTCAGATGCCACCTCACATGCCTCACACCCATCGCCGTTCCCGAGCCCGTCGACTCCTGGCCTGCGTCATGGCCATCGTTGCGCTCCTCGGCAGCGCCATCGTGCTGGCGGCCGACGGCAACGCTGCCTGGCGCGACTCGGACCAGATGGTGCTGGTGGTGATTCCCGGCTGGAATGCCGATCACGGCGTGCTACGTTCGTACGAGCGCACAGGCGATACGTGGCATCCGGTGGCCAGCGCGCAGCCTGTAACCATTGGCCACGTAGGTGCTGCGTGGGGCCTGGGTCTCAACGATGCGCAGACACAGGGTCCGCAGAAACAGGAAGGCGATGGTCGCAGCGCCGCTGGCGTCTATCGCATCGGCGAAGCGTTCGGTTACGCGTCGAAGACCGATACGCAGCTGCCGTATCGCGCACTGCAGGTGTCCGACTACTGCATGGATGTGAGCGGATCGCCGTACTACAACCGCATTGTCGATACACGCGCGGTGGGCGAGCAGGCCGCGGCTGGTTCCAGCGAGCCCATGCGGCGCGACCTGCATCTCAATGGCGATCAGCTCTACAAGGTGGGCTTCGTCATCGAACACAACGCCCAGGGACGCGCGAAGGCGGGTAGCTGCATCTTCGCCCATGTGTGGAAATCGCCTACCGACGCCACCGCCGGCTGTACCGCGATGCCGGAGTCCGTGATGCGCCAGCTGCTGGCGTGGTTGAAGCCGCAAGACCATCCGGTGTTCGTGCTCCTGCCGCAAAACGAGTACGCGCGTTTGCAGTCGGCATGGCATCTGCCCGGACTGGATCATCAGCCCTGAGAGTGCCGCCGAGGCCAGCACTTGCTGCAGTGCGGCGCCGCTTTGAGCACAATGCACTTCCTGCCACCGCATAACCGCCACCGGGCGTCTCTCCGTCACGCGGCAAAAGCGCCTTGGGTCTGCGGTTAATTGTTGCGTTTAATTAAATGGGTTGCCCTTTCCATGTTGCTGATGATCGATAACTACGACAGCTTCACCTTCAACCTCGTGCAGTACCTCGGCGAGCTGGGACAGGAGGTGAAAGTGGTGCGCAACGACGCGCTGGACGTGGCCGGCATCCGGGCACTGCGGCCCACGCACATCATGATTTCGCCAGGTCCAGGCACGCCGGACGATTCGGGCGTGTCGCTGGGCGTTCTACGCGAACTGGCCGGGGAAATCCCGGTGTTCGGCGTATGCCTCGGGCACCAGGCGATTGGCCAGGTGTTCGGCGGCAAGGTGATTCGCGCCAAGCAGATCATGCATGGCAAGACCTCGCCGGTACGCCATCGCGGCAAGGGCGTGTTTGCCGGCCTGCCGGATCCGTTCGAGGCTACGCGCTATCACTCGCTGGTGGTGGAGCAAGGTTCGCTGCCCGATTGCCTCGAAGTCACTGCGTGGACGGAAAACCCTGATGGGTCGATCGACGAAATCATGGGCCTTCGTCACAAGAGCTTGAACGTCGAGGGCGTGCAGTTCCATCCGGAGTCGATCCTCACCGAGTACGGTCATGACCTGCTGCGCAATTTCCTCGGCCTGCCGCTGAAGCTGGCCGCATGAGCGGTGCGGCCACCACCCCGCCCATCGGCCGCCGCGTGACGATTACGCCGCAGGAGGCGCTGCAGCGCACGATCGAGCATCGCGAGATCTTCCACGATGAGATGATCGCGCTGATGCGCCAGATCATGCGTGGTGAAGTGAGCCCGCTGATGACTGCGGCGATCATCACCGGCCTGCGCGTGAAAAAGGAAACCGTGGGCGAGATCACCGGCGCGGCACGCGTGATGCGTGAGCTCTCGGCCAAGGTGGATCTGCCGCCGCACGAACACTTCGTCGACATCGTCGGTACCGGCGGTGACGGTGCGTCCAGCTTCAATATTTCCACCGCGTCGATGTTCGTGGCCGCGGCGGCAGGTGCTCGGATCGCCAAGCATGGTGGCCGCAGCGTGTCGTCCAAGTCGGGCAGCGCGGATGTCCTCGAGGCGCTCGGCGCGGCGATCGATCTACCACCGGCGCAGGTGGCGCAATGCATGCATGAAACCGGCATCGGCTTCATGTTTGCACCCAATCATCATCCCGCGATGAAGGTGGTGGCGCCGGTGCGCAAGGAAATGGGCGTGCGCACGCTGTTCAATATCCTTGGGCCGCTGACGAATCCGGCGGGTGCGCCCAACATCCTCATGGGGGTGTTCCATCCGGACCTAGTAGGCATCCAGGTGCGCGTATTGCAGGCACTCGGCGCGAAACATGCACTAGTTGTGTGGGGGCGTGATGGCATGGACGAGATTTCGCTGGGCGCAGCGACGTTGGTGGGCGAGCTGCGCGACGGCGAAGTGCGTGAATACGAGGTAGAGCCGGAGGATTTTGGTCTCGCCATGGCTTCCAGCCGCAACCTGCGGGTAGAGAATGCGGAGGAGTCGCGCGCTATGCTGCTGGAGGCCTTGGAAGGCCGTCGCGGGGTGCCGCACGATATCGTTTGTCTCAATGCAGGTGCGGCGCTTTACGCTGCCAATGTGGTGGATTCCATCGCGGCCGGCATCGAATTGGCGCGTACAACCATCGCCAGCGGCGCCGCCCGTGCGAAAATGGACGCCTTCGTGGCAGCGACACGGCGTCTTGCGGATAGGCACTGACGCCGTTGCCACGTTTCATGCAATGACTGACCAGGCTGCCGACATGACCGACATCCTTCAACGTATTTTGACGCGCAAGACCGAAGAGGTTGCCGAGCGCAGCGCCAAGCTCCCCTTGATCGAGCTGTCCTCGCGGGTGGTGGATCTTCCGGAAACGCGCGGTTTTGCGGCGGCCATCGAGGCGAAGATCGACGCGGGTCTGCCGGCCGTGATCGCCGAGGTGAAGCGCGCAAGTCCAAGCAAGGGCGTGATCCGCCCGGATTTCGATCCCGCGGCCATCGCACGCAGCTACGAAGCGGGTGGTGCGGCCTGTCTTTCCGTGCTGACCGATCGCGACTTCTTCCATGGCTGCGAGGATTTCCTGCAGCAGGCGCGCGCGGCCTGTTCGTTGCCCGTGCTGCGCAAGGATTTCGTGATCGATCCATATCAGGTGTATGAGGCGCGCGTGATCGGCGCCGACTGCATCCTGCTGATCGTCGCCGCGCTCAGCGATGGCGCCCTGCTGGAACTGTCGATGCTCGCGGCCGAACTCGACATGGACGTGTTGTGCGAAGTGCACGATGCCGAAGAGCTGGAGCGGGCACTGGCCTTGCCCGTGCCGCTGATCGGCGTCAACAACCGCAATCTGCGTACCTTCCACACCTCGCTCGAGACATCGCTGGAGCTGCAGCAGCTGATGGAATACGACCGCATCCTGGTCAGTGAGTCGGGTATTCATACATCCGACGACGTGGCCCTGCTGCGTGATGCCGGCGTCAATGCGTTCCTGGTCGGCGAGGCGTTCATGCGTGCGGATGATCCGGGTAGCGAGCTCAAGCGCCTGTTCGACGGCAAGTAAGTGATGGCGACGGTGGAAAAAGATTTCATGCCGGACACTGTGGAGGTGGCCGCTTCCGCGACACGCACGGTGCTGTTCGATTTCGACGGCGTACTGATTCACGGCGACGCGTTTTCCCTACTCATGCGCGAGTGCTACGAGCGCTCCTTGCTGCGCAAGCTGGCTGCCGTGCTGGCCTTGCCGTGGATCGCCCTGGTGCTGCCGTTTTCGCGCAAGCAGGCGGCGCGTTCGCTGGTACATGTGGGCTTGTTGGGTCTGAACGAGCGTCGCTACCAGGCAGTGGCGCAGGCGTTCGCTGCCAGCCTTGTGCGGCGTCCGCGCCAATTCAGCCGCGACGGCTTGCTTGCCTTGCGCCGACATCAGGCCGAGGGCGACCGCGTCATCGTGGTGACCGGCTGTGAGCACGTGCTGGTCAGCCAGATCCTCGATCAGCTCGGGCTGGGCGGCATCGAAGTGCTGGCCTCGCAACTGCGCCCCGGCATCCTGGGCATGCGCGTGAAGCTGCACAACATGGGGCGGCGCAAGCTCGTCCAACTGGGCACCATCGGCGTTAAGGAGTGGCATATCGCCTACAGCGATTCGCTGCTGGACGTGCCGATGCTCAAGCCTGCTGGCGAGGCGGTGCTGGTCAATGGCACGCCCAAGCTGTGCAAGAAGATGGAAAGGGCGCTGGGGCGCACCATCACCCGCGTGGAATGGTTCTAACACGGGCCTGACCTTCAACAGGGTTGCAGGATGGGGTTTCAGGCAATTACGTTAGTACTAACGTAATTGCCTGGTGAATCCTTTCATGTACCTCTCATCCCTCGGTGAACTGGCGCTCGGCAGCCGGCTCAAGGCGCTCAGCGACCATTTCTACGCGGCCGCCGACGAGGTCTACCGCAGCTGCGGAGCATCCATCGAATCGCGCTGGTTCCCGGTGTTGCGCTACCTGTGGGAGCACGGTGCGACCACGGTCAGTGATGTCGCGATGGCCATCGGCCAGACCCATTCCGCGGTGAGTCAGCTCGCTGACAAGCTGGTGCGCGCCGGCCTGGTGAAACGGCGCAAGGACGCACGGGACGGCCGCCGCAGTTTGCTGGTGCTGACGGACAAGGGGCGTGGCGCACTGACCTCGCTCGGCCCCGTGTGGGTCGCGATCAGGCGCGGGGCGATGGCTTCGCTGGGTCAGGATGGCATGGCCTTGCTTGGCGCGCTGGCGGCCTGCGAAAAGGCGTTGCAGGAACGTCCCGTGGTGGCGTCCATACTGACCGAGCATGCCGCGCTGAGCGCGGCGGAACTGGAGATCATCTCCTACGAGCCGGCCCTGAAGGAACATTTCTATCGCCTCAACGCGGCATGGCTGGAGCGGTATTTCCGCATGGAAGATATCGATCGCGTCGTGCTCGGCGATCCCGAGCGTTACGTACTGAAGCCCGGCGGCGCCATCTTCTTCGCCCGGCTGGGCGGTGAAGTCATTGGCACCTGCGCGTTGTTGCACGAATCGCCAGGCGTCTACGAGTTGTCCAAGATGGGTGTCGACGAAACCTTTCGCGGCCTGGGGGCAGGGCGCCGCCTGCTGGATGCGGCCATCACCGAATTCCATCGGCGCAAGGGCAGGGAGCTGTTCCTGGAATCCAACAGCCGCCTGAAGACGGCACTGCGCATGTATGAACAGGCGGGCTTCGTCATGCAGCCATCCGTACGGCCCGGCTCGCACTATGAGCGGGCCGACGTCTACATGGTCTACGCGAAGAAGCCCGCCGGGCCGCACTCGCTGGCGCGGAGTGCGGCGAAACGAACCAGGCTCACCCGTTAGCGGGTGCCGCGCACCACGATGGTCTTGCCCGCTACATCGATCATGCGCTGCTCCTCGAGCTGCTTGAGCACGCGGCCGACCATTTCGCGGGAGCAGCCCACGATGCGGCTCACTTCCTGGCGCGAGATGCGGATCTGCGTGCCTTCCGGGTGGGTCATGGCATCCGGCTCCTGGCACAGGTCCAGCAGCGTCCTGGAAATGCGATTGGTCACGTCCATGAACGCCATGCGGCTGACCTGGCGCGACGTGCGCAGCAGACGGTTGGTGAGCTGGGAGCCGATTGCGAACAGGATCTTCGGGCATTCCTCGCGCAACGGTCCCTCCATCAGCTGGAACAGGCGTTCGTAGCTGATCTCGGCCATCTCGCAGGCAGTGCGGGTGCGCACCATCGACTCGCGCTGCGCCTGTTCGACGAACAGGCCCATCTCCCCAATGAACTGGCCACGGCTCAGGTAGGCCAGGATCAGTTCCCGACCCTGCTCGTCCTCGGTGCACACGGCGAGGGAGCCGTCGATGATGTAGTACAGCGTGTTGGCCGGATCGCCCGGGCGGATGATGGCCGTCTTGCCCGGGTAACGGCGCCGGTGGCAAAGGGCCAGAAAACGCTCCATGGATGCCGGATCCGGTGCAAAGTTGGCTGGCGCCTGAGAACGGTCAAAAGCTTGTTGTAGCTGATATTTGAGTTGCGCCACGATGTGTCCCGTAGATTAAGGTCCGAGGCCCGCAAGCGGCCCCCGTGTGTCCAATCCATCCCCCCTCCAGGCATTATGGCAAACTAACTTGACCTGCCGAAGGTTCAGTTTTCCTTTTTTTTGCCGCATACTTCACGGTCTTTCGGACGCGATCCCCTTGTCGCGCTCCGGTCACAAGGGTCGCGGAAGCTTCGGGCTTTCGCGTCGAATTATCCAGCGGGGACCCTTGTCGCTAACCCGCCTCTGCTGCTGGCCGCACGTCCCGGTCATGGAGAGCCGTTGTGGTGAAACCACTTCCCCGCCTGCGCTTGCAGGGTTTCAACAACCTGACCAAAGCGCTGAGCTTTAACATCTACGACATCTGCTATGCAGTGTCCGAAGAACAGCGCCAACGCTATATCGAGTACATCGATGAGCAGTATGACGCCGACCGTCTCACCCAGATCCTGACGGATGTGGCCGAGATCATTGGCGCCAACATCCTGAACATCGCACGCCAGGATTACGATCCGCAAGGTGCATCGGTCACCATCCTCATCTCCGAGGAGCCAGTGGTCGAGAAGCTTGGCCGCGACACCATTTCCGGTGCCGTGGTGGCGCATATGGACAAGAGCCACATTACCGTCCATACCTACCCGGAAACGCATCCGCACAACGGCATCGCGACGTTCCGCGCGGATATCGACGTGGCTACCTGTGGCGTCATCTCCCCGCTGAAGGCCCTGAACTACCTGATCGACAGCTTCGAGTCCGATATCGTCATCGCCGACTACCGCGTGCGCGGCTTTACCCGCGACGTGAAGGGCAAGAAGCACTTCATCGATCACAAGATCAACTCCGTACAGGACTACCTGGCCAAGCACATTCGCCAGAAGTACGAGATGTTCGACGTGAACGTGTATCAGGAAAACATGTTCCATACGAAGATGCACATCAAGGATTTCGACCTTGATACGTATTTGTTCGAGGCGCATGCCGACGACCTCTCGTTCAAGGAGCGCCAGCGCATCGAGTCCCTGCTGCGCCGCGAGATCGAGGAACTGTTCCACGGCCGCAACCTGATGTAACGAAAACCCGCCGAAAGGCGGGTTTCTTTTGCGCGTTCCTCGCGCCATCTGTAGGAGCGCACCCTGTGCGCGAAAACCTACGAAGCGACGACATTGCGGGGCCCAATCGCGCACAGGGTGCGCTCCTACACGGGCCGGCCCGGGCCTAGACCCGGTACGCCACCGTCTTCATCACCATCGAACTCAGGTGCATGAGCCCCGGAATCGGAAACGGCAGGTCGACGCCGCCGCGCACCTTGGCCTCGTGCGCGTGACGCACCTCATCGGCCTGCATCTGGGTGAGGATCGCGCGTGAGCGCTCGTCCTGGGGCGGCAGCCTGTCCAGGTGCTCCTCAAGATGCGCTTCCACCTGGCGCTCCGTCTCGACCACGAAACCCAGGCTGACCGGATCGCCCGCCAGGGCGGCGGCCGCGCCGATCACATAGCTGCCGGCGTACCACAGTGGATTGAGCAGGCTGGGACGACTGTCCAGTTCCTTCAGGCGCTCGGCGCACCAGGCCAGATGGTCGGTTTCCTCATCGGCGGCGTGCAGCAGGTGAGCGCGGTTCTCCTTGCTGCGCGCCAGGGCGGCCTGGCCGTCATACAGCGCCTGGGCGCAAACCTCGCCGGTGTGATTGATGCGCATCAGCCCTGCCGCGTGGCGGCGTTCGGCATCGTCCATATCGGACTCGTCGAAAGCCTCGGCGGGAGGCGCCCGTCCGGCTTCCGGCGAGCCGGCCACCGTTTCCAGGGCGCGTTCGATGCCAGCCAGCAGACGGTCGAGCGGGGAAAGCGTGCGTGCGTTCATGGCAATGCCTCTACGAAATCAATTGCTGTGCGAGCAAGGTCAACGGATGCAGGTGCGGCCAATGGCGATCGCCTTCGTCCATGCCTGCAGCCAGATGCAGGCGGCAACCGATATTGGACGACAACAGCTGCCGTGGCGCCAGGCAGGCGATCTGTCCGAGCGTGTCGTCGCGCAGGCGCGCGGCGCGCTCCGGAAACTCCAGCATGTGGGAGCCGGCGGCGCCACAGCAGTGCGGCGGACGCTGCACGGACCTTACGTCCAGTTCCGGCACCTGGCGCAGCAGACGCAAGCAAGGCCGAATCGCTGCGTGCCACGTTGATCTGGGTGCATGGCAGATGCAGGGCAACACGACGGGCCAAGGGCTTAAAGCGCAACTGATCCGCGCGCGCGGAGAGCAGCGGTGACCGGGTCGACTACCGTGACGCCGGGCAGTGCGCGTCGCAGCGTGCCCAGGCAGCCCGGTGTGACCGACACCAATAACTGGGCTCCGCTGCCCGCCAGGCGTCGCGCACTTGTTGTGCGGCGCGCTCGGCGCCCTGCGCTTCGCCACCGTGCAGATCCATGGCGCCGCAGCAGAATGCGGGCAGCAGGGAAACACGATAGCCCGCCGCACGCAGCAAGTGTGATGGCGGCCTGCTGGGCCTGCGGCATCCTCGACGCTGGCGACGCAACCCGGAAACAGCGCGACGCCTGGCTGCGCCGACGAAGCGTCGGCCGGGGGAGCTGACAGTGCAACCTCATTCGACGCATCCGGCAGCGTGCCCAGCGCGGCGCGCCACGCTGACGCGGGCGGCAGGCGTTCCGCAAGGCGCCGCTTCCAGCGAGCGAGCCCGAGCATGCCGGCCGAGACGGCCCGCGAACTGCAGCAGGCCGGGTCGCTTGAGAAGCGCCAGCAGCAGCCGTGGCCGCCCAGGCGCAGGCCCGAGCAGGGCGCGGGTTTCCACCAGCAGCTCGCCATACTGCACGTTGCGCCGGGCACACCCGTTCGCAGTTCAGGCAACCCAGGCAATGATCCAGGTGCTCCCGCAGCGCCGCCGTAGGCTCCGCGTCGCCCGCGGGCCAGCGCCGCGGCGATGGCGATGCGGCCACGTGGCGACTCCGCCTCGTTGCCGTCCAGGGCGTAGGTGGGGCATACCGGCAGGCACAGTCCGCACTGCACGCATTGGTCAGCCAACGAGGCAATGCGTAGGGGGGGCTTTTCAGCAGGCATGCCGGTCATGCTATCATTGCCAGCTCGCAGCCCGCCGGTCGGTGGGCTTGCGCGATTGATGAAAACTCCGCTATCATCTCGCGCCTTTGTTCCACCGATTACGTGTACCGCCCTGGTGGCGGCAGACTAGGTATTCTGAAATGAAAACGTTCAGCGCCAAGCCGGAAAGCGTCAAGCGCGATTGGTTCGTGATTGATGCCACGGACAAGACGCTCGGTCGTCTGTCGACCGAGATCGCCCGCCGTCTGCGCGGCAAGCACAAGCCTGAGTTCACCCCGCATGTCGACACCGGCGATTATATCGTCGTGGTCAACGCCGAGAAGGTTGCCGTCACCGGCGCCAAGCTGGACGACAAGATGTACCACCGCTTCACCGGCTACGTCGGCAACCTGAAGACCATGAGTCTCAAGGACCTGCTGGCCACGCATCCGGAGCGCGTGATCGAAATCGCCGTCAAGGGCATGCTGCCGAAGAATCCGCTCGGCCGCGCGATGTACCGCAAGCTCAAGGTGTACGGCGGCGCCGAACATCCGCATACCGCACAGCAGCCGCAGGCGCTGGAAATCTAAGGAATCATCATGGCGATCCAGCAGAATTACGGCACCGGCCGCCGCAAGACCTCCGCCGCCCGCGTGTTCCTGCGCAAGGGCAAGGGCGAGATCATTGTCAACGGCAAGAGCGCTCGAGCAGTTCTTCGGTCGCGAAACCTCGTGCATGATCGTGCGCCAGCCGCTCGAACTGATCCAGGCCAGCGACAAGTTCGACGTCAACGTCACCGTTGCCGGCGGCGGCATCACCGGCCAGGCCGGCGCGATCCGTCTCGGCATCGCCCGCGCGCTGATCGAGTACGACGAAACCCTGAAGCCGCAGCTGCGCAAGGCTGGCTTCGTGACCCGCGATGCCCGCGAAGTCGAGCGTAAGAAGGTCGGTCTGCACAAGGCCCGCCGCGCTACCCAGTTCTCGAAGCGCTAATCACGCTTCGACGGTACGGTGCATCAAGTCAGAGCGCACCGCTCCGCCGGGTTTTGGGAGATCGTCTAACGGTAGGACAACGGACTCTGACTCCGTTTATCTAGGTTCGAATCCTAGTCTCCCAGCCAAAATAAAAGGCCCGCCTAAATGGCGGGCCTTTTATTTGGTTCTTCACGCTTTCCCGGGGAAGGCGGCCTTGATTTTCAGGAAGAAGTAGGTCGAGTCGCGGAAGCCATAGGCCATGCGCTTGATGACCTTGATGCGGTTGTTGACGCCTTCCAGGACGCTGGTGTGCAGGTGGTATTTGGCACTAGCGAGGATGCCGCGCAGGTACGGTTTGAGTCGTCTGGCGAAGGTGATACACGCGGGGATGCCGCTTTCTTCGGCCATGCGTTGCCACTGACGCCAGCGCAACCAGCCTTCGCGGACACTGGGGGCGTACCAGATCTCCTTGAGTGTGGTCTTCAGGAGATAGACCGTGGCTAGCGGCTGGTTGGCGGCGAGCAGATCGCGCAGGCGCACGGCCTGTTCTTCCTGGAGATTCTCGCGGTTGCGCAACAGCAGCCAGCGGCTGCGTTTGATGACGTGGCGGGCGGGCTTGTCCTGACGCAAGGCGTTGGCCTGATCCACCCGCACGCGGTCGATGACCTCGCGACCGAAACGGGCGACGACATGGAACAGGTCGTAGACGACTTCGGCCTGTGGGCAGTGTGTGCGCACCTCCCGATCGAACGCCGTGTTCATGTCCATGGCGACCGCTTCGATGTGCCGACAGGTATCCCCTAACAGGGCGAAAAAGGGTGCGATGGCCTTGCGGCTGTTGCCCTCGCCGACCCACAGCACGCGCAAGGTCTGCGCATCCATGATCACCGTCGCGTAACGATGCCCTTTGTGCAGGGCAAACTCGTCCATCACCAGGCGACGTACCGCGCCGGCCTCAAAGGCGCCCTGTGTCGCGACCAGGCGACGCTTGTCGATGTCCTTGACGCTCTGCCAGTGCAGTCCCGTCAGCGCGCAGACATGACGAATCGGCAGCATCTGCGTCAACGCCTCGATCCAGGCCTGAAGACGACGGGTCACCCGCGCCCGCGGATCCAGCCAACCCACCCGTTCGCGACGTCGCCCACAATGCAGGCAATCCACCCGGCGTAGCTCCACCTTCAGCCACACCCGCCGATCCAGCAGGTCGCGCTCACGGATGCGTCGCCACTGACGGTCATGGATCAACGGACTGGGAGCGCCACAGCCACCGCACCGCGGTGTCCATGCCGGATCGGCACGCAACGTGATCAGCAGCTGATCGTCGGCCTGCTCTTCACAGGACTCCACACAAAAACCTTCCCAGAAGGAAGGCAGGCTCATAGCATTCATCGGGACGGCGAGGGGCGGTTGGGTTGGTGTGTTTGGCGACTGCCAATGTAACCAACCCTCGCCCGTCAATCCCTACTTCCCCGCGGTTCCGTGAAGAACCTTTTATTTTGGCTGGGACACAGGAGGCGAAGCACGTTATTCGGCACTTCCTGTGCCTCACCCTTCGGGCCATCGGCTGCGCCGATGTTCGCTCCGGCATCCTGCCTCCGCAGTCGACAAATTCGTCCGGAACGAATTTGGACAGCGCGCTAGCGCTGGCCCCGGAGCGCGCAGCGCGGAGGGGTGAGCCCCATGGATGGGGCGAACAATCCCAATTCCCCACGTGGAGAAAACGCTTCCTGAGAGCGAGCTTTTTGTCTTTCCATTGGGGAGCTCGCTTATGGAGCGGCGGGATTTCGCGACCCCATCAGGACCATCAAGCCGGCCAACCCCTGGCCCCAAGTTCGCTTGAGGTTTCAGAAACAAAAAAGCCTCCTGCTAAACCGGGGAGGCTTTTTGCTTTAGCTTCTTCTCCCCTCCAGACAACCCGAAGGGGGAGAGGGAGAGAAATGATCACATCACCTTGTCGCCCACCAGCACCACGTCCGCCGGACGGCGTGCGAACAGGCCGACCGTGACAATGCCTGGGATCTGGTTGAGGTCGTTTTCCAGCGCGACCGGATCGACGATTTGCCAGCCATGCACGTCGATGACCCAGTTGCCGTTGTCGGTGACCACGCCGTCGCGCCACACCGGCTGGCCGCCGCGCTTGACGATCTCGCGACCGATCAAGCTGCGCGCCATCGGGATCACTTCGATCGGCAACGGAAACTTTCCGAGCAGGTCCACCTGCTTGCTCGAATCGATGATGCAGACGAACTTCTCGCTCGCTTCAGCGACGATCTTCTCGCGCGTCAGCGCGGCACCGCCACCCTTGATCAGGCGCTTGTGCGGATCGCACTCGTCGGCGCCATCCACGTAAAGGCTTAGCGGGCCGGCGGCATTGAGATCGAGCACCGGAATGCCGAGGCGCTTCAGCTGGGCGGTGGACTGTTCCGAGCTGGACACCGCGCCCTGGATGCGGTCTTTCAGGTCGGCCAGCGCATCGATGAAGTAGGCGACGGTGGAGCCGGTGCCGACGCCGACAATGGCGCCGTCCTCGACGTAGCGGATGGCGGCTTCGCCGGCCTGGCGTTTTTCGTTGGCGTTGCTCATGTCATGCGTCCCGATGAGGTGAGAGTTATTCCATGCCCAGGATGTGACGCCATTCGGCGGCTTCCACGGGCATCACGGAGAGACCGGTTGCCCTTGCGCACCAGCGCCATCTCGGCCAAGGCCGGTTCCGACTGCAGTTCCTTCAGTGGAATGGTGCGCTTGAGCTTCTTCACGAACTTCACGTCGACCAGCATCCAGCGCGGATTGTCGCGCGAGCTGGCGGCGTCGAAGTAGTTGCTCTTGGGATCGAACTGGCTGGGGTCGGGATAGGCATCGGTCGCCACTTCGGCGACGCCGACAATGCCGGGCTCGGCGCAATTGGAGTGATAGAAGAACACCTTGTCACCCGGCCGCATGCCGTCGCGCATGAAGTTGCGCGCCTGGTAATTGCGCACGCCGTCCCAGGCTTCCTGGCCCTTGCGCTTCAGGTCATCGATGGAAAACGCATCCGGTTCGGATTTCATCAGCCAGTAATGCGTCGTGGCGGTCATGCGCGGGCTTCTCCATCCTCGCCGGAGGCGTGGCAATCAATCAGTTCGAGATCGGTGGCGATGTAGTCGAGCGGCACGTCCCATGCCTCAGTGTCGATCCGTGGCAGTTCCTGGAACGCGTAGCCGATGCCGACCAGCAGCGGTTCGGTGGGGCGAACCTGCTCGCGAAGAAAGCTGAAGCCACGGTCGTAATAGCCGCACCGTACCCAGGCGGTTGCCGTGGCGGTCGAACGCCGAGCAGGGGCACCAGCACCAGGTCGAGCTGGAATGGCTCCAGCAGTTCCTTTGGCTCGACCGGCTCAGGAATGCCGTGGCGATTGGCTTGCACGTCGTCGCCGGCCTGCCAGGGAGCGAAGCGCAGGCGGTGGTTGGGGCCGATCACCGGCAGCAGGAACTGCTGCCCGCGGGCGGCCAGCGGCGGAATGACGAGATTCAACGGCAGTTCGCCATTGCAGGCCCAGTAGCCCGCCACGCGAGCATCCGTGAGGTATTCGGGAAGCTGTTCGAGGCTGCGACGCAGCCCCTGGGCGGCGGCGATACGCTGCGGCGGCGTGAGCGCCCGGCGCTGTTCGGCCAGTTGCTGGCGTAGTTCGCGTCGCTGGGCGGTGGCGTCCACGTTCGCGTCTCCAAAAGATGTGCAACAGGCTCTGCGAGCTCGCGAACCGGCGGCGAGCGGCCTTGAGCCGTACGGCGCCAAACGGCGCCGACGGGTGGGGAATGAGGTGGCGTTAACCGCGATGCCGCTGCCCACCGAACGACCTTGATCCACGATGGATCAGGTGGGAGGGCTACAAGGTCTCGAGGCTTTCCGCACGCGGCGGACATGCACAACAACCCATGAAAAACCGACCCGGGGCCGTATTTAGGAACAAGGCAAATGTAAGAGTGTGCTGGCGCACACCGCAGAAAACGCCGAGGTCTATTTTAGGTGGGTGTCGAGGGCAGCTTCAAGCTTGCGTCGCAACGCGGCCAAACCTTCAGTCACGCCCTGGTCACTGCCGGTGTGCGTTTTTTTCAGCGCGAGGAACTCGTGCGTCACGCTGATGGCGGCCAATACGGCCAGGCGATCGAATCCGGGTGCCTTGGCGTTGGCACGCAGCTCGCGCATCTTGCGATCGAGGTAGGCTGCAGATTCCAGCAAACCCTCGCGCTCTTCCGGCGAGCAGGCGATCAGGAATTCGCGATCGACAAGTCGCAGCGCGACCGGCTCGTTGGGTGTGCTCACGCTGCTCTCAGCCATTGTTCTCAAGCGCCTTCAGTCGCTGAATCATCGCTTCGACACGGCTACGCGCCTGTTCGTTGCGCGCCATCAGGCCCGCGCGTTCGTTCGCCAGCTGTTCCTGGCTATGGCGCAGGCTGCGGTTTTCCTCGGTGAGCCGACGCACGACATCGAGCAGGCGATCAAGCTGCTCGCCTATGGCAGCAAGCTCTTGCTTGACGGGATCTGGCTTGACGGATTCGGGCGCGCTCATAGGCCGAAACTATAGCAGGAGGCCTGCCGAAAACAGCAGGCTGCGTACGGTTTCGTGAGGGGCTGCATAAAGGATGCTCTGATCCATTGAGCATAGACGCCACCGCTGCTGTCCGTCCGCAGACCACAGGCCACAGGCGCATCGGCGCACGCGGGGAGAGGACATGGATGTCCTCGGCTTTGAGGAGCGAGGAAGGCAGACTGGCTGTCTGTCGAGCCGATGGGCCGAAGGAATGTGGACGGACAGCATCGGCCCCACCTGCTGAATTAATGGGATGGGGTGATGTCCAGAAGGCCCGCCGGCTGCGCCGCGCGGCTTGGCAAGACAGCCAGTCTTCCCGGCGCCACGCAGCACATCCGGCGGGCCTTCTGGACATCATGGCGTCTATGCTCAATGGATCAGAGCATCCTAAACTGCCGGCTTGCCCGGAAAGGAGTGACGCCATGACCGCAAACGAGCCGATTGGCTACGACGAACTGGACGATGCCGTCGTCCGCATGCAGCTGGGTACCGAGGCCAGCGACCTGCATGGTTCGCTATGCGGCTTCCTGGCTGGCGGCGGGCGCGTTGGCAGGCAGCCGCTGATCGAGACGCTGCATCTGGACGCCGAGGGCTTCACGCCGTCGGTGCCGGCCCAGGCCGTGCTCGACCGGCTGGTCAAACAGAGCGAGGCTGAGTTGGCCGATCCGGAGCTGGGCTTCGAGCCGCTGTTGCCGGCTGACGATCGTCCGCTGCCCGAACGCGCCGAGGCGCTGGTCGAGTGGTGCCGCGGTTTCCTGGGCGGCTTCGGCCTGGCCGGTGCCGAGGCGCACGGCAAGTTGTCGGACGAGGCCGAGGAAATCCTGCGCGACCTGGGCACAATTGCCGCCTCATCGTTCGACTTCGGCGAAGAAGGCGAAGACGAGGACGCGCTGATCGAAGTGCATGAATTCGTCCGCGTGGGCGCCATGCTGTTGTTCGCCGAATGCGCCGGCCGCCACAAGCCCGGCAGCGATTCCGTGCATTGAACATCTCGGCCGAGGAATTCGCCCGCCGTCGTCGCCAGCTGATGCGTATGGCGGGCGAGGATGCGGTGTTGCTGATTGCCGCCGCACCTGAGCGCGTGCGCAATGCGGACGCCCATTGGCCGTACCGGCAGGATTCGGACTTGCACTACCTGTCCGGTTTCCCCGAGCCGGCAGCCGTGCTCGCGTTGCTGCCCGGCCGCAAGCATGGTGAAGCCGTGTTGTTCTGCCGCGAACGCGACGAGGAACACGAGCGCTGGCACGGCGAGTCCATCGGCACCGATCGCGCGGTCGGCGAACACGGCATGGACGATGCGTTTCCGATCGACGATATCGACGACATTTTGCCCGGCATGATCGAGGGCAGGGCGCGCGTCTACTGCCATTTCGGGCGCGAGCCGGAGTTCGATGCGCAACTGCTGGGCTGGATGCGCCGCCTGCGCCAGTTGCGCGGCGGTGGCGTGGTACCGAAGGAGTTCGTGGCGCTGGGACATCTGCTGCACGACTTGCGCCTGTACAAGTCGCGCGGCGAACTGAAGCTGATGCGCAGCTCCGCATCGATTGCCGCCGACGCGCACCTGGCCGCCATGCGCGCCGCCGTTGCCGGCCGGCAGGAATACGAGGTCGAGGCCGAGATCCTGCGCGTGCTGCGCAGCCGCGGCGCGGTGCCGGCGTTTCCGCCGATCGTCGCCGGTGGCGCCAACGCCTGCGTGATGCACTACACCGCCAATCGTGCGTCGTTGCGCGAGGGCGATCTGCTGCTGATCGACGCGGGTGCGGAAGTGGATTGCTATGCATCCGATATTTCAGCGCACGTTTCCGATCAGCGGCCGCTACAGCCGCGAGCAGCGTGCGCTGTACGAAGTGGTCCTGGCCGCCCAGCTCGCGGCTATCGACGAAGTGCTGCCGGGCCGCCCTTTCAGTGCAGCGCACGAGGCGGCAGTACGCGTGATCGCCGAAGGACTTTGCGCGCTGGGACTGCTCAAGGGCGATGCCGACAGCGCGATTGCCGAAGGCAGCTACAAGCGCTTCTTCCCCGCCAAGACCGGCCACTGGCTGGGCCTGGATGTCCATGACGTGGGCGACTATCGGGTCGACGGCGAGCCACGCCTGCTCGAGCCCGGCATGGTGGTCACCGTGGAACCTGGCATCTATGTGTCGCCCGGCGACGCCAACGTAGCCGAGCGCTGGCGCGGTATCGGCATTCGTATCGAGGATGATGTTGCGGTCACGCGCGATGGCAATGAAGTGCTGACCGCGGCGTACCGAAAGACGCCGAAGCGATCGAAGCCCTGCTCGCATCACGCTGAGCAGGGCCGTCATGGCAGTCAGCGACGGGTATCGCGGTGGGGCACTTCCCCGAGGCGATGCGCTTCGTCCGTTGCATCCACCTCGTACCACATGGCGTTGAGTATCGCGAACGCGCAGGCGAGGCCAAGGCCGAGTATCCAAGAGAAATACCACATGGCGTCGTTTCCCTATCAGTAACCGTCGTGGCCGGACTCGCGGATGTGCTCCAACGTCACGCGCCCGCGCAACACGTGGATACACCCAGCTGGTGTACGCGATGACGATCGGCATGAAGACGAGGGCGGCGCCCAGCATCAGCTCCAAGGTGCCGCGGCTGGATGATGCGTCCCAGACGGTCAGGCTGGAGCGTGGATCGAGACTCGACGGCAACAGAAACGGAAACAGCGCAAAGCCGGCCGACAGAATGGTGCCGGCGACCATCATGCTGCTGGCAAGGAAGCCGGCCAGCCCGCGCTTTGCCGACGCTGAGCTGCACACCGATCGCGCGCGAGCCAGGCCAGCACGGGCGCGACCCAGAACCACGGGTGCTGCATGTAGCTGGCGAACCAGCTGCTGCCACGCGCCACCTCCTTGTACAGTGGGTTGGAGGCGCCGTCCGTCACGACCGGGCCAACGATGGCGTAACCTGGCATGCCGTAGGCCAGCCAGATGCCGGCCACGACGTAGAACAGGGCATAGGCCAAGGTGGCCCAGCGCGCGATACGCGCCGCGCGTTCGGCGACGACATGGTCGGCCTTGTACGCGGCCCAGCAGGCGCCGTGGGCCAGCAGCATGCTCAGCGACACCAGGCCGCGACAGCAGCGCGAATGGATGCAGCAGCTCGAAGAAGCCGCCATGCCAGGTCATGCGCAGGTTGCCGTCGAACTGGAACGGCGCGCCCAGGAACAGGTTGCCGAATGCCACGCCGGAAATCAGCATCACCACCACGCCGGACAGCGCCAGCACCCAGTCCCACAGCGTCGCGCCAGCGTGGGTCGTGGACCTTGCCGCGGAAATTGAAGCCCACCGGCCGCAGGATGAAGGCGAGCAGCACCAGAAAAATCGCCACGTACATGCCGGAGAACGAGACGGCATAGAGCATCGGCCAGGCCGCGAATGCCGCGCCGCCGCCGAGGATGAACCACACCTGGTTGCCCTCCCAGGTCGGCTCGATGGTTTCCAGCAGCACCAGCCGCTCTTCGTCGTGCGGGCCAGCAGGCGCAGCAGTGCGGCGATGCCGAAGTCGAAGCCGTCCATGATGGCGAAGCCGATCAGCAGGATGCCGAGCAGGGCCCACCAGATCACGCGCAGGGTTTCATAGTCGAACATGGCGCTCTCCTCAGGCCTGGGCCGGGATGGCGGTAGCGGCCGGAGCCGGGGAGGGTTGGCCCGGCGGCCACAGGCCGAGCCCATCCGGACCCTTGCGGGCGAACTTGACGCATCAGCACCACGTCGACCACCGCCAGGGCGGTGTAGAACAGCACGAAGCCGCCGAGCGAGATCCAGCACCTGGCCGGCCGTCACGCTGCGACACGCCCAGTGCCGTCGGCAGACGCCCTCGATCGCCCAGGGCTGGCGGCCGTATTCGGCGACGATCCAGCCCAGCTCGGCAGCAAGCCACGGCAACGGCAGGCTCCACAGCGCGAGGCGCAGATACCAGCGGTGCTTGTCCAGCTGGCGCTTGCTGGCCTTCCAGAACGAGAAGGCGAACAGCGCGATGAAGTAGAAGCCGCAGGCGACCATGATGCGGAACGCCCAGAACAGCACCGGCACGTTCGGAATCGTGCTGTCGGCGGCCTGCTGGATGTTGTTCCGGCGTGGCCTTGCGTGGATCGTCGATGTATCGCTTGAGCAGCAGCGCATAGCCCAGATCCTTGTCATGGGCGGCGAGTATGGCCTTGGCCTGCAGCGTTGTTGCGGTCCTCGCGCAGCACCAGCATCGCGTCATAAGCGAGGATGCCCTGGTCGATCCTGCTCTTGGCGTCATCCACCAGATCGTGGATGCCGGGAATCGGCTCGTCGATGGAGTGTGTGCCGATCAGGCCCATCACCCACGGAATCGCACCGCGTAGTGCGTGGTGCGATTCTGCGACGTCGGGGATGCCGAACAAGGTGAATGATGCGGGTGCCGGTTCGGTTTCCCACATGGCCTCGATCGCGGCCATCTTCATCTTCTGGTTTTGGGAGACGGTATAGCCCGATACGTCGCCCAGCACCACCACCGACAGCGAGGCGGCAAGGCCGAAGCTGGCCGCCACCGTCATCGAGCGCTTGGCGAAATCCACATTGCGTCCGCGCAGCAGATACCAGGCGCTGATCGACAGCACGAACATCGAGCCGAGCACGTAGCCGGCGCTCACGGTGTGCACGAACTTCGCCTGCGCCACCGGGTTGAAGAACACATCGGCTGAAGGAAGTGACTTCCATGCGCATCGTCTCGGCGTTGAAGGCCGCGCCGACCGGGTTCTGCATCCAGCCGTTGGCGATCAGGATCCACAGCGCCGAAAGGCTGGTGGCCAAGGCAAGGAACCACGTCACCACCAGGTGCGTGACGCGCGAAACGCGGTCCCAGCCCACGAAGAACAAGCCGACCAGTGTGGCCTCGAGGAAGAACGCCATCAGTCCTTCGATCGCCAGCGGCGTGCCAAACACGTCGCCGACGTAGTGTGCGTAGTAGGCCCAGTTCATGCCGAACTGGAATTCCATGGTGACGCCGGTGGCGACGCCCATGGCGAAGTTGATGCCGAACAGGATGCCCCAGAACTGGGTCATGCGCTTCCATACTTCGCGTCCGGTCATCACGTAGACGCTCTCCATGATGGCGAGCATCCAGACCAGGCCCAGCGTGAGCGGTACGAACAGGAAGTGATAGAGCGCAGTCAACGCAAACTGCATGCGTGAGAGCGAGACGACATCGGCGTCGATGATCATGGGCTGTCTGCGCGTGAGGTGGATGATGCGGATGCCGGTGCGAGCAGGTGCTCGATGGCGGCGGGACGAGTGTCGGGTCGTGCATAAGGCGTCATGGCGACCCACCAGATCAGCGTGAGTACGACGATCTTGGCGATCACCAGAAGCACTAACTTGCCCGCCAGTTGCCGTAACGGACGACGCGGCAATGGGGCGGAGGCCAGATCGGTTGCAACCGGATCGGCTGATTGCATGGACATGCCCATAGCCCCTTGGTTACCTGGAGCGAGCATACGCAAAGGATGTGAAGGTGTCGTGCGGGGGGATGTCGCAGCGGTGGATGGCCGCAGGGCGTTATGCCTCGCGGTCATGGTCGCCGGGATCACGTGAGCATGGCGGAAGCATGGTGATCGAGAGAGCGAAAAGCGCGAAGGCCACCCGGCGACCTGGCTGGTCGCCGGGTGTCACAGGTCAGAGCAGGGCGAAAGCATCCCGGGTCAGGTTTTCGGGCGCGCCGTCGGTGCACACCACATCGTCCTCGATACGGATGCCACCGTACGGGCGGAAGCGTTCCACCTTCGCCCAATCGATGTCGTTGGCCACCGGCTTGGCGCGCAGTTCGTCCAGCAGCATGTCGATGAAATACAGGCCGGGCTCGATGGTGACCACCATGCCTGGTTCAAGGTCGCGGGTCATGCGCAGATACGGGTGGCCTTCCGGCCGCGCAATCGTGCCGCCGAGCTCGTTGTGCTGAAAGCCGGCCACATCGTGCACCTGCAGGCCAATCGGATGACCCAGGCCATGCGGGAAGAACGCCGCGGTGACACCCGATGCAACCGCGCTTTCGGCGCTCATGCGAATGAAGCCATGCTCGCGCAATACGTTGGCAAGCACGTGGTGCGCGTGGATATGCAGGTCAGGGTAGCCTTGCTTGGCGCGCACTCTGGCGACAAAGCCCTGCTGGGCAGCGTCGACGCTATCGACCAATGCCTGGAACTCGACGTGGCCATAGGCGGCATAGGTGCGCGTGATATCGCTGGCATAGCCGGCGGCGCTGGCGCCCGCATCGATCAGGAACGAGCGGCTTTGGGCCGGTGCCGCGCGATCGAAGTGGGTGTAATGCAGTACGGCGCCATGCTCGTTGAGGCCAACGATGCTGGCATAGGGCAGTTCGGCATCGTTCTGCCGTGCCGCCGCGAGGTAGGCCATGTGGATGCCGAACTCACTTTCGCCAGCGCGGAACGCCTGCTCGGCCGCGCGATGGGCGCGCGCGCCAATGCGACTGGCTTCGCGCATAAGCTCCAGCTCGTAAGGCGTCTTGTACGAGCGATGCCAGTGCAGGTAATTCAGCACGCATTGCGGGTTGTTCGCCTCGGCGCCCGGCACGGCGGGGCACTCCGGCCCGATGATGGCGCGACGGGTATCGACGCCCGGCAGCTGCGCGACGGCTTCGGTCGCGTTGCGCACGATGACGATATCGAAATGTTCGACCCAATAACCGTGCGGAACGTCCGGCACGACGTGCCAATAATCGCGCGGCTGCAGGAAGATCAGCTTGGGCTTATGGCTCGGTGTATAGACGATCCAACTGCCCGGCGCATCGGTCAGCGGCAGCCAATGGCGAAAATGCGGATTGGCGACGAACGGATAGTCCTGGTCGTCCAGGAATTTGCGCAGCGGCGTGCTCGCGGCGATCACCAGATGGTCATACCCGCCGAGCGAAAGCGCCTTGTCCGCGCGGGCGCGCAGCGTGGCCAGGTGCTGGGAGTAGAGCGGGGCAAGGCGATCGTGCATGGGGACTCCTGAGTTTTTGCCTGCGGCGCAGGCGACCGTGCAGGTGAGTTTGGGGCGCGTGTAGGTGTCGCGGGGACGCGCTACATGATCGCGCGGTAGGGGCAAGCGTGCCAGTCGCCAGGACTCGCTGCCGCCTTCTCCTTTCGCTTGCCACACCATCAGCTTTCAGCCGCCGCATCGCTGGCCGCGCCGGACATGCACGCGGAACACGTCGCAGCTCGCCTCACCGTCATCCCGCGTCTTTTGCCTTTGATCTAGCGTGACCGCGACCGGGCTCGCCTGCGACCGAAGGGAGTCCCGTGGGACGGCGGGCTTCCGTCCTCCTGCCGGAGGCCGGGTTACTTCTCCTTGTGTGGCCACGCGCGTGCAGGAGCACGAGCGAACGGCGAAGCCGGCCCGAAGGGCGGAGGGCAGGATGCCCGGAGTAAAGAGAAGTAACCAAGGGAAAAGGCACCCCGCTTGGCGCTTGCCGAGCTTTCAGCTCGGCAAGTCCGTGAGGGCCGGTCGGGCTTTTCGACAGGGCATCTTGCCCTGACGAAAAGTGCCTGGCGTCCATGCCAGGCACCCCTAACGGGGCCTGATCGTCCGCCCCTCGCCGCCGCACAGGGGCCCCATAAGGTCAAAATCGACGCCGCCGTTGTAGGAGCGCACCCTGTGCGCGATCACCGCCTTACCGCTGCGTAGGTTTTCGCGCACAGGGTGCGCTCCTACATGGGGAACCAGGCGTGACGTGGTCGTCCTGCGGCTCTGCTCTGCCGCTCTCCGGGTCCCCTATGGCGCGCCATCGGGGTGGCCTCTCTTTTGGTTACCTATCGCTGGCCACGCAGAGAAAAGTAACCCGCTGCCCGGCAGGGCAGCGGAAGCCCGCCGTCCCACGGGGACTCCCTTCGGTCGCAGGCGAGCCAGGTTGCGGGAGCACAACCTTAAGAGCGAAAGGTACCGGATCACTCGCTACGCTCGCCCCTTCGGGGCCGCCCTACGGGCGTTCCGCGCGCTGCGCGGCTACCCTGCCATCGCTGGGATGAGGGGGCCACGAGGCAAAACCTCAACTCTGCCCCGGCTGCTCCAGCCACGCACCCAGTAAAGCCGCATCCGAGTCCCCAATGGCCACGATGCGGTAGCCCGCCCACACCTGGCCGGGACTTGCCGCTGCCTCCTGCCACTGTTCCTGAATGCCCACCTCGATGGTCTGCGGTGAACTGCCCAGTCCGGGCAGGGAAAGGTTGACCTGATAGATCGCCTCGCTGCGTGGCGGATGGGCGCTGATCAGCAGCATGCCGTTCGACGACAGGTTGCCCAGATGTCCGATGGACTGGCCGCTGATGACGTCGGTCACCAGGGCGGTGAAATTGGCCCGCTTGCGCAGCGCCCGGCGCTGGTCGATGGAGGTGATGTTCTCGCTCATGTCGCTCATGCTCCCTCGCGCTGTGCGCCCGCCAGCGGCTTGGTTGCCTGGCGCAGGTGGCTGGTCAGGGCCTGCCAGGCACGATCCAGCAGGTTCTCGCGCACGGGTGCCATTTCGCGCGCGCGGCCGCAGGCCATTTCGTGCGCCAGATGCTCCAGGCTCATTTCCTCACCGCGTATGCCGCGTCGAGTCACGAACAGGCTGTTGCCGGATACCGGCGAGTACCACGCCAGCTTGCGTTGGGTGACTTGTCCGCTGGCCGGGTCGATGAACTCGAACCAGCTGCCGAACGGGAGCTGGCGCAGGCGGTTGTGGATGCGTTGTGTCTGCGGCTCCAATGGGGCAGCAGGGCGTGCGACCGGTTCGGGCGCGGGGGGTTCGGCCGCGGCGTGCTCGCCCAGTCGCTGGTGCTGTTTCAGCTTGAGTGCGAGCTCGGTCGTGGTAGCGGTTTCGCTGGTAACGGGTGTGTTCTGGGGGATGCCGAGCAGGCGTTGCGCTACCTGGACGGCCTCCTCGGCATGCATGCCGATTTGCTGCAGTCCGGATTCCACTTCAGCCTGGAGCAGGCTGGGGTCGGTGACGGTCTGCTGTCCCAGCAATTGATCGGTGATGCGCAGCCGCGTGGCAAAGGCTTCGCTGTCTTCGCCATGACGCAGCAGGGTCAGCGCCAATACATCGGACCAGGCCCTTTCCAGCAGCGTGCGCAGAAGGCCGCGCGGATTGCAGCGCTCGAACCGTTCGGACATCAATTCCGCGGCGCGATGGCGTGCCTGCTCCAGGCGCTCGCGGCCCTGCATGGCTTCTACCTGGCGGCGCTCGGCGATCTGCGCCTTGCGGTTGAGCAGGCTCAGATGGTGCTCGATGTCGGCCATCAGGCTGGTATACAGGCCGGTGCTGGGCGGCTCGCGGCGGGCGCGCTCGACCAGTTGGGTGAGCTTGGCGGAGAGCGAGCGATCGGCGTCGCCTTCGGGGCCATCCAGCCAGTCGTTGGCCGCTTCGGCCACCATGCTCAGCAACTTGCGCGCAGGGTGCTCGCGCTGGTTGAAGAAGCCCTGGTCGGCCACGGCCATGCGCAGCAGTGGCAGCTGCAGATCACCCAACAGTGAGTGCGCGTTGCCGCCGCGTTGCATCTGCTGACCGAGCTGTTCGAACAGCATCGACACGAGCTCCACCGTATCGCCCTGTTCGTCACTCAGGTGCATCTGGCTGGCGCCGGCCGGCCTGCCGGCGTTGAGCTGGGTGAGCAGTTCTTCACGCAGCGCCTTGGCGCTATGCAGCTCGCGGGTGGCGTGGTCGGTCACATCGGAGACATGTAGCTGCAGGGCGTCCAGCGCGAGTTGCAGTTCCTCCGGCGAGGCGGCACGCCCTCCGCTCTGATAATTCAGGGCGCCCTGCCCGGCGCGATGTTGTGCCAGCATTTCGCGGAGGCTATCGAGCACCGCAATGCTGTCGGTGCGCGCCGCCGTTGCGTTTGCAGCGGGCGCTGGCGGTGCGGGTTGATTCCGCGCATGGGCGTTCGGCGCCTGCTCCGCGAACGGTGCACGCTGTCGTTCCAGCTGGACGCGCGGCGCGGCGGGGAACGCACGCAACTGCGGCAGGATGCCATCGCTGCGCAGGTGCTCGTTAACCGTCTCGTAGATCGAGGGCAGTGATTGCACGACGGCGTTGTCAAAACTCTGCAGCATCAACAATCGGTGTTCGACGGGCAGGTCCATCGTGGCGCTCGCGTCGCGGAACGCACATGACAGCGCTTGCGGACCCAGCGGCAGGACTTCGCCCTCCAGCGGTGGCTGGCCGACCAGGACCGCAAAGCGATAGCCCAGCTCGAACAGCAACGAACCGTTGCGCGCTTCGCCTCGCGCGACGATCTTGTTGAGGGCCACCGTCTGCTCGTGCTCGGTCTGGTCGAGCAAGGCCAGCGGGCGGCGCAGCGCATCGGGCTCTTCTTCCGCCGTGGCAGGCGCGCCAAGCTTGCTGAAGCTGGCGCGCACACCTTGCATGAAGCGCCGCTCCAGCGCGACGCGCTGCTGTTGCAGTTGCTGGCGGCTGAAGAGATGTTGCTGCTGCTCGAGATGATTGCGCGAGCGTTCGGCCAGCGCATAGAGGCGCTGCTCGATATCGCCCAGGCAGAGCCGTAGCGGCGACTCCAGCCAACTGGAGCAAAGTGCGTGTGTTTCCTCGATCAGGCGTCGCGCACGCGGCGGCCAGCCCGCATTGTCAGGACGGGCGTCCTGATCGGCTGCAAACGGCTGACGTCGACCCTGCTGTTCGACATCCATGATTGACCCTGTTTCAGACTCCCCCCGGAGCCCGGAGTTTATGCTGGTTGCGGCGCTGCCGCCATCGGCTGGACGGGCGATCTCTCTGGACAGGCTCTCAGTCGAGGAAGCCGCCGATCACATCATTGAGAAAACGTTGGCCCAACGGGGTGGGGCGCAGGAGGTCCGGGTCGCTGGTGAGCCAGCCGCGCTCGCGGGCCGCAGCCAGGGCTGGGGCGATGCGCCCGGTCGGCAGGCCAGTGCGCTCGGCGAAGTCGGCCAGGGGTACGCCATCGATCAGTCGCAGGGCATTGAGCATGTATTCGAACGGCAGCTCATCCGCGCCGACCGGGGCGTCGCCGCCGATGCGCTCCTGGCCGCCTGGTGCCGCCAGATAGGCCTTGCGGGTGGCGGGTCTTCCAGCGTCGGCGCACGACGCCCGCAGCGGAGTCGCTGAGCTTGCCGTGGGCGCCGGCGCCGATGCCGAGATAGTCGCCGAAACGCCAATAGTTGAGGTTGTGCACGCAGCGGCGGCCGGGCTGCGCATAGGCGGATATTTCGTATTGGCTATAGCCAGCGTCCGCCAAATACTGTCTCGCAGGCCTCCTGCATGGCCCAGGCATGGTCGTCGTCCGGCAGCGGCGGCGGGTTGGCGGCGAACGCGGTATTCGGTTCCAGGGTCAGCTGGTAATGGGAGATATGCGTGGGCTGGAGCGCGATGGCGCGCGCGACGTCGTCCAGCGCACCTTCCAGCGCCTGCTGCGGCAGCGCATACATCAGGTCCAGGTTGATATTGGCGTAGCCGGCGTCCTGGGCGGACTTCACCGCCGCTTCCGCCTCGCTGGCGGAATGGATGCGGCCCAGCCGGCGCAGCTTGTCGTCGTCGAAACTCTGGATGCCGAAGGAGAGGCGATTGACGCCCGCGGCCAGATAGCCGTCGAAACGGCCGTGCTCGACCGTGCCCGGGTTGGTTTCCAGGGTGATCTCGGCATCCGCGGCCAGCGCCAGGCGGGAGCGCACGCCGTCGAGGAATCGGTCGATCAGCTCCGGCGCGAACAGGCTGGGTGTGCCGCCGCCGAAGAAGATGCTGTGTACCACTCGCCCATGCGCCGCTGCGCCAAAGTCCGCGCAGATCGGCATCGAGGTCCGCCAGCAGGACGTCCACGTAGGCGGCATACGGCGGCGGCTCGTTACGCAGGCCGTGCGAGTTGAAATCGCAATAAGGGCACTTCTTCACGCACCACGGCATGTGGACGTACAGCGCCAGCGGTGGTGCGATCAAGGACATGGGTCAGAGGTGCCGTGCGTTCAGGCGTGCACGCAACTGGATCAGCGCCTGGCCGCGGTGGCTGATGCGGTTTTTCAGCGCTGGCGCCAGTTCGGCGGCGCTGGCGTCCTGGCCGTCCGGCAGGAACAATGGGTCGTAGCCGAAACCTCTGCGTACCGCGCTGCTCGGTCAGCACATGGCCGTACCAGCGGCCTTCGGCGATCAGCGGCGACGGATCGTCGGCATGCTGCAGCAACACCAGCACGCAGATGAAGAAGGCGCCACGCTCGTTCGGTCGGCAAGCCGTCCAGTTCGCGCAGCAGTTTGGCGTTGTTGGCCGCGCTGTCGCCGTGGGTGCCGGCGTAGCGGGCCGAATACAGCCCGGGCGCGCCGCGCAGATGATCGACGCAAAGGCCCGAGTCGTCGGCCAGCGCAGGCAGACCACTGCATGCGCGTGCATGGCGCGCCTTGAGCAACGCGTTCTCGACGAAGCTGAGACCGGTTTCCTCCACGTCCTCGACATCGTACGCCGACTGCGCCACGAAGCTGCGCTCGCTGTCGGCGAGCAGGTCGCTGAATTCGGCCAGCTTGCCGGGGTTGCTGCTGGCCATGACGATGCGGGCATGCGTGGTTTTCCAGCCTGGATCAGGTCAGCTCCAGCGCGGCGCGCTGCGGCGGCGACGAGCTCGGCGATGCCCTTTTCGGCCAGGCCCATCAGGCATCCATCTCATCGCGGCGGAACGCATGGCCTTCGGCCGTGCCCTGCACCTCGATGAAGCCGCCGCCGTCGTTCATCACCACGTTCATGTCGGTATCGCAGCTGGAGTCCTCGGCGTAGTCGAGGTCCAGCACCGGCACGCCCTGGTAGATGCCCACCGACACCGCGGCCACGGCGCCGACCACCGGGTTGCGCTTGAAGGTTCTCGCGCTTCATCAGCACGGTCACCGCATCCACCAGGGCCACGTAGGCACCGGTGATGGCGGCGGTGCGGGTGCCGCCATCGGCCTGCATCACGTCGCAGTCGAGGGTGATGACGCGCTCGCCCAGGGCCTGCCGGTCCACGCAGGCGCGCAGGCTGCGGCCGATCAGGCGCTGGATCTCCATGGTGCGGCCGCCCTGGCCGCCGCGCGCGGCTTCGCGCTGCATGCGGGTGTGGGTGGCGCGGGGCAGCATGCCGTATTCGGCCGTGACCCAGCCCTCGCCCTTGCCGCGCAGCCACGGTGGCACGCGGTCCTCGATGCTGGCGGTGCACAGCACGCGGGTGTCGCCGAAGCTCGACCAGCACCGAGCCTTCGGCATGGCGGGTGTAATGGCGCTCGATGGTGATGGTGCGCAGCTGGTCGCTGGCGCGGCCGCTGGGGCGGCTTGATGGGCTCATGGGGCGAATGGCCTTAAGGTTGGGCAAGGCAAGGCGGGAGAGTTTACCATTGCCGCCTTTCCAGACATTCGCAGGCTCTCAATGATCCGCAGCATGACCGCTTACGCCTCCGCCGAGACGACCGGTCCCGCCGGCACGCTCAGCTGCGAATTGCGCACGGTCAATCACCGTTATCTGGAGCTTAGCCCCCGCCTGCCGGACGAATTGCGCGTGTTCGAGTCGGCCTTGCGCGAGCGCATCGCGTGCACGGCTTTCGCGCGGCAAGGTGGATATCACGGTGCGCCTGCGTGGCGATGCCCGCAGTGAATCGCTGCAAGTCAATGCGGGTGTGCTGGCGCGGCTGTCCGAGCTGGCGCTCGATATGGAAGCCCGCTTCCCGCGCATGACGATCGAGTTCACCGACTTGCTGCGCTTTCCCGGCGTACTGCAGCAGGCCGAGGTGGACCCGGACGCTGCTGCAGGCCGCCTTGCTCGACGTGCTCGATCGCGCGCTCGACGCGCTCACCGCCACGCGCGAGCGCGAAGGCGCCAAGCTGGCCGAACTGCTGAAGGATCGCCTCGACACGGTCGAGCGCATCGTGGCGGATGTGCGCACCTGGATGCCGCAGATCCGCGAAGGCCTGCGCGCACGGCTG
This sequence comes from uncultured Gammaproteobacteria bacterium, assembly GCA_963824525.1. Taxonomy (GTDB): domain Bacteria; phylum Pseudomonadota; class Gammaproteobacteria; order Xanthomonadales; family Rhodanobacteraceae; genus Dyella. The sequence continues at coordinate 338,422 of CAWGPI010000001.1, read as the reverse complement.
GAGTCGCGCCTGGCGGACGTCAAGCAGCCGGCCGACCCGGGCCGACTCGAGCAGGAGCTGGTGCTGCAGATCACGCGTACCGATGTGGACGAGGAGCTCGATCGCCTCAGCACCCACATTTCCGAAACGCGCCGCGTGCTCGGCATGAAGGAGCCGGTGGGTCGCCGCCTGGATTTCCTCATGCAGGAATTCAACCGCGAGGCGAACACGCTGGGCTCCAAGTCGGTCGATTCGCGCAGCACCAATGCGGCGGTTGAGCTGAAGGTGCTGATCGAGCAGATGCGCGAGCAGGTGCAGAACATCGAATGAGCACGAGCACGCCCACCCTGGCGACCTCGGAAGGCACCTTGTTCGTGGTGGCCGCGCCGTCGGGTGCGGGCAAGTCCACCCTGGTCAATGCGTTGCTCGAGCGTGAGCCGGCGATTTCGCTGTCGATTTCGCACACCACGCGCCCGCCGCGTCCTGGCGAGTTGTACGGCCGGCACTACTACTTCGTCGAGCGCGTGGCGTTCGAGCGCGAGGTCGCCGAAGGCATCTTCCTCGAACACGCCGAAGTGCACGGCAACCTCTACGGCACCTCGCGCACCACCGTGGCCGAGCTGCTGGAGCAGGGGCGCGACGTGCTGCTGGAGATCGATTGGCAGGGCGCGCGGCAAATTCGCAAGAGCAAGCCCGATTGCGTAAGCGTGTTCATCCTGCCGCCCTCGCGAGCGGAGCTGGAGCGCCGTTTGCGCGGCCGTGGCTCCGACAGCGCCGAGGTCATCGCGCGCCGGCTGCATAACTCGCGCGAGGAAATCGCCCACGCCCACGAGTTCGACTACGTCATCGTCAATGATCGCTTCGAGGACGCCCTGGCCGACCTGCAGGCCATCGTGCACGCCGTACGTCTGCGCACCAGTCTGCAATGGCAGCGCCACGAGGCACTGATCGCCGAGCTGCTGGCGTAAAGCTAATCTGACGTCGGCTGCGGCCGGGCCGAGGTCCGATCACATGACCGTCATTCCAGTTTGACCAGCCCTGCGGCTGTTGAAGGGCGCTTCGCTGGGACGACGCAAAACAGGTGGCATGAATCCGCAAACCCTTGTTTCGTTAGCGGAAGCTGAGCGCCTCGACGACAGGTACATGGTCTTCAAACCCGTATTCAGCTAACGTGGCGGCTTTCCTCGCGCAGCCTCGCCCATGACCGACCCCGTTAGTGCCAAGCCCGAAGACAGCGCCCTGGTGCGCGTCCGTGGCCTGACCACGGTGCTCAATGGCAAGAAAGTCTTCGATGCGCTGGATATGGACATCCCACGCGGCAAGATCACCGCGATCATGGGGCCCAGCGGTACCGGCAAGACCACCTTGCTCAAGCACATCACCGGCCAGATGCGTGGCGATGCGGGCGAGGTGACGGTGGATGGCCAGAACGTGTCCAGGCTGTCGCGCGACAAGCTGTTCGAGTTGCGCGAGCGCATCGGCTACCTGTTCCAGAATTCCGCGCTGCTGACCGATTTCGACGTGTTCGAGAACGTGGCGTTTCCGCTGCGCCAGCACACGCAGCTGCCGGAAGTGCTGATCCGCAACATCGTGCTGACCAAGCTGCAGGCCGTGGGTCTGCGCGGTGCCGCCGGGCTGATGCCGGCCGAACTCTCCGGCGGCATGGCGCGGCGCGTGGCGCTGGCGCGCGCGATCGTGTTCGACCCGATGCTGATCCTGTATGACGAGCCCTTCGTCGGCCTCGATCCGATCGCGCTGAACCAGGTGCTCAAGCTGATCCGCACGCTCAACCAGACCCTGGGCATCACCAGTGTGCTGGTGGCGCATGAGCTGGAAGCGATCAAGCAGGTGGCCGATCACATCTACCTGATCGCCAACGGCAAGGTGGTCGCGCAGGGCGATCCGAAGACGATTGCCGGTGACGGCTCGCCGTGGACGCGACAGTTCTTCGGCGGCGAGGCCGATGGCCCGGTGCCGTTCCAGTATCCGGCCGGCGACTTGGCCGCCGGCGCTCGGTTTTCCACGGAGCGAACGCATGAGCGTGCCGATGACGCCGCGACAACGTCGTGACTGCGTTCGCTGGCGCAGATCGGCGATTGCGGCCTGTTCCTGCTGCGCATGCTCGCCGCGGTCCCGCGCAGCTTGCGGCATATCCGCGAGACCGTGCGGCAGCTATGGTTCGTCGGCGCGATGAGCCTGATCATCATCATGGTCTGCGGCCTGTTCGTCGGCATGGTGCTGGTGCTGCAGCTGTACGACGTGCTGTCGATCTTCGGCGGCACCTCGGCCACCGGCACGGTGGTGGCGATGCGATCTATCGCGAGCTGGGGCCGGTGGTGACGGCGCTGCTGTTTGCCGGTCGCGCCGGCACCTCGGTCACCGCCGAAATCGGCCTGATGCGCGCCACCGACCAGATCGCCGCGATGGAAATGATGGCGGTCGATCCGATCGCCTATGTGATCGCGCCGCGCTTCCTGGCCGGCGTGATCGCCATGCCGCTGCTGTGCTGCGTGTTCTGCGCGATGGGCATTTTTGGCGGCCATCTGGTGGGCGTGAGCTGGCTGGGCATCGACAACGGCACATTCTGGTCGAACATGACCGCGACCGTCGAGTTGGTGAAGGACGTGATCAACGGCGTGCTGTGGAAGAGCGTCGCATTCGGCGCCGTGGTGTCGCTGATCGCCGTGTTCCAGGGCTATCACCACGCCGCCGACCAGCGAGGGCGTGGCCTATGCCACGACCCGTACCGTGGTGGCGTCGTCGATCGCGATCCTGGCGCTCGACTTCGTACTGACCGCGTTCCTGATGTGACCGACCTGATGCTGAGCGCCAACATGAAGACCCTAACCCTCCCTATTCGATTGAGGATCGTGCCGTGAGCCAGAGACGCATCCTATGCCGTCGGCACCGGCCTGTTCATCGTGCTCGGTTTTGCCGCGCTCGGCTTATCTCGCGACCCAGACCACGTTCGGTGGCCAACATCCACTCGGGTCCGACAGCTATACCGTCGAGGCGCATTTCGCCAACATCGGCCAGCTCAAGGAGCGCGCACCGGTGAAGATCGCCGGCGTGCGGATCGGCCAGGTGCAGTCGATCACGCTCGATCCGGGCAAGGAGTCGCCGATGTGAAGCTGTCGATCGACAAGCGCTACGACCAGATTCCCGACGACTCGGTCGCGACCATCTTCACCAGCGGCCTGCTCGGCGACCAGTACGTGGGAATCCAGTACGGCGGCTCGAAGAAGATGGTGGCCGACGGCGGCACGCTGGCGCTCACAAGTCCGGCGCAGCAGCTGGAAGAGATGCTCGGCAAGTTCTTTGGCGCCGGCGGCGTCGGCGGACAATTTGGCGGCAGCTACCTGGTCAAGGCCGCTTCACCAATGTAGGCGCGCTCTCGGCGGGTGCGCCGGTGAAGATGGCCGGTGTGGCCATCGGCAGCGTGCAGTCGGTGAAGGCCGACCCGGTCAAGCTGGATGCGGAGGTGACGCTGGCCATCGACAAGCGTACAACCAGATTCCTGACGATTCGGCTGCGGCGGTATTCACCAGCGGTTTGATCGGCACCCAGTATCGTTGCGATCCAGCCTGGCGGTTCGCCCGACATGCTGAAGAACGGCGACGAAATGATCCTTACCCAGTCGGCGATGCAGCTGGAGGATCTTATCGGCAAGTTCCTGGTCAATGGTTCGCCCAGCGACAAAAAGAGCCCCGACGCCGGCAAGCCCGACTCCGGCAACAAGCATTGAGTCCGCGCCGCGCGTCCCGATATGCCCGAAGATCTTGTCGAGGAGTCTCCCCATGTTGCGCAGTCTGGCTCTTGCCACCGCCATCGCCTTTGGCGGCGTGGTTGCCGCCCCGGTTTTCGCCCAGGATGCTGCCTCCGCCGCCGCCGCCCAGCAGACGCCGACGCAGGTGGTCCAGGGCATTGCCGACCAGCTGGCCAAGGCTATCGAAGGCCATCAGCGAGGAGCTGAAGAACAATCACGGAAAAGCTGATCGGCATGATCGACGAGCGTGTTCCTGCCGCACTTCGATATCGACTATGCATCGATCCTGGTGCTCGGCCAGCATGCCCGCGAGGCGACGCCGGAACAGCGCGAGCGCTTCGCCAAGGCGTTCTACAACTCGATCACCCATCGCTATGCCGAGGGCCTGCTCAACTACACGCGCGGCCGCGTCAAGGTGTTGCCGTTCAACGGCGACCTCAACGACAAGCGCACCATGGTGCGTACGCAGGTGGTGCTGGACGATGGCAAGACCGTGGCTCGTCGACTACGCCTTCCGCAAGGATCGCATGGCGACTGGAAGGCCTACGACGTGATCATCGAGGGCATTTCCTACGTCACCAACTATCGCAACCAGGTCGATGCCGAGATCCGCAAGGTGGGCATCGATCAGCTGATCACCAACCTTGAGACGCAGGGCGATAAGGCGCTGGATACGATGGAGAAGGACACCAAGGCGGCCCATGATGGCGTCCTTCATCACGTCCTTGCACGTCGACGACAGCGCGCCCGATAGCGTGCGTGTGTCCGGCGTGCTGACGTTCGCCAATGCCGCGGAGGCCCTGGATGCGCTGACGGCGGCGGTGGCTCGAAACGGCCGCCATACGCTGGACCTGGCCGGCGTGACCCGTACCGATAGCGCCGGCCTGGCCTGCGTGCTGGCGGTGCTGGCCAGGGCGGCGGAACAGGGGCAGTACGCTCAGGTGCGCAATATCCCCGAGGGCATGCACGCTGCTGGCCAGCGTGTGCGAAGTGGAAGGTCTGATGGTCTGAGGGTCTGAGAGTCGCCCGGTACGCCGGGCGAGCCAACAAGAAGGGGCCTTATGGCCCCTTTTTTGTCGCCGTGATGCCGGCGATCACTGCTTTTTCGGCGGGTTCTGCGTCGGCTGTTCGGGTGGCTGCTTCTCCTGCCACTTCTCTTGCTCTTCCAGCAGCTCCTCCGGGTTGAAGTTCTTGTCCTTCAGGCCCTGCATCTGCTCGATGACATCTTCAGGCGGGTTGCCGCGTAGATCATGTACAGGCGCTGCTGGCGGTACGCGTCGCGGATGAAGGCGTAGGGATCGTAGGCCGAATTGAGGAAGCTCTCCGCGTCGATGGCGCGCGAACGAAGTGTGATCAGGTATATCACTTGCGGCAGGTATTCCTGCCCATAGTCGTAGCTGTTGTTGCGTGCGAAGTAGCTCAGCGGATCGAAGAAGTAGCCGTCCACGGGCATGCGCCAGACATCGCGCATGGTGGTGGGGCCGAAGAACGGCAGCATCAGGAAGCTCGCCTTCGGGCACGCCCCAGCGAGCCAGGGTGATGCCGAAGTCGGTCTCATCCAGCGGGATACCCAGCTGGCTGGCCGGATCGAACAGGCCGCCGAGGCCGAAGGTCAGGTTCACGAGGAAGCGGCCACTGCTCTGCGCCGCTTCCTTGGGGCGAGCCTGCAGCAGGTCGTTGGCCACCGTGATCGGCATGCGGATATTGGTGAAGAAGTCACTGACCGAGCGGCGGATCCCCGTCGTTGGTCACCTTGCGATAGCCCACCGCCACCGGGCGTATCACCGCCTTGTCCAACGAGTCGTTGAAGGCGTACATGCTCGCGGTTGAACTTCTCGTGCGGGTCGTCGGTGCGCGGCTTGGCGATCGCGCAACCGGTCAGCAGGGCCACGGCCACCAGGGGCAGACTGCGCGTGAGGAGGGAGCGGAAGGCTGACGACATGGGGGCAACGGTCCGGGGGTTGGATTGAGCACAATATTGTACTTTGTAGTTTTTTATTATGCACAGAACCGATTAAGTGTCGGGCAGCTGCGCTGCAGGCCGGCTGAACCGCGCATCATAAAGCTTGCTGCATTGCCAGCAAAGCGCCCGCTGGCTACACTGACGACACGATAAGTCACTTTATTCTCTAAGGATTTCAGATGGCCCGCATTACCGTCGAGGACTGCCTGCAGGTAGTCGACAACCGCTTCGAACTGGTGCTGATGGCGACCAAGCGCGCCCGCCAGCTCGCCAAGGGTGCCGAGCCGGCAGTCAATCCGGATCATGACAAGCCGACCGTGCTGGCCCTGCGCGAGATTGCTGACCGCCGCATCGACCAGGTCACGATCGACGAGATCGATAAGGCCGAGCGTGAGCGCGCCGAGCGCGAAGCGCTCGAGTGGGCCGCGGCCGAAGTCGACGACGACCTCTCCAAGGGCGGGGATGACTGATGGAAGGCAGTGGCTGTAGACAGCGCGCGCGACATGCCGGCATGACCGGCATTTGGCGCTGGCGCGTCCACGCAGCCGCTGTTTCCACGTCAAGCAAACGCACGGAGGCGGTCGCCTGAGCGGGCGACCGAACATCCATGCCGGCGGTCACGGATCCATCTGCTACGGTCATACGTCGACGCTGCCGCCTTATGTGCTGGCCCTGAAAGAGCGCGTGGCCTATCTGCCCGAAGCGCAGGTGACGCGCGTGCTCCGCGCCTACGAAGTCGGCGCCCAGGCGCATGCAGGGCCAGGCCCGCAAGAGCGGCGAGCCTTACATCACCCATCCGGTCGCGGTGGCTGGCATCCTGGCCGAGCTTGGCCTGGACGCCGAGACGATCATCGCGGCGATCCTGCACGACACGCTGGAAGACACCGCGCTCAGCCGCGAGCGAGCTCGCCGGCGAGTTCGGCGAAACCGTGGCCGAACTGGTCGACGGCGTCACCAAGCTGGACAAGATGAGCTTCAGCAGTCGTCAGGAAGCGGATGCGGAAAGTTTCCGCAAGATGCTGCTGGCGATGGCGCGCGACCTGCGCGTGATCCTGATCAAGCTCGCCGACCGTCTGCACAACATGCGCACGCTCGGCGCCAAGGATGCGCCGTCGCGCCGTCGCATCGCGCGCGAAACGCTGGAGATCTACGCGCCCATCGCGCAGCGCCTGGGCATGAACAAGTTCAAGGCGGAGCTGCAGGACCTCGGCTTCCGCGCGCTGTACCCCGATCGCTATCGCGTGATCAGCGAGCGCATCCGCGCCGCCCTGGGCAACCGCCGCGAGGCGATGGGCAAGATCGAGACGGCGTTGTCGGCGCGACTCACCGCCGAACATCTGCACGGCGCGCGTGGTCGGACGCATCAAGTCGCCGTGGAGCATCTATTCGAAGATGCGCAACGAGCACAAAAGCTTTGCGCAGCTGATGGATGTGTACGGCTTCCGCGTGGTCGTCGACTCGCGCCATGAGCTGCTACATGGCGCTCGGTGCGGTGCATGCGCCTGTACAAGCCGGTGGATCGCCGCTTCAAGGATTTCATCGCGATTCCGAAGGCGAACGGCTACCAGTCGCTGCACACCGTGCTGCTGGGGCCGTTCGGCGCGCCGATCGAGGTGCAGATCCGCACGGCCGAAATGGATTCCGTGGCCGAGCGCGGCGTGGCGGCGCACTGGGCCTACAAGACCGATTGCGGTCCGGCCAACAGCGCGCAGGCGCGTGCGCGCGAGTGGCTGTCGTCGCTGGCGGACAGCCAGGCCAATACGGCTTCGTCGTCGGAATTCATCGAGAACGTCAAGATCGACCTGTTCCCGGACGAGGTCTACCTGTTCACGCCGCGTGGCGACATCCTGTCGCTGCCGCGCAACGCCACCGCGCTGGATTTCGCCTATGCCGTGCATACCGACGTGGGCGATCACGCGGTGGCGGCGCGCGTCGACAAGAAGCTGCTGCCGCTGCGCACGCGTCTGGAATCTGGCCAGCTGGTGGAGATCATCACGGCGCCGTCGGCGGTGCCGAATCCGGCGTGGCTGGAAGTCGGTCGTCACCGGCAAGGCGCGCACGGCGATCCGCCAGTACCTGAAGCATCTGCAGCACGAGGATGCGGTCGACTTCGGTCATCGCATGCTCGATCGCGCGCTCGATGCGCAGGGCAGCAGCCTGGATGCGCATTCCGCCGGCGGTGCTGGATCGTTTCCTGGAGACGTCCAAGCTCAAGCGTCTGGAAGAACTGCTGTCCGATATCGCGCTGGGCAATCGCATGCCGCGATCTGGTGGCCAGCCAGTTGCGTGGCTGCGCGCGGCAAGAAGATCGTCGCGATCGTGCAGGCAGTCGCCGCATGCGCGCGGAGAAGATCCGCATCACCGGTGCCGAGCGCGGCGTGCTGAGCTTCGCCAATTGCTGCCACCCGCTGCCGGGTGACGACATCATCGGCTATCTGTCGTCGGGCAAGGGCATCGTGGTGCATCGCGAGGAATGCCCGAACGTCGTCGAGCTGCGCAAGTCGCCGGAGCGCTGCGTGGCGATCGAGTGGGATCGCGACGTGCAGGGCGACTATCGTGCCGAGCTGCGCATCGAAGTCATCAATCGCCCCGGCGTGCTCGCCACGGTGGCCGCCGCGATCGCCGCCGCCGACTCGAACATCGAGAACGTGGAGTACGTCGAGCGCGACGCGGCGGCAGCCACGCTGCTGTTCGCGATGGAAGTGAAGAATCGCAAGCACCTGGCCGAAGTGATCCGTCGCGTGCGCCGTACTGGCGTGGTCAGCGGGGCGTATCGCTATCCCTTGTAGGGACTGGGACTGGGATTGGGTTGGGTAGTGGGGGCGCCAACACCGGCCGCCTCGTGTGGCATGCGAGTCCACGATGATGCACGCCGTTGGCGTGGAGCTGATCGCTTGCGAGCGCACGTGAGCTTGCGCCCCACTACCCATCCCCCATTCCCAGGCAGCGCCCCCACTCCCCGTCCCAGGCAAGCGCCCCCGCTACCCACCCCCATCCCCCCGCCTTAAACTCCCGGCTCCCACGACCCAGGAATCCCCATGTCCCGCAGCATCATTCCACCGAGCAGGCTCCCGCCGCCATCGGGCCCTATTCGCAGGCCGTGCGCGCCGGCAACACGGTGTATTTCTCCGGACAGATTCCGCTGGATCCGGCCACGGGCGCCCTGGTCGATGGCGATATCAGCCACGCAGACCCGGCGTGTGTTCGACAACCTCAAGGCTGTAGCGGCAGCGGCGGGTGGTTCGCTGGACGCAGATCGTCCGCGTGGGTATCTACGTCACGGATCCTGGCCATTTTCGCCGCGGTGAATGCGGTCATGGCGGAGTACTTCCAGCCGCCGTATCCCGGCACGCTCCACCATCGAAGTCGCCGGCTTGCCCAAGGGCGCGCAAGTCGAAGTCGATGCCGTGATGGTGCTCGACTGATCGCTACACGTGCGCATCAGCCGACAGTCGGGAGGGCAGCGCCGGCTTGCGCGCTTGGCCGCTGCTCGGTTAGGCTTTGCCGATGCCAACCCGTAGCACTCTGGTCATGCCATCGACGCATGCCGCTCCTGGCGACACGCCGGTTTCGGCTCTGCCTGGTGTGGGCCCTGCGCTGGCGGAAGCATTGGCGCGGCTTGGTCTGGAGCGGGTGCAGGACCTCTGGTTCCATCTGCCGCTGCGCTACGAGGACAAGACGCGGGTGATGGCCATCGCCGATCTGCGCGCCGGCGAGCGTGCTCAGGTGGAAGGTGTGGTGGAGGCGGTCGAGCGGGGTTTTCGCTATCGCCCGCAACTGAAGGTGGCGATCAGCGACGACTCAGCAGCAGACCCTGGTGCTGCGGTTCTTCCACTTCCGACGCAGCGCAGGCCGAGCAGATGCAGCCCGGTACGCGTCTGCTTTGCTACGGCGAAGTGCGCCAGGGGCGCAGGGCCTGGAGATGGTGCATCCGCAGTATCAGCGGCTGAGCGGCGACGAGCCAGCTGCCGTCGACGAGCTGCTCAGCCCGGTCTATCCGACCACCGAGGGATTGGGGCAAAAGCGTCTCGCCAGCGTGATCGCGCAAGGCGCTGGCCCTGCTGCCGCCCGATGCGCAACTGGAGCTGATCCCTCCGGCGCTGTGCGCGGAACATGGCCTCACCTCGTTGCGCGATGCGTTGCTCTATGTGCACCGGCCACCGCCGGATGCGCCCTTGGGGCAGCTCACGGCGGGGCCGTCATCCGGCGCAGCAGCGACTGGCATTCGAGGAATTGCTGACCCAGCATCTGAGCCTCAAGCGCATGCGCGCGGCGGTGCGTCGCCGCCGAGCGCCGAGCCTGCGTGGCGACGGGGCAGTTGCGCGAACGCCTGCTGGCCAGCCTGCCATTTGGCCTGACGGGCGCACAACGGCGGGTGTCGACAGAGATTGCCATCGACATCGCGCAACCGAAGCCGATGTTGCGACTGGTGCAGGGCGATGTCGGCAGCGGCAAGACGATAGTCGCAGCGCTGGCCGCGCATGGCTGCGGTGGAATCAGGGCAGCAAGTGGCCTTGATGGCGCCGACCGAGCTGCTGGCCGAACAGCATCTGCATCACTTCCGTCATTGGCTGACGCCGCTGGGCATCGAGGTGGAGTGGCTGGCCGGCAAGGTGGCGGGCAAGGCGCGCCAACAGGCACTGCAGCACGTCGCTGAGGGTGCGCCACGTCGTCATCGGCACGCACGCGTTGATGCAGGATGGCGTGGCCTTTGCCCGGCTCGGCCTGGTGATCGTCGACGAACAGCATCGCTTCGGCGTGCAGCAGCGCCTTGCGCTGCGCGACAAGGGAGCGGATCCGGGTTCCGGGCTGGTGCCGCACCAGCTCGTGCTCACCGCAACGCCGATCCCGCGCACGCTGGCGATGAGTGCATATGCCGACCTCGATGTTTCCGCCATCGACGAATTGCCGCCGGGCCGCACGCCGGTGCAGACCATCGCGATCTCCAATGCGCGGCGCGCGGAAGTGATCGAGCGCATCCACGTGGCCTGCCTGGAAGGGCGGCAGGTGTACTGGGTGTGCACCCTGATCGAGGAGTCCGAGCAGCTGCGCGCGCAGGCTGCCGAGGTTGCGCTATGCCGAGCTCTCCGCCGCGCTGGCTGATTGCAGGATTGGCTTGATCCACGGGCGCATGAAGCCCAAGGAAAAGCAGGTTGTGATGGATGCGTTCAAAGCGGGCGAGCTGGCTGTGCTGGTTGCGACCACGGTCATCGAAGTGGGCGTGGACGTTCCCAACGCCAGTTTGATGGTCATCGAGAACAGCGAGCGGCTCGGCCTGGCGCAGCTGCATCAGTTGCGTGGACGCGTGGGGCGCGGCTCGGTGGCGTCGAATTGCGTATTGCTATACCAGCCGCCGCTGGGGCAGTTGGCGCGCGAGCGCCTGCAGGTGATGCGCGAGACCAATGATGGCTTCCGCATCGCGGAAAAAGATCTTGAACTGCGCGGCCCTGGTGAAGTGCTGGGCACGCGCCAGACCGGCCAGCTCAGCTTCCGCATTGCCGATCTGGCGCGCGATGCGCATCTGTTGCCGGCGGTGCAGGAAGTGGGCGCTCATCTGATGTCGCAGCATCCGCAACAGGCAGAACAATTGATCGTGCGCTGGATCGGCGGTGCCGCGCGTTATGTGCACGCCTGAGCGTGGCGCACCCGTGTGTGTGTAGGAGCGCACCCAGTGCGCGACCGCGGAGTGCCAGAGTTAATCAGAGCATCCTTGACGCTACGCCAGGTCTTCTTCTTCGGGGACAGGCTGTTCGCGCACAGGGTGCGCTCCTACAAAAGGGCCGCGAATGGGTCGCGAATGGGCGTGAGCTTGCGCCGGCGCCCAGAGCTTCTAAGCTAACCGGTTCAATCCCCACGACGAAGCCTCATGAGCAAGCCGCAACTGCTGATCGATACCGACCCCGGCGTGGATGACGCGCTGGCCATCTTGATGGCGCACGCCCACACTGACGTCGTGGGACTGACGATCGCCGCAGGAAACGTCGGCCTCGGTCATACCGTTCGCAATGCACGAACTCTGGTCGATCTGGTGGGGGCGGCGACGCCGATCTTCGCGGGCTGTCCGACGCCGCTGGTGCGGATGCCTGAAGAGGATGCCGTGCACGTGCATGGTCTGGACGGTCTCGGCGATGTCGGTTTTCCCGAGCCGAAGGCCGTGCCATCCGCTGAGCATGCCGCCCAGGCCATTCTGCGTTTGACTCGCGAACATCCCGGCTTGACCCTGGTGGCACTGGGGCCCCTGACCAATCTGGCGCTTGCCCTTCGTCTGGATCCGGCCTTGCCGCAGCGGGTGACTCGCCTGGTCGTGATGGGCGGGGCTGTGACCGGTCTCGGAAATACCGGCAAGATACCGGCCGAGTTCAATATCGGTTTCGACCCCGAGGCGGCACACGTCGTCTTCGAGGCCTTCCCAAGGTTCGACCTGGTCGATTGGGAAGCCACGCTGCGCCACGCTTTCACCGATGAGGAGCTCGATGGCTGGCTGGCGGCGGGCGATAAGCGCGCGGAATTCTTTGGGCAGGTATTCGGCACGGCACGCGCATTCAATCGCCAGCGTGGCCGTCGCGGCGTCATCGCCGCTGATGCGCTGGCCATGGCGGTGGCCATTGCCCCGGACATCGTCATGCGCAGCGAGCAGCGGCATGTGGCGGTAGAATTGGACGGTCGCCTGACGCGCGGTGCTACCGTGGTGGATTGGGCGGGACGCCTGGGGCAGCCGGCCAACGCGCGCATCGTGATGGACGTGGATCAGGCCCGTTTTGCTGCCATGGTCAGGCGCGCGTTGGGGGCCTGAATGGCTCTTCCCGGGCACGAGTGCCCCAAGTGATTGACCGACTTGCCAATGAGCCAGGTCGGTCGATATAATGCCGCTCTTTTCACCCACCGCTTTGAGTCAGTCATGAAGCCCGATACCCATCCGAATTACCGCCCGGTGGTGTTCCAGGACCTGTCGTCCGATTTCGCGTTCCTCACGCGCTCGACGATCGCCACCAAGGAAACCGTCAAGTGGGAAGACGGCAACGAGTACCCGCTGATCAAGGTGGATATCTCCAGCCAGTCCCATCCGTTCTACACCGGCAAGCAGAAGACGCTTGACGTTGGCGGCCGCGTCGACAAGTTCCGTCGTCGCTACGCGCAAAAGTAAGAGCGCGCGAAGATTTGTCTTGGCATCACGCCTGCGTGGTGCTGCATGGATAAGAAGCGCGGGGCGAGCGTAAGCTCGCCCCGTGTTTTTTTGTGCCCGCTATCCGACCATCCGCTAAGGCATGTGCCCAGAACGATGTGCGATAATGGGCGCTGAGGTGTCGCAGTCAGTCCCCAAGGGCGACATCAACCCTACCGCGCCGGGCCTCGCGTTTCCGCGACGCGCCGACGACGACATTACGTGAAGGAGGTTTCCGTGTCCGATTCCAAGATCGTCAAGTTGGTGGATGAATCGACTAAGCGCAGCAGCGAATTGCCCTTGCTCAGCGGTACGCTTGGTCCTGCATGCATCGACATCGGCACGCTGTACAAGGACACGGGCCACTTCACTTACGACCCGGGTTACGGAAGTACGGCCAGCACCAAGAGCGCGATCACCTATATCGATGGCGACGAAGGCGTGCTGCTGTACCGCGGCTACCCGATCGAGCAACTGGCAGAGAAGTCGAGCTTCCTCGAAGTGGCCTACCTGCTGCTGAATGGCGAACTGCCGAACAAGCAGGATTTCTCGGACTTCGAGCACGAGATCACGCATCACACGATGATGCATGAGTCGCACAAGAACTTCTTCCAGGGTTTCCACCACGACGCGCATCCGATGGCCATGCTGGCCGCCTCGGTAGCGTCGTTGTCGGCGTTCTATCACGACTCCCTGGATGTGGATAACGCGGCCGACCGCAAGCTTGCCGCGATTCGCCTGATCGCCAAGATGCCGACGATCGCCGCCGCCTGCTATCGCTATTCCATCGGCTGGCCGTTCCGCTATCCGCGCAACAATCTCGCCTACGTCGACCGCTTCCTGCACATGATGTTCGAAGTGCCGAGCGAACCGCTGGAAATGAGCCCGGTTGCGGCCAAGGCGCTGGACCTGTTGTTCATCCTGCATGCCGACCACGAGCAGAACGCGTCGACCTCGACCGTGCGTCTGGTCGGTTCGACCGGCGCGAATCCGTACGCGTCGGTTGCCGCTGGCATCACCGCGCTTTGGGGTCCGGCACACGGCGGCGCCAACGAGGCGGTGCTGAAGATGCTCGAAGAGATCGGCACGGCGGACAAGGTCGAGACGGCCGTCAAGCGCGCGAAGGACAAGAACGACAACTTCCGCCTGATGGGCTTTGGTCACCGCGTCTACAAGAACTTCGACCCGCGCGCCAAGATCATCCGCGAGATGTGCCACAAGGTGCTCGACGAGCTGGGCGTCAACGACCCGTTGCTCGATGTGGCGATGAAGCTGGAAGAGGCCGCGCTGAAGGACGACTACTTCGTCGAGCGCAAGCTGTACCCGAACGTCGATTTCTACTCCGGCATCATCTACAAGGCGCTGGGCATCCCGACGGAAATGTTCACCGTGATGTTCGCCATCGCGCGCACCGCCGGCTGGATCGCGCACTGGATCGAGCAGCACGAAACGCCAGGTTCGCGCATCGGTCGTCCGCGCCAGATCTATACCGGTTCCGACGTGCGCAATTACGTAGGTGCCGACAAGCGTTAAGCGCTGGCGGTCATTGAGGTAACGAAGAACGCCCCGGTTACTGCCGGGGCGTTTTTTTATTGATGTTTTGCGGGAGCATGGATCGCGCACAGGGTGCGCTCCTACAAGCGGCGGCCTGTAGGAGCGCACCCTGTGCGCGACCCCACGCCCCTCAACACAGCCTACCTGCGTCTATCGCAGGGCGGCCGAAAGCAACCGCTCGAACTGGTCTTCCTCTGCGCCGGTGGCCAGCAATTCCTCGACCGCGGCCAGCGCCGCACGACGCATGGGCTTCTCGTCGATGCGATCGAGCGGCGGCTGGCGCAGCGAGTCGAGCGGCAGCACGGTGAGGTCGAACGGCAGGCCGTCGGCGGAGAACAGCAGTACCGGATATTCGACTTGTTCGTCGCGCGTGGTGCGCAATCGCCGCGTCTGCTGTGTCAGTGGTACGCCCCGTTCCTGCAGGAAGAGCACGACCGTCTCGGCGCTCTCGCTGAATACATGCAGGCAGACCGCCGAATGGGCATCTGCCGTGCCGTCGAGCACGGCACCGACCAGTCGCGGCTCGAAGCGTTCGAGGAAGCGCATGGCCTCGGCCGCGGCTTCGCGCCGTTCGCTGCAGCAGTTGCGGTTGGCGTATCGGCGTGGAAGATGCGCTGGTGCTCGCGCAGGGCCTGTTCGATTTCGTTGTTGCGCGGCAATGCCTGCGCATCGAGGATGCCAAGCCGCTCGGCGGCCTTGACCTTGGCGTGGTGGAAGTCGCGGATGCCGTGCTCGCTCATCAGTCGCGCCGCCTCCTGGGCGACGCGCAGACGATTGCGCTGAAGACGATCCTGCGCGTGGATACGGTGATGTTCGCCTCGTGCCATGCCCCTTTCCTCCGGCGATGCTGGATGGTTGGCGCCCCGCGAACGTGGGCGGCAGGACGGGGTAGTCGGGAACCCGGCTGCCGACGACTCCAGAAGATGTCGTAGGCGTGCTGCTGGTCCTGGTCCTCCTGCTGCTGGTTGGCCTGGTTGCGCAGGCGATCCACGTCTTCCACCTTGAATATCTCGGGCATGCTGTTGGGCGCGCCTGCGCCAGCCGGCAAGCCGCTGGCGCGGTCTGATCTGCACCGTACTGATACCAGGCGGCATCGGCAAGGTGCTCGAGGGAGCATCCTTCAGCACCGCGCCCATATAGGACATCCAGATCGGCAGGGCCGCCTTGGCGCCGAACTCGCCCTTGCCGAGTGAGCTGAAGTCGTCGAAGCCCACCCACACGGTGGTCGACCAGGTCGGCATTGAAGCCGACAAACCAGGCGTCACGGTGGTCATTGGTCGAACCGGTCTTGCCGGCAAGGTCGTCGCGTCCCAGGGCCATGGCGGCCGCGCCGGTACCTCGCTTGATGACATCCTGCATCAGCGAAGTGACGAGGTAGTCGTTGCGTACGTCGATGACCTGGGGGGCAAGCACGGGCGCATGGGCGCCGTCACCGTGGGCATCGGCCGGAAGCACGGCCTCACCCACGCCGGCGACGCTGCCCGAAGTGCCGGGCGAACCTGCCGAACTGGCGCTGGCCGCGGCATTGCTCAGGGTGGTGGCTGCACTGCCGGCCGGCGGCGGGCCAGGTGGACGGGTATCCAGCAGGCGCTCGGCGCAGGTGCGGCAGGCGCGCGCCGGGTTCGCCTGGTACACCGGCTTGCCATCGCGATCCGTGATCTCGCTGATGAAATAGGGTGTCACCAGGTATCCGCCGTTGGCGAACACTGCGTAGCCGCGCGCCATGGTCATCGGCGACACCGATGCGGTACCCAGGGCCATCGACAGGTTGGCGGGCAACGAGTCCAGGGTGAAAGCCGAAGCGGGTGATGTAGTCGCGCGCAAAGCGCACGCCGATGGCGTCGAGCAGGCGTATCGAGACCAGGTTCTTGGACTGCACCAGGGCCTCGCGCAGGCGGATCGGGCCGTCGAACTTGTCGTCGTCGTTGGAGGGTGTCCACAGGCCTCCCGGTCGCGACGGGTCGGGCAGGGCTAGCGGGGCGTCATTGACGATCGATGCCGGCGTAAAGCCGCGCTCGAAGGCCGCCGAATAGATGAACGGCTTGAAGCTCGAGCCCGGCTGGCGGGCCGCCATCACGGCGCGGTTGAACTTGCTGCGCAGGAAGTTGAAACCACCGACCAGCGCCTGCAGCGAGCCGTCCTCGGGATTGACCGAGACCAGGGCGCCCTGGGCGGCCGGGATCTGGGTCAGCTGCCATTGACCCTTCTCATCACGGTCCACGCGCACGATGTCGCCGCGCTTGAGCACGCCGGCCACGCTCTTTGGGGCGGCGCCGACGCGGGTGTCGCTTATATAGGGATGGGCCCAGTCCATCGCTTCCAGCCCCAGCTTCACCGTTTCGCGGCTGGGCAGATAAATGCTGGCCTCACTGGCCGATACTGCGGTGACGAGGCCTGGATCCATCCCGGAGATATCGGTGTAGCCAGCCAGCGCCCGGTCGAAATCCTCGGTGCCGGCGTCGGCAGCCAGCTCCTGATGGGCTTCGGGTCCGCGCCAGCCGTGGCGGCGGTCGTATTCGACCAGGCCGGCCCGCACGGCGCTCACGGCGGCCTGCTGACGGTCGCTCTGCAGCGTGGTCTTCACTACATAGCCTTCGGTGAGTGCGTCATTGCCCAGGCGGTCCAGCACCTGCAGGCGCACCATTTCGGCCAGGTAGGGCGCATCGAGCTCGATCGCCGGCTCATGCGGGGCGGCATTGTTGGGTTCGGCGATGGCCTGTTCGTATTCCGCCTTGCTGATGTAACGGTTTTCCAGCATCTGGCCGAGCACCCAGTTGCGGCGGGCCAGGATGCGCTTGGGGTTGTTCAGCGGGTTGACTACCGAGGGCAGCTGGAAGGTCGAGGCCAGCGTGGCGGCTTCGGCAATGGTGAGCTGGTCGAGCGTCTTGCCGTAGTAAAAAGAGGCCGCCGCGGCAACGCCATAGGAGCGGTGGCCCAGGAACATCTTGTTGAGGTAGAGCTCCAGGATCTGGTCCTTGGTCAGCTCGCTCTCCATGCGCAGCGCAATGAAGATTTCGGTCAGCTTGCGTGAATACAGCTTCTCAGGGCTCAGGAAGAAGTTGCGCGCGACCTGCTGGGTAATGGTCGATCCGCCCGGTCCCTTGTCGCCACCCGACACGATGACGTGCCAGCCGGCGCGGGCAATGCCATGCCAATCAACGCCCGGATGGTTATAGAAGCTCGCGTCCTCGGCCGCGAGCACGGCGTGCTTGAGCCGCTCAGGCACGTCGGCGATGGCGATCGGGATGCGCCGCGTCTCGCCGAAGCTCGCGATCAGCTTGCCATCGGCGCTGAGCACACGCAGTGGCACCTGCATGTGGTAGTCCTTGAGCACGGCCACCGAGGGCAGGCGGGGGGAGATGAGCCAGTACGCCACCCCCACGGCCGCAACGCCCAGCAGTAACCCGGTAAAGGCCAGAACGAGGATCCAGCGCACCAACCGCTTGAGAATTTGCATGATGTGGGTATTTGCGAGACGCAAGTCAAAACAAGACAGAGTATAGATGTTGCAGTATCCACGACATGAATCGAGTGCGTCTCAGGAAAAGGCAGGCCAGTCGACGCTCTTGATCCAAGGTGTGCGTACCATCACGCGAATGTGTCGAGAAAAAGCTCGTAGGCCATTGCCAATACGTTAATTTTTGGATTTAATGCCAGGGCGTACTCGCCAGATCTAGGCGCAGGCGCCCAGGGGCAAGGGGGAAAATCGTGGGGCTCTTTACACCCAAGAAGCCGCCACTTGTTGGCGTCGACATCAGTTCGACGGCCGTCAAGTTGCTGCAGCTCAGCCAAGCCGGCGGTCGCTATCGCGTGGAACATTACGCGGTCGAGCCACTGCCCCCTAATGCAGTGGTCGAAAAGAACATCGTCGAGGTCGAGGCGGTGGGCGAGGCCATCCGGCGCGCGTTGGCGCGATCCGGGTCCAAGCTCAAGCATGCATCGGCGGCGGTGGCCGGGTCGGCCGTGATCACCCGCGTCATACCGATGCCGAGTGAGCTCTCCGAGGACGATCTCGAGGGCCAGATCCAAGTCGAGGCCAACCAGTACATCCCGTATCCGATCGATGAGGTGAGCCTCGACTATGAGGTGCTCGGTCCGGTACGGGACAACCCCGAAATGAACAATGTGCTGCTCGCTGCCTCGCGCACCGAGAATGTCGACATGCGCGTGGCCGCGCTCGACCTGGGTGGGCTCTCCGCCAAAGTGGTCGACGTCGAGGCCTTCGCCATGGAGAACGCGTTCGCCATGGTGGCCGACCAGCTCAATGTCGGTCGCGATGCTCTGGTTGCCGTGGTCGACATTGGCGCCACCATGACCACGCTGTCGGTGTTGCGCAACCAGCGCACCATCTATTCGCGTGAGCAGGTGTTCGGCGGCAAGCAGCTGACCGACGAAATCATGCGCCGCTACGGTCTGTCGTATGAGGAAGCCGGCCGTGCCAAGCGCAAGGGCGGTCTGCCGGACTCCTATGAGAGCGAGGCGCTGGAGCCGTTCAAGGAGTCCCTGATCCAGCAGATCGGGCGCCTCCTGCAGTTCTTCTTTGCCGGTAGCGAGTACAGCAAGGTCGATCAGGTCGTATTGGCAGGCGGCTGCGCTTCGATCGAAGGCATCGGTCCGATGCTCGAGGACCAGCTCGGTGTTCCCTGCGTCGTCGCCAATCCTTTGGCACGCATGTCGCTGTCGCCGCGTGTGCAGGCACAGTCGCTGGCTCAGGACGCCCCCGCATTGATGATTGCGGTCGGCCTCGCACTGAGGAGCTTCGACTGATGGCACATATCAACCTACTTCCGTGGCGCGCCGAGCGCCGCAAGCAGCGCGAACGCGAGTTCTTCATGCAGTTGGGCGCTGCCCTCGTGGCGGCGATACTGGTGCTCATGCTGTGGTCATTCTGGATGGGGGAGCGGGTCGACAACCAGAACGACCGTAACACCTATTTGCAAGGTGAGATCAAGCAGCTCGACGAGCGCATCGTCAAGATCAAGGATCTGGAGAAGGTGCGTGAGCGATCTGCTGGCGCGCAAGCAGATCATCGAGCAGCTGCAGGCCAACCGCTCGCAGATGGTGCATCTGTTCGATGAGCTGGTCAGGACTATTCCGGCCAGCGCGCGCCTGGGTGGCCTCAAGCAAACCGGTGACTCGTTGACCCTCGACGGCGTGGCGCAGTCCAACGCCAGCGTGGCCGAGTACATGCGCAATATCGAAGCTTCGCCGTGGATGGGGCATGCCGACTTGCGCAAGACCGAGAACACGCACGCCGGCGACACGCGGATGCCGTACAACTTCGGCCTGGATGTCACGTTGAGCCGACCCAAGTCCGACGAGAGCGGTGACGTCGCCGACGACGATAAGGCGCCCATCCTGCCCTCAGCGAAGCCCGCTGCGGCGGCCGGCGCAGCGGCCACGCCGCCAGCCCCGGCTCCGGCCGCTGCCGCCCAGCCGAGCAAGCCGGCAGCGGCGACCAGTGTCTCCTCGGGGGCCAAGCCCACGAGCCCGGCAGGCAACGGAGGGGCCAAGTCATGAAGTTCCTCACCGACCTGCAGAACCTTGATCGCAACAACATCGGCGGCTGGCCGCAATCGATCAAGGTCTTTTTCACCGGACTGGTATTCGTCCTCGTCGTTTTCCTTGGCTGGTACTTCTACATCAGCGACCAGCAGACGACGTTGGAGCAGTTGGCGGGCAAGGAAGACCAGCTCAAGCAGGAGTTCTCGCACAAGCAGGCCAAGTCGGTCAATCTCGAGGCGCTTGCAGCAGCAGCTCGACGAGATGCAGGACATGCTGCGCCAGTTGCTGCGCCAGCTGCCCAGCAAGACCGAAATGCCGGAACTCCTGGTCGACATTTCCCAGACGGCGCTTTCGGCCGGCCTGGAAACCGAGCTGTTCCAGCCGGGTCCGGAGATCGCCGAAGGACTTCTACGCCGAGAAGCCGATCACGCTACGAATGGTGGGCACTTATCACCAATTCGGCACCTTTATCAGTGGCGTGGCGTCACTGCCGCGCGTCGTGATCCTTACCTTGCACGATGTTTCGCTGACGCCGAAGAACGCCCCCGCGGCCGGCAAGCCAGGCGCGCCGGCCAGCGCCGTGCCTGCCGGTGGATTGCTTGTGCTGCAGGGCACGGTAAAGACCTATCGCTATCTGGAAGATGACGAGAGTGCCGAGGCCAAGGCGGCCAATGCCAAATCGGCTAATGGCAAGTCGGCCGGGGGCAAACCACAGGCTGCCAAGACAGGGGGGCAGAAATGAGCAAGTTGACTGCCATCCGGTCCGTTCGGGCGACGCGTGTCTTGCCGGTGCTCGCTGCATTGCTGGTGCTCGCCGGTTGCACACGCGGTACTTCCGATCTGCATGACTGGGTCGACCAGGAAAAGCACAAGAAGGGCGCGCCGATCCCGCCGCTGCCTGTCATCAAGACCTTCGAGACCTTTCAGTACGACGATCAG
Organism: uncultured Gammaproteobacteria bacterium; assembly: GCA_963824525.1. GTDB lineage: Bacteria > Pseudomonadota > Gammaproteobacteria > Xanthomonadales > Rhodanobacteraceae > Dyella. The sequence goes on along the minus strand of CAWGPI010000001.1, from coordinate 317,554 downwards.
GATCGCGCGTGATCCGTTCAGTCCGAGCACGGCCGAGCTGCAGCAGAACAACGCCAACAGCGGCCCGCGCCCGGACGAAAACCGTTCCAAGGAGCCGTTGGAAATGTTCGCGCTGGACAGCCTGAAGATGGTCGGCACGGTGGGAGGGGGCACGGGCATGGAAGTGCTCGTGAAGGATCCTGGTGGGGTGATTCACCGTGTCCATCGCAACGAATACATGGGCCAGAACTACGGTCGGATCACCGCCATCGGCGATGACCATATCGACCTGGTAGAGCTGGTTTCCAACGGAAATGGTGGCTGGATGGAACGTCCTGCCAGCATCGCGCTCAGCGAGAAATGAGAAATACAGGGGCTGATGCAATGACCAACCAAATCAAACCTGTTCGGGGCAGTGTCATGCGCCAGGCAAGCCGCTATGCGATCGTGTGCCTGCTGGTCGCTCGGCGCCGCCTGGTCGAATGCGGCGGCTGCCGCTACCAGTACCCTGAAGGACATCAGCTACGACACGCTGCCAGGTGGCCGCATCGAGCTGCATCTCAACTTCGCGCAAGGGCCAGTGCCGGAGCCGAAGATCTTCACCACGGGCAATCCGCCGCGCATCGCCGTCGACTTTGCCGACACCGACAACGCGGCGCCGCGCCATATCGATATCGGCAAGGGTTCCACCACCGGTGTGTCCGCCGTGTCGGCCGGGGGGCGCACTCGCGTCGTAGTGGAATTGCTGCGTGAATCCACGTATCGCTCGCGTGTCGAGGGCAATAGCCTGGTGCTGACCGTGAATAACGGTACCGATGCGTCAACCACGACGACGGCGGCCACCATTGATCCGTCCAAGGCGCTGCCTTCGGGAATCGAACGGCCCCACGGTGTCGAATATTGACTTCCGCCGTGGCCCGAACGGCGAAGGCCGCGTGCTGATCGACTTCAGCGGCGCGGGTGCGAATGCCGATATGAAGCACCAGGGCGACAAGGTCGTGGTGGAGCTCGGCCAGGTGAATCTGCCGCCGAAGCTCGCGCAGCGCCTGGACATGCTCGATTTCGCCACGCCGGTGCAGTCCATCGTCACCAAGGCGGGTGTCCGCGGCGGCGCGCGCATGGAGATCGACGTCAAGGGTCCGGTGGATGCCTCGGCCTACCAGAGCGGCAATCAGTATGTGGTCGAGATTGCCGCCAAGAAGAAGGATGCCAAGGCGGTAGACGGCAAGCTGGCCAAGGGTCAGGAGCCGGTCTACAGCGGCAATCGCGTCACCTTCAACTTCCAGGACATCCCGGTGCGCTCGGCGCTGCAGCTGCTGGCCGACATCTCGGGCCTGAACCTGGTGGCGTCCGATAGCGTGGGCGGCAGCGTCACGCTGCGCCTGGTCAATGTGCCGTGGGATCAGGCGCTCGATGTCGTGCTGCGCGCCAAGAGCCTGGACAAGCGTCGCAACGGCAATGTGATCTGGATCGCGCCACAGGAAGAGCTGGCCAAGTACGAGCAGAGCATTGCCGACGCCCGCCTGAAGGCGGAAGACAATGCCGAGCTGGTTACCGACTATGTGCCGATCAGCTATGGCAAGGCCAAGGACATCGCCAAGCTCCTGACCACCGGCAGTATGCAGTCTCAAGGCGGCGGCGGTAGTGGTGGCGCTAATACGTCGCACGGCTTCCTCTCGTCCGCGTGGCAGCGTATCGTTCGACGAGCGCACCAATACCCTGCTGATCAACGACAACCCGCAGAAGATCCGCGAGCTGCGTGAGCTGATCGCCGTCCTGGACAAGCCGGTGCAGCAGGTGTTGATCGAGTCGCGCATCGTCATCGCCACGGATAACTTCACCCGCGATCTGGGCGCGAAGTTCGGCCTGCAGGGCACGCGTACCAATCCGAGCGGTCAGGAGCTCTCGACTGGCGGAAAGACCAACGGTGCCGGCTCGGCAAGTGGTGTAAACGTCAACCTGCCAGTGACGTCCCCCGCGGGCAGTTTCGGCCTGGCCATCCTGGGCAAGAACTACGCGCTGGACCTGGAACTTTCTGCGGCGCAGACCGAAGGCCGTGGCGAAGTGATCTCCAGTCCGCGAGTGATTACCGCCAACCAGCAGGAGGCGGTGATCCGCCAGGGTCAGGAAATCGGCTACGTGACCTACCAGAACAGCGCCACCGGTGCGGCTGGCAGTGGCACCGCGACCGTGCAGTTCAAGGACGCCGTGCTGGAACTGAAGGTGACCCCGACCATCACGGCCGACAATCGCGTCTACCTGATGATCAATGTGAAGAAGGACGCCCTGGCGAGCTTCATCACCGTGCCGGGTAGCGGCCAGGTGCCGCAGATCGACACCCGTGAGATCAATACGTCGGTGCTGGTGGACAATGGTCAGACCGTCGTACTCGGTGGTATCTATGAAATCACCAAGCAGAACACCGCGACCAAGGTGCCAGGTCTGGGCGATATCCCGGGTATCGGAATCCTGTTCCGTAACACGTCCCGCGAAAGCGACAAGGCGGAGCTGCTGATCTTCGTGACGCCGCGCATTCTCAGCGAAACCCTGCAATAAGCGCGGTTACATGGCCTTACGGAAAGGGCGGCTTCGGCCGCCCTTTTTCGTTGTTGGCGGGCGTCTTGCGTCCGGGCGAAGCTAGCCAGAAGTCATGGGTACTAAACTTCTCCGTGGGTTTAAGGTCTGTAACCGCGCAACCTTAGATGGAACACCCGATGGACATGCCCGAAGCCCAGCCTGCATCCCGCCTGCAGCAGGCGTTTCGCACGCGTACGCGACGAGCTGCAGCGCAGCGTCATCGGCCAGCCGCATCTTGTCGACTGCCTGCTGGTGGCGCTGCTGGCCGACGGCCATCTGCTCGTCGAAGGCGCGCCCGGCCTGGCCAAGACCACCGCGGTAAAGGCGCTGGCAGCGCTGTATCGAGGCGGATTTCCACCGCGTCCAGTTCACGCCGGACTTGCTGCCGGCCGATCTCACCGGTACCGATATCTTTCGTCCGCAATCCGGCAGCTTCGAGTTCGAGCGAGGCCCGCTGTTCCACAACATCGTGCTCGCCGACGAAATCAATCGCGCGCCGGCGAAGGTGCAGTCGGCCTTGCTGGAGGCCATGGCCGAGCAGCAGATCACGGTGGGCCGCAGTACCTGGCACCTGCCCGACCTGTTCATGGTGATGGCGACGCAGAATCCGATCGAGCAGGAAGGCACCTTCGCGCTGCCCGAGGCACAGCTCGACCGCTTCGTCATGCATGTGACCATCGGCTACCCGGACGCCGCTTCGGAGCTGGCCATCCTCAAGCTGGCGCGAGATCAGGCACGCCGCAGCCTGCATCCGGTGCCAGCGTCACGGCCAACGCTGAGCCAGGCCGATGTATTCGAGGCGCGCGACGCGGTGCTGGCCGTGCACATGGCGCCGGCGCTGGAGGAGTATCTGGCGCAACTGGTGCTGGCCACCCGCAATGCCGCCGCCTATGGACCCGAACTCAAGCGCTGGATTGCCTGGGGCGCGAGCCCGCGCGGCACCATTGCGCTGGACCGCTGCGCTCGCGCCCGCGCATGGCTTGCGGGTCGAGACTACGCATTGCCAGAGGACGTTCATGCCATCGCGCATGAAGTGCTTCGTCACCGTGTCCTGCTCAGCTACGAGGCGGAAGCCGAAGGGGTGCGCAGTGATCAGGTCATCAAGCGCGTACTGGACCTCGTGCCGCTGCCGTGAGCGTTGTCTTGAACATGTCGTTGGAGGCTGATGGTCGCACCCGCGTTCGACTTTCCGAACTGGTCGCGCTGCGAGCACGCGTCGCGAAGGCGGCTCTGCCTCGTTTGGAAAGTCGGGCCATGCGCGCGGGTCAGCAGTCCAGCCGTCTATACGGCCGTGGCATGGACTATGCCGAGTCCCGCGTCTACCAGCCCGGCGACGATGTGCGGCGGCTCGACTGGCGCCTGACGGCGCGCAGCGGGCGCCTGCATACCAAGCTGTTCCAGGAAGAGCGCGAAGGGCGCCTGCTGATCCTGCTGGATACGCATGAAAGTATGCGCTTTGGCACCCGTGCGCGATTCAAATCGGTACAGGCCGCCCGAGCCGCGGCGATTGCCGCCTGGTACGCGGTGCGCGCCGGTGAGCGCGTTGGGCTGATGGAGTTTGGAAGCGGCGATCGTTTGCTCCGTCCCCAGTCGGGTCCGCGCGGGGCACTCGCCGTTTGCGGTGCCCTGGCGGAGTGGGATGTCGTGGACGTGCGTTCACATGGCGAGCAGCTTTCGGATGCGCTGCTGCGCGCATCCCGTCTCATGCATGGCGCGAATCGCGTCTTGTTGATCAGTGATGGGCTCAGCTGTGACGGGGCGGCACATGGCCGTCTGCTCGACCTCGCGAGGAAGGCGGGTGTCCGCGTGCTGGTCGTGGCTGACGCGCTCGAGCTGTCCCTGCCGGCACCAGGCCGCTACCCACTTGAACATGAAGGCGAGCGCCGGGAGGTGGTGTTGTTCGGCGAACGCCAGCGCCGCGAATTCCAGCAGTTGTTGGGTGCGGGGCAGGCGCGCTTGAACGAACTGCCACAACGACTTGGAATGCCCCACCGTACGATCGACACGGTGTGCGACCCGGTCGACGCGGTGATGGCCTTGCTGGCACCTGGGGTGCGCCGATGATGGCTGCATCCGGCAACGCGCCCGGGGGCGCAGGTCCCGTGCTGCGGGACATTCACCTGCCGCGGGATCCTTCCTGGTGGCCACCCGCGCCCGGCTGGTGGATGCTTGCGCTCTTGCTGCTCGCAGCTGGCTCGATAAGTGTCTGGTGGTGGCTCCGCCGGAATCGGCGTCGTGCCATCGAGCGCGCCGTGTTGGCCGAAGTGGATCTGCTGGCGACGCAATGGAGCGACCAACCCCAGCAACTCGCCGCCGGCTTGCACCAGCTCCTGCGTCGTGGCGCGCTGCGCTTTGATCCCGGAGCCACTCGCGTACACGGCGATGACTGGCGACGTATCCTGGCGGTTGTATCCGATGATCAGGCCATGTTGGACGAACTGACGATACTCGAGTCGGCCATGTATCGGCCGGATGCGCCGTTCGATAAGGATGCCACCATTACGGCGACGCGGCAGTGGCTGCTGATGGCGTGGCGCTATCAGCTGACCCATCAGGCTTCGTCCGTGGCTCAGCCGCCGTCGCAGGTGGAGTCCTGTCATGCCTGAGTTCGCGTGGCCGTGGGTCTTCCTGCTGTTGCCGTTGCCATGGATGCTGCGTCGCTGGTTGCGTCCCGCCCAGCCGGGGCAGGCGCTGCACCTGCCTCATCCCGGCTTGCACCTGGCTGCCGCAGAGCGTGGCAATAGAGGCGGCGCCCGCTTCTGGTTCTTGCTGCTGGCCTGGCTTTGTCTGCTCGCGGCGGCGGCGCGCCCGCAATGGGTGGGGCCGCCGCAAGCACAGCAGCGTAGTGGACGGGCCTTGATGCTGGCCGTGGATTTGTCGGGAAGCATGCGCACCGACGACATGCAGCTTGGCGGTCAGCCGGTCAGTCGATTCGGCGCCGTCGAGGCTATCGCTGGCGACTTCATTTCCCGTCGTAGCGGCGATGAAATGGGGCTCATCGTGTTTGGCAGCCGCGCGTTCCTGGTAACTCCCTTGACCTACGACCTGAATGCGGTGCGCGCCCAGCTCCAGGGTGCAGCCGTTGGCCTTGCGGGGACCGAGACTGCCATTGGCGACGCCATCGCGGTCGCGGTGAAGCGACTGGCGAGCTTGCCCGAGCAGGCACGCGTGGTCGTGTTGCTGACAGACGGCGTGAACAATGCCGGCAGCATCGCGCCGCTGGACGCTGCACGCGCTGCCAAGGCGGCGGGCGTGCGCATTTATACCATCGGCATAGGCGCGACCGAAATGCGCGTTCCCGACTTTTTTGGATCGCGCACGATCAACCCGTCGGCGGATCTCGATGAGGGCATGTTGCGATCGATGGCCGCCCAGACCGGGGGACGTTATTTCCGTGCCACGGACTCAGAGCAACTAGCCGATGCCTATCGCGCCATCGATGCCCTGGAGCCGATGCCACAGCAGGGGCCAAGCTTGCGACCACGCCACGAGCTGTTCCCGTGGCCGCTCGCCCTGGCCACGCTGGCATGGTTGCTGGCGCTGGCACCACGAGCGCGCCGCGTCGAGGTGATGGCATGACCGAGGCATGGCAGCAGTTTCATTTTCTCCGGCCGTGGTGGCTGTTGGCATTGTTGGCCTTGCCGGCGCTGATGATGCTGGCGACGCGGCGGAGCGTCGCGCGAGAGGCATTGGCGTCCCTCGTCGATGCCGAATTGCTCCCCCATCTCCTGCAAGGTCGCGAGCGCAGGCGGACACTGCCGTACGTGTTGCTCGCGGTGGGCTGGACTCTGTGCGCCCTGGCCATGGCGGGCCCGACCTGGAGTCGCGTCGCGCAGCCCTTGTTTGCTCGGCGTGCGGCCCAGGTGGTCGCCTTGTCGCTGTCCCAGCACATGCTCGCGCGCGATGTGGTGCCAAGTCGTCTCGATCGCGCCCGCTACAAGGTGCGCGACCTGTTTGCCGCCAATCACGATGGTCTCAATGGGCTGCTCGCGTACGCGGGTGAAGCGTTCGTGGTGGCGCCGCTGACCACGGACGCAGGCAGCCTCAATGACCTGCTCGACGCGCTCGCGCCCGATACGATGCCGACCGATGGCGACAATGCGGCACAAGCCATCGAGCGTGGCGTGGCGTTGATGCGCGATGCCAAGGCAGGCGGTGGTTCGCTGGTGTTGGTCACGGATACTGCGGATGCTTCGGCACAGGCCGCGGCACGCAAGGCGCTCAGCGAGGGCGTCCGTGTCTCGGTGCTCGGCGTCGGCACCTCGCAGGGCGGCCCGGTGCCCCTGGCGGACGACAGCTTTTTGCGCGACGCACAGGGCGGCCTGAGCATGGCGCGTCGCGATGACGATGCGTTGCGTGCCCTTGCCGCCGCAGGTGGTGGTCGCTATGTGCCGATGAGCGACGGTCGCGATGACATCGATGCCTTGCGCGGAGCACTGCGCGCCGATGGTGCAGCGACCTTGGCCGCCGACCAGCACGGCGACCAATGGCAGGATCGCGGGCCCTGGTTGGTGCTGCCGTTGCTGCCGTTGCTTGCGATGGCGTTTCGTCGAGGCTGGCTGATCCTGCTTCCGCTGGTGTTGTTGCCCAGTTTCCCCGGCGCTGCCCACGCTGGTGCGTGGAACGACCTGTGGCAGCGACCGGACCAGCAGGCCGCCGCGGCGCTCAGCCAGGGTAGGCCGAAGGAGGCCGAGCAGTTGGCACGCGATCCGGCATGGCGTGGCGCGGCCGCCTATCGGGCCGGTGACTACGCTGCTGCCACTACCGCGTTGAAACAATCGTCCGGCGTGGATGCGCAGTACAACCTGGGCAACGCCCTGGCCAGGCAGGGTGACTATCAGGGCGCGCTGGCTGCGTACGATCAGGCGCTCAAGTTGGCGCCGACGAATGCTGATGCTCTGGCGAACCGCAAGGCCGTGGAGGATTGGCTGCGTCGCCAGCAGCAGAACCAGTCCCAGGACAAGGGTGCACGCAACGACAAGAACAAGTCGGGGCAGGGCAAGCGGAACACGCCATCGGACGATGCACAGGACCAGAGTGGACAGCAGCACGAACGCGCTGACCAGAATGATGGCAAAGGCAAGCCCGGGCAGAATGAAAAAGGTGATTCGCAGAACGCCGACAAAGACAGGAGCAGCCAGGATCAGAAACAGGATCAGGGTCAATCGCCGGACGCGTCGTCCCCGACCAAGCCGCTGACGCCACAGGAGCAGGCCGAACAGCGCGCTCGCGAACAACAGGCGCAACAGGCGTTGCAAAAGCAGATGGACAAGGCACTCGCAAAGTCCGCACCAGAGCGGCAGCCCGCTACGCATGAGCTAGGCTCGGTGTCCGCGGATGACCCGCAAGCCAAGCTTCCTGCCGATGTGCGGCAGGCGCTGCAGCGCGTACCCGACGATCCGGGGGCCTTATTGCGGCGCAAGTTCGATCTTGAATATCGGCAGCGCCATGGCACTGCACCGCCGGAGGACGACTCGCCGTGAATTCGCGTCATCTGCTTGCCCTGCTGTGGTTTATCACCTGCCTGGTTCCCATCGCGTCGCACGCGGCCGAGGTGCAGGCCACGTTGGATCGCGCGCGCGTGGAGCTGGGCGAAACCGTTACCCTGAACCTGCGCGCGGCCGGTGGCGGACTGGTCCAGCCGCCGGACCTGAGTGCCTTGGGGCCCGACTTTGCCGTGCTGGGGACGTCCAGCAATACCAGCGTCAGCATCGTCAATGGCAACCGCACGGCGCAGGTTGTCGTTGGTGTGGCGTTACGTCCATTGCACGTGGGTACGTTGCAGATACCGTCCTTCTCATTTGCCGGCGGTACGACGGCTGCGTTGACGCTGGAGGTGGTGGCGCCCGATCCGTCGGCGGCCGCTTCCGGTCATAAAGACGTCTTTCTGGAAGCTACCGTCGAGCCGGCCAGTGGTTACGTCGGACAGCAGCTGGTCTATACCGTCCGCCTGTATTTCGCGGCCAACCTGACCAACGGTGCATTGGAAGATCCCCAGCTTGCCGGTGTGGATGCGCGACGCTTGGGGGACGAGACGAATTTCCAGGCCGAGCGCGCTGGACGTCGCTACAATGTCATCGAGCGACGCTACGCGCTTACCCCGCAACGCGAAGGTCATCTGGTGATTCCGCCTGTAGCCTTCCAGGGCGATATGGTGAATCTTGCCGACCCCGATGCGTTCTTTGGCAATGCCACGCCGGTGTCGGCGTCTTCGCCGCCTGTTTCCATCGACGTGCGGCCAGCACCCGCCGGGGCCGCGCGCAGCACCTGGCTGCCGGCGCGCGAGTTGACGCTGACCCTGGACGGCGGGCCCTCGCAAGGCGAGCTGCGCGTAGGACAGCCGTTGAACCTGGTGATGAGTGTGCAAGCCACGGGCTTGCCCTACGAAGCATTGCCCGCACTGAGCCTGCCCACGCTGGATGGCGCCACCGTGTATCCGGACAAGCCTGTCAACGGCACGCGCGTGGACGGCCAGTGGATCGTCGGCCGTCGCCAGCAGGGCTTCGCCATCGTGCCCAATCGCGCGGGCACGCTGACGATTCCTGAAACCACGCTCACCTGGTGGAATGTGCTGTCCGATCGAGCCGAGGTGGCGCGCATTCCCGCACAGAGTTTCACGGTGTTGCCCGCCGCGGGCACCGTGGTGTCGCCTCCCGCGCATGCAGCACAGCCTTCGCGGGCCGTGGTGCCGCCGGCTACATCGATGCCTGTCGTCAGTCGCACGATGCCCTGGCGCTGGATCGCACTGGGGAGCATCGGCCTGTGGCTGGTCAGCGTGGTCGGCTGGTTGTGGTGGCGACGCCGACCCACGCGGGTTCCCAGCGAGAACACGGTGAGCGCTGCAGCGAAGCCGACACCCGCGAGAATGCGGTTGGCCTTCCTGGATGCTGCACGTGGCAGCGACACTTCGGCACAAGCCGCGGCCCTGATGGCCTGGGCCCGGGCCGAACGCCCGGCCTTGCAGAATTTAGGCGAGCTGTCTCAGCGGCTGGCATCGGACAGCCAGCGTGCGGCCATCGCCGTGCTGCAACGCAAGCACTATGCAGGCATCGACGAGCAAGGCGTGGGAGAGCGTCTAGCGAAGGCATTTCGCGACGGCTTCGCGTGGCGCCCGGACGAGCAGGCCATCGACGCCTCACCGCTGCCGCCGTTGTACCCCTTCAAGTTGCATCGTTGAGCGCTGCCTGCCAGATCGACGCCATCGATGGGTTGAAACAGCACAGCAGCACGCGAATCGGAGTGATGCCCTTCTGTGCGTCGCGAAGGCTCAATAGCGCCACGGGGGCGGCCAGTTCGGGAGGGTAGCCGTAGATGCCGCAACTGATGGCGGGAAAAGCGATGGACTCGACCGCGTGTTCGATCGCCAGCGCCATGCTTTCCCGGTAGCAGCTGGCAAGCAGCGAAGCTTCGTCATAGGAGCCGCCCCGCCAGACTGGGCCGACCGTGTGGATGACGTAGCGTGCAGAAAGATTGAAGCCCGGCGTGAGGCGTGCTTCTCCCGTAGGGCAGCGCACGCCAGGTCGTACTTGCGGCAAGTTGCGACAGGCCTCCAGCAGCCCCAGACCCGCGGCGCGGTGAATGGCGCCATCGACGCCACCGCCACCCAGCAGACTGGAGTTGGCGGCGTTCACGATGGCATCCACGTCAAGCCGGGTGATGTCCGCGGTGACAATTTCGATAGACATAAGGCGTCGTTTCGTGGGATTTTGCGGCCTATGCTTGAGATTACACTTGGACGGCGCGGACCGACATCACCTCTATGACTAAAGTGGAAGATATTTCCTTTGGTTATCTGTTGAACGATGTGACCTTGCTGTTTCGCAAGCACTTCGACAGACGCGCTGTGAAATTCGGATTGACTCGCGCGCAGTGGCGGGCCACCAAGATGTTGTATCACCGCGAAGGCCTGCGTCAGACCGAACTCGCCGAGCTGTTGGAAATGGAGCCGATCGCCGTCGGTCGAGTCATCGATCGCCTTCAGGCAGCGGGCTTCGTCGAGCGGCGCCCGGATCCAAAAGATCGCCGCGCCTGGCGTCTATACGTGACCGATCAGGCGCGTGGCGTCATTGCCGACATGGAGCTTATCGCGCACGGCTTACGCAAGGACGCCACGACGGGCGTCGATGTCGCCGAGATGAAGCAGGCCATGGGCGTGCTGAACCGGATCAAGGAAAACCTGCAAGCGCTTGACGCCTCGTCCACGGAGGACGAGCAGGAATCGTAATTCTTGGTCGTACACGCCTAGGGATGCTCTGATCAACTCTGCGTAGACGTCACCGGTTTGGCAAGACGGCCAGTCTTCCCGGCGCCACGCAACACCGCCTGCGGGCCTTCTGGACATCATGACGCCTGCGCAGAGTTAATCAGAGCATCCCTAAGCGGCGCTCGACGGGAGGGAATCGAGTCCGAATAGGCCTCGCTGGCGGCTGATCAGCTCCCGGTGCACGTAATCTCCTGCGATCAGATCAACCCGCACTTTGCATGCATGCCGCATAGTGGCTTGTTTGCCAAGTGCTGTCGGTCGTGCCATTCGGGGATGCCGACTACCGCACAATGTCCAATGCGGCGCGCTGTTCCGTAATGAAGAGGGGAGTGGCGCACCTCCTGTGGCATACATCGAGTCGATACCGTGGCGCCCCGGCTTCCAGCCAATCCCCAGCCCGCGGCCGATGGTCGGAGAAATCATGCAGCGTACGTCCCGTAGGAAATCTGTCTTGCTTGTCGCGGTGCTCGTTGCGACGGCTTTGGCCGTCCAGATGTTTCGTGGGAGTGAGCGTGCGGCCGCCAGAACGCCTGCAGCGCCTGCCGTGGTTCCCGTGAAAGTGGCGAGCGCACATCGCGGCGATCTCGACCTGACCCTGAAAGTGATTGGTCGCGCCGAGGCGTTCTCCACGGTCAATGTGCAGGCACGAGTCAACGGCCAGCTCCAGTCGTTGCTGTTCGCGCCCGGTGCTCACGTCAAGAAGGGTGACACCATCATCCGCATCGACCCCAGCCTGCTGCAGGCCCAGCTCGACCAAGCCCTGGGTAACCTCGCCAAGGACCAGGCGCAGCTGGCCAATGCCGAGGCCGTGCTGAAGCGCTATCAGCCGTTGCTTGGCAAAGGCTACGTGGCACAGTCCGATTACGACACCTACAAGGCGAACCAGGGCATCTATCAGGCATCGGTGAAGTCCGATCAGGCCGCCGTGGAGCTGGCGCGCACCCAGCTCGGCTACGCGCAGATCCAGGCGCCGTTCGATAGCGTCGCCGGCGCGCCGTTGATCTATCCAGGGGCGCAGGTGACGGCGAACGACACCTCCATCGTGGTGCTGAACCAGATCCGCCCTATCCACATCACGTTCTCCGTCCCGGAGACCGGGCTGGCGGGAACCAAGGCCGCCATGGGGCGCGGCACGGTGGCGGTCATGGCCAGCATTCCCGGGACCAAGACAGGACCCATGTCGGCCGAACTGGATTTCATCAACAACGCGGTGGATCCAGCCACCAGCACGATCCAGCTCAAGGCACGTTACGACAACAACGATGACCGGCTCACGCCGGGTCAATTTGTCGAGGTCGTCTTGCCCACGACGCGTTTGGCCAACGTGGTGACGGTGCCGGTGGTGGCCTTGCAGAGTTCGCCGCTGGGCAGCTTCGTCTTTGTCGCCGATGCCGACGGCACGGTGCAGCAACGCATGGTCACTGCCGGGCCCACCAGCGGCTCGCAGATCGTGATCGAGAAAGGCTTGGTCGGAAGCGAACATGTGGTTACCGATGGCCAGCTGTTGCTGGTGGATGGCGCGCATGTGCGTGTCGTTACCGACAACGGATAAGTAGCTGTCATGCCCACCCTTCGCTCTCATGTTACGCGTCAATTTCGTGGCAACTCATTGCTGTTTGCAACTGCCATGAAGGAGGCTGGTGCATGAATCTGCCCGCGCTCTGCATCCAGCGGCCAGTGATGACGACGCTGTTGATGATCGCCTTGCTGGTTTTCGGTATCGCGGCTTACCCGATGTTGCCGGTCAACGAATTGCCCAACGTCGACTTCCCAACCATCACGGTCGGCGCGAGCCTGCCGGGTGCCGCGCCGGAGACCATGGCGACGGCCGTGGCCACGCCACTGGAAAACCAGTTGTCGACGATCGCGGGCATCCAGTCGATGACGTCCACCAGTGCATTGGGCGGCACGTCGATCACACTCACGTTCGAGCTGGACCGCAATATCGACGGTGCGGCACAGGACGTGCAGGCGGCGATTTCAGCAGCGTTACGCCAGTTGCCCACCAACATGCCGACGCCGCCGACGTTTCGCAAGGTGAATCCGGCTGATGCGTCGATCATCTATCTCACCCTGCGTTCCAAAACCCAGCCGCTTTCAGTGGTGGATGACTATGCGGAGACCCAGCTGGCGCAGCATCTGTCGATGATCGATGGTGTCGCCCAGGTGAATGTATACGGCGCGCAGAAGTACGCCGTGCGCATCAGCGTCGATCCGCAGAAGCTGGCGGCGAGCGGCATCGGCATCGATACGGTGCAGAACGCGATTTCGAACGCGAACGTCAACCTGGCCACCGGCTCGCTCAACGGCAATCGCCAGCTGCTTTCGATCCGTTCGGACGGACAGCTGAAGCGCGCCGATCGCTACAACAACATCATCGTCTCTTACCGCAATGGTGCGCCGGTGCGTCTGTCCGATCTGGGCAGCGCCGAGGACAGCGTGCAAAACGACCAGGTGGCGAGCTGGTACAACGGCGAACGCGCCATCATTCTGGCCATCCAGCGCCAGCCGGGTTCGAACACGGTCGCCACCATCGATCGCATTCGCGCCGCGCTGCCGCAGTTCGAAGCGACGCTGCCACCGTCGGTCAAGATGGCCGTGCTTTACGATCGCTCGGAATCGATTCGCGCCTCCGTGGACGACGTGCAGTTCACCCTGCTGCTGGCGGGCGTGCTGGTGGTGCTGGTGATCTACCTGTTTCTGGGTAATGCATCGGCCACGCTGATTCCGGGTCTTGCGTTGCCGGTATCGATCGTGGGTACGTTCGGCGCGATGTTTGCGCTGGGCTACAGCCTGGACAATCTGTCGCTGCTCGCCTTGACCCTGGTGGTCGGCTTCGTGGTGGACGATGCGATCGTGATGCTGGAGAACATCGTCCGGCATGTCGAGGACGGCATGGACCCGTACGAGGCCTCGCTCAAGGGCGCGGGCGAGATCGGCTTCACGATTTTCTCGATGACGCTGTCGCTGGTGGCGGTGTTCCTGCCCGTGATGTTCATGGGCGGCATCGTCGGTCGCCTGTTCCACGAGTTCGCCGTAACCTTGAGCGTGGCAATCCTGATTTCCGGCTTCGTCTCGATCACGCTGACGCCGATGCTGTGCAGCCGCTTTCTGCGTCATGCCGAACACGAGAAGAAGGCACGCGTGGTGCTCTGGTTCGATCGCGGCTTCGAGCGCGTGCGGCAGGGCTATGCGCGCTCGCTGGCATGGGCCGTGCAGCACCCGCGCGCGATTCTCGGCGTGTTCTTCGGCAGTCTGCTGTTGACTGGCGTGCTGTTCGTGGTCGTCGACAAGGACTTCATTCCGGCGGGTGATTCTGGTCAGCTCAATGTGAATGTCGAGGGTCCGGATGACATTTCGGTCAGAGGCATGGGGCAGCGCCAGCAGGCGCTGGCGGCGATCGTGGCCAAGGATCCGAACATCGACGCCTACATGTCCTCGGTAGGCAGCGGTGGCGCGCGCACCACAACCAACAACGGTTCGATCCTGTTACGGCTGAAGCCTGCCAGCGAGCGCGCGCTGGACCCCAACGGCATCATCCAGGAGCTGCGCAAGAAGTTTGCGGAGGTTCCGGGTATTCGCGCCTATATCCAGAACCCGCCATCGATCCAGGTGGGTGGCCGCCAATCCAAGGCGCAGTATCAGTACACGTTGCAGTCCATCGATACGAGCGCGTTGTATAGCTGGTCGGGCAAGGTCATCGATGCCTTCAGCAAGTTGCCTGGTTTCCAGGATGTCACCAGCGATCTGGACCTCAATGGCCCGTCGATCGTCGTCAATGTCGATCGCGACAAACTGGGCACGCTGGGGCTGACCATGGACCAGGTGCAGACCGCACTGGGCTCGGCATTCGGCGCCAACCAGATCTCCACGATCTATGGCGCGTCATCGCAGTACTGGGTGATTCTGCAGGTCTACTACGCCCTGCAGAACGACGCCGACGTACTGTCACAACTGTATGTCACGTCGACCAGCGGTACGCTGGTGCCACTGAATGCAGTGGCGAGCTTCGAGCGCAGGCCCCAGGCACTCACCGTCAATCATCAGGGCCAGAGTCCTGCCGTGACGGTGTCGTTCAATCTGGCTCCGGGCGTCAGTCTCAGCGAGGCCGTTGCAAGTATCGATGGCGCGATGAAGAAGATGGAGTTGCCACCGTCGATCACCGGCCGCGTGCAGGGTACGGCGCAGGCTTTCCAGGACTCCATGCAGGGCATGGGCTTGCTGCTCGTGCTGGCGTTGTTCGTGATCTACCTGGTGCTTGGCATTCTCTATGAGAGCTTCATTCATCCACTGACCATCCTCTCGGGTCTGCCATCCGCGGGTGTGGGCGCTCTGCTGACCTTGATGATCTTCCGCGCGCCGCTGGATCTGTTCTCCTTCGTCGGCATCGTGATGTTGATCGGTATCGTGAAGAAGAACGCGATCATGATGATCGACTTCGCGCTGGAGCGGCAGCGTAACGATGGCATCTCGCCGGCCGAGGCCATCGTCGAGGCTTGTCACGTGCGTTTTCGTCCGATCATGATGACGACGATGGCCGCATTCGCCGGCACCTTGCCGATTGCGCTGGGTCTCGGTGCAGGCGCGGAGACGCGTCGTCCTCTGGGCCTTGCGGTGGTCGGCGGCTTGCTTGTTTCGCAGGTGCTCACCCTGTACCTGACGCCGGTGATTTACCTGTACCTGGATCGCCTGAACGAGCGTCTCTCCAGCAAACCCAGGATGGCCCAAGCCCCCGCGGCATAACTGTAGGAGCGCACCCAGTGCGCGACTGCGGCTTTCCACGATCACCGCTCCGTAGGTTTGTCGCGCACTGGGTGCGCTCCTACAAGAGAAGGCTGTCGTCCAGATGGGGCGGACAAACAAAAAGGGCGGCCAGTTGGCCGCCCTTTTTGTCGTCACAAGCATGCGATCAGTCTTCCGCGCCATCCTTGGCGAACGCGCCCGGTGTCGAGCCGAAGTCGCCATTCGCTTGCGCCGCCATATAGGAGAAGGCGGCATAGACCGCGACGTTCTGCGCCAGCTCCTTCGGGTCGATCTTGTCGAGCGTGTCGTTGGCGGTGTGGTGGAAGTCGAAGTAGTCCGTGCCGTCCTGGGTCAAAGTGAGAGCGGCCATGCCCTTGGCGTGCATCTGCGACAGATCGGAGCCACCGCCACCCGCCATCTTGGCGTCATACGCCACGCCGATCGGCGCCAGCACCTGGGCCATCTGCTCGATGGCGCCGCGGGCTTCGGGCTTCACGCTGGCACTCATGCGCCACACCTTGCGTGCGCCGAAATCGGATTCGGTGCCGAGCTGAAATTTGGCGACGTCGGCGCCATGTTTCTCCGCGTAGGCCTTTCCGCCCCACAGCCCCATCTCTTCGTTGGCGAAAGCGATGACGCGAATGGTGCGATCGGGACGCTGCGGCATCTCGCCGATCAACTTGGCCGCGGCCATGGCGATGGCCACGCCCGCACCGTCGTCGATGGCGCCCGTGCCTGGATCCCAGGAATCGAGATGACCACCAATCGCGACGACCTGGTCCGGGTGCTTCCTGCCGGTGAACTCGCCGATCACGTTGGCGCCCGTGTAGGTGCCGGTGATGCCGCAATCGAGCTCCAGCTTGATGCTGACCGGCTTGCCATGGGCCAGCACGCGCGTGAGCTGGTCGGCGTCGGGATTGGAGAGGGCGGCAGCGGGGATGGCGTCCCTCGGATCCTTGAAGCCCGTCACGCCGGTGTGCGGCGTACGGCTGTTCGCGTCGGTGCCGGCCGAGCGCAGCAGGAAGGCGGCGGCGCCCATCTTGGAGGCGATCACCGGGCCACCCACGCGGATCGCCGAACCCATGCCGTAGTCGTGACCGTCCTTGTGGCGCTCCATGCGTGCGTCGACGTAGACGATCTTGCCTTTCACGCTGGCTGGGTCAGCCTTCTTCAGCGCATCGAGGCTCTCGAATCTCACCACGTCGGCCGTGAGGCCGCCCTTGGGCGTGCCGGACGAATAGCCCAGCGCGATCAGGGCCAGCGGCTGCGGGAACGGAGCGACGATTTCCGCGTGCTCGCTGCGACGTTCCCACAGCGGATAGCTGACCTGTTCGGTGTAGACCTTGTCGAAACCCAGGGCCTTGAACTTGGCGATGGCCCATTCGCGGCCGCGCTGGTCTGCCGGGCTGCCGGCGAGGCGAGGGCCGACTTCCGTCGTCAGTGACTCGACGATCTGATAGCTCGTGTTGTCGTTCATTGCCTTGTCGCGCAGCTGTTCGGCCGCCTTTACGGCTGCAGCAGGAATGGTGGTTTGGGTAGTGGCACTGGCAGTGCCAACAGCCAGGATCAGGCTGGCGGCAAGCAGGGTGAGGGGCAGGCGACGCATGGGTAACTCCTCGGGCGGAAACCGCGATTATGGCGTGCCTGCCCCAGCCTGCTTAGGCCAGAAGTCATGCAGGCGCCGAAAACCGCAGCGGCCGCACGAAGGGCAGGCCGCGGTGGTTGGTCGTGGTCGTAGGCGTTATTGCTTGGTCTTCAGCAGGTCGCGGATTTCGGTAAGCAGCACGACATCCGGCGGCGGAGGGGCCGGCGCGGCTTCCTGGCGACGGGTGAGCCGGTTGATCGCCTTGACCACCAGGAAGATGGCAAACGCGATGATGATGAACTGGATGAGCGTGTTGATGAAGGCGCCATAGCCGATGGCGACCTCAGCCACCTTATGGGCCGGGTTGCTGTTATCGGCTGGCTTGAGCACCCACTTCATGTCGGAGAAGTCGATGCCGCCGGTGAGTGCTCCGATCGGCGGCATGATGATCTGGTCGACGAGCGACGTCACGATCTTGCCGAACGCGCCGCCAATGACCACACCGACGGCGAGGTCGATGACGTTGCCGCGCATGGCGAATTCTTTGAACTCTTTCAGCATGCTCATGCTTCACTCCCTCGATAAGGCCGCGGATGGCGAGGGAACTCTAACGCAGCACGGGCCGGGCGCGACAGAATGGCGACCGGCAAGGAGGTGCGGCATTCAGACGACCTGGCCGTCCAGCGTCGCCACGCCCGCGACCTCGGCATGGAAGCGATCACCACGCTGCAACGCGGATACACCCGCGGGGGTGCCGGTAAAGATCAGGTCGCCGGCCTTCAATTCGAACAAGGTCGACAGGATGGCGATGATTTCCGGCACGCCATGCACCATGTCGCCGAGCCGGCCCTGCTGGCGCTGCTGGCCGTTGATGCTCAGGCTGACCTTGGTGTCGTCGCTCAAGGAGGCCTGCCCGGCTGGCCGCAAGGCGGATACCGGCGCCGAATGATCGAACCCCTTGGCCACGTCCCACGGATGGCTCTTGGCCTTGGCGATGGCCTGCAGGTCGCGGCGGGTGAGGTCCAGCCCGACACCATAGCCCCAGATCAGCGAGGCGGCGCGCTCGCACCGGAATGTCCCGACCTCCAGCCCCAAGCGCGACCACCATTTCCACCTCGTGATGGAGGTCCTGGGTGGCCTGCGGGTAAGGCACGTCCGCACCGTCGGCGACGATCGCGTCGGCCGGCTTGCAGAAGAACATCGGCGTGTCCTTGTCGACGGTCGCGCCCATTTCACGGGCGTGTTCGGCATAGTTGCGGCCGATGCAGAACACCCGGCGGATGGGGAAACGCTGGTCGCTGCCAAGGATCGGCAGGCTCGGAATCGCGGGGGGCGTGATGGCGTATGACATGGCCATGCAAGATTAGCAGTTCAGGCTGGCTTGCTCCCAGTGGGGAGGCAAGCTTCACGTCAGCTTTTCTCCAGCGGGACTTGCGAGTACAAACGGCGGGGTCAGCAGGCGGCAGCAGACCGTCTGTGACAGCTGTCATCGTCAATGCCTGATGGCGTGCCCTGGCTGCGAAGCGGCGACTCCATCATGGTTTGCATATTGAGCAACCGGCAGCAGCCGGCGGGGAGCAATTGTGGCGAATACGGATCTTTTGAAGGAACTGCGCATCGAGAAGCATCAGCGCGAGGAGCATGGCCAGGGATCGGGTCGTTGGCCGTGGATCGTCGCTGTTGTCCTCGTCGCGTTGGTGGTGCTCGGACTCGGCGGCTGGTGGCTGAGCGGTCGACGTCCGCTCGAGGTGCAAACCGCCGTGGCACAGTCGCCTGCGTCGAATGCGGGCGCTGGCGCGGTGCTGCAAGCCACCGGTTATGTCACGGCACGCCGCCAGGCGACCGTGTCGGCCCAGATCACGGGCACGCTGACCCATGTGCTGATCGAAGAAGGCGACCGCGTGAAGCAGGGGCAGATCGTGGCGCGTCTCGACGACGCCCAGTACAAGGCAGCACTGGAGGCCGCGCGCACCCAGGCCGCTGCTGCGCATGCGCTGGTGGCGCAATACCAGGCGCAGCTCGTGCAAAACCAAAAGGATGCGGAGCGTCAGGAGTCACTGGTCACCAAGGGACTGGTGGCCAAGCAGGCGGCGGAACAGGCACGCACGCTGGTCGATACGACCCGTGCGCAGCTGCTTTCCCAACAGCGGCAGGCTGCTTCAGCGGATGCCCAGGTGGTGGAGGCTAGAGTCAATTTCGACTACTGCGTGATCCGCGCACCATTCGATGGCGTCATCACCACCAAGGACGCTCAGGTGGGCGAAATCATTTCGCCGTTCTCCGCCGGCGGCGGCTTTACGCGTACCGGCGTGGGCACCATCGTTGACATGGATTCGCTGGAAGTCGACGTGGACGTCAACGAGGCGTATATCGGTCGGGTGAAGCCGAACATGCCCGCCGAGGCGGTGCTGGACGCTTATCCGGACTGGAAGATTCCGGCGCATGTCATCGCGATCGTGCCGGCGGCCGATCGGGGCAAGGCCACCGTGAAGGTGCGTGTGGCGCTGGAGCAGAAAGACGCGCGCATCGTCCCGGACATGGGCGTGCGCGTATCGTTCCTGGAGCAGAAGCAGGAACATCCTGCGGCGCAAGCGCCGCAGGGCGTCACTGGTGCCGGCGGCGGCCATCGCTCAGCGCGACGGACATCCGGTGGTGTTCGTCGTGAGTGGTCAAGTCGCGCAGCAGCGTACCGTCACGCCAGCAGCATCGAGCCAGGGCGACCTGCGCCTGCTGCCTGCTGGCGTGCAGGTGGGCGACACGGTAGTGGTATCGCCGCCAATAGCGTTGCAAGACGGTATGCGAGTAGTCGCAACCGGCAAGCCGAAGGACTGAGCGGGCACGGCACCGCAGCGTATGACTGAACGCATCGCAGCCCGCGATGCCACGTAATCGCATAGGGAGCACACGCATGGGCACGTTGATCGAAATCCGCGACCTTTCCAAGGTGTACGAACGCGGCAAGCAGAAAGTCGAAGTGCTGCATCACATCAACCTGGATATTGCCGAGGGCGATTTCCTCGCCTTGATGGGGCCATCGGGCTCCGGCAAGACCACCTTGCTCAATCTCATCGGCGGCCTGGATACGCCGACCGGTGGCAGCATCACCGTAGCCGGCCAACGGCATCGACCAGCTCAGCGGCGGATCGCTCGCCAAGTGGCGCGCGTCGCATGTCGGCTTCGTGTTCCAGTTCTACAACCTGATGCCGATGCTCTCGGCGCAGCGCAATGTCGAGCTGCCGTTGCTGCTGACGAAGCTCTCCAGTGCGCAGCGGCGCAAGAATGCGTCCATCGCGCTGCAGCTGGTCGGGCTGGCCGATCGCGCGACGCACAAGCCCAGCGAGCTGTCTGGCGGTCAGCAGCAGCGCGTGGCGATTGCGCGCGCGATCGTCTCCGATCCGACCTTGCTGGTCTGCGACGAGCCAACCGGTGATCTTGATCGCCAGTCCGCCGAGGAAGTGCTGGGCCTGCTGCGGCTGCTCAATCGCGAGCACGGCAAGACCATCATGATGGTCACCCACGACCCCAAGGCCGCCGAGTACGCCAACCACACCCTGCATCTGGACAAGGGCACGCTGGTCGAACAGGCCCTGGCGTGAGGAGCCGGCGATGAAATACCTCCATCTCATCTGGGCCGCGCTGTTCCGGCGCAAAGCCCGCACCATCCTGACGCTGGTATCGATCATCGCCGCGTTCCTGTTGTTCGGCATGCTCGATGCCGTGCGTACCTCGTTCAACCAGGCTGGCCAGAGCGCGAACGGCGCGCAGCGTCTGCAGACAGGTTCCAAGCTGTCGTTCATCCAGACCTTGCCGCAGTCGTTGGAAGCGCAGATCGCGCAGGTGCCAGGCGTGAAGATGGTGACCTATGCCAACTGGTTCGGCGGTGCCTATCAGGACCCGCATAACCAGGTCTTCAGCTTCGCCGTCGAGCCCGAACTACATCGACCTCTATCCGGAGATCGAAGTGAGTCCAGCCGAGCGCAAGGCCTTCGACGAGACGCGCACCGGTGTACTGGTGGGCGAGAAGCTGGCAAAGCGCTTCAACTGGAAGGTCGGCGACAAGATCCCGCTGCAGTCGACGATTTTCCCCAATCGCGAAGGCAGCAAGAACTGGACGTTCGACATCGTCGGCATCATGCACTCCAAGGACAAGAAGGCCGGTGGGTTCTACGATCAGCTGTTCCTGCTCCACTGGAAGTATTTCGACGAGACCACGCCCTTCAATCGGGGCACCGTTGGCTGGTACGTCACACGCGTTGCCGACGTGAACCAGGCGGATCGCGTGGCCAAGGCGATCGACGCGATCTCGGCCAACTCCGATCACGAGACGCGCACGCAGACCGAGCAGGCGGCTACGGCGAACTGGATGAAGCAGCTGGCCGATATCGGCCTGATCGTCGGTTCGATCATGGGCGCCGTGTTCTTCACGCTGTTGCTGCTGTCCGGCAACACGATGATGCAGGCGGTGCGCGAGCGGACGAGTGAGCTCGCCGTGCTCAAGACGATTGGATTTTCGAGTCACAGCGTGCTGGCGATGGTGCTGGCCGAGTCGGTGCTGTTGCTGCTGATCGGCGGCGTGCATCGGACTTGGCCTGGCGACCTTGATCATTCCAGTGATCAGCGCGGGCAGTGGCGGCATGCTGAATCTTGGCGCCGGTCAGCGCCAGCAGCTGGGTGCTCGGTATCGTCTTGATGATCTGTCATCGGCCTGCTCGTGGGTGCGTTGCCGGCGCTGCGCGCCATGCGCCTGAATATCGTCGATGCACTGGCTGGACGCTAAGGAGAACGACATGAGTGCATTGACGAATTTGCTGCTGTTGCTCCTGGTTGTCGCCGTGATGGTATGTCTGGGTGATGCTGCCCTGGTACGGTGTGCTAGCGCTTGCGCTGCTGTTCGCTGGTTGGATGATGTTCACCCGGCGCGGTCAGCAGGCGGCCTCCGTGGCCGGCGTCGGCATCAGCACGCTCGGTCAGCGCTTGGGTTCATCCGCCGTGATCGTGATCGGCATTGCCGGTGTGGTTGGCGTGCTGGTCGCCTTGCTGGCCATGGGCGAGGGCTATGCCGAAACGTTGCGCAACACCGGTAGCGACGATACCGCCATCGTGATGCGCGGCGCTTCCGCTGCTGAAGTGATGTCCGTGCTCGACCACGACAGCGTGACCCTGATCCCGCAGGCGCCGGGCATCGCAAGCGACGCCAAGGGACAGCCGATCGCATCGCCCGAACTGGTCGTCGCCGCGAACCTGCCGCTCAAGGGTGGCACTGCCGATGACGAGGGCAGCGTGCAATTGCGCGGGGTCGGCGAGCAGGCGTGGGCGGTGCGTCCGAACGTGAAGATTGTCGAAGGACGCAACTTCCAGCCGGGCATGCGCGAACTGGTGGTGGGCAAGGGCGCGGCCAAGGAGTTCGCGGGTCTGGAACCTGGCCACACGATCCATCTGGGCAGCCAGCAATGGACCGTGGTGGGCGTGTTCTCCTCCGGCGATGCGATGGACTCGGAGGTATGGGGCGATGCCAACGTGGTGGCGGACACCTATCGGCGCGGCAGCAGCCGCGCGTCGGTGACGGTGCGCTTGACCGATCCCAAAGCCTATCGACGCGTTCAAGGCCGAGCTCGATGGCAATCCGCAGTTGAAGGTGGACGTGAACACCACGCTCGACTACTTCAGCAAGCAGTCGGAAGGCATGACCAAGGTGATCCGCATCGTCGGCATCACGGTGGGCCTGATCATGGCGATTGGCGCGATGTTCGGCGCGCTCAACACCATGTTCGCCGCCGTGGCGGCACGCGCCAGGGAGATCGCGACGCTGCGGGCGATCGGTTTCTCCGGACTGCCCGTGGTCGTCGCCGTGATGCTGGAAACCATGTTGCTTGCGCTGCTTGGCGGTGTGCTCGGCGGTGTGCTTGCCTGGCTGATCTTCAATGGCTATAGCGCATCGACCTTGGCGGCGGGTACCGTGGGCAAGCTCAGCTTCGAACTGAGAGTCGCGCCGGCCCTGCTCTGGACCGGCCTGAAATGGGCGCTGGCCATTGGTTTTATCGGTGGCCTGTTCCCTGCGGTGCGGGCGGCGCGCCTGCCGGTAACCACGGCACTGCGGGAGCTGTGATGGCCAGGGCGCGCAGGTGCTCGCCTGCGCGCCCTTCCGCGACCGCCGCGCAGCGCGGCACCGGCTGCGAACCTTCGTACGTCGCGTTCACGGATGTTCCCGAGCGAGGCTCGGGCCCTATTCAACCTGGGACGATCGGCGCAGCAAGCCGAAGCTCGTCAAGCGGCCGGGAAAGACGGTTCAGCGAGTGACGCGATGTTGCCTGGCCAGCGTGATCGCACCCACGCCAAACAGAATGATCGCCATGCCGACCAGGTCGGAGGGGCCGACATGCTCTCCCGCCAGCATCACGCCAAACAGCACCGCCACCGGGGGGTTTACGTAGGCATAACTGGTGGCCAGCGCTGGGCGCGCGTGCCTGAGTACGTAGAGATAGGCGCTGAACGCGATGATCGAGCCGAATACGGCGAGATAGGCCACGGCGGCGGTAGCGCGCAGGGTGGGATGTGCCGGCAGGTGTTCGCCGCTGCCAAAACCCACCAGCAGCAACGCCACGCTGGCGCATAGCATTTGCGCGGCGGTGTTCATGGGGCCGCTGGGCATGTCCTGACGACGGCTCCAGACCGAACCGAAAGCCCAGCTCATGGCAGCGACGAGCAAGGCGATGGCGCCGATGCGCGCGCCGGAGAGACCGCTGCCGAGATTCAGCACGATCACGCCGACGAAGCCGATCACCAAACCGACCGTTTCACGCCGCGAGGGCCATTCGCCATACATGCCGGCGAACATCGCGGCAAACAGCGGCATGCTCGCCACCGCTACGGCGGCAATGCCCGAGCTCACGCGCTGCTCGGCGAAGCAAACCAATCCGTTGCCGAAGCCGAGCAGCAGCACGCCCGTAAAGGCAGCATTGCGCCACTGGTGCAGCGTCGGTGCGTTCATGCCGCGCAGGCGAAGGAAAGCAAACAGCGCGACGCCCGCACCGAGAAAGCGAATGCCCGCCAGCAGGAACGGCGGGTAGCTTTCCAGCGCCACACGGATGCCGAGGTAGGTCGAACCCCAGATGACGTACAGCGCAAATAGCGCCAACGGCACGAGAACACGGGTGTCGGCAACAGGGGCAGGCGCCGCAGCGGCGGCGGATGTCGTGGCGGAGTCGGTCATGGGCACGCAGCGTGAGGAGGCATCGCGGGGCTGGATGCTCGCCATAGTCTACAGGCCTCACAACATATTCCGGTCGAGACGCGGGCAGAAGCGAGACCTATGCAAGGCTGATTTGAGATCCGCTCAAGCCGCTGCCGGTGATGTGGCGGCTGTACGCCGCGCGTGATGGTGCTCATCTCGCTGTTCGCTCGCCAGCAGTTCGCGCTTTCGCTCCACCCCCCAGCGCCAGCCGCCCAGCGAGCCATCCTCGCGCACGATGCGATGACACGGCACGATCAAGGCGAGGCGATTGCTGCCACAGGCGCGGCCGACAGCGCGCGCGGCCTTGGGCATGCCCAGCTCGGCGGCAAGCTCACCGTAGCTCTTGGTGGCGCCGCTGGGTATGCGCGTCAATGCCTCCCACACCCGCCACTGGAAGGCAGTCGCGGCGACATCGAGCGGCGGCAACTCGGGGGCATCGGCATCGCTCCAGCCCAGGTCGCTCGCAATGCGCCCAATCACCGCATCCAGCCATTCCTCGCGGCCGGCGTCCACGCGCTGGCGTGTGGCCTGGGGGAATTCGACGGCGAGGCGTGTTTCCAGTTCCGCATCGTCGTCACCGAGCGTGACGGAACAGATGCCCCGCGCCGTGGTGGCGACCAGCAAGCGGCCCAGCGGCGTGCTGGTGGTGGTGTAGCGGATGTCCGCGCCGGCGCCGCCGGCACGATAGCTGGCTGGGGTCATGCCAAGCAGGCGGTCGCTGTGCTCATAGACGCGGCTGCCCGAACCGAAGCCGGCGTCATACACCGCGTCCGTCACCGCCGCGCCAGTGCGCAGCGCCGCCTTGAGCTGGTCGAAGCGACGCGCACGGTGATATTCGGCGGGACTCATGCCGTAGCGGCGCCGAAAGGCGCGCTGCAAATGCGTCGGACTGAGCCTGGCCGCGTCGGCCAGCGCCTGCAGGGTGGGCGCTTCATCGGCCTGCTCCACCAGTGCGCGGACATGTTCCAGGGCAGTATCGGTGGCGCTGCGTGCAGTCATGTCGGCATCCGTGAAACGAATGGCCTCAGGCTAGTCGCGGCCAGGGCCGATGGCCATCCGGATCTTGCGCAGGACAGCGGTAGGCCGAGGACTCCGGGCAACCGCATGGCGCCCGCCCGTCCGATCAAGCACGCCGTTGAAGCAGGATCGAGGGTGCTCAGCGCACCGCGTGGCGAGTCTGGTTGAGCACCACGAATTCGCCCTCGATGATCTCGGGCTGGTGCGGGCGACCTGCCACGGATGCCGCTGAGCGGCTACGCGACCAGTGGCGCAAAGCGAACACCAGGCTGCCGCCGACCAGCAGCACGCCCGCGACGACCAGGCCGAACACCATCAGCACACCGACGAGGGCCAACCCGACGACGAGTGACAGGGCGCGAACCAGCGGGTGACGGGAACGACGTGGCATGGGCATCGAAAAGCGCATGTGTTAAAAATCCGTGTGGTAAAATCAAGGACTTACAGGCGTAACGATGGGGCCTTAGGGCCAAAGAGGCAAGTGCCGATGGATGCAGCTACCCCCGACCAGGCGCTTTGCCGGCTGGACGACATTCCCGATGGCGGCGCGATCGCCATCGACGCCGTACTGCGTGATGGCGAGGAAAACGTGATCGTGCTGCGTCGAGCTGACACGGTGCGTGCCTATCTCAATATCTGCCCGCACGCCGGCCGCCGACTGGACTGGGCACCCGGCAAATTCCTCATCAAGGACCATCTGCTGATCTGCGCTGCCCACGGCGCCTCGTTCAACGAAAGCGACGGCCTTTGCGTGGGCGGACCCTGCCGCGGTGAGCATTTGCGCGGCGTCGGCGTGCGCGTGTCGGACGACGAGGTATGGCTCGATGACTGAGACTGCCTGAGAGCCTGTTCGCTATCCCCACGTGGCCACAAGCGCCCCTGCAAACACGGGGGGATTACCTGGCCATCCATGCTTGGTCTCGCGGCAGGTGGGAAGTTGCGACGCTGGCGCGTGATTGCTGTGGCGTTCGGTCTGCTGCTCGCATTGTTCATTGCCATCTCGCGCCTGGTGCTGAATGCACACTCCGCATCGGAGGTGGTGATGGGCTTCGTGGTCGGCTCGGCGGCGGCACTGCTGTTTATCGCGCGTCAGTGCGATCGCTGGCAGCTTCATGGGCGCGGTATTTTTCTGGCCGCTTCCGTGCTGCTCGTCTTGCCCTTCGTCTATGGCTACCGTTTTCCGTCAGAGCGGATACTGCGGCTCATGGCGCAACATCTGAGCTTGGAGAGTACGGTCTATACGCGTCACTCTCTTCACGATCATCACGAATGAGTTTTGCGATCTGCGCTCAGTGGAACATCAGGTTGATCGCCACCAGCGTGACCACCAGCACTAGCAGCAGTAAGCGGCACACCCACGCGCAGGAAATCCTTGGCGCGGTAGCCACCGGGGCCGGTCGACCATCATCAGGGCTGGATGGCCGGAGCTGAGCAGGAAGGTATTGGACGAGGACACGGCGACGATCAACGCGTAGGCCGACGGGTTGCCGCCGGTGGCGACGGCCACGCTGATGGCGATGGGCACCATCATCACCGTGGCGCCGACGTTGGACATCACCTGCGAGAACAGCAGGGTGAGCACGGCCAGCGACAGCTGCAGGACCCAGGCGAGGTACCGCCAAGGTGTTGCAGCACTTCCTGCGCCAGCCAGGCAGCCGCGCCGGTGGCGTCCATCGACCAGCCCAGCGGAATCAGGCAGGCGGTGACGAAGATGGTCTTCCAGTTGATCGCCTTGTATGCCTCATCCATGTTCAGCACGCCGGTGAGCAGCATGCCGATGGCGCCGGTCATCATGGCCACCGAAAGGTCGAGATGGGTGAACAGGGCCAGGCATTTGGCCAGCACGAAGAAGCCTACCGCCTGCCAGACTTTGCCCGGGCGCTGTTCTTCCTTCGGGATGTCGGTGACGACGACGAGGTCCTTGTCCTCGGTGGCGAGGCCGAGATCGCGCCAGCTGGAATGCAATACCAGCGTGTCGCCTGCGCGCAGGCTCACCGAGCGCACGTCGTCGCGATACACCTGGTCGCCGCGATTCACGGCCAGCACCGAGATGCCGTAGCGCTTGCGCAGGCGCAGGTCGCCGACGGATTGCTTGAGGAAGCGCGAGCTGGGCGGAATCACCGCTTCGGAAATGCCCGCGCGGGTGGGATTGAACAACTCACCCAGCTGGCGCATGCGCGGCGACAGCTTGCATAGCTGATTGTTGGCGAACTGGTTGAGCTGCTCGCGTGGCCCCAGCACACCGAGCACGGAGCCCACCCAGATCACGTGATCCGCCGGCGGCGCCATGCGCGCATCATTGCCGCTCTTGATGGCGAGGATCAACGGCGCCCCGTAGAGCTGTTCGACCTCGCCGATGCTCATGCCCACCAGGGGGCTCTCCGCTGTCACCGTCAGTTCGGCGGTCTCGCCGACGATGCCGTAGGTGTCGGCGAAGTAGCTTTCGGTGCGGCCGGGTGTGACCTTGAGGCGTTCGTCCTCGCGCTCGGGCAGCAGTTTCTTGCCAAAGAAGTAGAAGAAGCCGACGCCCGTCAAGGCCAGCACCAGGCCGACGGGCGTAACGCTGAACAGGCCGAACTTGGGAATCGTGTGCGCACCCGCCGGCAGGTTGGCGTTGGCGCTGGCCACCAGGTCGTTGAGCACGATCAGCGGCGAGTTCGCGATCAGCGTGGTGTTGGTGGCGGCGAGAATGCAGAACGCCATCGGCAGCAGCAGTCGCGAGATCGGCACACCGGTACGCGCGGAGAGGCGGCTGGTCACAGGGATCATCAAGGCGGCCAGCGCCTGGCTGGGGATGACGGCGCTGAACAGGCTGGTGACGAGGTTGATCACCAGGCCCAGGCGCGATTCCACGCCACGCGCCATGCGCATCACGAAGCTGGCGGTGAGGGTGAGCACGCCGGCGCGGTCCAGGCCCTCGCCCATGATCATGATCGCGATGATCGCGATGACGGCGTTACCGGCAAAGCCGTTGAACACGCGATCGGAGGGGATCAGGCCGGTGAGGCCGATCACCACCACGACCAGCAGGGCCACCATGTCGGCGCGGATCCATTCCAGCACCAGCATCAGCATGGTGAAGCCCACCAGCCCGAGCACCAGAATCATTTCGGGGGTGAGCGAAAGACCCACTAGCGAGCATCCCCTTGCCGGGCGGTCTGACGACGGATGGTGCTGGGCAGTGGAAGCTTCACGCTGCGACGACTCGTCCCTGTTTGAGGGGCGAGTATAAGCGGGTCGTGATGAGTGCTGGTGAACTGCGTCCGCACTAACGGAGCAGCAGGCTCGCTTAGACCTTGCGGTAGAGCAGATCCCACACGCCATGCCCGAGCTTCAGGCCTCGGCGCTCGAAATGGGTCTCGATGCGCCAGGCCGGCTTATCGGCGTATTGGCCGGCGCCGATGTCATTGCGCCAATCCGGTGCTGCTTCCATCACTTCCAACATGTGCTCGGCATAGGGCTGCCAATCGGTGGCCAGATGCAGCAGGCCGTCTGGAGCCACGCGCGATGCGAGCAGGGCGACGAACTCGGGCTGGATGATGCGGCGCTTGTTGTGGCGCTTCTTGTGCCAGGGGTCGGGGAACCAGATGCGGGCCTCGGCCAGGGTGCCGGCGGGCACCTCGTTCTCGAGCACTTCCACGGCATCGTGCTTGTACAGGCGTACGTTGCCGGCATCGCGGGCGGCCAGCGCGTTCATCAGCCTGCCCACGCCGGGGCCATGCACTTCCACGCCGATGAAGTCTCGCGCCAGGTCGTGCTCGCTGGCCCAGGCCAGGGCCTCGCCGTTGCCGAAGCCGATCTCCAGCACCAACGGCGCCCTACGGCCAAAACGAGCGACGTAGTCCTGCGGCGTGCCGGTGTAATCGATGCCGATAGCGAGCCCAGTGGTCATCGAAGGCACGCTGCTGGGCCGGCGTCATGCGGCCTTCACGCAGCACGAAGCTGCGGATGCGGCGCAGGTACTCGGGTTTGCTGGTGTCGTCTTGGTCGTGAGTCATGGACATTCCGAAAGCGTCTGGCCTCCCTCGCCTGCAAGCAGGGGAGGGGTGGGGAGGGGTACTCTTGCCTTGAGTCTGGAAGAGCCTTACCCCCTCCCAACCTCCCCCTGGGCGCAGGGGGAGGAGCAATGGCATCAGCCGATGGTGCCGTCGATCGGCGAGGAGGCCGAAGCGAAACGCTTGCGCGGGATGCGCCCGGCCTTGAAGGCGGCGCGGCCCGCCTGGATCGCCAGCTTCATGGCATGTGCCATCAGCAGCGGGTCCCTGGCACCGGCGATGGCGGTATTCATCAGCACGCCGTCGCAACCCAGTTCCATCGCAATCGCGGCGTCGGAGGCGGTGCCCACGCCGGCATCGACGATGATCGGCACCTTGGCGTTCTCGATGATTTCCAGCAGGTTGTAGCGGTTCTGGATGCCCAGGCCCGAGCCGATCGGCGCCGCCAGTGGCATCACCGCCACGCAGCCGATCTCCTCCAGGCGCTTGGCCAGGATCGGATCGTCGCTGGTGTAGACCATCACGTCGAAACCATCGGCTACCAGGGTCTCGGCGGCCTTGAGCGTTTCCACCACATCCGGGAACAGCGTGCGCTGGTCGCCCAGCACTTCCAGTTTCACCAGCTTGTGGCCATCCAGCAGCTCGCGGGCGAGCTTGCAGGTGCGCACGGCATCCACTGCGCTATAGCAGCCGGCGGTATTGGGCAGCAGGGTGAATTCCTCGGGCGGCAGCGCGTCCAGCAGATTGGGCTGGCTGGCATCCTGGCCGATGTTCACGCGCCGGATCGCCAAGGTGACGATCTCGGCGCCGGCCGCCTGGGTGGCGCGGCGGGTTTCGTCGAAGTCCTTGTACTTGCCGGTGCCGGTGAGCAGGCGCGAGCCGTAGCTCTTGCCGGCAATGATCAGCGGATCGGCGGAATCGAGCGTCTTGATGTTCATCGTGATGTCTTGGTCTGCGGGCAACACCACCGTGGTGCCGCCAGGGGCTAGTGCGGCCATCAACCGCCGCCGATGGCGTGAACGATTTCGACCTGGTCGCCTTCGGCCAGCGCGTGGCTGACATGCAGGCTGCGCGGAACGATCTCATGATTCACTTCCACGGCGACCCGGCGGGTACCGTAACCGGCCTCCTGCAGCAACTGGGCGACTGTCGTGGCGGGGGCGCAGTCGCGTGGACTGCCGTTGAGCGTGATGTGCATCAACCTATTGTAGCGGCTACCGACACGCCACAAAGAGGCCCGGCGAAGGCCGGGCCCTGGAGAGACGCGCGAGACAGGCGTCAATTGCGCTGATCGTCCTTGCGGCGGTCGTCGCGGCGGGGCTGGCTGTGCGGCTGCTCATGCGGTTGGCCAGCGTTTTGGGCCGGGCGCGGCTGCGGCTGCGGAGCCTGGTTGCCTCGCGGTGGCTCGTAAACACGCGGCGGTGCTTCATAGCCGCGCTGCTGGGGCTGGAAGCCGCGCTGCTGAGGTTCGACGCTCTGCGGCCGCGGAACGTTGCGTGGCTGCGCGAACTCCGGGCGTTGGCCGGCGTTTTCGTGCTGGTAGCGTGCCTCGTTGTCCTGGCTCACAGGGGCACGCTCCATGCGTGGCACGTTGGGCAGCGCGCCCTGTGACGGCTGGGTGCGTGCACGATCAGACTCGGCGCTGGGGATATAACTCACGCCCGGGCGCGGTTGATTGCCTGGCGTGGCGCGTTCGATCGTGGGCATATCCTCCCTCGAGTGCGCAAAGCGCGCGGACGGCATTTCACCTGGGCGCATGGCGGCACGCTTGTTGTCCTGCGCCGCCGGCTGGCGCATGCCGGGCGCGCGCCCGGCATAGGCGTCAGGCTGCCGGGCAGGTGCTTCCCTCGTCATCTCGGCGGGACGATTAGGTGCGACCGCGTCTGCCGCACGGTTGCCTGAGCTATGCCCATTCAACAGTCGAACGTTACTCGGGCCTTGGAAAGCATGCTGTCCCCCGGCTGGGAGGGTGTTCGGAGCGCGCCCAGCAGAGGGCGCGCCCGGGGCGTTGCGAGCCACCACTTCACGCTCGAAACCGCCTGCCGGCAAAGCCCGGGTTGCCGCTGTACGTGGCGGCGCGAAGCTCGCCTGCCCTGGCCTCACGCTGGCGCCACGCGGCATCACCGGGGCCCCGGCGAAGCGTTGCGGGTCCATGGCCATCATGTGGTGCTGTGCATTGCGGGCCGCTGCAAAGTCCTGGCCGGACATGGCGGTAAAGGCATGCGGCATCTCGCGGTTGACGAAGTGCTCATGCGGCATTGGCCGGCCATCGCGGAAATAGTTGTAGTGGTTGTTGATGTTTTCCATCACCACGTTGCGGCCGTTGCGGGCGTAGATATT
Organism: uncultured Gammaproteobacteria bacterium; assembly: GCA_963824525.1. GTDB lineage: Bacteria > Pseudomonadota > Gammaproteobacteria > Xanthomonadales > Rhodanobacteraceae > Dyella. Next base: position 285,824 of record CAWGPI010000001.1, on the reverse strand, counting down.
GGTGACATTGACGTTGGTGTAGTAGCCGCGGCTGGCGCGATACCAGGGGTTATAGACCTCATGCGGACCCAGCGGGAACCAGCCCACGGGGGCGCCGCCAACGCCGATCGATGCGCCGCCGACAAAGGCGACCAGCGCCGGTGCATAGACCGGTCGCTCCCTGATGGGGCCCGGGACCCAGCCCCAGTTGCCGCGCACATAGGCCCAGCGGCCGTAGTGGTACGGCGCGAAGCCCCACGGTGAATCGTCCACCCAGGTCCAGCCCCAGGGCGCGATATAGGCCCAGTGGCCGTCCCGATACGGCGCCCAGCCCACCGCGACATTGGACGGATACCAGACCTGTCCGTATTCGGGGTCGGCCTGCCAGTTGCCGTACTGGTTCAGGTCCTGGGCGCCGACGACTTCGTCGGAGACGTAGCGGTCCGACGGCGATTGCTGCTGTGCGTAGCGCTGGTCGCGGCTATTGCTCCAGGCGTCGAAGTCGTCGCCACCGTCGATATCGCTGATCACCACGTTGTTGAGCGAGGAGTCGGCGAACTCGTAGCTGCGCCCGCCGACGACATTGCGCTGCGCGTTGCCTTCCCCGTACACCGTGGCGCGGCCATCGAAATCGATGATGCGCGTCGATTTACCGTCGTCGCCAATGTCAACGCGGAAGTTGCCTGGCTGATCCACCACGAGCGCGACCGTAGGTGTATCGATCTCGTAACTCTGGCCCTCGGCCAGGCCGCGCACGGAGAGATTCAACGTGCCCTGGGTGAGTTCCACCTGGGTCAGTTGGTCATTGAGCGTGAGAAAGCCGAAGTCCGAGTCGTCGGCGATACGCAGCGTGCCGCCGCCCAGTTCCAACTCGGCGCGGGCGTTTTGCCCGGTGGACAGGCGGTCGCCCGTCGTCAGCGGGCGATTGAGGCTGGCGTCGCCCCAGTCCTTCGTACCGGCCGGCAACAGGCCGACATCGCCGGTGCGATAGGACAGACGCGCTACCCGCGAAGGTGGGTCGCCCGCGCTGTCGTCGTCCGGTGCTTGTGCCTGGGCCAGTGCGAAGCCGCCGACGCAGATCAGCAAAGCCGCCGCCAGCCATCGCCAGCCCTGCGGCGACGTCAGGGAAGCAGGAAACACACGCATCGAGTTCTCCGAAGGGTAGGGCGGACCAGGTCGCGCAAGCAGATTTCACCGTCCCTGGAACGCGCAAGAACCAGCGGACGCTGACGCACGCATTATGCGGATGGTTGATCAGGTATCGGCAAGACTTACCGGGTACGCGGCCAAAAACGATTCAGCGAGCCGCCATGTCCGGTTCACGCCGCGTTCGGTTGTGGCAAGCGGTTCCAAAATGTCGCAGTCCCGGGTTACCATCGCCGAACCCTGCGGGTGTAGCTCAATGGTAGAGCTGTAGCTTCCCAAGCGTGCGACACGAGCCGTTGTGTCTCACGTCTTTGCTGTAAAGCGGCCGATTCCTCATCGTATAAAGAGGCGGCACCCGACGTCGATTGTCGGTTAGTCCACGAAGTACAACTCTTGGACACAGCAGGGACGTCTGCACCCAGTTTCTGGGTACAGACAGAGCGCGGCGAAGGCCGTGCAAGTAATTGTCGGATGAAGTGCGTGCACTTCAGTCCGACTTGGCGTTCAGCCGCCAATAGCCTAGGAGCAGTGCGGGACGGGCAACCGTCCGGTGCCGAGCGCTCTGACAATGTAGCCACCTCACGGGGTACGCTGAACCCCGCGAGGGGTCGGCGTGTATTCGGAAGACGTATCCGAAGAGGCGCTAGGCTGGGTCGATGGGTTAGCGCAAGCGAACTGTCGCAGTAATCGTCGTCAAGCTAGATGGGCCAAAGCGTTTGATAGGCCCTACCCAAAATGGGACAAGACCGGTTGCATCACTGCTTGGTTGATGCACGCTGACTTTTACGGTCTTCGGCGAAAAGACAGAACCCTCTCGACTCTGTTACTTGTACGGAACGTGGAAACCCCGATAAGCTGTCGGCACTTTGTGCCGACTAGGTGCCCGCAAGGGTCATCGAAGGTTTAGCGGGCACAGGATCGCGGAGAAAGCGAATGCTCGGCTGTAATGGCCGGTGATAGGGGATGAAAAGATCGCCCCAACCCGAAAGGGTGCTGACTTCCGCGTGGTGGCCTGTCGCTAGACAGGCCTGACAACCAACTTCCTGATGGGGTGACAAATCCCCATCGGGGAGGCGTCCATCCCCAAAAGGGCCGTGGGCGGGTGTAGCTCAATGGTAGAGCTGTTGCTTCCCAAGCAACTGACGAGGGTTCGATTCCCTTCACCCGCTCCAACTTTGGAGGACTGATATGGACGCCATTTCCAATGGTGATATTGCCTCCACGGGCTGGAACGATTGGCACACGATTTCGTGGGCCGAGACTTTCCAGCACGTCGGTAGGTTGCAGGCACGCATAGCGAAGGCAGCTAAGGACGAGAACTGGCGCAGCGTCAAACGACTGCAAAAGCTCCTCGTCCGCTCGACTACCGCGAAAGCAGTCGCGGTACGCCGAGTTACGGAGAACCGAGGCCGAAAAACCCCGGGCGTGGATGGCATTACTTGGTCCACACCCAAGGAAAAGTGGAAGGCGATATCAACGCTGGAATCGCGTGGATATCGCCCGAAGCCGCTCCGCAGGGTCCACATCCCGAAAGCCAATGGCGGGAATAGGCCCTTGGGCATTCCTACGATGAAAGATCGAGCTATGCAGGCGCTTCATTGGCTTGCGCTCGATCCCGTCGCAGAGACCCGAGGGGACCTCAACTCGTACGGTTTTCGCTCCGGTCGCTCAACGGCGGATGCCATAGCCCAGTGCCATAACGGACTGTCGCGAAAGCATTCACCGGAATGGGTGTTGGAGGGTGACATCAAGGGTTGTTTCGACAACATCAGTCATGACTGGCTGGTGCAGCACGTGCCGATGGATCGGCGGGTGCTGTTGAGATGGCTCAAAGCCGGCTATGTGGAGGGTCGCAAGCTGTTTCCGACGGACGCAGGTACACCTCAGGGAGGGATCATTTCCCCGACCTTGGCGAATCTGGTGCTAGACGGCATGGAAAAACTGTTGAAAGACAGCCTTCCGCGTCGTGCCAAGATCAACTTCATCCGGTACGCGGACGACTTCATCGTGACAGGTGCCTCGAAAGATGTGCTCGAAACGAAGGTCAAGCCGATGATTATGGGGTTTCTCGCCGAGCGCGGCTTACAGCTCTCGGAGACGAAAACGAAGATTACCCATGTGACGGAAGGGTTCGACTTTCTTGGTTGGCATGTGCAGCGCTACAAGGATTTTCTGCTCATGACCCCGTCCAAACGCAACGCCAAGGCGTTCTATGCCAAGGTCCGGGATCGATTGCGTGAACTACGTGGTGCGAAGCAAGAAGACGTGGTGTATGCCCTGAATCCGATTATTCGGGGATGGGGCAATTACCACCGAGTCGTGCACGCCTCACGTCCATTTGCGCAGATGGATCACCAAATCTGGTGGGCGCTGTGGCGATGGGCAGTGCGTCGGCATCCTATGAAGGGCAAGCGGTGGATCAAACGGCGGTATTTTCGCTCAGATGATTCACGAGGCTGGCTCTTTCGGACGGAGTACTTACAGCTTGGTACGGCTGTCCAGTACTGCGGTGGGCAACTACATCAAGGTGCGATCTGACGCGAACCCCTATGACCCCAAGGACGAGACCTATTTCGACGAACGCTTAACACGTCGAATGCGATCAACCCTACAAGGACGCAGGAGAGTGTATTGGCTTTGGAATAAGCAGGAAGGAGTCTGTCCGGTCTGTTCCGGCAAGATCACAAAAGCCACGGGATGGAATGTTCATCACGTAGTCTGGCGGGTCTATGGTGGTTCGGACAGGGCGTCCAACCTGCAATTGCTCCACCCGACGTGTCACGCGCAATTGCACGCCCGTGCCACGAAAAGGTAAGCTGCCGCTCGTCAGCGGGTGCCGATCGAGTTCTTGGCTGCTTGAGCCGTATGAGGTGAAAATCTCACGTACGGTTCTTAGGGGGGAGGGTGGCCGTGAGGCCACCTTCCCACCCGACTACTGACGAGGGTTCGATTCCCTTCACCCGCTCCAAAATGCTCCCGACCCCACCGAGCTTCCTTTCACGTAACCCTGCGGCGTGCGCTGATAATGGCGGATGTGATTACCCTCGGCTGGCGGGAGCGTCTGGCATTGCCGGAACTGGGCATCCCCCTGCTCAAGGCCAAGCTGGATACCGGTGCACGCAGTAGTTCGCTGCATGTGGACGTGCTGGAAAGTTTCGAGCGCGATGGTGAAACCTGGCTGCGCTTTGCCGTGAATGTGGGTGGTCGTCACCGGGTCGCCGTGTCTTGCGAGACGCTAGCGCTGGATCGCCGTGCCGTGACGGATACCGGTGGCCGGCGAACCTTGCGGTGGTTCATTCGCACCGACGTCATGGTGGCAGGGCGGCGCTTTGCGGTCGACATCAATTTGACTGATCGGCGGCATATGCTGTTTCCCATGTTGCTGGGCCGCACGGCCTTGCAGGGCCGGTTCGCGGTCGATCCTGCCCTTTCCTATACACAGCCACGACCGATCTGGGCCGTGGCCACGGGTGTTTCATGAAGATCGCCATTCTCTCCCGCAACACCCGGCTCTATTCGACCCAGCGCCTGATCGAAGTGGCGCGCGATCGTGGCCATGTCGTGCGTGTGCTCGATCCGTTGCGCTGCTACGTGCGCATTGCGCCCGGCAATATGTCGATTCGCTACAAGGGCAAGGCGCTCAAGGGCATCGACGCAGTGATTCCGCGCATCGGCGTCACCAGCACGTTCTATGGCACGGCCGTATTGCGCCAGCTGGAAATGATGGGCGTGTACACCCCCAATTCCTCCGATGCCGTGCTGCGCGCGCGCGACAAGCTGCGTTGTCTGCAGATGCTTGCCGCCCAGGGCCTGGACATGCCCTCCACGGTGTTCGGTGACAACCCTGACGACACCGCCGATGTGCTCGCCATGCTGGGCGAGCCGCCGCATGTGATCAAGCTCAACGAAGGCAGCCAGGGCACCGGTGTCGTACTGGCCGAAAAGCGCAGCGCCTCGCAAAGCGTGATCGAGGCCTTTCGAGGCCTTTATGCCAATTTTCTTGTGCAGGAATTCATTGGCGAAGCCAAGGGCAGCGATCTGCGTTGCTTCGTGGTGGGCAAGAAAGTCGTGGCCGCCATGCAGCGCGATGCCAGCCCCGGCGAGTTTCGTGCCAACCTGCACCGCGGTGGCACGGCCAGCCCGGCCACGCTGAGCCCCGAAGAACGCCGCATCGCCGTGAAGGCCGCCTCGGCGCTGGGCCTGGGAGTGGCTGGCGTCGACATGCTGCGGTCCAAGCGTGGCCCGCTCATCCTGGAAGTGAACGCCTCGCCCGGCCTGGAAGGCATCGAGGCGGCCACCGGCGTGAATGTGGCTGCTGCCATCATCGGCTTGCTCGAAACGGAAAGTTCGCCCCAGGTTCCCGCAACGACCGCTCGGCGCCGCTAGCCAGCTTGTGACCTGATGGTTGGGGCGGGCATGGCCTTTCCGCTCCTGTCCCCCGCGCTCGCGCCGAAGCCAGCGTCCGGCTGACACTGTGAAGGTGAATCCCTGGCGAAGTTTTGACCAGGGCGCTGAGGCGGCATACCATCCCGCGATCCTGCGGAGCGTACCCCGAGGGGGGGTGCGGCAGGAGTCGGGAGGAAGGCATGAAGCTGAAGTTCTGGTCGTCGTTGGTGGCGGCTACGGTGATTCTGTTGCAAGTGGCGTCCGTGCAAGCCAAGGAGGCCAAGCCTGATGTGAAGGCGAATACCAAGGATGAGTTCGCTGCTGTTGCGGATCACGTTCGCCAGCAGATGGGGCCAGGAGGTCGCTTCGAGTTTGTCGACAAGACCGAACATGAAATGGTCGACCGCGATCTGTCGAACATGCAGTCGCTGTACGACAAGTTCGGTACCGTCGACGCGATGGACCAGGCGTCCAAGGTCGAGCTTTACAACAACCAGTCCGAGATCAACGGCATCCTGACCAAGCGCGATGCTGACCGGGAGATTTGCGAGCAGGTCAAGCCAATGGGCTCCAATATTCCCAAGACGGTTTGCCGCACCAATCGCCAGGTCCAGGAAGACAACGGGGCCGCGCAGCGCTACATGCAGGACATAAAGCAGGTGCAGACCTTCAAGGGCGGCAAAGGTTAACGCCGTAGTGAGAGTCGGTTAACTACCGTGTAACCGAAGGGCCCCTATAAAGGTTTCACTGCAATTTGCTTGGCACTTCAACCGCAAGGTCGGGTGACGGCAGATTACGGTATCGGGGCAGTAGCTTGGGCCCAGGCGAACGACGATAAGTCGAACCGCCTGGGCCTTTTTCTTTACGCCCCGCCCGTTTTATTCAGCTTGGCGCCCGTTCCGACCCCCTTTCCCGTATGCAAGCTTGTTAAGCTTGCCACCTCGGCCGGTCCCTATGCCGGCTGCGTATGGAGGACGCATGCGCGTACTGGTGATTGAAGACAACAGCGATATCGCTACCAATATCGGCGATTACCTGGAAGATCGTGGCCATGTGGTCGATTTCGCCGGCGACGGCGTCACCGGTCTCCATTTGGCGGTGGTCCACGATTTCGATGTGATCGTGCTCGATCTCACCCTGCCGGGCATGGACGGCCTCGATGTGGCGCGCAAGTTGCGACACGAGGCGCACAAGCAGACCCCGATCCTGATGCTGACGGCGCGCGACGCGTTGGAGCAGAAGCTGACCGGCTTCGAATCCGGCGCCGACGACTATATGACCAAGCCGTTCGCCCTGCAGGAGCTGTCCGCGCGCCTGGAAGTGCTGGCCCGCCGCGGCAAGGGCCCGCAAAGCCGTGTCTTGAAGGTGGGTGATCTCACCTACAACCTCGATACGCTCACGGTGACCCGCGAAGGCAAGTCGATCCAGCTCAATCCGATCGGCCTGAAGCTACTGCAGGCGCTGATGGAAGCGAGCCCGTCGGTGGTGACCCGCCAGGATCTTGAACAGCGCGTGTGGGGTGAGGAACTGCCCGACAGCGATTCGCTGCGCGTGCATATTCACGGACTTCGCGCAGCCATCGACAAACCGTTTGAAAAGCCGCTGATCCACACGCGGCACGGTATCGGATATCGGATGGTCGAGCCGGATGCGGTCCAGGCGTAAGCTCAGGTTTCGCCTGGTCGTCTCGTTCGCGCTGTTCGGCTTTGGCCTCAGCGCGCTGTTCGCGATCGCCGCGCTGAACATCCGCGGTCGCGTGGAAGATCAGCTGGTCAACGCCAGCCTGCTCGACGATGCGCGTTGGGCGAATCAGCAGGCCCGTGAGCACCCGGGCACGCCCAGCGGCTCGCGTCTGCTCACCGGCACCGTGCTTAGCGACCGCACGCTCTACAAGGCACCGCTTTCATGGCAAAACCTGCCCAACGGCGTGCACGACATCTACGAGACCGATGAAGAGGGCCAGCGGCATCACTACAAGCTGGCGGTCTACCACGAAAACGGCATCATCAGCTTTATCCGCTACGACGTTTCGCGTGAGGAACTGGGCAAGCAGCAGCTACTGGTCAGCGTCATTGGAGCCGTTTTCCTGTTCGGCCTGCTATCGCTTGCGCTCGGTCTGTGGCTCTCGCGCAAGGTGCTGAAGCCCGTCAGCGACCTGGCGCGTCGCCTGCGCGACTTTCGCAAGAACGGCAAGGCTGAGCTGCTGGCACCGCATTTCGCGGACGACGAAGTGGGGGAGCTGGCGCTGGCGCTGGACGAGTACGCGCAACGGCTCACGGCGATGGTCGAGCGCGATCGCGAATTCAATTCCGATGTAAGCCACGAGTTGCGCACGCCGCTGGCGGTCATCGCCAGCACCACGGAATTGTTGCAAGGCTCACCCGATCTCACCGACAAATTGCGCGAGCGCCTCAAGCGCATCGAGCGCGCGTCGCGCCAGGCCACCGAGCTGATCGAGGCCTTGCTACTGCTGTCGCGTGCGGAACGGCGAGGACCGACCCGCGGCGAAACAACCGATGTGGCAAAGGTGGCGGCTGACGTGATCGAGAGTCAGCGCCCGCAGATGCGCGACAAGCCGCTGGGCGTCGAGCTGACGGTCAAGCAGTCGGTGAGCATCAATGCGCCGGCCTCGGTGCTCGCGGTGGCGCTGACCAATCTGATTGGCAACGCGATCAAGTACACCATGGAAGGCATGGTGACGGTGGAGGTGAGCGCCAATCGCATCGAAGTGATCGATACCGGCCCCGGCATCAAGCCGGAGGACGCCGAGCGACTGTTCCAGCGCGGCGTGCGTGGTGAAGGTGCGGGTGGCAGCGGCGCGGGACTGGGTCTGGCGATCGTGCGTCGCCTGTGCGAGCTCTATGGCTGGGACGTGTCGATGCGTCCACGCACCGACAGCAATGGCGCCATCGCGAGCATCGTGTTTTCCTGAGACCGCGTTGTTGCAGGAGCGCACCTAGTGCGCGAAAAGCCTATCCCCGACGGGGGCGGCGTAGCGGACATCTTGCTACGCCGCGGTCGCGCACTGGGTGCGCTCCTACAACAGAACATGGCGAGGCCCGTGTTACAGCGCCTCCAGCCAGCCCCACTGGTCGTTGGTCTTGCCCGTGAACAGGCCGAAGAACAGCTCCTGCAAACGACGGGTGACGCGGCCGGCCTTGCCGCTGCCAATCTGCTTGCCGTCCACCGAACGGATCGGCGTGATCTCGGCTGCGGTACCGCACATCAGCAGTTCATCGGCGAGGTAAAGGTATTCGCGCGGGAGATCGCGCTCGACCACGTCGATGCCGTCTTCACGCGCCAAGGTCTTGAGCGTGTCGCGCGTGATACCGGCTAGGATCGACGCGCTGGCCGGCGTGGTGTGCAGCACGCCATCGAACACCAGGAACAGGTTTTCGCCGGCACCCTCGCTAAGCAGTCCGCTGGACGCCAGGGCGATGCCCTCGCCGAAGCCCAGGCGACGAGCTTCGCGGGCGATCAACTGGCCGGAGAGGTAATTGCCACCGGCCTTGGCGCCTGCGGGAATGGTGTTGGGGGCAAAGCGCTGCCAGCTCGACACACAGGCGTCGATGCCGTTTTCCAGTGCCTCGGGACCGAGGTAGGGACCCATCGGCCAGGCGGCCACGGCGACGTCGATCGGCGTTTCGGCCGAGAGACCAAAACCACCCAGGCCACGATAGGCCACCGGGCGCAGATAGGCTGCGCTGAGGCCGTTCTTGCGCACGACGTCGCGGCAGGCGGCCGCCAGCTCGGCTTGCGAGTAGGGCAGGGCCATGTCGTAGATCTTGGCCGACTGATACAGCCGATTGAGATGGTCGGTGAGACGGAAAATGGCCGCGCCATCGGGCGTGGCATAGCTGCGGATGCCTTCAAACACCGACGACCCGTAATGCAGCGCATGCGCCATGACGTGGGTGGTCGCCTCTTGCCAGGGCTTGATGACACCGTTCTGCCAGATCCAGTCGGGGTACTGCTGCGCCATGTCGGTTCTCCGGGGAAAATCGCAACATGATAACTCGCGGCGCACCGAGGCGGCTTTACGCCTTCTTCTGAAGCGTTCCGTAGGGCGCCGGGGCCGAGGCCAATCGGCAGTCGGCGGGCTCAGCCGGGGCTACGTAACCAGAGGCAACCGGAACGCCGCACCACGGCGAAGTGCGTTTCGTGGGGCAGGCCGCTGCCATCGTTTGCCGCCGTGCGCACCACCATTTGCCGATCGGCTGGCGGTGGGGAAGGTACGGTGGGAGGCGTCGAAGCATCCGGCGGATCCAGTGAGCGCTCCAGGCTGCCCATGTCGCTGGACTCGGACGGGGCCGGTGCCGTGGCCTCGGCGGTTTCGCCGACATCCAGAAGTGGGCGTTGCATCAGTTCGTTCATGGAACGGATGTCGGCGACCACGGCCTGACGCCCGTATCCACTCCAAAGCATCAGCCCGGCCAGGCGGTTTGGGTCATGCCGGCTAAATGCGTCGATGACGCTCTGGCGAAGCTCGAGCACGCTCGAAGCGCATAGCACCGGTGGCGGTATGGCCTGTTCCTGTGGGCTGCTTGCATGGGCCGCTCCGGCGGCCGAAGTATCGGTCGCCGGCGTGGCCTGCAGCGCCGCACAGGGCTGATCGGTGAACAAGGGGTTGCCGTCCGGACCCACACAGCGGTGAATGCCTTCCTGTGCCGCCGCACTCATCGGTAGCAGCAACAGCAAAAGCAACAGGCGGATGCGCTTGGACAGCATTGAGCGAGCATACGCCCGCCCACGTGGGTTAACCGTGCAGTCGATCCAGAATCGCCCGCGTCGCCTGGGCCCGGTTCAAGGTGTAGAAGTGCAGGCCGGGCGCGCCGCCCTCCAGCAACCGACGACAAAGCTGGGCCACCACGTCGGCGCCGAGCTCCCGCACCGATACGGCATCGTCGCCATGGGCCTGCATGCGCTTGGCGATCCAGCGGGGGATTTCCGCGCCACACATGTCGGAGAAGCGCTTGAGCTGCGTGAAATTGGAGATCGGCATGATGCCCGGCACGATCGGCACGTCCACGCCGAGGCGGCGCACGTCGTCGACGAAACGGAAGTAGGCATCCGCGTTGAAGAAATATTGGGTGATCGCGCCGTTGGCCCCGGCATCGATCTTGGCCTTGAAATGGCGCAGGTCCGCCAACGCGTCATCGGCTTGAGGGTGGGTTTCCGGATAGGCGGCCACCTCGATGTGGAAGTGGTCACCCGAATGCTCGCGAATGAACTGCACCAATTCGGAGGCGTAGCGGAAGTCGCCCGGTGAAGCCATGCCGGAGGGCAGGTCGCCTCGCAGCGCCACGATGCGGCGATAACCCGCCGCCCGATAGCTATCCAACAGCTCGGCCAGCTCGGCCCGCGTGCCGCCCACGCAAGACAGGTGCGGGGCCACATTCAGGCCATGCGTGCTGTGCAGCCGGTGCACCGTTTCCCCGGTGTAGTTGAGCGTCGAGCCGCCGGCGCCGAAGGTCACCGACACATATTCCGGCGACATCGACTTGAGCGATATCGCCGCCTTATCCAACTGTGCACGCTGCTCGTCGGTCTTGGGCGGGAAGAACTCAAAGCTGATCGGCGGCATCGCGACAGGTCCTGAAATGGCGGTGGCGCAAGTATATATCTCCTTTTCGCGATATAGAGATATTCCATTGCCGCCGCGGTCGCGCGGAGCGCCTGCGACAAATCGCGCCGCAGGCCCACCCCCTTCCGCTTGATCTAGATCAAGCGTGGATCCAGGGGTGCCACCCAGACTTTCCGCCATTCAGTCATGCCTAGGAGTGGGCCTCATGGTGGGCGTCGAGGGGACATATAACGACAAGGTCGTACGGCAATTTGCCGTCATGACCGTGGTGTGGGGCATCGTGGGCATGCTGGTGGGTGTCATCGTCGCGAGCCAGCTGTATTGGCCCGACCTCACGTTCGGCGTACCGTGGCTCAGCTACGGCCGTCTCAGGCCACTGCATACCAATGCCGTGATCTTCGCGTTCGGCGGCTCGGCGCTGTTCGCCAGCAGCCTGTACGTGGTGCAGCGCACCTGCCATGTGCGCTTGCTATCGGACAAGCTGGCTTCTTTCGTGTTCTGGGGCTGGCAGCTGGTGATCGTGGCCGCCGCGGTCACGTTGCCGCTGGGCATGACCCAGGGCAAGGAATACGCCGAACTGGAATGGCCGATCGACGTCCTCATTACGATCGTCTGGGTCGCCTACGCCGTGCTGTTCTTCGGCACCATCGCCAAGCGCAAGGTCAAGCACATCTACGTCGCCAACTGGTTCTTCGGCGCGTACATCATCACCATCGCCTTGCTGCACATCGTCAACAACCTGGCGATCCCGGCCAGTCTCACCAAGTCGTACTCGGTCTATTCCGGCGCGGTCGATGCCATGGTGCAGTGGTGGTACGGCCATAACGCCGTGGGCTTCTTCCTGACCACCGCCTTCCTCGGCATGATGTATTACTTCGTGCCCAAGCAGGCGGATCGTCCGATCTACTCCTACCGGCTGTCGATCGTGCACTTCTGGGCGCTGATCGCGGTGTACATGTGGGCCGGTCCGCACCATCTGCAGTACACCGCGCTGCCCGACTGGGTGCAGTCGCTGGGCATGGTGTTCTCGCTGGTGTTGCTGGCGCCCTCCTGGGGCGGCGCGATCAACGGCATCCTGACCTTGTCGGGCGTCTGGTACAAGCTGCGCACCGACCCGATCCTGAAGTTCCTCATCGTCTCGCTCTCGTTCTACATGATGAGCACGTTCGAGGGGCCGATGATGTCGATCAAGACGGTCAACTCGCTCAGTCACTACACCGACTGGGGCATCGGCCACGTGCATTCGGGAGCGCTCGGTTGGGTCGCGATGATCTCGATCGGCTCGATCTACGCGATGCTGCCGCGATTGCTCAATCTTTCGAAGATGTACTCGATCAAGTTGATCGATACGCACTTCTGGCTGCACACGATTGGCGTGGTCGTCTACATCGCCACGATGTGGATCGCCGGCGTGACGCAGGGCCTGATGTGGCGCGCCACCGATCCCGAGAACGGCACGCTGGTCTACTCGTTCGTGGAAGCGCTTAACGCCACCAAGCCGTACTACCTGTTCCGCCTCGCCGGTGGACTGATCGTGCTGTCGGGCATGTTGGTGATGGCCTGGAACGTGTTCAAGACCTTCCGGCTGGCGGCAGCAAGCACCGCACCGCAAGTGGTGCTTCCGCCGGATCTTTCGGACGCCCGTGCCTGAGGGAACAGACATGAGTCATACACACGCAAAAATCGAAAAGAACATCGGCCTGATGATGATACTGATCGCGGTGGCGGTGTCATTCGGCGGCCTGGCGGAAATCGTGCCGTTGATGTTCCAGGCCGAGGCGATCAAGCCGCTGCCGGGCATCAAGCCCTATCCCGCGCTGGAACTGGCCGGGCGCGACATCTACGTCCGTGAGGGCTGCTACGGCTGCCACTCGCAGATGATACGCACGCTGCGCTTCGAGACCGAACGCTACGGGCACTACTCGCTGGCCGGCGAGTCGGTCTACGACCATCCGTTCCAGTGGGGCAGCAAGCGCACCGGGCCGGACCTCGCTCGCGTGGGCCTGCGCGGCTATTCCGACGATTGGCACCGCGCGCACCTGAACGATCCGCGCGATGTGGTGCCCGAGTCGAACATGCCGGCCTACCCGTGGTTGGCCAAGGCGAAGCTCGACGGCGCGGAAGTCGCGCAGCATATGCGCGCCCTCAAGCGCATTGGCGACCCCTACACGGACGCCGATATCGCCGGCGCGAAGGCGGCGGTCGAAGGCAAGACCGAACTCGATGCGGTCGTCGCCTATCTGCAGGGGCTTGGCACCCATGTCTCCCAAGCGGATATGTCAGCGGCAGAGGGGGCCGAGTGACATGGTGCCTGGCCTGATTACCGCTGCATTGCTGTTGCTGTTCGTGGGGGGCTCCCTCTGGCTTTGGCGTCCGAGCCACAAGTCCGTGCTCGATGCGGCCGCCCAGATGCCTCTGGAAGACGATAAGGAGGAAACACCATGACGCCCGCATGGACGTGGTACGTAGTTATCCTGACGGTGTTGAACCTGGCCGGTTGTGCCTGGCTGCTGATGGGCAATACCAAGCGTCGGCCGAGCGATCCCAAGCCGGACGAGACCGGGCATGTCTGGGATGGCAATCTCACCGAATTCAACAAGCCGCTTCCACGCTGGTGGATCAATCTGTTCTACATCACCATCGTCTTCGCCGTCGCCTATTTGATCTGGTTCGGCGTGGGCCAGATGAAAGGTCTTGGGCACTGGAGTTCCAAGTCCGAATGGGCGCTGGATAACGCCGCTGAAGAAGCCAGGCTGGATGACACGCTCAAGCTCTATGCGGGCAAGTCCATCGATGTGCTGGCCAAGGATCCCGCGGCGGTATCGATCGGTCGCACCATCTTCATCAATCGATGTGCGGCTTGCCATGGTTCTGGCGCTCACGGCGCGGCCGGTTTTCCCGACCTGACCGACGATATCTGGCATTGGGGCGGTACGCCCAGTCGCATTCTCGACACGATTCAGAATGGCCGCCAGGCGGTCATGCCTGCCTGGGCCACTACGTTGACGGCGCAGGGCGGTCCCACGGCGGTGGATGACACGATTGCCTATGTGTTGTCGCTCTCGAGGCCCGACCAACCGAAGGAAGCGGCAGTGCGCGGTGGGAAGTTGTTCGCGACGATTTGCGTGGCCTGCCATGGCCCGCAGGGCAAGGGCAACCAGGTAGTCGGTGCGCCAGACCTCACCGACAGCTATTGGTTGTACGGCAGCAGCATGGCTTCGCTGCACAAGACGCTGAACGAAGGTCGTCAAGGCGCCATGCCCGCATGGAAGCCGGTGCTTGGCGATACCCGCACGCGGCTGGTCGGTGCCTACGTCTGGACGCTGTCGCCGCACAGGGATCCGCCGCCAGCAGGGGCGGTCGTCGCGGAATAGCCATGAAGCCGCGACCCGCCAACCCTTCAGAACAGGCGTCGACACATGCTTCGTTGCAGCGTGTCGGCGCCATCCTGTGGCCGAGCTTCTTCGTGGCCGGCGTGGTGACGATGGTGTTCTTTGCCTACGTCGATCCCGTGGCCCTGCAGGACATAACGTTTCCGTCGTTGAAGCTTAGCCGTGAGCTTGGCTATACGCTCGGCTTCTTCCTGATCTGGCTGGCGACAGCATCATCCAGCCTTTTCACCTGGATCCTGTTGCGCCCGGCGCGGTCGGTCCAGAGCGGTTTCCGTTCCGGGAATGAATCATGAGTGGTCGCATTCCACTGCGCCTCGTCAACGACGAAAGCAGTTCCTACTACGTAAGCGAGCGCAAGATCTACCCGCGTGAAGTGTCGGGGCGATTCAATCGCCTGCGCGCGGCGGCCGTGCTCTGGCTGCTCGGCATGTTCTACCTGTTTCCGTGGCTGCGCTGGAATGGACAGCAGGCGGTCCTGCTCGATCTGCCTGCGCGCAAGTTTCATATCTTCGGGCTGATGTTCCTGCCGCAGGACTTTCTGTTCCTGTCGATGCTGCTGATCATCGCGGCGCTCGCGCTGTTCTTCTTTACCGCCCTGGCCGGCCGACTGTTCTGTGGCTATGCCTGTCCGCAAACCGTCTGGACCGAAGTCTCGTTGTGGATCGAGCGCTGGTGCGAGGGCGACCGCAACAGGCAAATGAAGCTGGACGCGGGGCCGTGGAACCGCGAAAAGATCCTGCGCAAGGGCGCCCGTCACCTGCTCTGGGCGCTGTTTTCACTGTGGACCGGGTTTACCTTCGTCGGATTCTTCAGTCCGATCGTGGATCTCGCGCAGCGCACGCCATGGGCCTGGGGTGGCTGGGAAACGTTCTGGATTCTGTTCTATGGCTTCGCTACCTGGGGCAATGCCGGCTTCCTGCGCCAGCAGGTATGCAAGTACATGTGCCCTTACGCGCGCTTCCAGAGTGCGATGTTCGATCGAAATACGCTGATCATTGCCTATGATCCCATGCGCGGCGAACCGCGCGGTTCGCGCAAGCGCGGATTGCAGAGCGTGCTGGCGCGGGCCCGCGGCCTGCTCGACAAGGTGACGGCCTACGACTACGTGTTTCGCGCCAGCCAGCATCCCTCGGCGGCCGACAATCGCGCGCAGGCCGGCGGCACCATTGTGCTGGCAGATACCGCCGGAGCGACGCCCGTGCCGTTGCCGAAGTTCACGACCGATCAGCTTGGCGATTGCATCGATTGCACGATCTGCGCGCAGGTGTGCCCTACGGGCATCGATATCCGCAACGGCTTGCAGTACGAGTGCATTGCCTGCGGCGCCTGCATCGATGCCTGCGACGATGTGATGAACAAGGTGGGCTATCCGAAGGGGCTGATCCGCTACACCACGCAGAATCAAATCGACAGCAAGCCGGTGCGGGTGCTGCGCCCGCGCATCGTCGTCTACGGTTGCCTGCTGCTGGCCTTGGTCGGCGCATGGATGTACGGCGTGACCCATCGCAGTCTGCTGATCGCCGAGGTGTTGCGTGACCGCAATGCCATGTACAGCCAGGCCGCGGGCGGTCGTATCGAGAACAGCTACACGCTCAAGCTGGTCAACAAGGATCAGCAATCCCATCGTTTCGTGATCGATGTCAGCGCCGCCGACATGCCTGGAATTGCCTTGCGTGATGGGCCGAAGACGGTGGAAGCAGCCAGTGGCGGAGTGGTTTCGGTGCCCGTGACGGTCAGTGCTTCGCCTGAGGTATCCGGTCGCCATGAGGTGCAATTCCAGGTGCGAGGCGGCGATGTGGACGCCAGGATTACCGTCAACAGCAGCTTCTTTGGACCCCTGCCATGAACCAGACACGCAGCACCTGGCGCGAACCGATGATATGGATGCTGGTGGGCTTGCCACTTGCTTCGGTGGTGATCGGCTTCAGTCTATTGTTCGCCGCCGTCCATCCGGGCCGCCAGGATATGGAGTCGGTCGAGAAGACGGAGCACGTAGGCAGGATGCTCGTCTCCGCCAAGACCATAGATACTTCCACCGAAGTGGAAACCAAGGGCCTGGTGCTCCGCGTCAAGGGCGACATGATTGAAGCGTTGCCCATGGACGGCAACTTTCCGCGCGGCGGCAAACTGGTCTTGACCTTGACCTCGCTCGATGCCGGCAAGGGCGACCGCACCTATAGGCTTGCTCCCAGCGAGTTGGGTTGGCGCGGCGTCGGTTCGCTGGAGGGAAGCGACGACTGGGCAGTGCAACTGAAGCCCGACAACGCCGCCTGGCTGCTGCATGGAAAATGGTCGTCGCAGGCACGTTTCATTCACCTGATACCGTAAACGTGGACTGCGCAGTAGACGCCAGAAATCGGCCCGGCCATCGGGCTTGCTATCACTGTGGCGAGACCTTGTCGCCGGATGTGCCGCTGCTCGATGTGGATGGCAGCGAACAGGGATTCTGCTGCCACGGTTGTGCGGCGGCCGCGCAGTGGATTCGCCAGTCCGATCTGGGCGACTACTACCGTCTGCGCAGTGCGGCCCCCGCTCGGGTAGGAGCCGACGCGCCCGACCTCGGCGGCTGGGATCGCGAGGATCTGCTGGGCGAGCATGCGTTTCCCGTCGATGGCGGACTCGAAATCACCCTGCTTACGGATGGTATGCGCTGTGCCGCGTGCGCCTGGCTGATCGATCGCGCCTTGCAGCGCGAACCCGGTGTCTTCGACGTCAGCGCCAATGCGGTCACGGGCCGCATCCGTATTGGTTGGAACCCGGCGCAAGTGCGCCTGTCGCACGTGCTTCAGCGCCTGGCCCTGCTGGGCTATCGCCCTTATCTGGCCGGTGGTGCGGCGCGCGAGCGCGAACGCGTCGCCGAGCGGCGACGCTGGTTGTTGCGCCTCGGCGTTGCCGGGCTCGGCGCGATGCAGACGATGATGCTGTCCGAAGCGTTGTATTTTGACGCCGGCCACCATATGGCGTTGGTCACGCGCGACTTCTTCCGCTGGATCACCTTCCTGGTCTGCACGCCGGTGGTGTTCTATTCCGGCTGGCCATTCCTGGCGGGGTGCTGGCGGGAGTTGCGCCAGCGGCATCTCGGTATGGACACCCTGATTGCCAGCTCCACCCTGCTGGCTTATTTGGCCAGCGCCGTCGAAACGGTGCGAGGTGGCGCGCTAGTCTGGTACGACGCGGCGGCCATGTTTGTATTTCTGCTGCTCGGCGCGCGCATGCTGGAACAGCGGGCGCGGCGTGTGGCCAGCCAGCAGGTGGATGCGTTGGCGCGATCCCGGCCGACACTGGCGGTGCGTGAGCGAGCCGACGGCGCACGCGAATCGGTGCCCCTGACGGCGCTGCAGGTGGGGGACATCGCGTGCATGGCCGCGGGTGACGCCGTGCCTGCTGACGGACGGCTGCTGGATGCCGTTGCGACGTTCGAGGAAGCCCTGCTGACCGGTGAGTCCCGGCCGGTAAACAGGGAGCGGGGCGCCATGATCTTCGCGGGAACCGTGTGCCGGGAAACCCCTGCACGCATGGAGATCACCCATGTCGGCAGTGCCACGCGCCTGTCGCAACTGACACGTCTGGTCGAACAGGCGCAGGCCCATCGTCCGCCCATCGCCCGGTTGGCGGATCGCATCGGCTGCTGGTTCGTCGCCACATTGCTGGTGGTCGCGGTACTGGTCTATGGGGGGTGGCGCATGTACGACCCCGCGCGCGCCTTCGAGGTCACTTTGTCCTTGTTGGTCATCAGCTGTCCCTGTGCACTGTCGCTTGCGGTGCCCGCCGCACTGGCCGCGACGCATGGCGCCTTGGCGCGCCTGGGTGTGCTGTCCATTCGTGCGGATGGGCTGGACAGTCTGGCGAGGGCGACCGATGTGGTCTTCGACAAGACCGGCACGCTGACTCGCATGGAGTCGACATCGGTCGACGTGCAGGTGTTCGAAGGGATGATGCCGGCAACGGCCAAGGCGATTGCCGCCGCGCTGGAGCGGGACAGCGGACATCCGATGGCCGCGGCTTTTGCCGACGTGCGCTTGGAGTTGCGGGCCACCGACGTTCGTACCGTCAGTGGGAAGGGGCTGATCGGCAAGGTCGATGGGGTGGAGTGGAAGTTGGGCCACGCGCCCTTCGCGGCGAGGCGCGAGGACGATGGTTGCATTTGGCTAAGCAGCGGCGCGCAGGTGAAGGCGCGTTTCCGCTTGCAGGAAAGCTTGCGGCCCGATGCGCGCCGCACAGTTGGCGAATTGCGTCTGCTGGGTTTGGCCATCCATTTGGCGAGTGGCGACGCGCTTGATTCTGTGCAACGCCTGGCGCGACAGCTGGACATCGGCGAGGCCTACGCGCGCCAGACGTCGGACGACAAGCTGGCCCTGGTGAGGCGGCTGCAGGCGAAAGGACGCATCGTGGCCATGGTCGGCGATGGCTTGAACGATGCGCCCGTGCTCGCCGGTGCGGACGTTTCGCTGGCCATGGGCGAAGGGGCTTCGCTGGCGCAGCGTGCCGCCGATATGGTGCTGACGGCGCCGTCGCTGCTGCGAATTCCTGCCGCGGTGAAGCTCGCCCGGCGTACGCAGCGCATCATTCGCCAGAATCTTTGCTGGGCCGTTGGCTACAACTTACTGGCCCTGCCCCTGGCCATGACCGGGAGGGTGACCCCGGCGGTGGCGGCGCTGGGCATGGCGCTGTCTTCGCTGATCGTCACCTGCAATGCCTTGCGGCTCGCGCGCGTAGCAGTGCCGGAGTCGATGCCGTGATCATCTTGCTTTTGCTCATCCCGCTCAGCCTGATGTTGCTGGCCGCAGCCATCTATGCGTTCGTCTGGGCGGTACGCAAGGGGCAATTCGACGACATGGATACGCCAGCGCTGGATGTCCTGCATGACGATCCGCCGGTACGCGCCGCGGCCGCCGGTTCGCGGGGTGGCGACGATGCCGGTTAATGGCCTGGCGCTGTCCGCCGTGCTGCTCACCGGCCTGCTCGGAGGCGTGCACTGCGCAGCCATGTGCGGTGGTATTGCGACAGGTTTTTCGGTGTGGTCGCCGCGCGCAGGGTGGCGCAGTGCGTTGCAATTGAATTTGGGACGGGTGGCTGGCTACGTGCTGGCGGGCGCGGCGGTTGGTGGGCTGGGCGATGGTCTGCTGCGCCTGTTCGAATGGAGTGCGTTGGCCACCGCGATGCGCGTAGCCGTAGGTTTCGTATTCGTCGTGGCAGCGCTTCGTCTGCTCGACCGTCGCGGCCGGCTGCGCCTGCTTGCCCGACCAGGGGCACGCTTGTGGCGTTTGCTGCAGCCGTTGCAGCAAAGACTGTTGCCGGCCAATACGCTGGGACGCCGATTGGCCGCGGGCGTGCTGTGGGGATGGCTGCCCTGTGGCCTCAGTACGACCATGCTGGCGGCCGCGTGGATGCAGGCCAGTGCGCCTGATGGCGCGTTGACCATGGCGGTATTCGGCTTGGGTACGTTGCCGGTGATGTTGCCGTTGACCTGGTCGGGTGCACGGGTCGGGCGCTGGTTGCAGCAGCCAGCACCGCGTCGCTTCGCCGCGATGTTCATCCTCCTGGCCGGCGTGTTGACCATGTCGGCGCCATGGCTGATGCATGTTCCGGCGTTGCATGGCGTGCTTGCTGTGCTGGGATGCGGTCCGGCTTCGCGTTGATGGTCCAGTCCAAATAGAAAGGGCCGCCCATGGCGGCCCTTTCCGTCTTGTCGCGTCGACCGAGTCGGTCGCGGCTTAGTACCGGTAGTGCTCCGGCTTGTACGGGCCGTCCACCGGCACGCCGATGTAGGCGGCCTGTTCCGGGGTGAGGCGGGTCAGCTTCACGCCGATCTGCTCGAGGTGCAGGCGAGCCACTTCTTCGTCCAGCTTCTTGGACAGGCGGTAGACCTTCTTCTCGTAGAAGTCCTTGTTCGCCCACAGGTCGAGCTGGGCCAGGGTCTGGTTGGAGAAGCTGTTGGACATCACGAAGCTCGGGTGACCGTGGGCGCAGCCCAGGTTCACCAGGCGGCCTTCGGCCAGCATGTAGATGCTGTGGCCGCTCTTTTCAAACGTGTAGCGATCCACCTGCGGCTTGATGTTCTCGCGCGACACGCCCTTGGCGGTGTTGAGGCGATCCATCTGGATCTCGTTGTCGAAGTGGCCGATGTTGCACACCAGGGCGTTGTTCTTCATCGCCGCCATGTGCTCCAGCGTGATGATGTCCTTGTTGCCGGTGGTGGTGACGTAAATGTCGCCAAGGCCCAGGGTCTCTTCGATGGTGGTGACCTGGAAGCCTTCCATCGCTGCCTGCAGGGCGTTGATGGGGTCGATCTCGGTCACGATGACGCGAGCGCCGAAGCCCTTCAGCGAATGCGCGCAACCCTTGCCCACATCACCGTAGCCGCACACCACGGCGACCTTGCCGGCGACCATCAGGTCGGTGGCGCGCTTGATGCCGTCGGCCAGCGACTCGCGGCAGCCGTACAGGTTGTCGAACTTGGACTTGGTCACCGAATCGTTGACGTTGATCGCCGGCACCAGCAGCTTGCCGGCTTCGGCCAGCTGATAAAGGCGATGCACGCCGGTGGTGGTTTCCTCGGACACGCCCTTCCATTCGGCGGCGACCTTCTTGAACCAGCCCGGGCGCTCCTTGTGCACGCGCTTGACCAGATCCTTGATGACCTGCTCTTCGTGGTTGCCGCTGGGGGTGTTGACCCAGTTGTCGCCGTCTTCCAGCTCGACACCCTTGTGGATGAACAAGGTGGCG
The DNA here is from genome assembly GCA_963824525.1 of uncultured Gammaproteobacteria bacterium. Taxonomy (GTDB): domain Bacteria; phylum Pseudomonadota; class Gammaproteobacteria; order Xanthomonadales; family Rhodanobacteraceae; genus Dyella. The sequence goes on along the minus strand of CAWGPI010000001.1, from coordinate 264,611 downwards.
TCGCCGCCGTCATCGACGATCAGCTGCGGGCCGAGCTCGCCCGGATGGGACAGCATGTCCAGCGTGCATTCCCAGTACTCCTCCAGCGACTCGCCCTTCCAGGCGAACACCGGCAGGCCGCCGGCCGCCATCGCGGCAGCGACGTCGTCCTGGGTCGAGAAGATGTTGCAGGAGGCCCAGCGCACCGAGGCGCCCAGCTCGCGCAGCGTCTCGGCCAGCACGGCGGTTTCCTTGGTGACGTGCAGCGAACCTGACAGGCGCACGCCCTTCAGCGGCTTTTCCTTCGAGTAGCGGGCGCGGATCTGCATCAGGCCCGGCATTTCCTCTTCGGCCATGCGGATGCGGCGGCGGCCGAGATCGGCGAGCGAGATGTCGCGGACCTTGTAGTCGTGGTGGGCGGAATCTTTGGTGACTGCGTTCATGGCGTAGCTCCGGAGGTTGCGACCTAAGAGGTCGCATCGTTAACCGGGCGCCGTTACAAGTTGAATCCGTCGAGCCTGGCCGGGGCAGGCGAAAGCCAGCACAGGAAAGTGCGGACTGAAGCGGAAATCTCCGCGTTCGCCATGCCAACGGTCGCAGCGCCCCTCAACGGGACATGTGAGTATAACGTCAGAGAGCGTTGGGTTCTGCCCCTGGCGGCGATGTCCCGCTCCGATGCCGGCCATGACGGATGGCCTAGGCCCGCGGGTGGTGGGAACGTCGATGTCGCAAAGTATTGCGACAAAGGCCCTGGTTGCGACATGGATATTCGGTTCCGGCGTTTCGTCCTGGTTGGTTTGCTGCTCGCCGCGCTTCCGCTGGCGGTGCTCGCGCAGATAGCGCCCATGGCGGCGGCGCCCGCCGAAGGCTACGCGCTTCCGCCCGTGCCGCTCCAGGCCTTGGTGGATGCGCCGCGCCCGCCACGACTCTCGATGCCCGGCAACGACGGCGTCTGCGTCAGCGCCAGCTGGCCGAGACGAATGCCTGGCTGGAGCGATTGCCTGGCTGGAGCGATACGTGAAGAACGCGAAGCCGGCCGAAGCCACGCATTGATGTCGCGGGAGATGGCGTAAGACCCCGTTCGAAATCTTCGCGTGGCCAAAAGCACCCCCTCCCATCCTCCCCCTGTAAGCAGGGGGAGGGGCCAAAAGCACGTCCGCGCTACTCCCTCCCTGCTCGCGCGGGGGGCAAAAGCGTGCTCGCTCTTACTCCCTCCCCTGCGTGCAGAGGAGGGTTGGGGAGGGGGGCTTTTGGTCCTACCGAGAAATTCAACACGCACTCACGAAGCGGGACGCGTAGCGCCCCGATTTCGCTCTAGCGGAAAGAACCCTTTGCGGCAGTGCACAAATGGGTGGAGCTTAGGGTAGTCTTGGACGTCCAGACATCCAATTCTCTCCAGGCATCGATGAACCAGTACCGCAGTCCTGAGTTCGCCCCGCACGAATCCCCGTTGCGCGAAGACGTCCGCCGCCTAGGCACCCTGGTCGGCAACATGCTGGCCGAGCAGGTTTCGCCTGCTTTCCTCGACGAAGTGGAACGCATCCGCATGGCCGCCATCGCGCGCCGCCAGGAAGGCACGCCGCTGGCCCTGCTTGCTGACTTGCTGAGCGGCTTGGAGACGGCGCGTGCCGAAGCGCTGGCGCGGGCCTTCGCCACCTATTTTCAGGCGGTAAACATTGCCGAGCGCGTACATCGCATCCGTCGCCGGCGCGATTATCAGCGCGAAGGTAGTGCCCCGCAGCCCGAGTCCCTGCTCGATGCGCTGACGCAGTTGAAGGCACAAGGTGTAGAGGCAGGCGAGCTGCTTGAGTGGCTGGAACGGTTGCAAGTGGAACCAGTTTTCACCGCGCATCCCACCGAGGCGGTGCGTCGTTCCCTGCTTGAGAAAGAACAATCCATCGTGCGCGCGCTGGTCGACAACTTCGATCCCACGCGCACGCCGCAGGAGCGCAAGGAGGACGAAGATCGCATCTTCATGGCGCTCAATGCCGGCTGGCAGACCGCCGAAGCATCGCCGGTAAGTCCTAGCGTGCAGGACGAACATCACCACGTCGGCTTCTATCTGGCCAACCCGATCTATCGCATCGTGCCGGCTCTGTACGAGTCACTCGCCGACGCGCTGCAAGCCGTTTATGGCGTGGCCGTGCCGCTGCCACGCCTGCTGAGTTTCGCCACATGGGTCGGTGGCGACATGGATGGCAATCCGAACGTGGGCGCCGCCACCATCGCAGCCAGCCTGGCCACGCAGCGCGCGCATGTGCTGGAGCATTACATCGAAGACATCGACGGACTGGGTCGCCTGCTTAGCCAGACCGAAGGGCGGGTGGCGGTCGATGATGCGCTGGCGCTGCGTCTGGCCGACTATCGTATTCGCTTTCCCGAGGCGGCAGCCAAGGTTCGTCCACGTCATGCGGATATGCCGTATCGCAGCCTGCTTACGGTGATCGGTGCGCGGCTGGAAGCGACGCATGATGACGATCATCCGGAAGGCTATACCTCGGTCCGCGAGTTGCTTGACGACCTGCACCTGATTGCCTTGAGCCTGGTGGATCATCGTGGCCTGCATGCCGGTGCCTATGCCGTACAGCGACTGATCTGGCGTGTGCGTACCTTTGGTTTCCATCTGGCCAGGCTGGATGTGCGGCAGGACTCGCGCGTGCACGATGATGCGTTGGCAAGCCTGCTTGGCGATAGCGAATGGTCGAAGCGCGATCCAGCGGAGCGGGTGCTGCGCCTGCGCCCGATCGCTGGCGGCGAATCCATCCTCAGCATCAGCGACGAGCCGGCCGCTGTAGCTCTGCACGATGTGTTCGCCACCTTGCGCGAGGCGCGCCAACGCTATGGCACGCATGCGCTGGGTCTTTACATCATCAGCATGGCGCGCTCTGCGGCGGACGTGCTCGCGGTGCTGGCGCTGGCGCGCTATGGCGGACTGGTCCAGGACGACAAGGTGCCGCTGGATATCGCACCGCTGTTCGAAACGGTGGACGATCTGTCCAATGCGCCAGCCACGCTGCGCGCCTTGCTCGACGATCCGGTCTATCGCGCGCATCTTGCTTCACGTGGCGATCGCCAGTGGGTGATGCTGGGCTACTCCGATAGCGGCAAGGATGGCGGCACGCTCGCATCGCGCTGGGGCCTGCAGCGCGCCCAGGTTGAGTTGCTCGAAGTGGCGTCGGCGGCCGGTATCCGACTGTCGTTCTTCCACGGTCGCGGTGGCTCCGCCAGCCGCGGTGGTTCGCGCATCGCACCGGCGCTGATGTCGTCACCGCGTGGTTCGGTGGCAGGTGTGTTGCGCATCACCGAGCAGGGCGAAGTGATTCACCGCAAGTACGGTATTCGCGCGCTGGCGCTGCGCAATCTCGAACAAACCGTCAGCGCCGTATTGCGCGCATCGCTACGGCCACGCACGGAAGAGCCACGCGAGGAAGAGTGGCGTTCGCGCATGAGCCAGCTGGCAGCGCGCAGCCGCGAGCACTATCGCGCGTTTGTCGACCGCGAGGGCTTCGTGGACTACTTCCGCGCCGCTACGCCCATCGACGTGATCGAGCGCATGACCCTGGGCTCGCGCCCTTCGCGCCGTCGCAGCATGCGCGGCGTGCAGGATTTGCGCGCCATTCCCTGGGTGTTCGCGTGGACGCAATGCCGTTCGATCCTGCCGGGCTGGTACGGCCTCGGTACGGCGCTGGAGCAGGGCGTTGCGCTGTTCGGTGAGCAGGAGATGGCGGAGATGGCCCGCGACTGGCCGTTCTTCGCCAATATGCTCGACGACGTCGGAATGGTGCTGGCCAAGTGCGACCTGGATATCGCCGAGGCATTCTCGCGCCTGGCGGGTCCGCTGCATGAGCCGTTCTTCGCCCTGATTCGCGAAGAGTTCGAGCGCACCCAGCGCTGGCTGATCCGCCTCAAGCAAACCGACCGAGCTATTGCAGAACGAACCGCGCCTGGCCGTATCGATTGGCCTGCGTAACCCCTACGTCGACCCGATGAGCCTGTTGCAGCTGGATCTGCTGCGACGCTGGCGCGCTGGCGGCGAATCGGACGATGCGCTGCTTGGTGCGCTGGTGGCATGCGTCAATGGCGTGTCGCAGGGGTTGCAGAACACCGGCTGACGGCGTGCCACGCCTGACCGTGGGCGGGTCGGGGACACGACCGCAATGAGCAGATTTGCCGTGCAGCCGTGTGGTTGTCGCCTTTCGGCATCGAGAGGTCCCGGACGTCAGGTCTGCGAGTCCACGCCATACAGCGGCGGGCCTTGCCGTTGATCTGGATCATCCCCATCACGAGATGACCCCATGGACGAGGTACGTCATGATCGAGTTGTACAAGCTGCACTGGTCGCATTACGTCGAGAAAGTACGCTGGGCGCTGGATTTCAAGCGGCTGCCTTGGCGCGGCATCGATATCGTGGCCTTCACCAAGAAGGAGATGCGCCATTTCGACTGCCAGCAAACGGTGCCGCTGATCCACGACACGGCAACAGGTGTAGCGATCAGCGATTCATCGCCTATCATCCGTTATCTGGAAGAGACCTATCCCGGGCGTCCGTTGTTTCCCGCCGATCCATCCGAACGGGAACGCGTTTGGCAATGGATGTTGCGGCTCGACTCGACGCTGGGCCTGTATGCGCGCCGTCTGGGCTATACCCAGATCATCATGGAGTGTCCGCAAACACTGGCCCAATTGTTCCTGCCCAACTTTTTGGGTGGCCTGTTCGCGCGGCGCGGTTGGCGTGTGTTGGCCTCGCCCGTTGTCGGCATGATGCTGACCTTGCGCTTTCGTTTTCATCACAATCGGCAAGACCGCATTTACGAACAACTCGAGACGCTGCTGATTCCAGTGGCGCGTTTGCTCGAGCGTGAGGACTTCCTGGTAAGTGGGCAGTTCACCGCGGCCGACCTGACCTTGGCCTCGCTGCTGCGGCCATTGCGTGTCGTGCCGCATTTCAGCCACCACCCTTCATTGCAAACGCTGTTCGTGTGGCAGGAGCAAGTGTTCCGCACCCAGGGGCGGGATGTGACCTTTCCCTACGAAGACGCGATCCGGGCGCAACGCCAGCGCAGCGGCACCATGCGCTGGCGGGTGAGCTGGATGCAGGCGGCTGACGATAGGCAAGCTGCGCCGGTCGAAGGCGAGGCCTTGCAGTTGGCCAGGATTGACCAGCATCCCGTAAGCAGCTGGACGGTGTTGCTCGGGTTGCCCGCCTATCTGAAGCTGCGCTGGTTCAGCGGCATCAAGAAGATGTCCTACGTGCCTGCGGCATATCTGAGCTTGAGCCGCTCGCGAGTTCTCCACGGCGCCTGAAGGCGGCCGCGCGCAGATCGGGGTGTCGGACGAAGGTCTACGCGGCAGCGGCGGCCTACTGGCGCCGCTGCCGTTGTCATCGGTGGGTCAGCCGTCCAGTTCCGACCAGCGTGCGTAGGCGCCGTCGAGCTCGGCTTGGACGGCGGCCAGTGCTTCGTTCGCCTTGACGATGGTGGCGCTGTCCTGCTGGAAAAATGAGGGATCGTTCATCGCCTCGCTGCGCGTGGCGATATCGGTTTCCAACTGCTCGATACGCAGCGGCAACTGCTCCAGTTCGCGCTGCTCCTTGAAGCTGAGCTTGCGCTTTGCCGGTGTTGCCGCTGGGGCGGGATCCTGGCGAACCAGGCCAGGTTTCGCGGCTGCCGCCGCCACGGCCTGCGCGGCCGCCGGGCGCTGCCACAGCCAGTCGCTGTAGCCGCCCACGTATTCGCCGATCTGACCGTTGCCTTCCAGCACCAGGGTGCTCGACACCACGTTGTCGAGGAAGGCGCGGTCATGCGATACCAGCAACAGCGTGCCCTGGTATTCGGTGAGCAGCTCCTCCAGCAGTTCCAGCGTCTCCACATCGAGATCGTTGGTCGGTTCGTCCATCACCAGCAGGTTGGATGGCTGGGCGAACAGCTTGGCCAGCAGCAGGCGGTTGCGCTCGCCGCCGGAAAGCCGAGTGATCGGCGCGCGTGCGCGTTCGGGCGAGAACAGGAAATCCTGCAGGTAGCCGATGATGTGCTTGCGGCTGCCATTCAATTCGATGAAGTCGCGGCCTTCGGCCACGTTGTCCAGGGCATTCAACTTGTCATTGAGTTGCAGGCGGTGCTGGTCGAAGTAGGCGATCTGGATACCGGTGCCGAGCGTGGCGTGGCCGCGCTGCGGCTTGAGTTCGCCCAGCATGATCTTCAGCAGCGTGCTCTTGCCGGCGCCGTTCGGGCCGATGATGCCGATGCGATCGCCGCGCATTACGGTGGTGGTCAGATTGTCGATCAGCACACGGCCGTCATAGGCCTGGTGCACGTGTTCAAGATCGATCACCTTCTTGCCCGAGGCCTGGGCATTGGCGGCGGTCATCTTGACGTTGCCGCTGAGGTTGCGCCGTTCGGCGCGCTCGACACGCAGCGCCTTCAGCGCGCGCACGCGGCCTTCGTTGCGCGTACGCCGGGCCTTGATGCCCTGGCGGATCCACACTTCTTCCTGGGCCAGCTTCTTGTCGAACAGCGCATTCGCCTGCGCTTCGGCGTGCAGGCGTTCCTCGCGGCGGCGCAGGTAGTTGTCGTAGTCGCCAGGCCAATCGGTGAGCTGGCCGCGGTCGATCTCGACGATGCGCGTCGCCAGCGCGCGCAGGAAGCTGCGGTCATGGGTGACGAAGATGATGCTGCCGTCGAACTGCTTGAGGAAGGTTTCCAGCCAGCCGATGGCTTCGATGTCGAGATGGTTGGTTGGTTCGTCCAGCAGCAGTACGTCCGGCTTGCGCACCAGCGCCTGCGCCAGCAGCACGCGGCGCTTCATGCCGCCGGAGAGCGCGGCGAAATCGGTGTCGGCGGGCAGCTCGAGCTTGGTCAGTACCTCGGTGACGCGTCGATCGAGATCCCAGCCATGCTGCGCCTCGATCTGCGTCTGCACGTCGCCGAGCGCATCGAAGTCGCCTTCGTGCAGCAGGTGGTGGTAGCGCGCGAGCAGGTGGCCGAGATCGCCGAGCCCTTCGGACACGACGTCGAACACGGTGCCTTCGGTGCCCTGCGGCACCTCCTGCGCCATGCGGGCAACCACGATGCCGTTCTGTACGCGAAGCTCGCCATCGTCGGGCTTGAGCTCGCCGGCGATCAGCTTCATCAGGGTGGACTTGCCTTCGCCGTTACGACCGACAATGCAGACGCGCTCGTTACGTTCGATCGACAGATCAACATGTTCGAGCAGGAGGGGGCCGCCGATGCTGAAATCGACGCGCTGGAGTTGGATTAGGGACATCCGCCCATTCTAGGCGATGCGCCACCGCGTTCGATCGCCAGCTTGGGTTTAACGGCGAATTTATGGCGCCTGTGGGGCCCAATGCAGTAGTTTTACGGACTTAAGCTTCGGCCGCTTCTGCCGAACTCCTCGCTGCAACTTCGGCTTGCGGGACTGCTCATCGAGCCCGCACCGGGTTGCTGCGATCCAGTGAAGACCATGTCAGGGGAAATAACCCTTGAATAACATGGCATTATGTTGTCAAATTTAACCATTATCTAGGTGCCGATGGCGGCGCGAGGGGGCAGGGTGGCCATCAAGATCAAAACACCGAGATGGTTGTCTGCTGGCCGTCAGCGTCTTGCTGCGGCAGCGTTGTTAGCATTCGCCAGCTTCACGGGTGTCGCCCACGCAGGTTTTGCAGCCATCGTGGTCAGCGAATCGGATGGGCAGGTGCTGACCGCGGTCAATCCTGATGAACCGAACCGCCCTGCGTCGTTGGCGAAGATGATGACGCTTTACCTGACCTTCCAGCAGTTGGAGAGTGGTCAGATCAAGCTCGACCAGGAGCTGCCCGTGTCGGCCTGGGCGGCTGGTCGGCCGCCGACCAAGCTCGATCTGCGTCGCGGCCAGACCATTTCGGTCGGCGACTGCATTCTCGGCATGATCACCAAGTCGGCCAACGACGCGGCCACGGTCGTGGCCGAAGGCCTGGGCGGCTCCGAAGGTCACTTCGTCGACATGATGAATGCCCAGGCCCTCAAGCTCGGCATGACCGGCACGCATTTCGAGAATGCCTCGGGCCTGCCCGACCCGGACGACTCCACCACGGCGCGCGACATGTCCAAGCTGGCCATGGCGCTCTATCACGACTTCCCGCAATACACCCACTACTTTGCGACGACGGAGTTCATGTTCCGCGGCAGGCTGGTGCGTGGTCATAACAACCTGATGGAACGTTATCCGGGCATGGATGGGCTGAAGACCGGCTTCACCAATGCGTCCGGCTTCAATCTGGCATCGACGGCGGTTCGCGATGGCCATCGTCTCTTCAGCGTGGTGCTGGGCGGCCGTACCGCCGCGGCCCGCGACAATCTGATGGCGCGGCTGTTGGACGACGGCTTTGAAGATCGCGCGACCCCCGACTACCTGGTGGCCCGCGCCGGTGGCGCCACCGGAACCGGCACGGCTCAGAAGATTCTGACGGCGCTGTCGCCCATTGGTACGGCTGAAGCCGAGCCCGCGCCCGTGCCGGAGCGGCGTCATCGTCGCGGCAAGGTAAGCAAGGCCAGCGCCGTGGCCCGCAATAGCTGCACCAAGCGCAAGGGGGCGACATGCCCCACAGCGGCCAAGCGCACGCCGGCCAAGAAGACGTCCTCGGCTCATTCGCAGCAGGCTCAAGCGAATTCCGTGGCCGTGGCCAAGAAACCGGCAAAGACCGAGACGTAACACAGCAGTAGCTTGCCTCGCTGATGCCGCCTTGGCCCCGCCGGACGGTGGCCACAAGAATCACAACCTGATCGTTTGCGTCGCAGGACGCCGCGCACGGATCGCGTGCGGCCGCGGTGGTTCGGGGACTCACTTTCAGCGGATTCACCCTGCCGCATGGAGCGGGCGGATCATCCAGGCTTCGCCATATTGCCAAAAGAAAACGGGCCGCAAGAGCGGCCCGTTTCTGTTTGAAGCAAGGCGCGAGGCTTACTTCAGCTTGGCATCGGCGCGCAGCGCTTCGGCCTTGTCGGTCTTTTCCCAGCGAGAACGCGGTGTAGGTCTTGCCGTCCGGAGCCCTTCACTTCGTACGGGGTGCGGCCGAAGTGGCCGTAGCTGGCGGTCTGCTGGTACATCGGATGGACCAGGTCGAGCATCTTGATGATGCCGTACGGGCGCAGGTCGAAATGCTTGCGGATCAGCTTCTCGATCTTCTCGTCGGCGATCTTGCCGGTGCCGAAGGTGGTCACCGAGATCGAGGTCGGCTGCGGCCACGCCGATGGCGTAGCTGACCTGCACTTCGCAGCGGTCGGCGATGCCGGCAGCCACGATGTTCTTGGCCACGTAGCGCGCGGCATAGGCCGCCGAACGGTCGACCTTGGACGGATCCTTGCCCGAGAACGCGCCGCCACCATGACGGGCCCAGCCGCCGTAGGTGTCGACGATGATCTTGCGGCCGGTCAGGCCGCAGTCGCCCACCGGACCGCCGATCACGAACTTGCCGGTCGGGTTGATGTGGAACTTGGTGCCCTTGTGCAGCAGCTTGGCCGGCAGCACGGGCTTGAGGATGTGCTCGCGCACGGCCTCGATCAGATCCTTCTGCTTCACGCTCGGATCGTGCTGGGTCGACAGCACCACGGCGTCGATGGCGGTCGCCACGCCGTCTTCGTAGCGCAGCGTGACCTGGCTCTTGGCGTCCGGGCGCAGCCACGGCAGCGGCGAATTCTTCTTCTTGCGGACCTTGGCCTGCTGTTCGACCAGGCGGTGCGAGTAGTAGATCGCCGCCGGCATGTAGTCCTTGGTCTCGTTGGTCGCGTAGCCGAACATCAGGCCCTGGTCGCCAGCGCCCTGTTCTTCCGGCTTCTTGCGGTCCACGCCCTGGTTGATGTCCGGCGACTGCTTGCCGATCAGGTTCAGCACGCCGCAGGTCTCGCCGTCGAAGCCGACGTCGGAGGAGTCGTAGCCGATGTCGACGATGACCTTGCGGGTCAGCGCTTCCAGGTCGATCCAGGCGCTGGTGGTGATCTCGCCGGCGACGATAGCGACGCCCGTCTTCACCATCGTTTCGCAGGCCACGCGCGCACGCGGATCCTGCGCGATGATCGCATCGAGGACGGCATCGGAGATCTGGTCGGCGACTTTGTCCGGGTGGCCTTCGGAAACCGACTCGGAGGTGAAGAGGAAGTTGCTCATCGCGGGATATATCCTTCCTTACGGATAGAAAGATGAAAGGGGTGGCGCATGATACACGGGGAACCCCCGTTTTGCAGCCTCAGCATGTCTGCCGGACATGACGATTTCATGCCGATTCAGCCATTTGGACGGCTTAATGGCTCGATGCGAGTGCCTTGAACGGCCATCTGAAGGCGTCTGCCGGCCGGCCAGGGCGGCCGGAGGATAGCGCAGTCGTGTCCCACGGAGGGTGGAAACTGCCGGGGCGGAGGCATCCGCCCCAGGGTCCCGGAACGGTGACCCGATTGATTCAGCCGTTCGAGTGCCATCGGGTGAAGCCATCCTCACTCCAGCCTTCGCTGCCGACGCCGTGGTGCACGAAAAACAGCCCCTCGGGGTCGTACTTGCGTTTCACCGCGGCCAGCCTCGGGTAGTTCGTGCCCCAGAACGACGCCTGCCAATCACGCTCGAAATAATCGCTTTCCGATACATAGGAACCCGCGCCGGGGGCGGCTTTGAGCAGCGCGTCCATGGATTGGTGAATGCGTGCCGCCTCGCTGCGCGCGCTGGCCAGATCGGGCTTGGCGTCAGGCATGCCTGGAAAGGCGGGGTCGCCCTCACTGGCAATGATCGCTAGGGCAAAGGCATCCAGGGCATGCGGATTGATCGCGGTATCGCGAGCCAGGGCCACCGCATCGGCCGGCGCGCCGGCCAGACCCTTGTTGAAATGGAGCGACAAGCCCCAGTGCCGAGTTGCCGCGAACAGGGCGTCGGCGAGTGTCGCCTGCCGGTCGCCATCGAGCAGTGACTGCGGCAGCCAGGCCGAACGGTAGCCGTGGATGAATTGCGCCACCTGCCCTTGATCGCCGGCCCAGAACACACGATTCCTTGCGGCGCTGGCACGACTATCCGCGACCATCAGGCCGGGCGCATGCTGACGGAAGAATTCGGCATCCCAGCCATGCCGGGCCGGCAACGCCAGCACCTGGATGTCGTCTGTGAAGCGATAAGCCTTGCGCGCGCGGACCCAGGCGAGGAAGGGCGCCCAGACCTGTTCCGCCGCCGCCTTGTCCAGGCCCTGGAACACCATGGACAGGCGCAACGTGTTGTCGCGGCGGAATACCATTTGCTCACCCCAGTGCGGGTTGAACAGCGCCTCGCCATAAAAGCCGACGACCTGCGCGATAAGGGCGCGGTAGGCCTCGTCAGAATCGGCCTGGATAGCGCCTGATACCCCGCCGAAGGTGTCCGGCAAATCGTGCGTGCGCAGGGTCAGGCGGGTGACCACGCCCAGGCTGCCGCCACCGCCGCCCTTGATGCCCCAGAACAGGTCGGGATGCTGGTGCGCGTTGACGACCAGTGCCCTGCCATCGGCCGTGACCACCTCGGCTTCGAGCAGTCCACCCGACGCCGTGCCGAAGTTCTTCGAAAAACTGCCAAAGCCGCCGCTCTGCACCAGGCCCGCCACGCCGACCGTGGTGCAGCCGCCGCCTTGCACGTAGCGGCCAGCCTGGGTGGTTACCGCATCGTAGGCGTCGATCCACATCGCGCCGGATTGCACCGTCACCGCGGGGAGCGGGGCCTGGATGCCTTCGCCCCCCTGGGCCACGAACGCATCGTGCAGGGTCACGGCGTTCATATGGCGCGTCCAGACCAGTAGCGAATCGGGCGAGGCCGAGGTGCCTTGGTAACTGTGGCCGCCGCCTTTCACGACCAGACGCAGGTGATGCTGGCGGGCGAAGTTCACCGCCGCCACCACGTCTGACGTGTTCTGCGCCGCAACCGCGTAGACACTGGGGCGCGACGTCCAGGCGTCGACCCAGCCGCTGGTCTGGGTCAGTGCGGGCTCGTCGCCGATGTAATAGGGGTTCTTGATCTGGGCGATGGCCTTGCGACAGACCGCATCGTTGCTGGCGCACCCCTCGAACGGAGACCGCACGCGCTGCAGGCGCCCCCCAACCGCCTGGTTCAGTCGCCCCCATTGCATTGGGCTGGGCCAACCCGGTTCGCCAGGGCGCACGCGTTTATAGACGCGGGACAACGCGCTCGTCGCTGCCTGCGCGACGTCGAGGGCGGGTGACAGCAGCAAGGGCAGCAGGGGCAAAGTCAGCGCGGCTTTCAGGCAATCACGACGATTCATGGCGAGGCCCTGGGAGATCGGAAGCCCGCACTGTGCGCCGCCAGACGTCGGGCACAAGTGCACGGGGACGAGTGGCCGTCCCATGGTGACGAATGGCGGGCGTGCCGGGACGGGTAGGCGTCGGGCGGGCGTATGACGGCAGGGTGGTTCGCGGCCATCTGGTGAAGCTCCGCGCTGGCGTGGTGCAGATGGAAGTCGTCGCTCCCTGGTAAGGGGTATTCAATACACCATCGCCCGCGCCTGCACGAAGGCAAAGAAGAACACGGCATTTGGGTCGTTGCGTACCGCCTGCAATTCCTGGCGCATGCCTTCAACCGTCGCCACGTCGACTTTGCCCGTGTCAGTCAGCTGGTCGGCAGCTGACAGCAGCAGCTCCTCCCAGAATTCGATCATCTGCTTGCGCTTGCCGGGCTGGCGATTGTCCAGGTGGAAGCTCTTCACCTCGGTCTGCACATCGCGATAGCCGCCGGCCAGCAGCAGGTTGCCTAGCTTGGCGCCGATGAACGGGTCGCCGCCGCTGTCGTACTGGTGGTCGTTGAAGGCCATCCAGTAACGCAGCAGGTTTGGCGAGTACGGATCGAGAAAGAATGACGAGTTGAGTACTTCGGTTACATAGATGACCGAGCCCGGGCTCAACACGCGACGCACCTCGGTCAGCACGCGGGCGGGGCTGGGCATGTGTTCCAGTACCCAGCAAAGATAGGCACCGTCGAAACTGCGCTCGGCAAAGGGCAGGTCGGTGGCGTTGGCGAGTTGCAGCGTATAGCGCGCACTGCACCATGCAGTGGTCGCCAGGTTCCGTTCGGCCGCCGCGAGCTGGGCGGCGGAGCGGTCCACGCCAGTGACGTGCAGATGAGGGAAGCGTCGCAGCAGGATTTCGGTCTGGGCACCGACGCCGCAACCCACTTCCAGCAAGCGCGAGGTCTCGCTGTAGTCGATGCGGCTGAACAGCTTGGTCTCGAACATCCGCGCCTGGCGCATCAGGCGCGATTGCTCGTCGGAGGAGAAGCCGTGGATATAGGGAAACTCGCCGGTGACGATGCTGTTCACGATGGCAGGCCTTTGGCGGGGAGCGCGACCAGGTCGTAAACGCTACACCCGTGCCTGTCTACGGCAAGTCGCCGTTGAACCTGCTCAGTGACCGTTGCTGCAGGCGTTCCCTGCGCAGGCAGCCACCGACCCTTGGTTCTCGCCTCGTCGCGCTGCCGGGTGCGAGTGGATGAAGGCAAGAATGTCAGCCAGCGTCGGCGCGTCGCTTCGCAAGGGGCGGGACAGGGCGAACAGGACAGCTTCGTGCCCCAGGCCGGGATACAACTTGAGCGTCACGTCCTCGTGATGGGCTTGCATCGTCCGGGTCAGTGAGATGGCGTTGGCTGGATCCACCTCGTGATCGTTGCTGCCTTGCATTAACAGCATGGGCGGCTCGGCCCCATGGACATGGAGAACCGGCTGGGCCTTCTTCTGTTCATCCATCGACCGGCCGAACATGCCGAGCATGTCCGTTTCATGTGCAGGAATCGGCATAAAGTCGTAGCAGCCAGCCAGGCCGATAAAGCCGGCCAGGTCCGCCGGGCGGATGTCGTACGCGCCCAGCCACTTCGGATCGGTCGCCACCAGGGCGGCGATCTGACCGCCGGCCGAGTGTCCCATCACAAAGATATCGTCCGGCGTTCCGCCCAGTTCGCTCGCATGCTGATGCGCCCAGGCCACCGCGCGCGCGGCATCCTGCATGAAGCCGTCCATGCGCACCTGGGGATATTTGCGGTAATCGGGAATCACCACGATCACGCCCCGCGCCGACAGCGCCGTACCCACGAAGCGATACCAGGCACGCTCGCCACGCACCCAATCGCCGCCGTAGAAGAACACCACCACCGGTGCGTGTTCCGCGTGCGCAGGCGCATAGACATCCAGCGCGAGCTGGTGATCGGCATCGAAGACGATGCTGCGCTGCTGCTCGATGTTCCTGTGCTGGTCGGTGGCGTTGAGCCCGGCGAAGAGCGTGGCTTGGCAGCCGCTCAGCAGCAAGACAGCGCCCAGCACGATCATTTGGCCAAGACGCACGAGCCGCTTGTGATGGATACGTCTATGGCGGCACTGAGGCATGGCGAGGAACGCATACGGCGGAGCGCCGATGATGCATCAGGGCTGCGCGCAAGGGTTTGCGATCACTGCGTGCGATCGCGAGGTTTCACGCCGCCAGCCGTTCCCCGGCGCCTAGCGCAGCGAAATAGTCCCGCGTCAGCTGCAGCTGTTCGGCGGCGCTTTCGGCGCGATTCACCACGTGGCGGAACGCGGCATTCTCGGGGCGATCCTTCGCGTACCAGCCCAGGTGCTTGCGCGCGATGCGTACGCCCTGCAGTTCGCCATAGAACGCATAGAGCTGTTCGAGATGATGGATCAGGATCTCGCAGACTTCGTGCGGTGTTGGCTCGGGTAGTGTTACGCCGGTGGCGAGGTAGTGTGCGATCTCGCGGAAGATCCACGGTCGACCTTGCGCACCGCGACCCACCATCACCGCATCGGCGCCAGTGACGTCGAGCACGTGCCTCGCCTGTCGCGGCGTGAGGACGTCGCCGTTGGCCAGCACCGGGATGCGCACGGCGGCTTTCACCGCCGCGATGGTTTCGTACTCGGCTTCGCCTTCGTACTTGTCGGCACGCGTGCGTCCGTGCACGGCCAAGGCGGCGATGCCTGCGTCCTCGGCGATCTTCGCAATGGTCAGCGCGTTCTTGTTCTCGCGATCCCACCCGGTGCGGATCTTCAGAGTCACCGGCACATCGACGGCATCGACGACTGTCTTGACGATGCGCGCCACCAGTGGCTCGTCCTGTAGCAGGGCCGATCCCGACCACACGTTGCAGACCTTCTTGGCCGGGCAACCCATGTTGATGTCGACGATCTGCGCACCATTGTCGGCGTTGTAGCGCGCGGCCTCCGCCAGCATGACCGGGTCATAGCCGGCGATCTGCACGCTCACCGGCTCGGGTTCGCCTGCATGGTCCATGCGCCGCAGCGACTTGCGTGTCTGCCACAGGCGCGGATCGGACGCGGTCATTTCGGACACGGCCAAACCCGCACCCAGCCGCTTGCACAGCAGGCGAAAAGGCTTGTCGGTGACGCCGGCCATGGGGGCGAGCACCACGGGTGGGTCGATGCGGTAAGGGCCAATCTGCATGGGGTGCATGGTAGCGCGGGATGGGGGATTGGGGCGGGCGAAAGGGATGCGAGATGGGGGATGGGGGTGGGTAGCGGGGGCGCCAAATCCGACTACCTGAGGCCATCGTGCATTTGGCGACAAATGACTGACGTTCCGTGCGGGCTGACCTCAGGTGGCTAGTTTTGGCGCCCCCGCTACCCATCCCCACCCCGTATCCCTCAATGCATCATGTCCGAAGCCGCCCGGACCGTACCCACCTCATGCCTGTGCTTGAACATGAACATGAACAGCACCGCGACCACCAGCGAGTACAGTGCAAAAGTGACCCAGATGCCGTGCCAGTCCTTGCTGTTGTCTTCATGGGTGAAGAACGCCTCGATGATCAGACCGCTCAGCGAACTGCCGAGCACTGCGCCGATGCCATTGGTCATCAGCATGAACAGGCCTTGCGCACTGGCGCGGATCGAGGGATCGCTCTGGCCTTCCACGAACAGCGAGCCGGAGATGTTGAAGAAGTCGAAGGCCATGCCATAGACGATGCACGACAGCACGATCATCCACAGACCCGGGCCCGGGTCGCCGTAGGCGAACAGGCCGAAGCGCAGGGTCCAGGCGAACATGCTGACCAGCATCACCGTCTTGATGCCAAAGCGCTTGAGGAAGAACGGAATGGCCAGGATGAACAGCGTCTCGGAAATCTGCGAGATCGACATGATGATGGCCGGATAGCGCACGGCAACCAGGTCCTTATAGGTGTCCATCTTGGCGAAATCATGCAGGAACGTATCGCCGTACGCATTGGTCAACTGCAGCGAGGCGCCAAGCAGCATCGCGAAGACAAAGAACACCGCCATGCGCGCGTCGCGGAACAGCGAGAACGAGGTGAGGCCGAGCGTGTCGAGCAGCGACTGGTTGGGCTTGCGCTGGAAACGTGGCGGGCAGGGCGGCAGGGTGAATGCGTACAGGCCCAACAACAGGGCGGCGCCGGAGGCGACATAGAACTGGCCGGACGAGGTTTCCAGGCGCAGCAGGCTGACCGTCCACAGCGCGGCGATGAAACCCACCGTGCCCCACACGCGGATCGGCGGGTAATCCCTGACGATGTCCTTGCCGTCGCCTTTCAGCGCGTTATAGGCCACCGCGATGGAGAGCGAGATGGTGGGCATGTAGAACATCATGTTGATCAACATCACCCAGAACATCAGCACCGGCGACTGCACCATCGGTACGCAGAACAACACCAGTGCGCCGCCGATATGCATCAGACCGTAGAGCTTCTCCGCGTTGATCCACTTGTCCGCGACCACGCCCATCAGCGACGGCATGAACAGCGAGGCGATGCCCATGGTCGAGAAGATCGCGCCGAACTGCGCCCCCGACCACTGCTTGGTCTGGAACCAGTAGGCGCCAATGGTGAGCAGCCAGGACCCCCATACGAAGAATTGCAGGAAGTTCATCGCAATCAGGCGGAGTCGGAGGTTCATCAGCGCGTTCGTGTGGGTTGAAACGGTTGGACGGTAGGGCGGGACACGCTCTTCCAGGCAGGCCGAGTAGCGTGGCGGCCCGTCGCGGCGATCCCGATGATCCCCCGCATGGCGTCGTGGGCGACCCAAGGCCATGCCAAAATAGCGGCCAGCGTAGAGGAATGGGTGCGGGCGCGACAAGTCGCGCCGCCGCGAACCACCCGTTCGGATGATTCAAGGAGATGAGGCGTGAGTTTGTTCCTGACCATTGCGGTAGTGCACCTGGTAGCCCTGTCGAGCCCAGGTCCCGACTTCTTCTTCGTCTCGCAGACGGCGATCAGCCGCACCCGCCGTCAGGCCATGTTTGGTGTGGTGGGAATTACGCTGGGCGTCGTCGTGTGGTCCGCGCTAGCCCTCGCCGGACTGCAGTTGCTGCTGCAGCGGCTGGCCTGGCTGGAGCGGCTGATTACTGTCGCCGGCGGTCTCTACCTGGCCTGGATGGGCGTCAAGATGCTGCGCGGTGCGCTGAGTAAGCCATCAAGCAGTACGGACCAGAAGCCTGTGCTGCAGCAGGGCGACTGGGCCACGCTGCGTGCCGGCCTGTTGACCAACCTCTCCAACCCGAAGGTGGTCATTTATTTCGGCAGCGTGTTCTCCGCCTTCCTGGGCGATCATGTGAGCACCGGCGCTCGTTGGGGCCTGTGGACCATGGTCATCGTCGAAACCCTGCTGTGGTTTACGCTGGTTGCTGGTGTGTTTGCACTGCCGGCGATGCGCCGCGGCTACTTGAGGCTGTCGCGCTGGATCGACGGGCTGGCGGGCGCGGTATTCGTGTTGTTCGGCTTGCACCTCATTTTTGCCAAGCGCTCGGTATAACCACGCCTTTGTAGGAGCGCACCTTGTGCGCGACAAACCGGCACGACCGCCGGTGTGCACAGCGCCAGCTGCCTGAAGGGCGAGGGCCAAGGATGGCCCGAGTGAAAAGCCAACGAAGCAGACACGCCTAACGACAATCGCGCACAGGGTGCGCTCCTACAAGCAGGTTTCAGGGCAGCAGCTTTCCCGGATTCAGGATGCCATCCGGATCGAACGCCGCCTTGACGCTACGCATGAGATGCAGCGTGGTCGGTTGCAACGCCAGCGGCATGAACTCGCGCTTGACGAGGCCAATGCCGTGCTCGCCCGAAAGTGTGCCGTCCAGCGCGATCACCAGCGCGAACACCTCCGCCAGGCAGGCATGCGCACGTTCGCGCTCGGCCTCATCGCGCGGCAGCAGGTTGACGTGCAAGTTGCCATTGCCGGCGTGACCGAAGCTGACGATCAACACGTCGTGCTTTTTCGAAAGTCGCTTGATGCCATCGACGAGTTCGGGCAGCCGGCTCACCGGCACCACCACATCCTCGTTGATCTTGTTCGGCGAGATCGTGCGTTGCGCGGGTGATAGCGCCTTGCGAGCGGACCACAGAGCCTGCGTTTCCTCGGCCGTCTCGGCGATACGCAGTTCTTCCAGGCCATCGCCGCGCGCGGCACGTGATACCGCTGCCATCGCGCCAGGCAAGGTATCCGGCTCGCCATCCACTTCGACCATCAGCATCGCACCGGCTACCGGCACCACATCGCCACCGTAATCGCGGGCGAGCTTCAGCGCCACGTCGTCGATGAACTCCAACGCACACGGCGTGACCGGCTGCGCCATGATACGCGCCACCGCCCGCGCAGCCGCGCCGACGTCGCGATAGGTGGCGCGCATGGTGCGCAGCCCGGTGGGCTTGGGCGTGAGTTTGAGCGTGGCTTCGGTGATAAGCGCGAGCGTGCCTTCCGAGCCGATCAGCAGACGGGTGAGGTCGTAGCCGGTGGCGCCCTTGCTCGTATAGGTGCCGCAGCGGAATCCTTCGCCCGTGCCGGCCACGGCGCGCAGGCCCAGCGTGTTCTCGCGCGGACTGCCATATTTCACCGTGCGCGGACCCGCCGAATTGCAGGCGAGGTTGCCGCCGATGCTGCACCAGGGCGCCGACGAGGGATCGGGCGGCCAGAAGAAACCATGGGGTTTCAACGCCTGCTGCAGATCGCCATTGAGCACACCCGGTTCCACCACCGCGAAACGGTTGTCCGGATCGATGCGCAGGATGCGGTTCATGCGCTCAAAGCTCACCACCACGCCGCCTTCCACCGGTACCGTGGCGCCGGTGGTATTGGTGCCACGGCCGCGACCGATCACGGGTATGTGATGGGCACGGCAGGCCTGCACCAGGGCTTCTACCTGGGCATGCTCGGTAGGAAACACCACGGCATCCGGCTTCGCGTTGCGGCGCGAGTTGTCGTAGGCGTAGGCGAGGCGCTCGGCGTCGCCGGTAGCCAGCGAGGCCTCCGGAAAGTGCGAGCGGAGAGTGACGAGCAGAGAGTCGGGAAGGCTCATACGCGCAGTATCCCACCGGATGCGATTTGCGCGGGAATCATGCTGGGGCTAGTGCGCTTCGAACGCGCCGCGCAGCCAGTCCATCTGCGCCTGTTCCTCGGGACCGTCGTAGGTGACCACGTCGAAACGACAGCTTCGCTGTGCGTACTTGCCATGGGCGGCAAGCCACAGTTCGGCGGTACGTATCAGCTTTTGCTGCTTGCTGGCGGTGACCGAGGCCGCGGCGCTGCCGTGCGCCGCGCGCAGGCGGTGACGCACTTCGACAAACACCACGGTGTCGCCGTCCAGCATGATCAGGTCGAGCTCGCCGTGGCGAGTCGTGTAGTTACGGGCCAGCAGCTTGAGGCCAGCGCGCTGCAGGGCGGCGCTGGCGCGTTCTTCGAAGCGTGCTCCCGCTGCCCGCATCGGCCCGCCTCTAATCAACCCTGGTTGGGCTGATCGCTGGAGGCGGGCGGCGCGAGCGCCGGTGCGCTGTCCATCTGCAGGCTGCCGTTGAGCGGACGGGCCAGGCCGTCCTGGAACTTGGCCCACACCAGCACGCGACGCACGCGACCGAACTGGTCGGCGGTGAGCTGGCCGCTGGCGCCCGGCAGATAACTGCCTGGATGCGCACGCAGCCAGTCGACGTACGGTGCAAGACTCCAGGCGTCCATGCCGAAAGCGAACAGCCGCGCCGACGTGCCGCGCGCGGCCGGCAGCTGCGCTGCGATGTCGCCGTGATTGGGCAGGCCAGGCTGCACATCGAACAACCATGGCGCGTCGCAAAATTCGACGCCTTCCAGGTCACGGTTCGCGCCAGCGTCGTCCACGCCCGCATAGATATGCGAGGTGCCAAACACCGGCAGGTTCACGCGGGCGAGCTTGAGCTGCGGCAGCAGCAGCCGAGCCTGCTGCGGGCGCATGCTGATGAACATGCCGGTGTTGTTGGTGCCGCTGGCATCATTGGCGGTGCCGCTTGCGTCATTGCTATCGGTGGGCATGCCCAACCCAGGCGATGGTCGAGGCGTAGTTGACACCAGTGGCGGACAGGTTTCCCGTGCCGGCGACTTTGCCGCCGCGCGCTTCCATTTCGGCCTTGAAGGCCGTCGCGGCGCGCTGCGCAAAGTCGTCATTGCCGATGATGACGTAGGCGGTGAGAGTGCCGCGCTCGACCATGTGGTCGGCCGCCTGGGCGCCCTCGGTTTCCGGCAGGAGGCCGAATTCGCTCACGCCATTAGCGGGCAGGCTCTTGTCGTCGGGATGATTAAGCGCGAGCAGGGCCACTGGCAGGTTCGACAGGCCGAACAAGGCAGACACCTCGCCACGCGTCAGCGGTCCGATCACCAGTTGTGCCCCGTCAGTGACGGCCTGTTGATAGGCCTTGATGGCGGTGGCTGGCGTGCCGCCGCTGTCGTAGACGCGTACGAGCGGTCGAGGCGCGTGGTTGCGTGAGGCATCGGCGTAAGCAGCGAAAAAGCCTTCGCGGATCGCAGAGCTCGCCGTCGCGAGGTTGCCCGTCGCAGGCAGCAGCAGGGCAACATGCGCAGGCATCTTGTAGCCCTCGCGCACATTGGCGCCTTCGCCCGGCATCATGGTGCCGACTGCCTGCTCCAGCGCAGGTTGCTGACGCGCCACCGCGACGCCGAGCTGAGTCAGCGCCTCGTTCACCCACGGCAACATGCGATCGCCTTGCTGCATGGCAGCTGGCGCGCTGTTTCAGTGGGGCGGCACCGAGCTTCACAAGCAAGGCGACCAGCTGCTTGCGATTCTGGGTTTGGTCCAGGCCGCTGAGCTGGCTCGTCCATCTCCACGCGTGAGCGTGCCGCGCCCCAGAAGTCGCCGGTCTCCTGCATGGCCTGCGAGCGCAGCTCGAGCAGGCGAAGTTGCAGCGCCGGTGGCACGCTGATGTTCGGTTGGGTGGTGAGTTGCAGCGCGCGATTGCGCATCGTGCTGCTTTAGTGCCAGCTCGGCTTGCAGCAGGTCGAGGCGCGAGGGTTCGTCACCCGTCAGGCGCTGGCGTCGATATCGTTGGCGAACGGCGCGGCGTGGTCGAGCTGACCTTCCTGGCGATACGCTTCGGCCGCGAGCAGGCGATAGTGATCGGGGCTGGCGGACGTTTTCGCGGCAGGGCCAGGTACGCCTGTGCCGCATCCTCGAACTTGCCTTGCTGGACGAGGGCATCGGCCTGCTGGCTGGCGGCGATTTCGGCGGGTGACCGGGTCGCCGTTGGAGGAACGCAGGCGCTGAGTGCGAGTGAAATCAGCAGGGCAACGCCTGCGGCGCGGGTACAAGCGCATGGCCAAATCCCTTTCGAGCTTTTTGACGACATAGTCGGCGGATGGGCGATGATAGCCCATCGGATTGCCGCCTCGCGGCGGAGGATATTGGAAGATGTCATCAGTCCAGCCCGGCTGCCTATGGGTCGTCGCCACACCGATTGGTCATCGCGACGACTTTTCCATGCGCGCCATCGAAACCCTGCGCGCGGTCGCGGTCATTGCCGCAGAGGACACGCGGCACAGTCGTCCGCTGCTGATGCACTACAACATCGACACGCCACTGGTGGCCCTGCATGAGCACAATGAGCGCGATGCGGTCGATGCGATCGTGCGGCGGTTGCAGGGCGGCGAATCGGTGGCCTTGATCTCCGATGCGGGTACGCCGCTTGATCAGCGACCCGGGCTTCCGGCTGGTGCGAGCCGCACGAGCGGCCGGCATCCGCTGCGCGCCGGTGCCGGGCCCCTGCGCGGCGATCGCAGCGCTTTCCGTGGCGGGTCTGCCCAGCGACCGCTTCGTCTTCGAAGGTTTTCTGCCGCCCAAGGCTGCCGCGCGGCGCGCACCGTCTGCAGGAACTGGCGGGCGATGCGCGCACGCTCATCTTCTATGAGTCGTCGCATCGCGTGGCGGAGAGCCTGGCCGACATGCGCGATGTCTTCGGTGCGGCGCGCGAGGCGCGTGCTGGCGCGCGAGCTTGACCAAGCTGTTCGAGACGGTGCTCGGCGAACCGCTTGGCGAGCTGGCGGCGAGGGTGGCGAACGACCCGGATCAGCAGCGCGGCGAGCACGTGATTCTGGTAGCCGGTCGCGGCGAGGAAACCGATGCGCGCTGAAGCGGAGGGGCAGCGCATTTTCGCCATGCTGCGCGAGGAGCTGCCGCCGGCCAAGGCGGCCAAGCTGGCGGCGGCGATCACCGGTGCGCCGCGCAAGCTGTTGTACGAGGGTTAGGGGGCGATCGTTTTTTCGTAGGAGCGCACCCTGTGCGCGATCACAGCGTCACCGCTCCGTAGGCTTTTCGCGCACAGGGTGCGCTCCTACACAGGGAGGCTGCGGCGTGCTCACTTCTCAGGCGTCGTTGAGCCGCATCTTGCATTACAATGTCGCGCGGAGTCGGCCGGACAGTCGCGTCGCGCGCAAGCGCATCGAGGAAAGTCCGGGCTCCACAGGGCAGAGTGCCAGGTAACGCCTGGGCAGCGTGAGCTGACGGCCAGTGCAACAGAGAGCAGACCGCCGAACGGCATCTTCGGATGCGCGTGGTAAGGGTGAAAGGGTGCGGTAAGAGCGCACCGCGTGCGGGGCTAACGCCGCATGGCACGGTAAACCCCACCTCGGAGCAAGACCGAATAGGGGAACGATAACGCGGCCCGCGTTGTTCCCGGGTAGGTTGCTGGAGCCAGACGGCGACGTCTGGCCGAGAGGAATGACTGTCGCGTCGCAAGACGTACAGAACCCGGCTTACAGGCCGACTCCACCTCGATTCACCACCGGCCGTCATCGCCATGTCGATCCTGACGTGGCGATGACGTCTGCGTGGCGGGCATGAACGGGTGATTCATCCGACCGGCCCATTCCCAGAGGCCGCCAGTCCTCCCGAAATGCTGGCTGGCGTTTCGAAAAAATCCCTAGCCATTCAAGCACCTTTGGGTGTTTCCTCAGAAAAGGCTGGAATTAGTGCCAGCATCATCGCCTTTCTCATTGATTCACAAGCGAAATTCCCTTGACAGTCTCAGGGGCCGAGACTATCGTGGGTTCCTGTGTGAAATCGTGGGATTTAGTGGAGTCCATTGGCCGTGTTCCAGGGCGAAACCGCCATCACCGTCGACGACAAGGGCCGGCTGGCCATTCCGACCGCGTATCGCGAGTTGGTGGCCGACGCCTGCGCCAATCGTCTGGTGATCACCTACAACCCGTTCGAGTCGGGCTGCCTGTGGCTGTTCCCGTATGCGGAGTGGGAGCAGGTGCGCGACCAGGTAAACGCGCTTTCCAAGGTCAAGGCCGCCCATCGCGACATGCAGATGAAGCTGGTCGGTGCCGCGGCGTGGTCGAGCCGGACAGCGCTGCACGCATCCTGCTGCCGGCCAGCCAGCGCGCAACCACGGGCATCGAGAAGAAAGCGGTTCTGCTGGGCATGGGCAACAAGTTCGAGCTGTGGAGCGAACAGGCCCACCTGGCCAAGATCCGCCAGACCATCGGCGAAGACGAGATCACCAACGAGATGGCGGAGCTGCGCCTGTAACCGGCAACGGTGGCGGCGCGGCGGAGTTCATGGGACGGGAGCGGGAGTGCGACGGCATGGCCGAGCGGTTAGCGGCACATCCCGGTGATGCTGGGTGAAGCAGTGGAGGGACTCGCCGTGCGGGCAGGCGGGCGTTATCTCGATGGCACGTTCGGACGCGGCGGTCACGCCCGCGCCGTGCTGTCGCGCCTCGGTCCGGACGGTCGCCTGCTGCTGATGGATCGCGACCCGCAGGCCATCGCCACGGCGCAGGCCGAGTTCGCTGCCGATCCGCGCGTGTCGATCCGCCACGCCAATTTCTCCAGCATGGCCGAGTGGGACGAAACCGCTGGCGGCCTCGACGGCATCCTGCTCGATCTGGGCGTGTCCTCGCCGCAGCTGGACGAAGCCGCGCGCGGCTTCAGCTTCATGGCCGATGCGCCGCTGGACATGCGCATGGACACCACCCAGGGCGAAAGCGCGGCGGATTTCCTGGCGCATGCCGAGCGAGCGCGAGATCGCCGACGTGCTGTGGGAGTTCGGCGAGGAGCGCTTCAGCCGGCAAGCATTGCGCGCGCCATCGTCGCAGATCGTGCCGAAACCCCGATCACCCGCACCGGCCAGCTGGCCGCGCTGATCGAGCGCGTGGTTGGTCGCCGCGAACCGGGCAAGCATCCGGCGACGCGCAGCTTCCAGGCGCTGCGTATCCACGTGAACGGCGAGCTGGACGCGCTGGCACAGGGCCTCGATGCGGCGCTGTCGCTGCTCAAGGCGGGCGGCCGCCTGTCGGTGATCAGCTTCCATTCGCTGGAGGATCGCGCGGTCAAGCTGTTCATCCGCGACCATTCCGGTCGCGTGCAGGGCAGTCGCCGCGGTCCGCCGGTGGCGGCGGCACCTGCCCGCCTGGCTGCCGTGGGCAAGGCCCAATTTCCTTCCGATGCCGAACTGGCCGCGAATCCGCGCTCGCGTTCGGCGGTGCTGCGCGTGGCGGAGAAGCTGGCGACGAAGGTCGCTCAGGCGGCGATCTTCATGGTGATCCTGCCTCGCGGTGACGCTATGCCAGCGCCATTGGCGTGGTGTGGACGCGCCATGAGAGCCGCGTGCTGTTCGTCGAGCTGACCGCGCCTGCAGAACCAGCGCGACGATCTCAATATCGAGTACGGCAAGCTGGAGCTGGAGCAGGCCACCTGGGCCGAACCGCGCCGCATCGATGACGAGGCTCGGCAGAAGCTCGGCATGGTCAATCCCAAGCCGCAAGACATCCAGCTGGTGCGTCGATGAAGCCGCGCCAGCGCACATCCTCCATCCTCGCCGCCGCCACGCCGCCGGCCCCAGTGTCGCGCCAGCCGCATGTTGCTGGTGGGCGGCGTGCTGGCCGCCGCATCGCTGGGCCTGGTGGCGCGCGCGTTCGACCTGCAGGTGGTGCGCAAGCAGTTCTACCAGAACCAGGCCGACGCCCGCTTCCTGCGCGAGATGCCCATTGCCGGTCTCGCGCGGCACCATCTTCGACCGCAACGGCGAGCCGCTGGCGGTGTCCACGCCGGTGATGTCGATCTGGGCGAACCCGGCCGAAGTGCTGGACAACGAGGACCGCATGCCGCCCTGGCCCAGGCGCTGGGCATGGACGCGGACGCGCTCAAACAGTATCTGGCGCAGCGCTCCGAGCGCGAGTTCGTCTACCTCGAGCGCCAGATGTCACCGGACGCGGCCCAGGCGGTGCTGGATCTGGCCATGCCGGGCGTCAACGGCCAGCGCGAGTTCCGCCGCTTCTACCCGTCGGGCGAGGTGACGGCGCACGTGCTGGGCTTCACCAATATCGACGACCACGGCCAGGAAGGCCTGGAGCTGGCGTTCGACGATTGGCTGGCCGGCAAGCCAGGGCGCAAGCGCGTCATCCGCGATCGCCATGGGTCACGTGGTGGAGGACGTGGAGCTAGGTGCGCGCGCCGCAGCCGGGCCGCGACCTCACGCTCAGCATCGACCGCCGCATCCAGTTCCTGGCCTATAACGAACTGAAGAACACCATGGAGCAAGTCGGAGGCCGACTCCGGTTCGATGGTGATCCTCGACGTGCATACCGGCGAAGTGCTGGCCATGGTCGAATTGGCCGACCTACAACCCGAACGCCCTGCGCGGCAGCAACCCGTCCAGTCGCCGCAACCGCGCGATGACCGACGTGGTGGAGCCTGGCTCCACCATCAAGCCGATCCTGATGGCCGCGGCGCTGTCCAGCGGCAAGTACACGCCGACCGGACCGCTCATCGATACCGGCAACGGCCACTGGTTTTCTATGGCCGCAAAGACATCCGCGACACGCATTCGAACGGCATGCTGACGCCCACCGGCGTATCACCAAGTCCAGCAACGTCGGCGCCGCCAAGATCGCGATGACGCTGGACACCGGCCTGATGTACGACACCTATCGTGCGTTCGGCTTCGGCAACAGCACCGACAGCGGTTTTCCCGGTGAGGCCTCCGGCTATCTCAAGCCGGGCGAGACTGGCGGCCGCTGGAAAAGGCGATCCTGGCCTACGGCTATGGTCTCAACGTGACGCCGCTGCAGCTGGCCAACGCCTACGCCACCATCGCCGACGACGGCGTGATGCACCCGCCCACCTTCGTCAAGGGCGACGGACAACGAGGCCAAGCAGATCATCGACCCCGAAGATCGCGCACGAGTTGGTGCAGATGATGGAGACGGTGACCGCAGCCGGGCGGCACGGCGCGCCGTACGCATGGATTGCCAACTACGGCGTGGCCGGCAAGACCGGCACGGCGCACAAGGCGACGGCCGGCGGCTATTCCAAGAACAACTACAGCTCCGCCTTTGCCGGCATCGTGCCCGCCATCCAACCCGCGTCTGGCGGCGGTGGTTGTCGTCGACAATCCGAGAAAAGGCAGCTACTACGGCGGCGCTGGTTTCCGGTCCCGGTGTTCTCCAAGGTCATGGACGGCGCGCTGCGGCTGCTGGACGTGCCGCCGGACAACATCGGTCGCTGGTATGTCGGCGGCCCGTTGCAGGGGCAGAGCGGCCTGACCGGCAGCAAGCCGCCCACGGTCGAAACCGTGCGATGAGGCACCGATCGACGAGGCGCCGCCATGATGCACCGCGCGCCTCGACCAGTTGCTGCAAGGCATCGCCGACGCGCCCTGGCGGCACGCCGGTGCCGCACTATCGTCGTTTCCGGCTTGGCGCTGGATTCACGCCAGGTGCGTCCGCGGCGATGCGTTCTTCGCGCTGCGCGGCACGCGCAGGGCCATGGCATCGACGTTCGCCGCCGGCGCCGTGCAGCGTGGCGCGCAGCGTGGTGCTGGCCGAGGCGCCGGCCGACGAGGCACCGCCGCTGGACGTGCCGCGTGCTGTGGATCGATGGCCTGCAGGCCAAGGTCGGCGAGATCGCCGCGCGCTTCCATCGGGCGTCCCTCCGAGTCGCTGCGCGTGATCGGCGTCACCGGCACCAACGGCAAGACCTCCACCGTGCAATTGCTGGCCCAGGCGCTGGACCATGCTCGGTCATCGCGCGGCCACCATCGGCACGCTTGGGTGCTGGCTTGCATGGACGCATGCAGCGAAGGCGAACGCACCACGCCAGACGCGATCAGCGTGCAGGCGCTGCTGGCTGAGTTCCGCGACGCCGGCGCCACGCACGTGGCGATGGAAGTGTCCTCGCACGCGCTGGAGCAGGGCCGCGTTGGCGCGGTGGATTTCGAGGTCGCCGCGTTCACCAATCTCACGCGCGACCATCTCGACTACCACGGCAGCATGGAGGCCTATGGCGAAGCCAAGGCCAAGCTGTTCGCGTGGCCGGCGCTGAAGGCCGCGGTCATCAATATCGACGATGCGTTTGGCCGCGAGCTGGCCGACGCAGTTTGCCGCTCGAGGTGCGCGCGCTGCGCTTGAGCGCGGCGGGCGACACGCGCGGCGGACATTCGCGCCGCCGATGTCGTCACGTCGGCGGAAGGGCTTGGCCTTCGAGTTGCGGACGCCATGGGGAACGCATGCGCATCCGCAGCCAGCCTGCTCGGTCGCTTCAACGTTGCCAACCTGCTGGCCGTGGTCGCGTGCCTGGGTGCGCTGGGCGAGTCGTTCGAGCGTATCGTCACGGCGCTCGAGGCAGTTGCAGCCGGTCAATGGCCGCATGAATCGCCTCGGCGGCAGCGCTGGCCTGCCGCTGGTGGTGGTCGATTACGCGCACACGCCGGATGCGCTGGAGCAGGCGCTGACCGCGCTGCGCGCGCATTGCGCAGGTCGGCTGATCTGCGTGTTCGGTTGCGGCGGCGAACGCGATGCCGGCAAGCGCCCGAGATGGGTGCGATCGCGGAGCGCCTGGCCGACGTGGTCATCGTCACCGACGACAACCCGCGAGGCGAAGACGGCGACGCGATCGTGGCGCAGATCGTCGCCGGGCTTCGTCAGCCGGCCACGGCATACGGTCGAGCGCGACCGCGCCGTGGCGATCGATCGCGCCCTGGCGCTGGCCGCGCGCCGGCGACGTGGTGCTGATCGCCGGCAAGGGTCACGAGACCTATCAGGAAGGCGCGGCCGGCAAGCGCCCGTTCGACGATCTTGCCGTGGCCGCCGCGACGGCTCAGCTGGGAGGCACGCGCATGATGCGCTTGAGCGCCATCGCCCTGTGGACCCACGGTCGCCTGCTCGGCGCCGATCGTCGACGTGACCGGCGTCGCCATCGATACGCGCAAGCTGCAAGCCGGGTGACCTGTTCGTCGCGATCAAGGGCGAGCGTGTGGATGGCCACGACTATCTCGACGAGGCCGCCGGCGCGTGGCGCGGTGGCCGCGCTGGTGACGCGCAAGGTGGACTGCGGCCCTGCCGCAGGTGCTGGTCGACGACACCGAGCTTGCGCTGGGCGATCTGGCCAGCGCGGTGCGCGCGCAGCGCAACGTGCGCGTGATCGGCATCACCGGTTCCAACGGCAAGACCACGGTGAAGACGCTGACCGCGTCGATCCTGTCGCGTCACGGCCGCACCCACGTCAATGCCGGCAACTACAACAACGAACTCGGCTTGCCGCTGACCTTGCTGGCGATGCCGCAGGACACCGAGTACGCCGTGCTGGAGATGGGCGCGGGCAAGCCGGGCGACATCGCCTATCTCGCCGCCATCGCACGGCCCGATATCGGCCTCGTCAACACTCATTGCGCCCGCGCATCTTGAGCGGATGGGCAGCGTCGAAGGCGTGGCCGAGACCAAGGGCGCGCTGTACCAGGCGCTTGCCGGCCGACGGCGTGGCGATCATCAATGCGGACGACGCGTTCGCCAGCTTCTTCGCGCGGGCTGGCCGGTCGCGCCGCAAGGTGCTGCGCTTCGGGCTGGATCACACGGCGGACGTCGGCGCCGACATCGTCGAGCAGCGCGTGGACGGTTCGCGCTTCGTGCTCAGCACGCCGCAGGGCGATGCCGAAGTGAAGCTGCCGCTGCCCGGTCGCCACAACATTGCCAACGCACTCGCCGCCGCGTCGATCGCGCTGGCGCTGGACGTGCCGCTGGACACCATCGTCGCCGGACTCGAACAGGTGCCGGGCGTCGCCGGCCGGCTGCGCCGCGAAGTCGCATGCCCGGCGACTGGACCCTGATCGACGACAGCTACAACGCCAATCCCAGGCTCGATCGGCTGCGGCGATCGACACGCTGGCGCTGGCGGACGGCGAGCGCTGGCTGGTGCTGGGCGACATGGCCGAACTGGGCGCGGACGCGCGCGCGCTGCATGCCGGCATCGGCGAGCGCGCGCGCAAGCGCGGCATCGACCGGCTGTTCGCGGTGGGTCCGCTTGAGCGCCGCGGCAGTCGAGGCGTTCGGCGCCGGCGGCGAACATTTCGCCGACAAGGCGGCGCTGATCGCCGCGCTGCAAGCAGCAGCTGCATCGGCGGCGTCACCTGCCTGGTCAAGGGCTCGCGTTCGGCCGGCATGGAGCAGGTGGTCGCGGCGCTTCGCAACGGCAAGCGCGAACAGGGGAGGGCGCATCCGATGCTGCTTGAACTCGCCGACTGGATGGCACGGCACTTCACCGCCCTGCATCTGTTCCAGTACATCACGTTCCGCACGATCATGGCCGCGCTCACCGCGCTGTCGATGTCGCTGCTGTTCGGCCCGTGCGCTGATCCGCAAGCTGGCCGCGCTGAAGGCTGGCCAGGTGGTGCGCAAGGATGGCCCGCAGACGCATCTGTCCAAGGCCGGCACGCCGACCATGGGCGGCGTGATGATCCTGCTGGCGGTGCAGCATCGCCACCCTGCTGTGGGCCGACCTGCACAACCGCTACGTGTGGCTGGTGCTGGCGGTGATGCTGAGCTTCGGCGTGATCGGCTTCTACGACGACTACCGAAGCTGGTGCTGAAGGACAGCCGCGGGCTGGCCGTCGCGCTGGAAGTATTTCTGGCAGTCCGTGTTCGGCCTCGCCGCGGCGTTGTTCCTTTACCACACCGCACCGCAGGCGACCGGCGTGCTGCCGGTGGCGGAGACCGCGCTGTACGTGCCGCTGTTCAAGCAGGTGGCGGTGCCGCTTGGGCGTGTTCTTCGTGGTCGTCGCCTATTTCATGATCGTGGGTTTCTCCAACGCGGTGAACCTCACCGACGGCCTGGACGGCCTGGCGATCATGCCGACGGTGCTGGTCTCGGGCGCGCTCGGCGTCTTCGCCTACCTGGCCGGCAACAAGGTGTTCTCCGAGTACCTCGGCATTCCTTCGATTCCCGGTGCGGGCGAACTGGCGATCTTCTGCGGCGCACTGGCCGGCGCAGGCCTGGGCTTCCTGTGGTTCAACACCTATCCGGCACAGGTCTTCATGGGTGACGTCGGCGCACTGGCCATCGGCGCCGCGCTCGGCTGCCATCGCGGTGATCGTGCGCCAGGAGATCGTGCTGCTGATCATGGGCGGCGTGTTCGTGATGGAAACGGCCTCGGTGATGATCCAGGTGGCCAGCTTCAAGCTGACCGGCAAGCGGGTATTCCGCATGGCGCCGATCCACCATCACTTCGAACTGAAGGGCTGGCCGGAGCCGCGCGTGATCGTGCGTTTCTGGATCATCAGCGTCGTGCTGGTGCTCATCGGCCTCGCCACGTTGAAGGTGCGCTGATGCTGTTCGATACCACCCAGGCCAAACGGCGACAGGGACCCGCGCGGCAGCTTCGATATGCCGCTGGTGGTCGCGCTCGTCGGTCTGGCCAGCATCGGCGTGGTGATGGTGGCGTCCAGTTCGATCGCCGTGGCCGACAGCCAGCACATCGGCGCGTTCTACTTCCTCAAGCGTCATCTGCTGTTTCTCAGTATCGGCATGGTGCTGGCCAGTATCGCCATGCGCACCGAGCTGAAGCTGCTGGAGAAGCATGCCTATCTGTTGCTCGGCGGCGCCATCGTGTTGCTGCTGCTGGTGTTCGTGCCGGGCATTCGGCATGCGCATCAACGGTGCGCGGCGCTGGCTGAACTTCCTGATCACCAGCTTCCAGCCGGTCGAGGCGGTGAAGCTGATCCTGGTGGTCTATACGGCGAGTTATCTCGTGCGTCATCGTGAGAGTGTGGAAACCTCGTTCTGGGGCTTGTTCAAGCCGATCGTGGTCGCCGGCCTGTTCGTGGTGCTGCTATTGGCTGCAGCCGGACTTCGGTTCGGCGACGCTGATGATCGCGGTGACCATCGGCATGATCTGGCTGGGCGGCGCGCAGCCGATGTATCTCGGCGTGCATGGGCTTGCCGGTGGTGGCGCTGCTGTGGTTCGTGGCGACCAGTTCGAGCCCTATCGCATGCAGCCGCCTGACCTCGTTCATCGATCCATGGGCGGATCCGTTCAACGACGGCTTCCAGCTCACCCAGTCGCTGATGGCGATCGGGCGCGGCGAATGGACCGGCGTGGGTCTGGGTTCGAGCGTGCTCAAGCTGTCCTATCTGCCCGAAGCGCATACCGACTTCATCTTCGCGGTGATCTCCGAAGAACTCGGCCTCGCCGGCATCCTGCTGGTGATGGGCCTGTTTGCGCTGGCGGTGGGGCGTGGCCTGGCCATGGGCCTCAAGGGCATGGAGTTGGGGCAGCGTTTCTCAGGCTTCGTCGCTTTCGGCATTTCATTGATGTTGGCTGCGCAGACCATGGTGTCGATCGGCGTGAATCTCGGCGCGCTGCCGACCAAGGGACTGACCTTGCCGCTGATCAGCTACGGTGGATCGTCCATCGTGCTGACCTGCGCGATGGCCGGCGTACTGCTGCGGACCACCTACGAGATCAATCGCGCGATCGACGCGCGCCAGATGGCGGCGCGTCTGCCGGCCACGGCTGTGCCCGATGCGAATGCTGCGGTTGCCGCGCCCGCGCGCGAGGCGGTCGTCGCATGAGTGCGCAGTCTCCCGTGCTGATCATGGCCGGCGGCACCGGCGGACATATTTTCCCCGGCCTGGCCGTGGCCGAGGCGCTGCAGGCGCAGGGTGTGCCGGTGGTGTGGCTGGGTGCGGAAGGCGGCATGGAGACGAAAGTGGTGCCGGCCCACGGCATCGAGCTGATCACCGTGCCGGTGGGTGGACTGCGCGGCAAGGGCATCAAGACCCGCCTGCTGGCGCCGCTGATGCTGGCACGTGCGCTGATGGCATCGCTGAGCGTGCTGCGCCGGGTCAAGCCGCGTAGCGTGTTGTCGATGGGAGGCTATGTGGCCGGACCGGGCGGTGTGGCCGCGCGGCTCACCCATCGTCCGCTGCTGGTGCACGAGCAGAACCGCGTGGCCGGTTTCACCAATCGCAAGCTTGCGGCTCATGCGCAGCGAGTGCTTGCCGGTTTCAGCGATGCCTTGCCCGGCGCGGAATGGGTTGGCAACCCGGTGCGCGGCGCCATCGCAGGATTGCCGGCGCCGCGCGAGCGGATGGCGGCGCGCAGCGGCCGTCCGCGTCTGCTCGTGCTGGGTGGCAGCCTGGGCGCGCGCGCCTTGAATCTGGCGCTGCCGCAGGCGCTGTCCCTGCTCGCACCCGGGCAGCGACCCGAGGTGCTGCACCAGTGTGGCAGTCGTGGCATCGACGAAGCGCGGGCCGCCTATGCCAAGGCCGGCGTAGACGCGCAAATCGTGCCTTTCATTGAAGACATGGCCGGTACCTATGCCTGGGCCGACCTTGCCGTGTGCCGCGCGGGCGCCTTGACGCTGGCCGAGCTGACGGCAGCAGGGCTTGGCGCCGTGCTGGTGCCTTTCCCTTATGCGGTGGACGACCACCAGACCCGCAACGCCGAGGCGCTGGTCGCCACGGGTGCGGCCGAATTGATGCAGGAGCCCGATCTGAAAGGAACCGTTCTGAACGTACAGCAATTGGCGCAACGCCTCGAGGCGTTGCTGGGAAATCGGGATCAGCTGGTGGCGATGGCCGAGGCCGCGCGCGCGCTGGCCAAACCCGATGCGGCAGCGGTGATCGCCCGCGCCTGCGTGGAGGTGAGCGCATGACGCCGCGTCGCCTGCTCGCCCACGAAGACCTGATGAGCACCTTCCGCCGCGTGCATTTCATCGGCATCGGTGGTGTCGGCATGAGCGGCATCGCCGAAGTGCTGCACAACCTCGGCTATGCCGTTTCAGGCTCGGATCGTGCCAACTCACCGACGGCGCAGCGATTGGCGCAGCTGGGCATCGTCGTGCACGTCGGCCACGCCGCCGAAAACATCGGTGACTCCGATGTCGTGGTCACCTCGAGCGCGATCAGCGCCGACAACCCCGAGCTGATCGCTGCGCGTGCCGCACGCATCCCGGTGGTGCCGCGCGCCGAGATGCTGGGCGAGTTGATGCGTTTCCGCCGCGGCATCGCCATTGCCGGCACGCATGGCAAGACCACCACCACCAGCCTGGCGGCGAGCGTGCTGGCCGAGGCGAACTACGACCCCACCTTCGTGATCGGCGGCCAGCTCAACGCCGCTGGCGCCAACGCGCGTTTGGGCACCGGCCAGTACATCGTAGCCGAGGCGGACGAGTCCGATGGTTCGTTCCTGATGCTGTCGCCGGTGATCGCGGTCGTCACCAATATCGACGCGGATCACCTCGAAAACTACAACGGCGACTTCGCGCTGGTGAAGAAAGCCTTCAGCGATTTCCTGCATCGCCTGCCGTTCTACGGCCTGGCCGTGCTGTGCGTCGACGATCCGGAAGTGGCCGAGCTGGCGCGGTCCACCACGCGTCGCGTGATGAGCTACGGCATCGACACCCCGGATGCCGACGTGCGCGCCAGCAATTTGTCGCAGCACGGTTTCGAAATGCATTTCGACCTGTGGCTGCCGGGACGCAACGAAGCGCTGCACATCAAGCTCAACCTGCCGGGCCGCCACAACGTGCTCAACGCGCTGGCCGCCGCCGCCGTTGGCTGGCAGCTGGGCGTGGAAGCCGAGGCGATTGCCCATGCGCTGGAGAACTTCCAGGGCGTGGGGCGCCGCTTCCATCGCCGTGGCGAAATCGCGCTCGACCATGGCAAGGTCTTGCTCGTCGATGACTACGGTCATCACCCGCGCGAGCTTGCCGCGGTGTTCGAGGCGGCGCGTGGCGGCTGGCCGGACCGGCGCCTGGTGGTCGGGTTCCAGCCGCATCGCTATAGCCGCACGCGCGATCTGCTCGACGACTTCGCCAACGTGCTGGCCGAGGCCGACGTGCTGGTGCTGACCGATGTGTATCCGGCCGGCGAAGCGCCGATCGCCGGCGCGGACGGCCGTGCGCTGGCGCGCGCCGTGCGTGCCCGCGGCAAGGTCGACCCGGTGCTGATCGAGCACCCGCGCGAACTGAAGACCACGCTGCCCGCGCTGCTGCGCGACGGCGATCTGTTGCTGCTGCTCGGCGCCGGCGATATCGGCGCGGCCGCGGTGGAACTGGCCCAGGCCGGTCAACTGAAGACGAGCAAACCATGAGCAAGACGATTACCGATCCCGCACAGTTTGGCCGTGTCGCCGTGGTGATGGGCGGCAGTTCGGCCGAGCGCGAGGTGTCGCTCGATTCGGGCCGCAACGTGCTGGCCGCGCTGCAGGCGCGTGGCGTGGATGCGCATGCCATCGACGGCATCCCGGCGCTGCTCGATGCCGTGCGCGCTGGTCACTTCGCCCGCGTGTTCAACATCCTGCACGGCGGTGGCGGGGAGAACGGCGAACTGCAGGGCGCGCTGCAATCGTTGCGCGTTCCGTTCACCGGCTCGGGCGTGCTCGGTTCGGCGCTGTCGTTGGACAAGATCCGCGCCAAGCTGGTGTGGCAGGCGCTGGGTTTGCCGACGCCACGCTTCAAGGCGCTGCCGCGCGGCGCCGATGTGCACGCTGCGGCGCGCGAGATCGGTTTCCCGCTGATCGTGAAGCCCGCCTGGGAAGGTTCCAGCGTTGGCGTGACGCGCGTGTTCGACGAGAAGGATCTCGACGCCGCCGTCGCGCTGGCGCACAAGTACCCCGGCGATCTGCTGATGGAAACCTTGATCGAGGGCGGCGAATACACCGTCGGTATTCTCGATCGCCAGGTGCTGGCCACCATCAACATCGTGCCCAAGGGCGAGTACTACGACTACAACGCCAAGTACATCGCCGAGGACACCCAGTACATCTGTCCGGGCCTGCAAGGCGATGCCGAGCGCGAGATGCAGGCGTTGTCGCTGCAGGCATTCGACGCACTCGCCTGTTCGGGCTGGGGCCGCGTCGACGTGATGCGTGACAAGCAGGGTCGCAACTGGCTGCTGGAAGTGAACACGGCGCCGGGCATGACCTCGCATTCGCTGGTGCCGAAGGCCGCGGCCGTGGCGGGCATCGACTACCAGTCCTTGTGCTGGCGCGTGCTGGAAACGAGCTTCCGGGAGGGCGTGTGAGGGGAACCATCCGCCTCGTTGCCTGGTGTCTGGCCATTGCGCTCGTGGCGCTGCCGATCGTCGGCGTGCTGCGCGGATGGTTTGCGGCCAATCGTTGGCCGGTGACCCAGTTGACGGTGCAGGCCGAGTTCAAGCACGTGACGCAGGATGAGCTGCGTCAGGCCGTCATGCCGCGCCTTGGCAAGGGCTTCTTCGCGCTGGATCTCGATGGCGTGCAGAAGGCGGTCGCCGCGTTGCCGTGGGTGGAATCGGTGGAGGCGCGCAAGCGCTGGCCCGACACCTTGATCCTGCGCATTTACGAGCGCCAGCCGTTCGCGCGCTGGAACGAGAAGCAGCTCATCAGCCGCCAGGGCCTGGTATTCGACGCGCCCGACGTGGCTGCGAACACCGACCTGCCGGACCTGCGCGGCCCCGATGCGCGACTGGCCGAAGTGGTGAGCTTCTATGCGGAAACGCAAAAGGCGTTCGCCAATACGCATTTGAAAATCACCGGCGTCGCGCTCACCGAGCGTGGCAGCTGGAGTCGTCACCACGAGTAACGGCGCGCAGATCGTCCTGGGCGATCGCGACCAGGCCGGTCGCCGCCTGCGCCGCTTTCTCGATGTCTATCCGCAGCTGATGGCTGGCCATGCCGAGGGTTTTGCCTATGCCGATCTTCGCTACACCAATGGATTTGCTGTTCGATGGCCGCCGCAGGCGAACGCCGTGAACGCTGGAGGCACGCCCCGTATATGAGACCCAAGAACGATAAACAGCTGGTGGTCGGCCTCGATATCGGCACCTCCAAGGTGGTCGCCATCGTCGGCGAGTACGAGCCGGGCGAACCGATCGAGGTGATCGGCATCGGCACGCATGTCTCGCGCGGCATGAAGCGCGGCTCGGTGGTCGACATCGAGTCCACCGTCCATTCGATCCAGCGCGCGGTCGAAGAGGCCGAGCTGATGGCCGGCTGCGATATCCGCTCGGTCTTCGCCTCGATTTCCGGCAGCCATCTGGAGACGCAGGAACTCGCACGGCACCGCTGCCATCCGTGACCGCGAAGTCACGCCGGGCGACCTGGAGCAGGTGCTGGAGGCTGCCAGCGCGGTGGCGATTCCGGCCGACCGCAAGGTGCTTTACAAGGAATCGCAGGAGTACCGCATCGACGGCCAGGACGGCATCCGCTCGCCGGTAGGCATGAGTGGCGTGCGCCTGGAAGCCAGCGTGCATCTGGTCACCGGCGCCGCCGCCGCCGTGCAGAACATCAGCAAGTGCATCCAGCGCTGCGGCCTGACCGTGGACGAGCTGGTGCCCTCGGCCGTGGCCAGTTCCAAGTCCGTGCTTACCGACGACGAGCGCGAGCTGGGCGTATGCCTGGTCGATATCGGCGCCGGCACCACCGACATCGCGATCTATACGCAAGGCGCGATCCGCTATACCAAGTCGCTGCCGGTAGGCGGCGACCAGGTCACCAACGACATCGCCTATGGCGTGCACACGCCGACCGCGCATGCGGAGGAAATCAAGATCAAATACGCCTGCGCGCTGGCTCAGCTGGCGCACGCGGAAGAAACCATCCAGGTGCCCAGCGTAGGCGATCGCCCGCCGCGTCGACTGGCCCGCCAGTCGCTGGCCCAGTCGGTGCAGGCGCGCTACGAGGAAATCTTCGAGATGGTGCAGGACGAGCTGCGTCGTTCCGGCTACGACAGCCTGGTGGCGGCCGGCGTGGTGCTGACCGGCGGCGCGTCCCGCATGGAAGGCGCGCTGGAGCTGGCCGAGGAGATCTTCCACAAGATGGTGCGCGTCGGCGTGCCGCAGCACGTCAGTGGCCTGGGCGAAGTCATCGCCAATCCGCTGCATTCCACCGGCGTCGGCCTGCTGCTGCATGGCGCGCGCTCCGGCGGCATGCGCGTAAGCGGCCCGGCCGGCGGCAGCGTGGGCGGGCTGGTCGACAAGTTGCGCGGCTGGATTACCAAGAATTTCTGAGTTTCGGCCGGGGCATGAGGCGCCGCCATGGACGAATGGATGTTCGCCCGCCACCTCGGGGCGACAGGAAGGTCGACGCCCGCGGTTACAACGACAACGAAGCTCTACGGAGGACGGGAAATGTTTGAACTGATCGAAAAACTCGCACCAAATGCAGTGATCAAGGTCATCGGCGTGGGCGGCGGCGGCGGTAATGCCGTGGCGCACATGCTCAATGCAAACATCGAAGGCGTCGAATTCGTCGTCGCCAACACCGACGCGCAGGCGATGAAGAGCTGTGGCTCTCGTACGCACCTGCAGCTCGGCGCCAATGTAACCAAGGGTCTCGGCGCCGGCGCGAATCCGGAAGTGGGCCGTCAGGCCGCGCTGGAAGACCGTGAACGCATCGAGGAAATGCTCGAGGGCGCCGACATGGTGTTCATCACCGCGGGCATGGGCGGTGGTACCGGTACCGGCGCAGCCCCGGTGGTGGCCCAGCTGGCCAAGGAGAAGGGCATCCTCACCGTGGCGGTGGTCACCAAGCCGTTCCCGTTCGAGGGTCGCCGCCGCATGCAGGTGGCGCTGAAGGGCATCGAGGACCTGTCCCAGCACGTCGACTCGCTGATCACCGTGCCGAACGAGAAGCTGCTTGTCCGTGCTCGGCCGCGAAGTCACCCTGCTGAATGCGTTCAAGGCCGCCAACGACGTGCTGCAGGGCGCCGTACAGGGCATCGCGGACCTGATCACCGCGCCGGGCCTGATCAACGTCGACTTCGCCGACGTGCGCACCGTGATGTCCGAAATGGGCATGGCGATGATGGGCTCGGGCACGGCCCGCGGCGATGATCGCGCCCAGGCGGCAGCCGAGGCGGCCATCAACAACCCGTTGCTGGAAGACGTCAACCTGAACGGCGCATGCGGCATCCTGGTCAACGTCACGGCCGGTCCGAACCTGACCATGCGCGAGTTCGACGAGATCGGCCGCATCATCCACGACTTCGCCAGCGAAGACGCCACCGTGGTGATCGGCACCTCGCTCGATCCGGAAATGCAGGACGATGTTCGCGTCACCGTGGTGGCTACCGGCCTCAACCGTGCCGCAGCCCGCCAGCCGATACCGTCCGCGTGGTCAGACCCAGCAGGTCGAGATGCGCCAGCGTCCGCGTCCGGTGGTACTGCGTACCGGTACCGGCAACGAGGTGGTGGACTATGCCCAGCCGGAAGTCGGTCACCAGCCAGCCGCGTCGACACGTCGCCGTCTGCCAAGAGCGCCGATCCGAGT
This sequence comes from uncultured Gammaproteobacteria bacterium, assembly GCA_963824525.1. Classification (GTDB taxonomy): domain Bacteria; phylum Pseudomonadota; class Gammaproteobacteria; order Xanthomonadales; family Rhodanobacteraceae; genus Dyella. The sequence continues at coordinate 225,843 of CAWGPI010000001.1, read as the reverse complement.
TTCGACTACCTCGACATCCCGGCGTTCCTGCGCCGCCAGGCGGACTGACAGGCTGACAGGACAAATAATTTGAAGAAAAATTGAACAAATCGCCGATTTCACTTGTCAGTGACAAATCGCGTGTCAGACCGTTTTGGCGGATCCGACCTGCGAGGGCCTTCCCCGTTAGCACGGGTGGCTTGGCTGACGCTGCTCGGCGATCGTTCTTGAGTACGTAGGGCTTCTTAGACCGTGCCTCAGGGATGACGCATGACCGGCCTGGGTGAATCCGTGGCGGGTCCGAGCGTCCCGCAACCGGAATCCCGTCCCGGTAGCGGGGCGCTGCGTCTATGCCAAGTCATTGAAGATGTTAGGAAATTCCCTGATTCTCTCGACTTGTGGGTATCTTTCATGGATGAAAGGAACATGAAAGGGATGTCAGGGTTGTACGGTGCGGATTGGCTTTTCACAGGTTAAGACTGTGTTAGCATCCGCCCCTAATTTGGCTGCTGCCCCTTACAGGTACCAAAAAAATGATCAAGCAGCGTACGCTCAAGAACATCATTCGCGCCACCGGCGTCGGTCTGCATACCGGCGACAAGGTGTACATGACGCTACGCCCGGCCGCTCCGAACACGGGCATCGTGTTTCGTCGAACGGATCTGAATCCGCCGGTTGAACTGCCGGCGCGCCCCGACAATGTCGGCGACACGCGCCTCTCCACCACGCTGGTGAACGGCGACGTGCGCGTCTCCACCGTGGAGCATCTGCTCTCGGCGATGGCCGGCCTGGGCATCGACAACGCGTATGTCGATCTTTCGGCACCTGAAGTGCCGATCATGGATGGCAGCGCCGGCCCGTTCGTGTTCCTGCTGCAGTCGGCCGGCATCGAAGAGCAGAACGTGGCCAAGCGCTTCATCCGCATCAAGAAGCCGGTCAAGGTGCAGGAAGGCGACAAATGGGCCAGCTTTGAGCCGTTCGAAGGCTTCAAGGTCGGTTTCTCGATCGAATTCAACCACCCGATCATCAGCAAGCGCACGTCGCAAGGCCGAGATCGATTTCTCCACCACCTCCTTCGTGAAGGAAGTGAGCCGCGCGCGCACGTTCGGTTTCATGCGCGACATCGAGATGCTGCGCGAACACAACCTCGCGCTGGGCGGTTCGATGGACAACGCCGTGGTGCTCGACGACTACCGCGTGCTCAATGAGGACGGTCTTCGCTACGAAGACGAGTTCGTCAAGCACAAGATCCTCGACGCCATCGGCGACCTGTACCTGCTCGGTCACAGCCTGATCGGCGCCTACTACGCGCACAAGTCGGGCCATGAGCTCAACAACAAGCTGCTGCGCACGCTGATGGCCGACGCCACGGCATGGGAAGAGGTCAGCTTCCAGGACGATCCGGCCACCTCGCCGATCTCCTACGCGCACCCTGCCCAGGCGATCTAAGCCGCTCGCTTTTCACGCCAAGCTGAACAAACTGAACGGCCGCGTCCTCGGGACGCGGCCGTTCGTTTTGTGATATACCCTTCGCCTTCCCTATGCTGCTGTTCACGTTCTGATGACATTCCAGTCTGTCAGGTCCGTGGGGGCGTGTTATAAACGCTGCAGCGCCGGTCCCCGGGTCGGCGTCAGCGAAGTGCGGAAATGCTGTAGGGCGGAACCCGGCACAGGCTGTGCGGTCAAGCGGTTCCGTCAGATCGGGAAGCAGAAACTTCGGCGAAGGACGCCAACTCGAGGAACAGTTCCCGTAATTCGGGGTCTGTGGTTGAGGTCGCAGCGGCCCTCAGGTGAGAGGCGGCGGCGGGCGAAAGCGGTTTGGACCGATCCGGCACGTTTTCTGTCGGTGGTTGGGGGGCCACTTTCACGGTGACTGAACTGGCGTACGTGCCGATGGCGCGTGCGGTCGAGAGGATTTGCGTCTGGAGAAGGCGCAGCCGCGGCCAGAGCTGGCGTGAGGAGCCAAAAAAACGAGGCGGCCGTCGCGCAGGTTGGCAAATCGAACCTGATCGCGGAGTGGTGACGGTAACGTCTGGCGCAGTGCGCGATCCAACGCATCCAACTCACGGGCTTTGCGGGCCAGTGAGGCAACGGGGCCGAACTCGATAACGGGTTTGAGGCCAGAGCCGGTGCGCCGGGATGGGCTTGGGACGTCGCGCTGCATGGATGCCGACATCTTCAAAGTAGTAAAGACATGCAAATCATACTTGTGTCACGCACCAAAAAGGTGCCGAAAACCTGGAATCTTGCCGATAGACGGCTACGTTTTCGCCTGATTGGGCTCGCGGCAGCAGCCGTGCTCGGTTGCGCTGGATTGGGTGGCGCCGTGGCCATGGCCGTCGCCAGTCCTCGCGACCGCGCCTTGTCCGAGATTCGCCAGCTGCGCCAGCAGGTGCAGCAACAGAATCCGCAGTTGACCGGCGTGCGCAAGGATGCCCAGCGGGATATCGATGCACTGGCGGTGAAGCTGGGCCAGCTGCAAGCCCAGTCCACCCGGCTCAATGCGCTCGGCGAGCGCCTGACCCAGGTCGGCAAGCTCGACGACGGCGAGTTCAACTTCGACGAACAGCCCGCCGTGGGTGGCGTGGAAGACTCGGCAGACAGCGCTTACGCCCTGCCGCAGACGTTGAATACCAGCATCGATCAGTTGGCCAGCCAGTTCGACAGTCAGCAGGCGCAGCTTTCCGCGCTGCAAAGTCTGCTGCTCGACGCCAAGATCGAATCCAACCTGAAACCGACCGGGATGCCGGTCGAGGGCTATATCTCATCCTATTTCGGCGGCCGCCCCGATCCGTTCAGCGGGCATAGCGCCTACCACACGGGTATCGACATTGCCGCGCCCAAGGGGACGCCGGTGCACGCCGTCGCCGAAGGCATGGTGACCTTTGCCGGCGTGCGCACGCGGCTATGGCGACGTGATCGAGATCGATCACGGCAACGGCTACATGACCCGCTATGCCCACAACAGCAAACTGGAAGCCCATCCCGGCCAGCGCGTGCACGTGGGCGACGTGATCGCCGAGGCCGGTTCCACCGGCCGTTCCACCGGCTCGCACGTGCATTTCGAGGTCTGGTACAACGGTCGCGTGGTCAACCCGCTGGCCTTCGTGAAGAACCATCGCTGAGCGGCGTCCTGGGCGGCCCGTGGTCGCCCTTGAAAGGCCTCGTGTGCGCCGCCACTCCTTGACCGTGGCGATGAACGGGGGAGTTCGGCTGGCAGATGGCCACGCCAAGTGGGTATTCCATGGGGTCCGCCAGCAGGCGGGGCCGTGCGTTTGGGATACCCAGCCGACCCTAGTATCATCATTCCTTTCGTCCTGCCCGGATTTGCCGGGCGGGCGGCTTATGAATCCTGATCCGGAAGATCGATGTTCAATCGTGCCCTGACGAGCCTTTTTGGTAGCCGCAACGAACGCGTGCTGCGCCAGCTCTCCAAGAACCGTAGCCCGCATCAATGCGCTGGAACCCGAGTTCGAGAAGCTGAGCGACGACGCGCTGCGCGCGCAAGACCGAGGAGTTCAAGCAGCGTATTGCCGCTGGCGAATCGCTGGACAAGCTGCTGCCCGAGGCGTTTGCCGTGGTGCGCGAGGGCGCCAAGCGCGTGCTCGGCATGCGCCACTACGACGTGCAGCTGATCGGCGGCATGGTGCTGCATCGGGCAGATCGCCGAGATGCGCACGGGCGAGGGCAAGACCCTGGTCGCCACCTTGCCGGTGTACCTGAATGCGCTGGAAGGCAAGGGCGTCCATGTCGTTACCGTCAACGACTATCTGGCTCGCCGCGACTCGGCGCAGATGGGCAAGCTGTACAACTTCCTCGGGCCTGATCGATGGGCGTGGTGTGGCCGGGCATGGACCACGCCGACAAGCACGCAGGCCTATGCGCGCCGACATCACCTACGGCACCAACAACGAATTTGGCTTCGACTACCTGCGCGACAACATGGCGTTGAGCAAGGACCAGCGCTATCAGCGCGGCCTGCATTACGCCATCGTCGACGAAGTCGACTCGATCCTGATCGATGAGGCGCGCACGCCGCTGATCATCTCCGGCCCGGCCGAGGATTCGCCGCAGCTGTATCATCGCGGTGAACAAGATCGTGCCGCGAGATGATCCGCCAGGAGAAGGAAGACAGCGACGGCGATTATTGGGTCGACGAAAAGCAGAAGCAGGTGCACCTGTCCGAAGAGGGCATGTCAGCATGCGGACGAACTGCTGCGCGAGGCGGGCGTGATCGATCCGGATAGCGGCCTGTACGACTCCAAGAACCTGGCGGTCGTGCACCACCTCAATGCCGCGCTGCGCGCCAACGCATCTACCAGCGCGACGTGGATTACATCGTGCGCGACGGCGAAGTGATCATCGTCGACGAATTCACCGGCCGCACCCTGGCCGGGTCGCCGCTGGTCCGACGGCCTGCACCAGGCGGTCGAGGCGAAGGAAGGCGTGCCGATCCAGCGCGAGAACCAGACGCTGGCCACGGTGACGTTCCAGAACCTGTTCCGCATGTACAAGAAGCTGTCCGGCATGACCGGCACGGCCGATACCGAAGCGTACGAGTTCCAGAGCATCTACGGCCTGGAAGTGGTGGTGATTCCCACCCACAAGCCGATGATCCGCAAGGACAACGCGGACATGGTCTTCCTTGGCCAGGACGCCAAGTACAACGCGGTGATCGAGGACATCAAGGATTGCCACAAGCGCGGCCAGCCGGTGCTGGTGGGTACCACCTCGATCGAGGTGTCCGAATTGCTGTCCGACCTGCTGCGCCAAGGCCAAGGTTCCGCACGAAGTGCTGAACGCCAAGCAGCATGAGCGCGAGGCGCACATCGTGGCGCAGGCCGGTGCGCCCGGTTCGGTCACCATCGCCACCAACATGGCCGGTCGCGGCACCGACATCGTGCTGGGCGGCAGCCTGGAAGCGGCGCTCGCGGCGTTGCCCGAGGACGCCAGCGAGGCTGGATCGCGCAGCGCGTCAAGGCCGACTGGAAGAAGCGTCACGAGCAGGTGCTGGCTGCCGGCGGCCTGCACATCGTCGGCACCGAGCGGCACGAGTCGCGCCGCATCGACAACCAGCTGCGCGGCCGTTCCGGTCGCCAGGGCGATCCGGGTTCGTCGCGCTTCTACCTGTCGCTGGAGGACAACCTGCTGCGCATCTTCGGCGGCGACGGGTCTGGTCCGCTGGATGAAGCGCTTTCGGCATGAAGGAAGACGATGCGCTGGAAGATCGCATGGTCAGCCGCCAGATCGAGAAGGCCCAGCGCAAGGTCGAGCAGCACAACTTCGACATCCGCAAGCACCTGCTGGAGTTCGACGACGTCGCCAACGACCAGCGCAAGGTGATCTATCGCCAGCGCGACGAATTGCTGGAAGTCGACGATGTCTCCGACACCATCGCCGACATCCGCGACGACGTGGTGACCGAGATGGTGCGTCGCCACGTTCCGGCCGACAGCATCGACGAACAGTGGGATATCGCCGGCCTCGATCGCGAGCTGGAAAGCGAATTCGGACTTTCGGTCGACCTGAAGCACTGGGTCGAACAGCAGGAAGAGGCCGACGACGAGATGATCCTCGAGCACGTGCGCGAGGCGGTCGAGCAGCTGTTCAAGGACAAGGAAGCAGCAGATCGGCGCCGAAACCATGCGCCAGCTCGAAAAGCACATCATGCTCAGCGTGGTCGACAACGCCTGGAAGGAACACCTGGCGAGCATGGACTACCTGCGGCAGGGTATTTACCTGCGCGGCTATGCGCAGAAGCAGCCCAAGCAGGAGTTCAAGCGCGAGTCGTTCGAACTGTTCTCGAGCATGCTCGATCGCATCAAGACCGAAGTGGTGCAGATGCTGGCGCGCGTCCGCATGCGCAGCGAAGAGGAAGTCGCCGCGATGGAAGCCGAGCAGCAGCGCATGGCCGAGCGCCTGCAGCGCCAGATGCTGGCCAGTGGCGGCGGTGCGCCGGTGGGTGCACTTGGGCGCCGATCCGGAGTCGCTGGCAGCCGGCAGCATGGTTGCGCAGCCGGCGGCGGCCGGAGTGCATGACGGTCCCAAGGTCGGCCGCAACGATCCCTGTCCCTGCGGTTCGGGCAAGAAATACAAGCATTGCCACGGCCAGTTGACCTGGAGCCTCGACGGCAGCATTCGAGCGTAGGAGCGCACTGTCGAGACGACGGCAGGACTGCCGGTTGCACAGCGACAGGCCTGAAGGCGAGGGCAAGGTGGCCCGAGTGAAAAGCCTGCCTAGCGGCAGCCGTGTCGCGCACAGGTGCGCTCCTACGATGCGGCAGGATCAGTCGCCACCGCGGGGCCGCTTGCGGTACGGCTCGGCGTCCACGGCGATGTAGTGCGGTTCCTCCTCGTCCAGGCGCAGCGCGGTGAGCTGGCCACCCCAGACGCAGCCGGTATCGATCGCGTACACGCCCAGGCCGGAGAACCGGCCCAGTGCCGACCAATGGCCGCACACGAATCGCGTCTCGCGCCGGCGCATGCCAGGCACCTCGAACCAGGGATACATGCCCGGCTTCTGCGTGCCAGGGATGCCCTTGCTTTCGAAGTCGATGCGTCCCTGACATCGCAGTAGCGCATGCGCGTCAGCGTGTTGATCGAGGCGCGCATCCGTTCCATGCCCTGCAGGCGGCTATTCCACGCGGCCGGGCGATTGCCGAACAGATTCTCGAGGAGCCGCGGATGGCGTGGGCTGGACAGTTCGCGTTCGATCTCCTGCGCGGATCGTTGCGCCTGGCGCAGCGTCCACGATGGCGCCAGCCCCGCGTGCACCATGGTCCAGTTGAGCTGCTCGTCATGGTGCAGCAGTTTCTGCGAGCGCAGCCACTCGAGCAGCACGGGCGCGTCGTCGGCAAACAGGACTTCGCGCAGCTCCGGGTTCACCTTGGCCTGCGCCTCGGGGCGCCGCTGGGCGATCGCCAGCAGGCTCAGGTCGTGATTGCCCAGAGTGACCACGGACTGCTCGCGCAAGCCGTGGATCAGGCGCAGGGTTTCCAGCGACTGCCCGCCGCGATTGACCAGGTCGCCGCAGAACCACAGGCGATCACTTGCTGGGTCGAAGCGGAGCTTGTCGAGTAGACGTTGAAGTTCGGGATGGCAGCCCTGCACATCCCCGATCGCGTATCGTGTCGCGCCATCAGTGCAGCGTTCGCGGGATGGACAGCGTGAACGGCGGAATCGGCGTCTCGAAGCGCGTACCGTCGTCAGCCAGCATTTCATAGCTGCCCCGCATCACTCCAACCGCCGTTTCCAGCACGGCGCCCGAGGTGTATTCGTATTCGTCGCCAGGCCGAATCCACGGCTGCTCGCCGACGACGCCTTCACCGGTCACTTCCTCGACCTTGCCATTGGCGTCCGTGATGACCCAGTGGCGCGTCAGCAGGCGTGCGGGGACGTCGCCGGCGTTGTGCAGGGTGATTGTGTAGGCGAATACGTAGCGGTTGTCGCCGGGACGGGATTGATCGGGGACAAAGCGGGGTTCGACCTGCACGTCGATCGTGTAGGAAGATCTTTCGTTCATGCCGAGATTGTACGGGTTGTCGCCGCGGATGGGGAAAGCTTGCCTGCGACGGCCTGAATCGCTGCCGGCCGAGGGGTTTGGTGGCTTGCTTTTGCCTGGCGTCTGGGCGAACACGGGGCGTTGTGGCCGGGTGTCGCGTGGTCGCCGGATCGCCCTATGCGCAGCGGGCGTTTCGACGGTCTGCCGATACGCTGTGGCTCCTGCTCGCCCGGGGCGGCCCGAAGGTAGTCCCTGCGGGAGAAAGCGAGCCGCCGCTCAACGAACTTTCGGCGGCCGCGGCTGCAACGCAATCCTCACCAGGTAAACCACGATCGCGACATTCGCCACCAGCGCCCCGAGCTTCAGCCAGCCGAAGCGATGCAGCGTCTCATAGAACTCAATGGGAATCAGCGAGCCCGTGGCGATCACCGTGAACCATTCCGCCCAATGCTTGCGCAACCAAAGCCCGGTACCTTCGGTGGCGAAGATCGCCGCATAAGCCAGTGCGACCAGCCCGATCGCGACGAACTTGCTCGGGCCCAACTGCTGCAACAGCTCGACCAGTCGCCAACGCAGACCGTTGCTGTCGCTGAGCGACAGGTGTTCCAGCCAGAGCACCAGCTTCTCGAAGTTCTGCTCGCGGTCGAGATGAAAAGCGAAGGACGCCACGAGAATCAGGCAGACGGTTTTCACCGCCTTGTAGATGGCGATGACACGCAAGCCGATGCTGTGCTGCGCTTCGACTTCTGAAGTGGGCTCGTTGAGATGGTGTTCGGTCATGGTGAAACGTGTGGCTCAGGGCATGGCATCTTCACGGCACGGATGATGAAGGGAACGGCACGGAAAGCCCAGCGCCGTCCGTCATGGCGGCCGCGGAAACGAGAAAGGCCACGCCCCGCTTCGGGGCATGGCCTTTTGTTGGGAACCCGTAGCCGACTCAGCAGCAGCGTCCGCCGGTGCCCTTGTAGCGGGCGATCTGGCGCTCGCGGAAGAATTCCTTGTAGCTGGGTACCGGACGCTCGGGATGGTGTTCGCGCAGGTGTTTTACATAGACGTCGTAGTCGGGGACGCCGCAGCAGAGGCGGGCGGTTTGCACCGCCCACTTACGTATGGCCTGGAAGTCGGGTTTCATGATCGTTGCCCTCATGGCGTGGGCATGCTCCCCAGTGCCACGTATGGCTCTTCGCGCGCCGTCGGGTGGTTGACGCGCCATGCCTTGAGTATGGCGTTGATGGTGAAGCCAAGCATGGTGAGGATCAGCAGAATGAAGATGCCGGTGAGTGCGGCATGCCACATAGTTGTTGGTGATGATGCGCTGCATTTCCGCGGCATCCTTGGCGGGCGCCAGCAGTTTGCCGTCGGCGGCGGCCTGGGCGTACTTCTGCGCGGCGGCAGTGAAGCTGATCGGGACCGCTGAGTTTCTGCCAGCCGGCGGTGAGCGTGCACACCACCAGCCAGGTGGCCGGGATGCCCGGCACCAATACGTAGCGCTCGCGTTTGAGCTTCACCGTGACCACGGTCGCCAGCATCAGCGCGATGGCGGCGAGCATCTGGTTGGCGATGCCGAACAGTGGCCACAGCGTATTGATGCCGCCCAGTGGATCGACCGCGCCCTGGTACAGGAAGTAGCCCCACAGGCCCACGCAGATGGCGGTGGCGAGCAGGTTGCCGGTCCACGACTCGGTGTGTCTGCAGCGGCTTGTACACGAGGCCTGCGATCTCCTGGATCATGAAGCGGCCGACCCGCGTGCCGGCATCCACCGTGGTGAGGATGAACAGCGCCTCGAACAGGATCGCGTAGTGATACCAGAACGCCATCATGCCCTCGCCAGGAATGATGCCGTGCAGTAGCTGGGCCATGCCGACAGCAAGCGTTGGCGCACCGCCGGCGCGGCTGAGGATGCTCGTCTCGCCGATGTTCTTGGCGGTGTTGAGCAACTCGTCCGGCGTCACCACGAAACCCCATTCGCTGATCGTGGTGGCGGCCTGTTGCACGGTGGTGCCGATCAGGGCGGATGGCGAGTTCATCGCGAAGTACACGCCCGGGTGCAGCGACGCGGCCGCGATCAGCGCCATGATGGCGACGAACGCCTCCATCAGCATGCCGCCGTAGCCGACCAGGCGGGCCTCGCCTTCATTGGCGAGCAGTTTCGGCGTGGTGCCGGAGGCGATGATCGAATGCCAGCCAGATACCGCGCCGCATGCGATGGTGATGAACAGGAAGGGGAACAGGTTGCCCTGGAACACCGGGCCGGTGCCATCGATGAACTTGGTGATGGCCGGCATCTGCAGCGTCGGCGCGGCCAGGAAGATCGCCAGCGCCAACAGCGGATGGTGCCGATCTTGAGGAAGGTGGACAGGTAGTCGCGCGGCGCCAGCAGCAGCCACACCGGCAGCACCGAGGCGCAGAAGCCATAGCCGATCAGCAGCCAGGCGAGCGACTTGGCGTCGAAGTTGAATACTGCCGACCAGGTCGGCGAGGCGGCCACATTCGCACCGAACCAGATCGAGGCGAGCAGCAGCACCAGGCCGATGATCGACACTTCGAGAATCCGGCCCGGACGGAACCAGCGCAGATAAACGCCCATCAGCAGCGCGATGGGAATCGTGCAGGCCACCGTGAACGTGCCCCAGGGGCTGTGCGTCAGCGCCTTGACCACCACCAGCGCCAGCACCGCCAGCACGATCATCATCAGCACCAGCACGCCGAACATGGCGACCACGCCGGCCACGGGCCCCAGCTCGTCGCGCAGCATGTTGCCGAGCGAACGGCCATCGCGGCGTAGCGAAAGGCCGAGGATCATGAAGTCCTGCACGGCGCCGGCGAACACCACGCCGAACAGTATCCATAGCGTGCCGGGCAGGTAACCCATCTGCGCCGCCAGCACCGGACCTACCAGTGGTCCGGCACCGGCGATCGCGGCGAAGTGGTGACCGAACACCACCCACTTGTCGGTTGGCACGTAGTCGAGACCGTCGTTGCGCAGGACCGCGGGCGTGGCGCGGCTGGGGTCCATGCGCAGCACGTTGTCGCTGATGAACTTGCCGTAGAAGCGATAGCCGATCAGGAAGATGGAGATGGCGGCGGCAACCAGCCAGATGGCATTGATCGGTTCGCCTCGGCGCAGGGCGACGACGCCCAGGCACCAGGCACCGATGATGGCGATGACAGCCCAGAGGATCTTGCCGGCGGGACTCGGTTTGACAACGGCGGTGTGCATGCGCAATGGCTCCTGAACAGTCCCTGGCAAGGGTCGTCCCGGCCGACCCGGTGGTCAATGCCATTATGCGCTTGCCAACATTAGCCATTGGTCGAATGCCGCCCCAGCGGCGGGGCACGCTGGCATGGCCATGGGCGCGGTAGACTGAGGCTTCGGGCCGGCCCGAAGCCTGAAGGGCGGCAAACCTGCGACAAGCGAGGCGTTCCATGATCCGAGAGATCCTGAAGATGGGCGATGCCCGGCTGTTGCGGGTGGCGCCGCCGGTTCCTGATGCGATGATCGGCAGCGCAGGGCTGGATTCGCTGATCGCGGACATGTTCGACACCATGAACGATGCCGGTGGCGTCGGCCTTGCCGCGCCGCAGATCGGCGTGGACCTGCAACTGGTGATCTTCGGCTTCGACCAGTCCGAGCGTTATCCCGATGCGCCGGCCGTGCCGCGTACGATCCTGCTGAACCCCATGATCACGCCGCTATCGCAGGACATGGAAGAGGGTTGGGAGGGTTGTCTCTCGGTGCCAGGACTCCGTGGGGTCGTGAGTCGCTACTCGCTGATTCGCTATCAGGGGCTGGACCCGAAAGGCGAGCGGATCGACCGCAATGCCGAGGGCTTTCATGCGCGCGTCGTGCAGCACGAGTGCGATCACCTGATCGGGCGCTTGTATCCGTCGCGTATCACTGACTTCAGCCGGTTTGGGTATACCGACGTGCTGTTTCCGGGAATGGACCCGGGCGCGGACGAGTAGGCCGCGGCACTTCCTCTCCCGCCGGGGAGAGGGAGAAAAATCCATTGCGTAACCAGCAAAATCTGGCAAATCTACGCGCTGTCCTGCCGCCCGCCGGCAGCCATTGCATCCATGTCGCCCACGGGCGGCCAGCACGGACCACCACTATGACGGGCACGCATTCGTGAGCGGCAACCATCCCAGCGCCCAGTCGCGCAAAGAGCTGACCATTCGCGGTCTTATCCTCGGCGTTGTGATCACGGTGGTGTTCACCGCGGCCAACGTGTTCTTCGGTCTCAAGGCCGGTCTCACCTTCGCCACGTCGATCCCGGCGGCGGTGATCTCGATGGCCTTGCTGCGCGGGTTCAAGGACTCGACCATCCAGGAAAACAACGTCGTGCAAACGATCGCCTCGGCGGCGGGCACGTTGTCTTCGATCATCTTCGTGCTGCCGGGCATGATCATGATCGGCTGGTGGACTGGCTTCCCGTTCTGGATCTCGTTTGCCGTCTGCGCCCTGGGCGGCATCCTGGGCGTGATGTATTCGATCCCGCTGCGCCGCGCGCTGGTCACCAACTCAGACTTGCCCTACCCGGAAGGACTGGCCTGTGCCGAGGTGTTGAAGGTCGGTAGCGGTGACGAGGGGCACGAGGGCAGCGTCGAGGAAGGTCGGGCCGGGCTCATGGCGGTGCTGTGGGGCTCGATCGTGTCGGCGGTGTTTGCCGTGGTGGTGGCGACCCAGGTGTTCGCCAGCGACGTCGTGCAGTACTTCCGTGTCGGCAACAAGGGCGCGGTGAGCGGCTTTGACTTCAATCTCTCGTTTGCGCTGTTCGCCATTGGCCACCTGGTCGGCCTGTCGGTGGGTATCGCGATGCTGATCGGCGCGGTGATCGGCTGGGTATGGGGTGTGCCGCATTACTCCTTGCTCGCTCATGCGGCCGGCACGGCGGCGGATCTGGCGCAGGCCACCTGGAGCCACAAGGTGCGCTTCGTCGGCGCGGGTGCGATCGGCGTTTCGGCGATCTGGACGTTGGCGAAACTGGTGCAGCCGGTGATAAGCGGCCTGAGCTCGGCAATGGCTGCCTCGCGCGTGCGCAAGGCAGGCAAGGCCGATAGCTTGCCGCGTACGGAACAGGATATTCCGATCGGTATCGTGGGCCTGATCACCTTGGCCTGCTTCATACCGATCGCCTGGCTGCTGGGCTACTTCGGTTCGATCAGCGGCCTGGGCGACCACGTCGCCGTGCTGGCCATTGGTGGCGTGGCCTTCGTGGTGCTGATGGGCTTCTTCGTTTCCACCGTGTGCGGCTATATGGCTGGCCTGATCGGCTCGTCGAACAGTCCGCTGTCCGGCGTGGGCATCCTGGTGGTGATCGCGGCGGCCTTGCTGCTGGTGGCGGGCGTGAAACCCTACGTGCCCGAAGAGGCAGGCAAGGCATTGGTGGCGTTCGCGCTGTTCATCACCTCGGTGGTGTTTACGGTGGCCGCGATCGCGAACAACAACCTGCAGGACCTCAAGACCGGCCAGCTGGTGGACGCCACGCCGTGGCGGCAGCAGGTGGCCCTGGTGATTGGCGTCATCGCCGGCGCCGCGGTCATCCCGCCGGTGCTCGACCTGCTCAACCACGCTTATGGCTTCGCTGGTGCCCCGGGTGCGGGCGCGCATGCGCTGCCGGCACCCCAGGCAGGCCTGATTTCGGCCTTGGCGCAAGGTGTCATCACCAAGAATATCGACTGGAGCCTGATCATCACGGGCATCTGGATTGGCTTGGCGGTCATCGTGGTCGACGAGATCCTGGCGCGCACCACCAAGCACGTGCGGGTGCCGCCGCTGGCCGTGGGCCTGGGTATCTACCTGCCCACGGTGAGCACGTTGATGGTGGTGGTGGGCTCACTGGTCGGCTGGTATTACGACCGTCGTGCGGATCGCTCGGCGAAGCCGGAAGCGACCAAGCAACTCGGCGTGCTGCTCGCCTCGGGCCTGATCGTGGGCGAGAGCGTGATCGGTGTGGTGATCGCTGCCGTCGTGGCGTTCTCCGGCAAGGGGGCACCGTTGGCTCTGGTTGGCGAGGATTTCGCCGGTGCGGCACAGTGGATCGGCGGCATCGCCTTCGCCGCGGTCGTGTTCGTGCTTTATCGGTGGGTGGCGCGGATGGCCAACGGTCGGAACGGCAAGGCTTGAGTGACACGGTCGCGACCTGCCTGAAGCAGCCGCGACCAAATGTCATCCCCGCATGCCACGATCGAACAGGACGGCGCCCTGACCGGTTATCCTTAGGGGTGCTCTGAACCCGTTTCCACAGGCGCCATGATGTTTGGAAGGCCCGCAGGGTGTGCCGCGCGGCGCCGGGAAGACTGGTTGTCTTGTCAAGCTGTGCGGCGCAGCGTGCGGGCCTTCCAGACATCACCCCGTCATTTGAGGCCAGCATGTTGGGGCCGGCACTGTCTGCTCGCAGATCTTCGGTGCGCCAGCTCGACAGGCAGCCAGCCTGCCTTCGCCGTCGCCCCTGCGATCTGCGTGCAGACAGTGCCGGTGGCGCCTGTGGAAACGGGTTCAGAGCACCCTTAAGGTCGCAGTGAAAGTCCTGCGTGCAGGTCGATGTGGAGGCGGTAAACGCGTGGTGGAGCAGACTGGGGCGGAGGCCCCGATTTCCGGAGACCTGCTGGCTCGTCCTGGCCTGATGGCCAGGCTGCGCCGGTTGGCCGGTCCCCTGCTTTCAGTGGCGATGCTGTGCCTGGCGCTGTGGGCGCTGCGGCGCCTGGCCAGCGAGGTGAGCTACCGCGAGGTCGCCCGCTACGTTCACGGTCTCGAGAACTATCGCGTCGCGCTGGCCGTACTGCTGACCGCAGGCAGTTATGGCGTGATGACCCTGTACGACTGGTTCGGGCTGGTCTATGTCGGCAAGCGCCTGCCGCGCGCCCAGGTCAGCTTGATCTCCTTCATCAGCTACGCCTTCAGCAATGCGCTGGGCATGGCCCTGCTGATTTCCGGTTCGATCCGCTACCGGTTCTATATCCAGGCCGGCCTGACCACCGCCGAGGTGGCCAAGGTCGTGTTGTATTGCACGCTCAGTTTCTGGTTGGGCCTGTGCGCCTTGACCGGCGTGACGCTGCTGCTGGTGCCCGTGCCCCCATCGTTGCCCTTGGCCAGTTGGCAATGGCCGGTGGCCGCCGTGCTCACCGCGATTCCCTTGCTGTGGGTGGTGGGCAATCGCCTGCTGGGGCGTCCGCTGCGCATCTGGCGCTGGCGGGTAAGCCTGCCATCGGCGCGCGTCGCCGCGCGCCAGATCCTGGTGGGCGCGGTGGACTGGGGGCTGGCCGCTTACGTGCTCTACCTGCTGATGCCGAACCAGGTGGATACGGGCTTCGGACATTTCCTGGCGATCTTCGTGCTGGCCCAGATCGCTGGGCTGATCAGTCATGTGCCGGGCGGGCTCGGCGTTTTCGAAGCGGTCATGCTGGCCGGCTTCGGCGCCGCGGGTAACCAGGGACTGGAGGCACCGATCCTCGGTGCGCTGGCCGCCTACCGCCTGATCTACTATTTCCTGCCGCTGCTGGCCGCGACGCTGGTGGTGCTGGTGCGCGAAGCGCGCGGTCTGCGCACCAAGGCGCTGTTGGCGCCGTGGTTCACGGCACTGCTGCCGCCTTTCTTCGCCGGCCTGACCATGGTCTCGGGTGCGGTGCTGCTGTTCTCCGGCGCCACCTCGGCGCTGCCGACGCGCATGGCGATCCTGCGCGATGTCTTGCCGCTGGCGGTGCTGGAAGTCTCCCACTTCCTGAGTAGCGTGGTCGGCATGATGCTGCTGATCCTCGCGCGAGGCCTGCAGCGCCGGCTGGATGCGGCCTATGTGCTGACCCTCGTACTGCTGGTGCTGGGCGCGGTGCTCTCGCTGCTCAAAGGCATCGACTACGAGGAAGCCATCCTGCTGTCCTTGCTGGCCCTCGCGCTGGCGCCGGCGCATCAGTTGTTCTACCGGCGCACCTCGCTGTTCAGTGCAAGCTTCTCGATGGGCTGGATCATCGCGATTCTCGCCGTGCTCGTCTGTGCCGGCTGGCTGGTGGCCTTCAGCTACAAGCACGTGGAATACAGCAATAACCTGTGGTGGGAGTTCAGCTTCTATCACGGCGGCGCACCGCGAGCCTTGCGTGCACTGGTGGGCGCGGCGGCAGCGGGCCTGCTGTTCGCACTTGCCAACCTGATCCGCCCGGCACGACCGGACTTGCGTTTGCCGAACCAAACGGAGCTGGACCGGGCACTGCCGCTGATCAAGCAGTATTCGTCGGCGCAGGCGCATCTGGCGTTGATGGGCGACAAGACCCTGCTGTTCGATCCCGAGGGCAAGGCCTTCATCATGTACGACGTGGAAGGCCGCAGCTGGGTCGCCATGGGCGACCCGGTGGGCGAGTCCGAAGAAGCACGTCGTGAGCTGGTATGGACCTTCCGCGACCAGTGCGAGCGCGCAGGCGGGTGGCCGCTGTTCTACCAGGTGCGGCCGGAAGATCTGGATCTCTATCTCGAAGTGGGCATGAACCTGCTGAAGATCGGCGAGGAAGCCCGGGTGTTGCTCAGCAGCTTCAACCTCGACGGCAAGTCGAAGAAGGTGCTGCGCAACACCATCAACAAGCTCACCCGCGAAGGCATGCGGCTGGAGATCGTGCCGGCGGAAGCCGTGGCGGCGCTGCTGCCACGCCTGAAGAAGATCTCGGATGCCTGGATGCGTGACAAGGGTGTGCGCGAGAAAGGCTTCTCGCTGGGTACGTTCGATCCGCACTACCTGGAGCGCACGCCGATGGCCCTGGTATGGCAGGGCGAGGAATTGGTGGCGTTTTCGAACCTGTTCCTTACCGATAGCAAGGAAGAAGCGTCGCTGGACCTGATGCGTCACCTGCCTGACGGCACCTCCGGCATCATGGATTTCATGTTCGTCGAACTGATGACGTGGGCCAGGCAGCAGGGTTACCGCTGGTTCAATCTCGGCATGGCGCCGCTTTCCGGCCTGCAGAACCGACGCAGCGCACCGCTGTGGAGCCGCCTGGGCGCCATGCTGTTTGGACGCGGCGAGCGCTTCTACAACTTCCGCGGTCTGCACAAGTACAAGGACAAATTCGACCCGGTGTGGGAACCTCGCTACCTGGCCGTGCCTAACGGCATTGCGTTGCCGCTGGTGTTCGCCAATGTGGCGAGCCTCATTTCGGGTGGACTTTCGGGCATGGTGCGCCGTTGAAAAGACTGCGGAAGTTTGTAGCGCTGGTTCTGGTGCTGGCCGCGGCGATCGCGCTGTGGGCCTGGCAGCCGTGGCATCACGCCAGCATGGACGAATCGCTCGTAATGGTGCCCGTCGCGCCAGGCGTCACGCCGCCGGCGGGACGCGAGGACGTGGTCGCGATCTTCTATTCGGGTGATGGCGGCTGGCGCGATCTTGATCAGTCGCTGGGCAAGATCATGGCGTCGCACGGCATTCCGGTGGTGGGCATCAGCCTGCTTCAGTACTACTGGCGTGAGCGCTCCGCCGCTGACTCCGCGGCCGACCTCGATGCGTTGATCACACGCATGACGGCTAAGGGCGACAAGCGACGCATCTGGCTGATCGGCTTCTCGTTCGGCGCCGACGTGTTGCCGTCGATCGTCGGCAATCTCAGCGCCGAGGGGCGCGCCCGCATTGCCCAGGTCGTCATGCTTTCGCCCAGCAAGGACGTGAACTTCGAGATTGAAATGGAAGGCTATATGAAGGAGGGCTGGTGGAAGACCCACACCCAGGACTTCTTCCAGTGGATCAATCCGGTCCATCATTCGGATGCGATGCCGCCGCTGCTGGCGTTGAACGGCCATCCGCCGGTGGTGTGCTATTACGGCATCAAGGACAAGGACGGCACCATCTGCGCCGATCCCGGCCTGCCGTCGTGGATCAAGATCTACGAAAAGACCGGGGACCACCACTTCGACTACAACTACGAAGGTCTGGCGCGGCAGATGATTGACGATCTTCCGGCCGCGGCGCCCGCCGCCGCTGACGCGCACTGAGGCGTCTACAAGGCGATGGGTGGCGGTCCGGCGCTTGGTTTCTCCTGGTGTCCGCCGATCCTGCCACTGCTCGTGCAGCCGGCCATCGTTGCGGACTGAAGCCAGGCAGAACCGGGCCAGGTTCGCTCAGCGATAGCGGTTGATGCTGTCGCGCAGCTCCAGCGTGGCGGCGCGTGCGGCTTGGGCGAAATTGGTGTCGTTGCCAGCGTAGAGAATCGCGCGGGACGAACTTATCAGCAGGCCCTTGCCATCCGTGCTGCGGCCGTTGCGGACCACGGCCTCCACGTCGCCGCCCTGCGCACCGATGCCCGGCACCAGCAAGGGCATGTTGCCGACCAGGGCGCGTACTTCGCGAAGCTGCTCCGGCCAGGTGGCGCCGGTGACGAGTGCGCAGTTCCCGTTGCCGTTCCAATCGTTCGCGATGATCTTCGCGACGTGCTGGTAAAGCGGCAGGGTGTTGCCATCCTCGTCAGTGACCTTCAGGTCCTGCAAATCAGCGGCACCTGGATTGGAGGTGTGGCACAGCAGGATCACGCCCTTGTCGGCGCGATTGAGAAAGGGCTGGATCGAGTCGCGGCCGAGATACGGATTGAGCGTCACCGCATCGGCGCCATAGCGCTCGAACGCTTCAGTGGCGTAATGTTGCGCCGTGCTGCCGATATCGCCGCGCTTGGCGTCGAGGATCACCGGCACGGCGGGATGCTTGGCGTGGATGTGCGCGATCAGGCGCTCCAGCGCATCCTCCGCGCGCAAGGCCGCGAAGTGCGCGATCTGCGGCTTGTATGCGCACACCAGGTCCGCCGTGGCGTCGACGATGGCGCGGCAGAACTCGAATACGGCGTCGTTGGCGCCCTGCAAGTGCGCGGGAAACTTCGCTGGTTCGGGATCGAGGCCGACGCAGACCAATGAGTTATTGCGGGTCCATGCCTGTTGCAGGGATTGCATGAAATGCATCGGAGTCTCCTCGCTGCTTGTCCCTCTCCCCTCCGGGGAGAGGGCAGGGTGAGGGGTGGTCTTGCCGTATCGCTTAAGGATGGTGAGGTTCTATCGAGGACCGGGTCCAGCCGTGGCCCCTCACCCCAGCCCTCTCCCCGAAGGGGAGAGGGAGCGAAGCGCGGCCTTACGCCAGCTTCTTGTACTTCACGCGATGCGGCTTGGCCGCTTCGTCGCCGAGGCGGCGCTTCTTGTCCGCCTCGTATTCGTTGTAGTTGCCGGGGAAGAACTCCACGTGCGAGTCGCCTTCGAACGCGAGGATGTGGGTGGCGATGCGGTCGAGGAACCAGCGGTCATGCGAGATCACCATCGCGCAGCCGGGGAATTCCAGCAGCGCGTCTTCCAGCGCGCGCAGCGTTTCGACGTCCAGATCGTTGGACGGTTCGTCGAGCAGCAGCACGTTGCCGCCCTGCATCAGGGTCTTGGCCAGGTGCAGGCGACCGCGCTCACCGCCGGACAGGCTGCCGACCAGCTTCTGCTGGTCGGTGCCCTTGAAGTTGAAGCGGCCGATGTAGGCGCGCGACTGGCATCTCGAAGTTGCCGACGGTGAGGATGTCGGCGCCGCCGGAGACTTCTTGCCACACGTTCTTGTTCGGATCGAGGCTGTCGCGCGACTGGTCGACGTACGCCAGCTTCACGGTATGGCCGAGCTTCACTTCGCCCTGGTCCGGCTTTTCCTTGCCGGTGATCAGCTTGAACAGCGTGGACTTGCCCGCGCCGTTCGGGCCGATGACGCCGACGATGGCGCCGGGCGGAACCTTGAACGACAGGTCGTCGATCAGCAGGCGGTCGCCGAACGACTTCGATGACGTTCTTGAACTCGATCACTTCCTGGCCCAGGCGCTCGCCCGGCGGGATGAAGAGTCTCGTTGGTTTCGTTGCGCTTCTGGTACTCGACCGAGTTCAGTTCCTCGAAGCGGGCGAGGCGCGCCTTGCCCTTGGCCTGGCGGCCCTTGGCGGCCGAGCGCACCCACTCCAGTTCGCTGCTCGATCGCCTTCTGGCGGCGCCTTTTCGGCGGCTTCTTCCGTGCTCAGGCGCTCGCTCCTTCTGCTCCAGCCAGTCGGTGTAGTTGCCCTTCCACGGAATGCCGCGGCCGCGGTCGAGTTCGAGGATCCACTCGGCGGCGTTGTCGAGGAAGTAGCGGTCGTGGGTGACGGCCACCACGGTGCCCGGGTAGTCGCTGCAGGAACTGCTCCAGCCAGTCGACCGATTCGGCGTCCAGATGGTTGGTCGGCTCGTCCAGCAGCAGCATGTCGGGCTTGGACAGCAGCAGCCGGCACAGCGCCACGCGGCGCTTCTCGCCACCGGACAGCGGGCCGATCTTGGCGTCCCACGGCGGCAGGCGCAGCGCGTCGGCGGCCACTTCGAGCTGGCGCTCGAGTGCGTGGGCGTCGTTCGCCGCCAGGATGTTTTCCAGCTCCTGCTGTTCCTTCGGCCAGCTTGTCGAAGTCGGCGCCTTCCTCGGCATAGGCGGCGTAGACCTCGTCCAGGCGCTTCTGCGCATCGAGGATCACCGACACGCCTTCCTCGACCGCTTCGCGCACGGTCTTCTCCGGGATCGAGCTGCGGCTCCTGCGCCAGGTAGCCGATCTTGATGCCCGGCTGCGGGCGGGCTTCGCCCTGGAAGTCCTTGTCCACGCCGGCCATGATCTTCAGCACCGTGGACTTGCCCGCGCCGTTCAGGCCCAGCAGGCCGATCTTGGCGCCGGGGAAGAAGCTGAGCGAGATGTCCTTGATGATCTGGCGCTTCGGGGGGACGATCTTGCTCACCCCGTTCATGGTGTAGATGTATTGCATGGAGCCTCCGGCGGCGTGCACGATACCGGCCGGAAAGGGCAGGCGGTGCATTCAGAGTGGGTGTAAACCACTCATTATAGCGGGTTATTGGGCGATCCCGGTGACCGCAGGGAAATCGTGAACAGGCGCCTAGCGCTCGCTGTCCAGTGATGCCATGCCTTGCGTGTTATAGCGATCGCCGGCGGCCGCGCCGGCCGGGACGGCGCGCTCGATGGCGGCGAGATCGTCGGCGCCGAGACGGATATCCATGGCTCCCAGCGCCTCCTCCAGGCGTGCTCGCATACGCGCACCGATCAAGGGAACGATGTCCTCGCCGCGCGCCAGCACCCAGGCGATGGCCAACTGGGCCACGCTGGCGCCGCGTGCATCGGCCAGCTCGCGCAGCACTTCGACCAGGCCGAGATTGTGCGCAAGGTTGTCGCCCTGGAAGCGCGGGATGTGCTGGCGGAAATCGCGTGCGTCCGTCGCCTGGTCCCTGGACCAATGGCCGCTGATCAGGCCGCGCGAGAGCACGCCATAGGCGGTGACGCCGATACCTAGCTCGCGACAGGCCGGCAGGATCGCCGTCTCGATGCCGCGCGAGATCAGCGAGTACTCGATCTGCAGGTCGGACACCGGCATGACCGCGTGAGCACGCCGGATGGTGTCGGCGCCCATCTCGGACAGGCCCAGATGGCGCACGTAGCCTGCCTTGACCAGATCGGCGATGGCTCCCACGGTCTCCTCGATCGGTACGTTCGGGTCCAGGCGTGCGGGGCGATAGATATCGATGTAGTCGGTGCGCAAGCGCTGCAGCGAATAGGCGAGCGCGGTTTTTACCGCTGCAGGGCGCGCATCGTAGCCCAGCCAGTCGCTGGCGGGGCCGCGCTGGGCCCCGAACTTCACGCTTAGGGATGGTCTGATCATCCCCCTTTCGTAGCAACAGCGGTCCTCTGGGCCGTCGCCTCACGGTCGACGACGGCTATCCATGCCACGTCATGGTGATTTGACAGCTCGTTTTGCCGCGTTTGATCGCGGCAGTGTGCGCGGCGGGCGCACCTATCCTGTCGTGGCCAGCAGATGCTTGCGGGCCATCCACACATTGCTCAGCGCAAACAGCGTCAGCACCTGCGCGCCGTTCTTGGCCAGGCCTCGGTAACGCGCCTTCACGTGGCCAAATTGCCGCTTGATCACTCGGAACGGATGCTCGACCGCCGCCCGTATCGAGGCCTTGGCATGTTCCAGTTTTTCGATCAATCCGCGCAGTTTCTTATCGGTGATCGCCTTGACCGTGTTGCGCTTGGCCGCAATCCACCATTGGCGACCACGTTTGGCCGGTGCGTGCTTCTGGACGCCCGTGTAGCCGGCATCGCCAAACACGGCTTTCTCCCTGCCGTGTAACAGTTGCCCCACCTGGGTCACGTCCGCCACATTCGCCGCCGTCGTCACCACGCTGTGCACCAGGCCAGTCGCTTCATCCACGCCAATGTGCGCCTTCATGCCGAAGTACCACTGATTCCCTTTCTTGGTCTGGTGCATCTGTGGATCGCGCGCCTTGGCGCGGTTCTTCGTCGACGAGGCCGCGCCAAGGATCGTCGCGTCGACGATCGTGCCCTGCGAGAGCTTCAGGCCGTGGTCGTGTAGATGTTGGTTCACTGTCTTGAACAGCTTGTCGGCGAGCCCGTGCCTCTCCAGCAGGTGCCGGAATTTGCACACCGTGGTCTCGTCCGGTGCGGGCTCGCGCCCCAGATCAATGCCGACAAACCGACGCATCGACGCCGAGTCGTACAGTGCTTCCTCCACCGCCGGATCGCTCAACGCGTACCACTGCTGCAGGAAGTGAATGCGCAGCATCCGCTCCAGACCTACCGGACGACGACCGCCTTCGGCGCGCGCCTTGGGATAGAACGGTTCAATCACCGCGCAAAGCTGGGCCCACGGCACCACCTTGTCCATCTCGGCCAGGAACACATCGCGCCGCGTGGGCTTGCGGTGCGCCTCAAATCCACCATCGGCTTGGGTGGCCAGGGTCAGCTGCTTCTCGGACATCATCTACATTCCGTCGGTGGGGGCTGATCTTCGACCGCGAGGCAAAATCAGAGTTTCCCTAGGGATCCTTTGATTCATTTTGCGCAGGCGTCATGCGGACGAGATGGATTGGCCGTGTCGCAGCGGGGAGGAAGGCCGTTAGCTGGTCCCTGGCTTCGCATGGCTTGCGCCGGGCCTGGCTCTATCCCGGCCCGCCATGGGGCGCCACTTACCGGACTTTGGGCATCGCCTGCGGGCCTTCTGGACATCACCCCATCACTTTGAATTCAATATGTTGGGGCCGGTCCTGTCTGTCCGCATCCCTTCGGTGCGTCGGCTCGACAGACGGCCAGTCTGCCTTCCTCGCTCCTCAAAGCCGAGGACATCGATGTCCTCTCCCCGCGTGCGCCGACGCCCCTGTGGTCTATGAACAGACAGGACCGGTGACGCCTGCGCAGCGTTGATCAGAGCATCCCCAGGTGCCGTGCCGGTGGCCGCAAGCTCCCGTCAGCGCTACACTTTCAAGCTTCGACCCCGCCCGCCACCCGTAGAGGCCAGGATGTTCCCCAAGCACGAGACGATCGCCGGTTATGACAATGAACTGGCCCAGGCCATGGCCGACGAAGCGCGTCGCCAGGAAGATCACGTCGAACTGATCGCTTCCGAGAACTACGCCAGCCCGCGCGTGATGGAAGCGCAGGGCAGCGTGCTGACGAACAAGTACGCCGAGGGTTACCCGGGCAAGCGCTATTACGGCGGCTGCGAATATGTCGACATCGCCGAGCGCCTGGCCATCGATCGCCTCAAGCAGTTGTTCGGTGCCACCTACGCCAACGTGCAGCCGCACTCCGGCTCGCAGGCGAACCAGGCGGTCTACCTCGCCCTGCTGCAGCCGGGCGACACCATCCTCGGCATGAGCCTGGCGCACGGCGGCCACCTCACTCACGGCGCCAAGGTCAACATTTCCGGCAAGCTGTTTCACGCGGTGCAGTACGGCGTGAACGAGCAGGGCCTGGTCGACTACGACGACATCGAGCGCCTCGCCCTCGAGCATAAGCCGAAGATGGTCGTGGCCGGCTTCAGCGCGTATTCGCAGGTGATGGACTGGGCCCGCTTCCGCGCCATCGCCGACAAGGTCGGCGCGTACCTGTTCGTGGACATGGCCCACGTCGCCGGCCTGGTCGCCGCGGGCGTGTACCCGAACCCGGTGCCACACGCGCACGTGGTCACCTCCACCACGCACAAGACGCTGCGCGGTCCGCGCGGCGGCATCATCGTGGCGAACCATGCCTCAATGGGGCAGGCGGGCGAAGAGATCGAGAAGAAGCTGCAGTCGATCGTGTTCCCCGGCATTCAGGGCGGCCCGCTGATGCACGTGATCGCCGCCAAGGCGGTCGCCTTCAAGGAGGCGCTGGAGCCGTCGTTCAAGACCTACCAGGCACAGGTGGTGAAGAACGCCAAGGCGATGGCCAAGACGTTTATCGAGCGCGGCTACAAGATCGTCTCCGGCGGCACCGAGAACCACCTGATGCTGGTCGACATGATCGGCCGTGACGTCACCGGCAAGGACGCGGAAGAAGCGCTGGGCAAGGCCCATATCACGGTCAACAAGAACGCTGTGCCTAACGATCCGCGCAAACCCTTCGTCACCTCGGGTCTGCGCGTAGGTACGCCGGCGATCACGACGCGCGGCTACAAGGAAGCCGACGTGGTCGAGCTGACCCACTGGATCTGCGACGTGCTGGACGCGCCGAACGACGAGGCGGTGATCGCCCGCGTGCGCGACCAGGTCACGGCGCAGTGCCACAAGTTCCCGGTCTACGGCTGAGACCGGGCATGAGCGGGCAGGAGGGGGAGAGCAAAGCGATGGTCACTCCTTGCTCTCTCCTGCATACTCGCCGCTGACCCATGCATTGCCCCTTCTGCCAGCACGAAGACACGCGCGTCATCGATTCCCGCCTGACCGAGGACGGTGCCACGGTGCGTCGCCGCCGCGAGTGTCCCAAGTGCGGTGAACGCTTCAACACGTTCGAAACGGCGGAGCTGAAGCTGCCCACCATCGTCAAGAGCGGCGAGCGTCGCGAGCCGTTCGATGAGCGCAAGTTGCGCGTGAGCTTCGAGCGCGCCCTGCAAAAGCGGCCCGTGCCGACCCCCGCGGTGGATGCCGCCGTGCGCGAGATCGTCAACGACCTGTGCCGTTGCGGCGAGCGCGAAGTGCCGTCGCGACAGGTCGGCGAGCTGGTGATGCGTGAGCTGAAGAAGCTCGACCAGGTGGCCTACGTACGCTTCGCCTCGGTCTATCGCAAGTTCGAGGACGTGCAGGCGTTCCGCGAGGAAATCGAGAAACTGGAGCGCGATTTGCCGGAGCTGGAGGCGTTGCAGCTTTCGCTACTGGGCGAGAGTGTCGCGCGACGCAAGAAATCGTGAGCCGAGTTTTCTCCCTCTCCCCTTCGGGGAGAAGGCTGGGATGAGGGGTGGGTGCTTGCTGTTACGCGACAACTGAGCGGTTTCGCTAGTGTGCCGCTTACGCAGCGGGCGTTTCGATCGCCTGCCGGCGCTCGAGTCACTTTTCTTTTGCTAGCCCAAAAGAAAAGTAACCCAAAGAAAACGGCCTCCAGAGCTGGCAGCATTCCGTGGGATAGAAGCGTTGGAAGGCTTGCGCGAACAAATAGCTGGTTGCCCAAGGCGAGACACGGCGGCTACACCGCAACGCGCCAAGGCAGTGAGGACTTAAAGCAGGCTCGGCCGACGGTCGAAACGTTTGCGGTATCCCGATGCTCAGGTGGCCGCCCACCACCCACGATTTAAGCCCTCTGTGCAACGGCGCGTTGCGGTGTAGCCGCTGTGTCTCGCCATGGGCCGCAACCTATCTATCTGGCCATACCCTTCAGGCTCGTATCCAACGCAATGCTATGAGCTTTTTAGGCCATTTTCTTTGGGTTACTTTTCTTTTGGGCCAGCAAAAGAAAAGTGACTCGGCTGCCGGCAGGCAGTCGAAACGCCCGCTGCGTAAGCGGCAAGCTAGCGAAACCGCTCAGTTGTCGCGCTACAGTCGAGCACCCGCCACTCACCTCAATCCTCTCTCCCACAGGGACTACCTTCGGGTCGCCCGGAGGGGAGAGGAAGTAAAAGTCGCCACTTCGCATAGACTGAGGTCATCGCACTGCGAAACGACTCGGCAATGACTCACACCTTCACCGCCATCGACCACAGCCACATGGCGCGGGCCCTGCGCCTGGCCGAGCGCGGCCTGTTCACCACCCAGCCCAACCCGCGCGTCGGTTGTGTGGTCGCGCATGGCGAACAAGTGGTCGGCACGGGCTTTCATCAACGCGCCGGCGAGCCTCATGCGGAGGTGTTCGCGTTGCGTGAGGCAGGTGATCAGGCGCGTGGTGCTACGGCGTATGTGACGCTCGAGCCTTGCGCCCATCACGGCCGCACGCCCCCATGTGCCGACGCGCTGATCGCCGCTGGCGTGGCGCGTGTGGTGGTGGCGGCCGAGGACCCGTTCCCGCAAGTCGCCGGCCGCGGCATCGGCAAGCTGCGCGAGGCGGGTATCGTGGTCGAGACGGGGCTGCTGCGCGAGCGCGCACGCGAACTGAATATCGGTTTCTTCAGCCGCATCGAGCGTGGACGTCCCTGGGTGCGGGTCAAGCTGGCCATGAGCCTGGATGGCCGCACCGCGCTCGCCGATGGCGAGTCGAAGTGGATTACCGGCGAAGCGGCGCGGGCAGACGTGCAGCGCTGGCGTGCCCGTAGCTCGGCGATCCTGACCGGGTCCGGCACGGTGATGGCGGACAATCCACGCTTGAACGTGCGCCTGCCTGACGGCGAGGCGTTTACGCCACCGTTGCGGGTTGTTCTCGATCGTCAGCTGCGTACGCCTGCGGGAAGCCACGTGCTGGACGGCGCCGCGCCCACGCTGGTGCTGCATGGCGAACATGCCGAAGCGAGTGACGGACGCTTTCATGCGGTCCAGCACGCGACGGTAGGACAGCAGGGCGACGCGCTGGATCTATCGGCGGTGCTCGGCGTGCTGGCGCATCGTCATTGCAGCGAAGTGCACGTGGAAGCCGGCCCCACCTTGTGCGGCGCGCTGTTCGCCGCCGGCCTGGTCGATGAGCTGTTGATCTATGCGGCGCCCCTGCTGCTCGGCGACATGGCGCGGCCGCTGCTGCATCTGCCTTCGCTGACGGACATGGCTGCGCGCTGGAAGTTGCAGACGATCGATCGCCGCGCCGTTGGGGATGACCTGCGTTTGCTATTGCGACCGGTTGCATAGTGGCGACAAATTTTCGAATTCGAGACCAAAGGTATAAGGCATGACCCAGTCGCAGTTCACGCAGGCTAGCGTATTGACGGAGTCGGAGCGTGCATCGTTCCGCGAGCAGGGCTACCTGATCCGCAGGATTCTTGATGACGCCAGCATCGCCCGTTACGTGGCCGCCATCGAAGCGTCGCGCCGCGAGCGTGGCGATGCCCAGCAGATGAGCAACCTGCAGTTCCTGCAGCCGGGCAAGGCGATTCGTGGCATCCAGGACATCATCTGTAACGCGGACATGCTTGCCGCGTGCCGAGATCTGCTCGGCGACGGCATCGTCATCGACGGCGCTTCGCTGTTCTACGGCGACGCCGGCGTCGACTATCGGCAGGGCTGGCATCGCGACGTGCTGCAGGTGCCCGATGAGCTGGTCGACCTGAACTGGTTCAGCGATGACTACGCCTACAACTACGTGCAGATGAACATGCCGTTGACCGTGGACGGCTGCCTGTGGATCGTGCCGGGCAGCCACCGCCGCCAACTCAACGCCGAGGAGCGTGCGATCTTCGGCCATACGGAGAAGATGGCGCCGGTGGACGCCGCGGAACTGAGCGGCGGCAAGCAGATTGTCGTGCAGCCGGGCGAGGCGGTGTTCTACAACAACTATGCGGTGCATCGCGGTTACGGCGGCGTGCTCAAGGATCGGCGCATCACCATCCACCTCGGCTTCCATTCCCGTACGCGTCCGCCGACCTGCCACTTCGGCGTGCTCGATCACACCGAATACACGCTGGATTATCTGGCCTCGCTGCAGCCGGACGTGCGCGAGGCCTTGCGCCTACATCTGGTTGAGCGCGCGAAGCACCCGGAAGTGAATATGTTCCACGCCTATCACCAGCAATTCCTCGGCAAGGAGTTCAAGACCACATGAGCACGCCATCCATACGCTGGGGCATCATCGGTTGCGGCAATGTCACCGAAGTAAAGAGCGGTCCTGCCTTCGGCAAGACGCCGAACTCCTCGCTGGTGGCGGTGATGCGTCGTGATGGCGACAAGGCGCGCGACTATGCGCAACGCCATGGCGTGGCGCGCTGGTATGACGATGCCGCGGCATTGATCGCCGACCCGGAAGTCAATGCGGTCTATGTGGCCACGCCGCCGTCGACGCACAAGCAGTACGCCCTGATGAGCATCGCCGCGGGCAAGCCGGTCTATGTCGAAAAGCCCATGGCCATGGATGCCGCCGAATGCGCGGTGATCATTCGAGCTGGCCGCGAAGCGAATGTGCCCGTGTTCGTCGCCTACTATCGCCGTCGCTTGCCACGCTTCCTGAAGGTGCGCGAGTTGATCTTCGATCAGGAGGTCATCGGCAAACCGCGTATCGTCAATACGTTGTTGCACGAGCCGCATCATCCGCGTTACCACGACCCGAAGCATCTTCCGTGGCATGTGCAACCGGAGATTTCCGGTGGCGGCATCTTCATGGATATCGGTTGCCACACGCTCGATATTCTCGACTGGCTGTTCGGGCCCATCGTTTCGGCCAGCGGTCATGCGAGCAATCAGCTTGGCGCCTATCCGGTGGAGGACACCGTGGCGATGTCGTTCTCCTTCGGCAACGGCATGCTCGGGACCGGGCTGTGGCATTTCGGCAGCTACAAGCATCACGACCAGATCGAAGTGATCGGCGATCGCGGCCGGATCACCTTCGCCACCTTTGGCGACGGTCCCATCCGCGTCGAGAACGCCGATGGTGCCAAGGAGCTGCGCATCAACAACCCCCCGCATATCCAGCAGCCGCTGGTCGAAACGATCGTGGCCGAGCTGATGGGCCAGGCGGGTGCCTGTCCTTCGACGGCAGAGACCGGCGCGCGCACGAGCTGGGTGATGGATCAGGTGTTGCGGGACTATCGACGCCAGGCGGGGCAGCCCCTAGGCACGTGAGCCCGCGTGGACGGCTGGCCGGACAGATTGTTCAGCCAGCTGCACGATCCCGGCCAGGGCGTCGCCGGTGAAGGTGGTAGACTTGCCGCGCCGGTTCGCCGGCAAAACCACAACGACGTCTTCAGGGCGGGGTGAGACTCCCCACCGGCGGTAGGCATCCGGAGTTGAACAGCTCCCAGTGCGAGCCCGCGAGCGCTTCCGGTCCTGCCGGAAGGTCAGCAGATCCGGTCCAAATCCGGAGCCGACGGTTGGAAGCTGGCGACAGCCTCCAGAAAGTCCGGATGAAAGAAGACGGTACGGTGCTCGCCTTCGCCGGCGTGTACCTGCCAGACGCCTTGAGGCGTTTTTCGCATGCTATTCACGCGGGAAACGTTTCATGTCCAAGCATCGTTACAACCAGCTTCGTTACGGTTTGGTCGCCGCCTTCGCCAAGGAGGTGTGCTGATGTTTACCGGGATCATCCAGACCGTGGGCCGCATTGCGCGGCTCGAACCACGTGGCGGTGATGTGCGCCTGCATGTCGATACCGCCGACCTTGACCTTGCCGATGTGCAGCTGGGCGACAGCATCGCCGTCTCCGGCGTGTGCCTGACTGCCATTACGCTGGAGCCGCGGGGCTTCGGTGCGGACGTCTCCAACGAGACGCTTTCGCTCACGACCTTGGGCAAGCTGAAAGCCGGCGACCCGGTCAATCTCGAAAAGGCCTTGCGCCTGGCCGATCGTTTGGGCGGCCATCTGGTGTCCGGCCATGTCGATGGCCTGGGCAAGGTCGTATCGATCACGCCGGACGGTCGCTCGCTGCGCTGGACGTTTGAAGTGCCGGCCGCGCTGTCGCGCTATATCGCCGCCAAGGGTTCGATCTGCATCGACGGCACCAGCCTGACCGTCAACGAAGTGTCCGGCCATCGCTTCGGTGTCAACCTGATTCCCCACACGGTGGAACACACCGCGTTCCATGCGCGTCGCGTGGGTGATGCGGTGAATATCGAGGTGGATGTGGTGGCGCGCTATATCGAGCGACTGATTGGCAGCGGCGATGCGCCGAAGCTCGATGAGGCGTTTCTCAAGCAACACGGCTTCGCCTGACCTGCCGTCATCCCAGCATTCGCTGGGATGACGAGCCAGGGCATCGATAAAGCAACCCATTTTCCGGACTGATCCCATGAGCTTCAACACCATCCCCGAAATCCTCGAAGACATCCGCGCCGGCCGCATGGTCGTGATCCTCGACGACGAAGACCGCGAGAACGAAGGCGACCTGATCATGGCGGCGCAGATGGTGCGGCCCGAGGACATCAACTTCATGGTGCGCGAGGCGCGCGGTCTGGTCTGCCTGACGCTGAACGAGCAGCGCACGCGCCTGTTGGGCCTCAAGCCCATGGTCATCGACAATACCTCGCCTTACCAGACCAACTTCACCGTCTCGATCGAGGCGGCCGAAGGCGTCACCACCGGCATCTCCGCCCACGATCGCGCACGCACGATCCAGGTGGCGGTGAAGTCGGATGCGAAGCCGCAGGATCTCTCGCAGCCCGGCCATATCTTCCCGCTCACCGCGCAGCCCGGTGGCGTGCTCACGCGTGCAGGCCATACCGAGGCGGGCTGCGATCTCGCCGCGTTGGCCGGGCTCGAGCCTTCCGCCGTGCTGATCGAGATCCTGCATGAAGACGGCTCGATGGCTCGTCGCCCCGAGCTGGAAGTCTTCGCCAAGAAGCACGGCCTGAAGATCGGCACCATCGCCGACCTGATTCGTTACCGCCTGGAAACCGAGAAGACCGTCGCAGCGCGTCTACGAAGACGACGTGCAGACCGAGTTTGGCCCGTTCCGCCTGGTGGCCTATCGCGATGCCATCCATCACGGCCTGCATTTCGCCCTGGTTCGCGGCACGGTGAACGACGGCGCGCCGGTGCTGACCCGCGTACATGTGCGCAATACGCTTTCCGACGTGCTGCATCTGCAGCGCGACGATCTTGGCCTTACCGTCACGTCAGGGTTGCGCCGCATTGCCGATGAAGGCCGCGGCGCGCTGCTGGTGCTTTCCGGCGAGGACACGGCGGACGCCTTGCTGCGCCGCCTCAATCGCCAGCCTGTGACCCAGGCACCGGAAGAAGTGCAGCAGCAGGAATGGCGTCAGCTTGGCCTCGGCGCACAGATACTGGCTGACCTGGGTATCCGTCAGCTGCGTGTGCTGGGTACGCCGCGCAAGATGGTGGGCCTGGGCGGCTTTGGGCTTGAAGTCACCGAGTACGTATAAAAAACCACGGTAGGAGCGCACCCTGTGCGCGAAAAGCCGACGTAGCGGTGACGCCGTACCTCCGCGGTCGCGCACAGGGTGCGCTCCTACCCAGACGCGGCACATCGCCGCCTCTTTCGCGCCATGCCGTTGCCGGCATACTCCAGGCTTTGACCACCAACCTGTGCCATGACCGACACCACCGTCCGCCTGATCGCTCCCTCCGGCTACCCGCACGACCGTGACGCCATGGCGCGGGGCGTGGCGCGCCTGCGCGCTGTCGGCTGCACGATGGACGGGTTGGACGTGCTCGACCGCGTCGAGCACCGCTACGCCGGCAGCGACGCTGAGCGTGTGGCGGATCTCAACGCCCTGGCCATCCATCCGTCGTTGCCTGATATCGCGCTGGCTATCCGCGGCGGTTACGGGGCCACCCGGCTGCTCGAACATATCCACTACGGCGCGCTGCGCGAGCGGCTTGGTGGGTCGAATACACTGCTGGTCGGCCACAGCGATTTCACGGCGATCCAGATGGCCTTGTACGCGAAAAGCGGCCTCAGCACCTTTGGCGGACCCATGCTCGGGCCGGACTTCGGCGCGCCGACCTTGAACCCGCTGATGTGGGAGCACTTCTGGCGTGCGCTTGGCGAGCCCGAGGTGACGGCGAGCTGGCGTACCGGAACCGCCACGGAGCTGGACGTGCACGGCCGGCTGTGGGGCGGCAATCTCGCCATGCTGTGCAGCGTGATCGGTACGCCGTACTTCCCGCGCATCGACGGCGGCATCCTGTTCGTCGAAGACGTGGGCGAACCGCCGTTCCGGATCGAGCGCCTGCTGTACCAGCTGCATCTCTCCGGCGTGCTGGATCGCCAGCGTGCCCTGGTACTGGGCCATTTCAGTCAATGCCGGCCGCACGGCTACGACAACGGCTACGACATCGACGCCGCGTTCGAACAGATCAGCCGGGTGGCTCGGGTGCCGGTGGTTCGAGGCCTGCCGTTCGGCCACGAGCCGGACAAGTTCACCCTGCCATTCGGCGTGCCGGCCCGGCTGCGGGTGGCGAACGGGCAGGCCAGTCTGCATTTTTCCGGTCATCCCCACCTTTCCAGGGCGGTTTCCCGGCCCGATCCGGGCAAGTTGCCCCAAATCCCGTAAAATAGCCGGCCCGCATGGGCCATCGAGCCCTCAGGAAGCGCACCCCATGAAGATCATCGAAGGCGATTTCGCCACGCCCAAAGGCCGTTTTGCCATTGTCGCCGGCCGTTTCAACGGTTTTGTCGTCGAGCCCCTGGTGGCCGGCGCGCGTGACGTGCTGGTGCGCCATGGCGTGAAGGACGACGCGATCGAGCTGATCCGCGTGCCGGGCGCCTGGGAAATCGCGCTGGCGGCCCACAAGGTAGCCAACTCCGGCAAGTACGCGGCGGTGATCGCGCTGGGCGCGGTGATCCGTGGTTCCACCCCGCATTTTGATTTTGTCGCTGGCGAATGCGCCAAGGGCCTGGCCCAGGCGGCGTATGCTTCCGGCGTGCCGGTGGCGTTTGGCGTACTGACCACCGACAGCATCGAGCAGGCCATCGAGCGTTCCGGCACCAAGGCCGGCAACAAGGGCGCCGATGCGGCGCTGGCTGCGCTCGAGATGGTCAACTTGTACGGAAAACTGTGATGAGTCGTCCCGAAGGCATCGATCTCGCTGCGCGTTCGCGCGCCCGCCGCCGCGCACTGCAGGCGCTGTATGCGTGGCAGCTCAGCGGCAGCCACATGAACGCGGTGATCGATCAATTCCGCCACGAGCAGGACATGGAAGTGGCTGACCTCGAATATTTCGAGGATCTGCTGCACGGGGTGGAGCGCAACATCGACGCGATCGATATCAGCCTCAAGCCTTTCGTGGACCGTGACGTCGGCCAGATCGATCCGATCGAGCGCGCCGCGCTGCGCCTGGCCGCCTACGAGCTGAAGTATCGCCCGGACGTGCCGTATCGCGTGATCATCAACGAGGCGATCGAAGTCACCAAGCGCTTTGGCGCCGACCACGGCCATAGCTACGTCAACGGCGTGCTCGACAAGCTGGCGAGCACCCTGCGTGCCACTGAGAAGCGCGGCTGATGCCTGGCCCCAACGGGCGGTCCGTCGAAAGTCTGGTGCCCGTGCTCGAAACCGAGCGGCTGTGGCTGCGCGCGCATCGGGCCGATGACCATGCGGCCTGTACCGCAATCTGGTCGGATCCGGACGTCACCCGCCATATCGGCGGCCGTCCGTTTACCGCCGAGGAAGTGTGGAAGCGACTGCTGCAGTACGCCGGCATGTGGAGCCTGCTGGGCTACGGCTACTGGGCGGTCGAGGAAAAGCACAGCGGCCGTTACATCGGCGACATCGGCTATGCCGATTTCAAGCGCGATCTGCTGCCGTCGTTGGAAGGCATGCTGGAGTTTGGCTGGGTACTGGCCCCGTCGGCGCATGGCAAGGGCTATGCGAGTGAAGCCGTGGCCGCTGTCACCGCCTGGGGCGACCAGCATGTCGGCGCGTTGCGCGCGGTGTGCATCATCGCCCCGGAAAACCTGCCATCGATTCGCGTGGCCGAGAAAGCCGGCTTCCGGCAGTGGCAGGAAACCACGTACCACGGCAGTCCCACGCTCGTCTTCAGCCGTTAATCCCAAGGTCGCAAGCCATGGAATTCCGCCTGATCGACCGCATTCGCGAACGCACCGCGCAAGGCCGCGAAGACGTGCACCTGGGTATTGGCGACGACGCCGCCCTGGTGGCGCCGCCGCCAGGGCAGGAAATCGCCATCGCGATCGACACCCTGGTCGAGGGCGTGCATTTCCCGCCGGGCACGGCCCCGGCCGATATCGGCTGGAAGTCATTGGCGGTGAATCTGTCGGACCTCGCTGCCATGGGGGCGAGCCCTGCATGGGCGCTGCTTGCGCTCACGTTGCCAATGCAGGCGCCCGAACAGGTCCGGCATTTCGTCGACGGCTTCGCCGAAGGTTTTGCATCGCTGGCGCAGCCACACCGGCTGGCGCTGATCGGCGGCGACACGACGCGCGGCCCGCTCTCGGTAAGCGTCGCCGTGCACGGCTTCGTGCCGCCGGGCAAGGCGCTGACGCGCTCGGGTGCGCGCGCAGGCGACGTGGTGCTGGTGACAGGGACGTTGGGCGATGCCGCCGCAGGTCTGCAGCTGTTGCAGCAGGGTGCACGTATCGACGAAGGCGATGGTCGTGCGGCCTATCTGATCGAACGCCTGAACCGCCCCACGCCACGGCTGGCCGCAGGCCTCGCCTTGCGTGAGCGGGCCAGCGCCTGCATCGATATTTCCGATGGCCTGCTGGCCGATCTTGGCCATATCTGCGAGGCGAGTGGGCTGGGGGCGGAGATCGATGCGGCCTTGCTGCCGCGCTCGTCCATGCTGCTTGGCGCGTTTGACGATATCGCCGCGCGCGACTTCGCCCTGAGCGGCGGCGACGACTACGAGCTGTGCTTTACGGTGCCGCCTGCACGGGTGGCCGACGTGCAGACGGATCTGGCGCGCATGGGTTGTGGCGCAACACGGATCGGCCGCATGGTCGAAAGCCATGGCGTGCGGGTGCGCGATGAACATGGCCAATGGCTGGAAGTGACGCGCCGCGGCTGGGATCATTTCGCCCTATGAGCGACAAGAAGATCCTCACCCCCGAGCAACGTCGACGCTTGCTCGCCACGCCGGCGGGCTGGCTCGCCTGCGGTTTCGGCTCCGGGCTGGCGCCGGTGGCGCAAGGCACCTTCGGCTCATTGGCGGCCATCCTGCCGTGGCTGTTGCTGCGCTCCCTGCGGCTGCAGCTCTACGTCTTCACCTTGCTGGTGGCGTTCACCATCGGCGTCTGGGCGTGCCGCCTCGCGGGTCGCGTGCTAGGCGTCGACGATCACCGCAGCATCGTGTGGGACGAATTCGTCGGTTTGTGGATCGCCTTGATTCCAGCACTGCTGGCGCCATGGTGGAGTGTCGTTATCGGCTTCGCCCTGTTTCGCCTGTTCGATGTCTGGAAGCCCTGGCCCATTGGTTGGCTGGATCGCCGCCTCAAGGGTGGCCTCGGTGTCATGGTGGATGACGTCGTGGCCGGCGTATTCGCAGCCATCACGCTGGCGGTGGTGCAGGCGCTCACGCGCGTCTGAGCCCGCGCGGTGCGGGGGCGCCACGTTGCGACGGCGGCGGTGGCCCGGCCCATGTTTCACGAAGGTATCGA
Source organism: uncultured Gammaproteobacteria bacterium (assembly GCA_963824525.1). Taxonomy (GTDB): domain Bacteria; phylum Pseudomonadota; class Gammaproteobacteria; order Xanthomonadales; family Rhodanobacteraceae; genus Dyella. The sequence continues at coordinate 190,938 of CAWGPI010000001.1, read as the reverse complement.
TCACCCTCGCTCTGCATGCCACGAGCTGCGGACCAGCGCAGGCAGCGCATAGGAATATTTCCTGCACGGGTGACATTCGTTGCCTAAAGTCTTTACGTGTCATGCATAGCGGTGTTACATCTTGTCCCATCCGGGACGGGGGCGTTTGGACGTCCGTGGCGCACTGACGTCTGCCTGCCACACGGGGGCAGTACGCGTTTGCCGGTGCGTCATTGCGTGAGCGCGTTAGGCGTTCGTCCCTGCGGTTGCGGGAGCGCCATGTGAGGTGTTCATGCGCCGGGTCGCCAATATCGGGGACAACGATCTTCCGGACATTGACGCTGCAGCGACCTGGCGGCGTCAGCGGTTACTGGCGTCGCACTCGCGTGCGGCATGCTCGATGCCAGTAGCAGGCTCTCGATTCACTTTTAGGGGGTGTTATGCGTAGGCTTCTTGTCAAGAGTGCATGTCTGATCGCGGTGCTGATTGCGCCATCGTTGGCCTTGGCGGCGGGGACCTTGTCTCCAGGGCCGTGCAGGTTGATCGATCCGTCGACCTGCTCCAACGCCAACGAACTCGTGAAGTCCTCCGGCTTTGCCCAGGCATTGGGACACTTTGCGAACAGCGCGAAAGCCAACTATTTCCGTTCCAATCGCACCTTGGGCGAACAGGCGCTCACGGCCCTTGGCGGTGCGCCGGAAGAAGTCGTGCTGCTTGGGGACAAGCGTTTCCTGTTTGCGGCCACTCCGCCGCATGACCGCGGTGGCGATGCGGCGGTGGTGATCCTCAACGAGTTCGGCCAGATCCAGGCCTTGGGTTTTTCCAGCTTCCACTGCGGCGTTACCTGTGAGGATCACCGCTATCTGGACTTCTACGTAAGAAAGGACACCCAGGATGAGACGGTCCTCGCGGCACTGAAGACGTGGGGAACCAGTGACCGGATCCGCAAGGCGCTATGGCGTTCGGATGCCGACGACGGCCTCGGCGGGCGCACGGCGGTCCATGTGCTTCCCTGATCGTGACCAGGCCAACAAGATAGGGAAAGTCTGGCGGCGCCGTCACGCCTGATGCTCGCTGGCGTCGATGCCGATGCCCGCGAGCGACGCGACGCCGTGTTGGCCGGGCAGGGCTTCCATCAACGCAGGGGTTCGCCCCAACCGGGAGCGGCGTTGCCCGATCCGCGCCCGATCAGGACGCTAATCCGCCTTCGCCTCCAATACGACGCGATAGCGTGCCTTGCCGTCGGCAAGATGCTTCAGCGCTTCATTGACCTGGTTCATGGGAAACATTTCCACCTGTGGACGCAGGTCGTGGCGGGCGGCGAAGTCGAGCATGGTGGCGATGTCGACGGGCGAGCCGGTCGGTGAACCGGAGACTTCGCGTTCCCCAAGGATCAGCGCAAAAGCGGACACGGGAATGGGCTCCAGCACGGCGCCGACGACGTGCATGCGGCCGCGCGGTGCAAGCGTGGCGACGAACGCATTCCAGTCCAATGGCACATTGACGGTCACCAACAGCAGATCCAGCGAGCCGGCGATGGCGCCGATCGCTTCGGCATCACGGCTGGCGATCACGTGGTGCGCGCCGAAACTGCGTGCCTCGCCCTCCTTGGCCGCGGTGGACGTGAAGGCCGTCACTTCGCAGCCCCAGGCATTCGCGAACTTGATCGCCATATGGCCAAGGCCGCCGATGCCGACCACGCCGACACGGGCGCTGGGGCTGATGTTGTAGGCGAGGAAGGGTTTGAGCACGGTGATGCCGCCGCAGAACAGCGGCCCTGCGCTGGGCAAGTGGATGTTTTCCGGCAGCGGAATGACCCAGGCCCAATGCGCGCGCACTTTATCGGCGAAGCCCCCGTGATGGACGCCCATGGTGGGCACGGATTCGGGGCATAGGTTCTGGTGGCCCGACAGGCATTGGTGGCAATGCATGCAGCTTTCCGCCGTCCAACCGATGCCCACGCGTTGGCCGACCTTGATCCCCTTGGCATGGGAGCCGACGGCAATGACGCGACCAATCACCTCATGCCCTGGTACGAACGGAAAGCGCGACATGCCCCATTCGTTGTCGATCATGGACAGGTCGGAATGACAGATGCCGCAGTAGTCCACGGCCACCTCCACTTCCTCAGCGCCGAGCGGTCCGAGGTCAAACTCGGTCAACACCAGCGGCTTGCCCGCCTCTTGCGCGGCCCAACCCTTCATGAGTGACATGGCATGGTTCCTTGGCAGAAAGGGATGCGAACGTCGAAGACGCGGGAGCGTAGCCTGGAGCGCGTCGGCGTGACGTATAGGGGAAGGCAATAGCAGCCATGATGGACGCAGGCCGCATGCTCTTGGCATGCTGGTCCATCCCCCTGAAACCGGAGTGCCCCATGCAATATCGACGTCTTGGAAAATCGGGCCTGCAGTTGTCCGCGCTGTCGTTTGGCGCCTGGGTCACCTTCGGCAAACAAGTCGGACGCTCGTTGGCGCGTGACCTGCTGGCGTTGGCGCACGATCGCGGCATCAATTTCTTCGACAATGCCGAAACCTATAATCACGGCGTGGCCGAGACCCTGATGGGCGACGTGCTCGCCGATCTGCGCTTTCCACGTGACAGTTACTGCGTGTCGAGCAAAGTGTTCTTTGGCGCGGCCGAACGTCCGCTGCCAACCCAGCGCGGACTGTCGCGCAAGCATGTGATCGAGGCCTGTCACCAGGCCCTGCATCGATTGCGCGTCGAGCATCTGGATCTGTACTTCTGCCATCGCCCTGATCCGGATACGCCGATCGAGGAGACCGTGGCGGCGATGGATACCCTGGTGCGGCAGGGCAAGGTGCTCTACTGGGGCACCAGCGAGTGGCCGGCCGAGGCGATTGTCGAGGCGCATCGCGTGGCGCGCGAAAACCACTGCTACGCACCGGTGATGGAGCAGCCGCAATACAACCTGCTGCATCGCGATCGAGTGGAGCAGGAATACGCGCCGCTCTACGACAAGTTCGGCATGGGCACCACGATCTGGTCACCTCTCGCGTCGGGATTGCTCAGCGGCAAATACAACGACGGCATGCCGGCCGATGGGCGTTTGGCGCAACCGGGCTATGAGTGGTTGCGCGACGCGATCCTCGAGCAGGGCGGCGACAAGATCGCCAAGGTGCGCCGCCTCGCCCCGATCGCCGCCGATCTGGGCGTGTCGCTGGCGCAGCTGTCGATCGCCTGGTGCCTGGTCAATCCGCATGTGTCGACGGTGATGTTGGGGGCGAGCCGGCTGGAGCAGTTGGAGCAGAATTTGGCGGCGCTGGAGGTGGTGGCGAAGCTGGATGCTGGCGTGCTCAAGCGCATCGATGAGGCGTTGGGGTGATAGGACGCTAGGCGCCCGAGGCCTTCACTTGTAGGAGCGCACCCTGTGCGCGAACGGCCAACCATGCGGGGTGGCCGTGATCGCGCACAGGGTGCGCTCCTACATGGAACCGAAGCGCAGCGGGGGCTTGCTTGCTCAATAAAGCCATTTTGCGCCCGCCCGAACGCCGAGCCCGGCCGCTCCCGCTGCCTATTCCGCGGTCACCATGCATGGCCACTGGAACACATACCGCCGACACATATCGTCAGAAAACGGGACTCCTCCGCATGAAGCCGCTCGCCATCCTCCTGTTCACCTGCCTGGCCGCGCTATCCACGTCATTCGCGCTCGCCGAATCACCTGCATGGACTCAGCCGCAAAAGCCCTTCCGCATCTACGGCAATACGTACTACGTCGGCACGCGTGGACTCAGTGCGATTCTTATCGCCTCGCCGCAGGGGCTCGTGCTGATCGATGCCCCGATGGAGCGCAACGCGCCGCAGATCGAAGCCAATATCAAGGCGCTGGGATTCCGCGTGGCGGACATCAAGCTGATCCTCAACTCGCACGCGCACTTCGATCACGCGGGCGCCATCGCCACGCTCGTCCGTGACAGCGGCGCCCGGGTGGAAGGAAGCGCGGCTGGGGCGAAGGCGCTGATGCTGGGCGGAAAGGATCCGGAGGATCCCCAATACGGCGAAGCGTCAGCGTTTGCTCCCGTTGCCAAGGTGACCGTGGTGGCGGATGGCGGCGTAGTGCGTGTGGGCGACATCGCCATGACCGCGCACTACACACCCGGCCATACGCCGGGCAGTACGACGTGGACCTGGCAAGCCTGCGATGCCGGCCGCTGCCTCAACATGGTCTATGCGGACAGCCTCAGCGCTTTGAGCGCAGACGGCTACCACTTCAGCGATGACGCGGCCCATCCGCATCGCGTGGAGGACTTTCGCCGCGGCATCGGCGTGATCGCGAGCTTGCCCTGCGACATCCTGGTCACGCCGCACCCGGACCAGGTCGACTTGCTCGACAAGGTCGCGCGCCGCGATGCCGGTGCCGCGCCCGATCCGGTCATCGATGCCAAGGCTTGCCGAGCCTATGCGCAGAGCGGGCGCGCGTCGCTGGACGCCCGACTCGCCAAGGAGAGGACGGCGATGAAGAACGCAGGCCCGTCGGGTCACTGAACCACCGTTGGGTGCGGCGTATCAGGTAGTTGACACTCAAATGCGAATGATTATCATCTGATGGTCACTTCCGACTGCGGAGTTCCCATCATGACGATGCCTGTCCTGTCCCCGCCTCAACGTGCTGAGGCGCCAGCTCGCTCGCTTCGCCTGCTCAGCCTCAAGCCAGCCGCGGCTGCCGACGCCCGGGCGACGCGGCGCATCTCCAGCCAGCTGCTGCTCAATGGCGAGCGCGAGCTGCTGATCCAGCATCAGGGCAGCGAATACCACTTGCGGCTCACCCGCAACGACAAGCTGATCCTGACGAAATAAATCGCCGTCTGCCGAGGAGCGGTTCGTGGGCAAGGATTGCACCCTCCCCATGCCGGCTCCACGGTCGGCGATTCACTCCAGGCCTATCGCCACGCCGTTCCCGCGGAACGCCAGCCGGGTCGCCTCCCTGCAAGGAGCAATGACAATGCTTGGCTGGCTCGCTCATGCTTTCACCGTGATGTGTCCCTCGGCAGACGCCGGATCCATCACCCGCTGTTCGGTCCCGCTGTCGGGCGTTGAACTGGCGTCCCGTCTACCGTTGCTGGGCAGTGTGTTGTATCTGCCGGCGCCACGTCTGGCACAGCAGGATCTGCCGGTCTCCACCGGCTGGCTGGTGGCGCGGCGTGAGCTTGCGCCGCTGTTCGATACGCGGGAACTCGTCGCCACCAGCATGATTGGCGCAGAAGGGCCGCGCGAATGGATCGACTGCATGGATGCGCAAGGTCACCCGTGCGCGCGATTGCACCTGTTGCCTGACACGGACTATCTCGCCTGGGATGCCCTGCTTGCCGGGAGCCGGCTGCTACCCCTGGCCCCGCTGCGCCCGGAGCCACTAACCTGCCGGGCGGCCAGGGCCACGCTGGTCCAATTCAGCCGTCGTCGCGTGGGTGCACTCCAACTCCTCGAGACCGCGCCGCTTGTGCAGGTGTCCGCCTTGGGGCGGGGGATCGCGAGCGAGGTGGCCCGAGCGGCCGCCGTGGAGCTTGAGCCGTCAGCGGGGTGAGCCGGACGCGGACGCTTGTCCGTCTGTCCGTCCATCTGTCCGCGGACAACTGTCCGGGCCTGGCTGCAAGAAATAACATCTTGAAAATACACAAATAAAGCATCGATTTTGAGTTGGCACGCGGTTTGCTGACATAGGTCCAGGGGCCGCACTGTCCGCGGCCAGGGACACATCGATGATTCGCGACACCTCCGCTCAAGACCGACTGGTCGAGGTCAAACCCAATCGCAAGCGTCGCCTGCTGTGGATCGGCGGCGGCGTGGCCGTGCTGGTGCTGATGGCGCTGTTCGCACCACGCGTCGGCCGCCTGTTCTCGGCCGACGCCTCGGTGAGCGGTTCCCGCCTGGCTTTCGCCACGGTACAGCGTGGTCCTTTCGTGCGCGATATTGCTGCCGAAGGCAAGGTCGTGGCGGCGGTCAGCCCGACGCTGTACGCCACCTATGGCGGCGCGGTGACGTTGAAGGTGCACGCTGGCGACGCCGTGAAGAAGGACCAGGTGCTGGCCACCATCGACAGTCCCGAACTGACCAACAAGCTGGCGCAGGAGCAGAGCGCCGCCGATGCGATGCAGGTGGACTATCTGCGTGCGCAGATCGATGCGCGCAAGAAGCGCGGCGAACTCCAGAAGGCCTACGACGACGCGCAGATCGACCAGCAAGGTGCAGAGCGTGACCTGGCCCGCTACCAGAAGGCGTTCGGACTAGGTGCCGTGCCAAGCATGAACGTGGACAAGGCCAAGGACGCACTGGAAAAGGCCAAGATCACCATGAATCACGCGAAGGCCGACCTGGGCACCGACGGCAGCAGCCTCGAGTTCGACATTCAGTCCAAGAAGCTCGCCCATGAGCGCCAGCTGCTGCTGGTGAAGGACCTGCAACGCCAGGTTGACGACCTCAACGTGAAATCGCCGGTGGATGGCCAGGTCGGTCAGCTGTTCATTGCCGAGCGCGCCACCGTGGCCAAGGACGCGCAACTGCTCAGCGTCATCGACCTCTCCGCGCTCGAAGTGGAAATGAAGGTGCCGGAAAGCTTCGCCCGTGATCTGGGTATCGGCATGGGCGGTGAGATCAGCGGCAACGGCAACACCTGGAAGGGCTTGGTCAGCGCGATCTCGCCTGAAGTGGTGAACGGCGAAGTGGCGGCACGCCTGCGCTTCGATGGCGAGACGCCCAAGCAGCTGCGCCAGAACCAGCGCCTTTCCGTTCGCATCCTGCTCGACAAGCGCGACAACGTGCTGACGGTGCAGCGTGGCTCGTTCGTCGACGAATCCGGCGGCAGCTACGCCTACATCGTGCGCGACGGCATTGCCGAGAAACACCCGATCCGCGTGGGTGCCAGCAGCATCGACAAGGTGGAGATACTCGATGGCCTGAAGGAAGGCGACAACATCGTGATCTCCGGCACCGACAGCTTCAAGGGCGCGGCCCGCGTCGCCATCAGCAACTAACGACCAGAAGCCCTCCCTTGCGTGCAAGGGGAGGGGCGACAACCACCACCGAGGAAGCACACATGCTCAAGATGACTCACCTGTCCAAGGTCTACCGCACCGAAGTGGTGGAGACCTATGCGCTGCGCGACTTCAACATCGACGTGAAGGAAGGCGAGTTCGTCGCCGTCACCGGGCCGTCCGGCTCCGGCAAGACCACCTTCCTCACCATCGCCGGCCTGCTGGAAACCTTCACCGGCGGCGAGTACCACCTGGACGGCGTCGAGGTGAGCAACCTCAACGACAACGCCCGTTCGAAGATCCGCAACGAGAAGATCGGCTTCATCTTCCAGGCGTTCAACCTGATTCCCGACCTCAACGTGTTCGACAACGTCGAAGTGCCGCTGCGCTATCGCGGCATGAAGGCGGCCGAGCGCAAGCAGCGCATCATGGATGCGCTGGAGCGCGTGGGCCTGGCCTCGCGCGCCAAGCACTACCCGGCCGAGCTCTCCGGCGGTCAGCAGCAGCGCGTGGCCATCGCCCGCGCGCTGGCCGGCTCGCCGCGCCTGCTGCTGGCGGATGAACCGACCGGCAACCTGGATACGCAGATGGCGCGCGGCGTGATGGAACTGCTTGAGGAGATCCATCGCGAGGGCGCCACCATCGTGATGGTGACGCACGATCCGGAACTGGCCGCCCGCGCGCAGCGCAACGTGCACATCATCGACGGCCAGGTCGTGGACCTGGCGGAAGACCCGCGCTTCCACCACGCCGTGCATGCGGCGCGCAACAACACGCCAGCCTGACCCGGGCCTACCCATGAGACCTCCCGCGCCGTCGGGAGGCCGTCATCACCACCAGAGCGGACAACGATGTTTGCCTACTATATTCAGCTTGGCCTGCGCAGCCTGCGCAAAAATCCGTTGCTGACCGCACTGATGGTGATGGCGATCGGTTTCGGCGTGGCGGCTTCGATGACCACCTATTCGGTGTTCCGCGCCACGTCGAACAATCCCATCCCCCACAAGTCCTCTCAGCTGTACGTGCCCCAGATCGATAACTGGGGGCCGGAGGATGCCGAGCGGAACAAGGGCGAACCACCCAACGCGATGAGCTACATCGACGCCACCAACCTGATGCGCGAGCACAAGGCACGGCGCCAGACGGTGCTGTACCCGATCAGCGTGTCCATCGTGCCGGCGGATGCGAACTTGCAGCCATTCAACGAGACCAGCTATGCAGCCTATGGCGACACATTCGCCATGTTCGACATACCGTTCCAATACGGCGGCAGCTGGACGGCGGCGGATGACGAGGCGCGCGCCGCGGTGGTGGTGATCGGCAGGAAGCTCAACGAAAAACTGTTCCACGGCGCCAACAGTGTCGGCCGCGAGCTGAACCTCGACGGTCGCAGCTATCGCATCACCGGCGTCATGAATACGTGGGACCCCAAGCCGCTGTTCTTCGACGTGGTGAACACCAACGGCTTCGACGATGCCACCCAGGTATTCATCCCCTTCACCAGGGCGATCCAGATCGAGCTGGGAACCAACGGCAACAACAACTGCAACAAGAGCCCCGATGGCGACGGCTGGGGCGCCTGGATTCGGTCCGAATGCGTCTGGCTGCAGTACTGGGCCGAGCTGCCGGACCAGGACGCGGCACAGGCGTACCGCAATACCTCAATGGCTATTCCGCCGAGCAGCAGCGCGCAGGTCGATTCCATTGGGCCCCCAACGTGCGCCTGCGCAACGTCACCGACTGGCTGGACAACCAGAAGGTAGTGCCGACGGAGAGCAAGGTTTCTCTGCTGGTCGCGCTGGGCTTCCTGGTGATCTGCCTGGTCAACACGGTGGGCCTGCTGCTGGCCAAGTTCCTGCGCCGCGCGCCGGAGATCGGTGTGCGTCGCGCGCTGGGCGCCTCGCGCGAGCAGATCTACCTGCAGTTCCTGATCGAAGCCGGCGCGGTCGGCCTGGCCGGCGGCGTGCTTGGCCTGGTGCTTACCTGGCTGGGCATGTTCGGCATCTCGCTGGCGTTCGACGCAGGAGGTCGCGAAGCTGGCCAGGCTGGATGTGCCGCTGGTGCTGCTGACGCTGGTGGTCGCAGTGCTGGCGACCGTTCATCGCCGCGTTCTATCCCACTTGGCGTGCGGCGCAAGTACAGCCCGCCTGGCAGCTCAAATCCAACTAAGGCGTCTGGTCATGCTGCATATCAAGCCCATTCTCGCTGCGCTCAAGCGCCACAAGGCCGGCACCCTCCTGATCGCCTTGCAGATCGCATTGACGTTGGCGATCGTCTGCAACGCGCTGTTCATCATCCAGCAGCGCGTGGCACGCCTTTCCCGCCCCACCGGCATGGTGGAGACCAACCTCATCGCCGTGCAGAACCGCTGGGTGGGCGTGGATGGCGATGCCGCGGCGCCGCTCGTCCGTGGCGACGTGCTGGCCCTGCGCCAGCTGCCTGGCGTAGAGGATGTTACGCCAGCTCAACTCTTACCCGCTACGCGGCGGTGGCTGGTCTACCGGAGCCAACCTCAAGCCGGACCAAAAGAAACCCACTGCGCGCACCACGCAGTACTTCGTGGACGACCATGCGATCGCCACCATGGGTTTGAAGTTGCTTGGTGGGCGCAATTTCCGGCCGGACGACATTTCCACGGTCGATTACCGGGCCGTGAAGACCCCGGGCGCGGTGATCGTTACCAAGGCGCTGGCCGACCAGCTCTATCCCGATGGTTCGGCGTTGGGCAAGTCGTTCTACCTGGGCGACGACAAGACGCCGACCACCATCATCGGCATCGTGGATCGCCTGCAGACGCCCTGGACCGGGAACTGGGCCGATGAGTTCATGGAGAACTCGGTCATGCTGCCTATCCAGCTGTCCGGCAATTTCAGCACCTATCTACATCTCGGACCAAGCCAGGACAGCAGGCCGATGTGCTTAGGACTGTTCCCCAGGCCCTGTTCAAGACCAATCGCATGCGTGTGTTGCGCGACGAGACCGGCGTGCGTACGTATGACATGGTTCGCGAGCGCGCTTACAAGGTTGACCGCGGCATGGCGATCCTGATGGGCGTGATCTGCCTGGTGCTGCTGGCGATCACCGCTGCCGGCATCGTGGGCCTCACCAGCTTCTGGGTGGGACAGCGCCGCAAACAGATCGGCGTGCGGCGCGCTTTGGGCGCCACGCGGCACGACATCCTCCGTTATTTCCTCACCGAGAACCTGCTGATCGGCATCGCGGGCGTGGTGATTGGCGCGCTGCTGGCGATCGGCATGAATTTGTGGATGGTGACGCAGTTCGAGATGGCGCGGCTTTCGCTGATGTACGTGGCGGCTGGTGTCGGGGCGCTGCTGCTGCTGGGGCAGGGCGCGGTGCTTGCGCCGGCCATGCGCGCCGCGCGCGTACCGCCGGTCGAGGCGACCCGGTCGGTTTGAGGCGTCGGTGTTTTCAAGGGAGCGTTGAATGGTCTGGCTGGCAAAGGCGGATGCCTGGTTCCAAATGAGGTGGTCATGAGCGGCATGTTTATCCACAACTTGCGATTGGGCGCCTTCAGCCTGCGGCGCAATCCGCTGCTGACCGCCTTGATGATCATGTCGATCGGCTTTGGCGTGGCGGCGTCGATGGTGACGTTCGCCGTGTTTCGCGCCGTGTCGGGCGATCCGATACCGCAGAAGTCGTCGCAGCTGTTCGTGCCGCAGATCGATAACCGGGGTCCGCAATTCAACCGCCACGGCGAGCCGCCGAGTGCGCTCACCTACACCGATGCGATGGCGCTGATGCGCGCGCACCGGGCGGATCGGCAGACGCTGCTGTACCCGGTGAGCCTGTCGGTGATGCCGGGCGATCCAAACAAGATGCCATTCAAGGCCACTGGTTACGCCACCTATGGCGATTTCTTTCCGATGTTTGAGGTGCCGTTCCTGTATGGCAATGCCTGGGGCAGCGTCGAGGACGAGTCGCGCGAGGCCATCGTCGTGATCAGCCGCAGCCTCAACCAGAAACTCTTCGCGGGCGAGAACAGCGTGGGGCGGCGGATCACCATGGACGACCGCCAGTACCGGGTCGTGGGTGTCATGGATAACTGGGATCCCAAGCCGCGCTTCTACGACTTGTTCAACGGCAATGAATTCGCCGATCCCGCGCAGATCTACATCCCGTTCACCTATGCGATCGATCAGAAGATCGAAACCTACGGCAACAACAACTGCGGCAGCGACGGCAAGCGAGGTGACGATCGCGACAGCTGGCTGCACGGTGAGTGCGTCTGGGTCAGCCCGTGGGTCGAGCTGGATAGCGCGTCGAAGGTGGAGGCCTATCGACAATTCCTCACCAGCTACGCCAACGACCAGCGTCGTGCCGGCCGCTTCAACTGGGCGCCGAACAATCGCTTGCGCAACGTGCGTGAATGGCTCGATTTCCTGCACGCGGTACCGCCGGAAAGCCGCATTTCGCTGTCGCTGGCACTGGGTTTTCTGTTGATCTGCCTGGTCAACACGATCGGCCTGCTGCTGGCCAAGTTCATGCGCCGTGCGCCGGAGATCGGCGTGCGCCGCGCGCTGGGTGCGTCGCGTGCGGACATCTATCGCCAGTTTCTCGCCGAAGCCGGCATGGTCGGTCTGGCGGGTGGCGTGCTCGGACTGCTGCTGACTGGCCTGGGTATCTGGGGGGTCGGTCTGGTGTTCGAGCCACAGATCGCCCGACTGGCGCATCTGGATCTTTCCCTGGTCGCACTGACCTTGCTGGTGGCGATCGCCGCCACGGTGTTGGCTGCGTTCTATCCCACCTGGCGGGCGGCGCAAGTGCAGCCTGCCTGGCAGCTGAAATCCAACTGAGGCGAGGAGCGAACCGTGCAGATCAAGCCGATTCTTTCCGCGCTGCGCCGGCACAAGGCGGGCACCTTCCTGATCGCCATGCAGATCGCGCTGACGCTCGCCATCGTCTGCAACGCGCTCTTCATTATCCACCAGCGCGTGAGTCACCTGTCCGAGCCGTCAGGGCTGGACGAGGCGAATATCTTCGTGATCCAGAACGAATGGGTGGGTTCGTCGACGTCGCAGCAAGCCGACGCCAAGATCCGCGAGGATCTGGCCGTACTGCGGCAGCTGGCCGGCGTGCAGGATGCGACGCCCAGCAATTCCTATCCGCTGCGCGGCGGCGGCTGGGACGACGGCATCAAGCTGAAACCCGATCAGCAGCAGGACACGACCGGATCGACGATCTACTTCGCGGACGATCATTTCATCGATACGCTCGGCCTGAAGTTGATCGCCGGTCGCAACTTCCGTGCGGACGAAATCACCGCCATGGATGTGCGCGACACGCTGGCGCCGCCGCAGGTCATCGTCACCAAGGCGCTGGCAGACAAGCTCTTCCCGAATGGCGATGCGGTAGGCAAGACGATTTACCTGGTCGGCGGCCCCAGCACCATCGTCGGCGTTGTCGACATGCTGCAGGCGCAGAGCGTCGACCGGTGGGCGGCTGAGTTTGCCCACCGCTCCACCATCATTCCCAAGCGGCTGGCCTCCTCGATGGGTACGTTTTATATCGTGCGTGCACGTCCCGGCCAGCTTGACGCGGCGATGAGCGCGGCGTCGAAAGCACTGTTTGCACACAACCCGCGCCGCATCATCAATGAACATGATGGCCTGCTGAGCTTTGCGGAGGTGCGGGCCCGCGCCTACGAGCGTGATCGCGGCATGGCGATACTCATGGGCGTGATCTGCGTGGTTCTGCTGGCCATCACGGCGGCGGGCATCGTGGGCCTCACCAGCTTCTGGGTGGGCCAGCGGCGCAAGCAGATCGGCGTGCGCCGTGCCCTGGGTGCCACGCAGCGCGACATTCTCAACTATTTCATGACCGAGAACCTGCTGATCAGCTGCGGTGGCGCCCTGCTGGGTGTGTTGCTGGCGATCGCGATCAATCTCTGGCTGGTTACGCGATTCGAAATGCACCGGCTTTCGCTGGTGTACGTGCTGGCAGGCGTGGTGATTTTGCTGCTGCTGGGCCAGGGCGCAGTGCTGGCGCCGGCGATGCGTGCATCGCGGGTGCCTCCGGTTGAGGCTACGCGGTCGGTGTGACCGCGCGGAAAGTCAGGAAGCGAGGGGAAACTTATGTTTGGCTACTACCTGGATTTGGCGCTGCGCAGCCTCAGGCGCAACAAGATGCTCACCGTGTTGATGGTGCTCGCCATTGCGTTAGGCATCGGCGCCAGTATGACGACCTTGACCGTGCTTCATGTGCTGTCGGGCGACCCGATGCCTGGGCGCAGCGCGACGTTGTTTTACCCACAGCTCGACCCTCAGGACATGGATGGTTACGAGCCCGGCAAGGAGCCGATGCAACAGGTCACCTGGATCGACGGCATGAACCTGCTGCATGCCAAGCGAGGCCTGCACCAGGCGCTCATGACCGGCGGTGCGGTCCCCGTACAGCCGACGCAGTCGGGCATGGATCCATTCTATAGCGATGCGCGCTACACCTCGGACGACTTCTTCACCATGTTCCAGGTGCCGTTTCTGTTCGGCCGCGGCTGGAGCGAGGCGGACGACAATGACAAGGCACGCGTGGTGGTGATCACCCGCTCGCTCAACGATAAGCTGTTCGCGGGCAAGGACAGCACTGGCCAGACCCTGCGCATGGGCGATACGGCCTTCCGCGTCATCGGTGTGCTGGACAGCTGGCGGCCCAATCCGCACTTCTATGACATGAACATGGGCAACTATGCCGCGTCGGAAGATGTGTTCCTACCGCTTACCACGGCGCGCCAGCTGCGCTTCGACCACAACGGCTCGATGGACTGCTGGGGCACCGGCGGTGGCGACGAAGAACATCTCGAAACCGCGCCCTGCGTGTGGTTGCAGTTCTGGGTTCAGCTAAGCAGCACCAGCGATGCCGCCGCCTACAAGGAGTTCCTGCTGCATTACTCGCAGGAGCAGAAGGCCATGGGGCGCTTCCAACGCCCACCCAATGTGCGTCTGCCCGCCCTGATGGAGTGGTTGGACATCAACAAGGTCGTGCCCGGCGATGTGCGCCTGCAAACCTGGCTGGCCTTTGGATTCCTGCTGGTCTGCCTGGTCAATACGGTGGGTTTGATGCTGGCCAAGTTCCTGCGCCGTTCGGGTGAACTGGGTGTACGTCGTGCGCTGGGCGCGTCCAAGCGAGAAGTATTCACCCAGCTGCTGGTGGAGTCGGGTGTCATTGGCCTGGCCGGTGGCGCGGGCGGCTTGCTGCTCGCGTTCCTCGGCTTGTGGCTGGTGCGCAAGCAGCCTTCCGATTACGCGGCGCTGGCGCATCTGGACATGTCGATGTTGTTGATCACGTTCCTGTTGGCCGTGGGGTCGAGCCTGTTGGCCGGCCTGCTTCCCGCCTGGCGCGCCTGCCAGATCACCCCTGCGCTGCAACTGAAGAGCCAGTAAGGACAACGCCATGGACATCCTGCCCATTCTTTCGACGCTGCGCCGTCACAAGGTCACTGCCTTCCTGGTGATCATTGAGATTGCCTTGACTTGCGCCATCGTGTGCAACGCGGTGTTCCTCATCAACCAGCGCCTAGACCGCATGCATATGACCAGCGGCGTGGCCGAGCATGAGTTGCTGGAAATCCTGTTTGCCGACATCGGCCCGAACAAGAACCAGAAAGCGCGGACCGAGGAAGATCTCGCCGCGCTGCGGCAGATTCCTGGTGTCCTGCAGGTGTCGTCGGCGAACCAGGTGCCGTTCGGCAATTCCTCATGGAACGGCGGCATCAAGCTCGACCGCAACCAGCGCGTGTCGACGCTCAATGCCACGACGTACACGGGCGAGAATGTCCTGCAGACGCTGGGCACGCAGATGGTGGAAGGGCGCAACCTGCAGCCTGACGACTACATGGATTTTGATGATGTCGTCAGGGCGGCATCGGTCAAGGACGCGAAGGGTATTCCCAAGGTCACCGTCATCACGCAGAACCTGGCGCAACGCCTGTGGCCTGGACAGCAGCCGCTCGGCAAGGTGATCTACTACGCCGATTACCCGATGACGGTGGTCGGCGTGGTGAAGCATCTGGTACGGCCGTCCTTCACAGACAATGCCACTTCGGAGTTCACCATGGTGCTGCCGATGCGCATTACCCAGGGGCTCTACATCATCCGCACTGATCCACAGAATCGCGATGCCGTGCTGAAGGCCGCGGTGGCCAAGATGAAAGCGATCAATCCGCATCGCGTCATCCTGAAGCAGCGGCCATGGGACGAAGTGCGCAGCAACTTCTTCCAGAATGATCGCGCCATGGCCGGCCTGCTGGTGGGCGTGATGCGTCGCCCTGCTGGTGGTGACGGCGCTGGGCATCGTGGGCCTGGGCAGCTTCTGGGTGGCGCAGCGTCGCCGGCAGATCGGCGTGCGGCGAGCGCTGGGCGCGACGCGCAGGAACATCCTGCACTACTTCCAGACCGAGAATTTCCTGCTCGCCACCATCGGTATCGCGCTGGGCATGGTGCTCGCCTACGGCATCAACCTGATGCTGATGCTGCACTACGAGTTGCCTCGCCTGCCGGCGATCTACTTCCCGGTTGGCGCGCTGTCTTTGTGGGTAATAGGCCAGCTGGCCGTGCTCGGCCCCGCCTTGCGGGCGGCGGCCGTGCCCCCGGTGGTGGCGACGCGGTCGGTGTAGTGGAATGCCGCCGCCCGCGACGGGCGGCGCTACGGGGAGATAGGGATGTTTGGCTACTATCTTGAACTGGCGTGGCGCAGCCTGCGTCGTAACAGTGTGCTCACCGCATTGATGGTGCTGGCGATCGCGGTAGGCATCGGCGCCAGCATGACCACGCTTGACGGTAATGCACCTGCTTTCAGGCGATCCGCTGCCGGGGCGCAGTGGTTCGCTGTTCTACCCGCAGGTCGATTCCGACCCCTCGCCCGGGGAGCGCAAGCAGCCGCTGGACAAGCTCGACTATCCGACGGCCATGGACATCTTGAACGCCCATCTGGCCGACCGGCAGACCGTGGTGGTCGATAGTGCGGTGAAGTTGCGTGCACCGGATACGTCATTGCCGCCGCTGATGCCATCGATGCTGTCGACCACCGCCGACTTTTTCCCGATGTTCGACGTGCCGTTCCAATATGGCGGGCCGTGGCATGCCGAGGACGACGACAAGCATGCCCGCGTGGCGGTGATTTCCGCGGACCTCAATGCCAAGTTGTTCCAGGGCGCCAACAGCGTGGGCCGTACGCTGCGCCTGCGCGATACCGACGTGCGCATCGTCGGCGTGCTGGCGCCGTGGCGACCATCGCCGCAGTTCTACACGGTGGCCGGCGGCCGCTTCGCCGCGGGCAAGACCGCCGATTTCTACAGCAAGCCGCAGGATGTGTTCACGCCATTCACCAGTGGTCTGGAAATCAACGACGGCAATTTCTATCAGTTTACTTGTTGGCTTCCACCGTCGAACCCGGGTCATCTGCAGAACTCGCCGTGCGTATGGCTGGGCGTGTGGGTGCAATTGAACAGCCCGGCCAAGGTGGCCGCGTTCAAGCGCTTTCTCGATGGCTATGCGGCCCAGCAGCAGATGTTGGGACGCGTGGTGCGGCCGCAGAACACCCGGCTGCGCAGCTTGATGGAATGGCTGGACTTCAATGGCGTGGTGCCGAGCGATGTGCGCCTGCAGACCTGGCTTGCCTTTGCGTTTCTTGCCATCTGCCTGTTCAACACCATCGGCCTGCTGCTGGCGAAATTCCTGCGGCGTTCCGGCGAGATCGGCGTGCGTCGCGCGCTGGGTGCCAGTCGCGCCGCCATCTTCGCGCAATGCCTGGTTGAAGCGGGCATGGTCGGCTTGCTGGGTGGTATCGGCGGCCTGCTGCTGACCTTGCTCGGGCTGTGGGTCGTGCGTGCTCAGCCGGTGGCTTTTGCCGACCTGGCCTATCTGGACGGTCGCATGTTTCTCCTCACCTTCGTGTTCGCCATCGCCACCAGCCTCATCGCCGGCGTGCTGCCGGCTGCTCGGGCCAGTCGGGTGGCGCCGGGTCTACAGCTGAAAACACTCTGAGGGCGCCATGCAGATACGACCCATACTTGCTGCCCTTCGCCGTCACCGGCTCGCCGCGATGTTGATCGGTCTGGAGATCGCGCTTGCCTGTGCGGTGTTATGCAACGCCTGCTTCCTGATCGCCCATCGCGTCCGGGACATGCATATTCAAAGCGGCGTCGATGAGGCCTCGCTCGCATCGCTGAAGATCAGCGGCTACGAAGACCGCCAGTCGGTGGATGTCAATGCGAGGGTGACGGCGGGTTTGCGCGCCATTCCCGGCGTGCAGTCGGTCAGCGTGCTCAACTCGATTCCGTTCGGCGAGCGACGCGGCTCGATGGGTATCACCACCGATGCCGAGGGGCAGCATCGCGGCGGCGTGGTCGAGTTCTATCTCGGTGGCCCCGGCAGCGTGGAGGCCTTGGGGTTTCACCTGGTGGCTGGCCGGCCTCTGCAGGCGGAGGATTATCAGCCGTTCTCCGGTTTGTTGCCGAGCTTCGCACCCGTGCTGGTGACAAGAGAGCTGGCCGAGCACTTGTGGCCAGGCGAGGAGCCGCTGGGCAAGTCGATTTGGAGTGTGCCCTTGCACTACCGGGTGGTCGGCATCATCGATCGACTGGTCGTGCCGGCTCCAGGAATGTGGGGCGGCGGCACCGGGGGTTGGTCGGCCTTCCTGCCGGCGCAGCCTGGGCCGGGACTATCCGGCAACTATTTGATCAAGGCGGCTCCCGCCGATATCCGCCGAGTCCTGCGTGACGCTCGCGAAACGATTGCCAAGGTGGCCCCGGATGTCGTGCTCGACCTGCAGGGTACGCAAACGATCAGCGATCTGCGCGAAAGTTTCTTCCAACAGGACCGCACCATGACAGGCATCCTGGTGGCAGTGATTGCCGCGCTGCTGCTGGTAACCGCATTGGGTATCGTCGGCCTGGCCAGCTTCTGGGTACAGCAACGGCGCAAACAGATCGGCATCCGTCGGGCCATCGGTGCGACCCGGCGCGATATCCTCAGTTACTTCCAAACCGAGAATTTCCTGATCGTTAGCGGCGGCATCCTGGTTGGCATGGTCCTGGCGTTTGGGCTGAACCTGGCGCTGATGAAGTTCTACGAGCTGCCGCGCCTGCCGCTGTATTACCTGCCGTTTGGCGCCGTCTCATTGTGGCTGATCGGCCAGCTGGCCGTGCTCGGCCCCGCCTTGCGGGCGGCGGCCGTGCCCCCGGTGGTGGCGACGCGGTCGGTGTAAACGGGGGCAAACCGGTCGTCGAACCATGCAGTCCGGCACGGGTTGCGGGGGTGCTGGCCATGGAGAATAGGGCTTATCTCAACCCGAGGGTGTTCTCATGAAAATCGGTCCGCGTATGGTGTTGGCGGGTTTACTGATGTCGGCTGCCGGTGTGGCCAGCGTACAGGCGGCGGCGCCGGCGCAGGCGGCGCAAGCGGCACAAGCAGATGTAGCGACGCGCGTGAAGGCGCTCAATGCACTGCTGGCCGAGCAGTGGCAGCACAATCTTGAAAATACGCCGGAGTTCGCCACCATCATTGGCGACCTGCGCTACAACGATCGCTGGAGCGATGTCTCGCTGGCGCACACGAAGGCCGAATATGCGAAGAATCAGGATTTCCTGAAGCGCTTCCAGGCGATCGATACCACCGGCTTCTCCGACGACGACAAGCTGAACCAGCAGCTGATGGTGCGTCAGCTGCAGGACGCGCTCAAAGCGCATGACCTGAAGATCGACGAGATGCCGCTGGACCAGATGAATGGCGCGCACCTCGCGCTGGCTGGTTTCGTCAGCTCCATCCCGTTCAACAACACCAAGGAATACGACGACTACCTGGCGCGTCTCAAGGCTGTACCGGCCTTGCTCGAGCAGGTGACCAGCGTGGCACAGCAGGGCCTGAAGGACGGCATGATGCCGCCGAAGTATCTGCTGGAGAAGGTCGTCACCCAGATCGACAGCATTGGCAAGCCCGCTGGCATGGACAGCGTCTTCGCCGAGCCGCTCAAGCATTTCCCGAAGTCCGTGTCGCCCGCGGATCAGAAGCGCCTGCACGACGCCATTCTTGCAGCGATCGATCACGACGTGCGTCCGGCTTACCAGAAGCTGGGCGAGTTCGTGGCGAAGGATTATGCGCCGCACGGCCGCAGCGAACCTGGCGTTTGGCAGCTGCCGAACGGCGATGCGATCTACCGCTTCGACGTCGAGCAGATGACCACGACCAAGGAAAGCCCGGAGCGCATCCATGAGATCGGCCTGGCCGAAGTGAAGCGCATCGAAGGCGAGATGACCGAGATCGCCAAATCGCAGGGGTACAAGGACCTGGCGAGCTTCCGCGCCGCCCTCAAGACCAATCCGAAGACGCACGCTACCTCGCGCGAGGACATTCTCAACCGCTACCGCAACTACCTGGCGGGCATGCAGCCGGAACTGCCGAAGCTGTTCGGCCTGCTGCCCAAGACCAAGGTGGAAGTCGTGCCGGTGGAGCCGTTCCGCGAGAAGGAAGCCGCCGCCGCCGAATACCACCAGGGCACGCCGGATGGTTCGCGTCCGGGCCAGATCTTCGTCAACACCGGTGACTTCGCCAATCGCAGCGTATTGACCATCGAGTCGACCGCCTACCACGAAGGCATTCCCGGCCATCACATGCAGATCTCCATCGCGCAGTCGCTGCCCAAGCTGCCGCCGTTCCGCCAGCAGGCTGGCTATAACGCGTATATCGAGGGCTGGGCACTGTATGCCGAGCAGCTGGGCAAGGAGCTAGGTTTCTACAAGGACCCGCTGTCCTACTACGGCCGCTTGTCCGACGAACTGCTGCGTGCCGACCGCCTCGTGCTGGATACTGGCGTGCACAGCAAGCACTGGACGCGCCAGCAGATGGTGGACTTCTTCCACGAGCACTCCAGCGAAGACGAGCCGGATGTGCAGGCCGAAACCGACCGCTACATCACCTGGCCGGGCCAGGCGCTGGCTTACAAGATGGGCCAGCTGAAGATCGTCGAGCTGCGTGAGCGCGCAAAGAAGGAACTGGGCGACAAGTTCGACATTCGCGCCTTCCATGACGAAGTGCTCGGTGGCGGCGCGCTGCCGCTGGACGTGCTCGAAACGCGCATCAACGCGTGGATTGCTGCGGTGAAGGCGGGCAAGGCGCCGGCCCACCCGGTGACCGGTTGAGCATCCTGTAGGTCCGAAGTGCGCGCCGCATGAGGCGGCGCGCATTTCTCGAAGGGGTAGGGCGATGCAACGATCGATCAAGACATGGTGGTTGGTCGCGGCCTTGCTGGCGCCCGTTGCGACCGCATGGGCGGGTGCGGAGTTTTCGTATCGGTCCGATAACACCTTGCGCTGGCATAGCGAGGGTCGGTACTTGCATCTCGCCACGGCCAAAGATGGCGGCGTCAACGTGCTTGGAGTCACGCCCGCATCGCTGTGGGGATTGACCGAAGGCGACCTGATCCTCGAGGCCGATGGCCACCCGGTTCACGACGTCGCCGAGCTGATGAACACCCTGCGCGCCCACGATGCCTCGCCGATGCCGCTCAAGGTGCGACAGGCCGGCGTCGAGCGAACGGTCATATTGGCAGCGCAGGCGCATGAACTGGTGCCCGCTCCGCCACCCAAGCCGCCAGTTGCACCGCAACCGCCCGCTGCGCCTGCCGCCGCGGGCGATGCAAGCCACAGCCGATTCGTCTATCAATCCGACAACAGCCTGCGCTGGCGCAGCGAGGGCCAGCGCCTGCACCTGGTGAACGCCAGCGATGGCGGCGTCAACGTGGTTGCGCTGACCCCGGCCTCCCTGTGGGGACTGGCCCAGGGTGATGTGATCATCGAGGCGGACGGCCACCCCGTGCACGATGTGGCGGCGTTGCTCAGTCGCCTGCGCGAGCATGGCGCATCGCCGATGCCGCTCAAGGTACGGCGCGATGGCGTCGAGCACACGATAGCGTTGTCCGAGCAGGCCCGCGATCGCTTGCTGCCATCCGCGCCACCCCCTCCGCCGGCACCCCCGGCTTCCGCCGCCACGCCGGGCCGTTGATGGCCGCCGCCAACGACCCGCGACGGATCGCGCGAAAGATGGCAACCTTTTGGCGTGGAGCTGCATCCACGTCTACATGTGCAAGAGACGAATGCGAACCGTACTGATCATTGACGACAACCCGGCCGTGGGCGAGGCGCTGTCGCTGGCGCTTTCCCTGCATGAAATCCGCCCGCTGATCGCGCTGACGCCCGAGCAGGGGCTGGCGATGCTGGAAAGCGAACGCGTCGACGTGGTCATTCAGGACATGAACTTCACCGCCGACACCACCTCCGGCGAGGAAGGCATTGCGCTGTTCCGCGCGATCCGCCAGCGCCATACCGACCTGCCGGTGATCCTGCTCACCGCCTGGACGCATCTTGAAACCGCGGTGGAGCTGGTCAAGGCCGGCGCCGCGGACTATCTCGCCAAACCGTGGGACGACGCCAAGCTGCTGGCCACGGTGGAGAACCTGCTGGAGCTGTCGGAATCCACCCGTGAGGTGAACCGTACGCGTAATGAACGGCGCCGTCGCCGCGAGGATCTGCAACGCCGTTACGATCTCGACAGCCTGGTGTTCGCCTCCGAGGCCATGGCCCGCACGCTCGAGCTGGCCTGCCAGGTGGCGCGCTCGGACGTACCGGTCTTGATCACCGGCCCCAACGGTGCCGGCAAGGAGCGCATTGCGGCGATCGTGCACGCCAATTCGGCGGCGCAAGCGCGGCGCGTTCATCGCGGTGAACTGCGGTGCCTTGCCCGGCGAGCTGATCGAGGCCGAACTGTTCGGCGCGGACGCCGGCGCCTATACCGGCGCCAACAAGGCGCGCGAGGGACGTTTCGAGTTGGCCGACGGCGGTACGCTGTTCCTCGATGAAATCGGCAACCTGCCGCTGTCGGGGCAGATGAAGCTGCTGCGCGTGCTGGAAACCGGGCAGTTCGAGCGGCTCGGCTCCGGGCGTACGCGTCACGTGAAGGTACGCGTGCTCAGCGCGACCAATGCCGATCTCAAGGCGATGATCCGCGCCGGCACCTTCCGTGAAGATCTCTACTACCGGCTCAACGTCATCGAGGTCAATCTGCCGCCGCTGGCCGAGCGCGTGCGACGACATCCTGCCGCTGGCCGAGCACTTCCTCGATGGGCGCGCCGAGTTGGGTGATGCCGCGCGCGACGCCTTGCTGGCCTATCCCTGGCCGGGCAACGTGCGCGAGCTGAAGAACGCCATCGAGCGTGCCGCGCTGCTTGGCCAGCGACGGCCGCATCACGCCGGAACAACTGAATTTGCCACAGGTCGCTCCCACGGCCGTGCGCAATCTGGACGAGCCCAGTCGCGAATCGGTGGAGGCGGCGCTGGAGAAGGCCGGCGGCGTGGTCAGCCGCGCCGCCCAGGCGCTGGGCCTGTCGCGCCAGGCGCTGTACCGGCGCATGGAGCGTTACGGCCTGGCCCAGGCGCAGGCCTGATCCAGGAATGGTGACGATTGGGCGCGAATGGCGCGTTGCGTCATCAGTCATGATTGCCGCCGATCGCGCCGGCGAGGATGATATCGATACCGATGGAGCCTGCCATGCGATATCGCAGCGTCCTGTTTCTTGCGGCATCTGTGCTCGCCGTTCCGGCGATGGCGCAGAACGCCAAGCCGCCCGTTACCCAGGCAAGCGACACGTGGAGTACGCCTTCATCATCGAGCACCAGCGCCGGTACTTATCGCGATGCGCTGAGCACCGCCGCCAGCGCCGCCGGGCGTTTCAAGTTCAGCGATCGGAATCCCAAGGACAACGCGCCACCGGATCAGTCGCCGATTCGCGTGATCATCAACAATGGTCACGGTCCCCATGTGAACTGCGTGCCGATGGGGATGGGCGGCGCGTGCCATTGACGACGAGTCGCCTCAAAGGAAGCGCCCGATGCTGCGCGGTTTGAGTTCGCTTGAATCGCGCATGGTCCTGTTGCTGAGCCTGGCAGGCTTGTCGGGCGTGCTGGTCTATGCCGGCGTCACGCAATGGCCGCTGCCGCAACTGCTGGTGTGGCTGCATAACGACCTGGGCATCGATCTGGGTGCACCCGCGCATTTCAGTTTTTACGGTGGCCTGATCATCTCGGTCATCCTGTTGTTGCCGCTGGCGCTGTGGCTGGGCCACCGCGTGATGTCGCCGATCACCAAGCTGCTGCGCGCGCTGGAAGGCGCAGTGGCGAGTTATCGCGATGGCGACTTCAGCTTCTCCATTGCGGCGGATCGTCGCGACGAACTCGGCGAGCTGATCCGCATGCACAACGCGCTGGGCCAGACCTTGCGCGAGCAACGCCAGAACCTGGCCCAGCGCGAGTTGCTGCTGGATACGGTGGTGCAGAACACGCCGGTGGCGTTGGTGCTGACGGATGCCAGCGATCGCGTCACCTACGCCAATATCGCGGCCCGCCACCTGTTCAACGAAGGACGGACCCTGCACGGCTTGAGCTTCGCCGAGCTGCTTGAGCGATGGCCCCGAAGCCTTGCGTCGCGCCGTCGATGGCGGCGAGGACGCCTTGCTTACCGTGGAGATGGATGGCGGCGAGGAAACCTTCCATCTGTCGCAGCGCAGTTTTCGCCTGCAGGGGCGGCCGCATCGATTGCGGCTGTTTCGTCGCATGACGCGCGAGCTCTCGCGCCAGGAAGTGGCGACCTGGAAGCGCGTGATCCGCGTGATCAGCCACGAGTTGAACAACTCGCTGGCGCCCATTTCGTCGCTTGCCCATTCGGGTGCCGAGCTCGCGCGGCGTGGCGACACCTCGCGCCTGCCCGGCGTATTCGCCACCATCGGCGAACGCGCACGCCATCTGCATGGCTTCATCGCGGGCTATGCCAGCTTTGCCAAGTTGCCGGCGCCACAACCGGTGGCGATTGCGTGGAAGGCCTTTCTCGACGGGCTTTCGCTGCACTGCCAATTCAAGCTGAGCGGCACCATCCCCGAGCAGCCGGGCTGGTTCGATGCGGGCCAGATCGAGCAGGTGCTGATCAACCTGATCAAGAACGCCCACGAATCCGGCAGCGCCGATGACGAAGTCAGCCTGTCGCTGACCGTGATTGCCCGCGACTTGCGCATCGAAGTGGCCGATCGTGGCCCGGGCATGAGCGAGACGGTGCTGGCGCAGGCCTTGTTGCCGTTCTATTCGACCAAGCGTTCCGGCACCGGTCTCGGGCTGGCCTTGGCGCGCGAGATCGTCGAGGCGCACGGCGGGCGCATCGCGTTGGCCAATCGTGAGGAAGGCGGCTTGCGCGTCAGCCTTCTGCTACCGCTCGGGCCGAAGTAACCGCTCGTACTGCCAAGGGCCGGCTCACCTATACTCGGCGCATCTTTCATGGATGCAGGAGTAGGGCGATGGGTCAGCTGTTCGCGTTGGTGGTCGTCATCGTCGTCGTGATTATCTTGGCCAAGCTGGTGCGCATCGTGCCGCAGGGCTACGAATGGACGGTGGAGCGCTTCGGCAAGTACACGCGCACGCTCAGCCCCGGCCTGCATTTCCTCGATCCCCATCTGTATGGCATCGGCCGCAGGATGAACATGATGGAGCAGGTGCTCGACGTGCCGTCGCAGGACGTCATCACCAAGGACAACGCCGTCGTACGCGTGGACGGCGTGGTGTTCTACCAGGTGCTGGACGCCGCCAAGGCGGCCTATGAGGTCGCCAATCTGGAGCAGGCATCGCTGGCGCTTGGTGATGACCAATATCCGTACCGTGCTGGGCTCGATGGATCTGGACGAATCGCTCAGCCAGCGTGACGCGATCAATGCCAAGCTACTGTCGGTGGTTGACGAGGCGACCCATCCCTGGGGCGTCAAGGTCAACCGCATCGAGATCAAGGACATCGCGCCGCCGCGCGACCTGATCGATTCGATGGCGCGGCAGATGAAGGCCGAGCGCGAGAAGCGCGCCAACATTCTCGATGCCGAAGGTTTCCGCCAGGCCGCCATCCTCAAGGCCGAGGGCGAGAAGCAGTCGGTGATCCTGGCCGCCGAGGGCGAAAAGGAAGCGGCCTTCCGCGCTGCCGAAGCGCGCGAGCGTTCGGCCGAGGCCGAGGCCAAGGCGACCGCGATGGTTTCCGAAGCGATCGCCAACGGCAATATCAACGCGCTCAATTACTTCGTCGCCAACAAGTACGTCGAGGCATTGAAGGAAATGGCGAACTCGCCGAACCAGAAGATGCTGCTGCTGCCGATGGAGGCGACCGGCATCCTCGGTTCGCTGGCTGGCATTGCCGAGCTGGCCAAGGAATCGCTGAGCCAGCAGCAAAATCCGCTTCAGGGCCAAGCTGGTCGGCGCGCGCCGCCGCCGGTGGGCTAAGCATCCACAGGCCGGGGACGAGACGACATGGAACAGGTGGCCTTGCACTTTTGGTGGTGGATTCTTGCCCTGGTATTGATTGCGCTTGAAGTGATCATGCCGGGGTATTTCATGCTGTGGATTGGCATCGCCGCGGGCGTCACTGGGCTGGTCATGCTGGTCGCGCCCGGCCTGTCGCTGCTGGGCCAGGCACTGGTGTTCGCCGTGCTGGCGTTTCTTTCCTGCGCGGTCTACTGGTATGGCTTGCGCCCGAAGCTGATGCGCAACGAACCGGGCGATGCTTTGCTCAATCGCCGTGGCGAACAGAAGATCGGGCAGCGTTACGTATTGGCCGAAGCTATCGTCAACGGGCGTGGCAAGGCGCGCGTGGGCGATAGTTTGTGGCTGGTCCGCGGGCCGGATCTGCCCGTGGGCAGCATGGTCGAGGTCGTGGGCGTGGATGGGACGACGCTGTTGGTACGCCCTTCGGAGTGATTCGCTGCTTGCCCCACCTTGAGAGGGCGGCTTGCATGTCGTCTGCTCGGCACCCCAGCTTGACCAGCCCATTGGCGGTTGAGAACCGCTGGGGTGACGAGCCATCGCCTACGTGGTGACGACACGGCCAAGCATCGCAGCCAGCCCAAACCTCAGCGCAAGATCCCATCCGTCCTCAGCTTCGGAATCAGCGCTTGCGCCAGCTCTTCCGTCGCCTTGGCGATCTTTTCCTGACTTACGGCCTCGGTGGTGACCGACCACACGAGCTTCTGCGTCCTGGCGTCCCAGATGCTGGTTTCCAGCGTGACCACATCGTATTGCGTCACCTGCGCGGTGGATGCCCACGCGCCACCGTACCAGCCATAGAAGCCGCCATAGGCAGGGCCGGTCGGCGTGACATCGATCTTTTGTTCAACGCGCAGGACGCGCGTGACCAGGACCACCTCGGCGCCGCTGGAACGAACCAGGTCAGTCAGCTTCACGGCTCCGCCGGTGCCGGGCGGTATCTGCGTGTAGCTGGGGACGGCCTTCAGGCCCGCCGCCTGCAGCTGTTGCGAGAACGTGTCCTCGAACTTGCGCCGTATCAGGTCGCTTTTCGAGATGCCGACGACCACGACGCTCGATGCTGGCGGACCGGGCCAGGCCGGGTCCTTCCATTCATTGGTGACGGACACGGTCGAACAGGCGCAAAGCGCCAGGCTGGCAAGCGTGAGCAACAGACGCAGCGGTTTCATGACATCGACTCCCGTCGGAGGGCCAATTCAGCAGCCGGCGGGGCATTCTGTATCGTCAATCGTCGATGCGGCGCGATGGTTGGGGCGACTTGGCGGTTGGGGGCGTCGGGAGCGAGTCGGTGTCGCCAGAGCGGTTTCGCGCTTGGGGCCAGTTCAAAGTTTCGTGTAGGCACAAGCACCCCCTCCCAGCCTTCCCCTGCCAGCAGGGGGGAGGAGCAAAAGCATGCCCGCGCTATTCCCTCCCCTGCTTTGTCCCGAAAAGGGGACTCCCTGCGGTCGCAGGGGAGGGCTGGGGAGGGGTGCTTGTGCCTGCACAGAAACTTCGACTTATGGGACAGCCACGCGCCCGTCCAAGGGAACGGGCAAGAGGTCGAATCAAAGCATGCGCAGCAATTCTTTCATCAACGGCAGTCGACGCACGCGCACTGCGCTCACGCGGAACACGGCATTGGCGAGGGCGGGCGCCGCGGTCGGCATGCCGAGGAAGCTGGCGCCGGTCGGCTCGTGATCGCTGGGTACCAGGATCACTTCCGTCGTGTCCGGCAATTGCGCCATGCTGGCGAGCGGGTAGTCCTTCCAGTTGCGCTGCTGGACCTGGCCGTCCTTGTAGGTCAGCGACAGATTGAGTGCGGTGGACAACGCATCGAGCGTGGCGCCGGCCACCTGGCCTTCGAGGCCCTTCGGGTTGATCACGCGACCCACATCGACCGCGCAGACGGCACGCTCGATGCTCAGGCGATTACCCTGCATGGACGCTTCGATGGCGTGAGCGACATAGGCACCGTCGACGTACCAGCAGGCGATGCCCAGGCCGTTGACCGTGCGCAGCCAGTTTTTCCACTCGATACGATCGGCAACCAGCCTCAGCACATTGATCAACCGACCGGTGTCGAGCGTCTGTCGTTCATCCAGCTGGATCTGGCGCGGCGCGCCGAGCAGGCGCAGGCGAGTGACGAGCGGATCTTCCTTCAGGCTGTGCGCGATCTCGTCGACGAAACTTTCGACGGCAAATGCGTTGCTCAGGTGCGGCATGCCGCGGGCGAGGCCACGAGGCATGGCCGAGGGCAGGGAGTACCAGTCGCTGCGGAGATTGGGCACGAGTCCGGCAGGTAGCTGATGGGCATCCACTTCGGACGTCCATAAGCGATTGTCGGGTACACCCCGGTGCGCGAATGCCGAGGCACTCGCCATGCGCTGGTTCCAACTGACGATCTGGCGCTTGCCATCCAGCGTGGCGTTGAGTTTGTGCACGCAGGCGGAGCGATAGTAGTCCTGGCTCATGTCCTCGTCGCGCGTCCACATCAGCTTGACCGGCTTTTCCGCTTCCTTGGCCAGCATGACCGCTTCGGCGACGTAGTCGTGATCGAGACGGCGGCCGTAACCACCGCCGACACGCGGCACGCTGATCTCGATCTGCTCCGGCGAGAGACCGGTAAGCCGCTGCACGACGTGCCATGCGTTCTGCGGCGATTGGGTCGGCACCACCAGCGTGGCGCTGTCCTTGTCGATGTGCGCCACGCAGTTCATCGGCTCGGAGGTGGCGTGTGCCAACCACGGCTGCACATAGGTCGCTTCGATGCGGTGCGCGGCCTTCTTGCTGGCCGCGTCGACATCGCCATCGTTGCGCACGCGCGTGGTGGGCGCCGCGTCCTTGTTGTTGACGACGTCGGCGGCCTGCTGCTCGAACCAGGCACTGCTTTCGCTCTGGCTGCCGGGCTTCCACTGGAGTTTGAGCTTGGCGCGACCTTGCAGTGCCGCCCAGGTGCTGTCGGCCAGGACTGCCACGGTCGGCGAACGCACGGTGTGACCCGGCGGCTGGCCGGGCTCCGGCTTGAGCTGCACGACCTTGACCACGCCCTTCACCGCCAGGGTATCCGTGGTGTCCAGATGGTCCAGGCTGCCGTCCGGCCAGGGGCAATGGCTGAGCACGGCGACCAGCATGTCGCCGGCATAGCTGTCGAGCGCGTAGATCGCCTGGCCGGTGACTATGGCACGTGCGTCGACGTGCCAGCGGGGTGACCGATCATGGTGTATCGATCAGGCGTTTTCAGTGGCACCGGGGAGCGTGGGCGGCGTGATCTTGGCTGGCGGCCTCGGCCAAGCAGCCGTAGCTGAAGCGACGGCCATCGGGAGCGATGACATTGCCGGCCTCGCAGCGCAGCCGGTCGGCGGGCACGCCGAGGCGCCGCGCTGCCGCCTGCAGCAGCAGCCAGCGGGCGAGCGCGCCGACTTCGCGCAAGTCGGCCCACGCGGCGGGAATCGAATTGCCGAGTCCGCTGGTCTGATGCCCGTAGGTCCAGTGCGGCTTGCCGTTGTCGTCTTCGACGCCCAGGCCCAGCGGCACCACGCTGACGCGCTTCCAGTCGGCGTCAAGCTCATCGGCAATGATGCGTGGCAGCGACGTGGTGATGCCGGTGCCGGTGTCCGGATCGCGGGCGCCGATGATCACGTTGCCATCGGCATCGATGCGTACGAACGGGCCAAGACCGTACAAAGTGTCGCCAAGCAAGGCGGGCGGCACCGGTGCGTCGGTGGCATCGGCCAGGCGAATGCCAACCACCAGCGCGCCGGCCGTACCGGCAAGTACCTGCAGGAAGCGGCGACGCGTAAGCCGAATGCCGTCGTTGCTGTTACCGATCATGCATGGCTCCCGGCCGCGGCGACGCGCTTGATGGCAAGGCGCACACGGGTCTGGCAGCCGCAGCGGCAAAGATTGGGCAACTGGTCGATCTCGTTGTCGCTAGGCTGCGAATGGCGAATGAGCAGGTCGAGCGAGGCCATCAGCCAGCCCGGGGTGCAGTAACCGCAGCCGATGGCATCCTCGTCCACAAAAGCCTGTTGCAGCGGATGCAGCTTGCCGTCGTCGGCGGCCAGGCCTTCCACCGTGATGATCGGCTTGCCGGCCAGGTCGGCGACAGCAACGTGGGTGGCGGAAGCCAGCTTGCCGTCCACCAGCACCAAGTCGTGGCCGCCTTCGCCATGCTCACCGCTGTACTTGGTGCCGGTGAGCCGCAGGATGTCCCGCAGATACCAAAGCAGCGGCATCTGCGCATCGCCGGTATGACGGTATGTCCTGCCGTTGATCTCCAGATCGATGCCTTCGCGCACCTTCTCGGGCACGATGGCATTGGTCGGGTGGGGCGTCAGGATCGGGTCTTGCACTTGCGCCATCGGTGAGGCTCTCCTTCTCTATCCGCGCATTGTGGCATCGCGAACAGGCTCTTAGGAGGTGACCCGGCTGAACAGGCGTCGCCACACCAGGTACACCGGCACGCCGGCGACCATGATGAGCAGGCCAATGCCCGTGTTCATGGGGCTGGCGCGCAGGCTCTGCACCATCACCAGGCCGATCGTCGCGATAAAGATCAGCGGCAGCAGCGGGTAGCCAGGCACGCGGAAACTGACCTTGGCGCCCTCGTGTTTGCGATACCAGAGCAACGTGCCCACGCCCACGGCGCAGGCGAGCCAGTCGCCAAACGTGGCGTAGTCGAGCAACTGACCGTAGCTGCCGGACCACACCAGCACGATGGCCCAGCCCGAGAGCAGCAATAGCGCGACATTGGGCGTACGGTGCTGTGGATGCAGCCGGGCCACGCTGCGGAAGAACAAGCCATCCTCGCCCATCACCTGCAGCACGCGGGCCCCGGCCACCAGGGTGATATTGCAGAAGCCCAGCGCAGAAATCGCCACGCCCACGGCGATCAGCTTGGCGCCCGCCGTGCCGAATACGCGCTGCATGACGTCGGCCGCCGGCGCCCGGCTGGCGGCCAGGCCGGCGTGGCCGAGCACGGCGAGATAAGCCAGGTTGACCAGCGCATAGGCCGCAATCACCAGCAACATGCCGATCAACAGGGCACGGGGCAGGGTGCGTTGCGGCTCACTGACTTCGCCGGCCAGATTGTTGAGATAAGTGAAGCCGGAATAGGCGAACAACACCGGCAGTGCCGCGCCCATGAAGCCCGCGTCAGCCGTCTGCGGGTCGGTGGCCAGCATGCCGTGGCCGTTCACGCCGGCCAGGAACAAGCCGCATACCACCAGCACCGCTACCGCCAGCAACTTGAGCAAGGTGAACGAGTTCTGGATCTGCGCGCCCAGGCGCAGGCCAAAGAGGTTGATCAGCGCCACGAAGACCAACGCGCCGATGGCTAAGCTGGTGGTGGCACTGGCGGGCAGGCCGAACAGGGCCGCCGCGTAGCTGGCAAAGATCGTGGCCACCGCGGCCGTTGATCCCGAATAGATCACCAGCAGCATGCTCCAGCCGAATAGAAAACCGGCCAGCGGCCCGAAGGCCTCGCGCAGATACACGTAGCTGCCGCCCGCATGGGGGCGCCGCGCGCCCAGTTCGGCATAACAGAGCGCACCGATCAGGGTGAGCAGGCCCGCACCCACCCACATGAGCAGCAGCGACAAGCCCGACGATGTGCGCAGCGCCACGACGTACGGGTTGAGGAAGATGCCGCCGCCGATGATGCCGCCGACCACGATCATGGCCGCGTCCCATGGGCCGAGGCGGCGAACGTAGCCACCGGACGTCGATGAATCGCTCATGGAACCTTGCACGCTGGGAGGTGCCAGCGAGCATGGCGGTTGAGTCGGGCATCAGCAAGCCCCGGCCTTGGCGCTTGTTCAAAGTCTTTGCGGTGGCCAAGAGCACCCCCTCCCGGCCTCCCCCTGCGTGCAGGGGGAGGAGCCAAAAGCGTGCCCGTTCTTACTCCCCCCTGCGTGCAGGGGGAGGAGCCAAAAGCGTGCCCGCTCTCACTCCCTCCCCTGCGTGCAAGGGGAGGAGCCAAAAGCGTGCCCGCTCATACTCCCTCCCCTGCTTTGCAGGGGAGGGTTGGGGAGGGGTGCGCTTGGCCGCCGCGTGGACTTTGAACAGGCTCTAGCGGGACTGCAAAAGAGCGGAAGCCGGCACCTCGCAGCACCGGCTTCCGCTTGGTCTTGCTTGCAGCCCGCTTAGAACACGCTGAGGAACAAGGCCAGGTTGGTCACGTTGAGCGTGCCAATGCCAGCGCCCGGCTCATAGCCGCCGACACCGTTGTAGAACCAGTTGTCGCCCGCCTTGATATCGCTGAAGGCCGAGAACGGGCCGTAGCCGAAGATGTTCTGCAGCGGGTAGATCTGCGGATTCCAGAAGCCGGTGCGGCCATGCGTCGATTGCCTCAGCAGGGCGGCGATGCCATTGAGCTGCGGCGCCACGAAGCTGGTGCCGCCCTCGAATGTCAGCAGGCCTGGACCGTCAAGCGAGGAAACGAAGCTGTAGCCGGTTTCGGGGTCCGCGTTCAATGAGAGGTCGGGCTCGTTGCGACCGCGGAAGTTGGCCGGCAACGTGTAGTTGATCCCGAAATCAGGGAACAGCCAGGTCTGGTTCTTCTCCGTCTTGCGGATGCCCGAGGTAAACCGCTGGTAGAGCGGCGTCGGCCAGAACACGCTGACGCCGCCACCGCCGCCGACCGAGAACACCGCGGGGAGGAGATTGATGCCGAGATTGGTCTGGAAGTAATTGGCGATGTAGTCCCAGCCCCAGACACTTTCCTTGGTGATCGACGCGGTCGGGCCGCCGCGGAAGCTATAGGTGAAGGGCACGGTCGTGCCGCCCGCCGTGGTGATGAAGGGATCCGCTCCCGGGGAATCCGCGGTGAGCGGCGGCGGCACGGGGTCAGAGGGCAAGCCCCCAAAACTGCGCACGGTGTCGAAGGCGCCGGAGTCGCCCGAGGTGGCGAACATCGAGATGCCTTGCACGGCGGCTTCCAGGAATACCTGATGCAGGGCCTGCATGTAGGCGACGTTGGCGTCCAACTGCAGGATGTAGAAGATCTCAGGCTCGCCCCAGCTCACCGACAGGCTGTCGACCTTGTTGTCGGACACGGCCTGGTTGAAGACATCGAAGAAGCCGGCATCGGTGTTCGGCGCGTGGTAGACCACGATATCGGCCCAGGGGGCCAGTCCGCCGGACTGCTCGACGTCAAGCGATGTCTCGCCCGAGCCGTCGGGCCCGCTCAGCGGACCACCGCCGTCGACAGCCACCTTCGTGATGCGGTTGGACTTCACCGGCAGGCCGATGTCGCTCCAGTAGGCATACGCGTCGGCCACCACGAAATCAGCCAAGGTCGCAATGCCGATGGTCGAACCCTTGCCGTTGACGCCGGCCTTGTACAGCGGATTGACGTTGTAGCGGTTGGCGACATCGCCCACGGTGAATTCGCCGGGCGTGCAGGTCGCCGTCGGATTGCCCGTGCAGGGCGTGACCGCTGGTGCGGCTGTCGCGCTCTTGGCCAACGCATTGGCATGGCTGCTGGCTTGCGGTGGCTCCAATGCGGTTACGCGGTGTGAGCGAAAATGCGGCTCGCTATTCAGGCCAGAGGCCAGCACCAAGGTGCCCGAAAGCGCGGCTGGCATCGTCAATGCCTTGCTTGGTCGATGGAAGGTCGATCCATCATTGGCACGGAAGTCGTGAACGGACGTCTGGAACGCCTTGTTGAACTGGCCGATCGTGCCGCTCACCTGGATCGCCAGATGATTCGGCAACAGCTGGACCTGGGTGAGCCCCTGCTGCTTGATGAAGGCCTGCACCTTGGAGATCTCGTCGGCGGTGGCGCCGTAGCGATCCGCGAATTGGTCGGTGGTGAGGAAGCGGTGATAAGAGGGATCGCCTTGCGTGACCGTGCTGTAGATGTATTTTTCCAGCGCCGCCTGATTGTGCAGTCCCAGCACGAGCGTGACATTCACCTTCTGATTGGCGTTGCTGGTCCCAAGGTCGGCAGGCGACGAACCGCCAGCGGCGAAGGATGCAGTGGTGAAGCCACAAAGCAGCAGCGCCAACGAGGCGGCGAGCGACTTGCGATGCAAGTTCTTGAGCATGTGCTTTCTCCAAGGGTAGAAACGGTCACGCTGAGCGGCGCCGCGGTATCACGCACGTGACACTCCGCCGCCCGGCTGGTCGTGGTTCGTAATCTCTTTCCCCAACAGCCGGGGCGGCCCCCTGAAGATCATCCGCGCCGGCTTGCTGAAACTACGCTCATCGGGTGGGCCTTGGAAGTGGCTGATTTTTCGCAAGATATTTCAAAAACCGCGCCACGCTTGAAAAGCGCGACGCAGGATATTGCGCCTATATCGTTCGGCCGAGGATTTCATGCTGGCTGGGTGGGGCATGTGCGCCCAGACGCTGGAGGGGGGGATTTTCGGCCCATCGATCAACTTGCGGCACAATAGAGGGATTGTGCGTCGCGAACGGCCGTTTTCGACGCGGTATTCCCCGGAGTCGAAGCTCGCCATGACCACCATCAAGCAAGACGATCTGATCCAGTCCGTCGCCGACGCCCTGCAGTACATCAGCTACTACCATCCCGTCGACTACATCACCCATCTCGCCGCCGCCTACGAGCGCGAGGAGTCGCCGGCCGCGAAGGACGCGATGGCGCAGATCCTGATCAACTCGCGCATGGCCGCCGAAGGCCATCGCCCGCTATGCCAGGACACCGGCATCGTCACCGTCTTCCTCAAGGTCGGCATGAACGTGCGCTGGGACGCCACGATGTCGCTGGAAGACATGGTCAACGAAGGCGTGCGCCGCGCCTATAACGATCCGGACAACAAGCTGCGCGCCAGCGTGCTGGCCGACCCGGCCGGCAAGCGCACGAACACCAAGGACAACACGCCCGCGGTGATCAATGTGTCGATCGTGCCGGGCGACACGGTCGATGTGATCGTCGCGGCCAAGGGCGGCGGTTCGGAGGCGAAGTCGAAGTTCGCCATGCTCAATCCGTCCGACTCGATCGTCGACTGGGTGCTCAAGACCGTGCCGACCATGGGCGCCGGCTGGTGCCCGCCGGGCATGCTCGGCATCGGCATCGGCGGCACGGCCGAAAAGGCGATGCTGCTGGCCAAGGAAGCGTTGATGGAGCCGATCGACATCCAGGACCTGATCGCGCGCGGCCCGAGCAATCGTGCCGAGGAACTGCGCCTCGAGCTGTACGAGAAGGTCAATGCGCTGGGCATCGGCGCGCAAGGCCTGGGTGGCCTCACCACGGTGCTCGACGTCAAGGTGAAGGATTACCCGACGCATGCCGCCAACCTGCCGGTGGCCATGATCCCGAACTGCGCCGCCACGCGCCACGCGCATTTCACGCTGGACGGTTCCGGCCCGGTGATGCTCGATCCGCCGTCGCTTGAGGACTGGCCGCAGCTCACCTACAACCCGACCAATGCGCGCCGCGTCGATCTCGACACGATCACGCAAGGAAGAGGTCGCCACCTGCAAGCCGGGCGAAGTACTGCTGCTCAACGGCAAGCTGCTCACCGGCCGCGATGCCGCGCACAAGCGCATGGTCGACATGCTCAACAAGGGCGAGCCGCTGCCGGTCGATTTCAAGGGCCGCTTCATCTACTACGTCGGCCCGGTCGATCCGGTGCGCGACGAAGTGGTGGGCCCGGCCGGCCCCACCACGGCGACGCGCATGGACAAGTTCACCGAGCAGGTGCTGGCGCAGACCGGCCTGCTCGGCATGGTCGGCAAGGCCGAGCGCGGCCCGGCCGCCATCGAGGCGATCAAGAAGCACCAGTCGGTGTACCTGATGGCGGTGGGCGGCGCAGCGTATCTCGTGTCCAAGGCGATCAAGGCTTCGCCGCGTGGTCGGCTTCGCCGACCTCGGCATGGAGGCGATCTACGAGTTCGAGGTGCAGGACATGCCGGTGACCGTGGCGGTCGACTCCGCCGGCACCTCGGTGCACCAGACCGGGCCGAAGGAATGGCAGGCGCGGATCGGCAAGATTCCGGTGGTGGTGGCCTGAAGCTCACACCCTCTCCTGCGTGCAGCAGGGGAGGGTTGGGGTGGGGTGTAGCCCTTCAAGTGGGCAAGAGCCTACCCCCTCCCAACCTCCCCCTGCACGCAGGGGGAGGAGCCAAGCGCCAAGGCATACGCAACGGTTTGGACGTCCAAAATCCATCCCATTGCATTCCTGCTGCTGCAGCGCAACACTCCCCGGATATTTTTCCCGCAACCCCAACTGAGAGAACCGTGACCTCGAATGCTCCCGCGTCGCTTCCTGCCGACGCATCCTGGATCGTGATGAAGTTTGGCGGCACCAGTGTCGCCACCCTGCCGCGCTGGCAGAACATTCTGGAACTGGTCGCCAGCCGTCGTGCCGAAGGCGCGCGCGTGCTGGTGGTCGTTTCGGCACTCTCCGGCATCACCGACGCACTCAAACAACTGTGCGCACAGGAAGACAAGGGCAAACGCATCGAGGCTGCCAAGGCGATCGCACAGCGTCATTACGAGCTGCTCGATCACATGCAGCTGGCGGTTCCGGACACGCTCGGCGCACGGCTGGCCGAACTGGCGACGCTGGCCGAAGAGGGCCCGTCAGTGATGGGCGAGCTGGCCTGGGCCGCGCTGGTGCAGGCACATGGCGAGCTGATGTCGAGCGCGCTGGGCTCGGCCTTTCTCACGCATAGCGGCCTGCCCACGCAATGGCTGGATGCCCGTGATTGCCTGGCCGCCGTGGCGCTGCCGAACCAGAACGAGCGCACCAAGCTGCTGTCGGCCATGGTCGAGGCGAAGCCCGATCCGGCGCTTGAACGCACGGCTGGCTCAGCTGGGCGACGTGTTCATCACCCAGGGCTTTATCGCCCGCGAAGCGCAGGGCCGCACCGTCCTGCTCGGTCGCGGCGGCTCGGATACCTCGGCATCGTATTTCGGTGCGTTGCTGAAAGCGCAGCGCGTGGAAATCTGGACCGACGTGGCCGGCATGTTCACCGCCAATCCGCGCCAGGTGCCGAGTGCGCGTCTGCTGCAGCGCCTCGATTACGAGGAGGCCCAGGAAATCGCCTCGACCGGCGCCAAGGTGCTGCATCCGCGCTGCCTTTCGCCGCTGCGCGAACCGCGCGTGCCGCTGCTGATCAAGGACACCAACCGTCCCGAGCTCGAAGGCACCTTGATCGGCCCCGAGGTGCGCGAGCATGCGCCCAGCGTCAAGGCGATCAGCGCGCGCAAGGGCATCACCCTGGTGTCGATGGAGTCGGTGGGCATGTGGCAGCAGGTCGGCTTTCTTGCCGACGTGTTCGCGCAGTTCAAGCAGCACGGCCTGTCGGTGGACCTGATCGGCTCGGCCGAGACCAACGTCACCGTGTCGCTCGACCCGACCGAGAACCTGCTCGATTCCGACGCGCTTGCCGCGCTCGCCAGCGATCTGGCCAAGGTATGCCGGGTGAAGGTGATTGCGCCGTGTGCGGCGATCACCCTGGTCGGTCGTGGCATGCGCTCCATGCTGCATACGCTGTCCGGCGTGCTGGCCGAGTTCGGCCAGTTGCGCGTGCACATGATTTCGCAGTCCTCCAACAACCTCAACCTCACCTTCGTGGTGGATGAGAACGTGGTGGACGAACTGCTGCCGCATCTGCACGAGTTGCTGATTGCGGCCGGTGCGCTGCGCACCGACGACAGCGCGCTGTTCGGCCCCAGCTGGCAGGCGCTTGTATGGCAGCGGCGACGTCTTGCCGCCTGCCGCCGCCTGGTGGCGAACGGATCGCCGCGACACGCTGCTGAAACTCGGTGCCGAAGCGACGCCGCGCTACGTCTACCACCTGCCCACCGTGCGCCAGCAGGCGCGCGATCTGAAGTCGCTGGCGGCGGTCGACCGCCTGCATTACGCGGTGAAGGCGAACACGCATCCGGCCATCCTCAAGGCGCTTGGCCGAGGAAGGTTTCGGTTTCGAATGCGTCTCGCCCGGCGAATTGAAGGCGGTGATGGCGGTGGTGCCCGAAACGGCGCCGCTGCTGTTCACGCCGAACTTCGCCCCGCGCGAGGATTACGCTTGGGCGCTGACCACGCGCGCCACCGTCTCGCTCGACTCGCTGTATCCGCTCGAGCACTGGGGCGAGCTGTTCCGTGGTCGCGAGATGGTACTGCGCATCGATCTGGGTCGTGGCCTGGGCCATCACGAGAAGGTGCGCACCGGCGGCAGCGGCAGCAAGTTCGGTTTGCCGGTGGAGCAGGTCGACGCGTTCCTGCGCCTGGCCGATACGCACGGCGTCATCGTGCGCGGCCTGCATGCCCACCTGGGCTCGGGCATTCTCGATGAGGCTCACTGGGGCGAGGTGTATGGCCAGCTGGCCAGCCTGGCCGAGCGCATCGGCAGCGTCGACCTTCCTGGATATCGGCGGTGGCCTTGGCGTGCCGTCGCATCCGGGCGAGGCGCGGCTGGATATCGCCGGCGCTCGACCGCGTGCTGCGCGAGGTCAAGGCGGCTTATCCGCACTACAAGTTGTGGATGGAGCCCGGCCGTTACCTGGTCGCCGATGCCGGCGTGCTGCTGGCGCGTGTCACCCAGACAAAGGGCAAGGGCTGGCACGGTGCGCTACCTCGGCGTCGACACCGGCATGAACAGCCTGATCCGCCCGGCGCTGTACGAAGCCTGGCACGAGATCGTCAACCTCACCCGGCTCGGCGAGCCCGCCACCGCGCTGTACCAGGTGGTGGGCCCGATCTGCGAGAGCGGCGACGTGCTCGGCACCGACCGTCGCCTGCCCGAACCGCAGGAGGGCGACGTGATGCTGATCGCCCAGGCCGGCGCCTACGGCAAGGTGATGTCCTCGCCTTACAACATGCGCGATGAGGCCGAGGAAATCGTCATCGAGTAGCGCCACACTTCTCCCTCTCCCCGTTGGGGAGAGGGCTGGGGTGAGCCCCCAAAAGGGGGTAAAGGGCGGGTGCTCGCGAAAGACTGGCAACGGAGGGCGTTCAAGGATGAAGCGTCTAAACGTAGATCGGGCTCGATGTCTGCGAGCGGGACAAACGGATGCGGAGCAAGCGCTTTGGCATCGACCTACGCAATCGGCGCCTGGACGGCTGGAGATTCCGTCGCCAGCACGAAATTGACCTATATATCGTCGACTTTGTATGCGCTGAGGCTGCCCTGATTGTGGAACTGGACGGCGGCCAGCATGGCGAGCAGCTGATTTATGACGAGACGCGCACGCAAAAACTCCAGGAAAGGGGCTACCGCGTGCTGCGTTTCTGGAACAATGATGTCTTGACGAACTTGGACAGCGTGCTTGAGGTGATCCTGGCGGCATTGGCAAGCCCGGCCCCTCACCCCAACCCTCTCCCCGAGGGGAGAGGGAGTAACGCCCGCGGAGACTTGAAGCGTGACAACCAACATCCAACCCCGCCTGACCCAGGTATTCCGCTTCGTGCGCTGCAGCTACGCCGATGGCGTGGCCGAGCTGGTGTATGCCTTTGACCATGGCGAGGAGCTGATCGAGCGCGTGCGCTTCCCGCAGGCACCTGCGTTGCCGGCGAGTCATCAGCCGGCGTTCGACGCGGCGCTGCGCATGCTGCACCTGATCGCAGGCGTGAGTTACTACAAGGCCGGCGTGCCGCCGCGCATCGAAGTGGCGGATGGCCCGCTGGACGACGCCACGGCCGATCTGCTCGATGCGCTGTACCTGCATGGCCTGGCCGAGTTCGCTTATCGCAATGGGCTGGATCTGCGCGGGCGCATTGCGTTTCCGCGCCTTGGCGCGGAAACATCGGCAACTCGCGCGGCGCTGCAGAGCAGCCCGCTGCAAGGCGTTGAGCTTGCCGCACCGTACCCTGGTGCCGATCGGCGGCGGCAAGGATTCGCTGGTGGCGGTGGAAGCCATCAAGTCCATTGGCGGCGAGGCGACGGCGGTATGGGTGGGCAATTCGCCGCTGATCGCCGCCTGTGCCGAGCGCACCGGCTTGCCCATGCTGAATATCCAGCGCGAGCTGGCGCCGGGCCTGTTCGAGCTCAACCGCCTTGGGGCGTGGAACGGGCATATTCCGGTGACCGCGGTGAATTCCGCGATCCTGGCCGTGGCGGCGATTCTCTACGGCTATGACAGCATCGCGTTCGCCAACGAGCGCTCCGCTTCGGCGGCCACGCTGGAATACGAAGGCCAGCAGGTGAACCACCAGTGGAGCAAGGGCTACGCCTTCGAGCAACTGCTGGGCGACTGGCTGCATCAGCACGTGGCTGCCGATCTCGCCTATTGCTCGCTGCTGCGTCCGTATTCCGAACTGGCGGTGACGCGTGCGTTTGCCAAGCTCACGCCGTACTTCGATGTGTTCTCCAGCTGCAACCGTAACTTCAAGCTGCTCGGTCCCAAGCCGGCTGACCGCTGGTGCGGACAGTGCCCGAAGTGTCATTTCGTGTTCCTGGCGCTCGCGCCTTTCCTGGCGAAGCCGCGCCTGCTGTCGATCTTCGGCCGCAATCTGCTGGATGACGAAAACCTCGCGTCCGGTTTCGATGCGCTGCTGGAATACCAGGACCACAAGCCGTTCGAGTGCGTGGGCGAAGGTGCCGAGGCACGCGCGGCCATGCTTGCATTGAGCCAGCGCCCGGAGTGGCGGGAAGACACCTTGGTCGATCGTTTCCGCACCGAGATCTTGCCGCAGCTTGATGCGAATGAGCTGGCACTTGAGCCCTGGCTGCAACCGTCGGGTGAACACCGCATTCCAGCGCGCTTGCTGCCGGCCCTGGCGATCTTCGCGTGACGAAACACCGGGAGCCCTTGCGCATCATCGATCTCGCTGGCCAGCGGGTGGCGATCTGGGGCTTTGGTCGCGAAGGGCGCGCCGCCATCACGGCGATTCGCGCCCGCCTGCCGCAGCTACCGCTGACGCTTTTTTGCAGCGAGTCGGAAGTATCGGCGGCGAGGGCCTTCGATGTGTCCCTGGTCGTGCATGGCAACGAGCCGGACGCGATTGCGCTGGCCGCGTTCGACGTGGTGGTGAAATCGCCTGGCGTCTCTGCCTAC
Source organism: uncultured Gammaproteobacteria bacterium (assembly GCA_963824525.1). Taxonomy (GTDB): domain Bacteria; phylum Pseudomonadota; class Gammaproteobacteria; order Xanthomonadales; family Rhodanobacteraceae; genus Dyella. The sequence goes on along the minus strand of CAWGPI010000001.1, from coordinate 150,674 downwards.
AAGCCAGCACTGCTGGCCGCTGCCGAAGCGGGTATCCGCATCACCTCGGGTACGGCGTTGTGGTTCGCCGAACATGCCTCGTCGCGTGTCGTCGCCATCACCGGCACCAAGGGCAAAAGCACGACCACGGCGCTGATTGCCCACCTGGCGCGCTCGCTCGGCGTGCGCACGGCGCTAGCCGGCAACATCGGCATGCCCCTGTTGGAGCTGCTGGATCAGTCCGCCGAACTTTGGGCGATCGAGCTGTCGAGCTTCCAGACCGGCGAAGCCGGCCCGGTGGAACTTGGTCTGATTACCAGCCTCTACGAGGAGCATCTGGACTGGCACGGCTCGCGAGAGCGTTACATCGACGACAAGCTCAAGCTTGCCGATGCCTCCAGGCAATTGCTGGTCAATGCCACCCAGCCGTTCCTGCTGGAACGCACGGCACGGCATCCGAATCGCATCGTGTTCGGCGCTGTCGCGGGCTGGCATGTGTCCGGTGGATTCATTTGTCGTGGTGCGCAACAGGTCTTTGAAATCGCCAGACTGCGTGCGCCGGGCGAACACAATGCGTTGAACGCCTGCGCTGCGCTCGCTGCATTGGAAGCGATGGGTTTCGACGCCCAGGCCGCCGCTGGATCATTGGCCGGCTTCCGCCCGCTGCCGCACCGCCTGCAGCCATTGGGCGAGCGGGGCGGCCTTGCATGGATCAACGATTCCATCAGCACCACGCCGCAGGCAACCCTCGCGGCGCTCGCCAGCATCGATGGACGGAAAACCACGATCATCGTCGGCGGTCATGATCGCGGCCTCGATTGGTCCGACTTCTGCGTGGCCATGCAGACCCGCGCACCCCACGCGATCGTTGCGCAAGGCGCCAACGGTCCCCGCATCGCCCGGGCGCTGCAGGAGGCCGGCGTGAAAACGACCATTGACGAAGTTGTCGACCTTGCCACGGCTGTGACTCGCGCCAAGGCGCTCACGCCCGCAGGTGGCCTCGTCTTGCTGTCTCCCGGCGCTCCCAGCTTCGACCAGTTTCATGACTATGCCGAACGTGGCCGGCGTTTCGCCGAATGGGCCGGCTTCGACAGTCAGGAAATCATCGGTATTGACGGCTTGGGTATCGGCTAGGACATCACCAGGTATCGACGACATGCAGGAACGCGCTCCCATGCCTTCGGCTTTCGATATTCGCATCGATGATCTACGCGGGCCCGAGATTGCCGCTTTGTTGCACGAGCACTTGCGTGACATGGCGCTCCACTCGCCACCGGAAAGCATCCATGCGCTCGACCTCGACTCTTTGCGTCGGCCGGAAATCACGTTCTGGACGCTGTGGCAGCACGGTGAGCTGATGGGGTGTGGCGCGATCAAGCAGCTGGATGCGGCGCATGGCGAAATCAAGTCGATGCGCACGTCGACGCGTCACCGGCGCAAAGGAGTGGCAGCGGCCATGTTGCAGCACATCCTTGGAGAGGCGCTGCGACGTGGCTACCAGCGGCTTAGTCTGGAAACGGGAGCGCCTGCGGCGTTCGCTCCGGCGCGTGAGCTATACGCGCGGTTCGGGTTTGAGCCATGCGGTCCGTTCGCGGATTATGCCGAGGATCCCTATAGCGTCTTCATGACGAAAAAACTTCCTGACTAGCGTCGAATCTCAGCCATGCGACTTCCCGCTCGTCTCAAAATGTAGGAGCGCACCCTGTGCGCGACGGGCTACGCCTCAGTTCCCATAGCCATCACCGGCCTACCGCGTCGATGGCACGTTGGCGGGAGCGATGGGAACAGCGATGGGAACAGCGGCCAGTACCGGTCGCGCGCAGGGTGCGCTCCTACATCAAGCACGCTCCAGCTGAGATTCGACGCTAATCTGGGAAAAGCTTTAAGTCGATGGGCGGCCGGTAGGCTGCACTGGCTCAAGGTGTCGTCACTACAACTTCTAGGGATGCTCTGATCAACTCTGCGCAGGCGTCACCGGTCCTGTCTGTTCGCAGACCACAGGGGCGTCGGCTCGGCAGACTGGCCGTCTGTCGAGCCGGCGCACCGAAGGGATGCGGACAGACAGGACCGGCCTCCACGTGTTGCATTCAAATTGATGGGGTGATGTCCAGAAGGCCCGCAGGCGCTGCCGCGCGGCTTGGCAAGACGGCCAGTCTTCCCGGCGCCACGCAACACCGCCTGCGGGCCTTCTGGACATCATGACGCCTGCGCAGCGTTGATCAGAGCATCCCTGGAAACACGACCTAAAAAGCAAGCCGCGCCTTGCGAAGGGCGCGGCTTGCTGGTTTCACCTTGCGGCCGATGGCTTACCAGATCCGCACGCGATCCTGCGGTGCCAGGTACAGCGTCTGGCCCGGCTTCGGCTCGAACGCGTCGTACCACGCATCGATGTTGCGCACGGTCTGGGCGCGGAAGCGGCCGGGCGCGTGTTCGTTGCCGATCACGCGCTGGCGCAGTGCCTCGTCGCGGACTTTCTCGCGCCAGGATTGGGCGAAGGCAAGGAAGAAGCGCTGGTCGCCGCTGAGGCCATCGACCACCGGTGCGGGCTTGCCGCCGAGCGATTTCTGGTAGGCCGCATAGGCGATGGTCAGGCCGGACAGGTCGGCGATGTTTTCGCCCAGCGTCTGCTGGCCGTTGACGTGCAGGCCCGGCAGGGCTTCGTACGCATTGAACTGCTTCACGAGCTGCTGGCCCGCAGCCTTGAAGTGGGCCAGGTCTTCCGGCGTCCACCAGTTCGCGAGGTTGCCCTGCGCGTCGAACTCGGCGCCGAGATTGTCGAAGCTGTGGCTGATCTCATGGCCGATCACCGCGCCGATCGAACCGTAGTTCGCCGCCGCGTCTACCTTGGGATCGAAGAAGGGCGCTTCGAGAATCGCGGCCGGGAAGTTCAGCGCATTCTGCAGCGGCAGGTTCACTGCATTCACCGTCTGCGGTGTCATCCACCATTCGCGGCGATCGACTGGCTGGCCGAGCTTGGCCAGCTGGTGCTGGTATTCGAACTTTTCCGCACGCTGCTGGTTGCCCAAGGCATCATCGGCATGGATCTCCAGCGTGCCGTAGTCGCGCCACGTCTCCGGATAGCCGACGCTGACCTTGATGGCGGCGAGCTTGGCCTTCGCCTTCTGGCGCGTGGCGGGCGTCATCCAGTCGAGGTGATCCACGCGCTCGTCGAACGCGGCGAGGATGTTCTTCACCATCTGTTCGACCTCTTGCTTCGACGAGGCCGGGAAATACTTCTTCACGTAGATCTGGCCCACCGCATCGCCGAGCGCGACATTGGTGCTGGCCACCGCGCGCTTCCAGCGATCACGCTGCTTAGGCGTGCCCTGCAGCGTCTGGCCGTAGAAGCCGAAGCTGAGGTCGGCATAGGCCTTGGGCAGCAGGCTGGCGCTTTCATTGAGGGCGTGGAAGGTGAGGTAGTCCTTCCAGGTCTGTAGCGACTCGCTCGCCACCAACGCGGAAAGCCCCCGGATGGCTTGCGGCTGCCACGCGTTGACGACCTTCGCCTGGTCCAGGCCGGCGGCCTTGAAATACGTGCTCCAGTCCAGGCCTGGTGCCTTCTGGGCGAACGATGCCGCGGGCCACGGGTTATTGGCCTTGTGCACGTCCTGGCTATCCACGATGTCCGCGTGTGCCTTGGCGATCTTGGTTTCCAGGTCGAGGATGGACTTGGCCTTGGCGTCCGCATTGGCCACGCCGGCCTGCTTGAGCAGGGCGGCGATATAGACCTGGTACTTGTCGCGCGTGGCCACCATCGCCTTGTCGCCGGAGAGGTAGTAGTCGCGCGTGGGCATGCCCAGGCCGCCTTGCAGCAGATAGGGGATGTTGCGGTTGGCATCCACCAGTCCATGCGAGACGAACAGGCCGAACAGGTTTTCGGTGTGGAAGTTGGTCGCGTTCACCGGGTCCACGTCGGCGCGCAGGCCGCTGCCCAACGCGCGGGCGAGGTCGGCCTGGTTGTGGATGGCGTCGATCTGCTTCAGCTGGGGCTGCAACGGCGTGAGGCCACGCTTCTCGATGGCGGCTTCGTCCATGAAGGCGGCGTAGTAGTCGGCGATCTTGCGCTCGTTGCTGCCCGCGGCCGGGTTGCCCTTGGCGGTGTCGCGGATCAGGTCGGCCGTGCGCTGCTCGGCCTTCTGGAACACTTGCAGGAAGATGCCCGTGCTTGAGCGGTCGGCCGGAATGACGGCGGTCTTCTTCCAGTTGCCGTTCGCGAAGTTATCGAAATCGTCACCCGGCTTGACGCTATGGTCGATGCCGGCCAGATCGATGCCGCTAGGGCTGCGTGCCGGTGCCTGTACCGCCGCGGGCGCCGCAGGGGGCGCAGCCAGGGCGCAGGTGCTGGTCAGGGCTGCAGCCGTGATAATCCAACGATATTGCCGCATGGGGCGATACTCCTGGGTAGGGAAAGTGTCAACCATAATCCCACGGCCCGGTCGCGTGGGCATGACCTTTGGGCTAGCGGACCTTTATCTCGCGTGCGGCGTCGGCCGCTGACGCCCTGCTGGCGTAGCATCGGGGGCTATGAGGGAATCCCGGTCAAGCGTCGGAAACGGTTCTTCGGAGGGGCTCGCATGCGGCGGTTGAGGTTGGCGTGGATGTGATCAAGCAGGTGGGCATGGCCTTGTTGGCGATCGGCGGCAGTGGCTGGCCGGCCATGGACGCGCATGCCGCACTGGATGCCACAGGGCAACGGGAAGTGGCGGCACTACTGGCCTTCGTCGGCAACAGCCATTGCCGCTTCATCCGCAACGGAAGCGCCTACAGCGGCGTCGATGCCAGAGCGCACCTGCAGGGCAAGCTGGGATATCTGGAGCGCAGGGATCTGGTCAACTCCGCCGAAGAGTTCATCGCGCGCGCGGCCAGCACGAGCAGTTTCAGCGGCAAGCCTTACAAGGTGAATTGCGACGGCAAGGAACAGCTGTCCGCCGATTGGCTAACCGAAGAACTCTTGCGCCTGCGACAGCAACAGCCCTGAGTCCGAGACGCCCGTCGTTTTTTTGTAGGAGTGCACCCTGTGCGCGACCATCCGGCACGACTGCCGGTTTGCGCGCCGCAATCGCGCACAGGGTGCGCTCCTACATCGGTCTCATCGTTTACCTTTCAAAGCGGTAATTGATGCTTGCGCGACTGAATTCGGTGGCGGTAAGCGCCTCGAAATTCCAGCGACCGCTGATGTGGTAGCGCAGCGTGATCACCTGACCGGGATCGAACAGCCCGACGCCATAGCTGAAGTAGAGCCGGGGCGAGAGGTACTTGCCTACCGTGAAGGCGGAGCCGCCGCCCAATGCATCGTTGTTGGTGACGCCCACATCGTCGATACCCAGCCGGGCGCCGATACTCTTGGCCAGCAGGTTGCCCGCGGCCGAGCCCAACGCCTGGGCGGCCGCGTTCACCGTGTTGCCTTCATTGCCCCTGACCTGGGACAGCGGCCTGCCGGTAATCAGGTAGGCGAGGGCGTCCGATTGCTGCATCACCGGCTGCGAGAAAACGTTGAGCACAGGGCGTTGCGCGGTGCCGGTCACGATCAGGCCCACCTGCTGGCCGTCATTGATGGTCGCATTGGGATTGAGGCGGCGGATAGCGCGGATATTCAGGCCGGGGTTGTCGATCGGCGTGCTGGCGAACAGCAGTTGGCCCCGCGAGATCTCCAGATTCTGCCCGTAGGCCCGATAGGTGCCGCTGACGTCGATCTGGCCCTGGCCGAGCGCACTGCGGCCAGGGCGCTCGCTCACCACCACCTGACCGTGCAGGTGGCCGTCCAGGCCCATGCCGACGAGGTGGGTCTTCGGTCCAAGATTGACGGTGACGGTCGTGGTGATCGGCAAGCTGGCCGCCTGTTCCTCACGATGAGGATCGTCCACCACGACCACGTCGGGTGAGGCCCGGGTAGCCCCCGCGCCCGGCAATTTGGAAAGATCCACGTCGGCGCTGTCGAGCGTGATCGAGCCGCTGATGTCCAGCCCGTCGGCGCCATGGCGCAGGGCGAGATCGGGCGAGACCGCGACCTTGGCCGAGGGAATATCGACAGCCGTGAAGTTGCTGCCCTTCACCGACAGCACCGCTTGTGTGTCGGCGCCGATGGCGGCGGAACCTTGGAGCGCGACGCTGCCGCTGCCCGAGTGCAGCGTGCCGTCGACATGGAAATGCTGCGCGTCCCGTGTGCTGACGGTGATCCGGCCCTGGCTGAGCTTGAGGCCCATGGCGGGAATCTCGGCGGCCAGTTCGCTTGCAGCCACCTGCCCGCTGATCGCTGGCTGGGCCAGGGTGCCGCCCAGGCTGAAATCGCCATCTATCGAGCCCTTGGGCCTGACCACCGCGGTGGTGAATATTTCCAGCAGCGCCAGGTTGGTCACGTGCATGGAGAGGCGCCCGGCAAGCGCCTGCTGCGCGCCGCTGATGGTGACCTGGCCGTCCAGACGTCCGTTGTTGGTGAGCCCCGCATGCAGATCGATGCGCTGATTCGACGGGCTCAGCTGTGCGTTGAGGGCGAGGTTGTCGTAGGTCAGCAGGGGCTGGTCGGCGCGATCGGCGTAGGCAATCGCGCCTCGCGCCGAGGTGACCGATGCGGTGCCATTGAGCGCGCCGGCGCTGGTGCGCCGGATGCTGCCGTTGCCCTCCAAGGTGCCTTCCACGCGCATCGGCACCTTGCTGGTGCTCACGGCGCTCAACACCAGGGCGATGGGCAGGCTGCGCAGCCGGTAGCTCGCGTCCAGATTGCCGGCCTTGTCCTGCCTGGCGGCGGCACACAGCAGCGGCTCGCCAGCGGTAAGGCATAGCTCGGAGACACTCATCGCGCCGTCGTTATAGGCAAGCTGGGCGGACTGCTGCAGTCGCCAAGGTGGCAAGCCGTGCACATCGATGGTGAGCGAGGACAGCGTGCCGTTCCAGGCCGTGCCCTGCAGGCTGCCATTGAGGGCCAGGGCGGTCGTCAATGCCGCACCGTGGGCGTTGAGCGCGAGGCTGTGGCGTTCGGCGGTACCATCACCACGCACGCTCACCTGCGTGAAGGCGAGGCCGCCCGCGTGCACGCCCGTGGCTTGCAGGTCGAGCCTGCCGCCGGGGCGGCTGATATCGGACACGTTGGCGAGCAGACGCAGGCTATCCACGCGTTGTCCCACGTAGCTGAGCGCCTGGCCCTGCAGGTTGGCATCGGCGGCCAGGCCGGGATATTTCCCGTGCACACGGATCGTGCCCTGGACGCGGCCGGCCGCATCGGGCAGCCAGTCCGCCAAGGTGGCGATGGCCAGGGTGATGGTGACGTTGTTGCTGTTGCCCGGCCGCGCGTCGATCCGTACATCGCTGCCACCCGAGACCAGATGCAGCTGGCCATTCAAGACACCTTCCGGCGGCAAACGCAGCTTGCCTTCGCCGCGCACGGTGCGAGCGCGCAGTTGCCCGACCAGCTTGCGGATCTCCAGGGTGACGTCGGGACGGTCCTTCGGCAGCGTGCCTTGCGAGGCGATGTCGAAATCGAGCGAGCCATGCCACTTCGCCAGCAGGTGGCCGGGGTCGAACTTGTTGGCGGTCGCTTCCAACTGCCAGGCCAGTGCCGGCTGCAGCGCGAGTGTGCCCTTGGCATCCAGTTGGCCCTGCGGCTGCTTGACGGTGAGCGAGTGCAGCGTGATCAACTGCTGCGTACCGTCGAGATCGAGCGAGATGTCGGCCAGTTTGCCGGGTGGCCCCAGCGCCAGTTTGCCTTCGGCATGGAACTGATCGAGGCTGCCCTTGGCCTGCAGTTGGCCATGGCTCAGCAACGCCTGTCCGACCAGTGCCTCGGGGAGTTCCAGTCCTGTCCAGTCGACGCTCAGGTTCGCCGACAGCGGGTGTTCGCCGAGCAGCATTACACCGCGCGCCGTGACATCGCCTTTGAACTGTGGCGATGCCAGGTCGACTCGATCCAGCGTGAGCGTCTTGAGGTCGTCGCTGAAACGCGCGCTCAGCGGACGTAGTTGCAGCCGGTAGTCGTTGAGTCCCAGTTGACCGGTCAAGCTGCCGCTGCGCCGATCCCCGTGGCCTTCAAGCGCCACGGCCAAGGCGGTGAGGGAGCTCCCGCCCAGCAGGGGCTTGGGGTTGAAAGCCGGTGCGTCCAATCGCGCTGCCCAGGCGTAGTTGCCGCTTTGCGCCAGCTCGAGTTGCAGGTGCGCTGCCATGGGTTGGGTCAGTTGCAGATCGGCATGGGCGTTCTTGCCATCGCCATGTGCTTGCAACTCGCCTGCGTAGTCGGTGCCGGCGAGGCTCCACGCGAAACGGAGCTTGCCGTCGCCACGATAGTTGCCGGCCACCACCAACGTGCCATCGAGGTCGACATGGCCATCCGGCGCGCGCAGCGTGAGCTGTCGCAACTCGATGCCTTGGGATGTCCACGCGCCCACCAGGTCGAGACTGTTCGAGGCAAACAGCGGCTGACCGTCCTGGGTCAGTCGGAAGGCGCCGACATGCGCGCGATCCAGCACCATGTTGAACGGCGGTTGCAGCGAAAAACCGCTTTCGCTTTGCGGATTGCTCTTGGGCAACGCGATATCCACATCGTCGGCGTCGAGCAAGAGCGCATGCACGCGCTTGTGCAACAAGGACCATACGCGCAGATCCAGATGCGCCTTCGCCACCTTTACGTCGAGGCCCTTGCCGTCCGCATAACGCAGGCCGACGAGGTCCAGTGGACCCACCAATCGCCCTTGCGCCGACCGCACGGTCAGTGCGCCATGGGTGAAGCCTTCGGCACGCGCCAGGGCAAAGCGCAGGCCCGGGCCAGTGCCGATCAGCCAGCCAAGGAAAAGCGCGAGCAGGGCCAGCAGCGTGACGAGCGACAGCAGCGTCCAGCGCAGCCACCGACGCCGCGGTTGCGGCGCGGGAGCGGGAGCGGGTGTGGATGTCGCGGCGGTCATCGCGTCCTTCTCACAGATCCGGGCCAATCACGACGTGAAGCTCCACGCCGTGATCCGTCGAGTTGTGCACGGGCACGCCCAGGTCAACCCGGATCATACCCACCGGCGACAACCAGCGGACACCGAGGCCTGCGCCGATTTCGGGTTTGTAATCGGTGCCGCTGAACGCATTACCGGCGTCGACAAAGGTCGCCATGCCCCAGGTCCGCGAGAAGTAGTGTTCCACCTCGGTGCTGGCGACCAGCAGATTCTTGCCGCCGATGACGCGGCCGTAGCTGTTTTCCGGGCCGATGCTCTGGAAACCATAGCCGCGTACCGAGTGGTCGCCACCGGCAAAAAAGCGCAGCTGCGGCGGCAGGTCGGAAAAATCCTGGGTCCAGGTCGCACCTGCCGAACCGCGAAGAATCAGGCGATTGTTGCCGGCGAAGGCGTTGATCCATTTGGCGTCGGCGGTGACCTGGCTGAAGCTCGCGTCCGACAGCAGGGTGCCGACGGTGCTGCGGGCCGTGAGGATCAACGACCAGCCATTGCGCACGAAGATCGGATTGTCCCCGGACTTGCGTGACAGCGACATCTCGGGATAGACCTCGGTACTCCGACCGTGCTCCAGGCCCGGCGTGTTGTCCGGTTCGTTGCCTCGCTTGCCCACGGTAAACGTGCCATCGAGCACGTGCATGCCGATGCTGCGCGTCCAGCCGTGCCACTGGCGCGTTTCGTTCGCCACGACTTCGAGCGTGCGCGACACGGACGTGTCGGTGTTCGAGTCGCGATAGATGGCGCCGTAGTTGAAGCTGCGCTGATTCTGGCCGGGCATGGGCACGATATACAGCGTGGAGACGGTCTTCAGGTTCTGCGCCAGCACCAGCTCGTTCTTCCATTTGTGGCCGAGCCGGTTGGTCCAGCGTCGCTCGCTGCCCACGCGCACGCCAAAGCCGGTGTCGGTGCCGAAGAACGGGCCGCCGGTGTAGATGGTGCGCTTGGCCGGGACGAGGTCCACGTTGACATCGACCACGCCATGCTTCTTGTCGTCGACATCGGGCTGCACGTTGACCACCGAGAAGTAATCGGCGCCGTTCAAGGCCTGTTGCAGCTGCAGCAACTGGCTTTGCGAGAAATAGTCGCCGTGCTTGAACGGCACGTAGCGCTGCAGGAAACCTGGCCGGAACTGCGAGCCTTCGAAGTGCACGTCGCCGAAGCGATAGCGGGGACCGACTTCCCAGGCCAGGCGGACCACGGCACTGCGCTCGCCGCGGTTCACTTCCACGCGGCGGGTGGTCAGCCGGGCGTCGAGAAAGCCATCGGCAGTCAGTGCACTGCTGAGCGCGTCGCGGGCCGAGTCATAGACGCCGTGGTTGAGCGTTTCGCCCTTGAGGTTCTCGATGGCGCGCTTGGCCCGGCGGATGCCCGGAATCGCCGCTGCCTTCGGATCGAGCTGAAGCTCGACGGCAATCACCTTGACCGGGACGCCAGGGGTGACGTGCAAGGTGACGCGCCAGTTGCCCCCGCCCAGCGACTCGAGCCGGCCATCGACGGCCGCCTCGTAGTAGCCATAGGGCTCCAGCGAACTTTTCGCCTGGTCCACCGCCTGTCCATAAAGGCGCTGCACCTGAGCATCGGTGACATTGCGGTTGGCGTATTGGGCGACATCCACGCCCGAGGCAACGGCGAACTTGAGCGGGTCCTCCACGCCATCCACCACCAACTGCACGCCCGCATGCGCAAGCAGTGGCAAGAACAGCCATGGCAGCAGCGTCAGGCGTTGGATTCGGCCCATGCGTTCGGTGTTTCCATCCTGGAAGCCTTGGGTGGGCGCTTTGACACGCCCGGCCGCAGCTTAGCTGACCCATCATGCTCGGCCCATGAATCACCTCCATGGGCCGCCTTGGGTGTCAGCCGGCCTTGTCGCCGGCCTTGTGCGCAATCCACGCACCCACCACGGCCGAGACATAAGGGATGGACTGTGCAGCCATGATGAACATCCACAGCACGCCTTCGACGTAATGCGTGCCGAAGCGGAGGCCCATGCCGGCGATGCACAGGAACAGCGCGACCGCCATCAGCAGTTCTTCGCGCACCGGCGCGAAGGCAGCGAAATTGCTGCCGCCCAGGCGACGGCTCTTGGCCGTGACCACGAACGAGGTCTTCTCGCGCGTCAGGCCATGCAGGATGCCGCGGGCAATGGCGTGCGACAGGCCCATGCTGGCCAGCGAGGCCATCAAGGTGTCGTACCAGCTGCAGGGCACCCGCGCGCGGTACAGCACGATGCCGAAGATCGCCTTGGCGAAGAAGAAGCCGATCACCGGGATCAGGAACAGCTGCATCGGCAGGCTGAAGAGGGTGGGGAAGGCCACCATGCCGGCGGTCCAGAAGATCGCCATCATGGTGAAGATCAGGTGCAGCGCGTCGGCAAACCAGCTGAACCAGCCGGTGAGGAAGTGGAAGCGCTGGCCGCCGGACAGCGGGCCCTTCTTGGTCATCCAGTCCCAACGGCCCTTGAGAATCTGCATGGCGCCGAAGGCCCAGCGATAGCGCTGGCTCTTGTATGCCTTGAAGTCGGCCGGGGTCAGGCCCTTGCCCATCAATTCATCGACGTAGACCAGCTCGTAGCCGGCGTGCATCAGGCGCAGGCCCAGCTCGGCGTCCTCGCAGATGGTCCATTCCGACCAGCCGCCGGTGCCTTCCAGCGCCGAGCGGCGCACCATGGTCATGGTGCCGTGCTGGATGATGGCGTTGCGCTCGTTGCGATGGTGCATGCCGATGCGGAAGAAGCCGTCGTATTCCCACGCGGTCATGCGGCGGAAGCGGTTGTGCTCGAACTCGCGGTGCGCCTGCGGGCACTGCACCACGGCCACCTTCGGGTTGTGGAAGTAGCCGGTCAGCGAGGCCAGCCAGTCCTTGCGCACTTCGTAGTCGGCATCGATCACCGCCACCACGTCGGCGCGCGGGTCGGTTTCCTTCAGGCCGAAGTTCAGTGCGCCGGCCTTGAAGCCCGGCCACGGTTCCAGGTGGAAGAAGCGGAACTTGCTGCCCAGCTTCTCGCAGTACTCCTGCACCGGCTTCCAGATCGCCGGATCCTTGGTGTTGTTGTCGATCACCAGGACTTCGTAGTTCTCGTATTCCAGCGCGGCCAGCGAGTCGAGCGTGATGATGACCATTTCCGGCGGCTCGTTGTAGCAGGCCAGGTGGATCGACACGAACGGCTGTTTCTCCACCGGATCGGGCTTGAGCAGGCCGGCGTGGCGAAGCCAGTCACGTCGCCACAGCACTTCGGTGAACTCGAAGCCGTTGATCAGCAGGATGGCCAGGATCGCGATCTGGGCCGGGAACAGCAGCACCAGCATGGTCCAGTCGATCCAGCTCAGGTAGAAATTGAACGGCAGGGTGGCCGACCACACCACCAGGCCGCAGGCCAGCTGGATCAGCGCACAGAAGAAGAACCGGCCCATCAACTTGAAGCGGCTGTAGTGGCGCGCGAACCAGATCATCGGCAGCAGGGCGAGCAGGCTCGCCGCCAGCGCCTTCCATGGCCAGCTGGTGTCCTCGGTCACCGGGCCGGTGAACGGGAACTTCAGCTGGCGGTCGGCGTTGAACATGCCCCAGTAGGCCTCGGTGCGGCCGGAGAGCTTCTCCTTCCAGGGCTGGTCAAACGCCTCCATCACGTAATAGTCGATGTTGCGTTTCTTCGCCTCGTTGAACCACGTGCGCAGGAAGATCGCCTGGTTCGATACCGACGGGTCGGCGTACTTGAAGCGATCGCCGTTCGACGGCCAGCCGATTTCGCCGATCACGATGGGCTTGCCGGGAAACATCTTCTGCAGCGTTTCATAGCTGCCCAGCGCATCCTTGATCGCGGGGTAGCGGCCAAGGGGATCATTGCGGTCGAGCCCTGTGCCAGTAGCGGTCGCGGCAATACCATTCCAGTACGGGAACAGGTGCACGGTGATGAAATCCACGTGCTGGGCCAGTTCCGGGTACTTGGCCCAGATGTGCCAGGGCTCGGCAATGGTGACCGGCTGGTGCACCGCCGCGCGCACGCGGTCGGCATAGGCCATCAACTGTTCGGGCGGAATATCGTTACGGAACAACACTTCGTTGCCGACGACGACCCGGTTGATCGAGTTGGGGTAGCGCCGCGACTGGGCAATCAGCGCCTCGATTTCCTTCTCGTTGTTGTCCAGGCGGCGATCGATCCACGCGCCGGCCATCACCTGCAGCTCTTCCTGTTCGGCCAGGCGATACACCTGCGGGTTCTGCAGCATCGAGTAGGTGCGGATGCGCGACGTGTATTGGCTGAGCAGCTTGAGATCGCCTTCGATCTCTTCTTCACTCGGGAAATCGTTCTTCAGGGGGTTCTGGTAGCGTTGGAAGGCGGACAGCGCAAAACCGCCGATCGGACCTTTCCAGTCCTCGGGACCATGCGGCAGGTTGCTCCACCACCACAGGCCGATGTTCATGGCCGCAACGATCAGGGCGAGCAGGATGCCTGCGAGCAGCGGATGCCGGCTGTCGTGGGTGGTTGGTGTGGCGCTCAAAACGATCCCCGTGGCTGCCTCACACGAGGCCGAAAAGCGTGAGGAGCTTAACCATGCAGCGCATTTCCCTCAATAAAGAGAGGGTGGAGTGGTCAGCGCCAGGTCAGGCCAGTATTGTCCGTGAACGTCCAAGTGCCGTGCCTGGTCAGCTCTGCGGAGCCGCCGGGGCAAGGTGCGAATCCAGCTTCAGTCATGAAAACATTGAGATGGGAGCTTGCGCAGGCTATCCCTGACGATACGGTCCCACCATACGGCACAACTGTGCCACCAGCGCGCCCTGGCTGTGTTTCATGGTCTTCTCGAACACGTGCTTGAGGTGATTGCGAGCCGTGCCTTCACCCATGGCCAGGAGGCCGGCGCAGTCGCGCAGTTCGTGACCGTCCGCCAGCAAGGCGGCCAGGGCAGCCTCGCGTGGTGTGAGTCCGAACGCTTCCGCCATGGCCCCACGCGAAACCGGCCGAACATGCTCGGGAACATCGATGAAGATCGCCGTCCGACCGGGCGCCCCGGCCAGGGCCGAGAACGTGAGCAGCAACGGCGCCCGTCGCGCAGGGCCGGGTCGGGGCAGCGACAGGTAGCGCGCGGCCGACGCGTCGCGGTCGCTCGTCGGCGCCAGGCCCGTCAACGCCAAGGCCTGGCGCAGACGGCAGGTGCCTGCGGTGGTATTGGCCCTCAGGCCGTCAGCTCCTTGCGCCAGGCCATCATGGCTGGCCAGGATGCGGCGCGCTTCGCGATTGGCGTAGCACGGGCGCGAGTCCGCATCGGCCAGGATGACGCCTATCAGCAGTTGGTCGAGCAGCTCACCCAGGACGGCGGCGGAAACGCCGGCATCGTGCCGGGCTTCGTCGCGTAGCGGCGCAGGGGCGTGGCGGGCGTCCACCGACGGTGCATTCGGATGCATGAGGGCCTCCCCGCCACGGCACCTAGTGCTTTCGGGCTGTCCGGTTTGGGACAGGCGCGCATGTCGGTGGTGGCGTATGCAGAGCTTTTGATCCTACTCCACCGTCGCGTAGGCGGTGACGCGGAGTTGTGCCATGGCCATCGACGAACAACGACTGCAGGCGTTTCTGGGCAAGGCGGTGTGCGACCTGGGCGCGGCGACGAGCGCCACCCTGATCCAGATCGGCGACGAACTGGGCTTCTACAAGGCGCTGGCCGGCGCACGCCTGACCCCGGCCGAACTGGCCCAGCGAACGGGCACGTTCGAGCGCTACGTGCGCGAGTGGCTGGGCAACCAGGCGGCAGGCGGCTACGTGGAGTTCGACGAGGCCAGCGGAACCTACGGCTTGAGCGAGGAGCAGGCGCTATGCCTGGCCGATCCCAACGGGCCGGTCGACCTGCCTGGTGCCTACGCCATCGTCGAGGCGATGTTCCATGCCAAGGAGCGCACGCTCGCGAATTTCCGCAATGGTCGCGGCATGGAATGGGGCGAACATCACCCCTGCCTGTTCCATGGCACCGAGCGTTTCTTCCGCGCCGGCTACAACGCCAACCTGATCACCGCGTGGCTGCCGGCGCTGGACGGCGTGGTGGAAAAGCTGCGCCGGGGCGGCCTCGCCGCCGACGTGGGCTGCGGCCATGGCGCGAGCACGATCCTGATGGCGCAATCGTTCCCCGAGTCGCAGTTCGTGGGCTACGACTACCACGCGCCTTCGATCGACGTGGCGCGCGAGCGCGCCAAGGCGGCCGGCGTGGAGAATGCGCGCTTCGATGTGGCGGACGCCACCGGTTACTCCGGCAGGAATTTCGACCTGATCGCTTTCTTCGATTGCCTGCACGACATGGGCGATCCGGTCGGCGCGGCCAGGCATGCGCACCAGGCGCTCAAGAGCGATGGCAACTGCATGATTGTCGAGCCGTTTGCCGGCGACAGCGTGCGGGAGAACCTGAACCCGGTCGGGCGCGTGTACTACGCCGCCTCATCGCAGATCTGCGTGCCGGTGTCGCTGGCGCGCAAAGGGCCGGCACTGGGCGCGCAGGCCGGCGAAAAGCGCCTGCGCGAAGTCGTGGTCGACGGCGGTGGCTTCCGCCAGTTCCGCCGTGCCACCGAAACGCCGTTCAATCTGGTGCTGGAAGCAAGGCCGTAGGCTTTCTTTCTCTCCCCTTCGGGGAGAGGACCGAGGTGAGGGGCGGGTGCTCGCCATAAGCGTGGCTTTGTGCGTTCGCCTCCTCTCCCCTCCGGGGAGAGGATTGAGGTGAGGGGTGGGTGCTCGCGACAGAGCGCATTCGAAGCCTGCTTCGAATCAGCGTCAGCGCAAGATTGCCCCCTCATCCCCAACCCTCTCCCCAGTGGGGAGAGGGAGCAAGCGGCTACTTCAACAGCGAACGCAGCATCCACGCCGTCTTCTCGTGCTCCTTCAGGCGGCCGGTGACGATATCGGCCGTGCCTTCGTCACCGGCTGCATCGGCAGCCTTGATGACTTCGCGCGAGGTGTGCGCGGCGATCTCGTGGCCCTTCGACCAGCTGGCTGCACCATGTCCTTCCACTCCGGGACGCCCGCTTCTTCCTTGATCGAGGTGAGCTTGCCGAACTGGCTATAGGAGCCGGGCGCGAACACGTCCAGGGTGCGGATGCGCTCGGCAACTCTCGTCGGCCGCCAGCCACAGTTCGTTGTACTGGGTCTCGAACATAGCGTGCAGGCTGTTGAACTGCGGACCGGTGATGTTCCAGTGAAAGCTGTGCGTCTTCAGGTATAGCGAATAGGTGTCGGCCAGCAGCTTGGACAGCTGCTTGCCGATCTGCTTCGCGGTCCTTCTTCGCGATACCGATGGAAATGGCCATGGCGTGCTCCTTTCTAGGTGGTGGGGTGGGTCAACATGTGAAGCCAGCCTACCGGTGAAATGAAACCTTCGATGCCGTCGAGAACTGAGATCCTTCCGATATGGACGATAGTCAGCGGCTATCATGTGCGGCTCCGATGAACGACCATGCCTCCGCCCCCGCATCATCCGCATCCGACGCCCGCCTGCGCGATCTGCGCCAGGCGCTGGACCACGTTTCCAGCCGCGACTACGGCCGGCTTGCTGGGCCGCTGGCGCGAGCTCTCGCGCCGCCCCGACGAAAGAAAGCTGGCGGCGCTTGCCGCGCGATATCGAGGCGCTCCGCGGCAAAGCGCCGCGCTCGCGTCGAAGCGAAGCCGGCGATCCGCCTGGACGAATCGCTGCCCATCACCGCCCGCGCCGACGAGATCGTCGAGCTGATCCGCAAGCACCAGGTGGTGGTGATCGCCGGCGAGACCGGCTCGGGCAAGACCACCCAGTTGCCCAAGCTGTGCCTGGCGGCCGGCCGCGGCGAAGCGGGCATGATCGGTTGCACCCAGCCGCGCCGGCTGGCCGCGCGCTCGGTGGCGCGCCGCGTGGCGGAGGAGCTGGGCACGCCGCTGGGCGAGCAGGTCGGTTTCCAGGTGCGCTTCAACGACCAGGTCTCCGAACGCAGCCTGATCAAGTTCATGACCGACGGCATCCTGCTCGCCGAGACCCAGGGCGACCCGTGGCTTAGCGCGTACGACACCATCATCATCGACGAGGCGCACGAGCGCAGCCTCAATATCGATTTCCTGCTGGGCTATCTGAAGCGGCTGGCGGTGAAGCGACCCGAGCTGAAGATCATCGTCACCTCGGCCACCATCGATACCGAACGCTTTGCCGAGCATTTCGGCGGCGCGCCGATCGTGTCGGTGGAAGGGCGCGCGCTATCCGGTGGAAGTGCGCTGGCGCTCACTGGATGAGAGTCAGCCGCACGACGTGGTCAGCGTGCGGCGAGATATGCAACAGGGCAGCGCCGAGCACGTGGCGGCGGTGCTGGACGAGATCACTCATGACGACCCGCGCGGCGACGTGCTGATCTTCCTGCCCGGCGAGCGCGAAATCCGCGACACGCATTTGCTGCTGTCGCGCCGGCAATACCGCGAAACCGAAGTCCTGCCGCTGTATGCGCGCCTTTCCGCGGGCGACCAGGATCGGGTGTTCAAGCCGGGCCCGAAACGACGCATCGTGCTGGCCACCAACGTGGCCGAGACCTCGCTGACCGTGCCGCGCATCCGCTACGTGGTCGACTACCGGCAGGCGCGCGTCAAGCGCTACAGCCAGCGCAGCCAGCTCGAACGCCTGCATGTGGAACCGATTTCGCAGGCCGCCGCCGACCAGCGCAAAGGCCGATGCGGGCGCGTCGGGCCGGGCATCTGCTATCGCCTTTACGACGAGGCCGACTTCAGCAGTCGCGCCGCGTATCACCGACCCGGAGCTGCTGCGCTCGTCGCTGGCCAACGTGATCCTGCGCATGCTCTCGCTGCAGCTGGGCGATGTGGATCAGTTTCCCTTCCTCGAAGCGCCCGACCCGCGCGTGGTGGCCGATGGCTATCGCCGCCTGGCGGAAATCTCGGCGATCGACGAGGCGCGCCAGCTCACCCCGATCGGCCGCACCGTGGCGCGCCTGCCGATCGACGTGCAGCTGGCGCGCATGCTGGTCGAGGCGCGAAAAGCTGCATAGCCTGCGCGATTGCTGACCATCGTGTCCTTCCTCAGCATCCAGGACCCGCGCGAGCGTCCGGCGGACGCGCGCCAGCAGGCCGATGCCGCGCATGCCGCATTCGCCGATCCCAAGTCCGATTTCGTGGGCGTGCTCAACCTGTGGCGCGAGTACGACGAGGCGCATGAGGAACTGACCCAGTCGAAGCTGCGCGACTGGTGTTCGCGGCATTTTCTCAGCTTCATGCGCATGCGCGAGTGGCGCGAGCTGCACCGGCAGTTGTTGTTGGTGGTGCAGGAGCTTGGGTGGAACTTCACTTCTCCCTCTCCCCAGAGGGGTACGCAGGGAGGCGCCATGGATGGCGCCGGCTTTGAGGAGCGAGGAGAGGGCCGGGGTGAGGGGGCAACCTCGCGAGGCACCGCAAAGGCAATGGCTATTGCTCCTGAAAAGAAGCTAGGTAGGAAGGGGTTAGGCGAGCACCCGCCCCTCACCCCAACCCTCTCCCCAGAGGGGAGAGGGAGCCAACGAGATGAGGCGGCGCTGCACTACGAAGCGATCCATCGCAGCCTGCTTGCCGGCCTGCCCACCCAGGTAGGCCACAAGGACGAAAAGGGCGTCTATCGCAGCACGCGCGAGCGCAGCTTCCAGGTGTTCCCCGGCTCGGCGCTGTCGAAAGTGCCGCCGAACTGGATCTTCTCCGCGCAGATCCTCGATGTGGGCGGCCGCGTGTGGGGCATGGTGATGCGCCCGCATCGAGCCGCTGTGGATCGAGCAGCAGGCCGCGCATCTGTTGCGCATCGTCGTGCCGCGACGCGCACTGGTCGCGCAAGCGCGGCCGCGTGGTGGCGTATGAGCAGGTGAGCCTGTTCGGGCTTGTCCTGGTCGAGCGTCGACCGGTGACGTTCCAGCGACAGGATCCGGCGCTCGCGCACGCAGATCTTCCTGCGCGAGGCGCTGGTGCGTTGCGACATCGACGCCCGCGCCGACTTCGTCCGCGCGAACCAGCGCGTGCTCGAAGACGCGCGCGGCATCGAGGCCAAGCAGCGCCGCGAAGGCCTGATGCGCCACGAGGACGAACTGGTCGGTTTCTTCGAAGGCAAGCTGCCGCAGGACATCGCCGACAGCCGCGCGCTCGATGCGTGGTATCGCAAGGCGCGCCCGGCCGAGCAAGCGGCGCTGCGCTGGTCGCTGGACGATGTGATGAGCGGCGGGGCCGGGCTCGATCCGCGAAGGCGTTTCCCGGCGACGCTCGACATTTCACCGCCAACGTTATCGCCTGGAATACCGCTTCGTGCCCGGCGACGAGGCCGACGGCGTCACCCTGCATCTGCCGCTGGCGATGTTGAATGCGCTGCCCGCCGCACGTTGCGAATGGCTGGTGCCCGGATTGCTGGCGGACAAGGTGGCCGAACTGATCCGCGGCCTGCCCAAGGCGCTGCGACGCAACTTCGTGCCGGCGCCGGATTTCGCCCGCGCCTTTGTCGAGGCGGAAGCGCCGCGCGACGAGCCGCTGGCCAAGGCCCTGGCCGCTTTCTTGAAGCGCGCCACCGGCGTGGACATATCGGCAGGCGAATTCGACGCCGTCGAACTGCCCGCGCACTTCCGCATGCGCTATCGCCTGCATGACGAAAACGGGCGCACGCTTGCCGGCGGGTCGCGATCTCGCCGAGATGCGCGCGCAATGGGAAGGCCAGGCGCGCGAAGCGTTCTCGCGCAAGACCGATATCGAACTGACCCGCGAAGACGTGGCCAGCTGGGATTTCGAGGAGATCCCTGCCCAGGTGCGCTCGGCCGGTGGCCTGCTGGCCTTTCCGGCGCTGGTCGACCTGGGCGAGACGGTGGCGTTGCGCGTGTTCGAACGCAGCGACGAGGCGCGTGAGGCGCATGGCCAGGGCGTCGTGCGCCTGCTGCGCAACGCCTTGGCCAGCGATATGAAGCAGGCGCGCAGGCGCTTGCCGATCGGCAATCCGCTGGCACTCAAATACGCGCCGCTCGGTGGCGTGGACGGGCTGCGCGAAGATCTGGTGGAGGGTGGCTTCAGCGATCTGCTGGATCGCCACGCGCTGGACGCGCGTACCGCCGGTACGTTCGAGGCGCTGCACACGCAGGCCGCGCGTGAACTGTTCGCCGCAGCGGTAGAGCGGCTTGAAGCTGGCCGAGCCGATCATCGAAGCGCAGGCCGAGTTGAAGCCCTGGCTTGCAACCGCCGCTGATGGGTTTTGCACGCGCCAGCTACGACGATCTGCGCGAACAGTTGGATGGTCTGTTGATCCCCGGCTTCCTGCGTGACTTGCCGACCGCGCGGCTGGCGCACTATCCGCGCTATCTCAAGGCCATGCGCTTACGAGCGGAGCGGCTGCGCCAGGACCCGGCCAAGGACCAGCAGCGCATGCTGCAGGTGCTGCCGTTCTGGCGCGAGTACCTGAAGCATCGCGCTGCAGGTGACGAGGGACTGGATGAATTGCGTTGGCTGATCGAGGAATGGCGCGTGTCGCTGTTCGCGCAGGAGTTGAAGACGGCCGAACCAGTCTCCGCCAAACGCCTGAACCGCGCCCTCGAAAACCTGGTGTAGGAGCGCACCCTGTGCGCGACCGCAGCGCCAGGGCGCTACCACGCAGGTCGATTTTCGCAGCGAGGTGAAGGCGCGCTGCGTCATCGCTTCGTTGGTTTCTCGCGCACTGGGTGCGCTCCTACAAAAGGCGCGAGGCGCGGTTATTTGGTGCGCACCACGCTGGTGGTGTCGTTGCAGCCATCCACCGCCATCATCCAGTTGCCCATCAGAGAGCGACGAATCGTCACCTTCGGGTTGTTGCTGCTCAGGCACGAAATCCTGGCGGTGTCGGCCTGCTTCCACACCTGGCCATTGTCCAGGGTGAACTCGCCGTGGCCGTTGAAACCGCTGAAGCCGCCCTGCACGCGCGCCTGAATCGGGCCGGCTTTCTCGCTGCTCGGATAGAACACCGGCTTGCCGGCCTGGTCGACCATCTTCGTCGTGACCTTGGCGTGTCCGCCCAGCCAGTTGTCGAGATTCTTGAGTTCATCGGGCGAGAGCTTGTCCAGGCCGGCAGCCTTGAACTCCTCCGGGGACATGCGCTGCTGCAGCGGCACGTACTGGTCGGCGGCATGCGCGATCACGGGAACAGCCAGGGCAACACTCATCATCAACGGCAGCAGACGGGCCAGACGCATGGGGCAATCCTCTCGATCATGGGGAAGTAACGGCGCTGGCGCAGCATACACGCCATGAACCGTCGATTCATGCGGGACGCGGCCGGCGGGCACGTCTGCACTAGAATGACCGCATGGTTCAAGTCGCCCCCAACGCAAGCTCGGATCTTGCCGAGTGGCGCAGTCGCGCCAGCAGTGTCCCGCCCGTCCTGGCCGAGGCGCTGGACGTGTGCGCGCAGCTGCCGGTGAGCCGTGCCGAAGGCGTGGAGGTGCTCGACCTGCTGGCCATGCTGGGTTGCGATGCGCAGACTCAGGCCGCCGCACTGTGGTTCGAGGTGGCGCGTCTCAACCCGACACTATGGGCACAGCGCGAAGCGGCCTTGCCCGCCGAGTTGCAGCGACTGGTTGCCGGCCAGGTCGGCCGCCGAGCGGGTCTGGGCGCTGCACGCCCAGCATGGCGCCGACCACGGCGCCGAGGGTTTGCGCCGCCTGCTGCTGGCGATCATCCGCGACCTGCGCGTGGTGTTCATCCTGCTGGCACGCCAGCTGGCGCGCATGCGAGCCGCGAGTGCGTTGCCGGAAAGCGAGCGCCAGCTGCTGGCGCGCCTGACCCAGGACATCCATGCGCCGTTGGCGAATCGCCTGGGTATCTGGCAGCTCAAGTGGGAGTTGGAGGATCTCGGCTTCCGCTACCTGCACCCCGATACCTATAAGCGCATCGCGCGCCTGCTTGACGAGCGTCGCAGCGATCGCGAGGAATTCATCCGCGAATCGCTGGACGTGCTGCATCGCTCGCTCGAAGCCGCCGGCATTCGTGCGGAATTGGCCGGTCGGCCCAAGCACATCTATTCGATCTGGAAGAAGATGCAGCGCAAGGCGCTGGAATTCTCCGATCTCTACGATATCCGCGCCGTGCGCGTGCTGGTCGACAGCGTGGCCGATTGCTACGGCGCGCTCGGC
This sequence comes from uncultured Gammaproteobacteria bacterium, assembly GCA_963824525.1. Classification (GTDB taxonomy): domain Bacteria; phylum Pseudomonadota; class Gammaproteobacteria; order Xanthomonadales; family Rhodanobacteraceae; genus Dyella. Next base: position 128,679 of record CAWGPI010000001.1, on the reverse strand, counting down.
GTGGTGCACACGCTATGGCCGCACTTGCCAGGCGAATTCGACGACTACATCGCGCGACCCAAGGGCAACGACTACCGCTCGCTGCATACGGCGGTGATCGGTCCGCGCGGCAAGACGCTGGAAGTGCAGATCCGCACGCACGAGATGCATCGCATCAACGAATTGGGCGTGGCGGCGCACTGGCGCTACAAGGAGGGCGGCAGCGGCGACAGCGAGTTCGAGGCGAAGATCGCCTGGATGCGTCGCCTGCTGGAACCACGCGCCGACAGTGACGGCGACCTGGCCGCCGACCTGCAGACCGAGCTGCTCGAAGATCGCGTCTACGTGCTCACACCCAAGGGCGAAGTGGTGGATCTGCCCAGCGGCGCCACCGTGCTCGACTTCGCCTACCACGTGCATACGGAAGTCGGCCATCGCTGCCGTGGCGCCAAGGTCAATGGGCGCATCGTGCCGCTGACCTTCCAGCCGCATAGTGGCGATCGCGTGGAGGTACTCACGGCCAAGGCGGCCGAACCCAGCCGCGACTGGCTGTCGTCGCATCACGGTTATCTGCATACCTCGCGTGCCAAGGAAAAAGTGCGCACGTGGTTCCGCCGCATCGCGCACGACGCCAACCTGGCGGCGGGCCGCACGCATCTTCGAACGCGAGATCAAACGGCTGGCCCTGCCCACGGCCGACCTGGCCAAGCTGCCCGCACACTTTCATCTCAAGACGCACGATGAACTGCTGGTGGCGCTGGCGCTGGGTGAAGTCGCACCTGGGCAGATCGCACGCGTATTGCAGGAAGCCGCGGCACCGCCGCCGATGACGCAGTCGGCTGCTCCGACGTCACCGCGTCAGGCGCCGCGCGATCACAGTGCGCTGAGCATCGAGGGCGTGGGCAACCTGCTCACGACGCTGGCCCGCTGCTGTCAGCCGCTGCCTGGCGACGCGGTACGCGGCTTCGTCACTCGCGGGCGTGGCGTGTCGGTGCATCGCGCCGACTGCGTCAGCCTGGCGCGGCTGGCGCGGCGCGATCCGGATCGCGTCATCGATATGGAATGGGGCAAGGCGTCCGCGCAGGCCTATGAAGTGGAGATCGAGCTGCATGGCTACGATCGCAAGGGCTTGCAGAAGGACGTCACCAGCATGATCAGCAATGCGGGCACCCATATCATTGCCTCCTCCAGCCGGGTGTTTGCCCAAACGGGCGAGGTGGAAATGCGTTTCACCTTGCGAGTGCGTGATTTCGAGCAGCTTTCCGGCCTGCTGGGGCGGCTGGTCGCCATGCCCAATGTGGTCGACGCACGCCGCGTCAGCGTTGGCTGAACGCTAGACGTTACGAGGCGGGTGACGCCGCGGCGCAATGCTAAGCTTCGGACGATTGATCCCACCATCGTGAACCCATGAACGGACGCAAAGACCCGCACGACCACGGATCGCAGGGCCGTACCGAACCGACCCTGGGCGATCTCGATCATCTGGACGATGCGCCTTCGCCAGGCGCGAAGTCCGACGATGGCTTGCCGCAGGTCACGCTGGATCCGGAGCGTCGTCGCAGCGTGCCGTCGCGGCCGCCACCGCGATCGGGACGTCGTGGCTGGTTGATCCCGCTGTTGCTGCTGCTGGTGATTGGCGTCGGCACCACGCTGTGGATGGAGCAGGACCGGTTGCGCGGCCTGGTGCCGAGCACCGAGCTGGATGGCGTCCTCGGCCGCGCCGAGATCGCCTTGCAGGAAGGACGCCTGGACGGCAATGACGGCACCAGCGCGCGCGAGTTGTTCGAAGCCGCACGCGCGCTGCAGCCCGACAACGACCGTGCCCGCGATGGCCTGCGCAAGGTGGGATTGGCTGAGATCGCGCGCGCCGACGCGGCGTTGCAGGGCCACAAGCTGGATGATGCCGAGCAGGCGCTTGCCGCCGCGCGCGAGCTGCTCGGTGGGGGCAGCGACGTCGATCGCCTGACCCAGGCGCTCGCCGCCGCCCGCACGGGTCCGGTGCAGACCGATCACCTGATCGAGCAGGCGCGACTCGCTTTCGATGCCGGCAAGCTGGACGGCGACGATGGTGCCGGGACGCTGTACCGACGCGTGCTTGGCGCTGACCCGAACAACGCCGTCGCGGCGCACGGGCTGGACAAGGTGGGTGATGCGCTTGCCAGCCAGGCGCACAAGGCGCTGGATGCCGGCGATCGGGCCGCAGCCTCCGCCCTGGTGGATCGACTGGCCGCGCTCATCCCCAACTATGGCGAACTGCCCGCCTTGCGCGCGGCGCTGGTACCGGTGGACAAGCAGGACGGCGGCGCGCTGGCCGACGCTCTCAATCAAGCCCAGGAGGCGATGCGCGCGGGTCGCATCAGTGGCGACGGCGAGGACACCGCACTTGCGCATTACAAGGCGGCGCTGGCGCTCCAGCCCGATAACGCCGATGCCAAGGCCGGCCTTGCCCAGGTGGCACAGGCGCTGATCATGCAGGCGAATGCAGCGCTGGATGGCGGCGACCATGCGCAGGCGCGCAAGCTGCTCGATCAGGCGGCCGAACTGGCGCCCCGCTCGGAGGATCTCGCCACGGCCAGGGCGCGCCTTGGCGACACCCACAAGCCTTCGGCCCCGCTCCCGGTCGCGGGCGACGCAGCGGACACTGCGGGGCCGACGCAGCATCCGGTGCTCACTCCGCAGCAGAGCGTCGATCTCGCGCGGATGATCCAGCGCGCCGATACCGCCGCCCAGCAGGGCAAGCTGATGCTGCCTCCGGGAGACAGCGCTTACGATCTCTATCGCGGTGCGTTGGCGATCGATGGCAATAACGAATCGGCCCGGCACGGATTGGAAATGCTGCCCAGCCTGGCCATGAACCAGTTCAACCAGGCACTCGCGAGCGGCAATCTGCAAGTAGCCGGCGATCGTCTCGCGGATCTAGGTGATCTCTCCCCGGGAGGCGCGGGCCAGGGTGAGTTGCGTCAGCGTCTGGCCAGTGCCTGGCTGGACCAGGCCGAACAGCAGCTGCAGCAAGGTGACCATGCCAGTGCGGCCCAGTCACTGGACAGGGCGCGCAAGCTGGCGCCGGGCAATCCGCGCCTGGCCACGCTGACGGCGCGCCTGCAGGCCGGCTCCTGAGGATTCTTGTATGACCGTCGTGGTATTCGGCGCCAGCAGCCAGATTGGCCACTTCCTGCTGCCGCGCCTGCGGGCGCGCGGCGAAAGCGTGGTGGCAATCAGCCGGCAGGCGCACGGCGCAGAAACCGGCGTCAGCTGGGTGCGGGGGCAGTTGCCGAATGCCGTGCCGCGCATCCAGAACCCGTCAGCTGTCATCAGCTTCGGACCGCTGCTGGCGGTGTCCGAATGGCTGTCGACGATCGACTCGTCAGCCGCCATGCGGGTGATCGCGACCAGTTCGATGAGCGCCGCATCCAAGCAGGCGTCCGACGTGCCCGCCGAGCGCGCCATCTCCCAGATGCTGCGTGACGGTGAGGCGGCCCTGGCGGCTGTGTGCGAACGTCACGGCTATCCGTGGACGGTGTTCCGTCCCACCCTGATCTACGGTGCCGGCCTGGACAAGAGTCTTAGCCCGATCGCCCGCCGGGCCATGCGCCAGCGCGTGTTCCCGCTGCTGGCCGGCCGCGGGCTGCGCCAGCCCGTGCACGCCGATGACATTGCCCAAGCGGTGATCGCGGCACTCGACCAGCCCAAAGCCGCCGGGCGCGTGCTGCCGCTGGGCGGTGGCGAGCGTCTCCCCGCATCCGAGATGTTCGCTCGCGTCCGCGCCAGCCTGCCGGTGACCACGCTGCCTGTGCCCTTGCCGGCATGGCTGCTGCGATTGGGCCGCCATGCCGCGCCACGCCTGCGCGGGCCGCTCACCCGGCTGGATGCCGACCTGATCGCCGACAATAGCGACATCCAGCGCCTGCTGGGCGTCTCGCCGCGGCCTTTCCATCCCGACGCCGCCTGCTGGACCCCTGCCGCCCCCTTTTTGTAGGAGCGCACCCTGTGCGCGAAAAACCGGCAGGACTGCCGGTTTGCACGGCGCCAGCTGCCCGCAGGGCGATGGCCAAGGATGGCCCGAGTGAAAAACCAACGGAGCGGCGACGCCGTGATCGCGCACAGGGTGCGCTTCTACAGGGAGGCGTAAGGTCCCACCACGGCCACCGGGTTGCCTCTGTCGTGCCACAAACCACAGTCTGCGTTCAGATGCCCGCCGGGCAGCAGGCCCTATGATCCCCCCTGCCTTCCTGTTCAGGATTCTCCGTCCTTGGCCTTCTTGCCCCGCCTCCGTTCGTTCACCAGCGCCGTCTGGCCCTGGGTGCGCATCCCGTTCTGGATCTGCATGGGTCTGCTGTTCGGGTTCGTGCTGCCCTACACGCTGGTGCTGAACAAGCGCGTGCAGGATCGTTTCAACGACCTGGTGTTCGCGGTGCCCACCCGCATCTACGCACGGCCGCTCGCGCTCGCCCCTGGCACGCCGATGACGCCGGCGGCGCTGGAGCTGGAGCTGACCTTCGCCGGCTACGGCAACGATGGTCATGGCCAGGTGGCCGGCACCTGGCTGAAGGACGGCAGCACCTACACGATAGCCTCGCGTGGCTATGCCGGACCCGATGGCGGCGAGTTGCCGAAGCGCGTTCGCGTGGCGCTGGGCAAGGGGCAGGTCGCCAGCGTGAAGGACCTCGGCAGCGGCAAGAACATCGCGCTGACGCATCTCGATCCGGCGCGCATCGCCACTTTGTACGGCTCGCAACAGGAAGAGCGCCGCATCGTGCGCCTCGCCGACGTGCCGCCGATGTTGCTGTCCGGCCTGCAGGCCGTCGAGGACCGCGACTTCAAGCATCATTTCGGCATTGATCTCACGGCCATCCTGCGCGCATCGTTCGCGAACCTGCGCGCAGGCCACACGGTGCAGGGCGGTTCCACCCTGACCCAGCAGCTGGTGCGCAACCTGTTCCTCGATCGCGAGCAGAACTTCACGCGCAAAATCAACGAAGCGCTGATGTCGATCCTGATCGAGGCGCACTACGACAAGAGCCGCATCCTCGAAGCCTATGTCAACGAAGTCTTCCTCGGTCAGCAAGGCAGCCAGGCCGTGCACGGTTTTGCGGCGGCGTCGGAGTTCTACTTCGGCCGCCGCATGGAGGACCTCAAGCCACAGGAGATGGCCCTGCTGATCGGCATGGTGAAGGGGCCGAGCTATTACGACCCGCGCCGCTATCCCGAGCGCGCGCTGTCGCGCCGCAACCTGGTGCTGGAGCAGTTCGCCGAAACCGGGCTGATGACGGCGGAAGAGGCCAAGGCTGCACAGGCCACGCCGCTTGGCATCGTCAGCATCGGCCAGTTGCCGCACAACCGCTTCCCGGCGTTCATGCAGCTGGTGCGTGACCAGATCACCGCGGACTTCGACGACGAGACGCTTTCCAACGGCAATCTCAGTGTCTTTACCTCGCTGGATCCGGCCGCGCAGCTGTATGCGGAGCAGGCGATCACGACCACCATGAATAGCCTCGGCAAGCGCGGCGAAGCGGCGCAAGCCGCTGCCGTCATTACCGAAGCGCAGACCGGCGCGGTGTTGGCGGTAGTGGGCAGCAAGCTGCCTGGCGACCAGGGTTTCAATCGGGCACTTGATGCGCGTCGTCCGATCGGATCGCTGGTGAAGCCGCTGGTCTACCTGGTGGCGCTGGCGCAACCTGAGCGCTGGAATCTCGGCAGCGTGATCGAAGACGAGCCGATCAGCATGAAGCAACCCGACGGCACCATGTGGACGCCGAAGAACGACGAAGGCGATGCACACGGCCCGGTGCCGATGGTCGACGCGCTGGTGCATTCGTGGAACCTGGCCACCATCAATCTCGGCATGAATATCGGCGTGTCGCGCATCAAGGCGTTCCTGGAATCGTTTGGCCTCACCGATGTGAACCCGAGTCCGTCGCTGTTGATTGGTGCGCTGGACATGTCGCCGTTGCAGGCGACTCAGCTTTACCAATACATCGCCGCCGACGGTCATGCCCTGCCGCTGGTCGCCGTGCGCGGCGTCGTCGACGGCAAGGGCCAGACCATCAAGCGTTACGAAGTGAAAACCGGTCCGGGTGAATACCAGTCCGCCGTGCGCTTGGTGACCTGGGCCATGCAGCAGGTGACGCGTTCGGGTACGGCGGCGTCCGTCGGTAGTTCCGGCCTGGCCTACCTCAATGCAGCGGGCAAGACCGGTACCAGCAACGATATGCGCGACAGTTGGTTCGCCGGCTTTACCGGCGAGCATCTGGCCGTGTTCTGGATGGGCCGCGACGACAACAAGCCGAGCGGTCTGTATGGCGCCACCGGCAGTCTGCGCGCGTGGCAGGAGTTGTTCCGCAAGCTGCCGACGAAGCCTTTGTCGGCAGCGCCTGGCGAGGGTCTTGAGCTTGCCTGGATCAATCCGTCCGACGGCAAGCGCACGGAACAGGGGTGCGAGGGAGCGCGGCAATTACCGGTGGTGGCCGGTACACTGTCGCAAGATGCCGAAGGCTGCTTCTGGCAGCACGTCGGCAATCTTTTCGGCGGTGGTGACCAGGCACCCGCACCGGCTTCCACGGCTCCCATTCGAGATTGATCATGTCGCGTCGTCCTTTCCCTCGTACTGCCGTGCCAGCGACGCTGGCCGTCCTGTTGCTCGCTGCCTGCAGCCAGCCCAGCGGGCCGTCGTCACAGACGACTCGTCCTACCCGTTCCGACGAGCAGATGCTGGCGTCCATCCACGCCGCGGGCGATAAGGAAAAGTCCGCCATCGACGTGAATCCGTTGCGTGAGCCGGGCGTGGCCACCTTGCAGGACGCGGCGGCCGGCGACATGCGCACCGGCCAGTACGATGCGGCGGCGGTCAAGCTCGACCAGGCACTCAAGCTGAGTCCCAATTCGCCGGACCTGCTGCAGGATCGCGCCGAACTGGCGATCCGCCTCAAGGATTACGCGAACGCCGAAAAGCTCGCGCAGCGCTCGTGGGAGCTTGGTCCGCGCCTGGGGCCGCTATGCGCGCGCAATTGGCAAACCATCGCCGAGCTGCGCGAACGTGCCGGCGACGACGCCGGCGCGCAGACTGCCACCAAGTCGCTGCAGCAGTGCCACGTGGAAGGCGTGCAGCGCTACTGAGCGACGACCGCATCCCTGCCGGAGCCTCGAATAGGCTCCGGCAGGGTCGCGAGCGCGATTTGTGGTGGGAGCGACTCTAGTCGCGACCAACCCTAGCCGCGATGGCCGCGACGCTCACTGGTCTGCCAGCACGTTCCGCAACGGGTGAGTCGCCCTATGGGTCCGCAACCTCGAAATGGGCCCTTATGGGCGGTGCGGGCCAGGAAGATTTGGCGCGGAACCGGTTGCGTCGAGGTGACTTGCTCCGCTCTTCGACCTCGGTGCAGGCTCAGCCGCGGCGGCGCTCTTCCATCAGTCCGACGAGGTTGCCGTCCGGATCGCGCAGGAAGGCCAGCCATAAGGTGTGGTCGGACAGCTCGGCGGTAGCCTGCGGCTCACGTTCACCGACCGCACCGCGATTGAGCAGCGCGACAAAGGTCGTGCCGATATCGGCCACCTTGAAATACAGGATGGAGTTGCTACCGACCTTGCCCGCGCCTTGTGGCGTCGACAGCATCAGGCGCACGCCGCCGCTGTCGAGGAAAGCGAGATTCGGGGCGGGGCGGAACAGGAACGGCAGCTCGAGAATGTCGCGGTAGAACGCGAGCGCCAGGTCGACATCGCTGACGGTGATGGCAATCTGGCCGATACCGCTGATGGGCGTGGGCATGGACGGGCTCCGCGTGCGGGTGCTTGCGCAGTCTAGGACATTCGCGAGCGCGGCCAAGGTCGGCGATACTTCGCGGATGATCGATGACGAGGATATGGCCGCGCTGCTGGGCGCCGGATGGCCCGTTTGCCCGCGAGCTGCCGAATTTCGCGCCACGTGCCGCCGCAGCAGGCGATGGCACGCGCGGTGCAGCACGCGATTGCCGAGCGCGAAACGCTGATCGCCGAGGCCGGCACCGGCACCGGCAAGACCTTCGCCTATCTGGTGCCGGCGCTGCTGTCGGGCGAGCGCGTGATCGTCTCCACCGGCACCAAGGCGTTGCAGGACCAGCTGTATTTCCGCGATCTTGCCGCGGGTGCGCTCGGTGCTGGACGCGCGGCTGAAGACGGCGCTGCTGAAGGGTCGCGCCAACTATCTTTGCCTGTACCGGCTCGACCAGACCGTGCGCGAGGGCGCCACGCTTCGATCGCGCGCAGGCGGCGCAGCTGGCTGACGATCCGCGCGTGGTCCGCGCGCACGCGGCGCGGCGACCGCATGGAGCTGGCCGAAGTGCCGGAAGAGTCGCCGCTGTGGCCGCGGGTCACCTCCACGCCGGACAACTGCCTGGGCGTGGAATGTCCCTTCTACGACGACTGCCATGTGGTGAAGGCGCGCCGCGAAGCGCAGGAGGCCGACCTGGTGGTGGTCAACCATCACCTGCTGTTTGCCGACCTCGCCTTGAAGCAGGAAGGCTTCGGCGAAATCCTCCCTGGCGCCGCAGCCTTCATCCTCGATGAGGCACACCAGATTCCCGGAGCTGGCCGGCCAGTTTTTTTCGCAAAGCATCAGCGCGCGTCAGTTCAGCGAATTGGCGCAGGACAGCGCTGACCGAATGCAACGGCGTCACCGGCGCGATCGGCTTGCTGCTGGAGCCGGCCGAAGCGCTTGCAGGACGCCGTGCGCAGGTTGCGACTGGCCATGGATGCGCTGCCGGCAGCGCGGCGCCGTTCCACGCTGCTGGAAGCATCGCGCATCGATGCGCACACCGCACTGCACGACATGCGTGAAGTGCTGGCGGCACTCACCGATGTGCTTGCCTCGCAGGCCGAGCGCTCGCGTGGCTTTGCCAACGCCGCATGAGCGCGCAGCGCATCTGAGCGAACGCCTCGATCGCATCGCCGAGCGCGAGAGCGAGCGGGATGTGCGCTGGTACGAACTGTTTCCGCGTGGCTTTGCGTTGCACGCCACGCCGCTGGATCTGGCCGCGCCCCTGCGCGCCATGCGCGAGCAGACGCAGGCGGCATGGATCCATACCTCGGCCACCTTGTCGGTGGCCGGCAGTTTCGACCACTTTGCACGCCAGCTTGGACTGGAAGATCCGCAGACACTGCAGGTGGATAGTCCCGTTCGACTACGCCACGCAGGCGCTGTGTTACCTGCCGATGCCGCTGCCCGACCCTTCGGCACGCGACTATACCGACCGCGTGACTCGATGCCGTGCTGCCGGTGCTGCAGGCATCCCATGGCCGCGCCTTTCTGCTGTTCACCTCGCACCGCGCGTTGCGCCGCGCGGCCGAACTGCTGCACGAGCGCGTGCCCTGGCCGCTGTTCGTGCAGGGAACGGCGCCGCGCCATCGCCTGCTGGAAGAATTCCGCAGCAGCGGTCACGGCGTGCTGCTGGGTGCGGCCAGTTTCTGGGAGGGCGTGGATGTGGTGGGCGAGGCCTTGAGCGTGGTGGTGATCGACAAGCTGCCGTTCGCCGCGCCGGACGATCCGGTGCTTGCATAGCGCGGCTGGAGGCGCTGGAACATGCCGGCATCAACCCCTTCATGGGCTGGCAGGTACCCAGCGCGGTCATCGCGCTCAAGCAGGGCGCCGGCCGCTTGATTCGTGATGTGCGCGACCGCGGTGTACTGGTGCTATGCGATCCTCGCCTGACCAGCAAGGGCTATGGTCGTCTGTTTCTCGCCAGTCTTCCCGCCATGCCGCGCACGCGCGAACTGGCGGCGGTGCAGGCGTTTTTCGCGGGCGAGGTGTCTTCGCCCGCTTAGTGGTTTCACTTCGAGAGGATCAGGACATGGCAAAGGTCATCGGTCTGGGCGGCATCTTCTTCAAATCACGCGATCCGAAGGCATTGAACGCATGGTATGCGCGTCATCTTGGCCTGCCGGTCGATGACTGGGGCGGTGCGCGTTTCAGCGAAGACGAGAAGCGCAAAGGCTACGCATTGTGGTCGCCGTTTGCGGCCGATACGGATTATTTCGCGCCGAGCACGCAGCCATACATGATCAATTTCCGCGTGGACGATCTCGACGGCCTGCTGGCGCAGCTGCGCGAAGCTGGCGTGACGGTGGACGATCGTGTCGAGGACAGCGAGTTCGGTCGCTTCGGCTGGATCATGGACCCGGAAGGCACGCGAGTGGAGTTGTGGCAGCCACCGAGTTGAAGTAGTGCGATGCGTGCGGGCTCACGATTCGGCCAGTGCACGCAGGCGTTTCATGGTGGCCTGGTCGGCGGGCACGAAAGCCTCCAGTGCCAGCTCGGCCAGGGTGATGTCGGTCGGCGTGCCGAATACGGTGGTCGTGCTCAGCATCGACAGCACTTCGCCGTTGAGCTCCAGTTCCATCGGCACGGCGATCGCATTATTCAGGTCTGTCGTGGTCCGTGCAGCCTCTTCGGTTGGCGACGGGTAGGCTTGCAGTTCGCGCAGCAGTTCGATCAGTTGCTGATCCTGGCTGGCATCAATCTGTCGGCGCAGGCGATCAAGCAAGTGTGCCCGCCATACCGGCAGGTTGCGTATGCGCGGGGCCAGCCCCGCCGGATGCAGACTGAGTCGCAGCACATTGACCGGCGGACGCAACCATTCCTCGGCCAGCCCCGACAACAAGCGCAGCGTTGCCTGGTTGCTGGCGATCAGGTTCCAGTGACGGTCGACCGCAAGCGCCGGGTAGGGCTCGAGTCCCTTCAGCAGCAGATCGATGGTCGCGCGAGCGACATCCAATGCAGGGTCGGCCAACGTGCGCTCGCGGAAGGCCGGGGCAAAACCCGCGGCCACCAGTAACGCGTTACGTTCGCGCAGAGGAATGTCGAGGTACTCGGCCAGGTGCAGGATCATGTCGCGGCTGGGCTGCGAGCGGCCGGATTCCACGAAGCTGAGATGGCGGGTGGATATCTCGGCGCCGGTGGCCAGGTCCAGCTGGCTCAGCCGGCGATGCCGTCGCCATTCGCGCAGCAGATCGCCGACGGGCCGATGCGAAATAGCGACAGCATTCATGCGAAAGCTCCTGGTGACACGGGGCGGCTGGGCGTCGGCTGGCACAGATCGATGATCCCACGCTGCGCCATCGTTGCCTTGCGCCGAGAGTCATGCGGCAGCTCGGGTGTCGAGAAAGGCCTGCATATCCGCGAGCAAGGGCTGCTGATGTGTGTGGTAGATGCCGTGCGGGGCGCCGGGATATTCCACGTAGCGGCAGTCCGGCACCAGCCCGGCGATGGCACGGCCCTGTGTGACGGGCTCGCTCACATCGCGATCGCCGTGGATGACCAGCGTGGGAACATTGACGCGGCGTAGCTCATGGCGGAGGTCGGCACTGACGCGAGTGCGGAAGCATGCCGTGGCCGCATGCAGGGACGTGCCAAGCATGATGTCGATAGTGCGACGAATCATGCCAGCAGACGTGCCCGTTTCCGCGGGGAGATAGAAGCCGTCCGCGCCATCGGCGAGCCAGCGCGGGAAATCCGCGTGGATCTGCGACAGTACCGATTCGACGACGCTGGCTGGCAGCGCTGCACCGGACGCGTCAAGGTAGCAGGGAGCGATCGGCGAAAGGAGGATCATCCGCGCCACACGCGTATTGCCATGGCGCGAGAGCAGCCGGATGCATTCGCCGGTGCCCATCGAGTGGCCGATCAGGGTGACATCGCGCAGGTCGAGATGCTCGGTCAATTCGGCGAGATCATCAGCCAGCCGGTCGTAGTCGTAACCGCTGCCGGGACGTTCGGAGCGGCCATGGCCGCGGCGGTCCATCGCGATAGTGCGCATGCCCAGTTCGTTGAAGTGAAGCATGTGCGGAGCCCACATCTGTGAATCGAGCGCCCAGGAGTGGACGAACAGGATGGGCTTACCATGACCCCAGTCTTGGTAGGCGAGGGTGACGCCGTCGCTGCTTTTGAAACTTGTCATGGTGTGTCTCCGGTCAAGGCGAGCGGCGATGGCCGCTCGCTGGCTGAGGTCAAGCTGCCTGCGGCACCTTGTCGAGAAAGCCGAACACCTGGCGAATGCGGCCGTGTTCCAGCGCGGCGACATCGAATCCGACGACCAGCGGCTCGTCGACACCGGGGGCAGCCAGGTGCCATTGGAAACGCAGCGTGTCGTGATGCGCGTCGACCGGGCCGGCGAGGCGGAAGCGATGACCAGGGAACATTCCCTGCACGGCGACGATGGTGGCGTCGATGGCTTCCCAGCCGTTCGCGTCGATCATCGGATCGGTATACCGCGCGTGTTCGGTATAGACGCCTTCGATCAGGTTGCGACGGCGCAGTGCATCGGTCTCGTTCCAGCCGTCGATATAGCGTTCGATGAGGGTGTGGGCGTTGTGCATGACGTGCTCCTTGCTGGCTAGTTGAAGTGAGCTCAGCTTGAAGCCGACAGGGCGCCTGGGCGATTACCCGGGAGGTAATGGCTTGCCTCCCGGTCTTCGTTTCGCCCTCAATCCACCGTGTTTTGAATGCACGGCGCCCGTCCCATTGCCCTAGCGACAGTTTCCATCATGGCTCTGACCCCGGGAGTCGAAGGCCATGGGAAACTGGATGGGAGTTGGAGCGCCATGGAGGCGACGCCGATCTGCTGATGCTGCTGATGTATCTGACCGGTCTGATCGGCAGGTACGCCAGCGTGGCCGTCGCGATGGGGCCGGCACCCGCTATCATGGAGCGGTCATGAACCTGCTCGCCATCGAAACCGCCACCGAAGCCTGCTCTGTAGCCCTCATCCATGGCGATGAAGTGATTGCGCGCAGCGAGATCGCTCCCCGTCGTCACGCCGAGCTGGTGCTGCCGATGGCCGATGCGCTGCTGGCTGAAGCCGGGCTCGGCCGCCACGCGCTCAACGCCATTGCAGTGGGGCGCGGGCCGGGCGCCTTCACCGGAGTACGCCTCGGCATCTCCCTGGCACAAGGCATGGCGCTGGCGCTCGATGTACCGGTCATCACGGTCTCGTCGCTGGCGGCCTTGGCGTTGGAGGCGCCTGAAGACGATGCCGCCATCCTTGCCGTGATCGATGCCCGCATGGGTGAGATCTATGCGGCGAGCTATCGCCGTGACGACAACGGCGGCCTTGTTGCGCTCGATGACGAACGCGTCTGCATGCCCGATGCCCTGGTGGTGCCACAGGCGTCCAGTTGGCACGTGGTCGGTACGGGCTGGGCGACGTATGCCGATGTATTGCGGGGCCGTCTCACCGGCGAATTGCGTTCTGCGGACGGCGCCTGCTATCCGCAGGCGCGTCATGTGGCCGAACTGGCCGCGCTGGAATTCGCCGCGGGGCGGGCCACCGCCCCTGAACACGCGCTACCGGTCTACCTGCGTGACAAGGTGGCGTTGACGTTGGTGGAGCAGGGTAAGGCCTAGAGCCTGTTCGAATTCTTCGAATGAGGGCCGCCTGACGAGGCATCGCGATGCGTACGAAGTGCCCTTATTTTGCGCCCTCTCCCCTACGGGGAGAGGGCTGGGGTGAGGGGCCAATCTAGCGACAAGACCGCATCCAGGTCGGTTCTTTTGAAGCTCTCTCGCGAGCACCCGCCCCTCACCTCGATCCTCTCCCCAAAGGGGAGAGGAAGAAGAAGCGAAGCATCGCAAAACCCGCAGCTTAACAACGCCCGGAAAGGGCTAGCTATTAGAGCTGCCCGATCACCAACTGCACCAGCAAGCTGCTTACCGACACCGCCGCCCACACGCCCAGGCCCAGCAGGATCGGACGTGCACCGGTGGAAGCCATGCGGCGCAGGTTGGCCGAGAGGCCGATCGCGGTGAGCGCCACGATGATCAGGAACTCCGCCGCCATGTGCAGCGCGGGCTGGATCGCTACCGGAATGAGGCCTGCCGTACGCACGGCCGAGGCCACCAGGAACCACAGAATGAACCATGGGAAGATGCGGGCCAGGCTGAAATCGCGGGCGCCCTGCTTCTTCTGCTTCCAGGCCATAGCGAAGGCCAGCACCAGGCAGACCGGGATGATCAGCGTGGCACGGGTCAGCTTGACGATGGTGGCATAGTCGCCCGCCTGCTTGCTGAAGCTGTAGCCCGCCGCCACGACCGACGAGGTGTCATTGATCGCCGTGCCGGCCCATAGGCCGAATCCAAGGTCGGACAGATGCAGCAGGTGGCCAAGCAGCGGGAACAGCAGCACGGCGACAAGGTTGAACAGGAAGATGGTGGAGATGGCGAACGCGGTATCGTGCTCGTCCGGCTTGATGATCGGCGTCACCGCTGCGATCGCCGATCCACCGCAAATGGCCGTGCCCACGCCGATCAGGATCTTCAGCTTGTCGTCCACCTTCAGCAAGCGGCCCAGCAGCCAGGCCGTGAGGAAGGCCACCGTCATGGTCACCAGGGTGACCGACAGGGATTCGAGCCCCGTCTTGGCGACCTGACTCAGGCTCAGACCGAAACCGAGCGCGATGATCGACCACTGCAGCACCTGTTTGCCGGCGAACTGGATGCCTGGCGTGTAGCTGCCACCCGGTGCCACCAGGTTGCGCACCCCGATGCCCAGCACGATGCCGAAGACCGGGCCGCCGATAAGCGGTACGGCCTTGCCCAGCACCAGCGCTACCAGGGCGATGGCCACCGATAGCAGCAGGCCCGGCAGGCGTTGATTGAGGGTGGGAGCGGTAAGTGCAGTGGCAGGGGCGTTCATGGCGATCTCCTTCAATGGCGACATTCTCCGCCCGCCCATCCATCAATAAAATTTTGAATTTTTGATGGATGGAATAAGATCTACTGATGATCAATATCAGCCCCCGTCAGCTTGAGGTGTTCGTGCAGGTCGCCCTCCTGGGCAGCGTTCGCGCCGCCGCCGATGCGCTGCATCTCACCCAGCCCGCGGCAAGCATGGCCCTGGCCGAGATGGAGCGGCAGCTGGATGCGCCGGTGTTCGCGCGCGAGCGCGGTCGCCTGCGGCTCAATACCCGAGGGCGCGAACTGTTGCCGTTGGCTCAGGAGTTGCTGGAGCGCTATGCCGAATTCGGGCGCATCGGCAGCGGCAGTGCCGAAGCCTTGGGTGGCGAGCTGCGCGTGGGCGCCAGCAACACCGTGGGCAATTATCGCGTGGGCGAACTGCTGGGCGATTTCGTGCGAGCCCATCCGCACGTCTCGGTTCGTCTGCGCGTGTCCAATACAGCCGAGATCGCCGCGGCGATGCTCGATCACGCGTTGGAATTGGGTTGCGTGGAAGGGCCGGTGGCGCATCCTTCGCTGGAGGTGCGTCCCTGGCGTGACGATGCCTCTGGTGGTGTGTGTTTCGCCCGATCATCCACTGGCACGCAAACGACGATTGCAGCCGGATGACTTCGCCGGCGCGCGCTGGGTGCTGCGTGAACCTGGTTCGGCCACGCGCAGCCTGAGCGAGCGTGCGCTGTCCAGTTTGCCGATGGGCGAGACGGTGTTGGAGCTCGACCAGACCGAGGCGATCAAGCAGGCGGTGATTGCCGGCCTCGGCATCGCCTGCCTGCCCGAAGTGGCCGTCACGGATGCGGTGGTGAGCGGGCGCTTGAAAACACTGAAAACGCCGTTCCTCGATCTGCAACGCAAGCTGTCGCTGCTGCTGCATCGGCAGCGTTATCGCGGTGCGCTGATCGAAGCGTTTCTGGGTGGTACGTTCAGCGGGCGCAGTTGAGGTCGCGGGCCCCCGCTCAACCGCGACAATTCACCCGACAATCTCGGCGAGCAACGCCTCTGCTTCTTCGTGCGTATGCACGCGCAGGATGCGTGGCGCGTTGGCGCGCAGGGTAGCGTGATCGAGTGAGGCCAGGCGATCGCGCACATGCAGCAGCTGGCTTGGGTGCATGCTGAACTCGCATAGGCCCAGCGCCAGCAGCAGGGCGGTGAAGTTCACATCACCACCGATTTCACCGCACAGGCTCACGGGCTTCTTTGCGCGCCGTCCAGCGCTGATCACGTAGGACAGCAGGCGCAGCAGCGCGGGCTGCAGCGGGTTGTAGATGTTGTCCAGCGCATCATTGCCACGATCGGCGGCCAGCACGTACTGGGCCAGGTCGTTGGTGCCGATGGCGAGAAAGTCCGCATGCTCCAGCAGTGCGCGCACGTTGATCGCCGCAGCGGGCACTTCGATCATGGCACCCAGCGGCAAGCTTCTCCGGCAGGTCTACGTTCTCGCGCTTGAGTTCCTGGCGTGCCAGCTTGAACAGCGTGCGCACCGCGATGAGCTCATCGGGCTGCGTCACCATCGGCACGAGCACGCGCACCGGCCCGTAGCAGGCTGCTCGCAGGATCGCGCGGATCTGCGTGGTGAACACGGCGGGATAGCGCAATGACAGGCGCACGCCGCGCACGCCCAGCGCCGGATTGTCCTCGCCGCGCAAGACCAGGCCCGCGGCATCGGCCTTGTCGGCGCCAAGGTCCAGCGTGCGAATGGTGACCGGCAGGCCGCCCATGCCCAGGACGAGGTCGCGGTAGGCGATGAACTGCTCGTCCTCGGTGGGCAGGCCCTTCTGTCGAAGGAACAGGAATTCGGTGCGATAAAGGCCGACGCCATCGGCGCCACGCGCGCGCGCCATGGCGATGTCGGCTGGCATCTCGGCATTGGCGAGAAGGCGTATGTCGACGCCATCGCGCGTGCGCGTGGGTGCATTGGCGAGGGTGGCCAGGCGGCGACCCTCGTTGCACGGCTTCGCGTTGCCAGGAGCGGTAACGGGCAAGATCCTGCGCGGTGGGATGCACCACGGCCTCGCCGCGCTCGGCGTCGAGCAGGATCAGGTCGTCATCGTGAATACTCGACAAGGCATCGCGCACACCCACCAGCATGGGCAGGTCCAGGCTGCGCGCGAGGATGGCGCTATGCGAATACGCGCTGCCCGAACTGGCCACCACGCCGAGCAGGCCGCTACCCGCCAGGTGCGCCATGTCGGCGGGCGCGATGGTGTCGGCGATGAGGATCTCGCCCACACGCGCCGCCAGCTTGCGTTCTTCACGGCTGGTTTGGCGCTGCAACGCGGAAATCACCCGACCGATGACCTGGTCGACATCTTCCTTGCGCTGAACGCAGGTAGGGGTCGTCCATCGCCTCGAACACAGCGGCCAGGCGGTCGCGCTGCTTCTTGAGCGCGGCGCCGGGACGGTAATGGCCGATGCGTACGAGGTCGTCCAGGCCGCGCAGAAGCTCAGGATCGTCCAGCAGCAGGCTGTGCGCGTCGATGAATTCGTTCACCTCGCGCGCCAGGGCGCCATGCAGCTTGCCGCGCAACTCGCGCAGCTCCTGTCGCGCGGTTTCCAGCGCCCGGTGCAGCCGCTGCAGTTCGACCTCGACCTCGTCCTCGTTCAGTGGGCGGGTGTCGACCGAGTAGCGGCTTGGCTGGACCAGTCGGGCTCGTCCCAGGGCCATGCCCCGTGCGGCCGTGGTGCCAGTCAGTGTCTGTCTCATGCGTGCCCTCCCTGGTGGGGTGATCGGTTCGGTCGGTCAAGGCGGTGGCATCCGGCCACCACGACATGCTCACCCGACCCGGAAAGGTGGCGCGGCGAGACGCATGGGGCCATGGCAGTGGCCTCCTCGCGCCGGGCTCGGGCGATGACTTTCCGCACTCATGCTCCTTCGTCGAATTTGCGGTCGAACAAGGCGACCACGGCATGGATGGCGGACTCCTCATCCGGCCCATCAGCGCGGACGGTCAGCTGCGTGCCGATGCCGGCGGCGAGCATCATGACGCCCATGATGCTCTGCGCGTTGACCTCGCGCCCCTTGCTGACCAGCCATACCGTGGATTTGAAGCCCTGCACCAGTTGCACCAGCTTGGCCGAGGCACGGGCATGCAGGCCCAGCTTGTTTGAAACAACAATCTCTTGTTCACGCATGATCGATCAAAATTCCCCCGCGGCCACCGCTGGCGGCGATTTCCGCCAGTTCGTCCAATGGTTTTTCCGCATAGTTGAGCACGCGCAGCAGCATCGGGAGGTTGAGCCCCGACACGCAGCGCAAATGAACGCCCAGCGCGCCCAGCGACAGCCCGATATTGCAGGGCGTGGCGCCGTACAGGTCGGCCAGCACCAGCACGCCTTCACCCTCGTCGAGGGCCCGGGCATGCTTGGCGGTGAGCGTTCGCATGGCATCCGGATCGGACTGTGCGGGCACTTCCACCGCCTCCACGCGCAAAGGCAGCCGCGGTATCACGTGATGGGCGGCCAGGATCAAGGCCTTGCCGACCGCCTCGTGGGTCATCAGCAATACGCCGACGCTCATGACGGCGTGCCGTTCCGATCAGTGGATTTAGACAGCATGGCAATCACTCGAGTTCGCGATGGAAGGTGAGCACGCCGTTACGCTGTGCGCGATAGTGGGCCGCCAGCTTTTCCACCAGGTAGACCGAACGGTGGCGACCACCGGTGCAACCGATGGATATGGTGACATAGCTGCGATCGTCCGCCTCGAATCGGGGCAGCCAGGCATCCAGCCAGCGCGCCGTGTCGGCGAAATACTCCGCCGACCAGCGGTTGGGCTTCCAGGAAGTCGCGTACCTGCGCGTCCTTGCCTGAAAGCGGGCGCAGCTTGGGGTCCCAGTGCGGGTTGGGCAGGCAGCGCGCGTCGAACACGAAATCAGCGTCCAGCGGCAGGCCGCGACGAAACGCGAACGACTGGAACATCAACGTGAGCCCTTCGGTGGCCTCCGCATAGCCGGTGGCGATCAGCCGCCGCAGCTGATGCACGTTCATGTCGCTGGAGTCGATCACCTTGTCGGCAATCGATGAAAGCGAGCGCAGCACGCGTCGCTCCTCGGCGATGGCGTCGGCCAACGACAGTCCGCGCCAGGAAAGCGGGTGGCGACGGCGCGTTTCGGAATAGCGCTTGATCAGTACATCGTCACGGCAGTCGAGGAAGATCAGGTGCGCATCGACACCGTCCGCCGCCAGTTCCGACAACATCGCGGGCATCCGCTTGAAGTCTTCCCCACGGTTGCGTACATCCACGCCCACGGCGACGTTGCGGCGCTTGTCGCTCATGCCGCGACTGACCGCGGCCACCAACTGCGGCAACAGTGCCGGTCGGCAGATTGTCGACGCAGTAGAACTCCAGGTCTTCCAGCGCGCGCAGCGCCACCGTCTTGCCGCCGCCGGACATGCCGGAGAGCACGATCAGGTGGATCGTGTCCGGCTGGTGTATGGCTTGGCCGAGTGTCGTGTCGCTCATGGGTTCACCACGGAGGCAGTCGGCGCATCTGGTGCGCCTGGCGATCGATGAAGGTCTGGGCCGGGTCGATGCCCTTGCTCTTGAGCATATGGTTGCGCACGGCCGCTTCCACCAGCACGGCCAGGTTGCGGCCAGGTGCCACCGGAATGGTGATCATCGGCACCTTCACTTCGAGGATCTCGCGGTGGCCGATGTCGCCAGTGAGACGGGTGAGTCCGTCGGTATCCTCCCCTTCACGCAGCGGCTTCAAGTGCACCACCAGGCGAATGTATTTGGAAGGCTTGACCGCAGTGTGGCCGAACATTTCGCGCACGTTGAGCACGCCCAGGCCGCGCACTTCGAGCAGATCCTGCAGCAATTCGGGACAGGTACCGTCGATCACGTCCGGTGCGATCAAGGTGAATTCGGTGGCGTCGTCGGCCACCAGGCGGTGGCCGCGGCTGATCAGTTCCAGCGCCAGCTCGCTCTTGCCCGAGCCGGATTCGCCGGTGATCAGGACGCCGATGGAGAACACCTCGAGAAACACGCCATGCAACGTGATCTTGGGCGCGAGCAGGCGCGCCAGGTAGTACTGCATCCAGGTCAGCAGCTCGTGGCCGCGCTTGGAGCTGATCCACAGTGGCGTGTTGGTTTCCTCCGCCACTTCACGCAGGTCGGCGGGAATCGGCTGATCCTTGGTCACGATGATGGCGACCGGCTGGTAGGCGGCGATCTTGTTGATCGCTTCCCAGCGCTGGCGCGCATCAAGGGCGTCAAGGAAATTCAGCTCCTCCGTGCCGATGATCTGGATCTTGTTCGGGTAGATGACGTTGAGATAGCCGATCAGCGAGGGGCGGCGGGTGGTGGTGGCGCCGTGTTCCAGTACGCGCGATTCGCCGCGCATGCCGGAAACCCAGCGCAGCGCCATGCGCTCGTGAACGCCATCGTAGAGTTGCCGTGCGGTAAGGCGATCCAATCCAGGTCCTTTGCGCCGCGTGGCGGGACCTGCATGGACCCTGGCGGCTACCTGGGCATTGTGCCAGTTCGCACCGACAGGCGCCTTCCTGGGTGGTTTGTGGCCTGCGCTCTTACTCCTTCTGCCCCTCCGGGGAGAAGGGGCAGGGGTAGGTTCAAAGCAGGGGATAGGGCCCGCCCCGGACAGGGCGGGCCGGGCGACAAGTCAGCCGTATTGGCGCTCTTCGCGCACGGCGCGCTGGTGCTTGTCGCAGATCTTTTCGCGATGCTTGCGCAGCTGGGTGACCAGCTTGTCGAACAGAACATCGATGGAGACGTACATGTCGGCCTCAAGGGCTTCGGCGTGCAGGCTGGCGCCCGAGACGTAGACCGTGCCTTCGGCGCGTTGCTGCAGCTTGTTCGACTGAAAGCACGATGCTGAGGCTGAGGATTCTGTCGTCGAGGCGGGTAAGGCGGTCGAGCCGGCTGTTCACGTGATCCCGAAGAGCCTGAGTGACTTCGATCTGCTGACCGCTGAGTTGAACTTGCATGTTGCGCCTCCTCTGGTACTGGCCGCTGCTCGCGGCTGGGGTCGATGCGCCGGTCGCGGGACCGTGGCCGACACACCTTCAATCACAGCTTCAACTAATGGGGTCCTCCATAAGGGGATTCCTGTCTCCTCGCCAGGGCAGGGCATTCACTATGCACTTCTACCGCGACGCCCGCGTTATGCGGACCTTCACGAGATGGCTACGACAGGTTTTCCTCCGGCGGGACTCTCTCTCCTTTAATGGGGACGTCTTTTAGCCCGGCAAGTTCCCGAGACGCTTTGTCGCGGAGGTATCAGCTCGCCCGCTGGCGCTCGCTGGAACTGGGAATGCGCATGCCCTCGCGGTATTTGGCCACGGTGCGGCGGGCAACCTGAATGCCCTTGCGGTGCAGCTCCTCGGCAATGGCCTGGTCGGAAAGCGGCTTGCGCGGATCTTCGGCGTCGATCAGCTTGCGCAGCATGGCCTGGATCGCAGTGGCCGAGGCGCTGCCGCCGTCCTCGGTGGAGACTCCACTGGAGAAGAAGTGTTTCAGTTCGAAAGTACCGCGCGGCGTATGGATGTATTTGCGCGTGGTCACACGCGAGATCGTCGACTCGTGCATGCCCACTTCCTCGGCGACTTCGCGCAACACCAGTGGATGCATCGCTTCAGGGCCGTAATCGAGGAAGGCGCTTTGCCGGCGCACGATGGCCTCGGCCACTTTGATCAGCGTTTCCGCGCGCGATTCCAGGCTCTTGATCAGCCAGCGGGCTTCTTGCAGTTGTCCACGCATCCAGCTGGCATCGGTGCCGCGCGCCTGCGCGATCAGGCCGCAATAATGCTGGTTGAGTCCCAGTCGGGGCTGGCAGTCGGGATTGAGGCTGACGCGCCAGCGCCCGCCTTCCTTGCGCGCATAGACATCCGGCGCCACGTACTCCACCGGCGTGACGTCCAGCGCCGCACCTGGTCTTGGGTCGAGGCTGCGAATCAGCACGGCGGCTGCCGCGGTGTCGTCCTCGCTGGCGCGTAGCTTGCGCGCGAGTCGCGCGATGTCGTTGCGGGCAAGCAGCTCAAGTTCGCTGTCGACAATGCGCAGCGCCAGTTCGCGTTGTGGCAGGTCGGCATCGAACTGTTCGAGCTGGACGCGCAGGCAGTCGCGCAGATCCAGGCTGGCTACGCCAGTGGGATCGAAGCGTTGCAGCGTACGCCGCACGTTCTCCACTTCCGCCGCGCTGGCCTTCAGATCCGCCGGCAGGGCGCCGATCAGCGACTCCATGCTTTCGGTGAGGTAGCCATCCGGATTGAGCGCGTCGATCAGCACCGTGGCAATGGTGCGCTCGCGCACGCTCATATGCGTGAGGTTGAGCTGCCACAGTAAGTGTTCCTGCAGGGTTTCCGCCGCCGCACTTTGCGGCTCGAAACCGTCGTCATCGGCATTGCTGTTGTTGCGCGTGGCGCTGCCGCTGCTGGAGAAATCGATGGGATCTTCGCCACCACCGTCGCCGTCGCTCCATTCCGGTGCTTCGGCATCGTCCACGGTGTCATTGCTGGAGGTGCTGGTGCTGCTGGCTGGCGGGAGATCCACCACCTCGCGCTCGTCGCCGTCGACGTCTTCCGGGTTGTCCTCGGAAAACTCGAGCAACGGGTTGCCCTCTGCGATTTGCCGCAGCTCGGCCTCCAGCTCTAGCTGCGACAGTTGCAGTAGGCGTATGGCCTGCTGCAATTGCGGCGTCAGGGTGAGCTGCTGATTGAGTCGAAACTGCAGTCCGGGTTTCATGCCAGCTGGGTCGGATGAACTTCCGGGTCATCCTAACGCCTGTGCCGAGGGTCGGCCATAGGTCAAAGGCGGAATCGTGTACTACCTCTGATTTAGTGCTGTCGCCGAGCTGTTACAGGCGGAACTCGCGACCCAGGTAGACCTCGCGCACCTTCTCGTCGGCAAGGATGTGGGCTGGCGTGCCGCGCGAGAGCACTTCGCCATCGTTGAGGATGTAGGCGCGGTCGCAGATGCCGAGGGTTTCACGCACGTTATGATCGGTGATGAGCACGCCGATGCCGCGCTCCTTGAGATGGCGTACGATGCGCTGGATCTCGCCCACCGAAATCGGATCGACGCCGGCAAACGGTTCATCCAGCAGCATATAGCGCGGATGGGCGGCCAGGGCGCGGGCGATCTCCACGCGGCGACGTTCGCCACCGGAAAGGCTGATGCCCTTCTGGTCGGCGATGTGCGCGATCTTCAATTCATCCAGCAGGCTTTCCAGCTCGGCGGTACGACGCTTTTCATCCCAGCCTTCGCGCAGTTCCAGCACGGCCATGATGTTGTCGGCGACGCTGAGACGACGGAACACGGAGGCTTCCTGCGGCAGGTAGCCAATGCCGAGCTTGGCGCGTGAATGCATGGGCAGGCCGGTGATGTCCTGCTTGTCGAGCTTGATGACGCCGGCGTCGGCCTCGATCAGGCCGACCACCATGTAGAAGCAGGTGGTCTTGCCGGCACCATTGGGGCCGAGCAGGCCGACCACTTCGCCTTCACGAATGGAGAAGGCGAAGTCGCGCACGACCTGGCGCGCCTTGAAACTCTTTTGTAGCCCTTCAGCGGAAAGCATCGATTACGGATTCCCGGTCGGCTGGCTTGCCGGCTTGGTCGGTGAGGTTGCGGCGGGCGCTGGCGCCGGCTTGGCGGCCGGTGCCGTAGGCACGCCGGGTTTGGCCTTCGGCAGGATCACGCCGTGCACGAGGCCATCACCACCTGCCTGACCGGTGATGAGGGCAGTGTTGGTGTTGTAGGTGAGCTTGTCGCCATGGAACTCGCCGCGACCCTGCTGTCGCACCACGGCGTTGCCGATGAGCACGGCAATGCCGTTGACGTTGTCGTAGTCGAGCGTGTCGGCGTCGCCCTGCATCAGGTTGCCGGCGTCGTCCAGCTGCTCGATGTGCGCGATCTTGCCGGTGACCACGATGCGTGCGACCTGCGTATCGGCGTCCAGATACAACTTCGCAACGTCGCCGGAGACCTTCATCGTGCCCTGGGTGGCCACCACGTTGCCCGTGAGGGTGGTGATGGTGTTGGGCTGGTTGAAGCCGTCCACGGTCTTGGACGCGAAATTCATCGGCTGATTACGGTCATCCTGCTTGGCCAGGGCCGGCTGCAGGATGAGCAGCCCCAGCAGGCACAGCAGGCTGAGACCCAGCTTGGGTCCTGTTTTTGCGCGGCGGGAACGAGCCGTGGCTTTCATCGAGCAGCTCCAGATGATTGGTGTTGAGGTTGGCACGCATGCCAACCCCGCTAAGTTTACTGTCGCCCTGCACCATATGTGCGGGAGCCGCCGTCTCCATGCGGTTCTCCTTGGGCCAGGCGGTGACGTCCGAGGTATGCATTTCCGCCGCGGCCGTATCGGCGAAGGCGGCGCGGTGCATGAACACCGGGCCTTGCAGTTTCAGCAGCGCCCCGCTCTTGTCGACCCAGGCGTACAGCGAGTTGCCCAGCCACGGAGGCACGCCCGGCTGGTTCGAGGGCATCTCGAAATTCGGCGTATTGATGTACAGCGACTCGTCGTTCTCACGCCGTTCCAGGTGAGGCGCGACCATGCGGAAGCTGGGCAGGCCATCGGCGTCGAAGGCCCACAGCTTGAAGTTGGTCAGCACGTAGCCTGAGCGCGGTGGGCCGACGAAGTCGCTTTCCTTCGGGGTAGGTGCCAGCCACCAGTACAACATCTGGGCGGCGCCAGTGGCCAGGCCAATCAACACGATCGCCACCGGTATGCCCCTGTCGCGCAGGTATTTACGCAGATTCACTGCCATCGCTCCCGCTCGGCGGCCGACTTGCCTTGGGCGTGCAGGATCATGTCGCTGATTTCGCGCGCGGCACCCATGCCTCCGTTGAGGCGGGTGCGCCAGTGCGCCTGTTCGTGGATCCACGGATGGGCATTGGCCACCGCCACGGCCAGGCCGGCCATTCGCATGGGGGGCAGGTCGGGCAGGTCGTCGCCGACGAAGGCCACCTGTTCCGGGCTCAGTGCCAGCGCCTCCATCAATTGCTCCAAACAGGCGCGCTTGTCGGACTGGCCCTGGTAGACATGGGCAATGTCCAGCTCTTCGGCGCGCAGAGCGACCGGATGGCTGATGCGCGCGGACATGATCGCCACGTGCACATGGTTGGCCAGCAGGCGCTTGAGGCCCAGGCCATCGTGCACATGGAACACCTTGGTTTCATGGCCGTCCTCGCCGTACCACAGGCGACCGTCGGTCAGCGTGCCGTCCACATCGAAGACGACGAGGCGGATCTTGGCGGCACGGGCGAGTACGTCGGCGGGGATGTCGGAGAGATAGCTGGACACGGGTGGGGGCGTCATGGTGTGGGGGCTAGGGATGAGCAGCGAGGGCGCAAAAGCCGGAATAGGGGCGAGTATGAACGTCCAATGGGGGCAGGCGTGCACCGTGACGCCCCTCGCTACTCACCCCTCGTCCCTGAGTCTTCAAGATCACACCACACGGGCGCGAAGCAGATCGTGAATGTTCAGGGCACCCACCACCTGCTGCTGGTCGTTGACCACGAGCAGGGCGTGAATTTGATGCTTTTCCATCAGCTGCGCGGCCTCGATGGCCAGCTTGTCGGCGCCGATGGTCTTCGGGCCGCGTGTCATCAGTGCGGCCACCGTCGATCCACGCAGATCCACGCCATCGTCGTCCAGGGCACGGCGCAGGTCACCATCGGTGAACACGCCAAGAAGGTGCCGGTCGGCATCGATCACCGCCGTCATGCCCAGACGCTTACGGGTCATCTCCATCAGCGCCTCGGTCAGCGAGGCTTCGGGAGACACGGCCGGAATGCCTTCGCCGGTGTGCATGACGTCGCTGATGTGCAGCAGCAAACGGCGACCAAGGCTGCCGGCCGGGTGCGAACGGGCGAAATCCTCGGAGGTGAAGCCGCGAGCCTCCAGCAAGGCCACGGCCAGCGCATCTCCCATTACCAGGGCTGCCGTGGTGCTGGCGGTGGGTGCCAGCCCCAACGGGCAGGCTTCGGCGGCGATGCTGGCATCCAGATGCACGTTGGCCTCATCGGCCAGCGAGGAATTCGCGTTGCCGGTAATCGCGATCAAAGGGATGCCCTGGCGCTTGATCACCGGCAGGATGAACAGCACCTCATCGGTTTCGCCCGAATTCGAGAGGGCAAGCACCACGTCCTGCGGCAAGATCATGCCCAGATCGCCATGGCTGGCCTCGCCCGGATGGACGAAGAACGCCGGCGTGCCAGTGGAAGCCAGGGTGGCAGCGATCTTGCGGGCGACATGGCCGGACTTGCCCATGCCCGTGACGACGACGCGCCCGGCGCAGGCCATGATCAAGCGGCAGGCTTCCACGAACTCCGGACCGATGCGCATCTCCAGGTCGCGGATGGCTGCCGCCTCGGTGGCGATCACGGTGCGGGCGCTCTGCACGATGTTCTCGGCGTTGATCGCGTTCTGGCTGGGTGGGGCAACGTGGGCGTTCATGCATCCTCAGGGTTTGGCGCCGGAATTGCGTCACCGCGAAAAAGCTCGCGTCGACGTTGAAATATTCCGCTAAATCATGGCCTTGGGGCCTATCGGCGTTCGGTATGCGGGGGTCGCCGCCTACGCGTGTCGTTTCTGCGACAGAGGTTTTCCATTAACATGGCATATTCGCATTTTAACGTCATAGTCGACGGCATTGGATTCATCGGCCTTTCGAATCCACGACGTTGACCCACCCTCTGCAAGTGGAACCACCAACCCATGGACGCTGCCACCATCCAGGCAATGATCGAACAAGGCCTGCCCGGTGCGCGGGCGGCCGTGAATGGCGACGACGGCGTGCACTTCGAAGCTGAAGTGGTGGCTGCACAGTTCGCTGGCAAGCTGCCGCTCGCACGGCACCGCCTGGTTTACGCCACCCTGGGGGATCTCATGGGTGGCGCGATTCATGCGCTGGCCCTGAAAACCCTGACTCCCGAGGAGGTCGCGGCGCGCCGATGAAGGCTGCGCGGTGACTCCCAAGTACTTTCGCAAGGACTACGATGGCCAAGATCCTGATCAGTGGCGGCGAGCCGCTCCACGGTGAGGTCGGCATTTCCGGCGCCAAGAACGCCGTGCTGCCGATTCTCGCTTCATGCCTGCTGGCCGATGAGCCGGTGGCGATCAGCAACGTGCCCCACCTGCACGATGTCACCACGTTTATCGAGCTGCTTGGCCAGATGGGCACGCAGCTGGTGCTCGACGATCGCATGAAGATGCATGTCGACCCGCGTTCCACCGATCGCTGCTTTGCGCCGTACGACCTGGTGCGCACCATGCGTGCCTCGATCCTGGTGCTGGGCCCGCTGGTAGCGCGCTTCGGCGAGGCGGAAGTCTCCCTGCCGGGCGGCTGTGCGATCGGTTCGCGTCCGGTCGACCAGCACATTCGCGGCCTGCAGGCGCTGGGCGCCGAAGTCGTCGTGGAAAATGGCTACATCAAGGCCAAGGCCAAGCGCTTGAAAGGCGCGCGCATCTCGATGGACATGGTCACCGTCACCGGTACCGAGAACATCATGATGGCGGCGGCCCTGGCCCAGGGCACCACGGTGATCGAGAACGCCGCGCAGGAACCGGAAGTGGTCGATCTGGCGCACTGCCTGATCGCCATGGGCGCCCAGATCGAGGGCGCGGGTACCTCCACCCTGGTCATCCACGGTGTGGAGCGCCTGCATGGCGCCGAGTACGAAGTGCTGCCCGACCGTATCGAAACCGGCACCTTCCTGGTTGGTGCCGCCATGACCGGCGGCAAGGTGCGCGCCCGCAACGCCCGCGCCGATACGCTTGATGCGGTGCTATCCAAACTGGAAGAGGCCGGCGCGCATATCTCCACCGGCGCCGACTGGATCGAGCTGGACATGCGCGGCCGTCGTCCGAAGGCGGTCAACATCACCACCGCGCCGTACCCGGCGTTCCCCACCGACATGCAGGCACAGTTCACCGCGCTCAACTGCGTGGCCGAGGGTGTGGGCGTGATCACCGAAACGGTGTTCGAGAACCGCTTCATGCATGCGCTGGAGCTACAGCGCCTGGGCGCGGATATCCGCCTTGAAGGCAATACCGCGATCATCAAGGGTGTCGCGAAGATGAGCGGCGCCCCGATCATGGCCACCGACCTGCGCGCCTCGGCCTGCCTGGTGCTGGCCGGTCTCGTCGCTGAAGGCGACACCACGGTCGATCGCGTCTATCACATCGATCGCGGCTACGAGAACATCGAGGAAAAGCTGGGCGTGCTGGGTGCGAAGATTCGCCGCTTGCCGTCGTGAAGCGCTCCATGGATTGAAAGCAAGAAGGCCGCTGACGCGGCCTTCTTGCTTTATCGCCCCTTCTTTTTGTAGGAGCGCACCCTGTGCGCGAAAAGCCTACGGAGCGGTACGACGAAACTCTGCGGTCGCGCACAGGGTGCGCTCCTACATCAGTGCATGGCTTTGCCCGGCAGTGCTCAATTCCCGTTCTTGTAACTCACCAACTGCAATTCCAGATTGCCGCCATCGCTCTGCGCCAGCTTCACCGGCACCGGATACTTCTGCGGGGCGTACCAGGCGCTGAAAGGCTTGTCGCTGTCGCTGCGCTCGACGCGTTCGGCCTGGAAGTTGCCGGCGGGCACGCTGACGCTGTCCTTGCCGGCGACCTTGAATTGCTGGTTCTCGACGTTGCGCTTCACCGCCACGGGGAGTGCCACGGCCTGCTTGCCGCCGCGCAAGGCCATGCCGATGGCCAAAGGCGCCGTGTTACGGTCGACCATGCCCGGCACGCTGGGGTAGGTCATGGGTCCCTTACCCTCGTCCACGCTGACCTGGTTGCTGCTCCAGTTCACTTCCATATGACGCTGCTTGCTCTTGATCGCGGCGTCCATGTGGTAGTCGTAGCTGACGGTTTCCGGCGCGTTGTTGTTCCAGCGGAAGCGCGTCGTCTCGGTGGAATTGGCTCCCAGCGCGGCGGCCAGGCCCGAGGTGCCGTGGGTCTGGTTGCGGTATTCCCACATGCCGTTGCCGACCGACTTGAGCGTCACCACCGCTTCGCCCATCACCTGTCCGCCCTGCGCCACCTGATAGGTCGCGGTGAACGGCGTTGGTGTAGCGGCCAGTGCGGCCGAAGTGGAGAGGGCCAGCAGCAGGCCGGCGGTGAACATGCGGAGGGAGGTTGGCTTGGTCATGGGGTCCGCAGTCTACGCGCCCATCCTGAACGGGTTGTAGAGCGTCGCTTTCGACTCAGTCAACCAAAACGCCGTCACGCAGTTGCAGTGGCGCGGGCAGGGGCTGGCCGTCCCGTTCAATGATGTCGGGCGGCGTCAGGGCCAAACGCCCTTGCGCGATCAAACGGAGCACGGCAGGCAGCAGCTGGTGCTCGTGGACCAGCAGGCGGTCCGCCAGGCGGTGTTCGTCGTCGCCGGGCTGGATGGCGATGCGTGCCTGCGCGATCACCGGTCCGCCATCGAGCTCCGCGGTCACGAAGTGCACGCTGGCCCCATGTTCCGCATCGCCCGCTGCCAGGGCCCGGCGGTGCGTATGCAGGCCGCGGTACTTGGGCAACAGGGAAGGGTGGACATTGATCATGCGTCCGATCCAGGGCTTCAGCGTTTCGCCATCGATGATGCGCATGAAACCGGCCAGCACCAGCACCTGCGCGCCGCTGGCATCGAGTCGCGCGAACAGGTCGGCGTCGTAATCGCGTCGATGCGCGTAGCGCTTGGGATCGAGCGTGAAGGTGGGAATGCCAGCCGCTTCGGCCAGTTGCAAGGCGCCGGCCTTGGCCTTGTCGCTGCCGACCAGCACAAAGTCGACCGGCAGCTCGCCGCCTCGCGTGCGGCGATCAAGGCCTGCAAATTGCTGCCGCGCCCGGAAGCGAGCACGGCAACGCGAAGTCGCGGAGCGGACACAGGGCTTAGCCGATGTGCACGCGCTCGTCGCCCTGGGCGGGCACGATTTCGCCGATCACCGAGCTGGCCAGGCCGTGCTTGGCCAGCAAGGCCGACGCGGCGTTAACCGCGTCGCGCGGCAGGATGATGGTGAAGCCGACGCCGCAGTTGAACGTGCGCCACATTTCCTCGCGCGCCACGTTGCCTTCGCGCATCAGCCAGTCGAACACCGGCGGCAGCACGATGGTGGATGCGTCGAGCGCAATGCCCAGGCCATCAGGCACCACGCGGATGATGTTTTCCTTCAGGCCGCCACCAGTGATGTGGGCCATGCCATGGACCTGAATTTTTGAAGAGTCCGCACATGGATGTGCGGGGTTTTGCGATGGACTCGCGTGAAGTAACTCCAGCAGGGGCTTCACATAGATGGTGGTCGGCGCCATCAGCGCATCGGCCAGGCTGACGCCGCCCAGGTCGAGCTCCAGCGGGCTGCCGGCGCGCTCGACGATCTTGCGGATCAGCGAATAACCATTGGAGTGCGGGCCGGACGAGGCCACGCCCAGGATCACGTCGCCGGCCACGATGCTGTCGCCGCTGAGCAGGGCGGACTTCTCCACCGCGCCGACGGTGAAGCCGGCCAGGTCGTATTCGCCCGGCGGGTACATGTCCGGCATTTCCGCCGTCTCGCCACCGATCAGGGCGCAACCCGCCAGCTCGCAACCCTTGGCGATGCCGCCGACGACCGCCACCGTGGTATCGACGTCCAGCTTGCCGGTAGCGAAATAGTCGAGGAAGAACAGCGGCTCGGCGCCTTGCACCAGCACGTCGTTGACGCACATGCCGACCAGGTCGATGCCGATGGTGTCGTGACGACCCAGTTGATCTGGGCCAGCTTGAGCTTGGTGCCCACGCCATCGGTGCCCGAGACCAGCACCGGCTCCTTGAAGCGACCGGACAGGTCGAACAGGCCGCCGAAGCCGCCCAGTCCCCCCATCACTTCGGGGCGGAAGGTGCGCTTGACCAGCGGCTTGATGCGTTCGACCACGGCATTGCCCGCGTCGATATCGACGCCAGCGGCGCGGTAGGTAAGGGCGTCGGACATGGGGGCAACCCGGCGTGGAGAAACATCGAATTGTAGCAGTGAAGACGCAGGCCTGCCCGCTCTCCTACGGGGGCGCGGGCAACTGAGGCCTACTGACCGATCTGCGGCGGCTTCCGATGGACGCTGGGGGCCGGATTGGGCAGACTTCCCGGCGTTCCCCTCCGGATTTCCCCGCCCCATGCGCCTGTCCCGCCTGTTGCTCGTTTGTCCTGATGCTGGGACTTGCCCCGCTGCCGTCCGTGCATGCGCAGGGTACAGGTGTCGCCGTATTCGGTGGTGGTGCCGGTGGCCGATACCAGCGATGCGGAGCGTAACAACGCTTTCAGCGATGCCCTGGCCCAGGTGCTGGCGCGCATTGCCGGTGGGCAGGACCTGAGCAGCAAGCCGGGTTATGCCGATGTACTCAAGGGGGCATCCGGCATCGTGCAGCAGTTCCAGTATCAGCGCGCCGCCACCGGCCTGAGCCTGCAGGTGACCTTCGATCAGGCGGCGGTCCGCGGGCCGTGGCCCAGCTGGGCGTGGCCAGCGCCGGCTCCAAGCCACCGGTGCTGCTGCTGGTGCGCGATGAGGACGGCAGCGTGCTCGACCAGGACGCGCTGGCCAGCCTCACGCAAGCGATCGCTGCGCGCGGCTTTAGCACGGTGCTGGCCGGATCCCGCCAAAACGAGCGACACGGCCAACCTCGCCGCGCCGAGCCCGAGCAGGCTGGCTGCGATCAACCAGCAGTACAACACGGGTCTGGTCCTGCTGGGCAAGGTGCATGGCAACAGCGGCTGACTGGACGCTGATCTCCGGCGGCCCGCAGCAGCGCTGGAGCAACGAGGGCGCGAACGCGGCCGCGCTGCTCACGCGACGCCGGCAACGGACTGGCCGATCGCCTCGGCCAAACAGCTCAACGTGATCGGTTCGGCGAACTATCGACGGCAAGCTGTGGATCAGCGGGCTCAATTCGGCCATGGATTACGCCAACCTGCTGGCCACGCTGCGTGCCGACCCGCCGGTGCGCCAGGTGACCACGCATGAGCGCGGAAGACGATGGCATGCTGTTCGACGTCAAGGCCTGCCTGCCGATGGATGCGCTGGCCAACATCTCGCTGCCGGCGGGCGATTGTTGCGTGGCGACTCGCACAGCGACGCCGACGCCAGTCTGCGCTGGGTGCACTGAGTCATTCGAACCGGCGCATGTCGCCGTGCGGCGTCGCATCTGGCGATGCCTGCCTGCATGGGTCAAACTGCCTAACCTCACTGGATGAGCCATGTCGATGACTCATGACACCTCCCGCCGCTGGCAGATGCTCGCGATCACGGCGGTCATCGTCTACCTGTTCTGGCTGCTGGCGCCGGTGCTGATGCCGTTCGCGGTCGCGGCGATGCTGGCCTATCTGGGCGATCCGCTGGCTGACCGGCTGGAGCGCCTGGGCACTGAGGCGCACGTTGGCGGCCAGCATCGTATTCACGGTGCTGCTGCTGTCGTGATCGGGGTGCTTGCTGCTGCTGATTCCGCTGATCTCGCGCCAGATCGAGAACCTGGTGCAAAACCTGCCGCGCTATGGCGACTGGGCCCGAGAACACCGCGCTGGCCGTGGCTGCAGGCGACGCTTGCACCTGGATCCGGCACGTTCGACAGCGATCGCCTGCTGGCAGCAACTCAAGGACGCATATCGGTTCGATCGGCGATGTGGCGTCGCACGCGTGCTGGGCAAGGTCTCGCGCTCCGGCGTCGGCGTGGTGCTGTGGCTGACCAACCTGGTGCTGATCCCGGTGGTGGCGTTCTACCTGCTGCGCGACTGGGATCGGCTGGTGGCCTGCGATCGACCGCATGCTGCCGCGCTCGATCGAGCCGACCATCGCGCCACCTGGCGCGCGAGTCCGACAGCGTGCTCGGCGCCTTCGTGCGCGGCCAGCTGCTGGTGATGCTGGCGCTGGGCATTTTCTACGGCGCCGGCGCTGTCGCTCGATCGGGCTGTCGGTCGGGCCCGCTGATCGGCATGGTCGCCGGCCTGCTCAGCTTCGTGCCGTACCTGGGTTTCATCGTCGGTTTCGGCGCGGCGATCATCGCCGCGCTGGTGCAGTACGGCGACTGGACCCATGTGCTGGTCGTCTGCGGCGTGTTCGCGGTCGGCCAGTTGCTGGAAGGCTATGTGCTGGTGCCGCAAGCTGGTCGGCGACAAGATCGGCCTGCATCCGGTGGCGGTGATCTTCGCGGTGCTCGCCGGCGGCTATCTGTTCGGCTTCCTCGGCGTGCTGCTGGCGTTGCCGGCGGCGTCGGTGATCCTGGTGCTGCTGCGTTACCTGATCGAGCGCTACCGGCAGAGCGAGCTGTACATCGGAAGAGGGCGCGGACGATCCGGTGCATCGCCGAAGTGGATGTCACCGTGACACGCCGATGGCGACGGTGGAGACCAGCACGGTCGTCGGTCAGCGCCGGCGACAAGGACCAGTACCGCCAAGCCATGATTCCGCAGTTGCCGCTCGCCCTGCGCTGGCCGCGTCGCCAGCGCTTCGAACATTTCCATCCCGGCGCCAACGCCGCCGCGCTCGCCGCGGTGCGAGCGCTGGCGCGCGAGCCCGGCGCGCCGTGGGTCTACCTGCATGGCGCCAGCCGGCAGTGGCCGAGCCATCTGCTGATGGCGGCCTGCCAGGCGGCCATGCGAGGGTCGGCGCACGCGTGCAATACCTGCCGCTGGCCACGCTTGCGCGATCACGGCGGCTGCGATCGCGCGGCGTGGCCGGCAGCGAATTGCTGGCGCTGGATGATCTCGGCGCCATCGCCGGCGACCGCGACGCCGAACACGCGCTGTTCGATCTCTACAACCGCGCCAAGGCCGAAGGCAGCGCGCTGCTGTTTGCCGCCGATGCCACGCCCGTCGCAGCTCGGGCATCGGATCTGCCCGACCTGCGTTCGCGCCTCGGCGCCTGCACCCAGTTCGCGCTGAAGCCGCTGGACGACGCCGAGCGCCGCGACGTGCTGAAGGCAGCAGGCGGCCTCGCGCGGCATCGAGCTGGACGACAGCGTGCTGGACTGGCTGTTCGCCCGCTATGCGCGCGATCTGGGCGCGCTGCTCGATCTGCTCGACCGGCTCGATCAGGCCTCGCTGGCGGCGCAGCGGCGGATCACCGTGCCGTTCCTGCGCGGCTTCCTGCGCGAAACCGAGCCAGGCGCCTAAGCACTTTGTAGGAGCGCACCCTGTGCGCGAAAAACCAACGGAGCGGTGACGGCGATCGCGCACAGGGTGCGCTCCTACTAAGGCATGCACAAAGAGATGGCGGACCAACAAAAAAGGCGCCCGGGTGGGCGCCTTCGTACAACCGTTGATATCCCTCAGGCGCGCAGCAGCGTCGGCGTCGCGTTGGCGCTGATCGCGTCGACCATCGCCTTGGCCACATTGAGATTGCCGGCGATGATGTTGCCGCTGGCGGGGATGCCGTCGCGGCCGGCGAAATCGCAGTAGCGGCCGCCTGCCTCGTGCACCAGCAGCACGCCGGCGGCCATGTCCCACGGCTTCAGGCCGATCTCGAAGTAGCCGTCGTAGCGGCCGGCGGCGACATAGGCCAGATCCAGCGCGGCGGAGCCGGAGCGGCGAATGTCCTCGGCCTGGCCGAGGATGGCGCGGGTCATGTCGAGCTGCGGTTGCCAGGTGCTCGCGCTGGCGGAACGGGAAGCCGGTGGCGATCATCGCGCCGCCGAGATTCTCGCGCTTGCTCACGCGCATGCGGCGGTCGTTGAGATAGGCGCCGTCGCCCTTGCTGGCGGTGAACAGCTCGTCGCGCAGCGGGTCGAACACCACGGCATAGATCGGCACGCCCTTTTCCAGCAGGGCGATCGAGACGCTGAAGTGCGGGATGCCGCGCAGGTAGTTGTGGGTGCCGTCGAGCGGGTCGATCACCCAGGTCAGCGGACCCTTGCCGATGCTGCCGCTTTCCTCGGCGAGGATGGCGTGGTCGGGGTAGGCGCGGCGAGTTCCTTGATGATCTCCGCCTCGGCCAGCTTGTCGACTTCGGAGACGAAGTCCATGCGCTGCTTCTCGACGACATTGAGGCCGTCGATGCGGTTCATGTAGCGCAGGATGATGTTGCCTGCGGAGCGCGCGGCGCGCACCGCGACGTGACGGCGGGTCTGGGCCATGGCTTCGACTTTGGAAAAGAGCGGGGTTTGCGGCCGGCGATTCTAGCAGAGGCAGGCGCGGGCAGGCGCCGGGCGGCCGCCGGGGCGTTTGACAGACCGGTCCACTATCCAAGCTTTGCGCCCGTTTCGCCAGCCGATTCCAGCCCATGACCGACCGATATCGACCTCGCCGCCCGCATCCGCTACGTGCTGGTGCGCACCTCGCACCCGGGCAATATCGGCAGCGCGGCGCGGGCCATCCGCACGATGGGCTTCGAGCGGCATGGAGCTGGTCGCGCCGGCGCCGCTTTCCCGATCGCGGAGGCCAATCGGCGCTGGCGGCCGGTGCCGACGACGTGCTGGCCAAGGCGCCGGCGTGCATGCCGAGCCTGGTCGATGGCCTTGGCCGGCAGCAGTCTCGCCCTGGGCCTGTCGGCGCGCCGGCGCGGCGTGAACCTGCCGGAGCTCACGCCGCGCGAGGCGGCCAGCAGGCGCTGGCCGCCGCTGCGCGCGGCGAGCAGGTGGCGCTGGTGTTCGGCAATGAGCGCACCGGCCTGGAGAACGAGGAGCTGGCCCGTTGCCACGCGATGGTGCGCATCCCCAGCGTGGACGATTTCAGCTCGCTCAACCTCTCGCAGGCGGTGCAGGTGATGGCCTACGAGTTGCGCGTGGCCTGCTGGGCGAGTAGCTGCCCGGCGCGCCGCCGAACACGCCGAGCCGCCCGCCGATGCGGCGCAGATGGAGCGCTTCTACGAGCACCTGGCGCAGACGCTGGACGACATCGAGTTCCACAAGGGCCGCGCACCGACCACCATCATGCTGCGCCTGCGCAAGCTGTTCCAGCGCGCCCAGCCGGACGAACGCGAGCTGCGCGTGCTGCATGGCATTCTTGCCGATGCGCAGCGCATGGCGCAAATTGCGAGCTGGGACGCCAAGGAGTCGAAGGGCTGGTCCGCTATGGTAGGAGCGACCCGTGCCTGACAGCGTCTCGCGCAGGGTGAGGCGACTCGGGCCGTCCGGCCCTGCGCTCTGCGCGCAGCTTGCGCTGGCAAGGCCGGGAGTGCTTGCCCTTGCGCGCAGAAGTTGCTCCGGCAACGTAGGCTGCACCGTAACCCGCTCCTCGTCCGACGATTCCACGTGACGGCGCCGGGGTGACCAGCAACTTGTCGATGCGGGCGCCGTCCAGGTCCACCACCTCGAAGCGGATGCCACGCCAGGCGAACACTTCGCCGGTTTGCGGCATATGGCCGAGCGCGGCCATCACCATGCCGGCGGCGGTGCGGAATTCGTGCTCTTCCTCGCCGGGCAGCGCGTCCGACATGCAGCAGCTCGCGCAGGTCGTCGGTGGACAGGCTGCCGTCGATCAGCCAGCTGCCGTCGGCGCGTTGCACGATGAGCTGGGTTTCCTTCGTCGCCGCTGCCTGGCCGAGCTGGCTGGCGCCGACGACGGCCGCGAGCAGATCATTGACGCGTGACCAGGCCCTCGATGTCGCCGTATTCGTCCACCACCAGGGCCAGCGGCGTTTCGGCATCGCGGAACTCCTCCAGCAGGTCCAGCGCGCGCGCCGTGGCGGGCACGAACAGCGGCTTGGACAGGTGGCCGAACAGCTCCGGGCTTGCCTTCGGCAAAGCTGTGCAGCAGTCGCTTCACCTCGACCACGCCGACCACGTCGCTCTCGTCGCCGCGATAGACCGGATAGCGCGAATACGGCGTCTGCCGCAGCACCTCGACGTTTTCCTCGCGCGTGGCGGCCATGTCCAGCCAGGCGATGCGCATGCGCGGCGTCATCACGCTGTCCACCGTGCGATCGCCCAGGCGCAGCACGCGATTGACCATGTTGTGCTCGTCGCGATCGAGCACGCCCTGTTCGGCGCTTTCGGCCACCAGCAGGCGGATTTCCTCTTCGGTGACCACGCCGCGGCCGCTGCGGGTTGACCCGCAGCAGCCGCAGCAGCAGGTTGCTGGACATATTGAGCAGCCACACGAACGGCGTGGCGATCCGCGACAGCACCAGCATCGGGCATCGCCACGTAGGCCGAGAATCTCTCCGGTGCC
The DNA here is from genome assembly GCA_963824525.1 of uncultured Gammaproteobacteria bacterium. Lineage (GTDB taxonomy): Bacteria > Pseudomonadota > Gammaproteobacteria > Xanthomonadales > Rhodanobacteraceae > Dyella. The sequence continues at coordinate 91,928 of CAWGPI010000001.1, read as the reverse complement.
GACAGCGCCAGCCGCTTGGGCACCAGTTCGCCGATCACGATCTGGATGAACGAGATCAGGATGAAGCCCAGCACGATGCCGATGACCCGCGCGTAGGGCTCCAGCCAGGCCGCCGGCTCGCCGTGCAGCGCGTTGGCGATGTGCGTCGCCCAGCGCGTCGCCGGCCACGGCGCCGGTGATCAGCATCACCAGGGTGATGCCGACCTGCACGGTGGACAGGAAATGTTCCGGCGCCTCGGCATGGCGCAGCGCCAGCGCGGCCGCGCGGCTGGTGCTGCCATCTGCTTGAGCCGGCTCTTGCGCGAGGCCACCAGCGCCATCTCCGACAGCGCGAAGAAGCCGTTGCACAGCGAAAGCACGATGACGAGCGCGATTTCGGTCAGCATCGCGGCGATGATGGCGGAGAGGTGCATGGGCATGAGACGCAGTGTAAGGGCAGTCGGGTCTTCGTACTTCAGCCCCGGACGGTGGCCTGCGGCCTGTGATGCGGTGCAGTAGGGCCGTCCTGTAACATTACCCGTCATTTCGCCGTTCCCGCACTCAGGCAATGGCCGCATGTTTTCACTGCAGACGATTTTCGGCAAAGGCGACAAGTTCTACGGCCTGCTCGAACAGAGCGCCGACGCCGCCCGCGAAAGCGCCAAGGCCCTGCACGATCTGCTGACCACGCCGGACCATGCGCCCGGTGATGGCCGCCTTCGCCGCCACCCGCGCAGCGCGAGAAGGCGCTGGCGGCGCAGATCAGCGAGGAACTGGTGAACACCTTCGTCACCGCGCTCGACCGCGAGGACATCGAGGCGCTGAACTCGGCGCTGTACAAGATTCCCAAGACCATCGAGAAGTTCGCCGAGCGCTACGAGATCGTCGCCGCGCGCCTGGTGGACGTGGATTTCGCCGCAGCGCGCGCTGGTGCTTGAGCGCTCCAGCGAAGTGGTCGTCGGAGATGATCGGCGAGCTGCGCCGCGGCCTGCGCATCGACCCGGTGAAGAAGCTGCAGGACCGCCTGCAGACGCTGGAATCGGAAGGCGACCGCATGCTGCTGTCGCCGTACCGCACGCTTTACGTCGAAGGCAACGACGCGATGCGCGCGATGCTGGCCAAGGACCTGTTCGAGCTGATCGAGAAGGCGATCGACAAGTGCCGCGACGTCGGCAACATCGTCTACTCGATCGTGCTGAAGAACTCCTGAGGCCGTCGCCGTGACCTTGCCATCCGCTTCGCGAGCCGCCCGGTCGCTTCCCGGGCATACGTCATCGCGCGTGCCTTGCGCGGGGTGCGTCGCATGAGCATGGCCTTGCCATTGCCGTCGTGCTGATCGCGCTGGCTTTCACCTACATCAACGGCTTTCACGACACCGCCAACTCGATCGCCACGGTGGTGGCGACCAAGGTGCTGACGCCTGGACAGGCGGTGCTGATGGCGGCCGTCACCAATCTGATCGGCGCCCTGCTGGGCACCGCGGTGGCGGCCACCATCGCCTCCGGCCTGATCGAACCCGGTGTGATCGAGGCAGGAGCTCGCAATTGCTGATCTGCGCGCTTGCTGGCGGCGATCGTGTGGAACCTCATCACCTGGTGGCTGGGCTTGCCGTCCAGTTCCAGCCACGCCCTGGTCGGTGCGCTGGTGGGCGCGGCGATCGCCGCGTCGGGCAACAACTTCGCGTCGGTGATCTGGGCGCAGGGTGGCGCACTGGTGGGAGGGCAATGGCGTGGTGCCGAAGGTGATCATGCCGATGGTGGTGTCGCCGTTGGTGGGCTTCGTCATCGGCTTCCTGCTGATGGGCTCGCTGTATGCGCTGCTGAGCTGGCTGTCCGGTCGGCACGGGCTGGTCTGCGCCGCTTCGGCCGCACCCCGTTCGTCAACTGCTTCTTCGGCAAGGCGCAGATCTTCTCGGCCAGCGCGATGGGCGTGGCGCACGGCATGAACGATGCGCAGAAGAGCATGGGCATCATCGCGCTGGCGCTGGCCGGCGCCACCGCCGCAGGTCAGTTCGACAGTCTGCCGGCATGGCTGCACTTCCTGCGCATCCAGGGCTCGTCGGCTGGCGGCTTCAACGATGCCGGTCTGGGTGAACGTGGTTTGCGCGCTGACCATGGCCGCGGGCACCGCAGGCGGTGGCTGGCGCATCATCAAGACGCTGGGCCACAAGATGGTCAAGCTGCATCCGATCAATGGCTTTGCCGCCGAAGGCAGCTCGGCGGCGGTGATCCTCACCGCGTCGGTGTTCGGCATTCCGGTGTCGACCACGCATAACGTGTCGGCCTCGATCATGGGCGTGGGCGCGGCCAAGCGCTTGAATGCCATCCGCTGGTCGGTGGTGGAGCGCATGGTATGGGCGTGGATCCTGACCCTGCCGTCACTGCCTTGCTCGCCTACGGGATGGTGCGCCTCGCCGCGCTGTTCTGACATCGAGTTTGTCTGTAGACACTCTGTTCGAAGTCAAGCGATTTTAGCGGTGGCATAGAGCTTGGTGGCGTCATACGGCTGAGGGTCGCGGACGATGACCCAAGCCGCCGTGAGCATTTTGCGCATGATGGCCACCGTGGCTTGCATTTTCGTCTTGCCACGGTCGAGCAGACGTTGTTTGAACGCCTTGGCCAGTGGATCGTGCTGGCCGGCGCTCAAGGCCGGATAGAACAAGGCCGCGCGCAGGTACTTGTTGCCGTGGCGGGAGATGTGCGGCGCCTTGTGCACACTGGTTCCGGACTCGAACACCTGCGGATCCAGGCCGGCGTGGCATACGCAAGCGCGGGCGCGCAGGGTGGACGGCAGCACCATCAGCTCGCTGAGCATGGAGATGGCAGAGGTGTCGGCGACGCCGACGATGGAAGTCAGTGCGTTGAAGCGGGCTTGCAGCGGCGGGTCGGTCTTAATCAACGCCAGTGCATGCCTGCGCAGGCGGTCGATTCGCCGCTCCAGCGTGGCGATGAAGCGCTTCAGGTCAGCGCGCAGGTAAGCGGGACTGGCTTGCATGCTGTTCAACGCATGAAGCCGGTTGCTGGCGGCGGTGTGCTCTTTGGTGAGCTGGACCAGGTAGCGGCCATAGCAGCGCAGTTCCAGCAAGGCCTTGCGTGGTGCCGTCCAGGCGGTGAACGGCATGCGCTTGAGGAAGTCCAGCAGCATCGCGGCATCGAGACGGTCGGTCTTGTTGCGCTGCTGCATGGCCTGGGCAAAGTTGTGCGTCGCGCGCGGGTTGACCACGCTCACTTCGGCACCCAGTTCGGCCGCCAGCAGGGCCACGTCCAGGTAATAGACGCCCGTGGCTTCCATCAGCACGCGCAGCCCACTCGCACGACGCATCAGACCGGTGAGGAGCGCCCGTAAGGTGGCGGGTGTGTTATCCACTGACCCGGTTTCCCGGTGCTCTCCCAGCGCCCACGCAAAGGCATGTTTCCTGGCGCCAATATCCAGCGACAGCAAGACCGGTTCCGTTGATTTGTTCATGATGAATCCCCTCCACATGGCGAGTACGATGGTTCCCGGTTCCCCGACCCCGCATCTTTCGCGGCACACCCTTGTCACGCTGGCTCAACGGCCCGGGACACTCTTCGTGCTCAGCGAATGGGGCGGGGAGCCGCTCTACAGACGAGGTCAGTCAAGCTGCCCCAAGGAGCGAACGGCTTCCCCAGAAACATGATCGGTATAAACCTTCTCGTGTGATGCTTGGCCAACGTACAAGGAGCGCACCCTGTGCGCGAAAAGCCTACGGAGCGGTAACGCCGTGTTCGCGCACAGGGTGCGCTCCTACGACATCTGTTCAGAGATCGTCGCCGCCGACAGCGACGATCCGCTCCAGTTGATCGCCGAGGACGCCCAGCTCCTCGATCAACCGCTTCAGTTCAGCCGCATCCAGCAGTTCGTAGGGTCGGTTCTCGCACAGATGCAGATAGGGCGAGCCATCCAGGTCGGCCAGGGCGAGAAAGCCCTGGCGCTGCTCCCAGTTGAATCGCAGGCAGCGGCGCGGGTCGGTGCCCGCCAGCGGGCCGATGGGCGTGGAGATACGCAGATAGCGACGCCCGGACTCGTCTTCCAGTTCGGCGAGATAGATGCCCTGGTGGCGGTCGTGCGGCAGGGTGAGATCGAAGCTGATCAGGTACGGGTCGTTGTGGCGCAACTGATGCATGCTGCCGATGTGGGAGCGCACGGCTTCGAAATGGCGCATGGTGCGATGTCCTTGGCAGGCAGTTTCGCCACCGGTACTGTGCCACGACCTAGCGTAAAGAGCCTGTTCAAACTTTCCGATCACGCCATGAACGAAGCACATGCACGCATCTATGCCGCCATTGCGGCCATCCCGCGCGGTCGCGTCGCCAGCTACGGCGCGATTGCCGCCCGTGCCGGCTTGCCGGGCAGGGCGCGACTGGTGGGCAAGCTGCTTGGAGAAACGCCCGAAGGCATGACCCTGCCTTGGTATCGGGTATTGCGCTCCAGCGGCCATGTCGCTTTGCCGACAGGCAGCCGCGGCTTTCGTGAACAATGCCGCCTGTTGCGCGCCGAAGGTATCGTTGTGAACAACGGGCGCGTGCCACTGGCCAGCTTCGGCATGGATGCGGACCTGGATCGGGCTTTGTGGGGTATTCCGGACTGATCCTGGTTTGAAGCCAGATCGGTGCATCGACGGCGTCGGCTTTCTCGATCGGAACAAAAAAAAGCGGAGTCCCTTGCGGGACTCCGAAAAAGGGTGCCCCTTGCGGGACTCCGTCGGGATGGTGCGCTCAACGCAAAGGCTTAGAACCTCTGGTTGTACTGCAGGTAGAAATAACGATCGAGGTCCAGGGTCGGGTCGAGCAGGCCGGTGCTGCTGTTGTTGACCGAGTACGTGGTCGGCGGGTGCTTGTCGAAGATGTTGCGGATGCCGAACGCGATGTTGGCCTTCCACGGCAGCTCGTAACGGGCCTGGGCGTCGTTGTAGATGATCGCACCCTTGCGGTTCGCGCCCACGCCATACGGCCAGCTGTGGCCGTTGTAATTGGGCTCGTTGCACTCGATGTCCGGGGCGCTCCAGCACTCGTCGCGGAAGGCACCGTAGTAACGCAGGCCCCAGGTGGCGCCCCAGTTGCCCTTCGTGTAGTCGAGACCCAGGTTGGCACGGACGCGCGGGAAGCCATAGGTGCCGGCGTAATCCTGTGGCGGCGCACCCGCCGTGCTGATCGTGGTGTAGTTCTTCAGGTAATTGCTGTCGAGGGTCACGACGAACTTGCCGAACGAGAACTCCGGCAGGCGGTAATGCACACCGAAGGTGTAGCCGGCGGTATCCAGCGAGCCCAGGTTCGCGTTGCCGCGGTTCAAGCCCACCACCTGACCGTTCGCGTCACGGCTGAACTGGTTGCAGTAGCTCTGTACCGAGAACACATAGCACTGCTGCAGCACGTAGTCCGCGCTGATCGCAGTTATCACATTGGTGATGTTGATGTGGTAGTAGTCGAGCGTGAAGTCCAGGCCTTGCACATAGCTCGGGCTGTAGACGAAGCCGGCCGTGCGGCTGATGCTGTGCTCCGGCTGCAGGTAGGCATTGCCGGCACCGGTGTTGAACGGCGTGGTGCCCTGGCTATCGGGACCCGATACCGGTTTGCCCGCGTTGTTGGTCTGGGTGAAGTTGGCAGGCAGGCCGGCTGCCGCACAGGCCTTGGCCACCGTCGGATTGCTGGTGTAACCGAAGTTCATGTCGCAGGGGTCGGTGTAATAGTCGAACGTCTGCGAACCGCCGCCAAACGTGTCGGACAACGTGGGCGCACGGAAACCCTTGGCGAACGTGCCACGCACCATCAGGTCGTCGAACGGCATCCACTGGAAGCTGTACTTGTTGTTGGTCGTGCCGCCGAAGCTGCTGTAGTGCGAGTAACGGCTGGCCACGTCGAACGACAGCGACTTCGCGCCCGGCAAGTCTTTCAGCACCGGGATATTGAACTCGATATAGGCTTCGTTGGTGTTGTAACGGCCCACCGTGGCGCCGGCCGCGAGGTCGGTGGTGTAGCCGGCACTGGCCAGTTCATCGGGGTAGTCGTAGCCGCTGACGCCACGATGTTCCACGCCTGCCGCGAAGCTGAAGGTGCCTGCATCGCCCGGCATCTCGAACAGGCCGCCGGTGATGTTGGCGGTGTAGTCCTTGATCAGGCTCTGCAGATTGGACTGCTCCAGCGCGTTGATGTACTTGAGCGCATCCGGCGTGGAGGCGGTGGGACCGCCAAGGATATTGAACGGCACGCACTGCGACAGCGCGATCGGAGCGGCCTGCGTGCCGCACTGGACGACGCCGGCGCTATTGAGGAACGACGGACCCAGCGCGCTCTGCAGGTGCAGCAGGTTGATGTTGCCGGTGCCGATCGTGTTGACGTCGTACTTGTTGTAGCCGAAGCCGACATCCCAGTTCCAGCTGTACTTGCCGACCTGGAACGCACCCTCGAAGCCAGCGTCGAAATGGAACGACTTGGCCGATTCGTCGCTGACGCGCGGCATCTCGACGATGCGGCGATAGAAGAACTCATCCTGGCCCGGCACCGGGTTGTAGTAGCTCTGACCGCTGATATAGACCGGGAAGGTCGGCTGGCTGGCGCTGTTCAACGGATAGCCGGCGGTCTGCGTCGACGAATCGCGCTCCGAGTACATGCCCGTCGCCTTGAAGGTGACGTAGTCGTTGAAGGTATAGCTGCCCGAGGTGAAGATCGACTTCAGCTCGGTCGGCAGCTGGGCCATCATCTGCTGCGACGGGTTGTAGTAATCGTCCGGGAAGTTGGTTGGGGAGTGGTAATTGCTCAGCTGGGTGGCATCTGCGCCCACGCCCTGGCCGTTCCAGCTGCCGGTGTGGTCAAGATAGTGTGTGCCGGGCACCAGGATCGTGGCGTTGTCCGGAGCAGGCTTGAAGCGACCCCAGGGAGCCGTGCTGCTCAAGCCGTCTTCGATATGGTTCGGGCCGTAGGTGTACTCGGTGATGTCGCGTGACTTTGCCCACACCGGGTCGGTCTTGTTGTAGGTCGCAGCGAACACGATGGACGACTTCGCGCCGGTGCTGCCCACGGTGAACGAATAAGCCTGCTGGCGGCCGTCGTTGCCTTCGTTCTGGCCGATCTGGCCGCTGACCGCTGCACCTTCGAAGTGATCCTTCAGGATGATGTTGATCACGCCGGCGATGGCATCGGAACCATAGATCGCCGAAGCGCCGTCCTTGAGAATTTCGATATGGTCGATCAGCGTTGCCGGGATGGTCGACAAGTCGGTGTAGCCGGCCAGGCTGGTCATCCAGCGCTTGCCGTTAACCAGCACCAGGGTGCGGTTCTCACCGAGGTTGTACAGGTTGGCGTACTGACCACCCTCTTCGGTGTTGGATGTCAGCACGGCGGACTTGCTGAAAGTCGGCTGGCCGGTAATGGTCAGGTTCTGCAGGATATCGCCGACATTGGTCAGGCCGGTCTTCTGGATATCGGCCTGGGTGACGGTGATGATGGGCTGAGCCGTCTCAACGTCGACACTGCGAATGCGCGAGCCGGTGACCGTCACGGTTTCCAGCTTCTTGGCGGATTCAGGATTGCTGCCAGCCGCGTCCTGGGCGAAAACCGAGCCGGTTGCCACGAGGGCACCCATGGCCAGGCCCAGACGAACGGCAATGGCAAGCTTGCTATTACCCAACTCTTTCACGTGTGAACTCCCCTTGACAGTGTGGTCGCAATCAACAATCAGGCCGAGCGATGGCGGCCTTTTTCGAGGCAAAAGCCTCCCCTGCGGGCCTGTTTCCACAGGTCCGCGCTTAAGCCAACAGAGCAGGAAATTGCGGCACTCCCCCGCATCCTTGCTTCAAACTTACGGGCGAAAATAACAATTTGTCAACGAACTATTCGCATGCTTGTCACATGGAAATTCGTCCTTCGTAAATACATGGACTTACAGTTCGTTTTTCCGTAACGACATGCTTTGTCAATGTGTATTTCGATGCATTCCGCGTAAGGCCATGACTGTCATGGCGCAAGCTTTCATGGATGTGTGATGCGCGGATTCATCGCGGCATGGCGCAATAAGTTGCGTTTCCTTCATCGACTTCTGTCGCGATCGCCATCGGCGTCGGTCGAGTCGAGGGAGCTGTTTGCTCGCATCTCGCGATGCCTTTCCCTCCCCTCGATATCCTTCACAGTGCCTTTGGCTACACCGAGTTTCGCGGTTCGCAGCAGGCGATCGTTGAGGCGCATTGCGTGTCGCAGTGGGGGCATGATTTCCGCCCGGAATACCGCGAACTGGCCGTACTTCTTCAGCGCTTCCCGCAGGTGTTGCGCACTGCGCTTCAGTGGCCAGATTGCTCGGCTGACGGGGGGCGCGGCATTCGTGAACAACGCCGGCTTTTACGCGTCGAGGGTGTCATTGTGAAAAAACGGGCGCGTGCTGCTGGCCAGCTTCGGCATGGATGCGGGTCTGGCCCGGGCGTTGTGGGGCATCCAGGACTGATTTTGCCCAGAGGTCAGCCCATTCAAGCGGCGGCGGTTTGCCCCCAACGGGAATAGAAAAACGGAGTCCCTTGCGGGACTCCGTCGGGATGGCGCACTCAACGTAGAGGTTTAGAACCTCTGGTTGTACTGAAGGTAGAAGTAGCGGTCCAGGTCCAGGGTTGGGTCGAGCAGGCCCGTGCTGCTGTTGTCGACCGAGTAGGTGGTCGGCGGATGCCTGTCGAAGACGTTGCGAATGCCGAACGCGATGCTGGCCTTCCATGGCAGCTGGTAACGTCCCTGCGCGTCGTTGAATACGATCGCGCCCTTGCGGTTCGCGCCCACGCCATACGGCCAGCTGGCACCGTTGTAGTTGGGCTCATTGCACTCGGTGTCGTTGAAGCATAGGTCACGGAAGGCACCGTAGTAGCGCATGCCCCAGGTGGCGCCCCAGTTACCCTTCGTGTAGTCAAGACCCAGGTTGGCACGGACACGCGGGTAGCCATAGGTGCCGGCGTAATCCTGCGGTTGCGCACCAGCCTTGCTGATCGTGGTGTAGTTCTTCAGGTAGTTGCTGTCGAGCGTAATGACGAACCGGCCAAACGAGAACTCGGGCAAGCGGTAATGTGCGCCAAAGGTGTAGCCGGAGGTGTCCAGCGAGCCGAGGTTGGCATTACCGCGGTTCAGGCCAACGACCTGGCCATTCGCATCGCGGCTGAACTGGTCGCAGAAACTCTGCACCGAGAACACGTAGCAGTTTTTCAGCACGTCGTCCGCGCTGATCGCGGTGATCACATTGGTGATGTTGATGTGGTAGTAGTCCAGCGTGAAGTCCAGGCCCTGCACATAGCTGGGGCTGTAGACGAAGCCCGCCGTGCGGCTGATGCTGTGCTCCGGCTGCAGGTTGGCATTGCCGGCACCCGCGTTGAATGGCGTAACGCCTTGGGTATTCGGGGCTGACACCGGTTTGCCGTTCGTATCGGTCTGGTGGAAGTTCGCAGGCAGGCCGGCCGCTGCACATGCCTTGGCCACGGTCGGATTACTGGTGTAGCCGATGTTCGGGTTCGTGTCGCAGGGATCGGTATATTGATCGAACGTCTGCGAACCGCCGCCGAACGTATCGGCCAGCGTGGGTGCGCGGAAGCCCTTGGCGAAAGTGCCACGCACCATCAGATCCTCGAACGGTACCCACTGGAAACTGTACTTGTTATTGGTGGTGCCGCCGAAACTGCTGTAGTGCGAGTAACGACTGGCCACGTCGAACGACAGCGATTTCGCGCCCGGCAGATCTTTCAAAACCGGAATGTTGAACTCGACGTAGGCTTCGTTGGTGTTGTATCTGCCGACCGTGGCGCGCGCGGCTAGGTCGGTGGTATAGCCGGCGCTGGCCATCTCATCCGGATAATCATAGCCGCTCACCCCCCGATGCTCGACGCCGGCGGCGAAACTGAAGGTTCCTGCATCGCCGGGCATTTCGAACAGGCCGCCGGTGATATTAGCTGTGTAGTCCTTGATCAGGCTCTGCAGATTGGACTGTTCCAGCGCGTTGATGTACTTCAGCGCTTCCGGCGTGGAAGCAGTGGGACCGCCGAGGATATTGAACGGCACGCACTGCGAAGGCGCGATCGGAGCCGCCGCCGTGCCGCACTGGACGACGCCTGCGCTATTGAGGAACGACGGACCCAGCGCGCTCTGCAGGTGAAGCAGGTTGATATTGCCGGTGCCGATCGTGTTGACATCGTACTTGTTGTAACCAAAGCCGGCGTCCCAGTTCCAGGTGTACTTGCCCACTTGGAACGCGCCCTCGAGGCCGGCGTCGAAATGGAACGACTTGGCCGATTCTTCGCTGACGCGGGGCATCTCGACGATGCGGCGATAGAAGAACTCATCCTGGCCCGGCACCGGGTTGTAGTAGCTCTGGCCGCTGATATAGACCGGGAACGTCGGCTGGCTGGCGCTGTTTAACGGGTAACCTGCGGTCTGCGTCGACGAATTGCGTTCCGAGTACATGCCCGTCGCTTTGAACGTCACGTCGTCGTTGAAGGCGTAGCTACCCGAGGTGAAGATCGACTTCAGCTCGGTCGGCAGCTGAGCCATCATCTGCTGCGACGCCAGGTAGTAGTCGTCCGGAAAATTGGCGGTTGAGTGATAGTTGCTGCGCTGCGTAGCGTCGGCACCTACGCCCTGGCCGTCGTAGCTGCCGGTGTGGTTCAGGTAATGCGGGCCCTTTACGGTGGCGGTAGATGGATCGGCTGGTTTGAAGCGGCCCCAAGGACCGGTCGAGCTCAAACCGTCTTCGATATGGTTCGGGCCATAGGTGTAGTTGGTGATGTCGCGCGATTTCGCCCACACCGGGTCGGTCTTGTTATAGGTCGCGGCGAACACAATGGAAGACTTCGGCCCGGTGCTGCCCACAGTGAACGAGTACGCCTGCTGGCGACCATCGTTACCCTCATTTTCGCCGACCTGGCCGCTGACCGCGGCGCCATCGAAGTGATCTTTTAGGATGATGTTGATCACGCCAGCGATGGCATCGGAACCATAGATAGCGGAAGCGCCATCCTTGAGAATTTCGATGTGGTCGATCAGCGCTGCCGGAATGGTCGACATATCGGTATAGCCGGCCAGGCTGGTCATCCAGCGCTTCCCGTTGACCAGCACCAGCGTGCGGTTCTCACCGAGGTTGTACAGGTTGGCGTACTGGCCACCTTCTTCGGTGTTGGAGGTCAGCACGGCGGACTTGCTGAAAGTCGGCTGGCCGGTAATGGTCAGGTTCTGCAGGATGTCGCCGACATTGGTCAGGCCCGTTTTCTGGATATCAGCCTGGGTGACAGTGACGACAGGCTGAGCTGTCTCCACATCGACACTGCGAATGCGCGAGCCGGTGACCGTAACGGTCTCCAGCCGCTTGGCGGATTCAGGATTACTGCCGGTCGCGTCCTGGGCGAAAACCGAGCCGGCTGCCACAATGGCACCCATCGCCAGGCCCAGCTGAATAGCTCTAGCAAGCTTGGAATTATTTTTCACGCGTAAACTCCCCTAAGCATCATTTAGTTGCAACAAACATCGGGCCGAACAGCCTCGGCTTTTTTTCGAGACAAAGAGACCTGGCGGACCTGTCTTCACAGGTCCGCTTCCAAACAGTGGAGTAAGACATTGCGAGTCTCTCCCCTCGCGCTATTTGTCGGAACTTACGACAAGCAACAACTTTTCAATAAGTTGGCGGGTGCTTTGATACCAACTTATCGTAAATTCATGCGAATAGATAAATTTGTTCGTGCAGGTTGAACTTCTTTAAACAAAGATTTCACAAATCTGCAGTTGTCGGATGTCGCTCATTGCAGATGCGCGTTGTAGGAAGAACGTGTTTTCTTTGCGAGATTTCTCCTCGATAGCAGTTTTCGACAGTCGAGTTCTGCTGCTTCAGTCGCTAGCATTCCCCGATGCCTTCCTCTCCCCTCGACATCCTTCAAAGTGTTTTTGGCTACACCGAGTTTCGCGGTCCGCAGCAGGCGATCGTCGAGCAGTTGATTGCGGGCGGTGATGCGCTGGTGCTGATGCCTACGGGCGGCGGCAAATCGCTGTGCTACCAGATTCCCGCGCTTGATCCGGCAGGGCACCGCCATCGTCGTGTCGCCGCTGATCGCCTTGATGCAGGACCAGGTGGATGCGCTGCGCGAGGCCGGTGTAGCGGCGGCGTACCTCAATTCCAGCCTGAGTGCGGAAGATCAGCGTGAAGTGGAGCGGCGGCTGCTGGATGGGGAATTGAACCTGCTCTATGTGGCGCCCGAGCGGTTGCTGACGCCGCGTTTCCTGAGCCTGCTCGAACGCAACGAGGTGGCGCTGTTCGCGATCGACGAGGCGCATTGCGTGTCGCAGTGGGGCCACGATTTCCGCCCGGAATACCGCGAACTGGCGGTGCTGCATCAGCGTTTCCCGCAGGTGCCACGCATCGCGCTCACGGCGACGGCGGATGACCGCACGCGCGAGGAAATCGTCGAGCGCCTGGCGCTGCAGGACGCGCAAGCAGTTCGTTTCCAGCTTCGACCGGCCCAATATTCGCTATCACGTGGGTCTTCGTCACAACGCTCGACGACAGGTCATGGAATTCCTGGAGCGGCATCGCGGCGAGACGGGCATCGTCTATGCGCTCAGCCGGCGCAAGGTGGACGAAACGGCGGCATGGCTGGCGGAAGCGGGCTTCGACGCCTTGCCTTATCACGCCGGCCTCGATGCCGCCACGCGCAATGCGCATCAACGGCGTTTCCTGCGCGAGGATGGGCTGGTGATGGTGGCGACCGTGGCGTTCGGCATGGGCATCGACAAGCCCGATGTGCGTTTCGTGGCGCATCTCGACTTGCCGCGCAGCATGGAAGGCTATTACCAGGAAACCGGTCGCGCGGGCCGCGACAGCCTGCCTGCCGAAGCGTGGATGATTTATGGCCTGTCGGACGTGGTGACGATGAGCCAGATGATCGCCCAGTCCGAATCCGCGGACGAGCGCAAGCGCGTGGAGCGGCAAAAGCTCGAGTCGCTGCTGGCCTATGCCGAAGCCACGCACTGTCGCCGCGAGCTGTTGCTGGCGGCATTCGGCGAGGACTATCACGGCCCCTGCGGAAACTGCGACAACTGTCTCGAGCCACCCAAGACGTGGGACGCCACGGTGCCGGCACAGAAGGCGCTTTCGTGCGTCTATCGAAGCGGGCAACGCTTTGGTTCCGGCCATGTCATCAGCATCCTGCGTGGCGAGGACAGCACGCGCATGAGCGACCTGGGCCACGATCGCCTGTCCACGTTCGGCATCGGCGCCGACATGGACGAGAAGCAATGGCGCTCGGTGTTCCGGCAACTATTGGCCATGGGTTTGCTCGAGGCCGACGCGGAAGGCTTTGGCACGCTGCGCCTGACCAAGACCAGTCGCGACGTTCTCACCGGAAACCAGTCCGTGCGCTTGCGCGAGGACGCGCGGCCGGTGCGTGCATCGCGCAAGCGTCGTGACAGCCAGCTGGTGACTGGAGGCAGTCTCGGCGTGGAAGCCTACGAGCAGCCGCTATGGGATGAGCTGCGCAAGCTGCGCACCCAGCTCGCCAGGCAGCATGGCGTGCCGCCGTATGTGATCTTTCACGATGCGACCTTGCTGGCCATGTTGCGGGCGTTGCCGTCGAACGAAGCCGAGCTGTCGTCGATCAGCGGTGTCGGCGAGGCGAAACTCAAGCGCTACGGGCAGGATTTCCTGGCAGTGATCAACGCGCAGGAGTGACGTTCCTCTGGGGAGAGGCTGTGAGGGGCGGGTGCCCGCGGGCGCGTTGCAAAAGAGCGAGGCGCCGAGTGGCGTCCCCGCAAGATTTAACTTCCACTCTCCCACCTTTGGGCCTGATTAGCGTCCACTCTGAGCCTTGCGACTTCCTGCTCGACCCAAAAGGCCTGTAGGAGCGCACCCTGTGCGCGATGGGCTGCACCCCAGTTCCCATAGCCATCGCCATCGCCAGCGTGCCGCCTAGATGGCCCGCTAGCGGCAGCCATGGGAACGGAGGCCACCGTCGGTCGCGCACAGGGTGCGCTCCTACACCAGGCAGGCTCCAGCTGAGATTCGACGCTAATCAGGCCCAAAGGGAAGAGGGAGCGAAAGGCTCAGCCTGCCAGCCTCCAGCGTGTGCCGCCGTCGCACGAAACGCGCGAATGGGCCAACGCCAGTTCCGGCAGATGCCGCCATTGCTGCAGCGAGCCCGGCAGGCGCGCCTGGGGGTAGGCGATGCGGGCGGCGATCAGGGCGGCCTCGGCGGTTTCGTGGCGGCCGATTTCCTCGGCTTCGCAGAGCACGCGCCATTGGCGACCATGGCGGACGATGCGGAACAGGCCGGTTTTCGAAGGGTAGACGTATTGGGCCAGCATGGTAGGTACGATCGTGGACGGCTGATGGTGAATCATGCTGCCCGTGTCCGATGACCGCCCTGTTATTCCGTGGCGACGATTAGGTGGCGGCTATCTGGCTTGGCGATGACGCCCATGCTGCGGTTTGTTGCAACCGTCATGTGAATCAGCAAGACGTGAAAACACCGTTCCGGCGGTGCAAAAAAAGCGGCCCGCATCGCTGCGGGCCGCTTGTCCCAGGGCTTGAGAGGCGCTTACTTGCGCTGCGCAGCCGTCTCGTCACGGGCAGCACGGAACTCCGAGTCCTTGCTCCAGTTCGGCCAGGTGTCCGAATTGGCCAGGTCGTTGCCCAGCGTGTAGAGGATCTGCAGATCCCGCGCCATGCCGGTGAACGGCCAGCTGGCCTGCCATTCGTCCGAGGGCTGGTGGTAGTGGTTGGCGACGTACTCGTCCTCGGCGGCCTTGCCGGCAGCCAGGCCACCATCCACCCAGTCATTGCCCGAGCCGAACGAAATCGCGGGCACGCCGCGCTTGGCGAACGAGAAGTGATCGGAGCGGAAGAAGTGGCCCGCTTCCGGCTTCGGATCGGCCTCATACACGAGGTTCCACTTCTTGGCGGTATCGGTCAGTTCGTCGAGCAGATCGAGCTTGGCGCTGCCGGAGATGGTGAAGTTGCGGGCCGGGCCATGCGGGTCGAGCGCATCCATGTTGATGTTGGCCACCGTCTTGGCCAACGGATATAGCGGCTTGGCGGCGTAGTACTCGGAGCCGAGCAGGCCCTTTTCCTCGGCAGTGACGTTGAGGAAGACCACCGAACGTTCCGGCTTCGGCTGGCTGGCGAACGCACGGGCCAGCTCGATCAGCGCGGCCGTACCGGTAGCGTTGTCGACAGCGCCGTTGTAGATGCGGTCGCCCTTGGCATCGGGCTCGCCGACGCCCAGGTGATCCCAGTGGGCGCTATAGATCACGGTCTCGTCGGGGCGCTTGCTGCCTTCGATGCGGCCCACGATGTTGTGCGAGGTGATGACCTTGGAATCGACCTTGTAGTTGGCCGAGAAGGTCTGGCCCTTGAGCACGACGGGCTTGAAGTCGCGCGTTTGCGCCTGCTTCTTCAGCGCTTCGAAATCCAGGCCGGCATCCTTGAACAGGTTCACCGCCACGTCGCGCTGGATCCACGCTTCCACCTGCGGATGCACCGAGGCCGGGTGGTCGCGCACGATGTCGAACATGGTGTTGGTGTTGGAGTTCTTCACCGTGGCCCAGCCGTACGAGGCCGGAGCGGTTTCGTGCACGATCAGCACGCCGGCGGCACCCTGGCGTGCAAGTTCCTCGTACTTGTAGGTCCAGCGACCGTAGTAGGTCATGGCCTTGCCGCCGAAGTCACCCACGCCGGTCTCGAAGTCCGGATCGTTGATCAGTACCACGGCGATCTTGCCGTGCAGGTCCACGCCCTTGTAGTCGTCCCAATGGCGCTCCGGTGCCTTGACGCCGTATCCCACGAACACCAGCGGCGCGTCCTTGATCGACACTTGCTTGGAGCCGTCCAGCGCGGCGCGCACGGCGATCTGGTCGCCCTGGGTCAGTGCTTGGGCCTTGCCATTGTTGTTGAACGACAGCGTAGGCGTGCCGACGATCTCAGTGCGCAGCAGCGGCACCGCCTGCGTCCATTCGCGCTTGCCATTCTTCAGGTCACCACCGGGCTGCACGCCGGCTGCCTTGAGCTGGGCGATGACGTAGTCGACGGTCTTGGTTTCGCCGGCGGTGGCGGGGCCACGGCCTTCAAAGGCATCGGAGGAAAGCGTCTTGACGTCGCCCGACAAACGGTGCGGGTCAATGCTGGGGGCGTTCGTGGCGGCTGCGGCGAACAGGGCTGTCGACACGGACAGGGCAAGAATGGATAAGGCCAAACGCTTCATAGGCGACACCTAGCGGGGAAACGAACCTCGATAGTAGATAGCGCTGGCGCCGCGGGTCCATAGCCTGACGCGCTGGTAAACGGGGAGTCGCGGCGCTCCGCCTATAGGAAAAGTCCTAAAAAACAGGCCTCTGGTTGGTCCAATCGTGACTTTCTTCACCCCTTTTCGGCCCCGGACGCAAAAAAACCGCATTTTTTCCGTGTTGCAGCTTGGCGCGATGGCCTGGCATGCCATACATTTCGCATGCCGAGAGGCATTGAACACACCATCATCTTGATGACCACGGGGAAACGTATGGCGAAGGCGCAGAAAGCAGTAAAGAAGAAGGCCGCTCCGAAGGCAGCTCCGAAGGCCGCCGCGAAGGCAGTCGTTCATAAGCCGATCAAGGAAGCCCTGGGCAAGTCGGGCCTGGTTGCTCACATCGCTGAAACCAGCGGCGTGATTGCCAAGGACGTCCGTGCCGTGTTGGCTTCGCTCGAAGCGGCTGTTACGGGCTCCGTGCATAAGAAGGGCGCTGGCCACTTCACGCTGCCGGGTCTGCTGAAGATCACCGCTGTCAGCGTTGCGGCCAAGCCGAAGCGCAAGGGCATCAACCCCTTCACCAAGGAAGAGCAGTGGTTTGCTGCCAAGCCTGCCACGGTGAAGCTCAAGGTTCGCCCGCTGAAGAAGCTGAAGGACGCCGCTCTCTGAGCGTAGTCGTTCGATAGCGTCAAACGTCAGGTGCGGCGGTGTCGCCGCACCTGACGAGTCGGGGGTTGCATACGGCCGCCGCAAGGGCGGACCTGTCAAGTCCCATCAGGGCCTCGGACCATCAATCCGTCCGTTCCACCCGATCGGTTAGCGCTTGTCGCCACCCAGGATCCGGCCCGTTTCCGGATCGATCTGCAGGCGCACGCTGCTGCCGGCTGCATTGTCGGCCTTGGCGGTCCACACGCCGTTATCGAAATCCAGACCGTGGACGTGGGTATAGCCCTTGGTGGATAGCGCGGCGCGTATATCGCTCTCGCTCAGTCGAGATACTTGTTCGTTGGGAAACGCCTGGCCGGTTTTCGGGTCTATGCGCAGCGATACCTTCTGGCCGTCCGCGCTGTGCGCCTTGGCCGTCCAAACGCCACGGTTGAAGCTCAGGTCGTGCACCTTCGTGTAACCCTGCTGCTCAAGCGATGCCTGCACCTGATGTTCCGTCAGCGCATCCTGCGCCGTGGCGATACCGGCAACACCCAGGGCCATCGCAAGCGTCAATGAAGCGATCTTCTTCATGGATCTACCTCGTTGCTGGAGGGGCATCGAGTGTTGTTCCGCGTGTTGCAACTTGCGGTGAATGCAAACGGACCGCGAGCTGAATCCCGGTGGAGCTGGCGCGGAGTAATGACCGTAAGAAATACGTCATCGGGCGCCATGACATCGGCATCACGATTGGAAAGGTAGTGTCAAAACGAGCTCAACCGAATCCATGCGAGTCATGCTGACGATGCACAGGGGCCAGTTCGTACGCGCTTTTGCTTGACGGGGTGTGATCGGTCAAGCGCACTTGGCGCACCGCCCTATGTGTTGTGGGATCGATATCCGCTGCCGGCGGCATGCGTTGCGCTTCGCTGCATCGTTTTGGCAAGTCCGTGGGCTACCGGCCCCGTCGCAGGACGCATCACTCCACCGAGGGCATGACCGATGAGCAATCCAAGTGATCTCCCGCTGAGTCTCTACAAGGCCAACACCGAGTTCCAGTTGCGCGTGAGCAAGCTGGTCATGGAGAACTGGAAGAAGTGGCTGGAGCTATCCAGTCGTGCGGTCGACGATGGCATCAGCGAATCGCAGTCGCGCGTGGAACAGTTGCTCAAGGCGCAGGACTGGACCGCGCTGGCGAGCATGCCCGGCGAGACCTTCTGGCGTCTGTTGCAGCAGCGCGTCGGTGATACCGAAGTCAACAACCAAATCGCCGCCAACGTCCAGGCGCATTTCGCGCAGGGCCTGCAGGAGGCGATCATGACCTGGCAGAAGGACACTTCGCGTGCGCTTGGCAGCGTCGGCGATGTCACGGCCGTCAACGCGCCGTGGAACGACATCATGGAGCAGTGGAGCAAGCTGTGGCCCGCGCTTGGCGGCCCGGGAGGAAAGGGGCCTGCCCGTGACAAGTGAACACGCGGAGGAGGGCAGGTCGAGGCTCCCTGCCGACTCTGCCGCTGTACGTCCAACGGTATTGATCGACCTCGCCTTGCAGGGCGGTGGCTCCCATGGCGCCTATACGTGGGGCGTGCTCGATCGGCTGCTGGACGAGCCGTGGCTTCGGATCGACGCGATTTCCGGCACCTCGGCGGGTGCGATGAATGCCGTCGTGCTTGTGGATGGCTGGACCAAGGGCGGCGCCGAGGGCGCGCGTGCGGCGCTCGATGCGTATTGGCTTCGGGTAGCGCAGGCGGCGATGTTCAGTCCGTTGCAGCGCTCACCGATCGATCGGTACATGGGGCGCTGGGGATTGGACGCGTCTCCCGGCTTATATCGCCATGGATTTTGCGTCGCGTGTGTTCTCGCCGTACGACGTGAATCCGCTCGGCATGAATCCGTTGCGGACCGTGCTTGCCGACAGCATTCACTTCGACCGTCTCGCCGATGCACCGATAAAACTGTTCGTCACCGCGACCAATGTGCACACCGGCCGCGGCCGGATCTTCCGCAATGCGGAGATCACGGTGGACGTGTTGCTTGCCTCGGCCTGCCTGCCGACCCTGTTCCAGGCGGTGGAAATCGATGGCGAGCCGTATTGGGATGGCGGCTACGTCGGCAACCCAACCATCACCCCGCTGATCCGCGAAAGCGATGCGCACGACAGCATCCTCGTGCAGATCAATCCGCGGCATCGCAAGGAGACACCGCGAACCGCGAACGAGATTCGCAATCGCCTCGACGAGATTTCCTTCAACTCACCGCTGATGAAGGAGTTGCGCATGATCGCATTGCTGCGCCAGGTGGCCGACCCCGGCCATGGTGAGGGTGCACTGTGGGCCGGTATGCGGGTGCACCGGATCATGACCGAGAAGCTCGAGACCTTTGGCGCCTCGTCGAAACTCAATGCCGAATGGGAGTTTCTCAGCTTGCTGAAGGAAGAGGGGCGGCGCAGCGCGGACGAGTTCCTGCGTGTGCACGGGGACGATCTCGGTCACCGTTCGACGGCCGATCTCGACGCTCTCCTGGCGGAGTGCTGATGCCATGGGACTGCTAGGTATCCTGCTTGGCCTGGCGCTGCTGGTATGGCTGGCGTTCCGCGGATGGAGCGTGCTGCTGCTGGCGCCGATGGCGGCCTTGATCGCTGCATTGTTCGCTGGCGAACCACTGCTGGCGCACTGGACGCAGACCTTCATGGTCAGCGGCGCCGCGTTCTTCGCGCAGTTCTTCCCCCTGTTCCTGCTTGGCGCGGTGTTCGGAAAGTTGATGGAGGACAGCGGTTCGATCACTGCGATTGCCGACTTCATGATACGCAAGCTGGGCCAGAAGCATGCCGTGCTCGCCGTGGTGCTCGCCGGTGCCTTCGTCACCTACGGTGGCGTCAGCCTGTTCGTCGCGTTCTTCGTGCTGGCGCCAATGGGACAGGAGTTGTTCCGTACCGCCGCCATCCCGCGCCGGTTGATGCCTGCGGCCATCGTGCTGGGCACCTCGACGTTCACCATGTCGGCCTTGCCCGGAACGCCGTCGATCCAGAACGCGATCCCGATGCCGTTCTTCGGCACCACGCCATTTGCCGCGCCGGGGTTGGGCGTCATTGCGTCCCTGATCATGATGGTCTTCGGCATGTGGTGGCTCGGGCGGCGGGAGGCATCGGCACGAAAGCTGGGCGAGGGTTTCGGGCAGGGCGACCTGCTGTCGCCGCAGGACATCGCGAAGCGCGAGACGCTGCGTGAGCGTGCCACTACCGCGCACGAATTCGATCCCACCGAAATCGTGCACGGCACGCAGGCCGATGCGCCGTCGACGCTGGCCGCCGCGCTGCCGCTCATCACGGTGGTGGTCGTCAATCTGGCCATGTCGCTGTTCATTCTCCCGGCGCTGGATACCAGCTATCTCAACGAGCCGCAGTGGGGAAACACGTCCTTGGCCCGGGTTGGTGGCGTGTGGGCCGTGGTGACGGCACTGGCGTGTGCCATCGCGGTAGCCTTGGCGCTGAACTTCCGCAGGCTGGCGGGATTGCGCGCGACCCTGGATGCCGGGGCCAACGCGGCGGTGCTGCCCGCGGTGAGCGTGGCCAGCCTGGTCGGCTTTGGCGCGGTCGTTGCCGCCTTGCCCGCCTTTGCCGGCGTACGCGACGCCGTGCTCAATATCGGTGGCGGACCGCTCACCTCGCTGGCCGTCGCCACCAATGTGTTGGCGGCGCTGACGGGCTCGGCATCGGGTGGCCTGACCATCGCCCTCGATGCGCTCGGTCCCACCTATATGGCACGCGCGGCGGCCATCGGCATGGACCCGGCCTTGCTGCATCGTGTCGCCGTGATTGGATCGGGCACACTCGACACGCTGCCGCATAACGGCGCGGTGGTCACCTTGCTTGCGGTATGCGGCACCAAGCATGGGGAGAGCTATGGCGACATCGTCATGGTCGGTATTGTCGGCGCCATCCTTGGACTCATTGGCGTCATCGTGCTGGGAACGATGTTCGGTTCGTTCTAGCACCGCCGCGCACGACCGTGGACGCCACCGCACGGGGGCGCCCAGGCAGTTTCCTCGTCCTGTCACAAAGGTCTAGTTATCTAGGCAGGCTGGGGCGCCGTGCTCCCGGTCCGGTGCATGCCGGCAGGGAAGCGTGCGGATGCCAAGACGGCAAATAGACAGGCGAAACGGGTGGTATGGGCGAGCGACGACGGGGGTGGGGTGTAGTGCTGTGGAGCCAGAGGGGATGCATCCTCGCCAAGGACATCGTCAAGGCATCCCGGCGGCCGCGGCCGCTGCACACGCCGACCAAGGCGGGCGTCATATTGTCGACCACAGCACAGCGTATTTTCCGGGACAGCGCTTTCCTAATCTTCCCGACCTCTACTGGCGTATCTGCTCCGTGACCCGAAGGCTCAACGAGTTTGGCATCACCGATGACGTGAAAAGAACCATGCTCGTGCCGGCAGGACGGCTCGATCCGTGTGACGTCCGCGCGCGGACCGGCGACACGCGCCGTTCCAGTGCAGGGCTGGCGCGGATCCCGATGGCGGACGACTGATGCGTTACGCGATCTATTTCTGCCCATCGCCAGCCAGCGCGCTTGCCGCGCTGGGTCGTGATTGGTTGAGCGCCGAGCTCACGCCCGATGGCATATCGGGCATTCCCTTGCCGCGCTGGAATGCGTTGCTTGCCGACGTGCGGCGCTACGGCTGGCATGCCACGCTGCGCTCGCCGTTTACGCTGTCTCCCGATCATGACGTTGACGATCTGCGTCGCGCGCTGTCCTCGGTGGCGCAAGCCCATGCGCCGATCAACCTCTCGCTGCGGATCAGTCGGCTGGATGGCTTTCTTGCACTACGGCCGGTAAGTGAGTCTCGTGCCGTGGACGCGCTTGCGGCCGCCTGCACCGAAGCCGTGGAACCTCTTCGCGCCCCGCTCGCAGAGCCGGAATTCCAGCGTCGCGCTGCCGAGCTCGATGCGATCGAAACCCACTACCTTCAACGCTACGGATACCCCTACGTGTTTGAACGCTATCGCTTCCACATGACGCTGTCCGCGCCTGCCTCGGTTGACGAGGAACGTGCGCTGCAACGCTGGCTTGCACTGCGTGCCGCCATGCTGCCCGCCGCGCGTATCGACGCACTGACATTGAGCGTCGAGCCATCGCCCGGTGCCGCATTCGAGCCACTGGAGCGCTTCGCTTTGCGCAAGGCATCCGTGGCATGAATGCAGGGCGCCTTTATTACGTCATGGGTCCTTCCGGCGCCGGCAAGGACAGTGTGCTTGGCTGGGCGCGTGACAATGGTCCGTCCTATGCGGTGGTGTGTGCGCATCGTTATGTCAACCGGCCGGCGCAGGCCGATGGCGAACTGCACGTGGCGCTGAGTGCCGAAGAATTCGAACGTCGCGAGCGCCGCGGTCTGTTCGCGCTCACCTGGCAGGCGCATGGCTCGCGTTGTGGCCTTGGGAAGGAGATCGAGCACTGGCTAAGGCAGGGCGCCAACGTGCTGGTGAATGGATCGCGCAAGGCGTTTCCGCTGGCTCGCGCACGCTTCAATGACATCGTGCCGGTATTGATCACGGCGAGCCGCGAAAGCATCGCCCGCCGCCTCATGGCGCATGGCCGCGAGACGCCGGAGGAGGTCGAGGAACGCCTCGCGCGCCACCAGCATTACGTCGTGCCAGATAACGCGCTCACCATCGTCAATGACGGCAACCTGCCAGAAGTCGGTGCGGCGCTGCTCACCGCGATCCGGGCCCAGACATAGGGCCACGGCACCGCTTGGACCATTGGTACGTCGCATTCCGTGAATACGGCAGCTGGGCGACCATCAGCCCCTGCCACGGCGGCCTTCCGGTAACCCGCAATCGCGTACCAAACCAGGCCTGGCGGTGCCAGCGGGCGTTCGCCCTGGGCGGACAACTTCCGGGCGTTGGCCGGCAGGAAGCGGCGCGGTGGCTTGCGCTTGGCCATCATCGCGGCCTCCTTGCGCCATCAGCTGTCGCGGTCCCAATCGCCCGTCGTCCCGGGCGGCGTTCGTGCGCACATCGAATTGAATGGACGCGCCCAGCAAGCGCTGTCCGAAGCTTTGGTGGGAATGGCGCGCCGATCGTGACAGCATTGGCGTGCCAACGCCCGGTGCACGGTGTACCGGGCGTGGCTTTATCAAGGAAAAGTTGGCGGATGATGGCTGCATTACGAGATCTGGTAAGTGAATTGGAGCAAGACCGTTCACTGTACGAGCCGGATCAACTGCGTCGGCGCCTGGAAGCGCTCGATCGCATTGAAACCTGCCTTTTTCATATGCCGCGTCCGGAAAGTGAGGCCGAGATGGCACAGGCGTCTGCACTTCAACGCCGCGTAGAGGCCATTTCCGCCAATCTGGAAGTGGCCAACCGTAAGCTTTATCAGGAAATCCGCGCCGAGATCCGTCGAGGTGACGGTGCGAAGCGCCTGCTCGCATGGGCGAAGGTCTACGATCCGGCGGTGCATGCGGATTACCAGTTGAACGGCGTGGGTTATGACTATCTGGATGCGCTCGTAAGCGGCGTTCTGCAATTTGAAGAACCCGCTAGCGAAATTGCCGAGCTCGCGCCTGAGATGGTGTTTTATCAGCCCACGCCGGCGCGCTTCATCTTCGACCTGATCCATTGCAGCGCGCTCAATGAGCAGGACGTGCTGATCGATCTGGGCTCGGGCCTGGGCCATGTTCCCCTGGTGGCGAGCATCTGCACGGGCGCACGCTGCATCGGCATTGAGATCGAAGGCGTCTATGCGGACTGCGCTCGCCGCGGTGCGCAGGCCCTCGGTTTGCAGCGAGTGACGTTTATCCAGCAGGACGTGCGTTCAGCCGACCTGTCCGAAGGCACGGTGTTCTATCTCTACACGCCGTTCAAGGGCGCGGTGCTCCGCAGCGTGCTCGACATGTTGAAACACGAGGCGAGCAAACGGGAGATTCGCGTCTGCACGCTGGGCCCCTGCACGGATGCAGTTCTGCAAGAGTCTTGGCTGAAAGTCGAGGGTGAGCAGATCGTGGATCAGCTCACGTTGTTTCGCAGCGTCTAGTCGCGGAGAGAAGGCTCAAGCGGACCGCTCACGTCGGCTTGACGCCCTCTCAGGGAACCTGAGCATTGCGGCAAAGCCGACGAGGCTTGGCTCCTGCTCTGCATAGCAGCTGATCTGGCAGGGCATTCCTGGTGAAACTCTCTGGGAGCGCGTGATGAAAAAGTCCGTGTGGATCGTGGTCGCCAATCGCGCCGTGGCGCGGTTGTTTCGGACGAGTCAGCCGACAGGCCCGCTGGAAGAAATGGACTCGTTCATCCATCCCGAGGGGAGAATGCTGGATCAGGAGCTGGTTTCCGATCGCCCAGGACGCAGCTTCGAACGATTCGGCCCCAGCCGTCATGCCGAAGATCCTGATACTACGGCCACGGCACATGAGATGGCGAGCTTCGCCATTGAATTGTCCAGGTTCCTGCACAAGGCGCGCACGGAAGGCCAGTTCGATGCCTTGGCGATGATTGCCGCACCCGCTTTCCTCGGCGCCATGCGCGAGCATCTGGATGCAGCCACCCGCGAGAGGGTGATGCTGGAAGCTGAACAAGAATCTCGTCCATCTGGACGCCGTGGCGCTACGTGCCCAGCTACCCGAGCGGCTGTATTCGACCATTGACGCCTA
Organism: uncultured Gammaproteobacteria bacterium; assembly: GCA_963824525.1. GTDB lineage: Bacteria > Pseudomonadota > Gammaproteobacteria > Xanthomonadales > Rhodanobacteraceae > Dyella. The sequence goes on along the minus strand of CAWGPI010000001.1, from coordinate 67,415 downwards.
ATTGTTGCCGCGCACGCTGCACTGGCGCCAACCGATAGCCCGCTCCAGGGAACCTAAAGAACTCGTCATTCCCGCTTGACCAGCCCTTTGGCTGTTGAGAGCCGCGGGAATGACGGCAAAGAAGCCCGGTTTGAAGTGATCGACATCACGATCCTGCTCGGCCGGCGTGCCAACCCCTTGATCCGCTGCGCCGGGGTAAGCCTCAATACCGGGAAGCTTGATGCCGCTGCGGCGCAGGAGCTGTTGCTGGCCGAGAGCAGGTGGCTAGGCCTGCCGGTAGCCGCCCCCTTGCGCGGCGCTACGGCTATCCTCTGACGCATAAGCGTCATCAGCATCGACCGCCTATTTTCCTGCGAGACACCTGCCATGAAATTGACCGCCTGCTCCATCTCTGTCCAGACGGCCATGGCCGTTGCGCTCATGCTGTGCGGGTCGTCTCGCGCCGCCGCACCGAGCGATGCTGCGCTGGCCGCGCGAACGGATCGGGTGCTGGCCGCCACACCGCTGATCGATGGGCACAATGACCTGCCATGGGCGATCCGTACGCAGTTTGGCAGCCCTGCCGGCTTGGACCTGAGTAGCGGTACCGCCAGCCTGCCAATGAAAGCCGAGGACGGCGAGACGCCAGCACCGTTGATGACGGACATTCCGCGCCTGCGTGCGGGCCACGTCGGTGGCCAGTTCTGGTCCGTGTGGATTCCGCCCACGGTCACCGGAGCGGAGGCGGTGAAGATGACGCTCGAGCAGATCGACATCGTCCGCACGATGGTCGCGCGTTATCCCAAGGACTTGCAGATGGCTTATTCGGCTGACGATATCGTGAGCGCACACAAGGCCGGCCGCATTGCCTCACTGATCGGTATCGAGGGCGGTCACCAGATCGACAATTCGCTGCCGGTACTGCGCGACATGTATTTGCTCGGCGCGCGCTATATGACGCTCACCCATACCTTGAACAACGATTGGGCCGACTCGGCCACGGATGCGCCGAAGCACCATGGCCTGACGCCGTTCGGCCGCGCCGTGGTGCATGAGATGAACCGCCTCGGCATGCTGGTCGACCTGAGCCACGTATCGCCGGACACGATGCGCGATGCATTGAATACGTCGGTAGCGCCAGTGATCTTCTCGCACTCCGGCGCCCGCGCATTGAACGACCATCCGCGTGACGTGCCGGACGACGTGCTGAAGATGGTGGCGCGCAATCGCGGCATCGTCATGGCGACGTTCGCGAGCGCCTACGTCTCGGCCGAGCGCAACCGCTGGGAAGCCGATCGCGCCGCCGAGCAGACGCGTTTCAATGCACCTCCCTATGCCGGTCTCTACATCGGCCAGCCCGACCGGGCAAAGGCGGCCTTGGCCGAATGGGATCGTCAGCACCCGAAGCCCGTGGTCACGCTGGCGATGGTGGCCGATCACATCGAACACATACGCCAGGTGGCCGGGATCGACTCGGTCGGCATCGGTTCGGATTTCGACGGCATTCCCGACACGCCGCAAGGCCTGGAAGGTGTCGACCGCTATCCGGCCCTGCTCGAGGAGCTGGCACGGCGCGGCTGGAGCGACGAGGAGCTCGGCAAACTGGCCGGCGGCAACATGCTGCGCGTCATGCGCGAAGCCGCCGCCGTGGCCAAGCGGTTACAGGCAACCGAAGCGCCTTCCACCGCGACCATCGCGAAGGCGGATGGGGCGGTCGCCGGCAAGTGACGTTCGCGCGGCGCTCGTGTCGCCGGGAACGTCGGTGCCATGTTGCTATGGTCGTGGCTCTTTCGGCCCGGTGCCTAGGGCAACGGGCATGACCCCGACGCCGGCACATTCGTGCGGTTTACAGGGGACGGGAATACGGCTCCAGGCTCACCTCCGAACATCGTCACTCAGATCAAGAGATAAGTGAACCTGGAACCCGCCGAATCGTGCGACTTTCTAGGCTCGAACGAGGCCCGGCATCGAGGCGTTCTACGGCAAATCGACTGCTATTTCCTACGTGTCACGGCGTACACGCAATGAATGCGCGGGTGTTGGCTGCGCTCTCATGAAATTGACGGCTCGACAACACCTTTCGGCGCAGCGTTGCTGGCTGAGGATCCATGGGACGGTCGCTTGACGACTCCTCTCCGCAACGTTGTGGAACCGGTGTGGCCGCGGCGGCTCGCGATCTGGGGTGTGCGGCAATCTCAACCCGTCGATGGCGCTCAGATCCTCCTAGACATGAAGGGCGCTTCAGATCAGGTCTGGGCGACTACAGGTGAATCGCCTGGCCACTTCGACGGGGCTGCGCGCGCACGTTCGATTGAATTTGCCCGCGCTGCTGCATGTTCCAGTGACGCGGTTGTTCCCGGAAGCAAACGGGGGGTGTATTCACGAAGCAGATGACGCCCGAAGGTGTTGCGCCGCCTGACTGCAAGTAAATCGCCACCCATGCGAGAGCGAGCTTACGAACTGTGAGAAGGCACCTCGCCAGCCATGTGCTCGACCTTTCTGCAACGGCTCAGTTGCCAACCCCGTTTTCACCGACGGAGAGATTCAAAGCCGATGCGCCTCGGAGGTGCGTGTCAGCAAAGGAACTCTACCCAAGTAACACGGCAGTGGCCGAGGCAGATGACAGGCGACCTCCGTGGACGGCTGGCGGTGGAGGGTAGCGATGACAGTTTTGTTCAAGCCCGCCCGAATTTTCACTTGTGCCGGACATGCGCTGGTTCGCTCGAAATGGGCCTCGCAGACGAACCTTGCATCCCGCAGCAAATTTGTCTTGTTCAGAGGACTGGCGACAATCGCGCTTTTGGCAACATCTACGGTGTCGACGTACGCCCAGACCCGCAACTGGACCGGACGGGTCTCATCGGAGTGGTTCTTGAGCGGCAACTGGGACTCCAGTTTTCCCAGGCAAACGGACGACGCCAACATCAACACCGTGACGCCGAATTCGACGGTGATCAGTAGCCCGGGCGCATTAGCCAGGAACCTATCCGTCGGTCCAAACGGGACAGGGATGCTCGCGATCCAGAACGGCGGGACCTTAGCCGACTCGTTCGGGACAGTCGGCAATCTAGCGGGCGGGCTGGGCTCGGTGACGGTGACCGGCGCGGGCTCCCAGCTGGTCGAATGCCGGAAGCATCGTGGTCGGCGGCGTGGGCACGGGCACGCTTACCATCCAAAGCGGCGGCACAGTCAATGGCGGCGGCGGCTCCGTCGGATTGTCTGTCGGCTCGACGGGTACGGTGACGGTGATCGACCCGGGCTCCCGTTGGGTTAACGGGCCGAGCGGCGGGCTCAATGTCGGTAGTTTTGGCACCGGCATACTCGTGATCGCAAACGGTGGACGGGTCATCAATATCACCAACTTCACTGCCAACCTCGGCAATGGTGCCGGCGGGGTGGGCACAGTGACGGTGACCGGCGCGGGCTCGACCTGGAGCAACAGTTCGGGAGTAAACATTGGCAACCTGGGCACGGGAACGCTCACGATTGCAGATGGCGGCATGGTCACCGGGCCGGTCGTGATCGCGACGAACGTTGGTGCGATTGGAACACTCAACATTGGCGCGGGCGCGGGCAATTCGGCGGCTGCACCCGGAACGCTCACTGCGCCGGGCCTTGCATTTGGCGCTGGCACGGGCACCCTCAATTTCAATCACACGTCCGTCAACTACGTATTTTCGCCGGCGATAAGCGGTAACGGCACGGTCAATGTGCTCGCGGGCAGCACCACGCTAACAGGCGCCAACAGCTACAGCGGAGCGACCCATATCGATGCGGGCAGTTTGGGAGCAGGTGCGCCCCATACGTTCAGCCCGAATTCGCCGATGACGGTCGCAAGCGGCGGAACGCTCGATCTCGATGGCTTCAGTCAGACCTTAACCAGCGTCACCAATGCCGGTTTGGTGAACATGGGCACAGGCACCGAGCCGGGCACGATCTTGGCGACGACCCGTTACAGGGGAACTGGCGGAACGATCGCGCTGAACACCTATTTGGGGGCCGACGGTTCGCCGTCCGACAAGCTTGTCATCGACGGCGGCAGTGCGACTGGCAATTCGGTGCTGCGCATCACCAATGTGGGAGGCCCGGGCGCCGAGACGGTGGCGAATGGCATTGCGGTGGTGCAGGCGATCAACGGCGGCACGACAGCGCCTGGTGCCTTCGCGCTCACAGGCGAGGTGCGCGCCGGCGCCTTCGACTATGACCTGTTCCGCGGCGGCGTCTCCGGCAGCCCTGATGAATGGTTCCTGCGCTCGGACTTCGTCGTTCCGCCGGAACCCTCGGGCGGCTTGCCGGACCATCCGATCGTACTGCCCCAGCCGCCGATCCAACCGCCGGTCGTCACGCCCCAGCCGACCGCGTTCCGCCAGTAACCCCCATTCCTCCGTTTCCGATCGACCCACCCCCGTCACCGTTACCGCCTGGCATCTACCCGATCATCGGGCCAGAGCTAGCGACCGATACCGTGGTGCAGCCCCTGGCACGGGAATTGGGCCTCGCCATACTCGGCACGTTGCATCAACGCATCGGCGACACGCTCACATCGATCGACGCCGATGATGAAGGGCAGGGCTGGGGGCGCTCCTCCTGGGGGCGTGTCTTCGGCCAGCAGATCGACAACCGCTATGAATCCTTTGCCAATCCAAGTGCAAGTGGACGGCTATACGGATTCCAGGCTGGTCTGGACCTCTGGCGCGGCAGCTCGAACTCCGGCCAACGAGACATCGTGGGCGTTTACTTTGCCTATGGCAATGTCGCGTCCGACGTGGACGGCCTGGTCACCAATGCGGTGGCAACCGGCTATATGCAGACCCATACCGGCACGATCGACCAGCAGGCCTATTCCGGCGGGGGTTATTGGACGCACTACGGTCCCTCGGACTGGTACGTCGATGCGGTTTTGCAGGGTACGCATTACACCGGCACCGCCAAGACGGAATTCGCCAGCCTGCCGACCAAGGGCAACGGCTTTATCGCCTCGCTGGAAGGCGGCTATCCCATCCCACTCTCGTTCGGCCCGAATTTCGTGTTGGAACCGCAGGCGCAGGTCCTTTGGCAAAACGTCAGCTTCAGCCGGGCCTTTGATGGGCTCGGCGCTGTCGCGCTTGGCACCTCCCGCGGCACCACCGGACGGCTTGGGGCGCGTGGACAATGGACGATTGCCACCGCCGACGGTCAGGTGTGGCAACCCTATGGCGGCGTGAACCTTTGGAAGAATTGGGGCGGCCGCGCGGCGACGACATTTGCAACGACACCGGTGCCGTTGACAGAGGCCTCAACGCTATGGGAACTAGCCGCCGGCGTTACGGGCAAGCTCAACAAGCACCTCAGCATCTATGGCCAATTCGGTTACGAATTCGCCGTTGCCAATAGCTATGGCCGCCGTCAGGGCGTTCTCGGCGATGCTGGCCTGCGATACACCTGGTAAGGCGACTTCGAAGTAAGTCGACGCGGGACGTCAGCACTTAATATTCATCTAACGTTGTCCAGCGGTCGTTGCGCGAGGCGCCGCCACTTGAAGCAATGAAAAGACGGGACGGAGTGGCCCCGTTCTTTCTGTTGGTGTGCAATTGCCTGGTGTTTTGCACTATTTCGAACGCGGCAACACTAGGCAGAAACCAGGAAGTTGCCTAACAACGCGCGCTCGATCCTGGTTCCGCCCTCTTGCGAACATCCAAGCCTATTCGAAGCCCAGTTCGTCCAGCGACAACTTGCAGGCGAGTTCCGCCTGTTCGCTGAGGAAGTAGAGCGCGGCGAACATGCCCTCGGTGACTTCGCTATCCAAGGGCCAGTTGCCGGGTTCCATTTCATCGCATTTCGACTGGATCACGCGGAAGGTGTCGCTATTGACCAGGATGCGCGTCACCGCCTGGATGCCCATGCACAATCCCGCAATACGGGCGGAGCGGAACTTGTCGCCGTCCTTGGCGCGCGAAAACGTCCAGAACGGACGGCCAAGTGGATTGGTGGGACGGGTGACGCCGTTGGGCGCGGAAGGACGTGCGGCTGTCGTATGCTCGACCGTAGCCATGATCAACTCCTAACTAGTTGGTTGTGGTCAGCGGGTCGTCTGGGTCGCCACCCTTTCGGCCCGCGCTATTTCGCTTGCGATGAAGCAACGTGTCGGCGAACGGATTGGATGCCTCGCAACCGCCGACCCAAGGACCATCGCATGCGGCGTAAGCCGTGTCCGTCCGGAGAAGTCTCGCGCATGACTTGAGAAGCGCTGTGTTTTGCGTGGTGTGGCAGCGGGCTTTTATGTGGGGTTTAGCTGTTGTTGGCGTCGGCCATCTACAGGGGTGCTGCTTAGCCTTGCTGACGCCACATGTCGAGTACCTCGCGCTCGCTTCGGACTCGGCGGCTCGGGCGCCAGCGTACCGCGCCCTGTTTGACGGGGCGTTACCCAGCGATCTTGTCGAGGAGATCTGCAGCTACCTACAACAGCAGAGGGTGCTTGGAACGGACAGGTTCCGCTCGTGGGTAGAAGACAGGACTAGCCGCTTCGCTGTGATGCGACCGGTCGGACGCCCGACGGGCCCTTCAAATTGTCCTTTATAGCCCCTATCCGGGGGCTTGCGCCTGCTTCTGTCGACGGTTAGCGTGGCCTTTGCAGGAAGTGAACGGCCGTTTAGGGGTGAGTTGACGGTGATCGGGAGCCATGTTCTACTTTCGTCACCACTTACCCGGACCGATTGACCTGACAAGAACAGGCGGCGGACGGGAGCAAAACCGCCGAAAGGCGGTTTTTGCATATCTGGGCAAGGAAAGTAATGAGTTCGGGACACCGACCGCTCAGAACCAGGTTCTACATCGACGGCTACAACCTCTATTACGGTTGTCTTCGCGGCACCCGTCACAAATGGTTAGATCTCAGAGCGCTTTGCGCCAAGATCCTGAGCCAGGTCAATTTCAATATTGAAGGCGAGCCTGCGGCCTTCAACTTTGACGACCTGTCTATCAAATACTTTACCGCGCCTATTTTAGCCAATTTTGCTCGGGCGAAAGATTCAGTGCCGTGTCAGACCGCTTACCACGAGGCATTGCGCGGCCAACTGGGTCCTTCCATAGAAATCATCCACGGGTACTACGACGCGCGTCCGGCTAAGGCGCATCGCTACATTGAAAAGCAGCCCGCACGTGACTGCGAACTCGTTGAAATATGGAAACTGGAAGAGAAGCAGTCAGATGTGGCCCTTTCCCTCCACGCATTTATGGATGCGCTGGATGGCGTGATTGACCATGCCGTTGTTGTATCGAACGACACCGACATCGTACCGAGCCTGAAACTCATACGAGAACGAACAAACGCCCGGATTGGCTTGGTTGTTCCTACGAGAAGCACCGCCGATGGAGGCATCGAAAGGAATGCCAATCGGGGCCTCTCTTCCTTGGCGCACTGGACGCGCAGCCATATTACCGATGCCGAGTTGGCCTCTAGTCAGTTGCCCAACGCGGTAAAGCGGGACCAGAACGTCTACCACAAGCCCGTGTCATGGTATCCGCGGCCCGACCTCCTAGAACCCATTTTGGAAGAGGCAACGCGCGTAAGGAAGTCGAGGGGCGCCGCATTGAAATGGATGAATCAACCGTGCGACCGCCTTGGTGATCGTCTTCCGATTGAAATGGTCGAATCCGATGAGGGCGCGGCTGAATTGCGGGCATACATGGACAACTACGCGCGAGAGTTCAATATCGTCTCAGATAGAATGACTTGATATTGCACATCATTCAAAGCCGCGTCCAAAAACAAGGGCGCGTCTTAATTTAGAAAAAGGTGCCAGGGATAATTTCTGGCGTTGGCCCTTCTCTTGGGATGATGTCCACACACGGCTTGCACTGGTCGTCGACAAAGGTGGCCGTCTCCTTTACCGCTCCCGATATTCTGTAGGCCATATCGCGTTCCCGACCCTAACGTTGGAGGTTCGCATCATGACTCTGAAGAAAACGGCCCGTATCGCCGGTCTGTGGTATCTGGGCTTCACCCTGGGGCCGTTCTACCTGCTCTATGTCCCGTCGCGGACGGTCGTGCGCAATGACGCTGCTGCAACGGCGGCACGTGTCCTCGGCCACGAGGCGCTGTTCCGCTGGGGCATGCTCGCCGAGACGCTGGGCGCGGTCATTTTCGTCGGACTGAGCTTGGCGCTCTATCGCCCTTTTGAAGGTGTGGACCGCCACCGCGCGCGACAACTGGTTGCACTGGTATTCGTTTCGTCCGCTCTCGGCCTGGTGGCTGCGCTCTTCAATGCGGCCGCGCTGCTCGTTTTTCGCGGTGGCGATCCCTTCGCCGCCTTCGACGACCACACGCGCGCGGCTATCGGGATGCTTCTGATCCGGATGCACGGGCAAGCGAATGGCATCAACCAGATGTTCTGGGGATTGTGGCTGTTGCCTTTTGGATCGTTGGTCGTGAGCTCAGGCTTCTTGCCGCGTTGGCTCGGATACTGGCTCTTGCTTGACGGTGTCGCTTGGGTGGCCTTAAGCGTGGCCTGGTTCCTCGCCCCGGATTACCAGGACAATCTTTTCCTCTACCTCCAGCCGGTGTTTCTGGCCGAGCTTGCCGCCATGCTCTGGCTCCTGATCATGGGTGCGAGGGAACGGCAGCCCCTTGCCGCAACTCAAGTAAGGGGGCCTGTGTGAGCACTGACGAACAAATCAAAGCATATATCGCCGCCCAGCCTGAGCCAAAGCGCGGCGATATGGAGGAGTTGCACCGCATCATTCTGGATGTCATGCCGAAGTGCAGATTGTGGTTCCTGGATGGCAAAGACGATTCAGGCAAAACCGTTTCTAACCCCAACGTAGGGTACGGAACTCAGACGATTAAGTACGCCAACGGCAATACCAGGGAGTTCTACCAGATTGGCATCAGCGCAAACACCACGGGAATTTCCGTCTACATACTTGGAATCGAAGACAGGAAATACTTGGCGCAGGCGTGTGGAAAGGACATCGGTAAGGCAAAAATAACTGGGTATTGCATCAAGTTCAAAGCGCTGAGCGATATAAGGATAGAGACACTCAAAGCAGCAATACGATATGGCATTGATCAGACAGCCATCTAGCATGGCTGCCAGAAGAGTCACTGCACATGTGCGAAAAGGTGCCAGGAAAAAGGTGCCAGGGACAATTTCTGACGTTAGGCCGGATCCTGGAATGATGTTCAAACACAGCATGCACTGGTCGTCATACACGTGGTTCACGAGCGACGCTATCGTGCATGGCCCGACCTCCACGTCTCGATATCGCCGGTATTCCCCAGCACGTGGTGCAGCGGGGCAACAACCGGCTGCCGTCTTATCGAGGAGACCGGCAGCTACCTACAACAGCAGAAGGTGCTTGGAACAGATAGGTTCCGCTAGTGGGTAGAAGAAATGACTTGCCGTTTCGCTGTGGTGCGACCGGTCGGACGCCCACCTGGCCCTTCAAATTGTCCCTGACACCATTTTCGCGACGGACCATAAACGTTCCTTGTTAATTGGTGCAGGACCGCCTGTCACGAGTCTTTGCGGATGCCAGCTCTGACGGCACCGATCCCTGCGAAACCGAACACTACTGTGAGAGCCACCTTGCCCCAATCGGTGACGTCCGTGCGGTTCCCATACAGGTCACTGCCGACAGATCGGGTCGCGTTGAGTCCGAAGTAGAGAGCCTGTGCGAGGCACACAACACCACCGATCACCAGAAGCCAGGTCTGCTTCATCACCGTCAGCCACTCCCCTGTTGATCGCTTGGTGCTGGGACTGCCTTTCGTTTCACATGCCCGGTTAGGATCCAGCGAATCAGGAAGAATGCGGGCCACAGCAAAACCGTGAGCGCCAGGATGGCGAAGCCTGTGTCCAGTTCGCCTTGCGCCTTTCCTTCGAGCTCCAGGGCCACCTGCTCACTGTCCTGCGCTCCCATGCGGTCTGACTGGCACTCCAGCTCGGACTTGTGCGTGAGGCACTTGTCGTAGCCTTCGTACTCAGCCTTCGTCTTGTCGTAGTAAGCCTGGTAGCCCTTCACCTGGTTGTTGCCGCCCCACAGCATGAAAGCGCCGGATAGGACACCCGCCACGGTAAGCACGATCAGCAACCGTCGAATGATCCCTTCCATCCCCACCCCCTGTCAGTGGCTGGAAGTATAAGGGCACCGTGCAACGGCTATTGTCACCAGACGACCGTCGACGGCCAAGAACGGTGCCAGGGACAATTTCTCTTTGGGAGGGGCGCCACAAGGCCTGCCTGGTGGTCTCGGATCGCTACTTCTTGGCGTGCAGCCGCTACATCGAACTTAATCCGGTTCGCGCGTGGACGGTGGCCCAGCCGAGCGATTATCCATGGACGAGTCATGGCGTAATTGCCGTGGCGCGCGCTGATCCCTTGTTGACGCCACATGTCGAGTACCTCACGCTCGGTTCGGACTCGACTGCTCGGGCATCAGCGTACCCGTCCCTGTTTGACGAGGCGTTACCCGACGATCTTATCGAGGAGATCCGCAGCTACCTACAGCAGCAGAAGGTGCATGGTACGGATAGGTTCCGCTCGCGGGTAGAAGACAGGATTGGCGGTGTCGCTGTGGTGCGACCAGTCGGACACCCACTAGGCCCTTCAAATTGTCCCTGACACCATTTTTTCTTTTTTTCGTAAACCCCCTCGAAAGTGGGGGGCAGGATTTCCGGGAGTGCCGCGATCCTGGGGATATCGGCCGCTCAAGCGTTCTTGCATGCCCGCAATGCGATTTCGAAAATCGGCACCCAACAGAACACTGAAAATCCGGCTTGTGGAAAGCTCATCGCTACGCCGTGTCGAATGTTGGGTCCGGCATGTTGTGACGCCGTAAGCGGATCTTGCGGGAACACCGGCTCGTCGGCAAGCTGGGAAGGTCGCTAAGGAACGGGGGAGACCACATTTATATGAGATATTGGCTCAGGGCAGCACTCGCTTCCGTGCTCGTCTTCGTCGGCACTGCGACGTTCGCACAGGCATGGCAACAGCCATATGACTTGCCATCTGATTCCACACCTTTCGGATTCAATCCGACCAGTGACAAAGTGCTCTACCGTGGGCAGGAGACGTCCCTGTCTGTTGAGATGGCAGAGGAGCTTCTGGCCATTCCGTCGAACGACCTTCAGGCTATGCCAAGTGCGCAGCTACGTTCTGGCTATATCCCTCTCACGCGTGACGAGCTTTCTGCCTGGGTCTTCAGGCAAAAGCACATGCAGCAGGAACAGAGGGACCAATGGCTGGCCATTGCAGTGGGGATTCTGATTGCGCTGAGCGGTCTCGCCTGGGCACGAAAGCGACTCAGTGGAGGCTTAAGGGCATCCTTTGACTCGAACGCCGCAGTCAACGCTGGTGTCAGCACACTCTTGTTCGTTACGGTGCTATATCGGCTGGCTTGGTTCTCAGTCCCTTTTGCAATCCTCTGGTGGATCTGGACCCACCGTCACTAGGGCGCCAAGACTGAGTGAAATGCCTCTTGGTGATACAAGCTCGGGCGGTAGAGGCGACAGAGGCGAACAAGGTGCCAGGGACAATTTTTGGTCCCAGTTTGACGAGGCGTTACCCAACGACCTTATTGAGGAGATCCGCAGCTACCTACGGCAGCAGAAGGCGCCTGGAACAGACGGGTTCCGCTCGCGGGTAGACGACAGGATTGGCGGTGTCGCTGTGATGCGACCAGTCGGACGCCCACTAGGCCCTTCAAATTGACCCTGACACCATTTTTGCGACCTCGCCTATGGGGTTTGTCGCACTGCTACTAAAGCCGCCGTTTCCGCTCGCCACGATTCGGGCCGAGACGTGCATGGTGCATTCAGGACAATAGACATCCAACGACTCATCGGACATGGCTTGACCTCTAGTTCCACGGAGCGACAGCGGCTAGTCAGGCAGATAGCCCTCTCCCTGTGAGTCGATGGCATGAAGTTCTGGCTATGCCAGGAACCCGATGGGGTGATGGCAGGCAGCGGCCGTGCCATGATGTGGCCAAATGGCTACTGGTCCTATTGGCCTAGAAATATGTATCGTTATCGATGGATGCATGCCCACAGGGGGCGGCATTGGATTGCGTAGACGCACATGGAAAAGGGGGGCGCCTGTGTCCATTCAGCATTACCCGGTTGAGGTCCAGTCGGACTATCTGGAAAAAATCACCCGAGCCAAGCCGACACATGCACTCTCCGAACTGATCTGGAACAGTTTGGATGCGGACGCCACGTGGGTGAATGTATCCATTTCCGAAACCGAGTTGGGTTCGCTGCATGAAATCAGCGTACGCGACAATGGCACCGGCATTCCGTACGCAGACGCCCCGGGGGTCTTTCGCAAACTCGGAGGTTCATGGAAGAAGAATGGCGGGACAACGCCGAGTGGTCGTGCGCTTCACGGTCAGGAGGGCCGGGGTCGATTCAAAGCATTTGCTATTGGTGTGTTTGCTGACTGGAAGGTTGTCTATTCCAGGGATGGGAGGCGATGGTCCTACACGATCTCCATGACGTCGAACAACATTCGAACCGTGGATATCTCGGAAGAGGAAGAGGTAAGCCCGGAAACACCCACCGGCATCAATCTTGTCATCAGCGAGCCCCTGAAGCACTTCCGTGGATTTGGCACGCGTGCAGCGTTGGACGAACTGACTGAGATATTTGCTCTTTATCTTTCCGATTACGAAGGAGTATCGGTGCATGTTGGTGGGCAACAGATTGACCCCAACAAAGCCATCAAGGAGCGCAAGGCCTACAACCTGCCTGATATCGTGATTGAAGGCCGAATCCATCCAGCCAGGCTGGAGATTGTTGAGTGGAATGGCATCACTCAGCGCGCCCTGTATCTTTGCAACGAGAAGCGTTTTCCTCTGCTGGAAACCAACCGTCGCTTTCATGTCGGCCCATATCAGTTCAGCGCGTATCTGGCGAGTTCAGCCCTATCGGTAGCGCAGAAGGCCGGGACGGTCGAACTGGCCGAAATGCAGCGCCCCATCGCCGAGGCTATGGACGAAGCGCAGAGCAAAATAAAGACCCACTTTCGTGAGCGCGCGGCTCAGGAGGCCACTGGCTTTGTCGAAGAGTGGAAAGCGCAAGAAATCTATCCGTATGCTGGAGAGCCTGCGACGCAGGTGGAGCAGGTCGAGCGGCAAGTTTTTGACATCGTCGCTCTCAATGTTGCTCGGCACATGCCGGACTTTGCAGAAGCGCCCACCAAGAACAAGCAGTTTCAGTTGAGGATGCTGCGGCAGGCGATTGAGCGTAGCCCAGAAGACCTTCAGATCATCCTCACGGAGGTGCTTAATCTCCCTCAGCGCAAGCGAGATGAGTTGGCCGGGTTGCTTCAGGATGTGTCGCTTTCATCCATCATAAGTTCGGCCAAGGTTGTGGCTGACCGTTTAAAGTTCCTGCTCGGCCTGGAAGTCATTCTTTTCGAGAAAGAATCAAAGAAGCGACTCAAAGAGCGCACGCAACTCCATCGCATCATCTCCGAAAACTGCTGGCTGTTTGGAGAGGAGTTTTCGCTGTCGGTTGATGATAAGTCGCTCACTGAGGTACTTCGCGCGCACAAGAAGGTGCTGGGTGAGGATGTTGTCATCGATGAGTCGGTGAAGCACATCACTCAAAGTACCGGCATCGTCGACCTGATGCTGTCCAAGGCCACGCGCAGGCATAAGGCCAATGAGGTCACCCATCTTGTCGTTGAGTTGAAGCGTCCAAAGGTGCCTATCGACGCCGAAGAAATCACGCAAATCGAAAAATATGCGTTTTCGGTTGCCAACGATGAGCGGTTTAGGGCGGTTGGTGTCAACTGGGTGTTCTGGGCCATCAGCGATGATTACGGCACTTACGCCGCGGAGCGCATTATTGATGCGTCCGGTCTCATTCATCAGAAGAAAAACATGTCCATCTACGTCAAGACCTGGGCGCAGGTCTTGGACGAGAACAGGGCCCGGATGCAGTTCTTCCAGGAGCGCCTCGAGTTCCAGGCCGACAAGATGGAGGGGTTGGCGTATCTCCAGGAACGGCATGCTCAGTACCTGGAGGGCGTATTTGTGGATGAAGCAGATGTCGACGAGACTGAAAGCGATGCGGTCGAAGTTGCCGGTTCCTCTGAAGCCTGAGTCGGAATGGTTGCCATGAGCGCGGAATTGCATCCGATATATCAAAACGCACTGGATGCCATCTGTCTTGGCGTCGAAGACTTCATGGATAAGAGGGCGCCACGGCTGGCGTCCGCGGTTCGAAATCTCACGGCAGGGCTGCTCCTGCTCTGTAAAGAAAAACTGCGTCGCATGTCGCCGGACGATGAGATTCTGATCTGGAAAAATCTAAAGCCAGTTCCAGGGGACGGTTCACCCGTGAAGTTTGTTCCAAGTGGACAGGCCACCGTTGACGTCCCAGAAATAGAAGCCCGGTTCAAGGCGTTCGATGTCTGTGTGGACATGGTGCAGTTAAAGCGCGTTGCCGCCGTCAGGAACAAACTGGAGCATCACTATGTCGAGAAGCAGGAGGAGGTCATCGGTGCATTTGTCGATGGATTTCATTTCCTAAGACACTTTTTGCCCGTTCACCTCGGAACTGACCCGGTAGAGGCGTTGGGGGAGAGTGCATGGGAAGAGTTGCTAGAGCAAAGTGCTGTCTTTGAGTCGATGCTCAAAGCGTGCGACGCCACCTTTGAGTGCATAGATGCAAAGAAGTTTGGCTCGACTCTCGGGGCGCTGATGGATTCCAAGTGCTGTCGAAAATGTGGGTCGCGCTTGCTGAGGCAGGTGGACGAAGAGAATAGTGAAGTGGCGGAGATTCGGTTCAAGTGCGAGACGTGCGGCAAAGAGGACACGTTTGAGGCTTGGGTCCGTGGCGCTTTATCGGAACATTTTGCTGTCGACTCTTTCCTGGCTGTCAAGGATGGCGGAGAGCCGCCAGTCCATACATGTCCGGAATGTGGCAATGAGACCTACGTCCTAGAGGATGGCGAGTGCCTGGCCTGCGTCTTTCGGATGCAACGAGGCGCAAAGTGTGGTGTCTGCGGCGAATACCTGACGCTGGACGATTACAGCGAGGGCAACAACCTATGCTCGTATCATCGCTATGTAATCGAAAGAGAGCGCGATTCTTAACCGCAGACTTGGATTCCAGTCTCCAAGGACGGTGGTGGCAACTCTGTTCCATTATGGTGTCCGCACTATCCCAGACCTGCGGTCCATCGTCATCAGAATATGCACTTGAGCCAGCCTTCTGTTCAATCTGAGGATTGACTTTTCCCCGTGCAAGCGCTGAAATTTAATTCACTGAATTGAATTTGGAGGAAACCCGTGGATCTCTTCGGTTCAAAAGCCCAGAAACTGCTTGCCGAAGCGCAAGGGCTGCTCGTTCAAGCACAGCAAATGATCGAGCAACGCGTAGCAACATTGGAACGCGGTAGCGAGGACGTCCACGAGCGTCTGGATGCCGTGCAAGAAAAGCAAGTTGAGACCGATGCTTTAGTTCGGTCGCTTCAAAAGCAAATCGACGACCTTCGGGACAGCGCCATCCGCGGCGAGGTTGCGAGCGGGGTACCGTCTAAGGATGTCGCGAAGAAGTTTGGATTGTCTGCGGCGCGCGTTACGCAAATCGCACCGCGGCGTCGCTACAACAACGGTTAAAGCGGCTACATGGCGGCTACACAAACAAAAAGCCCACTCGGTGGAGTGGGCTTAGTGCTTGAATTCAATGGTGGCCGGGGACGGAATCGAACCGCCGACACGGGGATTTTCAATCCCCTGCTCTACCAACTGAGCTACCCGGCCACGGGTACTGCGTGAGCCGTGCATTAAAACGGATGTCGGTCCGCGCGTCAAGACTCTGGGTCGGGGGCGGTGATAGCCGTCGGCCTGTTTCACCTCGCCGCCGAACAGGAATTTCTCCATTTCGGCGCTCAGGAACTGGCGCGACTTGGGATCGAGCGGGTTGAGGCGGTATTCGTTGAGCAGCATGGTCTGGTGGGCCAGCCATTGCTGCCACGCCTGCTTGGAAATCTCGGCGTAGATGCGTTGGCCGAGCGGGCCGGGCCAGGGGGCGAAATCCAGGCCTTCGGCATCGAGACCCAGCTTGACGCAGTGAACGATTCGACTCATGTGGTGCCACTCATCAGGTGTTGTTTCAAAGGCCGAGCAACAGGCTGCGCACGGGGGCAGGCAGGCCAAGGGCGGCGCGTTCGCCGGCATCGCACCAGCGCAGGGCGGGATTATCGGCGATACCGCGGTGCGGCTGCCGCCTCGTCGAACAGCAGCGGCTCGATGTTGCAGGCGGTAGTGGCTGAATACGTGCATGAAGGGCGGCAGGGCCTGCGCGTCGTCGATGTGTGCGAAGGATTGCGCCGCGCGCCAGGCGCCATCGTGATCGGCTGGCCTCGGGCAGGCTCCACAATCCCGACCACACGCCTTGCGGGCCGCGTCGCTCCAGCAGCACGCGACCTTGCGCGTCGCGCAGGATCAGCATCACGGTGGCCCGCGTGGGTATCGTCTTGGTTGGTTTGGCGCTGGGCAGTTGCGCGGTCAGTCCGTCGCGCTGGGCCACGCAGGTATCGGCGAACGGGCAGCCATCGCATTGCGGACGCGAACGTATGCAGACAGTGGCGCACCGAGATCCATGATCGCTTGCGTGTAATCGGCGCCGCGCGCTCGTTCGGCGTGATGTGCATTCGGCGTGTTGCCACAGCACTTTCTCCACCGCGCTTTGTCCGGGATGGCCGTGGATGCCGAGGTAACGCGTCAGCACGCGCTTCACATTGCCGTCGAGGATCGGGAAACGCAGTCCATGGGCTTGCGCCAGGATCGCGCCGGCGGTGGAGCGGCCGATGCCGGGCAGGGCGGCGAGTGCGTCGAAGTCACGCGGCAGTTCGCCGCCATGTTGCGCCGACGCAGATCTGCGCGGCGCGATGCAGGAAGCGGGCACGGCGGTAATAGCCGAGACCTGACCACAGCGCCAGCACGGTGTCCTCGTCGGCGGCAGCCAGGTCGCGCAAGGTGGGCAGCGCCGACGACAAATCGCTGGAAGTAGCCGGATGACCGTGACGACCTGGGTCTGCTGCAGCATCACCTCGGACAGCCACACGCGATACGCATCGCGCGGGTGCTGCCATGGCAAGTCCTTGCGGCCATGGCGATCGAACCAGGCGCAGCAGGGCGGAGGCGAAGGGATTCATGGCGATGTGCTGGCGGGCGCGGACTTAGCCGATGCTGTCTTGGTCGGTGCGGCCTTCGCTGGCGCGGCTTTTATCGGTGCCGTCGGTGCGGGAGCCGCGGCACTGGTTGCGCTTGCCGGCACATTGGAGCCGGCCTGCATGGTCAAGCCTTCGATGGTGATGTTGCCAGTATCGATCCTGGCGATTTCGGCATGGCCGCTGACGGGCGGTACGGCCAGCGTCGGACCGTCGGCGTGGTCGAGCTGCGCCCACCAGTCGGCGAGCGCCAGCGGCGGCAGGCGCAGGTCGGCGTGGTTGTCCGGGCCATCGAGCTTCAGCGCCAGCATCAGTGGGCTGCTTCTCGTTGGCCGGCATCAGTTCGATCCAGCGGTGACGTATTGGCCGCTGTCGGCATGATCGAGTGTGCCGGCCAGATGCGCCGATGCGTCGGCGGCACCGTGCCAGTGCGCTTCACCCGAAAGCTGCAAGGTCAGCGTGGTGCTTGCGAGAGGCGCAGCGCGATGTTGTCCAACTGCAGTGCGCCACCCTTGATGCGCGGTGTCAGCGACAGGCGCAGCTGCGTGGGTATGCCCTGCGCATCCTTGGCCGACATCGCTGAGCGGGAAGGGCTGGCCGGCGACCAGGCTGACCGGCATCGAGCTCGACGTTGCCGAGCAGCAGTTCGTTGCCTCGCACGAGGCTGCCGCGCGTGATGCGCACGCCAGCGTCGATGCGCGGAATCTGCGTGGGCGCGTTGGCCGGGCTGGGACGGCAGATGGGCCAGCCAGGATTGCAGTGCATCGAGGTCGACGCGTGGCGAATCGATCGGCCATCTGCGAAATGACGGTTGGACCGCCGAACAAGCGTGCGCCATGGCAGCGCCAGCGTGCCGCGTGCAGCCAGCAGTATCGGCATGTTCGCGCCCTGGGCGCTGAGCGTGATGCCCTGAGTTCCAGTGCCGGACGCGGGAACAGGCTGGGGCTGGCGGGGCTGGCCAGGTTGAGTTCCAGGCCGGCAGCGCGTGCCTGGGTCTGCAACATCGCGGTGAAGCGATCGGGCTGCAGCAGCAGGTAGACGGCAGCGAGCGCCACGGCGACCAGCAGCAGCGTGGCGCTGCCGAGCAATCAGCAAGATCAGCCGCAGCCAGCGCGGCACCGGTCAGCCGCGGTCCGGTCAGCCCTGGCCCGAGGCTGGCCGGCAGCAGGCCGTCGACGATAGGCCTCGGCTTCGAATACGCGCAGGTCGGTGGCGGTTTCACCCAGGCCGACGATAGCGGATCGGCAGGCCGAACTCGCGCGCCAGCGCAAACACCACGCCGCCCTTGGCGGTGCCGTCGAGCTTGGTGACGACCAGGCCGGTGACGCCGACGATCTGGCGGAACTGGCGCACCTGGTTGACCGCGTTCTGGCCGGTGGTGCCGTCGATCACCATCAGCACTTCGTGGGGCGCGTCGGCGTCGAGCTTCTTCAGCACGCGGGCGATCTTGCCCAGCTCGTCCATCAGTCCGCCTTGCGTATGCAGGCGACCGGCGGTATCGGCGATCAGCACGTCGGCGCCGCGCGAGCGCGCTGCCTGCAGCGCATCGAAAATCACGCTGGCGGCATCGGCATCCTGGCCTTGCGAGATCACCGGCACCTGGTTGCGCTCGCCCCAGGTCTTGAGCTGCTCGACCGCGGCGGCGCGGAAGGTGTCGCCGGCGGCGAGCATCACCTGCGTGGCCTTCGTCGCGCTAGCGGCGGGCGAGCTTGCCGATGGTGGTGGTCTTGCCCACGCCGTTGATGCCGACGGTAAGGATCACGAACGGCTTGCGGCCAGTGACAACCAGCGGCTGTTTCCACCGGCTTGAGCAAGCTGACCAGCGCCTTGCCGCAGCGCGGCCAGCAGGGCCGGTGGCATCGGCGAACTCGCGCTTGTGCATGCGCTTGCGCAGATCCTCGACCAGGGTCGTGCTGGCCTCGATGCCGACGTCGGCGGTGATCAGGGTGGTCTCCAGTTCGTCGAGCAGATCGTCGTCGAGTTTTGGATGACGGTTGAACAGCGACGCCAGGCCGCGTGGCAAACGAGCTGCCGGAAAGGCGCTCGCGCCAGCTGCGCTTGGCCGGCACGGCCTGGGCAATCGGCGGCCCGCTCGAAGGCTTCGTCTTCGGCCGGAGCGGCCGGCGGGCGGTGGCGTTTCGGCGAGCGCTTCGCCCAGGGCTGATGCCGTATTGTCCAATGAGATGGCGTCGGTATCGTGCGCAAGCGCCTCCGCCGGAACGGACTCCGTGGTGGCTGCGGCAGGCTGGCCCGGAGGCGCTTCGGCGGGTTTCTTCTTCCAGAACTTGAGCATTGCGGCGGCGATTCAAAGACAATGGCCGGCATGCTACCACCCCCACCTGTACCGCTCGCTGAGTCATGGCTGCCAAGCATGAGCGGCGGCGCCCGGGCGCATCCGCATCATCGGCGGCCAGCTGCGCAATTCGCGCCTCGATGTGCCGGAGCTGCCCGGCCTGCGGCCGACCGCCGAGCGGGTGCGCGAAACCCTGTTCAACTGGCTGGCGCCGGTGATTGACGGTGCACGTTGCCTCGATCTGTGCGCAGGCACCGGCGCGCTCGGCATCGAGGCCTTGTCGCGCGGCGCGGCCAGCGTGCAGTTCGTCGAGCGTGACGCCGCGCGCGGCACAGGCCCTGCGCGACAACCTGGCGCGGCTCAAGGCGCAGGGCGGGCAGGTGGTCGGCGTCGACGCATCGGCGTACCTGCAAGGGGCGCCGCAGCCGTACGATCTGGTGTTTCTCGACCCGCCGTTCGCGCAGGATCTGTGGACGGCCTGGCGCAGCGGCTGGAGCAGGGCGGCTGGCTGAGCGCGCAGTGCATGGATTTACGTGGAATCGCCGCGGCTCGGTGGCGCCGGTGCTGCCGGCCAACTGGCAGCCTGCATCGGGAAGGCGGGCCGGCGAGGTGCGTTTTGCGCTCTATCGGCGGGTTCTGGCGGCGGCCTGACGCCGCCGTATGGTCGCTGGTCGCTGCTGCCCGCCCTAGGCGGGGATCGAGGTCTGGTTCTAGCTAGCCCTCCCTCAAGCCCAGCAGCATCCCCACGTGAACAAACCGCAGGTCAATCCACGTCTCGCCGTCTATCCGGGGACCTTCGATCCGATCACCAACGGCCATGCCGATCTGGTGGCACGCGCGGCGCCGCTGTTCGAGCGCATCATCGTGGCGGTGGCAGACAGTCTCCAACAAGGGCCGGGGCCCGGTTTCAGCCTCGCACGAGCGCATCGCGCTGGCGCGGCTGGCGCTGGCCGACCTGCAAGAACGTCGAGGTGCGCGGATTTGATGGCCTGCTGGCGCACTTCGTCGACGAGGTGGGCGCGGGCGTGATCATTCGCGGCCTGCGCGCGGTGTCGGATTTCGAATACGAATTCCAGCTGGCCAGCATGAATCGCCATCTGATTCCTCAGGCCGAGACGCTGTTCCTCACTCCGGCCGAGCAATACAGCTTCATCTCCTCCTCGCTGGTGCGCGAGATCGGCCGCCTCGGCGGCGACATTTCCGGCTTCGTGCATCCGGCCGTGCAGCAGGCGATGCGCCAGCGTTGGCATTGAGGGGAGCGGGGGTTGGGGGCGGGGGATGGGTAGTGGGGGCGTAGCCTCGTAGGTCTTGGATGGGCTTTGACGCGCGAGCGCGCTGTCGGTGACTTGCACGCCTCCGTGCGCTGCGCGTTTGGCGCCCCCACTACCCATCCCCAACCCCCAGCTCATCCCCGCACTGCAGCACGTGCAACGGTGTCAGGCCAGGCCGCCCTCGTGTATCCTCGCGAACGTCTCAAAGCGCCCAGATTCCGCCATCCAAGGTGACCACCATGTACAAGTATGTTTTCCTCGCCGCCGCCGCGCTTGCCGGCACCCTGTCCATCACCGCCTGCAGCCAGAAGGAAGAGGCCGCGCAGCCGACCGGGCAGGCACAGGCCGTCGCCAAGCCGACCGACCCGAACGACACCAAGGCATGGGGCGCCTACCTCGGCCAGATCGTGCAGAAGAACATGCAGGGCATGACGGCCGACCGTCCGTTCCCGTACCTGGTGCCGGCCGGCGACAGCGATGACGACAAGGCCAAGTACCAGCGTCAGCTCGAGCAGGTGCAGGACACCGTGGCTCGCGGCGTGCTGCCGGGCAACATGCTGGTGTTTGCCGGCCCCAGCTCGACCAAGACTGCCGACCTGCTGATCGAAGCGTTCAAGGACGCCAAGCCGGGTTCGTTCAAGGACGTGATCATTCTGTTCATCGGCGACAAGACCGATGAGGACCGTGTCAACGCGGCCCTGCAGCCGACCGGCGCGACCGTGCGCTTCGTGGCGATGTAAGCGGCGAGTCAGGTTTCGATATCGGACCCGCGGTGCGAAAGCGCCGCGGGCTTTTCTTTCCGGGACTGCGGCGGGAAAACCTGCGGACCTGTAGGAGCGCACCCTGTGGGCGATTGCGGCGGATAGCGTCACGGCTCCGTTCGGTTTGTCACTCGGGCCATCCTTGGCCCTCGCCCTGCGGGCAGCTGGCGCTGTGCAAACCGGCATTCCTGCCGGTTTGTCGCGCACAGGGTGCGCTCCTGACGGGCGCGAGGCGGCAATGCCGGGGCGTGCCGCAGGCTTTTCTCTACCGTGTAAACTCGCACCATGTCCCTGAAAATCCTCGATACCTGCGTCAATTGCGACGTCTGTGAACCGGTTTGCCCAAATAAAGCGATTTCGTTGGGCGAGGAGTTCTACGTGATCGAACCGTCGCTGTGCACCGAATGCATCGGGCACTACGACCAGCCGCAATGCGTGGAGGTTTGTCCGGTCGAATGCATCATCATCGACCCCGAGCACACCGAGATCGCACGAGCAGCTCGACCTGAAATACCAACATCTGATGGCCGCAAAGGACGACGCATGAAGCTTTCGTTGAATGGGCGCGTGACGCTGCTTGCACTGTTGTTTTCCGCCAGCGTCGCGTATGCCGCCGATAGCCGTCCGTCCGTTTCGCCTGCCGCAGCACCGTCCTCGCACGTCCTTGCCCAGCGCCCCGGCCATGCCGGCATCGCCAGCGCGAACTTCCACGCCACCGAAGCCGGCCTCGAAGTGTTGGCCAAGGGCGGCAATGCCTTCGATGCAGCCATTGCCGTGGCGTCCACGCTCTCGGTGGTGGAGCCGGAAAGCTCGGGCATCGGCGGCGGCTTCATGGCCGTCCTGCATCGCGCTTCGGATGGGCACGAAGTGTTCATCGATGCGCGCGAAACCGCGCCGCTGGCAGTGGACAGCAAGGATTACCTCAACCAGGACGGCACGCCCAATCGCGATAACGCGCTCAACGGCCCGCTATCCGCCGGCATCCCTGGCGAGCCGGCTGGCCTGGTGCTGGCTCGCCGCGCACTACGGCAGGCTGCCGCTCAAGGATTCGCTGGCGCCTGCCATCCGCATCGCGCGCGATGGTTTTGAGCCGGACCCGCGTCTGATCAACGCGATCGCCGAACGCGAAAAGGACCTGCGCCGCTGGCCGGCCTCGGTCGCCAAGTTCCTGCCAGGCGGCAAGCCGCCGGCAGCCGGGCAGGTGTGGCGCGATCCGGAGCAGGCGCGCACGCTCGAATTGCTCGGCGAGCGCGGCGCCGATGGTTTCTATCGCGGCGAGACGGCGAAGAAGCTTGTCGACGCCGTGCGTGCCGCGGGTGGCAACTGGACGCGCGAAGGACCTGGAAAGCTATCAGGTGAAGGAGCGCACGCCGATCACCGTGGACTACCACGGCTATCGTGTCGTCACCGCGCCGCCGGCTTCGTCGGGTGGCGTGGCGGTGGCGCAGATCCTCAATATCCTGTCCGGCTTCGACCTGGCCAAGCTCGACGAGGCGCATCGCACGCACCTGGTCATCGAAGCGATGCGTCGCGCGTTCCGTGATCACAACGACTACCTGGGCGATCCGGACTTCGTGAAGATGCCGCTGGACATGCTGCTGTCGCCGTACTACGCGGCGGGCCTGCGCCAGACCATCCTGCCGGACCGGGCCACGCCGTCGTCCATGCTGCCCGCCAGCACGGGCGTCGATCCGGGCATGCACACCACGCATTTCTCGGTCATCGATGCGGACGGCAATATCGCGTCGATCACCTTGACGGTGAACTACGTCCTCGGTTCCACCTTCGTGGCGCAAGGCACGGGCGTGCTGCTCAACGATGAGATGGACGATTTCGCCCTGGTGCCGAACAAGCCGAACGTCTATGGCCTGCTCGGCAGCGCCGCGAATGCGCCGGCGCCGGGCAAGCGCATGTTGTCGTCGATGACGCCGAGCATCGTGTTCGGCACCGATCGCGTGGCCGTGATCGGCTCGCCGGGCGGCTCCACCATCATCACCCAGGTGCTGGAAGGCATCCTGGCGTTCATCGATGGCAAGGATGCGGCGGGCATCGTGGCGCAGAAGCGCTTCCACCATCAGTACATGCCCGATCGCGTGGACGTGGAGCCGGGCGCGTTCGACCCCGCCACGGCAGACGCGTTGACGCGGATGGGACATACGCTGAAGGAGCGCAATCCCTGGGGCTTCATGAATGTCGTCACCTGGGACCTGAAATCCAACAAGCTCGATGCGGCCAGCGATCCACGCCGTCAGTCGGGCCTGGGCAAGGTGCAGTATGAACTTGGTCCTTATCGGCAACTCGCAGCAACTGGATGCGGCGCATGTCGTCCATGGGCCTCACCCCGCGCTGCGCGCGGGGCCGCCTGCGGCGTCCGGATTCGCTCCCGGCGAATCCGTGGCAACGCGAGGTATTTGATATGGAACTCTGGTCGTTGATCGGCAACTCGCAGCAACTGGATGGCGGCGCCATGTTTGGCAATGCGCCTAAGGCGCTGTGGTCCCGCTGGATTGCGCCGGATGCGGAAAACCGCATTCCGCTGGCTTGCCGCTGCCTGCTGGTGAAGGATCTGGACGGCCGCAACGTGCTGTTCGAGACCGGCATCGGGGCCTTCTTCGAGCCCGCACTGCGTGAGCGCTACGGCGTGGTGGAAGACCGTCATGTGCTGCTCGACTCGCTGGCACAAGCCGGCTTGACGCACGAAGACATCGACGTGGTGGTGCTCTCCCACCTGCACTTCGACCATGCCGGCGGCTTGCTCGCGGCGTGGGAGGAAGGGCAGCCGCCGCGCCTGTTGTTCCCCAATGCGACCTACGTGGTCGGCGCCGAACACTGGCGTCGCGCGTTGAAGCCCCATCCGCGCGATCGTGCCTCGTTCGTGCCGGAGCTGCAGCCGTTGCTGGAAGCCAGTGGACGGCTCGAACTGGTCGAGGGCGAGTTCTCGAAAACACTCGGGTCGTCAGTGCGCTTCAGCTATTCAGACGGCCATACGCCGGGGCTGATGCTTTCCGAAGTGGGGGGCGTGGTGTTTTGCGCGGACCTGATTCCGGGGCGCTTCTGGGTGCACTTGCCCATCACCATGGGCTATGACCGCTGGCCGGAAAAGTTGATCGACGAGAAGCGGGTCTTCCTGGAAGACAAGCTGGCGCGTGACGTGCGGTTGTTCTTTACGCACGATCATGATTGCGCCGTAGCCCGCGTGGTGCGCGACGAGCGAGGCCGCTACGGTACGGCTGACGAACAGCGTGAATTGCGGGGGTAGGGACGCCTATGAACACGCCGCAGGGGGGCGGAACCACGATGCAGCAATGGATGCGACGCGTGCTGGGCGCACTGCTGTTGCTGGGCGGTGTCGGCCTGGTCGCGATGACCGAGCAAAGTATGCTCGATCATCGCCATGCCTCTGCCCGACACGGCGGCCAGATACTCGACCTGGGCGAGGGTGGACCTCCGCAGGCGGGCCAGCACGGCTATATGGTGCGTGTGGCCGGGCCGGTTCGGGTGGTCGAGGAGCCGTACGATCCTGAGTTCGGCCAGCGAGCCCAGACGCCGGTGCTGATTCGCCATGTGGAGATGTTCCAATGGCGCGAAGTGCGCGTGGGTTCCGATGTGCACTACGAGTTGGATTGGGTCGATCGTCCGCTGGATTCTCGCCGTTTCGCGCAGCCTTCAGGTCACACCAATCCGGAGAGCTTCCCCATTCGCGGCAAGCAGTTCGATGCGGGCTTGGCGCGGGTGGGTGGTTACGCCCTT
This sequence comes from uncultured Gammaproteobacteria bacterium, assembly GCA_963824525.1. GTDB lineage: Bacteria > Pseudomonadota > Gammaproteobacteria > Xanthomonadales > Rhodanobacteraceae > Dyella. Next base: position 42,196 of record CAWGPI010000001.1, on the reverse strand, counting down.
TCGCCGACGCTCTTGCATGCGTTGCCCGGAGGGGACCCGCTGCCGCCGGATCTCAAATCGGTGCCGCCGAACCTCGCCGCCAGCTTCTCGCTCTACAACGATCACCTGGTGACGAGTGTCCATCCGGAGCAGCCGCGCCTGGGTGATTTGCGTGTGAGCTGGGAAACCGTGCCAGCGCAAGAGGTCACGATCTTCGCGCAGGTGGATGGCGATGAGCTGGTGCCGGCTGCGCATGCACTCGATGGCAAGGGCTACGAATTGCAGACAGGCAATCGCACGCTGGCCGATGTCGTGCCGGACGTGCCCGACTCGCCGTCATTTGTGATGGTGCGCCGTCTCGCGGCCCTGCTGCTGGGCATGTTCGGCGCGTGGCTGCTGATGCCCGAAAGCCGCAGGACGCGCCTCGACCTGATGCTGGCCGGTGGCGCAGGTGTTCTGGTGGTGGCTGCCGTGGCTTGCGTACTGTGGCTGGGTACGGACGTTGCGGTTGGCGGTGCCTGGTTTGCGCTTGCGCTGGCCGGTTTGGGGCTGGCCGTGTGGCGGCTGCGGGCAACCACGTAGCTTCCTCTCCCCTTTGGGGAGAGGACTGAGGTGAGGGGAGGGTGCTCGCGGCGGACTTTCAATAGAGCCTGCTCTGAAGCTGGCTTATCGCTAGATTGACCCCTCACCCCAACCCTCTCCCCGGAGGGGAGAGGGAGCAAGGGCGAGAGCAAGGCTCAGTTTGGTCGCTGGTCCGCAAACGCGTAGACGTGATCGGCCCACTGGGTGGCTTCGAGGTAGATCGCAGCCATGCGACGGATCACCTGCGGTTGCGTTTCGCCACTGCGCAGATCGCCGGCTTCCCAGGCATAGATCTGCTCCAGCAACGGTGCGAACGGCCCCTTGCCTTCGAGCAGTGCGCTGCTGATGTCGGGTGCCAGCGGCAGATGCCACAGCACGAAGTCCATCGGGGCTTCCATCAGTGTGTCGAGCAGCGAGAACAGGCCAGCGGTGAACGCCATCTCACGTTGCTCATTGGGCATGTGCTGCGCCAACTTTTCGCACATGTGCGCGCGGATCAGGGCTGCGCGCAACAGCTCGGGCGGACGATCGCCGGTGCCGCTGAGCGCCATGGTGTAGATCCAGTTGCGAATGCGCGTGGCGCCAAAGAAGATCGCCGCTTGCTGCACCGACTTGAGCTGGCGGGGCAAGGCGAAGTACGCCGAGTTCACGCAACCCAGCAGCTTGTAGCTGAGGATGGCGTCGTCGCGCACGATCTGGCCGAGTTCGACCGGACCCGGGTTGCCTTCCTCCAGGGCCTTCATCAGGCGTAGCAAGCTCAGCCGGCTGGCGGTCAGCACCGGTACTTCGACCGGCTCGGGCTTGAGCAGGAAGCGGCCCTGGATCGCCTGTAGCGGCAGGTCTTCGCAGAGGTGATAGGTGTCGTGGTCATCGACGTGACCGGCAATGACGTGGGTGCCGCGTGCGTGCAGGTACTCGCTGCGCGAGCGCAGCGTGGCCGCATCGAGCTTGCTTGCGTCCAGGCGCACGAACTGCACGAATTTCAACAGCGGTTCGACCGCTGCATTGAACTCTAGCGCGGTGGCGCCCGCGTCGAGCATCAGCGGGCAGCCGCGTTGCGCCATGCGCTGCAGACGTTCAACCAGGGCGGCATCGGTGGCCGTCTCCGGTTCCAGCAGCACGCCGAAGCGCGGCTGGTGCTGCAGCACGTCGGTTTCCTCCATCAGGAGCTCGCGGGTGAGCCGGAGAAAGGTGCGGTTTCCGCGCACCAGGCGCGCGAGTGCGCCGTCCGTGATGGTGGCGAGGGCGCGGCGCATCAGCGCGGCTTCGTCCTCGTCATCGTTCTGGAACACGATTTCATACGCGAACAGTTCGCGCTTGGCGTCCAGCATCGGCAACCGGATGACCGGCAGCGGGTGTTCGCTGGCGGCGTTACCTGAAGCTTCGTGGGCGGAGGGGAGTGCCGCGGCTTCGCTCATGGTAGGTCGACGTGATGGCAGTGGAAGATGATCGCGCTGTACGGCGCGTGCGTGCGGATGCGCTGCGCATGAACGATGGCGCGCATCATGGTTTTCAAGCCTCGGCGAGTGTCTGCGAGCGCAAGCTGGTACGCAGCTCGCCGCCACGGCTGTACACGCTGGGCTCGGTGTCGTTGCCGGTCAGTACGGCCAGCGCCTTGCGCACCTGCTGCAGACGGATGCCTACCAGGTAACCGTTGCGCTGGTTGAGTTGGTGGCATGCGCGCAGCGACTGCAGAATCTGCTGCCATAACGGCGCCAGCGCATGGCTGGCTCCAGGCGCGTTCTGGCCAAGCTGCACGCGCTCGCTATCGAGCTGTTCGAGTCGCACCATCAGGGCGTGCTTGCTGGCACCGGCCAGGTTCAGCGCCTCGACGTCCGCGCTTGCCAGTGCGGTTCGCTCGGTCTGGAGCACGTCCGCCAGTTGCTCCACTGCGAGCCGCATCTCCTCGACCGTGGCCGTCAAGGCGTGGTCCAGTTCGGCTTGCAGTGCGCTGTTCATGACTTACCGTTGAGTTGGCTGTCCAGCGTCATCATGCGATCGGCAATGCGGCTGGCGTCGATGCGGTAAGTACCATTGGCCAAGGCCTGACGTACCTGCTCGACCTTCTTGGTGTCGACCGTGGCGCCCTGGCTGGTACGTGAGGCTTCCTGCAGCGCACGGGCCGAGTTCGTCAGCTGAACGCGATCGTCGACACCGGGCGCCGTGCTGGCGGCCCCGCTGGACGACGAGCCGGCCGTCTGCGTGGACGCGCTGCCCTGGCCGCTGGGCGCCTGGGGGAGCTTGGCTAGACCGTTGTTGGCTATGGTCGTGTTCATGGGTCCGTTCTCTATGCGGTTTTGGCCCTGTTGATCACAGGATCGGCCGGGTGGCCGCAAACTTTAGTCTTCCGAGCTAGGGCAGGGCGAGCACCACGCCTGGCGCCGTCACCATCGCGTCGACCACTTTACCGGAGCTGCCATTGCGTACGCGCAGGCGCGAGCCGCTGTCGCCGCCACCCAGGGCAACGCCGCTGGCACGCACCTCGATACCGTCCAGGCGCGACACCAGTTGGACCTGGTCGCCCGCCCGCACGGCGCTACGGCCGCCGAGGGCGCCCGGCGTGAGCACGCTGCCGGCACCCAGCGCCCGCGACAGGGAGCGGCCTGCGGCATCGCCGATATCGCTTACATAGCCATAACCCAGGCGCGTGATGTCGCGCTCCTCGCTACGCACGTCGTCGGGGTGGATGCCGTCGCCGCGTTGCAGTGGACGGATGACCACCAGCACCTGCCGGAAAACCTGCAGTTGCACCGGGACGCGCAAGGTCCAGCCATCGGCTTGCGGGCAGCGGACGACGACGCTCATGCGCGGCCCAAGCCGCGTGCCCTCCTGCAGGCCGGCGCTCAAGGGCGCCGCGCAGGGGGCAAGGTTCAGGCGTGGGTCGAGTGCCGCGGCCTGGGCCACCACACGGCCCCCCGCGTTCGCGTACTGGTCGCGCAGCCACTGTTCCGCCTTGGCGCGCGCGGCCTGCGCCGGCTCCGCGGCGATGGCGGGCAGCGTCAGGGCGCACAGCACCAGTGCGACCAGCGGGCGTAACGTCATAGGTCAGCCAGCAACACGTTGAGCTGGGCCAGCATGAGCTCGCGTTCGCTTTCGATTTGCTGCACCACCTGGCTGGCCTGGTCGAGCTGGCCATCGCACAGCAAGGTGGCGAAGTTGTTGCCATGTTCGCGCAGGCGAGCACCGGCAGCGGTCAGCGCGCTGGCCGCCGGGTGGCCGTCGCGGCCGGCGGCCAGGCGTTGCAGGGTGCGGTTCAAGGCCTGCGTGTCGAACCAGCGGCGGTCCAGCGCGGCCGGCTCCTGCAGGGCCAGTTCCATGGCCTGGCGCAGTCCTTGTGCGGCTTCGCGCACGGTCAGGCTGAGGCTGGCCGGGTCGACGCCGCTTTCGGTCTCCAGCCAGTCCAGGGCGAGGCGATGGGCGAGCAGGGCGGCGCGACTGAGCGCTTCGGCCTGGCGGTTGGCCTCGGCAGCGCGACGATGCCAGGCGCCAAGGGCTGCCTGCGCGGCGACCGCGCGTGCGTGCTGGGCATCCTGGTTCTTGTGCATGGTGGCGATGCGCTCGTTGATCTGGCGCAACGCTTCGCTGCTGTCCTGCAACGAGGCCTCGGTCTGCGTGAGGCCAGCTTGCGCACGTTCCAGCCGCTGCAGGCCTTGCTGCACGTCGCCGTCCAGCTGCAGCGAAAAATCGCCGATGGAGCCGGTGACTTGCTCGATTTCGTCGGTTGCCTGGGACGTCTTCTCGGCCAGCTGCTTCACTTCGTCCGCGACGACGGCGAAGCCACGGCCCGCTTCACCCGCACGCGCCGCTTCGATCGCCGCATTCAATGCGACCAGATTGGTCTGGTGCGCGATCTCCTGCACCACGCCGGTCAGCTTGCGGATCTGGGCGACCTGTTCGGCCAGCTTGCTCTGATTGCGATTCATCGCCGACAGCGCGGTGCGCAGCAGGCGCAACTGACCATCCAGCTCGCTGACACTGCGCTCGCTGGCTTCGCCGGTCTGGCGGGCGTAGTCGAGGCCGGTGTTGATCTGTTGCAGGGATGTCGAGATCCCGGCGCTACCGTCCGTCAAGCGACCGACGCCATCCCGGCTCTCCTGGGCCGAATCGTTCATCGCCCCCTGTTCGCGCGCCAGCTGCTGGGCGGCGCCGAGCACCAGGCCTTGCTGCTCCAGCGTCTGCAGCGCCACGGCAGCGGGCGGGCGCGACGTAAACATGGCCGCCAGTAGTGGCGCCAACGCTTGCGCGGCACCCGGATGGCGGCGCGACAGTTGTGCAACCTGCGCCTGGTCACCTGCGGCGGCAGCGCGCGCAAGCTCGGCAAGATGCTGGCTCCAGATCAGACTCATGGGTGGATCATTCCTTCCTGCAGGGTTCGTCCCCCGCATCGGCGGGGAACGTCCGAACTTGAGAAGCAAGCGACGTGCCATAAGAACTGCGCGACTCGCTCAAGCCCGCCTGTCTGCGGCCGATACGCCAGCGGTACCCTGCGGCAGTGCCGCTTTGCTAGGAGTCCGCATGAGCGGCGCGTGGATGGACAAGGTGGAGCAGCAGACCCGGCTGGCGGGGCACAACCGCGTGGCGATGCTGTTGTTCCGGCTGGGCGATGCGCAGTTGTTCGGGATCAATGTATTCAAGGTGCGCGAGGTGATGCGGCGCGTGCCGATGGAGCGCATGCCTGACGCGCATGCGCTGGTGGCCGGCAGCTGCGACTATCGCGGCCAGACCATCCCGGTGATCGACCTGGCGCTGGCGCTGGGCTATCCGTCGTTGCGCGAGGATGCATCGGCGCATCTGATGGTGACCGAGTTCAGTCGCTCGATTCAAGGCTTCCTGGTCGCCGACATGCAGCGGCTGGTGCATTGCGGGGGTGAGTCGCTGGCGGCACCGGCACCCGCCTTGGGCTTCGGTACCCGCGTCAACGCGGTGACGCGGGTCGACGGCGCACTGGTGGCCGTGGTTGACGTGGAGCATGTCCTGGCCAGCCTCAATGGCACACCTACCGAGCTTTCCGCGCCGATGCAGCGCATGGCCCGCGTGCATGACCTGCAGCCACGCCGCGTGATGGTGGTGGACGATTCCCTGGTAGCACGCCAGCAACTGGTAGGCCTGTTCCGGCAGATGGACGTGGAATGCGTGGTGGCACAGGACGGCCGCGAAGCGCTGGAGCGTCTGCAGGAGCTGGCGGACGCACCGGACGGCGAGGGCGTTACCCTGGTGGTATCGGATATCGAAATGCCGCGCATGGATGGCTACGCGCTGACCCGCGCGATTCGCGAGACGCCGGCGCTGCGTTCGCTCAAGGTGGTGCTGCACAGCTCGATCAGCGGCCTGTTCAACGAGTCGATGGTGCGCGAGGTGAAGGCGGATCGCTTTGTGGCGAAGTTTCAGCCGGACGTGTTGGCGCAGGCGGTGTTGGATCTGATGCCGGAACACTTCGATCGGTTTTGAGACTTTCCCCCTCTCCCCGCCGGGGAGAGGGCTGGGGTGAGGGGCGGGTGCTCGCCGAATCGCTGATTCTCCCGTCATCCCAGCGCAAGCTGGGATCCAGCGCCTCTAGCTCTTGTTTGACGCCGCCGCAGGCGAGTCCCTTCTCGGTAGGTCATCCATAGCGACAAAAGAGCGCCGGCACGTAGAAGCGCTTCCGCGAGCACCCACCCCTCACCCCAACCCTCTCCCCGGCGGGGAGAGGGAGCAGAGCGACAAGAACCCGCTATCAGCCGTGTCGGATTTCCGACATGGCGCCAATCATCCGCCCAAAGCCAAACCTCCCAAATCGCCCGCAGCCCAACAACGGCGCGGCCTGCGAAGCATCTCAAAAGCGGTGGCACGCTAATTGCTCAAACCCTCCCGCGGCCCCCGCCGCAGGAGTGAGCGATGACTGCGATCAACGACAACTTGTTTGGCGTGCACACCCAGGCACTCGATCTGTGGCAGCGCCGCAGCGAAGTGCTGGCGAGCAATCTGGCCAACGCGGATACGCCTGGCTATCTCGCCCGTGACATCGACTTCAAGAAGGCGTTGTCCAGCGCGAGTGCCAACGGCAACAGCCTGCCGATGACGATCACCCAGCAGGGCCAGATCGATCCCACGGCGCAAGCGGCCGACCAACTCGCCTGGCGCACACCCAGCCAACCGACCATGGACGGCAATACCGTCGACACCCAGGTCGAGCAGGCCAACTTCGCCGCCAATGGCGTGCACTACCAGGCCAGCCTTTCCTTCATCACCGCGCAGATTCACATGCTGCGCACCGCCATCACGGGAGGCCAGTGATGTCGATGTTCAAGATCTTCGACGTGGCCGGCTCCGGTATGGCGGCGCAGTCGTTGCGCCTCAACACCGTGGCCAGCAACCTCGCCAATGCCGACAGCGTGTCGAGCACGCCCGAAGGTGCTTATCACGCGAAGGAGCCGTTGTTTGCAGCCGTGCAGCGGTCGTTCGGCAGTGCCAAGAGCGCGGATGGCGACAGCGCGGTGGGCGTCCAGGTGAAAGGCGTGACCGAGAGTCAGGCCGATGTGCAGGCCCGCTACGAGCCGGGCAATCCGATGTCGGATGCCAACGGCTATGTGTACGGCAGCAACGTCAATCCCATCGACGAGCTGGTCAACATGATTTCCGCCTCGCGCTCGTATCAGAACAACGTCGAGGCGATGAACACCACCAAGCAGTTGATGATCAAGACCCTCGACCTCGGCAAGTGAGCCGGGAGGAGCTATTCGTGAGCACGATCCCCAGTAACAGCACGACCAACACCGGCAGCTCTTCAAGCAGCACCTCGAGTGCGAGCTCGGCGCTGTCCAACACCATGACGCAGGCCGATTTTCTCAAGCTGATGACGGCGCAGCTGCAGGCCCAGGATCCCACCAATCCGGTGGACAACTCCCAGTTCGTGTCGCAGATGGCGCAGTTCAGCCAGCTTTCCGCCACGCAGCAGCTGGATACCGATCTGCAGGGCTTCAGCAGCAATGTCAGCACGGGCTTGCAGACCTCGCAGGTGCTGGGTTCGTCCAACCTGCTGAATCGATCGGTGCTGGTGCCCTCCAGCACGATGAGCTTTGACGGCACCAACAGTATTGGCGGCGCGGTGAACGTGACGAGTTCAGGCAACGTCACCGTCAACGTACTCGACAGCAACGGCAATGTCGTACGCACGATGCCATTGGGCAACCAGAGCGCGGGACTTGCGCAGTTCACCTGGGACGGCAAGGACAACAGCGGCAACACCGTGGCCGATGGCAGCTACACGCTTGCCGCCACCAGTGGCACCACCAATCTCGATACCTACGTGGCCGGCAAGGTCACCGGTGTGGGCTTCGGTGGCAGCACGGTGGGTACCTACCTGCAGGTTGCTGGCGTGGGCGGCGTGGCGCTCAGCCAGGTGGCCCAGATTCTCTGACGCTTCACGCATCCATTCTTTGATAGGAACCGAACATGGCTCTGAATACAGCGCTCAGCGGCATCAATGCGGCCCAGTCCGACCTCAACGTCATCGCCAATAATATCGCCAACGCGAACACCACCGGCTTCAAGGGTTCGCGCGCGGAGTTTGCCGACATCTTCGCCGTCACCGGCCTGAACCTCAGCTCCACGGCCGTGGGCAGCGGCACGCGTTTGCAGGACGTGGCGCAGCAGTTCGCCCAAGGTGACTTGCAGACGACCGGCAATAGCCTGGACCTGGCGATCAGCGGAAATGGCTTCTTCGCCGTCAACAACGGCAGTGGCGTCACCTATACGCGCGCCGGTGATTTCCAGAAGAACCCGAACGGTTTCGTCACTACGCCCGATGGATCCCGCCTGCAGATCTATCCGTCCAATGGAGCAGGTGGTTTCGATGCCAGCACGCTGACCGACTTCAGCTGGGCGACCTCTCAGAGCAACGCCACGGCCACTTCGTTGCTGACGATGGCCTCCAATCTTCCGGCCAGCGCCACGGTACCCGCGAACGCCTTCAGCACGAGCGACTCGACCAGCTTCAACGCCTCCCAGCCGGTGACCGTGTATGACTCGCAGGGCGGTTCGCATCAGGCAACCGTCTATTACGTCAAGACCGGCACCAATGCATGGAATGCCAATCTCTACGTGGACGGCCAGAGCGCCGGCTCGCAGCCGATGACGTTCGACACCAGTGGCAACCTCGCCACGCCGTCGAACGGTACCTTGGCCTTCAACAGCGTGGCGCTCGGCAATGGCTCGTCGCCATTGACGCTGTCGATGAACGTGACCAACACCACCCAGTTCGGCACCGCCTACACGCCCGGCACGGTCAACCAGGACGGCTTCGAGGCCGGCACGCTGACCAGCATCGACATCAATGACAATGGCGTGATCACCGCGGCTTACTCGAACAACAAGAGTACGCAAATCGGTCAGGTGGCGATCGCGAACTTCGCCAACATGCAAGGCCTTCGCCAGCTAGGAAGCGCCAGCTGGGCTGCCAGTTCCGATTCCGGCCCCGCCATCATGGGCACGGCCGGTGTTGGCCAGTTTGGCGACATCAAATCGGGCGAGCTGGAGAGCTCCAACACGGCCGATACGACGGCGCAGCTGGTGAACATGATCCAGGCCCAGCGCGACTACCAGGCCAATGCACAGGTGCTGTCGACAGACAACACGCTGGCGTCGGCGCTGTTCAACGCAGTCGGTCGCTGATAGATCGCCATGGACCGTTCCGTCTACATAGCCATGACCGGGGCGACGCAGATCATGCGCGCCCAGGATGCGGTAAGCCACAATCTGGCCAATGCATCCACGGTCGGCTTCAAGAGCGAGCTCTCGGCGTTTCAGAGCGTGCCGGTGCTCGGCGATGGCTCGCCTTCGCGCATCAATGCCGTGGCCCGGGGCATCGGGCAAAGCGCCAACCAGGGCTCGTCGATCACCACCGGCCGCTCACTGGATGTCTCCGTGCGCGGCGCGGGTTGGATCACGGTGCAGTCGCAGGACGGTGCGGAAGGCTATACGCGTGCGGGCGACCTGCAGCTCACTTCCGACGGCCAGCTCACCGACTCGCGTGGCAATGCGGTGATGGGCAGTTCAGGCCCCATCACCATTTCGCCGAGCACCGAAATCAGTATCGGTACCGACGGCACCATTTCCACGGTGCCGCTGGGGCAGGGACCCAACTCGGTCTCCACGCTCGACAAGATTCGCCTCGTCAATCCCGATCCGACCCAGCTGACGCAGGGTTCGGACGGGCTCATGCATCTGGCCGACGGCGGCACCGCCGACGCCGATCCCAGCGTCACGCTCGCCTCGGGCGTGCTCGAAGGGAGCAACGTCAATGCTTCGGCCGAGCTGGTGAAGATGATCGCGCTATCCCGTCAATACGACATGCAGGTGAAGTCCATCAAGACGTCCGAGGACAACGCCGATTCCGCCATCAAGTTGATGCAGGCCAGCTGAAGCCCGCCGCATTCTGGAGTAACCGATGTTTTCTTCCTTGTGGATTGCCAAGACCGGCCTCGATGCGCAGCAGACGCGCATGGACGTCATTTCCAACAACCTGGCGAACGCGAACACCACGGCATTCAAGAGCTCGCGTGCGGCTTTTCAGGACCTGATGTACCAGAACAAGGGCCAGCCGGGTGGCCAGACCACCGAGCAGACGCTGTCGCCGTCGGGCCTGATGCTGGGTACCGGCGTGCGCGTGGTGGGCAACGAAAAGCTGTTCACCGAAGGCAGCATCACGCAGACGGGCAGTTCGCTCGACGTGGCCATCCAGGGCCGTGGCTTCCTGCAGGTGAGCATGCCCGACGGCAGCGTGGCGTACACCCGTGACGGCTCGCTGCATACAGACGCCAATGGCCAGCTCGTGACGTCGGACGGCTATCCGCTGGAGCCGGCCATCACCGTCCCCCCGACCGTGCAAAGCATCACCATCGGCACCGATGGCACGGTGTCGGCCACGACCACTGCATCGGCAACGCCCGCAACGATCGGCACGTTGCAGCTGGCCGATTTCGTCAACCCCGCCGGCCTGCAGCCGATGGGGCAGAACCTTTACCTGGAAACCGCGTCGAGCGGCGCACCGCAGACGGGACAGCCCGCGCTCAACGGCATGGGTTCACTGCTGCAGGGCTCGCTGGAGTCCTCGAACGTCAACGTGGTGGCCGAGATGGTCAACATGATCGAGACGCAACGCACCTACGAAATGAATTCCAAGGCGATCAGCAGCACCGACCAGATGCTGCAGGATCTCACCGACAAGATGTGAGCACTGCCATGTCGCCATCACGCTTGCTTTCCCGACTCGCCATCATGCTGGCGTTCGCTCCGTTGGCAGGCTGCCTCATGCAGCCGCCGCGCGACGATCATCAGTGGGCGGCCACGCTGCCGCAGGAGCCGGCGTCGGCACCGCCGACCGATGGCTCGATTTACCACTCCGAGCAGGGCATGGAGCTGTTCAATGACGCCCGCGCGCATCGCGTGGGTGACATCCTCACCATCGCGCTGGTGGAGAGTACGCAGGCCTCCAAAAAGGCCAGCACCAGCACCAGCAAGAAAGACGCGAGCACCATCAGCGCGCCCAGCATCCTGGGCCAGACACTCAGGGTCGCTGGCCAGACCGCCGATACGACCCTCAACGCCAACCGCGCATTCGATGGCAGCGGCGACAGCAGCCAGAGCAACCAGTTGACCGGATCCATCACGGTCACAGTGGCGCAGCGCCTCTCCAACGGCAACCTGCTGATACGCGGCGAGAAGATGCTGACGATCAACCAGGGGCAGGAACTGATCCGCATTTCCGGCATCGTGCGCCCGCAGGACATCGGACAGGACAACAGCGTGCCGTCCACCCGCGTGGCGGACGCGCAGATCGGCTACACGGGCAAGGGTTCGCTGGCTGATGCGAATACGCAGGGCTGGTTGTCGCGCTTCTTCAGTTCCAAGTGGATGCCCTACTGATGGACGCCTCGACTTTTTCGCGCTCTGGCTGGCCTGGTCGCCTGCTCTCGGTGCTTCGTGGTGTAGCCATTTCGCTGTGTGCCTGCGGTGCGATCACGCCGCCTGCGCACGCCGACAAGATTCGCGACCTCGCCCAAGTGGCCGGTGTGCGCAGCAACCAGTTGATTGGCTATGGCCTGGTCGTTGGCCTGGATGGCAGCGGCGACCAGACCACGCAGACGCCGTTTACCACGCAAAGCCTGGAAAACATGCTGGTGCAGTTCGGCATCACGGTACCGGCATCCGCGCGACCGCAGCTGAAGAACGCCGCTGCGGTCACCGTCACGGCGCAGCTGCCGCCGTTCGCCAAGCCGGGGCAGCCCATCGATATCACGGTGTCGTCGATCGGTAATGCGCGCAGTATCCGCGGCGGCGAATTGCTGATGACGCCGTTGCGCGGTGCCGACGGCAACGTCTACGCCATGGCACAGGGCAGCGTGGTGGTGGGCGGTGTCAGTGCGCAGGGCAAGAGTGGCTCCAGCGTGCAGGTGAATATTTCGGCCAGCGGCCGCATTCCGAACGGCGCAACGGTGGAGCGTAGCGTGGCGTCGTCATTCGCCAATAGCGGCGGCGACGTGGTGCTGAATCTCAACACGCCGGACTTCACCACGGCCGCGCATATCGCCGAGGCGGTGAACCGCACCTACGGCGTGGGCACGGCCAGTGCGATCGACGGTGGCTCGGTCAGCGTGCGCGGTCCGGTGGATGCGAGTCAACGCGTGGCGTGGCTCGGTGCGATTCAGGGCCTTGACGTAACGCCAGGCGATGCGCCAGCACGCGTGGTGGTCAATTCACGCACGGGTACCGTGGTCATCGGTGCGGAAGTTCGCGTGACGCCGGCCGCGGTGGCGCATGGTTCGATCCAGGTCACCATTTCCGAACAGCCTCAGGTCAGCCAGCCGGAGCCGTTCAGCAAGGGTCAGACCGCCGTGGTGCCCAACAGCAATGTGCAGGTAAGCGAGGACGGCGCCCACATGTTCAAGTTCGGTCCGGGCGTGAATCTGGACACCATCGTGCGTGCGGTGAACCAGGTCGGCGCCTCGCCCAGCGATCTGATCTCGATCCTGCAGGCGCTCAAGCAGGCCGGCGCGCTCCACGCGGAATTGGTGGTGATCTGATGGCGCTGCCTGGCGACGCCATGAAGAGCGTCAGCACCTGGACCGACCTGTCCGGGTTCTCGGCGCTTCGCCAGAGTGCGCAGGCCGACGCCAAGTCCGCGCTGCCGGTGGTGGCCAAGCAGTTCGAGTCCATCTTTACCCAGATGATGCTGAAGTCCATGCGCGACGCGAGCGCCGGCGATGGCCTGTTCGACAGCCAGGGCGGCGACGCCTGGCGTGACATGTTCGATCAGCAGTTGTCGATCGAGCTGTCGCAGCACGGCAATGGGCTGGGCATCGCGCAGATGCTGACGCGCCAACTTGGCGGCATGGCCGGTACGAATGGCGCCGATGCCGGCACGGTCGCTGCCGTCGATGACGATTGGCGGCAGCGGCTGCGATCCGTGGCCGGGGCAGCTCGCGCGGTAGGTTCGCAGGCGCTGAAGTCGCTGCCCAAGGATGCGCAGGACTTTGTGCAGCAACTGGCCCCGTATGCGCAGAAGGCCGCGGACAAGCTCGGCGTGTCGGTGCGCGCCGTGCTGGCCCAGGCGGCACTCGAAACCCAGTGGGGCCAGCACCTGCCGGCCCACGCCGATGGCAACAGCAGCAACAACCTGTTTGGCATGAAGGCGGGCAGCAGCTGGGATGGCGCAAAAGTGAGCGTGCCCACGCTGGAATTCGAAGCTGGCGTCGCCGTACGTCGGAACGCCCAGTTCCGCGCCTATGCCAACCCGGCTCAGTCGTTTGACGACTATGCGCAACTCATTGCCGACAACCCGCGTTACGCCCGTGCCCTCAATCACGGCGACGACGTGGTCGGCTTCGCCCGGGGCCTGGTCAACGGTGGCTACGCCACCGACCCGGCCTACGCGCAAAAAATCGCGACCATCGCCAACAGCCCCGCCATGCGTGATGCGCTCGATGCGCTCAAGAAATTGGCCGGCGGGCCGACTTCCTCCGAGTGAAGTGTCCAGGAATGACTCATGGCTAACCTACTGTCCACCGGTGTCTCGGGGCTCAATGCCGCCCAGGTGGCGCTCAACACCATCGGCAACAACATCACCAACGTCAACACGCCGGGGTATAGCCGGCAGTCGGTGCTGCAGTCGGAGAACATCTCCGCACCGGGCGGGCGCTACACGATCGGCAGCGGCGTCAATGTGGACTCGGTGCAACGTGCGTACAGCGACTTCCTCACCAGTGCGGTGTGGAGCAGTAATTCCGGCATGCAGGGCGCGACGACCTACAACAGCCTCGCGTCCACGTTGAACAGCACCTTGAGCGCCAGCGGCAATCTGCAGACAGCATTGGACAGCTTTTACGGCGCCTTCAGCACGGTAGCGAACACGCCAGGCGTGGCGTCGAGCCGCCAGTCGCTGCTGGGTAGCGCCACGGCGGCCGTGAGCGTGTTCAACACGCTGGGTCAGCAATTGAGCGCCCAGCAGAGCCAGGTGAATGGCCAGATCAGCGGTACGGTCAACAGCATCAACTCGACCGCCAGCAGCATCGCCGCGCTGAATGCGAAGATCAGCCAGGCCGGAAACAATCCGCCGAATGACTTGCTCGATCAGCGCGATGCCATGATCCAGACCCTATCGGGCTACGTTGGGGTGTCCGCCGTCAGCGAGTCGAATGGCAGCATCAGCGTGTATGCCTCCAATGGGCAGGCCCTGGTCAGTGGCGACAAGTCCTACGCGCTATCGACGGGTGGCACGACGTACGACCCCACGCGCACGGACGTTTTCGATGCTACCGGCACCGATGTCAGCACAAGACTCAGTGGCGGCAGCTTGGGCGCATTGCTCAACTATCGCAGCAATGTGCTCGACAGCGTGCAGAACCAGCTTGGCCAGTCGGCGGTGGCGCTTGCCAGCAGCGTCAATGCGCAGCAGGCCAAGGGCATGGATCTCAACGGCAAACAGGGTGCCGCGATTTTCAACATGCCGTCGCCCACCGTGCAGCCGAGCAGCGCCAACAAGGGTGCCGGCAGCGTATCGGCAAGTATCACGGATGTGTCGCAGTTGACCTCGTCCGACTATGTCATGAGCTACGACGGCAGCCAGTGGAACCTACAGACGACCAGCGGGCAGGCCGTGCCGCTGACGACGAATGCCGACGGCACGCTGTCGGCCGCCGGGCTCACGTTCAGCGTGCCTGCCACGGCGCAGGCGGGTGACAGTTTCCAGATCCTGCCGACGCGTCAGGCATCGACCAGTCTGGCGGTGACCATGACCGACCCGAACGGCATCGCAGCAGCGGCGCTGCTCACCTCGACGCCAGCCGCTGCCAATACCGGCACGGGCAAGATCGGCTCGGTGACCGTGCAGGACGCCGCCAACCCGGCGCTGACGAACAACGCCACATTGAGTTTTCCCTCGGCGAGCACCTATCAGGTCACTGACAGCTCGGGCAACGTACTGGCGAGCGGCAGCTATGCCGTGGGTCAGGCCATCAGCGCGAATGGCTGGAGCGTCACGCCATCGGGTACGCCGGCCGCCAACGACAGCTTCACTATTGGGCTGAACAGCAATGGCCTGAAGGACACCAGCAACGCATTGTCGTTGGCCGCTCTCTCCAACGCGGGCGTGCTCAACGGGGGCAGTCAGTCGGTCATTGCCTCCTATGGCCAGCTCACCACGAACATCGGCACGGTGGGCAGCCAGGCCCAGACCAATCTCACGACGCAGACCGCGCTCTACAACCAGGCGGTGTCGTCCCAGCAGAGCGTGTCTGGCGTCAACCTCGATGAAGAGGCCGCCAACCTGGTGCGCTACCAACAGGCCTATCAGGCCTCGGCGCAGGTGATCTCCACGTCGCAAACGATCTTTTCCAGCCTGCTCGCTGCCGTCCAGACCGCCTAGGAATAAACGCCATGCGCCTTTCTACCAGTTGGATGTACCAGCAGTCGCTCAGCAACATGCTCAACCAGCAGAGCGCGTTGGCGACGACGCAGAACCAGGTTTCAACGGGTTCGCGCATCAACGTGGCTTCGGACGATCCCGCCGGTGCCGGCCAGGTGGTGGACCTCAATCACATCATTGCGGCGAATTCGCAATACACCGACAGCATCAATAGCGCGACGACGTCACTGAATACCGAGGCCAGCACGCTTGGCTCGGTGAACAGCGTGCTGGACAACGCGCGTACCCTTGCGTTGCAGGCCATCAACGGCACGCTTTCCGGCACCGATCGCAACAGCCTGGCGAGCCAGCTCAGCCAGATGCGCGACCAGTTGATTCAGCAGGCCAATAGTACCGACAGCAACGGCAACGCCTTGTTCGCCGGCACCAGCAGCGTCACGACGCCGTTTCAGGTCGGCGTGAACGGCGCGGTGAGCTATCAGGGCAATAGCGGGCAGCAGCGTGCTGCGGTCGGATCGGGCCTGCAGATCGCCACCAACGATCCGGGCGCCGACCTTTTCATGAATATCCCGACCGGCAACGGCACGTTCGCGGCGAGCGCAGGCGCGGCCAATACGGGCACGCTGGTGGTGGGAGCGAACAGCGTGACCGATCAGGCCGCCTGGAATGCCGGCGCAGCCGGCAGTGGCGGCGGCTATACGATCACGTTTGGCGCGGGCAACACCTGGACGGCAACCGATGCCACAGGCAATCCCGTGCTCGACGGCAGTGGCAACCCGGTGGGCGGCACCTACCAGGATGGCGGCGCGATCAGCTTCAATGGCATGTCGATTTCCATGAGCGGCACGCCGGCGGCGGGAGATACGGTGTCGGTGCAAGCGGGTGGCCAGCAGGACGTATTCACCACGCTCACCAACATGATCAATGCACTGCAGGGTGGTGGCAGCGATACCCAGCTCACCAATGTGATGAGTCGCCAGGTCGAATCGATCGATCAAGTGCAATCCACGCTGAGCGCGGCGCAAGTCGCCATTGGCGGCCGCCTCGACACGCTGCAGGCGCAGCAGAGCTCCTATCAGGATCTCAATGTCACCTACCAGTCCGCATTGTCGGATGTGCAGAACGTGGATGCGTACACGGCGATCAGCAAACTTTCGCTGCAATCCACCGCGTTGCAGGCATCGCAGCAGGTGTTCGCCCAGGTGAAGTCGATGAGCTTGTTCAACTACATCAAGTAACTGGCGAGGTACAGGGTGCTGTAAACGATGACGAAGGAGAACTACGGAGCATGGGTTCTTGCGTTGAACGCGCCGTGCCGAGCCACGGGTCTGGCGCGCGGCAAGGTGAGCGGCATCACGAAATGACGGCCACTGCTCAAGAAATCGCAAGAGGGGTCGAAACGCTGACCGAGGCGGTTGGCATTCCACGCAGTGGACCTTGCCGCCGGTAGCTAAAGAGCCAACGAACCGACCAGCGGTTCCGTAGGAGAAATCCATGTCACTTGTTATCAATACCAACATCTCGTCGCTGATGGCGCAGAACAACCTGACCAAGTCGCAGAGTGCCTTGTCTTCGGCTACTCAGCGCCTGTCGTCTGGCCTGAAGATCAACAGCGCGGCCGACAACGCCGCCGGCTTCGCCATTTCGCAGCGCTATACCACCCAGATCGGCGGCCTGACCCAGGCCAGCGCGAACGCCAGCGACGCCATCAACCTGGCCCAGACCGCCGGTTCGGCGCTGGATCAGGTCACCTCCAACCTGCAGGCGATCCGCGACCTGGCGGTGCAGTCGGCCAACGGCACCTACACCAGCACCGACCGCGCCTCGATCGACCAGGAAGTGCAGCAGCGCCTGGCGGAAATCACCCGTATCGCCAACCAGACCACGTTCAACGGCTCGAACGTGCTGGACGGCTCGATGAAGACCAAGAGCTTCCAGATCGGCGCCTCCGTCGGTCAGACCATCAGCGTGAGCCTGGGCACCAGCGTGAAGGCCAGTGCGATGGGCCAGGTGGCGGAAGTGAGCACGGGCAATATCACCGGCTTCAAGGTGACGGCCGGCTCCTTGACGGTGGGCGGCACCAATGTGGCCGCAGGTACCTACAGCAGCGTGGGCAGCCTGGCGGCTGCGATCAATACGGCGGCCGGCAGCGCGGTCGCCTCGGTGGACACCAACGGCGAAATCAAGATCACCGGTGCGGCCGGTGGCACCACCTTCGGTGGCGCTGGCGCGACGGCGTTGGGCTTGCCTGCCACGGTTGCAGCAGCTGCCACGGCGGATACCACCGGTGCCGCAGCCGCTACCTCGGCCTTGCCGAGCTTCGCTGCCGAAGGCCTCAGCATCAACGGCACCGCCATCAGCACCACCGGCGTAACGAGCCTGCAAGGTCTGTCCGATGCCGTCAATGCCGCCGGCATCACGGGTGTCAGTGCCGCCGTGAATGGCAACGGCAATGGCATCAACTTCTACTCGAGCGGCGCGTTGACCGTCACCGATACCGGCGCCAACGTGATCGGCGCCAACGCCACGGACGCCAATACCGGTGCCACCTATACGGCGGCCACGTCGGCGACCAACGGCGGTTCGTTGGCGACGGGCAACGTGCAGACGGTGGACAGCGCGAACGACCTGATCTCGCGCGTCGACGTGGCCTTGCAGACGGTCAGCAATTTCGCCGCACAGCTGGGCGCGGTGCAGAACCGCTTCCAGTCCACCATCTCCACGGTGGCGGCGCAGACCACCAACCTGCAGGCCTCGCAGTCGACCATCCGGGACGCGGACTTCGCGGCCGAGACGGCGAACATGAGCAAGGCGAACGTGTTGCAGCAGGCAGGCATCTCGGTGCTGGCGCAGGCCAACTCGAACCCGCAGCAGGTGCTGAAGCTGTTGCAGTAACGGCCGCAAGCGACGCCGCGACTCCCTCGGGTCGCGGCGTCGTGCGACCGGTTTCACCGGCTGGCGGTTGGCAAACCCAATCGCCGGCCATCACGGGAGCCGCCGGCAAAGTCCTTGGGTGACGAGGATTTCGCCGGATGCTCGAAACGTCCCGCCGTTGCGTAAGGGCCATTCGGCCGTCTGGCCGGGCTGGGACGAAGGCGCGCCGCGGTCAACATCTTGGCGGCGGTGCGTCGTGCTTATGGATGGATGATGGCGACGAGACGTGGGCTCTGGCGTTGGATGTATCGCGGGTAGAGCAAGTTCGACGCGTGCGTAACGTGAGATGCATCACGAAGTGGCGTCGAATGGTTCAAGTAATGGCGGTAGAGGCCGAAAAGCTCATCGAGGCGGATGGCATTCCACACGGGAAACCTTGCCGCCGGCATATACAAAGCCAACAAACCGGTTAACGGTCCCGTAGGAGAAGTCCATGTCTCTCGTTATCAATACCAACATCTCGTCGCTGATGGCGCAGAACAACCTGACCAAGTCGCAGAGTGCCTTGTCTTCGGCCACTCAGCGCCTGTCGTCGGGTCTGAAGATCAACAGCGCGGCCGACAACGCCGCCGGCTTCGCCATTTCGCAGCGCTACACCACCCAGATCGGCGGCCTGACCCAGGCCAGCGCGAACGCCAGCGACGCCATCAACCTGGCGCAGACCGCCGGCTCCGCACTGGACCAGGTCACCGCCAACCTGCAGGCCATTCGTGACCTGGCGGTGCAGTCGGCCAACGGCACCTACACCAGCACCGACCGCGCCTCGATCGACCAGGAAGTGCAGCAGCGCCTGGCGGAAATCACCCGTATCGCGAACCAGACCACGTTCAACGGCTCGAACGTGCTGGACGGCTCGATGAAGACGAAGAGCTTCCAGATCGGCGCCTCCGTCGGTCAGACCATTAGCGTGAGCCTGGGCACCAGCGTGAAGGCCAGTGCGGTGGGCCAGGTGGCGGAAGTGTCGACGGGCAGCATCAACACCGGCACCGGCTTTACGCTGGCATCCGGCGCCCTGACGGTGAATGTCAACGGCACGGGTGCCGTCAGCGTCGCCGCTGGCACCTACAAGTCGGTGTCCAGCCTGGCATCCGCGATCAATACGGCGGCTGGCAGCAATATCGCCGCGGTGGACGCCACCACGGGCGAGCTCAAGATCACCGGTCCCACGGGTGGCGTCGCGTTCGGCGGCGCCGCTCAGGCGAGCCTGGGTCTCCCGGCGAACGTTGCCGCGGCTGGCACGGGTGCTTCGACGGCGGCTGTCGCCTCCACTGGTGATCCGTCCAATGAGACCCTCACGATCAACGGCACGAAGGTCAGCCTGGCCGGTGCGCAGAGCCTGCAGGACGTGTCCGACGCGATCAACGCGGCGGGTATCTCGGGCGTCAGCGCCGCGGTGAACGGCAACGGCAATGGCCTGAATTTCTACTCGTCGTCCGCGCTGACCATCAGCGATACCGTGGGCACCTCGAACGTGGCTGGCCCCATCATCGGCGCCAACGCGACTGACGCTAACACGGGTGCGGCTTATGTTGCCGGTAACGCGGCTTCCACCGGCGGCTCGCTGGCGACGGGCAGCGTGCAGACGGTGGACAGTGCGAACGACCTGATCTCGCGCGTCGACGTGGCCCTGCAGACGGTCAGCAATTTCGCCGCACAGCTGGGCGCGGTGCAGAACCGCTTCCAGTCCACCATCTCCACGGTGGCGGCGCAGACCACGAACCTGCAGGCTTCGCAGTCGACCATCCGTGACGCGGACTTCGCGGCCGAGACGGCGAACATGAGCAAGGCCAACGTGTTGCAGCAGGCGGGTATCTCGGTGCTGGCGCAGGCCAACTCGAACCCGCAGCAGGTGCTGAAGCTGTTGCAGTAACGGACGCAAGCGACGCCGCGACTCTCCCGGGTCGCGGCGTCGCGCGACCGGTTTCACCGGCTGGCGGTTGGCAAACCCAACCGCCAGCCGCCACGGGAGCCACCGGCAAAGTCCTTGCGTGACGAGGATTTTGCCGGGGGCTCGATGCTCCCCGTCGCAAGACGGGGCCTGTGCGGGAAATAGATAAGGCAGTGCGATGACCACGTCCAGCGCCACGTCCGGCAGCAGCTTGAGTTCGCTGCTCAGCCAGCTCACCAGCAATACCAGCACCGGTTCCAGCAGTTCGTCCAGCAGTTCGTCCTCCAGCAGCTCGGCGGGCGGCACCATCACCTCCCTGGGTATCGGCTCGGGTCTGGACGTCAATGCCATCGTCACCGCGCTGGTCAATGCGCGTCAGGCGGCACCGCAACAACAGATCACCGATCGGACGAACCAGATCAACAGCACCCTGGGCGGACTCAATTCGCTCAGCTCGGTGCTGAGCCAGTTGCAGAGCTCACTGGCAACGCTGACGTCGATCAACACGTTCAGCAGCTACAACGCCACGCTGACACCGACCGGCGGCAGCGCGAGCATCGGCGCCGCGACCACCATGTCCAGCGCGCAGCCGGGAACGTATACGGTGGCCGTGAGCCAGCTGGCCACCGCGCAGCAGCGCGCGAGTGGCACCTTTTCATCCACGGCGGCTGTCGGCGCCGGGACACTGAATGTCACGGTCGGTTCGAACACGATGAATATCAGCGTGTCGGCCACCAACAACCTGTCGGACATCGCCACGGCCATCAATGGTTCGTCCTCCAACCCGGGAGTGACGGCCACGATCATCAATGGCGTGAATGGCCAGCAGTTGATGCTCAGCTCGAGCAAGACTGGCGTCGCCAACGCTTTCTCGGTGAGCGCGAGCAGCAGCAGCGACAGTGGTCTCCAGTCCCTGGCCACGACGCTGAATACCGCGGGCAGCAATGAGGCGGTCGATGCCAAGCTGACGATCAACGGCATCGCCGTCGACAGCGCGACGAATACCGTGTCAGGAGCGATGGATGGCGTGACGCTCAACCTGAGCTCCACCGGCACCAATACGTTGACGGTGTCGCGGGACAATTCGGCGGCGCAAAGCGCGATCCAGGGCTTTGTCACCGCCTACAACAGCTACGTGAGCACGGCGTCCTCGCTGTCCAGCTTCGACAGCACCAGCGGCTCGGCCGGTGTCTTGCTTGGCGACACCACGTTGACGTCGGTGCAGCGCCAGATCTCCTCGGTGCTGAGCAACGCGGTCAAGGGCAACAGCATTGGCACGCTCGCGAACCTGGGCATTACGCGGCAGGCGGATGGCACGTTGAGCGTCGATTCGACGAAGCTGAACGCCGCTTTGTCCACCAACACCAGCGCCGTGCAGAGTTTGTTCAATGGCACCAGCGGATACGCGACCACGTTGAATAAGGCGCTCACCGCCTATACTTCGAGCAATGGCGTCATCGGCGCCCGGGTGACCAGCCTCAACGGCCAGTTGACCCAGCTCGGTACCCAGCAGACCGCATTGAACTCCCGCATGGCGACCTACCAGAAACAGCTGCAACAGCAGTACACCGCGCTGGACACCATGATGTCGCAGCTCAACAACACCAGCAGCTACCTGACCACGGCGCTTGCGCAGCTGAACAACTCGAACAGCTCGAAGAACTAAGCCAAGGACAGCGACGATGAGCTACGGATACATGCGCAACGCCAGCGCGGCCTACCAGGACACCAGTGCGCGCGGCAGCGTGGAAGGCGCCGATCGCCACCAGCTGACCGGCATGCTGTACGACGGCATGGTCGACCGCATCAATCAGGCACGCGGGGCGATGCGTCGAGGCGACGTTCCCGCCAAGGGCACGCATTTCGCGCGCGCTTTCGCTATCCTCGGCGAGTTGCGTGGCAGCCTCGATCATGAAGCCGGCGGTGCATTGGCCACGCGTCTCGATTCTCTCTACGACTACATCGCCCGCCGCCTGTTGCAAGCCCAGCTCAACGATGACGAACGCGCACTGGACGAAGTCATCGACCTGATCAACCCCGTGCGCGAAGCGTGGCGTCAAATACGTGACACCTACCTGGCATCGCAGGGCAGCGCTGGTTCTGCGGCGTGATGGCTGGCGCGATGCAATCCGGCGACATTCTAGACGTGAGCGCGCGCATGCTGGCCTCGGCCCGCGCAGGCGCCTGGGATGAGGTCACGACGCAGGGTGCCGAGCGCGACCGCTTGCTTCGCCTATTGCCACTATCGGACGCGTCCGCGTTGGAAACGATGAAGACCTTGTTGGCACACAACGAGGAGGTCAAGACCCTGGTAGCCAAGGCGCGCGACGATCTTGGAGAGGCGCTTGGCCAGCACCGGCATTCGCACCGGGCGCTCAATGCCTATCTGCATGCCGCTATCGACTGACGCGGCGTTTTGGCGGTTGCCCCGGCAAAAACGCGCATAATTTCCTTCGGCGGGGCAGCAAGCGTTGCCGCCCATGACCCAGACCGATCGAGGGGCACATGCAAGACGATTCCTGGCAGGCGTTTTCCGAGCGAGTCACCTATGAAGATGGCCTGCACGCGAGTTGCGTGGCCTCGTCTTCCCCTATCGGCGACTTGCAGCTAATTGCATTGCGCGAGCGCAACCTGAACGTGCTCGGCACGCTGGCGGCCTTTGGCGAGCGACGCAGTGATGCGGCCGACGACGAGAGCCCGATGGCGCAGGAGTTGCTGCGCCTGGACAACAAGCTCAACGTCATGATGGCCATGCTCGATCAGCTACTCCAGCGAAGCGCCGAGTTGCCGCCGCGCGCGTTCATCCGATTCAACGCCGTCGGCGCCCTGTTGCCGAGCACACTTTGGCCTGCCCATGCCGCGAGCGGATTGTTGAAGCTGCATTTCGACGGGTGCATGGCGCTGCCATTGGAGCTACCGGCACGACTCGTGCAAGAGCGTGATGGCGATCACGTTTTCGTGGTCTTCGAATTCCTGGGCGATGCGACAAGTGACGCACTTGAGCGGCTCGTGTTTCGCCATCACCGACGCAAAGTGGCAGAAAGCCGTCAAGCCGCCGTGTAAGCGCTTTCCAGGCGCCACCGCCTAATGTGATCGGCATCACGTTACGAAAAGTCGGCAGGAAAATTCTTTGACGCAGATCTCGGATGGGTGCCGCTTCAGGTCACTTTTTCCGCGCCATCTTGCACGCCGATTGCCTAATGGATTCAGTGAGATGCGGGATGCGATGTACGCATCCCGCCATTGCTTGCGCGCTCATGTGACGTAAACCGGCACGAAGGATTGCCGTCGGACGACGAAAATTTCGCCTGTGCTGGCCTTTTTCTTGCTGAATGATTCCTGAGAGCCGCAGTAGCCGATGGCGGAATATCGACACGCGGCTCGCGCAGTCGAGGGTTAGGGGTCCTACCGATGAAGCAGCACGCACGAGAGTCATACATGGGCAAGTTCGATGTACTGGTGATCGAATCCGACCACCGCAGGGCGGAGTCGGTCGTTTCGGCACTTCAATTCCTCGGCTATCGCCCGCAGCGCGGTGAAGATTGTGCGGAAGTGGAGCAGGCGACCCATGAGTGGCGCGCCGTTTATGTGGGCAATGTCGCCGATGCGGTGGAAGCAGAGCGTCAGTTTGCCTTGCTGGGCGGGGACGCAGGGCGTGCGCAGGTACTGCTGGCCGCCGATTCGGAATGGGCGTCGAGGCTGGCGGCGAATTCATCGCCGTTCGCGGCGCGCGTGGGCGTCATCGAATTCCCTCTCCGCTATGAACAGCTTACCGATGCGTTGCGCGGATCACAGGCCCAGGCCGGTGCTCGTCGCAGCGACGTGCGTCTGGTTGGCAGCTCGGGTCCCATGGCCAGCGTGAATGCGCTGGTTCGCCAGGTGGCGCCGTTCGATTCCAGCGTTTTGGTGCTGGGTGAATCGGGTACCGGCAAGGAAATGGTGGCGCGCAGCATCCATGAGTGCTCGTCCCGTCGGGACAAGCCGTTCGTGGCGATCAATTGCGGCGCGATTCCGGCCGAACTGCTCGAAAGCGAACTTTTTGGCCATGAGAAGGGTGCCTTCACCGGCGCGATCAGTACCCGCAAGGGGCGCTTCGAGATGGCCGAGGGTGGCACGCTGTTCCTTGACGAAATCGGCGACATGAGCCTGCCGATGCAGGTGAAGCTGTTGCGCGTGCTACAGGAGCGTGCCTTCGAGCGCGTCGGCAGCAACCGCACTCAGCGCTGTGACGTGCGCATCATTGCAGCGACGCATCGGAACCTGGAGGCAGCCATCGCCGATGGTCGATTCCGCGAGGATCTGTTTTATCGCTTGAGCGTATTTCCGTTGGAGATGCCGGCGCTACGCGAGCACTTGGACGACCTGCCGGAGCTGGTGGCCGAGTTCAACCAGCGCTTGTCGCGGCGCGGCCTCGCCTGCGTTCGATTCAGCGCTGGCGCCATGCATGCGTTGCATGGCTATACGTGGCCGGGCAACGTGCGGGAACTTTACAACCTGGTGGAGCGCCTCTCCATCCTGTACCCGCACAGCGAGGTTCGGGTAAGCGATCTGCCGGAAAAATATCGCGGCCAGCAGATCATCGAGGAAGTGCGTGGCACTGCCTTGCTGTCGCTGATGGTGGGGCAGTCGAGCGTGATGTCCGAGCCGATGACGGTGCTGCCGTCGGACTCGCTGGTGATGTTGCCGGAGGGAGGGCTGGATCTGAAGGATCACCTGGCGGACATCGAAGTGGGCTTGATCCGTCAAGCGCTTGACGTCACCGGCGGCGTCGTCGCGCATGCCGCGAAATTGTTGCGCATGCAGCGCACGACCTTGGTGGAAAAGCTGCGCAAATACGGGTTGCAGCCGAGTATGCAGGCCTGATGACGCAAGTTTCACGTATGGCACGGCTTGTGCATTTACAGCTCAGTTTCCCGTCACGCGTTGGAATTCCGTCATGACCCAGATCGACGTCAACAGCCTGCTGTCGCAGATGCGCCAGCTATCTTCGCAAGTGAACTCACCCGAGCGATCGTTCACCGCAGCGACGCCAGCACAAACTGATTTTTCCAGCCTGTTGAAGCAATCCATTTCGTCCGTGGCTGACACGCAGATGGAAGCTGGCCGCATGGCCGCCAGTTTCGAGCGCGGTGAGCCGGGCGCCGATCTCGGCCGCACGATGGTCGCCGTGCAGAAGGCCGATCTCTCCTTGAACACGCTGACCCAGGTGCGCAACAAGCTCGTCGATGCCTACAACAACATCATGAATATGCCGGTCTGACCGGTTCCATGACGCCGCCCTCCCTTCCCCAGAGCACGAGCAGTCTTCATGGCCGATAACGCCCTAGCGACGACGGACGAAAAGGCCGGTGCTCGCCTGGATCTCAAACAGCTTGCCCGCACACCGGCAACGCGCCAGCTGTTGCTCCTTTTTGGTGTGGCGGGCGCGGTCGCGCTGGGCGTGGCCGTGGTGCTGTGGTCGCGCGGTCCCAATTACGGCCTGCTGTATGCCGGCCTGGAACAGAAAGACGCGGCTGCCGTAACGCAGGCGCTGCAAGCTTCCAACACGCCTTACACGCTGGGCCCCGATGGCAATTCGATCATGGTGCCGGCGTCCGATCTGGCGGCGATTCGCCTGAAGCTCGCCGCGCAGGGCTTGCCCCAAGGGAGTGCCGCCAGCACCGCGGCGCCTGCTGGCGATTCCCCGTTTGGCATGAGCGATCTGGCCGAGCGCACGCGCTACCAGCAGATGCTGGAGACGGACCTGGGTAGCACGATCGCGGGGCTGCAATCGGTGCGCGCGGCAAGAGTGCATCTGGCGCTGCCCAAGCCGTCGGCATTCATTCGCGACAGTCACGAGGCCAGCGCGTCGGTGCTGGTCACGCTGTATCCGGGGCGCCAGCTCGATGCGAGCCAGGTAGCGGCCATCGTGCATCTGGTTGCATCGAGTGTTCCCAACCTCGATCCCAAGCAGGTGTCGGTGGTCGACCAGCAAGGCCAGCTGCTCACCAACACGGATCCCGGCAGCGCCAGCGCCGTGGGCGATACGCGGCTGCGTCTGGCGACGCGCATCGAGAACACCTATGCACAACGCATCGAAGAACTGCTCACGCCGCTGGTCGGGCCAGGCAAGGTGCGTGCCCAGGTCTACGCGGACCTGGATTTCAGCGAGACCGAGAAGGCCACCGAGACCTACGGTCACGAACACCCCGCGTTGCGCAGTGAACAGACCAGCAGCGAGCAGCGCACGGGCGGCGCCGGCGATGGCGGCATCGCCGGCGCGCTGAGCAATCAACCGCCCAATGCGGTGGCGCAGCCGACGGCGGCGCGCCCAACGGCGGGCAAGGCTCCCGGCAAAGCCGGCGCTACGACTACCGCAGAACAATCCAATGGGCCAGGCGAGACCACCAGCAGCGCCACGCGCAACTACGAGCTGGATCGGACCATCAGCCATGTAAGCGATCCGGCCGGCCGGCTCGCCCGCCTCACCGTGGCGGTCGTGGTGGACAACAAGAGCGTGCCGGGCGAGAAGGGCGAGAAGAGCGTGCCGTTCACCCCGCAGGAACTGGAGCACCTCACCACGCTCGCGCGCAACGCCGTGGGCTACAACGAGGCCCGCGGCGACAATGTCAGCGTGATCAACCAGCCGTTCCATCAGGACGCCTCGGGCGATGCCGCGCCGCCGACGATGGCGTTCTGGGAACGGCCCGGCATGCTCGACCTGATCAAGCAGGGCATCGGCGTACTGATTGCGCTGCTGGTGGCCTTCGGCCTGCTGCGACCACTGTTGCGTGGCCTGAGCCGCGCGCCGGCACCGGGCCAGGGCCTCGCGCTGGCGCAGCAGCCGGCACCGTCGACGATTTCCGTTCGCGTGGACGACGAAGACGATGGTGATGACATGGCACGCCTGGCCGTGCCGCCGGCGATCGCCTACGAACAGCGCATCGGGCTGGCGCGCCGCATGGTCAGCGAAAATCCGAAACAGGTGGCGCAGGTCGTCAAGAACTGGGTGGTCGAAGATGGCGGCTGACGACTCGCGCATCACGCGATCGCGTGCCACCAGGGTCGCGTGGCTTCGGAAAGCACCCGCGCGGTCGATATGCCGTGGGAACGCCGCGCGCATCGCCGCGGCGCATCGACCCGGTAAGGGCACCCCATCAAGCGGGCGGAACGGACTATGAAAGCAGACATGCAAATCGGCGGCGCGCAGCGCGCGGCCATCCTGCTGCTCACCCTGGGCGAGCAGGACGCAGCCGAGGTGCTGAAGCACCTCAGTGCGCGCGATGTACAGGCCGTCGGCTCGGCCATGGCCAGCCTTACCAATGTGTCGCGAGAGCAGGTGGAGCAGGTGCTCGCCCGGCTCAACGACGACATGGGGCGCCACACGTCGCTGGGCGTCGGCACCGAGGAATACATTCGCAAGATCCTGGTCAACGCGCTGGGCGAGAGCAAGGCCGGTGGCCTGATCGACCGCATCCTGCTGGGCCGCTCCAGCAAGGGCCTGGAATCGCTCAAGTGGATGGAGAGCCGTGCCATCGCCGAAATGATCAACCAGGAGCATCCGCAGATCATCGCGCTGGTGTTGGCCCACCTCGAACCCGACCAGGCCGCCGAAGTCATCGGCTACCTGCCGCCGCGCGTGCGCAGCGACGCGGTGATGCGTATCGCGACGCTCGATGGCGTGCAGCCGCACGCGCTCAATGAACTGGACGAAATCATGGAACGCCAGTTCTCCGGCAATACCAAGAAGCTCAAGTCCGCCAGCGTCGGTGGGCTCAAGGCCGCCGCGAATATTCTCAATGCGATGGAAACCACGCGCGAGAACGAGCTGATGGCGGCCATCCGCACGCATGATTCGAGCCTTGGCGGGCGGATCGAAGAGCTGATGTTCGTGTTCGAGGATCTCGGCGAGCTGGACGACCGCAGCATGCAGACGCTGTTGCGCGAAGTGCCGACGGCACGCCTGGTCACCGCACTCAAGGGCGCCGAGCCGGGGGTGCGCGAGAAGATCTTCGCGAACATGTCCAAGCGCGCCGCCGACATGCTGCGCGACGACCTGGAAGTGTCCGGTCCGGTGCGTCTGAGCGAGGTCGATTCCGCACAGAAGGAAGTGCTCGCCATCGCGCGGAAGCTTGCCGATTCGGGCGCCATCAATCTCTCTGGCACCAGTGACGAGTTGGTGACATGAGCGCCGTGCTCGATCGCGACAACGTCGTCACGTTCCAGCGCTGGCTGCCACCCGAGATGGGCGTGCCGCCGGTCGAGGAGGTTGCACCCGCTGAACCGGTGGTGCAGCCCACCGTGCGCGAACTCGAAGCGCTGGAACAACAAGCGCGCGACGAGGGTTACGCCGCCGGCCATGCGGAAGGCCTGGCCGCCGCGCGCGATGTGCTGAATGAGCGCATCGCCCGGCTCGACAGGATTCTGGAAGCGGCCGCGCGACCTTTGCGTTCCATGGATGAACTGGTGGAACTGGAACTGGCACGCCTGGCGATGACCGTGGCGCGCCAGGTCGTGGCGCACGAATTGCGTACATCGCCGGACCTGGTGGTCGAAGCCGTGCGCCAGGCCGTGCTGGCGATGCCGGCCGCCACCGCGAAATTGCGTGTGCGCCTGCATCCGGAAGATCTCGCCCTGCTGCGCTCGCTGCATGTGGCCGAGCCCGACTGGGTGCTGGTCGCCGACGGCTCGCTGGAGCGCGGCGATTGCATGCTGGAAAGCGAGCGCTCACGCCTGGATTCACGTGTGGATACACGCATGGCCGCCGTGGTCGACGCCGTGCTCGGCGCCGAAGCGGAAGATATCGATGCCGATGCTGACGAGGTGCGTGGATGAATCCGCCGCCCGGCCATACGCCGGCAAGCTTGTGGCAGGAGCGCTTGGCGCGTCGTCGGCAACGCGCGATCGGCACGCGCATGCTCACCGTCGAAGGGCGCCTGCGCCGGGTGGTCGGGCTGACCCTGGAGGCGGAAGGCTGCGAGGCACCGCTGGGCGCGCGCTGCATGGTCGCCACGGCTGACGGCAACGAACTGGATACCGAGGTGGTCGGTTTCGCCGACGAGCGTCTGTTGCTGATGCCGGTTGCCGAAATGCACGGCGTACTGCCAAATGCACGCGTGCGCCCGTGCGCGCACAGCAGCGGGCTGCCGGTCGGCATGGCCTTGCTCGGCCGGGTGATCGGTGCCGATGGCGTGCCGCTTGATGGCATGGGGCCGCTGGATGTGGAAGAGCACGCCTCGCTCAAGCGCGAACCGATCAATCCCATGGCGCGCAAGCCGATCGATACGCCGCTGGATACCGGCGTGCGCGCCATCAACGCCTTGCTGAGCGTCGGTCGCGGCCAACGGCTGGGCTTGTTCGCTGGCTCTGGCGTGGGCAAGTCGACCCTGCTCGGCATGATGACGCGCTATACCGATGCCGATGTCGTGGTGGTCGGGCTGATCGGCGAGCGCGGCCGCGAGGTCAAGGAATTCGTCGAGCACACGCTGGGCGCTGAAGGCCGTGCGCGTGCAGTCATTGTGGCGGCTCCCGCCGATGCGCCGCCGCTCAAGCGCCTGCGCGGCGCGCAGTACGCGACCGCGATTGCGGAGTGGTTCCGCGACCGCGGCCAGCGCGTGCTGCTGCTGATGGACTCGATCACGCGCTATGCCCAGGCGCAACGCGAGATCGCACTGGCCATCGGTGAGCCACCGGCCACCAAGGGCTATCCGCCGTCGGTGTTCGCCATGCTGCCGGCTCTGGTTGAACGCGCGGGCAACGACGCCGAAGGGCGTGGCTCGATCACCGCCTTCTACACGGTGCTGACCGAAGGCGACGACTACCGCCACGATCCCATTGCCGATGCCTCGCGCGCGATTCTCGACGGCCATATCGTGCTTTCACGCGATCTGGCCGAGGCGGGTCATTACCCCGCGATCGACATCGAGGCGTCGATCAGCCGCGTCATGCCAGCCGTGGTGACGCGTGAGCATTTGCGAGCGGCACAGCGATTCCGTCAGGTCTATTCGGCGTATCGCCAGCAACGCGACCTGATCGCCGTCGGTGCGTACCAGAAGGGTTCCGATCCCCAGGTCGATCATGCGATCACGATGTGGCCACGGTTGCGCGACTTCCTGCAGCAGGAAGTGGATGCGCCGACGTCGCTCGGCGATGCCATCGCCGGGCTCGAGCTGCTCACCGCCGGAGGCACGCCGTGACATCGCGCGCGAATCGCCTGCAACCCGCTGCCGACCTGGCGCGCGAGCGCCAGGAAACGGCCATGCAGCGATTGGCCGAGCAGCAGCAGCGCGTCGCCAAGGCCGAGCAACAGCTCACCGAGCTGCGGCGTTACCGGGAGGAATATGCCGACACCTCCGGTGGAGTCAGCGTGACCGCGCTGCTCAACCGCCGCCAGTTCGTGGAACGCATCGACCATGTGATCGCCCAGCAGATCACCGAGGTTGCTCGCCTGCACCGGCAACTCGAGCACGTCCGTAGCCAGTGGCACGATGCGCACTCCCGTGAACGCGCCTTGGGCAGCGTGATCGATCGCTATCGCGAGCAGGAGCGCAAGAGCGAGGACCGCCGCGAGCAGGCCGAGATCGACGAGCGCATGCAGCATCGCCGACCAACGAGGGGATGGTCATGATGAAGACAGCGCATCCCCATGCCTCTTTGGAGATACCCGCATGACGCCAGCCATTGCCGTGGCCGCGAACGTGACGCCGCCGTCCGCGCCATCCGTACCTGCATCGGCGGGAAAAAGCTCGCCTGACGGCAACTCGCCCAGCGCCTTCGCTGCGCCGTTGCAGCAGGCACGGCAGCAGCAATCGGCACAACGACCTTCATCGTCGACCAGCACGGCATCGCCATCGGATGCGCCGGCGTCCGCATCATCGAGCGCGGCGTCAACGACCACCTCAGCGGCCGCGTCGACGACTACCGGCAAGTCGTGGCACCCCGCGGGCGACGATGCCAAGGACGACAGCAAGCCATCCAAAAGCACGATTGCACCGACCGAAGTCGCCGCAGCGATGTTGGCGCTGCTTGGCCACAGCATTCCCGCCAACGCAGCTCCCACGCCAGCGGTTCCTGCAAACGGTGCTGCCGAGGGCGCGCCGGCTACCAGCGCGGCCGTGACTGCAACCACCCTGCAGGTCGCGGGCATGCCTGGCCTGCCGATGCCGGTTGCTGCGCAGGCTTCCGCTCAAGCCGATGCCGACGCCGCCGCGGATTCTTCGAAAGCGACGGACAGCTTGAAAGACAGCGCGCTGTCCGCATTGGCGGGCGACGCCGGTGACGACACAACAACGGCAACCGCCACGGCCCCCGGTGCGGACGCGAAGCTCGTCAATGCTGCGCAAGCCACCGCGGCTACGCCGATCCAGAGCGACAAGAGCGACCCACTCGAAGCACTGCGCAACCTGACCACGCCGTTCGTGCAGGCTCAGGCGCCGCTACAGGCGGCAGCACCTCACGCCATGACCATGAACGCGTCCGTGGGTACACCGTCGTTCGCGCAGGAGCTGGGGCAGCATGTGGCCTGGCTCGGCGGCCAGAACATCAAGGAAGCGCGCATCACGTTGCATCCCGAGGATCTGGGGCAGCTCGATGTGAAGGTGAGCGTGCAGCACGACCACGTGGATGTGAGCTTCATCGCGCAGCACCCCAACGCGGTGCACGCGGTGCAGCAGACCTTGAGCCAACTGGACTCCATGCTGGCGCACCACGGCCTCACCCTGGGCCAGGCGCAGGTGGGACAGGGAAATCATGGTCGTGGCGCGGGGCAGGGGGCCTCGCCGGGTTCCGCCGCCACTGGTGATGCTGTGGCGACGGACGAAGGGGCTGTTGCTCAGGTGGCAGCGCCGGTGGTGCAGGCGCTCGGGTTGTTGGATATGTTTGCTTGATCCTGTCTCGGGTTCGGCCTTGTCATCGCCATCGTGGCCCGAAGGTTCAAATGTAGGAGCGCACCCTGTGCGCGAAAGCCTACGCAGCGGTAACGCTGTGATCGCGCACAGGGTGCGCTCCTACATCTCGTAGGTGAGGGCCTGTCATTCTGCCGCGCCGTCGTGGCCCGAAGGTTCAAATGTAGGAGCGCACCCTGTGCGCGAAAAGCCTACGCAGCGGTGACGCGGTGATCGCGCACAGGGTGCGCTCCTTATTTGATCCGATTCTGAGAGATTAGGTGTCGAGAGCCGGCGTGGCAGACCGTTCGCTCCTTGATCCGCGACGATCGTGCTGTAGCCAGGTCGCCACGCCGGTATCTCCTCGCAACGCCCGTACAGTTGCCCGAGTTTGCGCTCGGAAATAAGGCTGGGCTGGCGAGGAGGACTCTCGACCTTCCTAGATTATCGGAGATGACGATGAGCGGTATCGGTGCGGGCGTGGATGTGAGCAAGGCGTTTCTGGACGTGGCTGTCCATGATCACCGGCCCGTACAACGGTTCACCAACGATGCCGACGGCTTCACTGGCCTGATCCAATGGCTGCGAGGTTTCGACATCGGGCAGGTCATCCTGGAAGCCACCGGAGGCTATGAACAGGCGGTGCTGGATGCGCTCTACACCGCCAGCTTGCCGGTGGCCCGCGTCAACCCGCGACAGGCGCGTGATTTTGCCAAGGCCCTCGGCCAGTTGGCGAAGACAGACCGGCTTGACGCCCGGATGCTGGCCCACATGGCCACCGTGATCCCGCAGATCGCCTACCGTCCGTTGGACGAGAAAACCCTCCGTCTCAAGCAGTTCCACCTGCGCCGAACACACCTGGTCGGGATGATCTCGGCCGAAAAGCAGCGGCGCCGCCAGATCGTCGAACCCAGCTTGCGGGCGATGCTGGACGAGCATATTGGCGGCCTCGAAGCGGACCGTGACCGGCTCGACGTCATGATCGCCGCCCAGGTCAAGGACTCCCTTCAGGCGCGCGTGTTCGGCTCCATCAAGGGCGTGGGCCAGGTCTTTCTGACCACGCTGATCTGCGACATGCCCGAGCTCGGTCACCTTAACCGCAAGTCGGTCGCCAAGCTCTATGGTGTCGCACCGCTGTCGCGCGACAGCGGCACCTTCAGGGGCAAACGAACCACCTGGGGAGGTCGTGCCGCGGCGCGCTCGATCATGTACATGGCGACCCTCTCAGCCGTTCGCCATGACCCCACCTTGAAGGCGTTCTATCAAGGCTTGATCGCCCGGGGAAGCTCAAGAAAGTCGCCTTGGTCGCCGCCATGCGCAAACTGCTAACCATCATGAACGCCCGCATGCGGGACGCACTGGCCGCCACGACGAACGCAGTAGGGTGAACACAGTTGCTACAGTTTTCGGGTGAGGGCCTGTCATTCTGCCGCGCCGTCGTGGCCCGAAGGTTCGCATGTAGGAGCGCACCCTGTGCGCGAAAGCCTACGCAGCGGTAACGCCGGGTCGCGCACAGGCTGCGCACCTTCGGCCAACGTCGCCAACACGTCGCGACCAATCCCCGACGCGCGTCAAGAAAGCGCCGCGGGTTCCCTGCGAGATCCCGCAAACCCAGTAACCACAACGTTTCCCAGCGATGGCATGGCGTTTGCTATCCATGGGTAAGGGGCGTCTCCCGATGAGGCGTCGACGCATCGAGACTGATAGGGATTGGGGTTGGCATGGCTCAGAACGAGCAGGGTATTGAAGTACCGGCAGCGGCAGCGACCAAGCGTTCGTCGCCGATGGTTTGGGTGATGGCGGTGGCTGTGCTGGCGATGGCAGGCGTATGTGCCTACCTGCTGATGGGGCAGCGTCACCAGCGAACGGGGGAAGGCGCAGGACCCAAGGTGGCCGAATCCAAGCAGGAGCAGTACCTGCCGCTCGACCCGCCGTTCGTGGTGAACTTCCGCGACGACCAGTCCATGCGTTTCCTCCAGGTTGGCGTCAGCCTGATGTCGCACGACGCGGCCGCGTTGGCGGCGGCGAAGGATGCCGAGCCGGTGATTCGCAACGCACTGGTCATGCTGTTCAGCAGCCAGGACTACGCGATCCTCAGCGACTCCGCGGGCAAGCAGAAGTTACAGGCGCAGGCGCTGGCGGCCGTGCGCAAGATCGTCGGTGACCGGCTCGGTCGCCCTGGCGTCGAAGCGCTGTATTTCACCAGCTTTGTGATGCAGTGACGGGCGGGCACACAGTCCATGAGTGATCTCCTTTCGCAAGAGGAAATCGACGCCCTCCTCGATGGCGTCGAGGGTGGTGCCGTCGAGACGGGCAACGACGAGCCGTTGCCTACCGGTGCGGTCATAACCTACGACTTCACCCAGCAGGATCGCATCGTCCGCGGTCGGCTGCCCACGCTGGAAATGGTCAACGATCGCTTCGCGCGTTTCTTCCGTAGCGCGGTGTTTGGCGTGTTGCGCAAGACCTGCGAGGTGTCGGTGCTCGGCGTGAAGATGATCAAGTTCGCTGAGTACGTGCATGGGCTGGCCGTGCCGAGCAACCTCAACCTGGTGCGTATCAAGCCCTTGCGAGGCACCGCACTGGTGGTGATGGAGCCGCGCCTGGTCTTTACCGTGATCGATAATTTCTTCGGTGGCGATGGGCGCTTCCACGCTCGCATCGAAGGTCGCGATTTCACCGCCACCGAGAACCGCGTCATCCAGATCATGCTGGCGGAGTTGTTCGCGTCGATGGTCGAGGCTTGGGCGCCGGTGCTGCCTTTGCAATTCGAATACATGAACTCGGAGATCAATCCGCAGTTCGCCAACATCGTCAGCCCCACGGAAACCGTGGTGGTGTCGCGCTTCCACGTCGAGTTGGATGGCGGTGGCGGCGAAATAAACCTCACCTTGCCGTACGCGATGATCGAGCCGATCCGCACGTTGCTCGATGCCGGCGTGCAAAGCGATCGCGTGGATCGCGACGACCGCTGGGCGGAGAACCTGCACGAGGAAGTGCTCGACGCGGAAGTCGAATTGAGTTCGCTGTTGTTGGAGACGCGGATGAACATCGGCGATTTCCTGCGCTTGCGTCCCGGCGATGTCATTCCTGTCCAGCTGCCGGAATTGAGCACCGTCTTCGCTGAAGACGTACCCGTGTTTCGTGGCCGCTATGGCCAGTCCAACGGCCGCAATGCCGTTCGTTTCCATGCCCCGACTGGCCGTCGCGAGATGCGCCTGTCGACCGAACTTGTCCCGGAGAAGCACCTCGTATGATCCCGTCCAATGAAGCCGTCGCTGGCGGAACCCAACGCGTCGAATTCGACCCGCTCAACGGCGCCGCGGCCGAAGGCGCTGACGTCAATCTGGACATGATCCTCGATGTGCCGGTGACGCTGGCCATGGAAGTGGGCCGCACCCGGATAAGCATCCGCAACCTGCTGCAGCTCAACCAGGGTTCGGTGGTGGAGCTCGACCGTTCCGCCGGCGAGCCGCTTGACGTATTCGTGAACGGTACGCTGGTGGCTCACGGTGAGGTGGTGGTGATCAACGAGCGCTTCGGCATCCGCCTCACCGACGTGATCAGCCCGGCTGAGCGCGTGCGCAAGCTGCGGTGATCGGCATGCTTCTCGCCCTCGTAACGCCAGTGGCCGCCGCGCCCGATATCCAGGTCGGCGGCGAGCTGGCGCGCGTCCTGGTTAGCCTGCTCGGCATCATCGCCTTGATCTTCGCGGCGGGCTGGATGAGCCGCCGACTGCAGGCTCGCACGTCACCCGGTGGGCGCCGGTTGCGTTGCGTGGAATCGATGGCTGTCGGCGCGCGCGATCGACTGCTGATCATCGAAGCCGATGGCAAGTGCCTGCTGGTAGGTGTGGGGCAGGGCGGCATGCGCACCTTGCACGTCTTCGAAGGCAACGCCACCACCAGCGACGCGCCGGGACCGAATCCACCGCATGTCGGTTTCGGCGATCTGCTTTCGCGTTGGAAGCGAGCGCCATGAAGTCGATGCGCTGGATATTTCTCATCGTGCTGATGTTCGCCCCAATGCTTGCGTGGGCTGCGCCGATTGCGCCGATTGCGCCGATTGCACCATCGCGGGTTCGCCAGCCGGCATACCTGTTCTCACCGTGCAGAATGCGCCGGGCGGGGCGCAGAACTGGACGCTGTCGCTGCAGCTGCTGGCACTGATGACGGTGCTGACGGTGCTGCCGGCCATCTTGCTGATGATGACCTCGTTCACCCGCATCATCGTCGTGCTGGGCTTCTTGCGGCAGGCGCTGGGCACGCAATCCACGCCGTCCAACCAGGTGTTGCTTGGCCTCGCGCTGTTCCTCACCTTGTTCGTGATGTCGCCGGTGCTCAACCATGCGTACGCCGATGGCGTGAAGCCGTATATGGACGGCCAGATGGGCGCGGAGCAGGCGGTGCCCGCGGCGGCGGCACCGTTCAAGCGCTTCATGCTGGACCAGACGCGCGAGGCTGACCTCCAGCTGTTCACCCATCTGGCCAATGAGCAGCCTTATGCCAGCAAGGACGACGTGCCGTTTCGCGTGGCGATGCCGGCCTTCGTCACCAGCGAGCTGAAGACCGCGTTCCAGATGGGCTTCCTGCTGTTCGTTCCGTTCCTGATCATCGACCTGGTGGTGGCCAGCGTCCTGATGTCGATGGGCATGATGATGCTCTCGCCGACCATCATCTCGCTGCCGTTCAAGATCATGCTGTTCGTGCTGGTCGATGGCTGGACCTTGCTGCTGGGTACGCTGGCCGGGAGTTTCTACACGTGAGCACGTTAGCGCGATTTTCTCCCTCTCCCCTTTGGGGAGAGGGTCGGGGTGAGCCGAGAAAGGCGGGTAAAGGACGGGTGCTCGCCTCGACTTCTCATCAAGAGGAGCTTGAAATAGGCGCCGCCGTGGCACGCGTGGCCTCCTCAGCCCCGAACCCTCTCTCCCACGGGACTAGCCTTTCGGGCCTCGCCCGAAGAGGGAGAGGGAGCAAGGCCGCCATGACGCCTGAATCCGTCATCGAATTCGGCCAGCACGCGCTGTACGTGGCGATGATGATTGCCGCGCCGCTGCTTCTTACCGCCCTGGTGGTGGGCCTGGTGATCGGTGTGGTGCAGGCGGCCACGCAGATCAACGAAATGACCTTGAGCTTCATCCCCAAGCTGATCTCGATGGCGCTGGTGGCGTTGATCGCCGGGCCGTGGATGCTGCGCACGCTGGTGCAGTTCACCCGCCAGTTGATCGAAAGCCTGCCGAGCGTGATCAAGTGACGACGGTCGACCTGGCCACCTTGCAGAAGATGCTGGGCTCCGTGATGTGGGCCATGGGGCGCGTAGGCGGCCTGTGCCTGATGGCGCCGGTGTTTGGCGACTCGGTATCGCCGGCACGCATTCGCCTGGGCGTCATGTTGATGCTGACGATGGTGCTGGCGCCGCTGGCGCCTGCCGACTTCGAGCCGCTGGGCGCGGATGGCATCGCGGTGATGATCAACCAGGTGCTGATCGGCGCGGCGATGGGTTTCGTGCTGAAGCTGGTGTTCGAGGCGGTGTCGTTCGGCGGCCAGTTGGTGGCGCAGAGCATGAGCCTAGGTTTCGCCGAATCGGTCGACCCTCGGGCCGGCGGCAGCTCGCCGACGATCAGCCAGTTCTATCTGCTGATCGTGACCTTGCTGTTTCTGGCGATGGATGGCCATCTGCGTCTGATCGCGTTGTTGGCGGACAGCTTCCACAGCTTGCCGCCGGGCGAGGCGAGCATCGGCAGCAACGGACTGTATGCGGTGGTGGGTTTTGCCGTGCAGCTGTTCGGCGGCGCGGTGCGGGTGGCTCTGCCGGCGATGACCTCGTTGCTGGTGGTCAATATCGGCTTCGCCGCGATCAGTCGTTCGGCGCCGGCGATGAACCTGTTCGCGGTGGGCTTTCCGATCACCATATCGCTTGGCTTCCTGGCGTTGTGGCTGTCGATGCGCAGCCTTCCCGGCGCGTTCGAGTCGTTGCAGACCAGCGCCTGGTCGCTGATGCACGAACTGATCGGCGGCTGAGGTAGCCGGCCATGTCCGAGAAAGCGACCAGGAACGCACCGAACAACCCACGGAAAAACGTCTGCGCGAAGCGCGCGAGAAAGGCGATGTTCCGCGATCGCGCGACCTGTCAGGCGCGATCGTCGTGCTGGCCGGCGTCGCGGCGTTGATCAGCGGCGGCCGAGCGTTCGTTGGAGCACGTGCGGCGCATCTACGGCCTGGGTCTCAGTTACGGACGCGATGCGTTGTTCAGCGACGAACTGCCGGGGCGCGTACTGACGCTGCCATGCACGAGGCGGTGGACCTGTTCGCGCCGGTGGCGCTGGCCACGCTGCTGGCGGCGCTGGCCGCTCCGCTGCTGCTGGGCGGACTGAATTTCAGCGCGCAGGCGCTGGAGCCGAAGTTCGAGCGCCTCGATCCGATCAACGGCCTGGGCCGCATCTTCGCGATGCGCGGCCTGGTCGAGCTGGGCAAGTCGCTGCTCAAGCTGCTCCTGATCGGCGCCGTGCTGCTGATGGTGCTGAAGAACTGGCAGACCCAGCTGAAGGCCACCGGTCGCGGTGAGGTGGCAGCGGCATGGCGCGCGCGATCGGCCTGCTGGGCCACGCCGCACTGTTGTTCGGCTCGATACTGGCGCTGATCGGTGGTGCCGACGCGCTGTACCAGAAGTTCGACCACAACAAGCGGCTGCGCATGACACGCCAGGAGATGAAGGACGAGATCGAAGGAAAGCGAAGGCAACCCGGAACTGAAGGGGCGCGTCCGCCAGATGCAGTTCCAGATGGCCCGCCGCCGCATGATGGAGGAGCTGCCCAAGGCCGACGTGGTGGTGATCAACCCCACGCACTTCGCCGTGGCGCTGCGTTACGACGACGGGCGCATGGGTGCGCCGCGGGTGATCGCCAAGGGCGTGGACGTGCTGGCGCAGCAGATCCGCCTGGTGGCGAGCAGCCATCGCATTCCCATGGTCGAGGCGCCGCCGCTGGCACGCGCCTTGTATGCAACCACCCAGCTCGACCGCGAAATCCCCGCCGTCGCTGTATGTCGCGGTGGCCCAGGTGCTCGCCTACGTCTTCCAGTTGAAGCAGGCCATGGCGCGCGGCGACGAACCGCCGCAGGCGCCGAACCCCGAGGTCGATCCGGACCTGCTCGGTCCTTACAAATTCTAACGGATACACCTCATGGCCGCAGTCAGCGCACTGGGCAACCTCAAATCGATGGGCCGCCGCGGCGTCGGCGCGCCGGTGATGATGCTGGCCATGCTGGCGATGATGGTGCTGCCGCTGCCGCCGTTCCTGCTCGACATGCTGTTCAGCTTCAACATCGCGTTGTCGCTGGTGATCCTGCTGGCGGTGATCTACGTGATGCGGCCGCTGGAGTTCGCCGCGTTCCCCACCGTGGTGCTGATGGCGACCCTGCTGCGGCTGGCGCTCAACGTCGCCTCCACCCGCGTGGTGCTGCTGCACGGCCACGACGGTCCCGGCGCCGCCGGCAAGGTGATCGAGGCGTTCGGCGAGTTCGTCATCGGCGGCAACTTCGCGGTCGGCCTGGTGGTGTTCGCGATCCTCACCATCATCAACTTCGTGGTGGTCACCAAGGGCGCGACGCGCGTCTCCGAAGTCACCGCGCGCTTCACCCTGGACGCGATGCCCGGCAAGCAGATGGCGATCGACGCCGATCTCAACGCCGGCCTGCTCACCCAGGAGCAGGCGCGCGACCGTCGCCAGGAAGTGCGCGAGGAAGCGGACTTCTACGGTTCGATGGACGGTGCCTCCAAATTCGTGCGCGGCGACGCCACCGCCGGCATCCTGATCCTGCTCATCAACATCGTCGGCGGCTTCTTCGTCGGCGTGATGCAGCACGGCCTGTCCGCCGCTGAAGCCGCCAAGACCTACACCTTGCTGACCATCGGCGACGGCCTGGTGGCGCAGGTGCCGGCGCTGATGCTGTCGATCGCCACGGCGGTGATCGTCACCCGCGTGTCGCGCTCGCAGGACATGGGCAAGCAGCTGATCGGCCAGGTGTTCGGCCAGCCGCGCGCGCTGGCCGTGGCCGGTGCGGTGCTGGGCGTGATGGGCGTGATCCCCGGCATGCCGAACTTCGCGTTCCTGCTGCTGGCCGGCGCCTGCGGTGGCGCGGCTGGCTGATGTTCAAGCGCGAGCGCGAAGCGCGCGCAAAGCTCGAACTGTCCGTGGCCGCGGCACCCGCTCCCGCGGCGCCGACCGAGCGCCTGGAGCTGGGCTGGGAGGACGTCGCCAGTGTCGATCCGCTGGGCCTGGAAGTCGGCTATCGGCTGATTCCCGCTGGTGGACACGCACCAGGGCGGCGAGCTGATGGGGCGCATCAAGTCGGTGCGCCGCAAGCTCTCGCAGGAGCTGGGTTTCCTGGTGCCGCCGGTGCACATTCGCGACAACCTCGACCTCGGCCCCAACACCTACCGCATCACGCTGATGGGCGTGCCGATGGGCGAGGCCGAGGTGCACAACGATCGCCTGCTGGCGATCAACCCCGGCCGCGTGCACGGAGGGTTTGCATGGCATCGCCACGCACGACCCGGCCTTCGGACTGGAGGCGGTGTGGATCGAGCCGGGCCAGCGCGAGCAGGCGCAGAGCCTCGGCTACACGGTGGTCGATCCGGCCACGGTGATCGCCACGCATCTGTCGCACATCCTGCAGGGCCATGCGCACGAACTGCTCGGCCACCAGGACGTGCAGCAGCTGCTCGACCGCCTCGCGCAAACCGCGCCGAAGCTGGTCGAGGACCTGGTGCCCAAGCGCCTGTCGCTGGGCGTGGTGGTCAAGGTGCTGCAGAACCTGCTGGCCGAGCGCGTGCCGATCCGCAACATGCGCAGCATCGTCGAATCCTTGGCGGAGCACGCGGGGCAGAGTCAGGATCCCGGCACTCTCACCGCCGCCGTGCGCGTCGCGCTGGGCCGGCAGATCGTGCAGGAGATCACCGGGCTGGGCACCGAGGTCCCGGTCATCACGCTGGCGCCGGAGCTGGAGCAGATCCTGCTCGGCTCGCTCGCCAGTGGCGGTGTGGCGGGCGCCGCGGTGGAACCGG
Organism: uncultured Gammaproteobacteria bacterium; assembly: GCA_963824525.1. Classification (GTDB taxonomy): domain Bacteria; phylum Pseudomonadota; class Gammaproteobacteria; order Xanthomonadales; family Rhodanobacteraceae; genus Dyella. Next base: position 990 of record CAWGPI010000001.1, on the reverse strand, counting down.
GCCTCGCAGACCGCCTGCAGCAAGCGTGGCGGAGGCCGCGCGCAGGCAGGAAATGAGCGGCGAACCCGCGGTGTTGCTGGTCGCGCCGCTGCTTCGCCCATGGCTCGCGCGCTTCACCCGGCACGTGGCACAGAACCTGCACGTACTCGCCTACAACGAGGTGCCCGACAACCGTCGGGTGCGACTGGTCCAGGCCCTGGGTCGCTGACGATGATGAAGCGGAGTTGGGAATGGGTAGCGGGGGCGCACGTATGCAGCCAGTGCTCGACGCGGCGGGCGCGGGTCATGCGGCATCGATCGGCTTTCGCGCCCCCGCCACCCTCCGCAACTCCACTCTTGGAGCAAGACATGAAGATCAAACGGTTCGTGGCCGCCGACATGCGACAGGCGATGCGCGAAGTGCGCGAGGAGCAGGGGCCCGATGCGGTGATCCTCTCCACGCGCCGGATGGACGAAGGCATCGAGATCATCGCCGCCGTCGACTTCGACGAGGCGCTGGTGCGCGAAGCGGCCCGTCACGGCGCACCGCTGGACGTCGAGGAGCGCACGCCGCGGTCCATGCTCCCGCACCGTTGGTCGAAGCCGCGCCTGTGGTGTCGAGCCGCGAAGACAAGGCGGCGACTTCCTATCGTCGGGACAACACACCCTTGTCGACCGCGATTCCCTCGCGTCCGAATGCAGCGCCCCCGGCACCCGTCGCGCCGCCGTCGGTGGCCGCCGCAGCGGTGTCGAACCCCGAACAGGAAACACCGATGGTCGATCCATCGGCACCGATCCATCCCTTGCTTGAGCGCGCCGTGCAGGACACCGCGCGTGTACGCGCCGAGCTGGGCAGCCTGCGCGATCTGCTGGAGACGCAACTGTCCAGCCTCGTGTGGAACGACATGGAGCGCCGCCAGCCGATGCGCGCCCGTGTGCTGCGCGAGATGACGCGGCTCGGCATCGAACCCGATGTGGCCCGCCAGTTGGCCGACGAGTTGCCGGTGGCGA